>NZ_CAXBKP010000010.1:0-222764 GCF_963976445.1 uncultured Gimesia sp. | reverse complement strand
TCCTGCACGAAAACTTCTACGGCTTCCGCAACGATCGCCTGGAAGTCGTCTGGCCGATTCTGGGGCGTGGCAAGATTCAATAAACAATGCTGATAACCAAAAGCTCCCATAACAATTCGTTCGCGACTTAACCGTCGTGATTTGTTGAAAGGGTGGAAGGGATCAATGACACTCGTTTTAGCCAGCGAAAAGATTTACTGAAAGGCTTCGATCAATCCACACCAACTTGGATCGCTCAGGACATCTGGATGCGGAACGCAACAACAAACGGGAACGCTATGGCTTCACGCCCCGTGACAATCCCTTACGCTGAGCTGCTACATAAGTTGGCGTAGTTCCTTTCAAAGGAAACCAAAAGAAACGCCACACTACTTTCACTTCTACTATCGGCTTAAGCTCAATCGAATCCCGTCAAGCACAAAAGCAATCCCACCTAAGATTAGGAGTATCACGAATCGGACGACATAGTCATTCAAGACAATCAGCATTCCTGTCCCATAATTGACAGACATCAACCAGCGCAGTACACCACTATAGGCAAAAAAACTGACAACCACTGAAGGAATCATTAAAAGAACAATATACCCACTTCGTAATTCTTCAGGACTGAGCCTGAAAATACTCTGTGAAACGAATACGGTGCTACTGCTAACGATGGCGGCAATAATAGTCGCGAACAATGAAATCCCCATCGCGACTAAGAAAGAAGGTATTCGAACACATTCATCATCTGAAATTGTCCTGTTATTAAACATACCGACCGCTTTCCTCAAGATCATAGCACTTATGGGTAAGGACAGCAGGGCAAAAATGATGGGCACTGAAAGAGGCATTGGAGCAGGATTTGCTACCAAAAATGACATCATTGCTATAATCATATCCACTATTACCTCAACAGGCAGCATAACCAGCAAACATACCAATCCATTTGAACACAGAACAAAAGAGTATACACACCAAGCAATACCTTCAAGCGTTCTGATAGATTCGGTGCGAGAAAACGAATTTGAATCAACTCCCCTGGATGAATTAAACCAACAGAAAGCAGTTTTATTCGTCATCCATCCGATTCAACAGTGCGTTGTAATCAGTGAGGCAGCGCGTGATCAATTCTCTGAGTTCCTTGAACTCAGCCTGGTTCGCGTGCGTAGAAGTCAGCAGTGGCTGCATCCAGCCCTGCATCAGATCGAACTGTGTTTCCAGTACATTCAGCAGTGAGCGGGGAATTTTATTGACAACCGTAATTTTGTCGTCAGGAGTGAGTGCTGGCACCGCAGTTTGGGGAGCAGGCGCTGATGGTGCCGAACGCGATTGCAGCGACTGCTCAAACAGTGTGGTCACATCCTTAGCGCCCGAGGAGAGTGCCGTCTGGATGGCGTTCATACCCTCCGCCAGATGTTGGAAACGCTCTGAGAAGTCTTTGGCATAAATATCGAGGTTGGTCTCTTTCTTCTCCGTCAAACGACTCATGCCGGCGTCCATCGTTTCGCGGATGTCCTGAAGTCCCTCGCCGACATTGCTGAGCTGCAGCACTGCCTGGGCCAATCGATCTTCGCCCCCCACGCCTTTGAGCTGCTGATTTTTCTGGAACGATTTCTTGATGTCGTTCCAGCGCGCGAGCTCTGTTTCCGTTAAAATGCCCATCAGTTCTCTGAACTTTAGCAGATTGCCTTCGGTATCTGAGGTCAGCGTCTGAGCATCATTCTCATAGTTAGAGATGATCAGCGTCTCAAGTTCTTTGTCATTCATGACAGCGAACACTTTTTCGGCGATGCGGTTCATATTTCGATAAGAGCCCTGCAGTTTGAATGCGGGTTCCGTGCGGTATTCATCAGACTGGCCTGCCGAGCGGATGTATTCGCGGTTCACACTGAGAATCACATCGCGCACCCGGATCAGTTTTTTCATAGCGGAAACCATCTCATTGAGTTCTTCCACCGAGTAATTGCCTTCCAGCTCGCCGCGTTCGCCGGCTCCATCCTGTGCCATTTGAATGATGGTGTAAATGTCTTTCTGGCTGCGCGAAGAGAGCGGATTGAGTACCGGATTAGAGGTAATGCAGTTTTCCAAATAACTCATTTCGAATGCATCCGCGTGTTCACCAATCACCTCACCCAGGTTATAAATATCGGCCCGGTTAGAGAGCATATCGGGAATCTGAAATTTCTCGCCACTTTCAGTATAGGGATTGCCTGCCATCACGACGGCGACTTTTCTGCCTCGTAAATCATAGGTGCGCGTTTCGCCTTGATAAACGCCTTCAATTTTACGTTGGGCATCACAGAGCGAAATGAATTTCTGCAGGAACTCTGGATTACAGTGCTGAATGTCATCCAGATAGATCATGACATTGTCACCCATCTCCAGAGAGAGGTTTAATTTCTTGACTTCTTCCCGGGCACCCGCATTTGGAGCGGCCGCCGGATCAAGTGAGGTCACCTGATGCCCCAGCGCCGGTCCGTTGATTTTCATGAAAATAATCCCCAACCGATTGGCGATGTATTCCATCAACGTTGTTTTCCCGTAACCGGGGGGAGAGACCAGCATCAGCAGCCCCATGCGGTCGGTTCGTTTCTGCTCGCCCGCTTCGCCCATCTGCTTGGCAAGGTTATCACCAATTACGGGCAGATAGACTTCATCAAGCAGTCTGTTGCGTACAAAAGAAGTCAGCACACGCGGACGAAATTCATCGAGCCGCATTGCATCACGGGTCCGGTCCACGATCGCTTTCTTTAAGGATTGATACGATTCGAACCGTGGAACATTCACAGACTCAAATTCGGTTAACCGCTTCATATAGCGATTGAAATGAAGATGATACTCCCCATTTTGAATGCGTGCATGCGAGCCAGACAGGCCAGATATCTGTGCGGTCACGGTCGCATCAACCAGGCGGCTACGGTCGAGTTTTTCCTGAAGCAACAGCAGCGCCACTTCATCCAGATAATCGCAATCTTCGTCCGAATCCAGATGATCCAGATACGCCTGAACCCAGTCGCGAGCTAACAGAAACCAGTTCGCCGGATTTTTATTCGTAGCAGCCAGACTTTCCTGCAGACGCTCCAGCGCATTATTGTGTTTTAAATATATTTCGAACTCATGATAGAGGTCGGCTGCCCGCTTACTGATGACGAACGCTTCCCCGCGTACCAGTTCCTGAAACAGATATTCGGCAGCTTCCGGAACCAATGCCTGATCGAAACAGGAGACACCTTGTACGAATGGTGAAAGCTGCTGCTGTAATTCATTGATATAAAATTGTTGTTGCCCGGTTTGAGGAAAGACCTGCATGACCCTGCCAAAACCGGCTAATTTCGTGGCAAAGAGGGTTTTCGTTTCCGGGTCACAAAAATACTCCCAATATAAAGACGCTAATGCGCGCGCACCCGATTGATATCGCAGGAGCCCCAAAGCTGGTTTCACATTCAGCAGCGACCGTAACAGTAGTAGCGTATCCTGGTCGTGGACCCCTTTCACGTAGCCTTCACTATAACGCGGTCCCATGAACTTCTGAATGAATGCCAGCAGGTCCTCATCCGGCAGTTTGGCAAGTGAGTCTACAGAATGCTCCGGATCAGTCTCCAGCGACTTCAACAAGCAAAAAGTTAAATACTCCGCTCGATATACATTACGGTTTTCCGAAACGACTTCCTGATTCCAGACCTCTCTGGTCGCCAACAGACGTTCGTCTTCGATTACTTCAAAGAAATTGGTTCCCGTTAAATGTAACTGCAGGGCGTCATCACGATAAACAGTCGTTAAATCAAGTGGCTGGCGATTGACAGTGAACTGGCGACTACCGAGCTTAATGATATTCTCGCCGTCAACAAACAGTTCTTGCTTGTCTTTTAACTGCCGGACGGCGTCTTCGCGAACACTTTTCAGACGGCTTTGGATGTCATCGACTTTAACCGTATCCTGCAACTCGCCCAACTGCCGAACGATGTCCCGGACCTTGTCGATCATCAGGTCCGAAGCAAAGTAACCGTTAATTTCATTGATCGATTTTAGCTGCTCTGCCCGGCTTTTGATTCCGGTCAGGATGCGGTCTGCCGACTTCGCGAGCGAAGTCGCTCGCTTATTGCGGCTTTCGACTATCGCCAGCTTGCGTGTCTCAAAGGCGGCGTAAACTTCTTCCCGTTTTTCGGTTAATTGCTCGACGAATTCATCAAATTCCGAAAACCGGCCCTCGAGCTCCTCAACCTGAATCATCAGCTTGGTGAGAAAATCATCGCATTTTTCAGGTGAATCAGAAATATCAAGGTAATTGACCACCCCTTGATTCAATAGCTTGATCTGAGCGTTGAATTCCGCCACGCCTTCCACGGACATCAACTCTTTAATGCGTCGTTTCAGGGCAGCCCGGGATTGATTGATCCGGGAAAAGTTCGTTGAAATATTATCAATGATGGCAGTGCGCTGTGTTGTATCTTCGACTTTCAGATTACTGACAATATCGATCAGCATTTCCAGTTCGTTCGAGCTGGCCTCGATCTCCTGTTCGACTTTTCGTGCGTCGGCGACTTTCTCCACAGTTTGAATCTGCTCTGTCGCAGCTGTAATTCGATCTGCATACGGCTTGAGCGCATCCTCTCTCAGCAGGAACGAGACACAACGTGTCGCCAGTTTTTCGGTTCGCTCGCCGACACTTTGTTCCAGCCGATCGACCAGACTGTGATCGACATACCGCAAATCTCGTAACGAAATCACATCGCCCCGCAAGCTGCGTAAGCTTGCCAGACTCTGGACAAAGTCATCAATCCTATCAAACCGTCGATGATCGATGTCGGTAAAGGCATTTTTTGCCTGTGACTCAATTTCGGACGTTGCTTTTTTTGTACTCTGCCTGAGCTGTAAAACTTTCTCATACTCGGTGACCGCAGCTTCTGCCGCCCTCTTGATCTCGAGTACGACCTCACCTAAGGCAAATGTTTCGTTGTGGTTAATCCAGAAAAAAGAATCAAGTACAGCACTGGTCTGTTTGACCAGATCAACATACAGATTCTCGTAGGCATCTTTTCGGTAAATCAACCCAAGAAGTTCATTGCATTCGGCCATGCCGCGCACGATATCTTTGTTGCCGATTTTATTGAGATATGAATCTGCCTCGTGTGGGATCTGAAATGAATCACTGATGTACGGAGTTTTCCAGAGCTGAATCATGTGATGTTTTTGCGGCTCATCCTGACCGGAAAAACAGATCAACTCCCCCCCTTCAAAGCGGGTGAACCCATGACAAATCAAGGGAGTATCAAGCTTCTGCTCAATCACATTATACTGCAGCAGTACGTAGACTCCCTGATCCTGCTGATAGAATACATAGAGATAATCTTCGCCATTGGGAGATGCAATGCGTTCCTGATAGAGCATCTCCTGCAATTCTGTATCGAAGGTTTTCGATTCTCCGTTTTGCAGATAATAGCCGTTTGAGAAAACCAGTCCATGATCATCGGGAAGCAAAATGCAGGCATCTTGAATCGAATCCAGCCGCTGGGCTTTCTGCAATTTTTCGTTATAGATGAAATATCGAAATTGAGTTTCTTTATACGGACGAATTTTCAGCAGAATTAAGGAACCGATCAGTGCATAGAAGATCTCAGCATCATCCAGAATCTGGTCGGGATCATCAACGGGTTCGGAATAGATCCCTTCACCGGTTTCCGTATTGTTTTCAATCTTGATGGTTAGGTCGCCACCAATTGTTTCGACAAACAGTCGATCATCGATGGAAATATGAGGATGTGCCCCTTTGTAGTGCAAATCGCGGTGAGTACGCGTCCACTCAAATTCCTGCTGCGGTGGATACTGGACTTCGTGGTCACTCCGATTATCCACATACACCAGTCGGTCGCCCTGGAACGCCCACTTGAATGACTTAAAATCCTTAGGACCATTCCCGACCTTAAACAGCATATACAGAAAAGGACCTTTGACAAAAAACTTGGCAAAGGTCGCATTTTTGTAATAGCGGTAGATATCTTTGAAGTCTTTTTCGAACCCGTCATCCTGAATCAGATCGAGTGGCAAAGCATGGTACGTGCCCTCTTTGAATTCGTAAACCGAGAATACATCGCTCAGATGCGTTTCTGATTTGAGACCGAAGTGCACGTTGTAACCAAACAGAAACCGGTTCCCCACAGCCAACATATCACGGGGAATACAGTTGTGCTCGGTCGTGATGCGGTCACTGCCCAGCAACTGGGTTTCAATCGATCCAAAGACATCTTTGCGCTGCTCATTGAGTTTCCCCAGCCGCGTCTTCAGTTCTTTTCCATGGCTCTGTAAGCGATTTTGAATAATTTCATATGTACTGCTTTCGAGGGCAATCGCATCTGCGTTGCCTGCGGCAGCCTCTTCTGAACTATTTTCCAAATCAGCCATTGATCTTATTTCCCGTGGCACCTGATACCATAAATTTTACAGGCCATTGCCTTGAATTCAATCGGCTCTCTCCACTGAAGGGTAAACTTCAGCTGGAGAGCAGGCCGATAGGGCAACCTTAAAAAGTCGAAAATTTAGGTTTACACTTTTCTACTTTTTGACTTTTGCATTGATGAAGGAAGAAACTTTTTTCTCTGAAATTCCGAGATTTTTCACAGTCGCCAACAGACGATTCAAGACAGACTTGTCTTCATCGCTGTCCGCTTGCACGAGCAATTGTGAAATCAAAGCTGCCACGGAAAGATTCTTCACATCTTCAAAGGACATTCCAAACCGGGAAATAAACGTCTGGAGTTGATCTTCGAAGTACTCAGGGTTTCCATTAAAGAAGGTATTCTTGATATCTGTCAGCGTTTCGCTGTTATGCACGAAGCGATCGATCGATTTTCCACTCTTGATCGAATCTACGATCTTATCGAAGAATGTGGTTTCGCCGCCAACAATATCAATTCGGGCTGACTTGAGTGCTTCCCCAACGATTCCGGCTTGTGCTTCTGCAATCTCCCGTTGAGCAGCGATGGCCGCCAGTTCGATATCCTTATCTTTATTAATCCGAATTTTGAATTCTTCGTGCTCGCGGCCAACTCCATCAAACAGTTTCATCGCCTTGGCTTTTTCTACAATGCCAGTCGCTTCCGAACTGAACTTGAGTTGCATGACAGTGGCTTCTGCAGTTCCCGCTTTCTCTGTAGCTTCGGCCTTGGCAATTAAGACATTGGCTTCGGCTTCTCCGGTTTTCTGTGTGCCTTCCGCTTTCGCGATCATGACATTCGCCTCAGCCTGACCAGTCTTCTCGGTCGCGGTTGCCTTGGCAATCATGACCTGGGCGTCCGCCAGTCCGACAGCAGCACCGTCGGCTGTCTTGGCTTCTGCCATAACTTTGATTGCATCGGATTTCTTCTCAGTTGCCGTCTTATCAGCTTCGGCTTCAATCACGATTTTTTCAGCCAACAGTCCGGCAGAGGTTTTCTGTGCTTCTGCGGCTTTGACTTCTTTGACCAGGTTCTCTTCGGCTTCCATCTCCGCCTTGGTCACGGTCACCTGCTTGAGCCGATCTGCACCAGCAAATTCTTCGGTATCCTTGATCCGTTCCTGTTCTTCCACGACGGCACGTTCCACAATCACACGCTCGCGGATCACTTCCTGAATATTGCGTTTTTCAACTTCAATCGCTTTATCTTTCTCGATGTCGGCTACACCCACGACACGTTCGCGCTCCGTGACTTCCAACTGTCGATCTTTTTCAACGCGTTCAGTCTCGACCGCGTGTGTACGGTCCTTACTCTTCTCTGCAACAATCACCTGCCGGAGTTTGTTTTCTTCCGCAATCGCCAGTTCTTCATCCGTGCGAATGCGTGCAGATTCTGCTTTCAAACGTTCTTCATGTTCGACTCGGCTGGCTTCTGCATGTTCGCGGGCTGTTAACGAGGCGATTTCTCGTATTTGTTTTTCAACTGCTTCGATACGCTGGCGTTCCAGTTCCAAGATGGTTTCCTGGGCTTCCACATCCTGCTTCTTGATGATTTTTTCTTTTTCCCGGGTGATGTTATTCGACAGGACATGCTCACGGGCTGTCAGATCGGTAATTTTTTTGATTCCTTCCGCGTCAAGAATATTGGTGGGGCTCAGTTTTTCAACGGGCGTCTGTTCCAGATAGTCGATCGCACAGTCATCTAGAACATAACCATTCAGATCAGTACCAATAATTTTGAGGATCTCTTCTTTGAACTTATCTCGTTCGTTATAGAGTTCTACAAAATCAAAATGCTTCCCGACCGTCTTCAAGGCTTCGGAGAATTTGGCATCAAATAATTCGATCAATGCATCACGGCTGGATGCTCTGCGACATCCCAATGATTGAGCGACATTGCGAATGTCACCCACAGTATTATTCACACGTACAAAGAAGGCCACTTCGATGTCTGCTCGAATATTATCCCGACAAATCAGACCCACTTCCCCTTTACGGGCGATTTCAATTCGTTTAACCGACAAATCCATTTGCTCAGCCCGATGTACAATGGGAATCACCATGATCCCCTTACCGGTGGCAACATTAAGCCCTCCCAGCCCAGTAATCACCAACGCTTCTTCCGGCCCCACCTTGCGATAAAATCGTGAAAAAGCGACTAGCAGTCCGACAATGACGATCACTACATAAATGACCATATTGATAAAGGATAAGGCAAAGAATTCGAATCCTAACAGGTAGGAAGAGGATAAAGTAAATGCCGGCATGGACATGGTATTAAGACTCCTGGTTAATTTTTACGACGTAAAAAACCTGTTGTTCTGTGTTAAAGTCAGCCAAACGAACCAAATCCCCTTTCTGGATCGTTTCGCCTTCGGAACGAATGTGTAATTTCAATGGGGCTCCTTCCGCTTCCATTTCAGCCTGCCCAAACCGATCTGTGACCGAGGAACTTGTCACATGACAGGTCTTTCCCAATAACGCATCAATTTCATTAGGAGGGCTATACTTGAATAATCCTTTTAAAGGTTGTGTCAACAGCTTGGTCACCACCAGACTGATTCCCATATTTCGCGCAGCCAATGGCAGATAATCCAAGAGTGAATTGATCTCGATTTTGGAATCAAAATTAATCGAAAGCATCCACATACAGAGCGATAAAATGCTTAGCCAAAGCATCACTGGTACATCACCCAGATTCAGGAATTTCAGTCCAATAAATCCAAAGCTAAGAAACGCGGGCCCCTCTGCAGAAATCTCATAATCCAAATCAAAATCGAGCAAATCAAGGTCCATCACTCCCAGAATGATACTGAGCCAGTACAGCTGGCAAATTACCACCAGCACCGTCGCCGGTAACGTAGGCCATTCAAAACAGGCTTGCATAAACTCGATCACTGAACGCTCCCATTCTAAGGAGAGGTAAAAGGCAGACTTGCCCCCCGGCTCTCATTAGAAGCTGGAAAGTGAGATTGATCTCTCGTCTTCGGTATCAAAAACATTTCAACGTGTACGGTTACTTCAGTATGAACCCTAAAACCGAGTCCATAGCATTGAGAACGTAATTTTCCCGATTCGGATCACGAAAACCTGCGAAACCGGCAGATTTTTTCTCGATGTCGGAATCGTTAGCAAAAAGGGAGTTGTGCCGAGAGCATTCAATGTAAGACAACCGGCTGAGCAAAATGGAAAATCTATTCCTGTGAGTCAACTTTTGCTCAAGATTTCGATTGTGCTTTACATGTAAGCTGGGACATCAAGACGTGAAAAAAGCCACCTGTTGTAACGGTTATGTTCAACAGATGGCTTGAAAGCATTATGTAATCTGCAGGTGCTGTTAAGCTTCAGCCTGCTGTTGCTGCATTTCAATCGGTGGGGCGCCCATAATGTGGTAGCCTGAATCGACGTGATGATTTTCGCCAGATACGCCACTCGACAGATCGCTCAACAGATACATGCCGGCCTTGCCAACATCATCTGGAGTAATATTTTTACGAAGCGGTGACATGGTCTGATACAACTTCATCATCATATCAAATTCGCCAACGGCAGAGGAACTGAGTGTCTTCAAAGGTCCGGCACTCAGACTGTTGACACGAATGCCCTCTGGTCCGAGCTCGTTCGCTAGATACATGACCGAATTCTCAAGTGCTGACTTGCAGATTCCCATGACATTGTAACCGGGAATGACTTTTTCGCCGCCCAGATAACTCAGAGTCAAAATACTTCCGCCAGGCTTCAGAATCTCTTTTGATCGCTTGGCAATCGCCAGCAGACTGTAGACACTGATTTCCATAGATAGCTTGAAACCATCGCGGCTTACATTGTAGACAGGCCCCTTGAGGTCATCCATCGGAGCATAAGCAACGGAGTGCAGCACAAAATCAATTTCGCCGTACTCTTCCTTGACGACTTCGAATACTTTATCCAAGTCTTCGTCTTTAGTCACATCACAGGGAAGCATGATCTTTGCTCCCCTGGGCTCAACCAACTTTCTCAAACGACGTTCCATGCGTGGGCGTTCGGGATCTTTATCGGGAAGGTGAGTAAACGCAA
Organism: uncultured Gimesia sp.; assembly: GCF_963976445.1. Lineage (GTDB taxonomy): Bacteria > Planctomycetota > Planctomycetia > Planctomycetales > Planctomycetaceae > Gimesia. Next base: position 212,296 of record NZ_CAXBKP010000010.1, on the reverse strand, counting down.
TCTCGGCCCCTTCGTCATAAAGTTTTTCCGTAATGGCCCATGCAATTGAATGGTCATTTGCAATGCCAAAAACCAGACCTTTTTTGCCTTCAAAAAGCCCCATACTGTGGTACTCCGTAAATATTATGAGATCTAAGAAGATTGAAGTTCGTGGAACGTCCAATCTGTTGCTGATGTCAGTTTTCGCTGAATCCGTATAAACTATTCGAATTGCGCGAAATAGAAAAGCCAAAGGCGGCTTGTTGTTCGTGAAAACAGCAAACCGCCTTTAATATGAAACTTTTTGAATGGATTGTCAGAGCCTATTCAAGCGCCCCCACCATTGTGGAAGGCTCCTGCTCAGACTGTGCTCCCTCTTCCACTTCATTTTCCTCATCTTCCTTACTTGGGAAGATGGCGTCAACAAAACCTCTAAGGTGAGCACTACGGGTCTGATGCTGTAATTTCCGCAGGGCTTTCGATTCAATCTGGCGAATACGCTCGCGTGTCACCTTGAAAATACGGCCTGTTTCTTCCAGTGTATAACTGTAACCATCGCCTAAACCGTAACGCAGACGAATAATTTCCCGTTCACGGTAAGTCAGGCTCTTGAGAACATGCTCAATTTTATCTTTCAGCATTTCACGCATGGCGGCATCGGCAGGAGAAGACTCATGGCCATCTTCCAGGAAATCGCCAAAGCTACTGTCTTCGCTTTCGCCAACGGGAGTATCCAAGCTGATCGGATGCTTCCAGGTCTTCATGATCCGTTCGGTCTCTTCGACTCCAAGACCAACGGAATCAGCGAGTTCTTCCATCGTTGGTTCGCGACCGGTCTCCTGACGAATCTGCTCACTACGTGCTTTCAGAGTGGAAATACTCTGGAACATGTGCACGGGAATTCGAATCGTACGAGCATGGTCTGCAACGGCACGGGTGATCGCCTGACGAATCCACCATGTGGCGTAAGTTGAGAACTTATAACCACGACGATATTCATATTTTTCTACGCCACGCATCAAACCGGCGTTCCCTTCCTGAATCAGATCCAGAAAGCTTAAACCACGGTTTCGGTATTTTTTCGCAATCGAAACAACCAATCGCAGGTTACCACCTGAAAGCTGCTGTTTGGCTTCTGTCCAGTCATCAAAGCGGCGTTTGATTTCACGAGAACGTGTCTGGAAATCTTCCGAAGACTCGGCAACCATGATGGTCAACTCAGACAGTTCACGTTCCAGCAAACGCGTATCGGTCGATTTATGTCGCAGCTGTTGGAAATCATTGAGCTGCTCTTCCACTTCCCGGATACGGCCGGCAATTTGATGAATTCGCTTCAGCACCGGTTGAAGACGCTGAGTACGCAAGCAAAGTTCTTCACATAGTGTTGCCATTTTTTGACGACGAACCATGATCCGTTTCTGCACTTCGCGTTGTTCTGGTTTGGTCAGCTCGCCAGACGAAAGCAATTGAAAATCACTCGAACTTTTCTCGAGCAATGCCTTCAAAGTGGCGATATTATAAGGCATGCGCCCCATAATCTGATCTTTAGTGGCGTCTTCCGTATCCGAAGTTCTCAAAGTCCGTTCGAAGGGAAGTTCGCCGGCATAGACTTTTTCCAGAGTATCAATGGCGATTTTCAGAGCAAAATCAGATTCCAACACAGTCCGACGAAATCGTTTGCGGGTGATTTCAATTTTCTTGGCGAGAAAAATTTCGCGTGAACGACTCAACAGAGGGATATTTCCCATCTGGCTCAGATACATGCGAATTGGATCACGAGAAGAAAGAGAGGTTTCCGGCTCCACAATTGATGAGGGCGATTCATCAGAATCATCATCTGCCCTCTGGGCCGCACCAGTCCCGGCGTTAGCCGCTCCCCCAACTGATGCCACTTCCTCTTCATCGATATCCACATTCGGGTCATCAATCAGATCGAGACCGCGTTCTTCCAGCCCTACCACAATATACTCGATCAGGGCAGGATCGCCTCCTTCATCAGGGAGGAAGGTATGAACCTGTTGAAATGTTAAAAAACCTTGTTTTTCCGCTTCCTGAAATAGTGAATTCAGATTTGCATCGAAACGGTGCACGGGTCACTCCCTTAATATGTATTGTCAAAAAAATTACGGCCACACGTCCGTGTGTAACCACGGCGGTCAGTTTATGAGAATAAAAGGATCGTATTTCCAGAAGACATCAAGCTTGCTTCTCTCACTACCCTTTTCCAAAATTTTGCTACTAACTTTACTCAATATTTATTAATGTCACTCTACTCTGCACCTATCAATTCCTATAGCGATAGAGCAATGAAATAATTGCAAAAACCCCAAAACCTGTCAGCAGTTTTCAAACTGAGTTCAGATTCCTTCATCCATAACCGAAAACAGAAGTAGATCGATCTAAAATACAACCTGATCGTTAGCGGTAAAATGGGCATCGCGTAGAGCATCTGAAAAACTAAGTTGCTCGAATACGCTTTCACGCTCTTAGTCGGAGCATCCGGTTCGCCAACATATTTAATCAAGAGGGTTCTCTCCCAAGGCATCCTTACTTCTCCCGAGAACCTGAAAAAGCTAATAAGCTTCCAGCTCATTTAGCCCCATCCTACCACAACTTTTCGTAACGTCTACGGAAATCCACAACGACGGTTTAAATATTTTCTAAAAAACCTCTGCAACGTTACCAGTTAACAACTTACGTAAGCTGACGGTTTTCCCCTCATTCTTAGAAGCAGTATTGATTGCGAACCCAATTATTCTGTTTAAACCTCAAAGTAATAATGTCTTAAGCAGCAGAACTACCCCAGCAAAAAACGAACACACCTCTGCTTCTTACCTCTATTTTCACACCCTCAGGTAAATAGTCAATCCCCTGATTCAAAACCTGGAGAAGCATAGATGAACATTTATCAAATAGGGCGTTTATCCAGTCTATCTGGATTCTAACAAAAACTCTGCCCCCTCCCGTGAGGAAACAATTTTGCTAGATTGAACTTATGACAGGGCTTGATATACTGGAGACTGCGAATTTTCAATAGTTTGTTTAATAAAAGTCGGTCGAGGATTACTGTCCAAACCAGAGCCTTGGTTCGTGATTGCAAACCTCACTGTAAATTTATTGGCTGTAGTTGAGAAAGTGGAATCAGTTCAAATGAGCGCAGACGACGTAGAGAAAACATCGAGCGAAGCTGTCAAAGGGCTTAAAGGAATCATTGCGGCTGACAGTTCGATCTGTCTAGTCAACGGAACCATCGGAAAACTGCTGTATCGTGGTTATAACATCGACGACTTGGCAGAACATGCGACATTTGAAGAAGTCTCTTACCTGTTGCTGAACGGAGAGCTTCCCAATGCAAGCCAGCTGGCAGAGTACCAGGAAAGCCTGAAGCAATATCGCAGTGTCCCAGGTGAACTGATCGACGCCCTTAAAATACTTCCGACATCGGCACCACCAATGGCGATGTTGCGAACTCTCATATCGCTGGCAGGAGTTTACGATCCTGACGCAGAATCTGAATCGAGTGACAAGCGGCTACAAATCTCGATCAAGTTAATTTCACAAATCCCAACTATTGTCGCTGCTATTCATCGTGTGCGAAAAGGCCTTGAGCCGGTCGATCCCGATCCCAACCTGTGTCACGCAGGAAACTTCATGTACATGATCAATGGAGAGAAACCGAGTGAGGACGCCACCCGAGCGATGGACCTGATCCTCACTCTGCACGCAGAGCATGGACTGAATGCGAGCACATTCACCAGCCGCGTGATCATTGCAACGCTGCCTGATATCTATTCCGCAGTCACAGGTGCCATAGGCGCATTAAAAGGGAAGCTGCATGGCGGAGCAAATACAGAAGTCCTCAAGACACTGTTCGAAATCGGCTCTGTAGAGAACATCGGACCTTATGTAAAAAAAGTGCGCGAAGCCAAAGGAAAATTCATGGGCTTTGGCCATGCCGTCTATCAGGTCGAAGATCCTCGCGCCAAACACTTAAAAGAACTCTCACGACGCCTGGGTAATGAAACCGGCGAACCCAAATGGTACGAGATGTCGATCGAGATGGAGAAGCTGGTTTACGCTGAAATCAAACGCAACTGCAACGTCGACTTCTATTCTGCCAGCTTGCAACACTATATGGGAATCCCCGGCGACTTGTTCACATGCATCTTTGCTGCCAGCCGCATCGCAGGCTGGTGTGCTCATATTCTGGAACAGCTTGACGGAAACAAAATTATCCGGCCGAAAGCCAATTACATCGGCTATGAAGAACGAGCTTACGTTTCAGTAACTAAGCGTTAAGCGAAAGACCGTCATTGACCACTCAAACCCCGGTTTTACACCGGGGTTTTTTCTACGATTGAATTCGCGAAATCAAACACTGATTGTTCCACAACGTATGTTTTTGAAATAAGACAGGGAGCTAACAATGCGAAACGCAGTCCGTTTTGTCAGATTCAAATCCGGGTTACTCTGCCTGACTCTCCTGTTGTGTGGACTACAGTCAGTTGATGCGCGTGTCATTTACGTGGATAATCGCGCGGGAAACAATGCCTTAAACGGCTTCTCACCCAAAATTGTTGATGGTAACAACGGCCCTGTGAAAACGATTCAACGAGCACTGGACTACGCACGACGTGGGGACAAAATCATTCTGATTAACAATCAGACCCCCTATTACGAATCGATCAGCCTGTCCGGAAAACGATTTAGTGGCATCGGAAAAGAAAAATTCACCATTCTCGGGAACGGCGTTACACTAAATGGGAGCATCAAGATTCCCATGAACGGCTGGAAACAGCTGGGAAATGATCTCTGGAAGGTTTCTCCTTATCGAAAAGGATATTTCAATCTGTACCTGGATGGAAAAGTTCTGCCGGAATACCGACCCGAGAAAAAACAACCTGTCAAACTGGATGACATCCCCGCGGGAAAATGGGCCGTTCACCAGGGAGCCATCTATTATCGCGGCTCAAAAAATCAACTGCCGCCCACCGAAGCGTTTTCTCTCGCAGGAAATTCCGTTGGCCTCTCGATGATTGATGTAGAGGGCGTTTACATTTCTGACTTGAACATCGAAAATTTCCGAATCGACGGGATCAACATCCATGACCGCTGCAAGGATGTTGTATTAGAGAAAGTGATTTGCTCAGGAAACGGGCGAAGCGGCCTTTCGGTTAACGGAACTTCACAAGTCAAAGTGATCGACTCCAAACTGATTAACAATCGCCTGGAAGACCTGCTCGTGACAGAGCAGGGAGTCGCCGATCTCAAGCAGACAGAGCTCAGCAAAAAAGGTACCGTCACTCCCTGACGTTTCAGCCATTGGTTTCCGGCAGCATTGCTTATTCGCCATCGATTCCTTCCAGTTCTTCGAGCTCCTTCTCTGCTTCCTGCTCCGCCTGACTGAGCTTTAGACCTTCGCGGTTCGAAAAGTAGAGTCCGATCAGTGTCACCGGAATGTACTGTGAAAGATGATAGTAAATGGAAGCGGCAAAGACATCGGCCTGCGAGACACCGAACCCCTTTAAACTGAGCCAGAAGCCAAGCTGAATCACACCAAAGAACCCCGGCGTGGAAGGCACAGTCACGAAGAACGCGGTCACTCCCAGCACCACAAATGCTGCTAATGGACTGACTTTGATATCGAAACTCCACAGCGCAATAAAAATGCTCAGGCCGTTGATGGCCCATTGCGCAAAGGAAGTCCAGATAATTCCAAAAGTGAGTCGTTTACTTTTCATCGATGCCATTCCGATGGCACCCGATTGCATCATCTCCAAAACAAGATGTGTCAACTTCTCAGGCAGGAATCGCAGATAACTGAAGATTTTTCGAAACAGACCAATGGCAGCTTGTGTCCAGATCAGATAGGCGGCTAACACCAGAATGGTCATACAAATGACAAGTGCCATGACCAGACTGAAAGAGCGATATTCATCAGGAATATTCGGCGTAAAATAAACCCCAACTCCCAGGAAACACAAAATCGCCACAATATCAAACAACCGTTCCAGAACCACCGTCGACAGGACGGTCGTTTTGGGAATCTGAAACTGCTTACTCAGTACATAGACCCGCAAAAACTCCCCCAGATGAGCGGGAAGAAGGTTGTTTCCCATAAAGCCAATCATCATCGCCGGGGTCACCTGCGATACGGAAAGGTTTTTGACCGGCTCCAATAACATCCGCCAACGCAACGCTTTGAGCCAGAAGAATACAAACAGCAATACCCACAAAACAGGTAGTGTCCAGTAATGCGCACGCTTAAAACTTTCTTTGATCTGATCAAGATCAACCCCCCAGACCGCTGCCATCAGGCAAGCGACTGTGATGATGACTCCGAGCATCAGTTTGATCAATTTTGACTTATTGATTTGAATCTCTCCTGAAATAACGCATCGATATTACTTGGATCACGAAGTGAAACATCATGTTTGTATCGCATCATCTGCCGCCATCATACATCAAGCTATCGCATCCAGCTACAGAAACAAAAACCGCCAGACCTCTGAAACATCCCATTCCCCCAAGATCGATGCGTTTCTAACAGGAATTTTTTACAATGTTTACAGCTTTGCGTTAAAACCTCTTGCCAACTTAATACGAGGATTTTATCCTGCTTACCTCTTCATATGTTTTATCGATCTTAGTTGATTTCGATCAGCATAAGGGATTCTACCCCACAAAAGATTCCCGTTTGGATTTACAGGAATATTTTATCAAGGGATTGAACGCAAGGAGCTCATGGATGAGCATTTTAAAGATTTATTACCCCGACAATACACACTGCGAGCCCGTCGCCTCGCAGGAAGAGTCTTCTTCAATGGTTCTTCCGTTTCAGAAAAGATACCCGAAGGAACCTCATTTTCTTAAACTTAAGAAAGAGGACTGGGTATTGAACCGAGCCCGGATTCTGTTTCAGAACCAACAGTGCCCTGCTTGCAATAGTTCGACTATTGAAAAACTGGAACTGCGAGATGGTTTACTGAACCAGAAGAACCGTATGATTCCCGGTACTTCAACTGTTGTTGGTTTTCGGTGTGAATGCTGTGATACGGAATGGCCCGCCTGACCTCGCGGGCATCGATCGAATCACATCACCGATCGCATCACATCACTGAGAAGTAGTTTTCGACAGCAAAGTCAAAAGCGCCTGGTGAAAGTTTCTTAGGCAGTTCCTTGTAAACGCAGAAATTTTTCACTTGCAGCAACAGGTCGCGTGGCTGACAGGCACGGAAAGGCCGATTGACGGCTTTGTAGTGCGTGTCGACCAGATACTGGTACGACTTTTCGTCGAATTGAAAACCCATCAACGGTGCCATTAACTCAAACAACGCCCGAAACTCCTCATCCGAAGGATCGAGGGCTTCGATCTTGTACGGAATACGCCGCAAAAATGCAGCATCAACAAGATCTTTCGGCTCCAGGTTCGTAGAAAAGATAATCAGCTGGTCGAAAGGAACCTGTATCTTTTTACCACTGGGAAGATTCAAAAAGTCGTAACGTTTTTCCAGAGGCACAATCCAACGATTCAACAATTCATCAACGGGCATTCGCTGACGGCCGAAGTCATCAATCACGAATGTGCCACAATTGCTTTTTAACTGCAGTGGCGCTTCACAGATTTTTGTTTGCGGGTTCTGAGTAATTTCCAGTTCTTTCATGGTCAATTCCCCCCCCGCAATCACAGTAGGACGAATGATCTGTACCCAGCGTGAGTCCACGCCTGATAAATCAAACAGACTTTCAGAATTGTCTTCTTGAATGACCTCTTCATGCAGGCCGGGATCAAAGATACGGATAATATCGCCATCAATGCCCAGACAACGGGGAATCCAGATTGTTGAGCCGAACGCTTTTGTAATTCGTTCTGCAATACTGGTTTTACCATTTCCGGCTTCACCAAACAGAAACATTCCGCGTCCCGAATTCACAGCGGGCCCCAGGCGATCCAACATCTTCGGATTAATAATCAAATCTGAAAACGCTTCCTTCAAATCGGCCTCTGTCGCTTCCTGCTTGGCGATACTCTGGGCTTCCATTGCCCGCAAGTAATCTTTGAAACAAACGGGGGCCGCACCGAAATAGGTACATTCTTGTGTGAAACGCCGAGCGCGCTCGCGTCCCAGTTCGGTAATCGTAAATTCATAATCCCCCATCTCAGCCGTACCACCATAGGCCACCAACTGGTCCTGCTTGGCACGTTTCAAGATCGGGTCGATAATACCAAACGGAAGTTTGACCTGCTGACTGACCTGCCGCCCGGTCTGTGTTCCTTTAGCAAGCAGGTACTTTAAGATCAGGCGTTCGATTTCATCCTGAGTTAAGCCGGTGTCTTCTAAGGTTTCAGGGCATTGAGGAATAAACCCTCCCTGCTGCTCCTCAGCATCGCTCTTTAACAGAGACTGTACACGATTAAACAACTGACTGAGGTGCTGATCTTTACCAATCACGCGCATGGGCTCTACAGCGTCGGTTCCCCCGGAAAGCTCTTCCGCAGTTTTGACAGCCAGCTCTTCGAACGCAGCTTCACTACATTCCTCGTCAGAGTCACCATCGCCGGTCAGATTCAGCATGCTGAGCGAAGCAAGTAATTCTTCCGTGTTGACAGTATTCGATGCAGTTTTGTCCTTTTTATCAGGATTACTGCTTTTGTTTAAGAAACTTGAAAGATCGGATTCAGAGTCGTTTACTGCCATGGTCGGTTCGCAATCAGTCTATTTGCACTGAAATAAACAGAGCGCATCATCTGAATGATATCGCACTGACAATCAAAGGCTGCCAGTAATGATCCAGATAAAATGCAGTGACATTTCATTTTCTTAGATGCAAGGAAACTTTAGGTCATATAACTCGCAAGTCAAATCCCTTCCGAATGAGAATGAACAAGATACCCAAGCTTTCAGTATCGTCCCTGCCAGATGATCCTGTGAATACCCAAATGAGTGCGGGGATCGATTAGTCTGTTTATACCATTCGATTGGATTAAGCATCGCAGAGAAGATACGGCTGTTTATTTTTATGAACGACCGTGCGATCAAAGACTTACGATTTGACTTGATTTCGAAGTGACCTAGATTTCCTCTACTAAGAGGTCCCATTCTCGGGTGGGCAAAGTCTGTCTTCATCTTCGTATCGGATAAAATATGTGTGGAATAGCGGGAATCATTCAGTCTGACCGACAACCTGTCTCACAGGCAGAATTACAGGCCATGATTGAGACACTCAATCATCGTGGCCCCGATGCTTCAGGCATCGCACCATTGGGCCCCGTAGGATTTGCACACAGCCGATTGAGTATTGTCGACCTCGCTGGTGGTTTACAGCCAATGCAGTCTGAAGACGGAATGCTGACGCTCACCTTCAACGGTGAAATTTATAATCATATTGAACTCCGTGCCCTGCTTTCGAGCAAAGGGTATCAGTTCCGTACTCATTCCGACACAGAAGTCATTCTGCATATGTATGCCGAATATGGCCCCGAATGTGTTCAACAATTCAACGGCCAATGGGCCTTTGCCATTCATGATAAAAGACAACAACAGGTGTTTCTCTCCCGTGATCGCATGGGAATTCGCCCTCTTGTTTATACGCAGACACCAGGCCGATTCATTTTCGCATCGGAAGTGAAAGCCCTGTTTTCGCTGCCTGATGTCGAACGCAAGGTCGATCTGACCGCGCTGAACCAGTTGTTTACTTTCTGGTCGCCTCTGCCGCCACGAACATTTTTTGAGGGAGTTTTTGAACTCCCTCCCGCACACTCCATGATTGTCAAAAACGGCCAACTGAAGATCTGGCAATACTGGAACCTGGATTACAGTCCGAATGAAGAAAACCGAACGCTGGATGACTGGGCTGACGAACTGCGAGCGCTGCTAATTGATGCGACACAGCTCCGTCTACGGGCAGATGTCCCCGTTGGTGCCTACCTTAGTGGTGGACTCGATTCATCAGTTACAGCCGCCATCATTCGCAACTTTACGAATGCGCCGCTCAATACGTTCTCGGTGAATTTCAACGACAAAGAGTATGATGAAAGCCAGTTTCAGCAGGAGATGATTCGGGAACTGGGAACCGATCATCAGACCGTCTGCTGCTCATACGAAGACATCGGGCGCATCTTCCCCCAGGTGATTCAGCATACCGAAAAACCCGTCTTACGCACCGCTCCCGCGCCCATGTATCTCTTGTCGCGACTGGTAAAAGAGAACCAGTTTAAGGTCGTAATGACCGGCGAAGGGGCCGACGAAGTGCTTGGCGGTTACGATATTTTCAAAGAAACCAAGATCCGGCGTTTCTGGAGCCGTCAGCCCGAATCAAAGATTCGACCGCTACTGCTAAAGCGACTCTACCCGTATATGAAAAATCTGCAGGCACAGTCTCCCGCTTACCTCAAGGCGTTTTTCAAAATCCGAGAAGACGAAATCAACAGCCCGTTCTTTTCACACCTGCCTCGCTGGGATTTAACATCCAAATTAAAAACGTTTTTCAGTGACGACGTAAAACAGGAACTGGTCAACCAAGATCCACTGGCTGATTTTTCCGATCAATTACCCGAACGGTTTTCGAAATGGCCTTCCTTCTGTCAGGCACAATACCTGGAATCCGTCAACCTGATGCCCGGCTACATCCTGTCTTCTCAGGGTGACCGCATGGCGATGGGAAATTCCATTGAAGGCCGCTTTCCGTTTCTGGATTACCGCGTGGTCGAATTCGCCTCCCGAATTCCCGTGCGATATAAAATGAACGGGTTAAATGAAAAGTTTCTGCTCAAATACGCGATGCGAGATCTGATTCCCGAAAGTATCCGCAAACGTCCCAAACAACCCTACCGGGCACCAGACGCACATAGCTTTATTGATACCGACAAACAGAAAGCCCGCTTCGAATATGTCGAACAATTATTATCACCCGAAAAACTGAAAGACAATGGTCTGTTCCAGCCAAAGGCAGTCCAGCGACTGGTAAAGAAAATTGAACAGGGACGCGCCATCGGCACCCGCGATAACATGGCACTGGTTGGTGTTCTTTCAACACAATTGCTGGTCGAACAAATGATTCAGGGACAACCAGTATCAGCCGAAAACAAACGCACTGAGAGTGCGGCGTTACAAACTTAGTTTTTTCATTACACACAACCCCCTTAACCAATATCTACAGTCTAAAGGTAAGAAAATGAGCTCTATCCAATCGATTCAATCTGACGTTCGGGATTTTGTTGCTGATAACTTTTTATTCGGCGAAGATCCAGAGTCGCTCAACAACGATGATTCATTTCTGGAAACAGGAATTATCGATTCAACGGGCGTCCTCGAACTGGTTGCCTTCATCGAAGACAAATATTCCGTTGAAGTGGATGATGATGAATTGGTCCCTGAAAACCTGGATTCGATTGATCGTTTGATCAATTTCATTGAATCCAAACTCAAAGAATTAGCTTAATTTCCTAAGGAGCAGGCCGTTGTTGCTGCAATCATTTTTAGAACAAAGTGCGCAAGATCATCCCGAGAAAGTCGCGCTGGTCATCGACCAGAAACGATATACCTATCTGGAACTCGAACAGCAAAGCAATCGCCTGGCGCAAGCATTGCTGCAGCGCGGACTGGAACGCGGAGACCGGGTTGCCATCCATCTCGATAATTCGCTGGAAGCCGCCGTCGCGATTTTCGCCGTGCTCAAAGCGGGCGGCGTGTTTGTGATGGTGAATCCCACCACAAAGATCGATAAATTAACGTACGTTCTGAATAACAGTCGCGCTCGCGTTCTGATCATTCCGGAAAAGAAGCAAAAAAACATTGTCGAACACTCCGACCTGCTACCGCATTTGAAAACTGCGATTACTGTCGGAACCGCTGCAAAATCACAGGAACACAATGAACTGCAAATGCCTCGGTTTGAATCCTGGGATCAACTACAGGCAGAGTTCGCCGAACACATTACACCACCGGCAATTCCCACGATCAGCATCGACCTGGCAGCCCTCGTTTATACTTCGGGTTCAACCGGAAACCCCAAAGGGGTGATGCTGACTCATTTGAACATGACCTCGGCAGCACGTTCCATTACGACGTACTTAATGAATGAGTCTTCGGACATCATCCTGAATGTGCTCCCGCTCTCTTTTGATTACGGCCTCTATCAACTGCTGATGGCATTTCGCGTGAGCGCAACACTGGTCCTTGAAAAATCATTCACCTACCCACATGCGGTCCTGCAGAAAATAATCAGTGAGCGTGTGACTGGCTTCCCGCTGGTTCCCACGATGTCTGCCATTCTGTTGAAAATGGATCTCTCGAAATATGACTTTACGAATTTGCGTTACATCACAAACACCGGAGCAGCCTTACCTACAGAACACATTCTGACCTTCAGAAAACAACTGCCCCACGTGCAGATCTTTTCGATGTACGGTCTGACTGAATGCAAACGGGTCTCTTACCTCCCTCTGGATCAGGTTGATACCAGAACAGACTCGGTAGGCATTGCCATGCCAGACACCGAAGTCTTTGTCGTGGATGATCAAGGTCACCGTCTGCCACCAGAACATGTAGGCGAGCTGGTCGTACGCGGTGCGAACGTCATGCAGGGCTACTGGGAATCGCCCGAACAAACAGCCGAACGTTTAAAACCGGCGGAAATTCCGGGAGAAATGCTGCTGTATACCGGCGATTTATTCCGCATGGACCGGGAAGGATATCTCTACTTTGTCGGCCGACGGGATGACATCATCAAAAGTCGTGGAGAAAAAGTCAGCCCGAAGGAAGTCGAGAATGTCCTGTTTACCCACGAGAAAATTTCAGAAGCAGCCGTCGTCGGTGATCCAGATCCGGTACTAGGACAATCCATCCGTGCCATCGTCACTCTGATGCCCGGTGAGGAACTGGCTGAGAAAGAAGTTCTCGCTTACTGCCGAAAGCATTTGGAAGATTTCATGGTGCCACAAAAAATCGAATTTCGGGATGAACTCCCCAAATCTCCGAACGGTAAGATCGATAAAAAACAACTCACACTTCCCTGAAGTGACAGAACAAACACAAACAACGTTACTACAACCAACAAGATGATTTGCTGAACAAAGCTGTCAGCAAATATGGAGCACGCAAAACTATGATTACTCAGACAAAAGCATTCAGCCCTGAATTACTGAACCTCGATTATGCAGCGGAAACAGACCGCATCGTCAAATGGATGCAGGAAACCGTTCGCAAAACGATGCGTAAAAAAGGAGCCGTGCTGGGTTTGTCCGGCGGGATCGACAGTAGCGTGGTCACAGCATTGTGCGTTCGCGCCTTCGGTGCCGACCGTGTCTTGGGAATCATGATGCCCGAACACGACACGAAAGATGAAAGCCTGACCTACGGCCAACTACTGGCTGATCATTTTAATGTCGAAGCCATCGTCGAAAACATTTCACCAATGCTGCAGGGAGCAGGCTGCTACGAACGTCGCGATGTCGCCATCAAACAGGTGATCCCGGAATATCAGCCGGACTGGAAATCAAAAATCGTCCTGCCCAATCTGCTCAAGGAAGGCGGCTACCGCGTCTTCTCTGTTGTCGTACAAACACCATCGGGAGAATTCATCAAAAAACGTCTCCCTCTATCTGCTTACCAAACCATTGTCGCTGCGACCAACTTTAAACAGCGTTGCCGTAAAATGATGGAATACTATCACGCAGACCGCTTGAACTATGCCGTCCCGGGAACGCCGAATCGGCTTGAATACGATCAAGGGTTCTTTGTGAAAAATGGCGACGGTGCAGCCGACTTGAAACCGATTGCCCACCTCTATAAATCACAGGTCTATCAATTGGCCGCCTATCTGGACGTGCCGGAAGTCATTTGCATGCGGCCTCCCACAACCGACACTTATTCCCTGGAGCAATCTCAGGAAGAATTCTTCTTCGCTGTCTCCTACGATAAATTGGATTGCTGTCTCTACGGTTTAAACCACGGTTTCCCAGCTGCAGATGTAGCAGCAGGCATTGGGCTGCCTACCGAACAGGTCGAACTGGTTTACGGCGATATCGAATCCAAAAGAAAAGCGGCCCGTTATTTACACATGCCACCTCAGTTGATTGATTCCGTATCAAAACATGCCGAAGTTTAGCTTACTCCCCAGCCGTCAAAAAACGAATAGGAAACAGGACTGTGAGTAAGAAAGAACTCCTGGCAAAAGCATTCGACTGGTCTGGCTTAAACAGACTCGCCCGATCGACCCATCTCTGGAACGGACTGATTGTCCTGAATTACCACCGGATCGGCGAGGCACATGGTTCACTGTTTGATCACGATCTCTGGAGTGCCTCTGCCGAAGATTTCGACCAGCAGGTACGTTTTCTCAGTCTAAATTTTGATCTAGTCCGTATTCATGATCTGGACGACCTCTGGAATCGGAACAAAGGTCGCTATGTCCTGATTACCTTCGACGATGGCTATCGCGACAATTATGAATGGGCGTTTCCCATTCTCAAAGCGTACAATTCTCCCGCGACATTCTTTCTGACCACAGGTTTCCTGGATCAAAGAAAAGTGGCCTGGTGGGACGAAATCTCCTGGATGGTTCGCAGTGCGACTCAATCATCGTTACCTGAAAATTCATGGACGGGAGACGCTATCTCGCTAAAAGCAGATAACTGTGATCAGTCTATTAAAACACTGCTCAGCGTCTTCAAAAAATTATCTGGCGATAAAACGGAAGCCTTTCTGAACTTTCTGGCTAAAAAAACAGGCGCAGGTCGCTGTCCTCAGGAAATCGCAGACCAGGCCTGGATGAATTGGGACATGGTTCGAGAAATGAATGAAGCCGGCATGGATATCGGCGGCCATACCGTTAACCATCCGATTCTGGCAAACCATCCGGAAGAACAACAGCGGTTTGAAATTGAGCACTGTAAGCAGAGAATTGAAGCGGAAATCAATAACTCGATCTCCGCCTTCAGCTACCCCGTGGGGGGGAAAGACTGCTTTGATCAAAGAACCAGAGACTGCCTGAAACAATCCGGTTATCGCTGGGGCTTCAGTTATTATGGTGGTTACTCTCAACTCGACACACATGACAACTGGGACATCCCACGGATCGCAGTCGAATCCGAAGAACCAGCCACCCTCTTTCGCGCCGCGGTTTCACTTCCACAAGTATTCTGCTGAATAAACTGTACACAAGCTACGTTCCACGACCTGCTCTCCTGCATGGTATCTTTCATTCCTGACTCTTCTTTCCTGATATTTTCTGAGAATTTGTGATCCTATAGCCCAGTTGGTTGACGATTCTGATTGAATTTGCGATAACAACGGACCGCTTTAAAGGTTGTGGTACGCGCAGCATTGTGACGAATACTATAGCCCTGACTGCTATATCTAGTCTGATCCTCTTGGCATTTGACTGTAAACTATTATGTAAGAATAGTTTACTATGATCAGACTCTAATAATAATTCTTTGCCGTTTATCAAGTACAGAGAACGGCAGCTTGTGATTAATGTGGGAGAAAGTCTGAATGGGTCGTTACACTGGACCAAAAGGACGGGTAAACCGTCGCTTAGGAGCTTTGGTTTTTGAAGATGCAGGTGCGACACGCGCATTGGACCAGCGAAACCTTCCGCCAGGAATGTCACAGCGTCGTCGCAAGGCCTCTAACTACGGTCTGGCCTTGATCGAAAAGCAGAAGATCAAATTCTATTACGGCCTACGTGAGCGTCAGTTACGTCGCTACTTCGATAAAGCCCGCCGCATCAAAGGGAACACCGGGGAAGCCCTGCTGGTTCTCTGCGAACAACGTCTCGATAACGTTGTCTGCCGTGCTGGTTTTGCTCAAACTCGACCACAGGCCCGACAGGGTATCGTTCACTCTCACTTCCAGTTGAACGGTGTGACTGTCAATAAGCCATCAATCTGGGTCAAACCCGGCGATGTCGTTACTGTTCGAAATCGACCGAATCTCAAAAAGCTCTATAGTGAGCTCGTTGATTCTTCTGGTCGTCCCGCATGTTCTTGGATTTCCTTGGACAAAAAAGCATTGGCTGCCAACGTGGTCACAGCGCCAACATTTGAAGATGTCAGCCTGCCGGTAGACGTCGGTCAGGTTGTGGCTCTGATCTCCCGATAAGGGAATCTCAAAAATACAAATCAACACTCCGAAAAGCTCATTCGCTTTTCGGAGTGTTTTTTATTTACCTTCATTAATATCTCCCCCTCTGGGGTGAGAATTCATTTATGAAACGTTATTGTTAGAGACTGATCTCAGGTCACTATTTCCTGGATCTGAATACAGAAACCGCCGTGGTTCCTGAAATCATTATCGGCCTTGAAACATAGAGGCATAATTATGGCGACGGAACGTCGAAAAGCCGTCCTGCTGTTTGGTGCTCCCGGAGTTGGTAAAGGAACTCAGGGAAGAATCCTCGGTCAAATCCCTGGTTTTTTCCACCTCTCCAGTGGTGATGTCTTTCGATCGATCGACATTGAATCACCTGAAGGCCAGGAAATCTATAAATACAGTTCGCGGGGCGAACTCGTTCCCGACGATCTCAGTATCCAGATCTGGAAACAGGGCCTTGATGCCCGCGCTACCCTCTCGATGTATAAGCCGAGCAAAGACATTCTGATTCTCGACGGGATTCCGCGAAACATTCAGCAGTCTAAAATCCTGGAACAATACATTGATGTTCTCAAAGTCCTGCACCTAACTTGTAGCGACGAAGAGGAAATGATTCACCGTATCCGTCACCGTGCGATTCGGGAAAACCGGGCCGACGATGCCAACGAAAGCGTCATCAGACGCCGCTTCGAGATCTACCGCGAAGAATCATCGCTCGTCCTCAGCTGTTATCCCGAAGAAATCGTCGCACACATTGATGCCATCGGCTCACCAGCTGGCGTCTTGCTCGCATGCCTCGAACAGTTGGTTCCCGTACAGGAAGCCCACTTCCGAGGCGAATAAAACACAAACGAGCAGAACGGAATACAATAGCGAATAACACAATTAGATGACCAGAAAGGCGCGCTCATGCCCGGTTTTAATCTTGGATGCCCCACGTATCTGAATCGAACACGGATCTCTTGTCTCAGTCTTCTGCTCCTCTTAATCGTGACCGCTTCTGTTCCACCCGCGACCGCAGCCACTCGACCGGCAAAACAGCATCCCAACTTTGTCGTCATCTTTACCGATGATCAAGGCTATCAGGATGTCGGCGTTTTCGGCTCGCCCAACATTAAAACTCCCCATCTCGACCAGATGGCAAAAGAAGGTGTTCGCTTTACCGACTTCTACGCCGCCCAGGCGGTCTGCTCTGCTTCTCGTGCTGCCCTGCTCACGGGTTGTTATCCGAATCGTATCGGAATCAAAGGAGCACTCGGCCCGCAATCAAAAATCGGCATCAACGCCGAAGAAACCACCATCGCCGAAGTCGTTAAGCAACAAGGATACGATACCGCCATCTACGGCAAATGGCATCTCGGACACCTGCCCGAATTCCTCCCCACCCGACACGGCTTCGATGAATACTTCGGGCTCCCCTACTCCAACGACATGTGGCCCTTTCACCCGACGGCCGGCAAACGGTTTCCCGATCTCCCGCTGATCAAAAACGAAACCGTGATTAACCCCAAAGTCACAGGCAAAGAACAGGCACAGCTCACCACCTGGTATACCGAATACGCCGTATCGTTCATCCACAAATGTGGTGACCGGCCGTTCTTTCTCTACGTCCCCCATTCCATGCCTCACGTCCCGCTGTTTGTCAGCGACAAATTCAAAGGCAAATCCGAGCAGGGACTCTACGGCGATGTGATCATGGAAATCGACTGGTCCGTCGGCCAAATCCGACAGGCACTCAAAGAAAACGGCCTCGAAGAAAACACACTGATCATCTTCACCTCCGACAACGGCCCCTGGCTCTCCTACGGCAATCACGCCGGTTCGGCTCTGCCACTTCGCGAAGGCAAAGGAACTGCTTGGG
Organism: uncultured Gimesia sp.; assembly: GCF_963976445.1. GTDB lineage: Bacteria > Planctomycetota > Planctomycetia > Planctomycetales > Planctomycetaceae > Gimesia. The sequence goes on along the minus strand of NZ_CAXBKP010000010.1, from coordinate 194,359 downwards.
ACGGCGGCCAACGTGAGCCCTGCATCATGGCCTGGCCCGGACAAATCCCCGCAGGCACCGTCTGCAACCAGATGGCAATGACTATCGATATCCTGCCCACGATCGCGTACCTCTCCGGCGGAAAAGTTCCAGAGGAGCGCATCATCGACGGTAAAAATATCTGGCCTCTCATGAGCGGCGAAAAAGGAGCCCAATCGCCGCACGAAGCGCTGTACTTCTACTGGGGCGGTCATTTGAACGCCGTCCGTAGCGGTAAATGGAAGCTGCATTTTCCTCACCCTTATCGCAGCCTGAAAGACAAACCCGGTTCCGGCGGCACACCCGGCCCCTACATTCAAAAGAAAACCGGCCTCGCTCTGTACGATCTCAACAACGATATCAGCGAAAGCAAAAACGTCGCCGACCAGCATCCCAAAGTTGTCGAACGCCTGACCGCACTCGCAGAACAGGCCCGCACCGACCTCGGCGACACCGGCACCAAACGCAAAGGCAAAAACAACCGCCAACCCGGCCGGGTGGATTGAGCAGTTTGCTTCGGTAATTAACCTTCCAGCAGCTCCGCTTCGATCACGTTTTCAGCAAAACTTTGATAGGCTGCCCCCACCTGCTTTGCCATCGTGTCCGTGTACACATGAAACTCACCGCTCTTCAAAGCATCCACAATCGCATCCGCGACCAACTCCGGTGGTTCGGCAATCTCCTTGAGACCTGCGGAGTCTCCCATATCCGTATCGATTGGTCCCGGATGAACGCTGATGACCATCGTTCCCTGCTCCTTGAGTAACTCTTTTAGAGCCTGAGTCACTGAATACGCGGCTGCCTTGGAGGCACAATACGTCGAGAACGGCGAAAAGCTCTTGAAGGAAGCCACTGAATTCAATTGCACCAGCACGCCACCACCATTGGCTTTGAGCACGGGCGCGAATGCTTGAGAGACACGAATCAAGCCATACACGTTCGTTTCCATTTCATACTGCAGCGATTCAATCGCATCAGCCGACAGCGGAGTCGCCGCCTTGAGCACTCCCGCATTGTTCACCACCAGCGAAACATCACTGGCCAGTTCCGCCGCTTTTTTGATCAACACCGGCTTCGTCAGATCAAATTCCAGCGGAACCACCTTGTCTCCATAAGCTTCATTCAATGCAGCCACTGATGAGATATCTCGCACAGCCGCATAAACTTTTGCGGCGCCTTCCTTCAGGAGTCCTACCAGAATCGCCTTGCCAATTCCCCGATTCGCCCCGGTTACCAAAGCGACCCGATCTCGAATATTATAAGTCATCAAATCATTCTTTCCCTGAATAAAAACTCCGCGATTGAATCGCACGATCCATTATTTTTTAGATTCATACTCACGTACCGCATCACAGTCATGATTGGCAATCAACACCGCCAGATCCCGAAACGTCTGCAGCTCTGGCGGTAGTGGGTTTTTTATATGCCTCGCAATGAACGCTGCAATCGTCCCCAGAAAGATCATGAAAAACAGCCCCACAATGTAGGTTTCCCCGATATTGTATGAACTCATCACCGGCATCAATGCTCCCCAGAGGAAGCACAATACGATAAAGGTCATCACATCCATCCATAACCAGTAGACGGGAAGCTTCGCCACTCTCTGTCCTGTCATCCAGCGAAGGTGTGACCAGAAATTGATCAGCGAATACCCCTTCAAAACATCCCGAATTTTTGTACTTGGGCCGAAATCCGGAGATCGTTTTTTCAACGTTCTAACGAGTTGTTGAATACCATAAAACGTGCCCGCCGGCCCACACTCTGTTCCCAGCACTTCGACTGGCTGAAAGGAAATCACCGTCGCCCGTGCTGCGATAAATTGTGCCAACCTGCGAAAAGTAAAATCCGCAGCGTGCAGACACTCCCACTCTTCTCGATCGTCCTCAAAAAGATCGAGTCCAAAATACTCGGTCCATTCCTTTTCAGAACATTGAAAATGAAAAAAATACTCCATCATCTGGAACCATGAGAATACATCATCGAGTTCAATCTCTTCCCGTGCCCAACGGGGAATGGGGGTCTGCAGATAATCATCGATGCGAGCATCTGCATCCAAAGCCGGATAGCGACTTAACCAACTTGGCGTATCAGACGTCAGAAATTCCTCTATTCCACACAGAATCTGCTTCTCGGTATATCGTAACGGACTCATTGGGAAATTCCTCTCAGTTATTACTGGAGCTAACGTTTGCAGGAAGCCGCACCGATTCACCATCATGATTGGCAATCAACACTGCCAGATCCCGAAAGGTCTGTGTCTCTGGTGGTAGCGGGTTGGACCAGTAACAACAGACTGAAATAACGCGCCACACGGTATAGGCAGAGAGAACCGTGACTGTCAGAGCGAGATAGTCACCGCCCGGAAGAAAAATCACTACTGCAATGAATAGAGCCAGAAAAAACATCAGACAGCCACAACCTTCTAATAGAAACCAGAATGATTTCAGGTCCGTCAGTTTAGCTCCTGAGCGCCATTGCAATTCGCCCCAGAATTTTTCCAGTTGCCTGCCACGAAACGCATCCAGAATTTGAGTTGAGGGAGTCACGCGACAGGTGGCGGAAAAATACTTGCCCGACAACTCTTCAAGCCCGTAAAAGGCACCGGCAGGGCCGCACGCACGGTCAATCACTGTGACAGGTTGAAACGAAATATAGAGCGCACGCGCTGCAATAAATTCAACCAGTGCCTTGAACGTCAGATGCAGTCCCACCTGTTCTGTCCATTCTTCTTCAGATTGATAACCACAGTCGACACCAAAGAACGCTTTCCACTCCTGCGGGGGACATTCGAAATGAAACAGACGCTCAATGACATAACTAAAGTCGGCAAAATCGAACGCGTTCCATTCGTTGATGTCCTTGAGGTATTGATCGATTCTACGATCAAGATCGGTCACAGGATCTAAAGCTTCGTCGTCATCAAGCCCCAAAGTATCCACCAGACAATCTGCAAGTATCGGAATGATCTGCTTTTCAGAATATCTGAGCTGACTCATGCAAACTCCTCTCACTTTTGAATGGGACTACCGTTCGCAGGAATTTGTATCGCATCACCATCATGGCCTGCAATCCAGACTGCCAGATCGCGAAACGTCTGCAGCTCTGGTGGCAGTGGATCTGAACGATGAGTGTAAAGGGAACTAACAAACCAGGTTGTAATTACATACAGAACTGCACCAAGCAAGATGTAGAAGTTCCCTGTTAAGAACACCATGGGGAAGGCGATCAACAGACCCCAGAAGGCAATCATGCAGCCCCAATTCGTGAGAAATCCCCAGTGTCTCGAAAGCTGAGGCAGCCGCACCTCTGATCTCCAGCTAAGTTGACTCCAGAACTTATCCAGCTGATAACCACGAAACGCGTCAATGATGTTTGTACTCGGCGTCACCTGACATTTCGCTGAAATCAGCTGATTTGGAATCTGCTCGATGCCATAAAACACACCCGCCGGTCGACACTCTTTGTTGATCACCATCACGGGCTCAAAGGAAACCGTATTCACGGCCCGCTTCTGGATAAATCGTGCCAGTACACCAAACGTTAACTGCGGCGCGATCTCGTTTTTCAATACTTTAAGATTAGGCGTTTCTGGAAACCCCAACTCTTCATACAGCTCTTTAAGCGAAATCTTGATGTCGAACAACTTTTCCAGACGGAAAATGAAATCAAGATGATCAACCGGAGCCCTTAAATGATCCTCTTTCATATGCATATCAATGCGTGTCTCAGCATCAAAGGGACGCTCCGTTCCCATCGCATCACACCAGCATTCATAAATGCCGGCCAGAATTTGCTTTTCCGTAAATTGCTTCTCCGTCATCGAAGTCCCCTTTCGGCAATTAACAGTAAACTACTTCGCCAGCGTGTAAGCTCAATACTCCCCATCTTAAAAGATATCACCGGCCGGTGATAGATAATCTTCATTCCTCACTTAAAATCAAGATTTTTTGATTCCACTCCGCATTCTCCTGTTGCACAATATGAAGATTTGATGCAGGTTTGATGAACCCGCATTTTGACGCTTGAGTGAATTGTGAACCAAACTCACAATGATCCAACCATTTAGAAGTCTTCTGTATGTGAAGATTCCAACCGTTTAACTCCCTGAAAAGGATGCACCGATTATGTTCGCGAACCGGGCCTCGCTGATTCGGATGCTCATACTGCTGTTGATCTGGGAATGCCCCCCACTCGAACTACAAGCCTGTACCACCGCCGTCATCAGTGGAAGCGCGACGGCCGACGGCCGACCCCTGCTCTGGAAAAACCGTGACACTTCCGCCAGGCATAACGAAGTCATCCTGCTCACTGCAGGTCCTCTCCGTGCTGTCGCAGTTGTGAATGCGGGCGCTCGCAAGTCGGCCTGGATGGGTATGAACGAATCCGGTTTCTGTATCGAAAACTCATTGAGTAAAGACCTCCGCACCAAAGGTAATAAATCGGGACCTGCAAATGGTCGATTCATGAAACAGGCACTGGAGACCTGTAAAACAGTCGCAGACTTCCAAAAGCTGCTCGACGAAACCAACGAGACCGGCCGTCGAACCATTTCGAATTTCGGCGTCATCGATGCCGAAGGAGGAGCCGCTTTGTTTGAAACCGGCCCCGACAACTACACCATGTTCGATGCCAACGATCCCGAAGCAGCGCCCCAAGGTTATATCGTCCGGTCCAACTTCGCCACCACCGCTCGCGATTTTCCGGCCAATCCCACACCACAACAACTCGGCGAGATCTACTCTGCCGAACGTTATTCGCAGGCCTGTTCCCGACTCGACCTGCAAAAGCCAAAAGGCATCACCGTCGACTATCTCATCCGTAATCTGACGCGTGATCTTTCCAGTAAAACAGGCACTCCCTGGCCCGGCACCGTCAATGGTTCGAAACAAACACTGCCTGCCATCATCAAGACCAACAACACCATCAGCCGTAGCACGACGGTCTCCGCCGCCGTCTTTCAAGGCGTCAAACCGGGAGAAGATCCAAACCTCGCCACGATGTGGACCATCCTCGGCGATCCCAGTTTCTCCCTCGCCGTCCCCTGTTGGGTTGCAGTGCAGGACATCGCCGATCCGCTCACCGATGACAACGGAGCCGCGCTCGGCGAGATCGCCATCACCCTGCGTGCCTGGAGTAAAACTAACGACGGCAAAGGTATCAAAACCGAATACCTGCCCGACATCTGGTCCGATCTCTGGACCGTCGAAGACAAAATCCTGAAACTTACCCAGTCATTTCAGCAGGGACGACGTGAGCATGGTTATTCTGCCGATGCTGTCACCCGCTTTCATCAGAAAATGGCGTCACTTGCGATGACTGCGATGCAAAAAGAACTCCGCGAAATGAAGCAGGCGGCACTCTCCCTGCCAGCGCCACCGCCGCCTCGATTTGCACCGGTCAAAAAGACCATCGTGATTCCCTGACCTCGAATTCATATATAAGGATTTGGTACTGATGCACCATTTCACGTTTCGACTCTCCCGGTTATTTGTCCTTTGTTTTCTGATTCTTCCCTGTCTGGCTGTTGCCGAGGAAGCCAAGCCTGCGACGAAACTGGTTCGAGTGGCTGTATTTGATTATTCCGGAGTTGAATCGAACGGACCCAAAAATCTGAAACGCTTTCTGACACCCGAACATGGCTTCTCTAATCAAGTCATCACTGCTGAGGAAATACGGAACGGCTCCCTCAAGGATTTTGACGTCCTCATCATGCCGGGAGGCAGTGGTGGAAAACAGGCTAAGACCCTGAAACCACAAGGCCGCGAAGCGGTCCGCACTTTTGTCAAAAACGGAGGCGGCTACGTCGGCATCTGCGCCGGCGCGTATCTCGCCTCTTCGCATTACGACTGGTCGCTCGATCTGATCAACGCCCGCGTCTGGGATCGTTCGCACTGGAAACGTGGTCAAAAGAATGTCTCCATCCAACTAACTCCTTCAGGGCAAGAAGTCCTCAGTAACACCAAATCCAAATTCAAAATCTACTATGCTAACGGCCCCTTGCTCGTCCCCGACAATCAACCCAATCTCCCCGGCTATGAAGTCCTCGCCCGCTTTGAAACGGAAGTCGCCCGAAACGGCGCCCCCGCTGAAGCGATGGTTGGTACACACGCCATTATTCGTTCCCGATTCGGCTCCGGTCGCGTCATCTGTTTCAGCCCCCACGCGGAAACCAAAACCGGCCCCAAATCCCTAATCGCCTCCGGCATCTACTGGGCCGCGAATACAGATTAATGCCGACCTGACTCGTTTCCAAAGACTCAAGGTTAGAGCTAGCTTACGCCAACTCAGTATCGACTTTTTCTCTATGATACGGCTTACCAGCACGATAGAGCGTTAAACGCTCGGTATACTCTTCCTCTTCTTCATCCCTGTCAATAAGTTTAAGACTTAGTTCCTGAGATTTCACCGCCTGGTTGAAATCTCCAAATTCAGCATACGCAGCCGCCAGAGTATCGATGTAATCCGCTTCCTTCCATTCTGACAACTCGCACAACGCTTCACCCAAAATAACTGCTTCCAGTCCGTCTCGAAATTCAGCTTCCGGACAAGTTGCCAGAAGCCAGGCGAATTCATTACAGGCAGACTCATCTTTGGGGTCCAGCCGGATTGCCTCGGCAATGTCATTGACCGCATTAGCGTAGTCGCCTTTTATATTCCAAATAGAACCACGATTGCTAAAAGCATACGCCAATTTTGGATCGAGCCAAATCGCCTTGGATAAATCTTGAATCGCTTTGTCGGGTTCGCCAATTCGATTCCATGCAACTCCCCGACTGTTGAAAGCACTCGCACATTTCGGATCAAGCTGTATGACTTTCGTCTGATCTTTGATCGCTTTCTCGAATTCGTCACATTCTTGCAAGGTAACACCACGACTGAAGTAAGCACGCACATATTCTGGATTGAGACGAATCGCTTCGTTAAAGTCTCTGATCGCCTTGTCGAATTCACCTTTTTCCGCCCATGAAAGACCGCGATCGTAGTAGGCTATCGCATATTCCGGGGCGAGGCGAATCGCCTTCGTGTAATCAGTGATTGCGTTGTCGCAGTTACCGACAGCCGCCCATGCAAGGCCGCGAGAAAGATAGCCCCATGCCTCAGCAGGATGCTTCCGGACATACTCTGTGTAAAAGGCTGCTGACTCTGCAACTGGAATAACCTCGTCTTGAGTGATCCAGGCCTCACCCACCCACAGTCTGTTCTCTTCGACCTTGGAAACGGTAAACGGAGCATCAATATTTGTATGAGGAACTTTGATGCCATCCAACAGGAACGTCGAGTCTGGCTTGGCCATGAATTCGCAGCCCAGCCATTCTTCATTAGTGACAGGTGACTTATTCATTAGCAGAGGCACAATCATGGTCAAGGGGGGAATCAAAAACAGAAAACCAGCCCAAAGCGGCATCATTTTTTTGTTTCAAACTAACCGAATGACACTGTATCCAGTGGCCGCGTTCGCAGTACCTTAGTTATTTCTCTGAGAATTCCACTCTGTTTCATTACAGAATTTCATTCTCTCACACGAATGCTCATCGATTCCCTTCCTGTTACAGAAACTCGGAATCCGCTTCCCCATCATCAGCTTGACACGTTCCCGAACCGAGCCATACTGTGTCGTACATGCGTCGCGCGTGCGAGGCACATATTTCTCGTTTGCTCTCATTGCCTGTTCTTTACTCGACTTAACGAAATCATCATTTAAGAGCCCCATTTGATGAGAAGAAACAATTCACAAGCATTAGAGAAACGTTTTACTCTACAAATACAGAGTATAACCGATATCACTGAGCCGCCCCAGTTCAGTCTGTGCACTGCGACAAACACGAGCTATCGATACGCTTCGGCCATGCTTCAACGCCAGATCACTACATCTCGGTGACCGTTCACCCCCTTATCAGAGACGTTCGGCTAAGGGCATATCACGCAGACAGCAAACCCACACTTGACCGCTGGACGCCGATCTAGATAACTAACCGAACTCAAGAATTGATCAGCTCACTTTAGAATCGTTATGCGCGTTCTTCTTGAAGATTTTCTATTGCTTCGCCCCAGAAACAATCAGGCTGTATTACGACAGGATCAATCCGTTTCAATTCGCCGATGAGCCATTCCTTAAGGTCATCAGGAACGTCACCATCAAGCCAGGCGTCCTCTCCATTGCGTTCCTGTGTGTCACGTACTAACTGACGATAGGCTACTAACGACTCTGCTAATGCCGGTATCGATGAATTCATCAGCACGCGTTTGAAGTTGAGGTCATGATTCAGAAAAACCACCTGACCGTTCTCTGCTTCATCAAGACAGACAGTATCGCCAGAGTCATTGTTGCCAATTTCACGATATCGACGGAATTCCGTGTTCTTGTTCCATGCGTCGGCGACACTCGGAAGTAAATGTCTGCCGGATGTGCCAAAACCCAGAAAGGGAGCTGCGGATTCAGGCAATCCGGAAGAGGTAAGAAACTCGCGAGATTCTTCAGGAATGGAAATTCCCGCGAGTGCGTCTGCTGAAAAAAGAACCAGCTCCTCATCTTCATCATCACACCATCGATCACGAAATTCATCTGGAGTCATTTGCTCGTTCTCCCTTCAGTGGCCAGTCAAAGTGCAAGTATCCAAGCAGATCGGGTCCATGACTATAAATCTCAAATCGATGACGTAATTTTGCACGCATCAGTGCATCGGAAACAAGTCTTGCCTCGCGTAATAATTCCTCGGCGGAATCAGCGTCCGCATTAATCACAGGGTCACCGAGATCACCGCCGTACTCTTCGAAAGCAAAGCATGCATTACCGCTCAGTAAAACCTGAATGGAATAAAGCCCGACAGACACATCGAGACCTGCCTCATCTAATATCTGAGCCATCTCTGATTTCGTCGGCCATTCGGCAAGTTCACCAGCGATCCAGCCTGATGTATCCATGAGGATTCCTCACTCTTTATACACATGCGCCACTTGCATCCCAATCCTATTTCACGCGCACCAGCTTCATCAGGCGGCCGGAAACGTTCCAGTCCTGCACATACAGGTTGCCCTCTTTGTCCCAGTACGAACCGTGCGTGCCGCTGAAGATGCCTTCGCGCCACTTGTCTTGAGGCACATTAAAATTCACGCGGGTCTTCGGGTCTTCGTTATTACCGAGTACCGCGACGATAGTGTTGCTCTTGTCCAGAATCACCAATCGACCATGCAGGTCCGGCACCGAAACGTAATCTCCCTGAATGGAAACCGAGGTCGGCATGCCCAAGCCGGTGATCACTTCTTCGATGAATTTGCCATCCAGATCGTAATGCAGCAGGCGGCCTTTAGGCTGATGGTTCCGGTCACAGATCAACAGTCGCGGCGGGTCGTACCGTGTATCCAGCGTCATCCCGTGGGCGGTGTTGAATTCTTTCATCCCGTTCCCTTTTTTGCCGAAGTGCGACAGATACTTGCCTGTCTTGTCAAACTTGAAAATATAATTACTTGCGTAACCGTCCGACAAAATGATATCGCCATTCGGTGCGACGGTAATCGCAGTCGGAGCGAACTTCTTCAGATCGAGCCCCGATTCTTTCGGGAATGGCAGCTTGAGGATCATCTCTCCCGTCAGTGCATTGAATTTGATCCCCTCGGCGTTCGCATTCCGTGCCCCGTAAATGAATTCGCCATCTGCTTCTTCGCGAATTTCCATATCATGAATGTTGGAGTATTCAGGCCCCAAAAACCGACGTACGACTTTTCCATCGGGTGAGAACACTACCACGCCGATCCGGGCACTCGTGTAAATGTTGCCCGCTTTGTCAACGACGACACCGCCGTGCGTCGGCCCTAATACAGAGCGGCCCTGCTCGTCATAGCCCCAGCCCGGCACCGTATCAAAGGTCATAATCCCGCTGCCCATTCGCACCGGAGCCACCTTCTCCGCTGCAAACCCTGGCACCGCCAGACAAAACACAACAGCCGCCGCAATTGAACACAAGCACTTCTTCATAATCCGGATTCCTGTTTATTGAATATCTAGGTTAAAAAATCAGTCCTTCAGCATCGCCTGATACAGAGTAAGGCGAATCACTCCAGTATCCACGGCCCCGCCGCACATTGCAACCAGCGGACACAAAAAGCAGTATCCAGTGCTTTCCGTGCTACCAACAATCCTCATTTCGCCCCAAAAACTGCTGAAATTACAGACTTTCCATTTTTTCTCAAATTTCCTGTAACAGATTTCCGCGGTTCTCGCTGAGTGAAGTAGGCAGGCATGTGACCTGCAACACACATGGGGACGGCCAGACCATATTTTCTGTCGTTCACCGCATTCTGGTACGAGAGAAAAGGATCTAGAACAATGAAACGCTTCGCACTCAGTATGGTTATCATGACAATGGTGTTCGGCACGGTTTCCCTGGACGTTTACGCCAAAGGCAACGGTCGCTCATCTGGTCGTTCAGGCCGATCAAGTATGTCTCGCTCAAGTCATTCGGGAGCACGCCGGAGTTCATCCAGCCGCTCGCCACAACGCTATCAGAGCCGGTCAACGAGTTCGCGATCGCCGCAACGCTCCACAAGCCGTAACTCCACCACGCGAAATGTTCGCCAGCCGCAAACACGAACCACCCGCAATCACCGCGGCGGTAAAACAACCACCTTCCGTGATCATCGCGGCACAACAACGCGACCACGGGTTGTGAACTCGGCTCCCAAACCACGCCCCACAATGAAACCGATCAATGGTCGACCAATGGGCAACGGAGCCACACGGCCACAGACAAAACCGTTCACGGGGATGCGTCCTCGTCCCGGTAATGGCGCACCGAAACCACGGCCTTCAATCAAACCCATCGATCCGGGCATCGGCAACAGGCGACCTGGCAACGGTGGAATTCGTCCTCGTCCCGGCAATGGCGCACCGAAACCACGGCCCTCAATCAAACCCATCGATTCGGGCATCGGCAACGGACGACCTGGCAGTGGCGGAATTCGTCCTCGTCCCGGTAACGGAGCACCCAAGCCACGGCCCACGATCAAACCCATCGATCCGGGTATCGGCAACGGGCGACCTGGCAACGGCGGAATTCGTCCTCGTCCTGGTAACGGAGCACCCAAGCCACGACCAAATGGACCACACAAACCAGTACCCGGTCACCATGGTGGCGGCAATGGTGGCGGTGGGCACCACGGAAATGGTCACGGAAATGGCAACGGTCACGGTCACCATAACGGACACCACGGCAAACCCTGGTTCCACGCTCGCCCCAACTACTGCCGGTGGTGGTTCAACTACTGCACACCGCTGCAAAACTGTCGACCAGCTGACTTACACTACTGTGACTACATCTACCCGACGTGTGATTATGTGACTCCCGGTGGTCTGGTTGTGGAAGACGCTCGATGGTATCTCGGTATGAAAGGCATGATGTTGCCTGGTAAGGGAGTCGGCGTGGAGTCCGTCGAACCAGACTCGCCTGCCGCAGCAGCCGGACTGGCTCCCGGCATGGTCATCACAAAATGTAATGGAGTCGCGATTACCGACAACGATGTCTTAGCCCAGGTCATCGCCGAATCCGGCGGCGTCCTGGAAATGGAACTCTACGAAAAACTGGACGGCCCGTTAATGGGAACCACGGTCGAAATGATCCGTCTCCCCGCCGCCAGCTTCTAAGAGAGATCAGCGAATGACTCGCAATGCAACCCCGATTAAACGTCCGACGAGGTCTGAACCTTGTCGGGCATTTTTTTGTGTTTGGGGGAGAGCAGTAACAAGCACGCACGACTCCCCGCGCATAAAAAAGCCGCCCTGCGAACAAAGCGGCCAGGTATCCCGTAGGATACTACTTGCGAATGTTTCTTCTTATTACGGAAAGATATTTCACAAGTAAGGATCGAATACACTGTCTTAACTCTACATAATTGATACCCATCTGTCAAGCATATACAATAAAACATTCATATAACTATGATCGCACCATGTATCAATCCTTTGAGGTACATCTTATGTCACACAAAGTTCTGGGAATCGATATCGGTACTAACTCTCTTGGCTGGTCACTCTTAGACGATGAGGAAGGACGTATTCTGGCGACCGGTGTCCGCGTCTTTCCCGAGGGCGTTGACCGAACCCAGACCGGTGGCGAAGTTTCCAAAAACGAAACCCGCCGCACCGCTCGTGGCACACGCAGACAGACCCGACGACGCAGGGAACGCAAAGAGACCGTCCGCAATGCGCTAATCGAAGCGGGGCTCTTTCCCAAAGATCCCGAACAGCAAACGCAGCTTCTGGAACAGAACCCCTACGACCTGCGGCAAAAAGGGCTCACCGAAAAACTGACACTACAGGAATTCGGACGTATTCTCTACGCACTCTCTCAACGTCGCGGTTATAAATCGAACAGCAAAACAGACCGCAAAGATCAAAAAGCAACCGACGGATTGTTGGCGGAGATCAATCAGCTTCAAAGCGAGATCGAGGAAAATCATCACAAAACGTTGGGAGAGCATTTTGCCAGCGAATTACAATCTGGCAATCCGATTCGCGGCCGTCATACACTTCGGGCGATGTACCTGGAGGAGTTCGAACAACTCTGGAATGCGCAGGCCAAACACCATCCCAAAAAACTGACAGCGAAACTCAAACAACGCTTGAATAATCCAGTCGAAACAGAGACCTGGGTTCATAAGGGGCTCATCTTCGGCCAGCGAAAAATGTACTGGAAAAAATCAACCATTGGTAAATGTGAACTGGAAATGAAAGAAGTTCGCTGCGAAAAAATGGACCGGCTGGCTCAACAGTTCCGCCTGTATCAGGAAGTCAATAATCTGCGTCTGATTGAATCCGGCACGGAACGCAGGCTTTCCCCCGAAGAAAGAGAAACACTGCTCGAGTATTTATCTACCGGCAAAGAACGCACCTTTGACCAAATTCGAAAAAAGTTGAAACTGTATCAAAGCGCGAAATTCAATCTTGAAGAAGGAGACCGGTCTAAATTACTGGGGATGCCCGTTGACGCCCGTCTCGCGCATAAGAATATTTTCACGAAAAAATGGTATCAACGCCCCGAACAGGAAAAAACAGAGATCGTGCGTTTCATTCTCGACCATGATGATACACCCGACCTGATTGAGGAAAAAGCACTCAATGAATGGGGCCTTGATGAAGAAGCCACTGCCGCGTTATTAAAAATTGACCTGACAGAAGGTCGCGTCAACTATAGTCGCAAGGCGATTGAAAAACTGCTTCCCTTCATTATACAGGGCCTACCTCTCACAGGAAAAGATGACACTGAGAATGCTCTGCACAAAGCCGGTTATTTACGGGCAGATCAACGCAGCAAATCAAAAACGAAAAGACTGCCTGTCCCGCCCGATATTCCGAACCCCATTGTGAAACAGGCACTGCATGAAGTCCGTAAACTCGTTAATACATTAATCGATGAATATGGAATTCCCGACGCGATTCATATCGAGATGGCTCGTTCGGTCAGCGGTTCTGCCGACCAACGGCTGCAGATGTCACTCAAAATGCGGGAACGCGAACGGGAACGAGATGCCGCCGCCGATTACCTCCGACAGGAAGGGTTTCAGGTCTCGCGCAACAACATTGACCGCTATTTGCTCTGGAAAGAACAAGGCGAACATTGTGCTTATTGTGATAAAAACTTTTCGCCTCCCACTATGTTTAACGCGAATAGCGAAATTGAAGTCGATCATATCCTGCCCCGCTCGCGCAGCCTGGATAATTCCTGGATGAATAAAGTGGTTTGTTGTCGAGACTGCAATAGTGCCAAAGGCAACCAGACGCCGTTTGAATGGTTGTTTAAAGTGTCACAGAAACGGTACGACAAAGTGCTGCAAGGTGCCGCTCGACTTCCCTACCTGAAACGCCAACGATTTTCTCAACCAACCTTGGAATTAAATGACTTTCTGGAACGCAACCTGGTAGATACGGGCTATATCGCCTCTGAAGTCCGGAAATATATGAGTCGCTTAGACACCGATGTCATTTGCACCAAAGGTCAGTTAACGTCTCTTTATCGCCGGTACTGGGAACTGAATAATATCCTACACGACGATGGCTTGAATATCAAAAATCGGGACGATCATCGTCACCATGCCATCGACGCAATTATCGTTGCACTGATGAACCGGAGCAACTTACAAAAACTTTCCGGATTTTGGAAAGCAGCCAGACAAGCTCATCTGAATCAGCCCTGGAAGAACTTCCGGTCCGAAATCGAAGCGGCTGTAAACAGTATTCATGTTTCGCACCGCACCAGACGAAAGATCTCGGGCGCCCTGCATGAAGAAACGATCTTTGGTGCCACGAAAGAATCAGCGACTACCTATGTACGCCGCAAACCGATTTCTTCAATCAATAATACGTCACAAGTCGAAAAGGTACGCGATCCCCAAATCAAACAGATCATCAAGGAATATCTGCAACAGCATGGGGTTGATATTGAGAAGAAAAGCCTGAAGATCAACGAAAAAATCTGGGCTGACGGCGTCATTATGCCTTCAGGTGTCCCTGTGAAAAAAGTGCGCATGCTCGAAGAGAGTACCGGCATGCTCCAGATCCGGCCCAACCAGTTTACAGCCCCCGGCAGTAACCACCACATCGAAATCTATGAGTTGCTCGATGAATCGGGAGAGCCAATCCTGAACAAAGACGGTTCCCCAAAACGGGAAGGCACTATTGTCACCATGTTCGAAGCAGCACAACGGGCGAAAAACAAGCAACCTCTGATCAACCGAAATCACGGTTCCAAAACCCGCTTTGTGATGTCGTTGGGTATCAATGAAATGATCCTCTTAGATGTGGGACAGGCTGATCCCGTTTTACATCGCGTTCAAAAACTAAGTCTGGGGCGAATCATTCTGCGTCCTCACACCTATGCTGGTCAGGTTAATAATTCAGATAAGCCTCCACTCGTTCAACGTAAATCTCCCAACACACTCCGAGGCCAAAAAGTAACCATCGATTTCCTCGGTCGGGTGCGTTGGGCCAATGATTAAATTAAAAACATGAGATTCTTCTGGCTTTTGGCTGTTTGTCCCCTATACGATATTAATTACCAGCAGCATTTCATGGATTGACTCTCTCACACAGTGAATCCACGGAGGGCTTCTTCGGTTTTACTTTTTCCCGAAGGTGCCTCGATGTTAAAACGTACGATTGAAATTTCCCGTGAAGCCGCCCACCTGACGACGCGGCACAAGCAACTCCAGCTCAAACGTGAAGGAGCCGTGGTCGGTTCGGTTCCTTGTGAAGACCTGGGACTGGTTCTCGTCGATCATCCGGGAACCACTTATACTCACAATGCCCTTACCGCACTGCTCGATGCCAACGCGGCACTCGTCGTCTGCGGGAAAGATCATTTGCCCAAAGGCATTCTGATTCCTCTCTCCGATCATCTCGAAATCGTGTGGAGGATTGACGAACAAACCAGTGTTTCCAAGCCGGTCCGTAAACGACTCTGGAAACAGATCGTCCAGGCGAAGATCCGCGCCCAGGCCGCCAACTTGACCGTCGACTCGGTACCGCATCGCAAATTACTCAACTACGCTCAAGAGGTTAAAGTCGACGATACTACCAATCGCGAAGCGGTCGCCGCACGACTTTACTGGTCGAGTTGGCTGGTGAACTGTGAAGGCCCTGATTCGGTCGACACCTTCCGTCGCGACCGAGATGGTGACGCGCCCAATAACTTTCTGAATTATGGCTACGCGATTCTGAGAGCCGCGATTGCCCGTTCGCTGGTCGCATCGGGTCTACTCCCGGCAATTGGCATTCATCATCGCAACCGCTCGAACGCCTTCTGTCTGGCAGACGACCTGATAGAACCATTCAGGCCTCTTGTAGACGCCAAGGCGCGAGAGCTTTATTTCGCAGGACATACCGACCTCGATCAGGAATCCAAACAGATCCTACTCGACCTGTTAACCGAAACGGTCGTTACCGCCGATCAGAGAGGCCCACTCATGGTGGCGATCAACCGCATGACCAGTTCCCTCGTGCAATGCTTTCAAGGGAAACGCAAAGATCTGGAGATACCCGTATTATGCATTTCAGCGGATACCGAAGCATGTGGATCGTAGTCATGTTCGACCTGCCCACCGACACGAAAAAAGCCCGTCGGCAATATACATTGTTCCGAAAGCTGCTTTTGGAAGACGGATTTGATATGATGCAGTACTCGATATACAGCAGGCACTGTACCAGCGAGGAAAAAGCCAATGTCCATATCAGGCGAATTGAGCAGAACATCCCCCCGGACGGCGAAGTGCGCATCCTCAGCGTCACCGACAAGCAGTTCGAAAAGATGCGCATTTTCTGGGGAAAAATGCGCAAACCAACAAACAAACCACCTCGCCAGCTCGAGTTTTTCTGACGCGTTTCTGCAGCAACTCCTTTCTAGTGAACGATTTGAGCAGGAAAGAGTGTATTCGATCCTTACTCGTAATCAATCCGCAACACTGACGTCGAAGAGGGTCAGGTTATCAACAGTGTATTCGATCCTTACTCGTAATCAATCCGCAACCAGAACTGAGTAGCGGTGTCGGGATTCTCAAGTGTATTCGATCCTTACTCGTAATCAATCCGCAACAACCGTTTCCGTAACTCCTCCAGCCACTTCAGTGTATTCGATCCTTACTCGTAATCAATCCGCAACAGTTTTTCGTTTGTGTACCTGCTCATCAATAGTGTATTCGATCCTTACTCGTAATCAATCCGCAACATGAGCCTGAAGGATAACGTCGAGACATTTAGTGTATTCGATCCTTACTCGTAATCAATCCGCAACCAGGCCGATGCAATGATCAAGGGTTATCTCAGTGTATTCGATCCTTACTCGTAATCAATCCGCAACGAATCAAGCGACCAATACGGTCGCCTTCAGAGTGTATTCGATCCTTACTCGTAATCAATCCGCAACTTGAACAACCATTCTCACCGACTTGGTATGAGTGTATTCGATCCTTACTCGTAATCAATCCGCAACAAACATCTGCCACCATCTCTTAAATACGGTCAGTGTATTCGATCCTTACTCGTAATCAATCCGCAACAGGGAATAGCTTCTTAAGATCAAGCTCTCCAGTGTATTCGATCCTTACTCGTAATCAATCCGCAACCAGCTTGCGTAAGTTACCGCCAGTTGCTGTAGTGTATTCGATCCTTACTCGTAATCAATCCGCAACATCCCAAGCTTTTCTTACTGTTCCTTGTGCAGTGTATTCGATCCTTACTCGTAATCAATCCGCAACCCGGAACTAGGAATCATCCAGTTCAGCCAAAGTGTATTCGATCCTTACTCGTAATCAATCCGCAACGAAGTTGCGATTGGAGACCTATTCGAGTGGAGTGTATTCGATCCTTACTCGTAATCAATCCGCAACCTTCCGGCGTTGTAATGTAGATCCTTTCAAAGTGTATTCGATCCTTACTCGTAATCAATCCGCAACAATCGGTAACCTACCAAGCTTTGACCCGTGAGTGTATTCGATCCTTACTCGTAATCAATCCGCAACAATTCATTCTGAATCGCTACATGTATAGCGAGTGTATTCGATCCTTACTCGTAATCAATCCGCAACTTTGAGCTGATTGGCGAGGAACTGAGATCTAGTGTATTCGATCCTTACTTGTAAACAAAGCGGCCAGACGGAAACTCTAATTTCCCAACTTGCCGCCTTCGGCTTCGAATACGCCTAACACAGCTTTCATCTGTTCTTTCTGTTTGGGAGTCACTTCGTATTTTTTTTCGGGTTCTCTTTCGTGGTACATGAATACGGTTTTAGAATTAATTATATCGTCGATCATCTTCCTTTGTTTTTTTTTCAAAGGCATCTCGTAATATTTCCAGCCGTTTAACATTTTCGCCAGCGTAATCTGTCCCCTGATCAACCCCATACTTTCTAGCCTGAAAAGTGTCTCATTCGATATTCTCTCCTGTGTCCCTAGCTTATCTAACACTTCGTCTAACATTTTACGCATTTGTTCAGAAGCGTTTGCGTAGATCTTATTGAAATTTGCATTCAATACTTTATTATCTTCTTTGCTTTTCTGTCTTAGCCTCGCTAGCTCTTCTTCCTCTGCTATTTCAAGTCTGATGTACTTCCGCTTTGCAACCAGCAGTGTGTTTGAGGCTTCTGTATATTCCAAACTGTCCTGACCATACTTTTTCGCTACAGCATCCAGTTGTTCCTGCGCAATTTGAATTGACTTTTTCGTTTCCTCAAACTGTTTATCAACTTCCAATTCTTTCTTAAATTCTGAATCATCGTAAGTAAGTTTATACTCAGCCTGATCAGTTTTAATCATAAAGCAGGACAGTGTTTCAGGATCTTTCCACAAAGGTGCATCAGGAAGAAACAGTTCCAACTGAATCATAAGCTGCAGTGGTTCTTTCCTTTTTTTCTTGAAATACAACTGAATATCATCATCGGTAAACCTGTGCAGACTCTCTCTAGCAGACCAAATTCGACATACTGTTAATTCCTCATCACGGCGCAACTGATCGAAAACCTGAGTGCGATAATACTCAAGATCAGTAAGAGGTTTAACTTGCACGTTGATACGCTCCCATTGATTCTCATTCCGCCGAATGACTCTCATTTCGAGAGCATCACTATATCTGATTTTTTGCAGGATCTTATTACCGTCAGTGGGCGTTTTTAGTAATTCACCATTGATGAGAAAAATGATATCCTGGTCTTTCAGACCGGCATCTTTTGCACGCGAACGGATTTTTTTTAATCTCGAACGAGAATAGACTATTTCCGCGATAAGCGCATTTGTGGTACGTGATGGAAACCGGGGAATCTCTTCTCCAGCTTCCCGCAGTGCTTTCTTGTAATCAAATACCTTAACCGTCCTAAAGCCCAACACAACATATTCCTGAGAAGGGGGATCCGCTGCGAATACAGTTAATGTACCGATCAGTAAAGTAGCACAAGACATTAGAACGCGCATGAAAAAAGCTCCTCATCCCTCAACCAAAACAGGCGTACACAAACCGCTTATACACTATTATGTACACAGTCCATCAAATTTCAAGCGAACAATAAAAAAAGCAGCCCCGGAAGGCTGCTTTCACTTGTTTGACTGTTGTTTGACTGTTGTTTGACTGTTGTTTGACTAGCGTTAGAGCTTCCACCCGTCTGGCAGCACGGTGCCTTTGGGTACGACGATAATGCCGTCGCGGATCAGGACGTCGGTGTGGTCGAAGTCTTGTTCGGTGTGGCCGTTGAGTTCGATGCGGACGTTTTTGCCGACGCGGCAGTTTTTATCGACGATCGCACCGTCGATATATGCCCCCTCATCGATGCCAAACGGAGGCAGGCTGTCGTCTGCTGTCTGTTTACACTGGTCTTGGTAGAAGTCGGATCCCATCAAGACCGAATTTTTAATCGTCACGTTCTTGCCAATCCGACAACGCAGGCCGATCACACTATTTTCAATCACGGCACCTTCGTCGATTTCACAACCATCGGCGATCAGGCTGCGATTGATGGTCACTCCTTCACAGCGTGTGGGAGGCAGAAAACGCGGTCGCGAATAGATGGGCGACTTCTCGACCACAAAATCGAACGGCGGATTCGGATGCGTCAGCGCCAGGTTCGCATCGTAGAACGAACGAATCGTGCCGATGTCTTCCCAGTAACCGTCGAAAAGATGCGCGTGGACTTTGTGCGTGCGAATCGACATCGGAAAGATTTCTTTACCGAAATCTTCGTAATCGGTCTTCTTCAACAGATCCACCAGCAGATCGCGATTGAACAGATAGATGCCCATGCTGGCCAGACAGTCGCGGCCGCGGCTTTCGATGCCCTGTTGATCGATCCACTCCGATGGTGTGCGGACCAGCGCCAGATCTTCTTCCGTCTGTGGTTTTTCCAGAAAACTTTCCACGCGTCCTGCATCATTCACTTTCATGATGCCGAATGCCGAGGCTTGCTCGCTGGAGAGCGGCACCGTGGCAATCGTTACATCGGCCTGCGAGTCGATGTGCGTCTGCAGCATTTCCAAATAATCCATGCGGTAGAGCTGGTCGCCGGAGAGAATCAGCACGTAGTCAATGTCTGGCTGTTCGATGCAGCGGATATTCTTGCGAACTGCGTCAGCCGTGCCTTGATACCAGTCGGCCCCTTCCATGGTCTGCTGGGCAGCCAGAATTTCTACAAAGCCGCCACCAAAGGAATCGAACTTGTACGTCTGGCGAATATGACGGTGCAGACTGACCGAGTTGAATTGCGTGATCAGATAAATGCGGCTCAGTTCACTGTTGATACAGTTCGAAATCGGAATATCGATCAACCGATATTTTCCCGCCAACGGAACAGCAGGTTTGGAACGATACTGAGTAAGCGGAAACAGACGTGTGCCCTTCCCTCCCCCCAGGATGAGGCTGACGACATTTTTCATAGAGTGACCCGATTCTAGTGCGTGACGTACTTGATAACGTAAGTTCGTACATTTTTATAAGCAAACTTAATGAACTGTCTGCCCGTTGATAACTGTCTTTCGTATATACTTCATGTTACTCAGATTTCGGCGTTCTAGCCAGTTTATAAAGACCTGTACTCTGCAGGCTCATGAAAATTCTCGGTCTGATTCAAATCTGTATTGATCAGGCAATTTAGGAGAATTCCAGACTGTGAACTGCTTAACGCCAGCGTTAAGATATGATAAATTCTGCATCTATTCTGATTTTGATACATCATTGTCTCGCCGAGGAGTGTCACTTTGTTTCCTGCCCATTGTCTGAAATTGTTGTCGTTCAATCGTCGTACTCTGTCTGTTCTCTGTACCTGTCTGCTGTTATTGGCCACCGTGCAATTCAGTGTGCAATCCAGTTTCGCAGAAACGCCCTATACCCCCGCGATCGCAGAAGCCTCGAAAGAAGGCGCGCAGGCGATTCAAGGTTTCCGGGTTCCCAAGGGCATGACTGTCAGCCTGTTTGCTGCGGAACCCTTGTTGGCTAATCCGGTGGCATTTTGTATCGATGAGCAGGGGCGGTTCTATGTCGCAGAAACATTTCGCCAAGGAAAAGGCGTCGAAGACAATCGCGGCCACATGAACTGGTTGCATGACGATCTGGCAGCGGAGACTCTTGAAGATCGCATGGCGTACTTCAAGAAACATCTCAAAGATGACATCAAACAGTACGGACTCGAACACGACCGCATCCGTCTGGTGGAAGACCGTGACCATGACGGCAAAGCCGACCATGCGAGTGTCTTCGCCGACGGATTCAACGGGATTCTGGAAGGTACTGGTGCCGGTATTCTCGCCCGCGGGGGATATGTTTATTACACGTGTATTCCACATGTCTGGAAGCTCAGCGATACCGCCAACGAAGGCAAAGCGACACTGCGGGAAAAACTGAGTAGCGGTTACGGTATCCGGGTCGCTTTTCGCGGTCATGACCTGCACGGCTTAAAACTGGGTCCTGATGGCCGCCTCTATTTCAGTATCGGCGACCGTGGATATAACATCAAAACCAAAGAAGGCAAGCATTTGTTCCGGCCGGATACGGGAGCCGTCTTCCGCTGTAATCTGGATGGAACCGAGCTGGAAGAGTTCGCTTACGGCCTGCGAAATCCACAGGAACTGACATTTGACGATTACGGCAACCTTTTCACTGGCGATAACAATTCTGATAGTGGCGACAAGGCTCGCTGGGTGTATGTTGTCGAAGGAGGCGACACAGGCTGGCGGATGTATTATCAATATCTCAGCGATCGTGGCCCCTTCAACCGGGAAAAGATCTGGCATCCTGCACACAAGGGACAGCCCGCTTACATGGTGCCCCCGGTGATCAATCTCGCCGACGGCCCTTCCGGACTTGTGCATTATCCGGGCGTTGGTCTGTCTGATCGCTACAAAGATCATTTCTTCCTGGCCGACTTCCGTGGCACTCCCTCACGTAGCGGTATTCGTTCCTTCGCTGTAAAACCCAAAGGTGCGTCGTTCGAACTGACCGATTCCCATGAATTCATCTGGCAGATTCTGGCCACCGATGTCGACTTCGGCTACGACGGCAGTATGTATGTCAGCGACTGGGTCAATGGCTGGAACGGCCTGGGCAAAGGCCGGATCTACGAGTTCACCGATACCGAACACGTCAAAGCCGCTGAGCAGGCTCATTCAGCCGAACTCATGAAAGAGGGTTTTTCTCAGCGTTCCGTTAAAGAATTGACGAAGTTGCTGGCACACCCGGATCAACGTATCCGCATGGAAGCCCAGTTTGCACTCGTCGACCGAAATGCACTGGATGCATTACGGACTGTGGCTCTCGACTCTAAAGATCAGCTCGCCCGACTGCATGCGATCTGGGGCATCGGCCAACTGGGACGTAAAACGTCCTCTGCGGTTTCCGGAATTCAAAGCCTGCTCAAAGACGCCGACAGTGAAGTTCGTGGACAGACTGTAAAAGTCACAGGTGAAGCGGGCTGGAAAGCAGCAGTGCCGACTCTCATCGAACTGGTTTCTGATCCGAATGCCCGCGTGCAATATTTCGCGGCGGTGGCCCTTGGAAGTCTCAAAGCAGCCGATGCGATTCCCGCACTGTTTGAACTGCTCAAGAAAAATAACAACGCCGACCCAGTACTGCGGCACGCAGCGATTCTGTCACTGGCACGCATTGGTGATGTCGAGCAACTGATCGCAGCCGCGAATAACGAATCAGCGGCGGTACGACTGGGTGCTGTTGTTGCGTTACGACGCCTGCAACGCAAAGAAGTCGGACTGTTTCTGCAGGACTCTGACCCACTGGTGGTACTCGAAGCAGCCCGAGCGATCAACGACGAGCCAATCCCCGAGGCAGTCTCTGATCTGGCAGCCGTTTCGATTCGCTCTGATCTGTCCGACCCATTATTACGTCGTGTGATGAATGCCAACTTCCGCCTGGGTGGAGCCGAGAATGCAGTGGCAGTCGCGAAAATCGCCGCTGACAGCAAAGTTCCCGAAGCACTTCGACTGGAAGCGATTGAAGAATTGAGCCAATGGAACGAGCCTTCACCCCTGGATCGGGTCTTAGGTCGCTGGCAGCCGATTCAAAATCGAAACGCTATTGAACTGACGGGCATTGTCGGTCCTATCGTTCCGGATCTGTTCCAGAGTTCGGAGAAAATCAAAACAGCGGGAACAGGACTGGCTGCGAAATACGGCATCAAGGAAGCGGCTCCGATGCTGGCAGAGCTGGTCGCCGATGCAAAGCGCCCCGTAGATGTACGTGTTGCGTCTTTAAAAGCGTTGGATAAGCTGGGCTATCCCAAAATCACCGACGTCGCAAAGGCTGCGATTAACGACAAACAAGCGGCACTACGGGTAACAGGCAGAAACGTGCTGGCCCGACATCAGCCAGAAGCCGCACTAAAAGAGTTGGAACAGGCCATTGAAAATGGACAAACCATTGAAAAACAGGGGGCGATCCAGACCTTGGCCGAAATGAAAAAACCAGCCGCGACGGAAATTTTAGTGCGCTGGATGCAACAACTCGCAAAGGGCGACGTTCCGGCTGAGATTCAACTCGACTTACTCAAAGCGGCAAAGCAGAAGCAGACTCCCGCACTGGACAAACTGCTGGTGACCTTCGATCAGAGCCGACCAAAAGGCGACGCGATTGCCGGTTATATGGAAACGCTGTCTGGTGGAAATGCGGCCCGCGGTCATGAGATCTTTTATGGACGTAGCGACACTTCCTGCCGCCGTTGCCACAAGATCAAGAATAACGGCGGCGAAGTCGGCCCTGATTTATCTGGGATCGGAATCGACAAAGATCGGCGTTATCTGCTGGAAGCCATTGTTGCCCCAAATAAATCAATCGCCAAAGGATTTGAAACAACGATGCTGGCGATGCTGGATGGAAAAGTTCTGGTGGGGATTGTGCGTAAAGAAGACGATAAAGAACTCATATTGATGGACGCAAAAGGGACCATCAGTCGGGTCTTGAAAGCAGACATTGACGAACGGGCATCGGGTAAGTCAGCCATGCCTGATGAGATTGTAAAACAGCTCAGCAAAGACGATTTGCGCGATTTGGTGGAATTCCTCAGCCAGCAGAAACAAAAACAGAAAGCGACTTCCAACAAACATGAGGGTTGAACATTGGTTGTTTCCTCTGGAATATATTTATAAAATCGTCTCCTTGTTTTACGTAGGACTGCTGGCTAAAATGAAGTCATAACGAAACAGAGAAATAAGCCTCTGCCTTGTTGATTCAAAATCGTGAGTTGACCCTACAAATACTAAACTGGGGACCCCCGAAATTCGGCTGCGTGTATATCCGGTATATCCGGCTCACACAACCCGGGTTATCAGGTTCCCACTTTGCAATCACGGGTTCTAATATACCCGCGTCTGAATCACTTGGTGGAGGTTTTTTATATGGGCTTGTTCGACCAGCAGGAATCCAGCAATCTGGAAAAAGCCAAGCCGCTGGCAGCCCGCATGCGTCCCCAATCGCTCGAAGAATTTTCCGGGCAGCAGCACTTTCTGGGTGAAGGCAAATTACTCCGCCGTATCCTGGCAGCAGATCGGATCGGCTCTCTGATCTTCTACGGCACTCCCGGAACCGGAAAGACGTCTCTCGCCGAACTCATCGCCCGCCAGTCGCACCGCCGTTTTGAAGCGTTAAACGCCGCGTCTGCGGGAATCAAAGAAGTCCGCGCTGCGTTGGACCGGGCTCGCAATGAACTGGCTACCGGCGGCAAGCAAACCATTTTATTCATCGACGAACTCCATCATTTCAGCAAGGTCCAGCAGGATGTCCTGTTGCCCGATGTGGAATCGGGGGTGGTCGCATTAATTGGCGCGACGACATCAAATCCGTTTTTCTCCCTCGTTTCGGCCCTCATCAGCCGCAGCCAGATCTTTGAATTCCAGCCCTTGACGCCCGATGAAATCCTGACATTGATGCAGCGTGCGCTCAGCGATGAGAAACGGGGACTGGGCCGCTATAACGTGACTGTGGAGCAAGAAGCCCTCGATTTTCTGATCGAAGTCTGCGATGGCGATGCCCGGCGTTCGTTGAATGCGTTGGAAATCGGCGTGCTTTCCATTTACGGCAGTGAACGCGTTTTCGACCTCGAAGTCGCACAGGAATCAATCCAGAAAAAGGCGATCCAGTATGACCAGGACGGCGATAATCATTACGATTCCGCCAGTGCGCTGATTAAGAGTATGCGTGGCAGTGATCCTGATGCCGCCTTGTACTGGCTGGCGCGGATGATTGAAGCGGGCGAAGACCCCCGTTTTCTAGCCCGCCGCATCGTCATAGCAGCGTCGGAAGATGTCGGCAACGCCGATCCGGCGGCACTGACTTTGGCAATGTCCGTATTTAATGCCGTCGAAAAGATCGGCATGCCCGAAGGGCGCATCTTACTCTCGCAAGCGGTCACTTATATCGCAACCGCACCGAAATCAAATGCAGCCTATGTCGCCATCGATGAAGCGTTGAGTGATGTCCGAAACAAATCACTGCTGCCGGTCCCCATGCATTTGAAGGACAGTCACTACTCTGGTGCTTCGAAATTAGGGCACGGAGAAGGTTATCAGTATGCCCATGCTTCCGAAGAGGGCTGGGTCGACCAGGACTATCTGGGAGTCGAAAAAGAATACTATCGCCCGGTCGAACGGGGTTTTGAAGCGACCATTCGCAAACGGCTGGAAGTCTTTAAGCAACGGCGCAAAAAAACAGGAACGGATGATAACAACCGTTCCTGATCCCCCTCTGGTGCATCTTCGTCAACTCAGCCTGTGTCCAGGTTTATTGTTAGCGTCTCCAAGGCCACTCAGACCGAGTAGTCTTGCATGAGTGACGCTATGGTTCGAGGCACTCTAGCACAGCGGCTGCTGCTTCAAACCGACAATTGTGATGGCCTTGGCGACTTCCCGTTCCTGCAATAACCCTTCCAGGCTCGGCATGAAATCAACCGACATATACCATTGCATCAAAACATCAAACATGGGTTCAATTGTTTCTTCTTGAATCCCAAATTCTGCTTTCATCGGCCTCGCTTCTTCTGGATCCATATCCTGAAATTGACTAATCAGTAAAAAGTCGCCTTCGTTAGACAGGTTCAAATGTAGATTGCGAATTTCCGATGAAAGAAAATGATCAACGGAGATGTGCACGTCTAATGGCCCCCCCTGCAGGTGACGACGTGCTTCATCCGGTTGTTCGTCGATAATGCGGGCCGCCGTTTCGCAGACAGCATAAACCATGCTCTCATCGACCAGGTCGCCTTCGACGTGCTCACTGGCCAGATGCTTGGCCCAGGTAATTGACAACAGATCCAGTTGGACGTGTGGTGGCACGCTCCGTAAAAATGGAACTTCTGTCAGAAAACCAAATGATTCAAAAGGATCATCTCCCACTTGCTTCGCCAGAGCGATTCGCTCCAGAGTGTCCATGAACGCAATCCGAAATGCGATATAGCTGAGAAATGTTTGAGGCAGAATGTCTTTGGAAATTGTAAGCATGTTAATAATCGCTTGGCAAAAGTTGTAGATCTCAGATGCTTCATGCAGTACTTAAAATAATGCCTTCAGGCACCGTCATGAAATCAGTTACACTTGGTAAGTGACTGGTATTACTTTGCCAGAGAGGTATCCCAAACACAATAAAAATGTTTTGAAAAATCTTCGAAATTTGATGGATTGATTAAAGTGCATGACTCTCTGTCAACACTGTAAAACAGGGCCTAAATTACTCACCGAAACATATCTCGTGCAGATCACGTAATCGTCAGCCTGGATCTGATTGATACAACCGTTACATTTCGTCATAAAACAGACCTGTTGTAATCATTTGCGCAATTTTGTAACCATCAGTGCGGATATTGAGGGGCAGAATCGGCTCATCAGCTGGGTGTCGTCACGTTCAGCATTCACGAATAATCAGAGCGACGACGGCCGTTTTTGATTCGCTGATCCAAACGCTTAACATGAGAGGGCCAATGGAATTGAGCCGTGATGTGTTGTAGTTGAGGGCGCAAGTCTGCGTCGAGCGAGTCGGTTTGTAGCGATTTTGAAAACTGGATCATTTTTGTCACCGATGATTCAGTCCAATAGCCATGGAACTATTTCTGGAAATTGGAAAAACAAATACTCCAAGAGACCAATGTGACTGGCGATTGGTAAAAAACGAGAATGCTGCTGGCACATTTACCATGTACTGCATTTTCGCTTTCCATCATCGCGCTGGCGATGCTCCCTCTGAATTCTGGCAACGGTATTCACACCGTTGCCAGAATTCAGAAAAGATTGCGCCGAAATATACATTGAAAGTCAGTGCACACTTCAAACCTTACTCAAGTTTTCCTCTTCAATGTTTGATTTGCCTGATGCCAGATCAGCTTCAAGTTCCTGAATTCTGAGGATGGCGTCGTTGAATGATGCCAGGCAGTGCCCGTCAGCTAGTTTTTCAATCACACGTAAACGAACTAATCTGCGTTCTACCTGTGGCCTTAAACCGGTTAAGAATACGATTGCCCCCTGTTGGTGTGCTTTTTCGATAATATCTTCCAGCAAATAAGCGCCTGACATATCTACCATCGGAACACGGGCCATACGGACAATCAGATATTTGTAATCTACCAATGCAGAAGATGCTCTATAAATGGTATCCGATACACCAAAGAATAACGGACCTTCCAGTCGCAATTTGAGCACTTTTTCCTTGAGTTCATCAGGCATATCAGCCTCACCGGGTAAGGGCCGACTCATTTCGTTCAACTTAACGACATCCTGTTCATAAGCCTGCCCCAGTTCCTGCACGATACGGACAAAGGCAATCGTAATTCCAACCCCCATCGCGACCAGCAAATCGACAGAGATCGTCAAAATCAAAACCGTCCAGAAACAGATCGAGTCTGTAAGAGGCATACGGTGCAAGACGGGCAAAACACGATAATCGATGATATCCATACCCACTTTGAGCAGAATCCCAGCCAGACAGGCCATCGGAATGTAGCTGGCATACGGAGCCAGTCCCAACATCAATGCCAGCAGTACCAGTCCGTGAGTAATGGATGCCAGGCCGGTTTTACCACCACACTTTATATTCGCTACGGTCCGCATGGTGGCAGTCGCGGTAGTCACTCCACCTACAATCCCACAGCCCAGATTGGCAATGCCCTGTCCGAAAATTTCACGGTCACTGTTATGCCGCTCGCTCGTCATATTGTCTGCAACCAGACAGGTCAGCAGTGAATCAAAGATGCACAGCCCGGCCAATGCAAAAGCCCCACCAATCATTTCGCCGAAGCGAGTAAAATCGGGCCAGTACATGTGAGGCAAACCAACGGGCATCGATGCAATGTATTCGATATCCTTGAAGCTGAAGAGATGCGCGATACTGGTTCCCACAATCAAGCCCAATAGAGGTGCCGGCAACCATTGTTTCTTGGTAACCCGAGGCCAGAGCAAAATGGTGAAGAAGGTCGCCAGTGAAATAATCAACGCATGCGGTTTTTCATGCATGATGTCATAAGGAATTTGTTTAATGGCGCCGATCACGGAATGCGGTGTCGCAAAGCCGAGCATCGGTGGAATTTCAAGTAAAATGATAATCACGCCGATCCCGCACATGAAACCGGACACCACCGAGTAAGGTGTATAGTAGATAAACCGCCCGATTTTCATCAAAGCGAGCGCGATACAGACCAGACCACTCAAAAAGACCATCGACATGGCAAATACAATATCCGGTTCACCGCTTGCCAGTTTGGTGGCAGCAATAATCGCCGCCAACTGAACGACTTTCGGACCAGTAGGACCACTAACCCCGGTATTGGAACCACCAAAGATCCCCACCAGAATACCACCACAAATGGCCGCCCACATCCCTGCTTCTGCTCCCAGGCCGGAAGCAACCCCAAATGCCAGAGCCAACGGCATGGCGATCACAGCAACCGTGATACCAGACAGGATATCGTTCGGCACATTGGTATGCATAATCTTGATGTTATGCCAGGGGTTAAAATCGTTAAGATAGTTTTTAAGGTTAAACTTTGGTTGATTCGAATCAATTTGAGACATGAACGAGATCCATTATAAAATGTGCCTGAATAATAACTCTCAGGATGAATGAAATAGAAACAGCATTCTCGGGAGAACTGCGCAGGCCACATGTAGGGAACCAGTCATTTTGCCAACGCCAAAGTGACATTGATCAAAAATGATGATTTGCGAGCGCAGCAAATGAATACGAAAAGCGGAGAATGCCGGAAAGCAGCCGAGCATTAATTAGCAGATGCGAGGCGGGCCACGGGATGTATGGGTTTCATATCGATCTGATTCTTTGACACTGAAATCAGTGCTGTGAATCAGAGAATTGGAGATCGAAACTCCGATTAAATACGCAGCATCCTGAATCAAAGTCTCCTCTTCACCGCTCTCTTCATTCTCTTCTAGCTCAAATTCAGAGTAGAGCCAGTCAGGATTTGATTCGGGAGAATCAGCGAGAATTGGTCCGGCCAATAGAAACATCATGTCCAGCAAAAACACTGTACAGAATAGAAACATCAGAGATTGGCGAGGGTACTGAAGCATACATAGATCGTATTTTATGTTTCTTACTTTGTCAATGACGCGTTTGTGAACTAACCTAGAATAAGGAAAGGCTCAGCGTAATCCCTCACAGATTAGGGTTCCTAAGTGCTTTCCAACTCACTACTAAATCATATTTTCCTTGTTCTCTGGCATTCACAAACTATGATGTTCATGTGAGAATATAAACAACTTCTACAAAATGTGTCTTATATTAAAGCATGGTCTGATAGGAAAGAATTACCGTTTACCACAATCATTCTGTTAAACATTTCTCAACAATATTTCCTACCTAACTATCTGAAAACACTTAAATCATTAATTCAACGATCAAAACAGGGCCATTCGCCCTGATTCCCGAAAGCTTGAGGGTCTGATGAATATTTTCCATCGTCAAAGTCGATCACGTTGTTCTCTCATCCTGGCGGTCATTGCCTGCAGCATTTTCCAATCGACGGATCGCGTCGCTGCACAATCACTCAAAGAAGAACTCTGTGATTGTTCGCCTGAACTAACGCTCTTACTACGAGTGAACGATGTCAGGCGGACCGCCAAGCTGGTGACAAAAGCGGGCGGAAAGATTGTCTACGATCCCAACCTGGGTATCGGAAATGACATTCCCTTCCTGGTCGTGAACCTCCCTCCCACCAAACTGAACGATAAAAAATTCATTGATTCACTGAAGCTTCCTTCCGGCGTGATGGAAGAAATTATGCCGTCTAAAATTGTTCCTCAGGCAGCACCCGAACCTGCCGCAGACGGGGACAAGTCAACCGAACTACAGGTAGCCCCCGAACCCAATTTTGATTCACTGTATGTCCCTCTGGATGACATCAAGGTTCCCGCATTGCGAAAACGAGTCGCCGGCAAAGGTCTCGGCGAAGATACGATTGTCGCCATTATCGACACCGGCATTGATACCAGCCACCCCGTCTTTCAAGATCGCGTGATTTTCTGGAACGATGCCACACGGGAAGGCCGGACCAAGCTAACCAAAGTCAGACAGCGGGATGGTAAATTCGAACTGGAACACGGCAAATTTATCTCACTGCCTGAAACCATCAAAGAAAACGAAAATGTCTTCGCTGGCTATATCGACGAGAAAAAACTCGGCTTTCAACAAGGGGATATCTGGACCACGCTCGGAAAAGAGGGCGTTGATATCAACCGTAATGGTACTAAAGACGACAAGCTGCTCGTCGTTGTTGGCTTAATCCCAAACCCGGAGCTGAAAAAAGAAGAAGACAAGAAAAAAGCGGACGCCGAGAAAAAAGCGAAAGATCCCGAAGCACCAGTAGAAGCGAAAAAGCCCGATTTGGAAAAACGGGACTTACCCAAAGAATACACACTGGCATTTGTCGATGTCGACATGGATGGAAAATTCAGCAAAGAAGAAGCGAACACTCCCATCATCGATTTCAATACCGCTCGAAAAATGCAAAAAGACGGGATGAAAGTTCCCTACCAGAAAATGCTGGAATTTCCATCACGCACAAAACGCATCGCATATCCGCTGCTGTTCCGTCCGGACGCGAAAAAACAGGTCACAGAAATCACGGTCGCCTTCGATCAGCAATCACATGGAACACACGTCGCGGGTATTGTTGCCGGTAGCGGTCTGCAAATTGAAGGTGCCGCTCCCAAAGCCCAATTGATGGCCATTAAAGTCTGCTCGGGACGCAGTTGTACCGACCAGGCGATTTTGCGTGGGATAATTGCTGCGTTTTTTAACCCTGAAGGATACGTCCCTGATGTCGTGAATATTTCATTGGGAAGCCACGAAGGTTATCTCAAGCGTCCTTTAAGCATTCTGATTCAGGACCTGTCGGCAAAATTCGGAACCACGTTCTTTGTTTCTGCCTCGAACGACGGCCCCGGTTATCGCACGATTAACGGACTGGCAGGATCAAGCCCTGCTGTCTTTGTCGGCGCTCAAGTCTCAGCCAATACGTTAAGAGAACATTACCGTCTCGCTGAAGGGGTGCATGCTCCCGAGCATGGTTTGTTATACTTTTCCTCACTCGGCCCTTCTTACACCGGAGAAATGCGACCCAATGTGGTAGCCCCTGGTTCTGCACTATCATCAACACCGTTAAACTCCGATGGCTCAAGCATGTTTAACGGAACCAGTATGTCATCGCCCATCGCCGCCGGCGCCGCTGCCGCCATGTTATCATTGGTCAAAGCGGATAAAGAATATGCAGCTGTCCTCGAACGGCAGCAAAAGAAAATTGAGTCGATTCGCAAAAAATCATCGGACAGCCGCTACTCACTGACTTCCCTGGCATTGAGCATGCGACTCGCTCTGGAAAACTCGGCGATGCGGATGAAAGGGTTCACCTATGCTCAACAAGGAGCCGGCTTAATCGACATCGACAAAGCCTACCCGGAATTCCTGCGTCTGGCGAATTTAACCCTTGATGCCAAAAAGCAAACTGCTGAATTCAGTATCAACAACTATTCCAAATTCAATCGTCTTTATGATCGTTCGAATAATATCGCCGCTCATAAGAAAGTAGACTTGGATCTGAATATCGATGGCGAAGTTTCGGACCGTGGCAGCCTGTTATTAAAAAACACTCCTGCGATTGTGAAACTGGAAAAGGTCGAAATCCAGGACACCGATGGATCAGTCACCATTCTCGACGTGAACGGCAACAAGGAAAAAATTCCGTTTTCCATTGCCTTACCCGGAAAAGAAGAAGCGCAGGGAAATCAGATCTCACTGGTACTCTCAAACAGCAGCAAATCGTTTTTCTACAGCACTCGTAAACGCGATTTAATGGAAACCGGTAAAACCTACCTGGCTTATTATACCGTGACTCAGCATGGCGAACGGGAATTCAGCTTCCTGGACGTTGTTCACAAACCAATTGAGTTATCGGATCTGGAAACAGAAGTCAGCCTGCCCGGACTTGCGTTACAAGATTCGGAACGCATCGCTGCGTTTGTTGTACCACAAAAAACGATCTCCGCCGGTGCTTATCACCGTTATCCCATCGCCGTCACTCGACGCGACAGCAGCCTGACGGTGATGCTGGGCTTTGTAGCCAATAGTTCGGGACGTTTGCTGGTAAGTGTGTTTGATCCGGATGGAGATGAAATCGGCTATCGAACCATTCAACAGACGTCACAATTAGGAGGCGATCGTTCCAACGCCAGCCTGACCGTTCCGACAAAAAAGGAAGGCATTCATGAAGTCGTGGTCAGTACCTTTAGCGGCAACTGGCTCAATGAATCTAAATACGACCTGTTGGTCGAAGCACAGCGATTCCGTGCCTCGGCTGATAAAATGGCACTTTCCACTGTCGACACTGGAAAAGATGCCGAAAAGCTAATCACGTTTTCCAACTCCTCAGGACAGGTCAGAAGCATGTCGGGCAGCCTGGGAGCATTCACACGTGTTGTGCCACAGGAGAAATTTCCGATTCTGGCCAACTACCGCACATTCCGAAAGCTGGACATTCCCGCATGGAGACCGGAAAGTGGTGAAAGCCAAACCACCAGCGTGCGACTGACCTTTCCGCCCGATGATAAAAAATACAAAGGCTTCAGCGGCCGGATCGATCATCGTCTGTATAAAAAAGGCGCCGATGGCAAACTGGTAGAAGCGCATAAAGGCTCGTTCTTCGGACGCGGAAAATCATTCAATAATATTCCCCGTCCCGAACCGGGTAAACCTTATGAAACATTGTACGCCGCCGTCGATACCTTCTTCACGGTTCCTTACGATGAAGGTTTAAAAGATAGTCAGGGTACCATTACATTAGACGCCTATTTCCCGGGAATCCCTGTGAAGCTGCAAGGCTCAATCGGACTCAGTATTCTGTCTGTCGGCAGACCCGACGTCTATATCCTAAAAATCAAAGGACCACAGAAACTGGTCGATGCTTCTGCTGCGAAAACGAATCTCAGCACTTCATCACAGGCCACTCTAGATATCCCCACAAAAATTGGTGGTGTCTCGAAAATCACAGTGACGCTACCAGTCACAGTGACGCCTGATGTGAAGTCCACATTATCCAAACAGTTAATCCGATCGACTCTCAAGATCTCAACGAGTGACTCCCGGATTTCTGATTCCATCCCGATTGAAATTTCGCAATAGTTCTGCAGACAACCAGGAATTGAGATAGCCAATTATGGATCAGGCACCGCGGATCGGTACTTCGAATACGATTTCATTTGAAGTACAAAAGAATCATTCGATTACGTTTTCGCAGGAACCAGAAATTTCTGTCCTCTCGACGCCATCACTGATTTGGTTTCTGGAACAGGCTGCGTTACAATTCCTGGAACCGTGGCTTGATGACAAGTCCCTGAGTGTGGGCACTCATGTGGATGTGGAGCACTTGGCGCCCACTCCCATCGGTGCCACCGTGAATTGTACCGCCCGACTCATCTACCAGGATGGGCCCGTGTATCGATTTAGTGTTGAAGCACACGCAGGGAATGAAAAAATCGCGAAAGGCTTACACTCCCGCCGCATTATTCAAGCCCACCAGTTAATTAAACGGCTCCAAACTAAATCGAACCCCATTTAACCACAGCGTCGCTCATTCTATGACACTCGGACCACCGGTCCTTGCTGACGCTACAGTAAACCTGGACACAGGCCGGATGATCGTCGCCTGAGTAGAAAGAAGAAGCATGATTTTTGTCATCGCAGATATTGAATTGGCCGAAGGAAAACAAGCCGCATTTCTGGAAGCGTTCCACCAACTGGTGCCTCTGGTTCTGGCTGAAGAAGGCTGCATTGAATACGGGCCCGCTGTCGACGAAGAAACAGACATCCCCGTGCAGGTCAAAAACGGCAGCCAGATTGTCACCGTCATGGAAAAATGGGAGAGTGTCGATGCTCTGAAAGCACACCTCTCTGCCCCCCACATGACAACCTACCGGGAACAGGTGGCAGGTCTGGTCAAAGGGACGACCATCAAGGTGCTTAAGCCTGCTTAATCAGCACTTGCTAAAATACGGGCTATGGTTTGGGAGCAACCAGTGGTGCTTCGGTTGGCTCTGGTTCCGTCTGTCCCGCAGGGGCTTCCACTTGAAGCGGGATCAGCTCGCCCGTTAATTGATAGAGATAAAAGCGGATGAGCGGCCGGTAAGGTGTTTCCGGTTGTTCATCCACAATCTCGTGTAAAACGGCAGCCGCCTGTTTGGGCTGCCCGGCTTCGATTTCACAGCGGGCGAGATTCAATTTGAGAGGCGTTTGCTGCTGCGAAAGTCCATACAGATAGCTGGCCACAGAGGCTGTGTGCTGTGCGGGCCAGAAACTATTCGATGGTGGCTGGATCAACGGCAGCGACTGCAATACGCCGGCAATCCGTGCTTCTTCATGCGACCTGAGTTCCTGTCGCCACAAGTCGAAGCTGCCTCGATAATTGCCATTTCCCAGACTGGTAAAGGCAGCTTGAGAACGCCAGGGAATCCGCGGATCATTTTGTGCCAGCGTCTCCAGTTGCGCCATCTGAGAGTCCGCTTCTTCTGACAGTCCGACTTCCATCAGAACTGTTGCTTTCAGATTTTGTGCCAGCGGATTTTTTGCAATGTAAACCGGATCATCCAAATATCGCTGTGACAGCAGTACATATCCATTCTGGTATGCCTGACTTGCCAGCTGCATCCGGTCTGTCCCTTTCGACAGTTGCTTCTCTAACTCCTGCGATATCTGATCGATTTGCGTTTTGAGTTTTTGCAAATGCTCCGTATAAGCCCGCAATCGTGCCAGAGCATCATCTTCCAGTTGCTCCTGATCTTCGACCATGCTCAGATAAGTTTGTAATTCACGGTGTGCCAGATCGACCTTGCCCATAGTGGAATAAAGGTCAAACAGAAACAGGTGCGTCGGTGCATATTCCGGTTCAATAATTAACGATTGATGATAGGCATGCAGAATTTGAAAGTATCGCATCCGGTCAATTTGCAAACTCTGCCTCTGCTGATTTCGCGCCGCCGGCGGTATCAGTAACTGTGCTTCCAAACCTGCCAGATAGCCATAGGCACTTCCCAGAATTCGATAGGCTTCTGCGCTGTTTGGATTTTCACTCAGACCACGATTGGCCAGTTGAATCGCCAGGATCGCAAAGCTGGAAGCCAGTTCGTGATTCCCGCCAGCCTGTGACATCAGCCCCAGATAATGCCGCGCGGTCTGCGTGTCATTATCCAGCGTTTCTGTCTGAGGCAAAAAATAGCGGCCGTAGAACGATTTGGGCCGTGCCCAGTCCGAACGAATTTCCGGGAATTCTTTTTCTTCCTGAAATGCGCGTTTTTTGAAGTCAAGCTGATGAGATGCCAGATAGCATTTCGTTTTGTCGTCGTCAGTATCCGCTCGATAAAAGACGGCCGTCGCCGCATTTAAATCGGTCAGTTGCCAGTCCGGCGTCGTCAGTAAATCATAGAAACTACGATAGTCCGGATTCACCCCCGATAGACGCGGAATGACATGGGTGACCCCATATTCATTAAAGGTTTCTTTCCAGACATCGGGAACGCCACTTCCCAGTTGATCTTCACGCTGCATCCGCAGAGCCCGTCGCGTTTTGTCGTGTAAATCGATCAGGTTTTTTTCTCCGTTGCCGGCAAACAGGGACAGACGATTATCGACAAACGACTTCTGATCCAGCCAGATTAACAGGTCGCCCTGCTCCAGAACAAAATGAAACGGACGATCATCCAATGATTCAGCCAGGGCACTCTGATAACCTTCAATCGTTCGAGTCAATGCAGGGCTGAATCCCATACCCACTGCGTGCCGGATTGCTCCCTGCCCCTGAAAACGACCGCAGACAACTAGATACGCCAGTGCAAAAAAGGTCAGCACCGTCAGTGCCCGCCCGCCACGAGAGAACAACAGCTCCGACGTTTCCACGCTGTAAGTCTGTCGAAAATTATCACGATACCAGTGCTGCAAATTCATATTGGCAAAAATGGCACAGAGAACGCTGGTCACCACAAGCTCGTGGCTGGCCACAATTGACAGTCCGCAAAAACCGAGAAAGACAAACAATTGTCCCCAGCTCATCTTCGTCTGATTCAGCACAAAACTGACGAACGTAAGTAAAATCAAAATGAAGGCAGCCACGGTGTAATGATTCAATGACTCCCAGAATACAGGCGACGTCATCGAGAAATAGCCCAGCTCTTCCGGGCCTACTTTTCCGGCAAACATGGACCGCATGATCGGGTAGTCAACCAGATACGTATTCAAACCGGCAGTCAGTGAATGCCAGCCAGTCGGGTTCAGCAACGTGGCGACGAGACTGCCCCCCAGAACCAGCCAGAGTTCCTGATAGTCGGTGTCGTCATTCAACACAGACCGATCCATGAACGCAGCCACCGTTTCCCCCAGGGCATACAACAAGAGCAGCACGATTCCCAGCGAAACCTGCGAATCAAAATTGGCCCACAACAAAAACAATGGCACCAGCGCCCACAAGGCGCGAGTGGAATTATTTTCCTGCCAGGATTGCAGGCAACGCAGGGTAAGAACGAGTCCCAGGATGGTGATAATTTCTGGCGTCACCGTCAGTTGTGGAAAGCAGGCGATTAAAGCAAGCACTGCCAGAATCGAACCCCACCACGTCGAAATCTCTCGCTGACAAAGATGGACGATCACATAAAACGTAATCCCCAGCAACAGTACCTTAAACAAGGTCAGTCCTGTCGCACCGAGCACGCCGTATACAGCTGCGAGAGATAAATCAAACAGCCAGGCGTTATTCTGCCAGGGTCGGTCGGCAGCAGTATAGGAAAACACATCCGTCGCAGGAGGCCAAAACCCATGGCTGGCCAGATACTGTCCTGTTTTGACATGCACCAGTGTTTGTGTTTCTGAAATGAATGTCGCTGCAAACAGACAGGCCAACAGAATGGCGGCCCAGCGCAACATGAAGTCCCCGCGGATCGCTTCATCTTCGACTAACTCAGGCGTTAATGGCTCCCACTCGGGGAGTCCCTCTTCGCTCGCCTGATTGTCCATTTCGGAATCGGTCGGCCCCGGAGTATTTTCCGGATTCGCATTCGATTCATCGGGAGTCAGATTTTGATCGGCATGGGGATCAGTATGATCGGGAGTGTTCTCGTCAGGCAAATCGTTGTCTGGATGATCATTCACGGAAATTCTCAAAATCTGAAACAGGGTTGAAAAAAAAATGTGAACAGCACACCGAGACTTGTTTTGGCGGGTCAACACTCAGATGGTTCTGCAAGCGTGGATTCCGCAAGTTCGTAGCGGCCAACAGTCGATTATACTAGGTCCAGATCACTCTGGAAACGCAACAATCAGCCCGAACACGGGCGAAAACCAGCAATCCTCGGCAGCTTCCTAAGATCAACCAGCTCCTGCGGGAATCATTCTTTCGGGCAAACTCCCTGGCTCTTTTACGAGATCTGAGCAGACACTGTTTGTTCCAAATCGGCTTTTTTACCCAATCTTGTCTTTTCCAATCCAAGGACGAAGAACTTCAGGAACCAGAATCGTACCGTCCGCCTGCTGGTAATTTTCCAGAACCGCAATAATCGCCCGTGCAATCGAAACAGCTGTCCCATTCAGAGTATGCACGAATTCGGTTCCCTTCTGGCCGCTGGACTTACAACGGGTTCCCAACCTGCGAGACTGAAAATCCGTGCAGTTCGAAGCAGAAGTCACTTCGCCATACGCGCCCCCTTCGCCACGACCGGGCATCCAGGCTTCCAGATCGTATTTCCGATAAGCGGGCGCCCCCAGATCTCCCGTGCAGGTATCAACCACGCGGTAATGCAAGCCCAACCCCTGAAAGATCTCTTCTTCGATCCGCACAATTTCCTCGTGCATCGCATCGGAGGCCGCACTCGTGGGCTCTGTGAAGACAAACATTTCGACTTTGCTAAACTGGTGCACGCGGTAGATGCCACGTGTCGCCTTACCATGCGCGCCGGCTTCGGTGCGGAAACAGTGTGACAGGCCGGCAATTTTGTAAGGCAGCGTTTCGCGATCCATGATCTGATCTTTCATCGATCCACCCAGTGTGATCTCGGCAGTCGCCACCAGACTCAGATCCGTATTCTCCACGGAATAAATCTGCGTCTCGTCTCCGCGGGGATTAAAGCCGATCCCTTCCAGGATCTCTTTCTTTGCCAGGTCGGGCGTGCTGTGCAGAATGAATCCTTCCTGCACCAGCTTCTGCATCGCGTATTGACACAATGCCATCTCCAGCAGAACGGCTTCATTCTTCAGATAATAAAACCCATGCCCGGCCACGCGTGTGCCCGCTTCGAAATCGATCAGATCATGCTTTTCCGCCAGTGCCACATGATCGAGGGGCGTAAAATCGAAGGCGGGTTTTTCACCCCACATTCGCACCATCGTATTGGCTTTGTCTTCTTTCCCGACGGGCACATCCGGATGCGCCAGGTTCGGCACTCGGGCCTGCTCCTGTTTCAATTCGGTTTCGACTTCACGCAATTCAATATCGAGCGCAGAGACCTGCTCACGTAATTCCTTCCCCTGCGCGATCAACGCCTGTTTCGCATCATTGTCTGCAGCTTTGGGAATTTGAGAGGAAACCGACTTCTGTTCCTGCCGTATTTTGTCGCCTTGAACAATCAATTCGCGACGACGCTGATCCAGTTTTGTCAGTCGAGCCAGGTCAACTTCAATTCCACGATTGCGACAATTTTCAAGGATGGCTTCCTGATTCTCGCAAATGAACTGCAAATCCAACATAAGAAATCAACTACTCCGTGCAGAGTCCAGAAATGGTTTAGAACACAATAATTCGGCTTCAATCCGAGAGATTAGAGCCCGCATCATATCTAATGACAATTTTAATGTCCAAGGGTAACGCTTTTTCGGATCAAAAAATGGATCTTCCAGCCGGAATAGAGCAGATTTTCCTGTTGCAGCGATTAAGGATCACTTGTCTTCCCAGCATCATAGACGATTTGTCCATCCAACACCGTCAGCAAAGGCTTGATCTCTAAAATCTCGTTTTCGGGACACGTCAGATAGTCCCGGTCCAGCACCACCAGATCAGCCAGTTTTCCCGGCTCCAGCGTCCCCTTCACCTTTTCTTCAAAGCTGATATAGGCGGCATCAATCGTCATGCAACGCAGCGCCTGCTCGCGGGATAATTTCTGATGCGGGCCAAATACATTCCCATCTATATCGCGGCGGCTAACGGCAATATACAGCGCCAGAAACGGATTGAAGGCATTCATCGAATGATCGGGGTCAAAGCCGTTCATATGATCGCTGTTGATCGCAATCGGCACGCCTCCGTCAATAAAGGTCTTCAGCCCCATAAACCGGTTCACCCAGGAAGGACCATAAACTTCGTTGATCGCATCGGCATCGCGATAGAACAAATAGGTCTGCGTATCATAACAGACCCCCAACGCCTTCGAACGCTTCACTGATTCCTGAGTCGGAAAGTAGGCATGTGTAATACAAAATCGACGTTCTTTCACCGGCAGCCGTTGATTCACATTTTCCAGCGCGCTTAGAATTTCATTCACACTGCCATCGCCGGTCGCGTGACAGCACATCTGCCAACCCAGCTTCTGCCCTGCTTCAAATATTTCTTCCATCAACTCGCGCGAATAAGCCAGGTCCCCCCGATAGCCGGCATCCTGCTGCAACACATAAAACTGACGGCGTTTTTCACCATAAGGTTCGGAAAGCCGCGTATTCCCCCAGTGAATGCCGCCATCGACCGAAATTTTCAAAGGCCCGACACGCACCCAGTCATCCCCGTCGCCGGTAATCAGTCCCAGTTTTTTCGTAAACTCTTTGACGGCGGCCGCACTGCGCAATTGCTGGCGAATCGTCATCGTCATCCGCACTGTCAGTTCTTTCTGTGCTTTCAGCAATTCGTATTCACGGTACTCTGCTACTCCCGAACCCCGTTCCAGAATGCTCGTGATCCCCACTGAATTGTAAATCGCATGTAGCTTCTTCAATGCTTCGCGGGTCGCTGCGGGCGAAACGGTTTCGCGTGGGATCAGTTTACGAATCGCCCCGCCGCCCCCTTCCATCATTGTCGGCTTACCGTTGGCATCGAAGAGAATCCGGGCCCCCGCCAGCTTGTCCTTGTCACTCTTGATTCCCAATAATTGAAACCCCAAAGTATTCAACACATCTTTGCGGGCGATATTCATATGCACGGGGTGTGTCGAGCAAGCCGCATCCAGCTCAGCAGGCGTCGGACGGCGGCGTTCTTTCAAACGGGTAATATCCGTGCGAGGCACCGTGATCCAACGACCGGCGGGCACATCTTTCACTTTTTCACGAATCCAGGCCTGAATTTCTGCCACCGAATTCAACTCCTGATGGGGTTGTATTAATTCGGCACGGGCCGCACGCAAGGCATGCACATGAGATTCGATTAACCCCGGAATCACTGTTTTCCCATCCAGAGAAATCACCTTCGTCTGCTCCCCCAGATACAACTTCATCTCTGCATTGCTCCCCACCGCCAGGATCTTTCCCTCGCGAATCGCAATCGCTTCCACAATCCGCGATTGATTGTCCAGCGTAATCACTTTGCCGTTTTGAAAAATCGTTGTTGCCGTTTCAGCCGAAAGCATGCCGGCCATTGAGAAAAGAACGAGCAACGACATCGCGGGTCGAAATAAATTCCTGAGGGGGGCAAACATGCTGACTCCAGTGGGGTGATTCAGGTGGGTAGGAGGAATGCGAAACACAAAAATGCTGCCTGACTGGAACTCAGTTCATAAAAGCCCAGTCCCATCAACACTCATTGATCCATCTAGTCTACCCGGCTGCCCCTGTAGTCGGCAACAAACGTCGCTCAGTTTTCGGTGAATTGCGAGTTTCGTTGACGCGTGTCTCGTTCAAAACTCCCTAAGCTTAATCAGCCTCTGGAAGGAACTTGTTCTGCAGAATCGCCTATCTTGAGAACCGCCTTCTGCTTCCCATCCAAGAAGGGTCGCGCAGCACGAAGCATTTGAAAGGGAATGAGAAAGAAAACAGCAATGCGAGGCGAAACAGGAAACTATTCTCCTGCATTCGTAGAAAGGTCAGTCTTGAAACTCACCCTTGCACCTACATGCAGGAGAATCACGTCCCTCGTCAAATCGCATTTTTTGAGCGCACTGTTTGAAGTTGCTTATTCAGGCAACGGCAGTGGCAGCATTTCGCCATGAAAGGGGTGCGTGCTTTTTACCTGATAGCGATCATATTCATAGCGTCGATAGCGGCCCGCTCGCATGCGTGCGTCACAGCGTTTGCCGCGATACAGATGGTACGAATAACGGGGCCAGGGGTACGTGCTGCCATTATATTGGCGTCCCTCGTACTCTTCTTCACACAGCTCACATTTGGAAAGAAAGAATCGACCGTTGCCTGCGTGCGCCGTTTGGATCGCAAGGCCGGAACTGAACATTCCCAACAAGATGGTCAAAGCAAACAGCTTGATCTGAAATCCCTTCATCGTACTCTCCATTCCCTTGTTCTGTGTGATGAGGTAAGAGAACCACACTTACCATTGATCATCGGATCAGAAGAACTCGGGAAATGAGAGACCAATGCCTGAATCCGTATCCGCTCCCAATTCGGACTCAGGTCGTAAGGATTATTCCGTCTCTGTCAGTTTTAAGTATCCCTCAGGCAAGCCCGCGGATCTGTTTCTTGTACGCAATGATGTCATCCAGGATTTCATCCAGCTTCACATGCGGCTTGCGTCCCAGAGTCGCCGTCAGACGTCCTAAATCGGGTACCCGACGCTGCACATCCTCGAAGTCTTCATTATATGCTTTGTTATAAGGGAGATACTCAATTTTCACAGCGGGATTGACCTTCTCGATAATTTTTTCCGCCAGTCCTCGAATGGAAACCGGCTCATCGCTGCCGATGTTATAAACGTGTCCTTGGGCTCCATCCAGATTCGTCAGATCAATCACACAGTCCACGATTTCCGAAACGTGTCCGAAACAGCGTACTTGTGAGCCATCATCAAAGACCACCAACGGCCCGCCATCCAGCGCCTGATCAATGAAGCGGGGGATTACCATCCCATACTCTCCTACTTGACGGGGGCCAACCACGTTAAAAAAGCGGCCGATTCGTACATCCAGACCATATTTCTGGTGATACGCCAGCGCCAGAAATTCATCGATGGCTTTCGAAGCGCCATAGGCCCATCGCGGCCGGGTCGTCGGGCCAAAATGCAGATCATCTTCTTCGGTCCAGCGTTCTTTTGGGTTTTTCCCATAGACTTCACTCGTCGACGCCAGAAAGAACTTATGCCCTCCCTGCACCGCGTGTCGTAGTAACACTTCGGTCGGATAGATATTCGTTTCGATCGTCCGCACCGGGTTATCTGCTACCAGTTTCACACCCACCGCAGCCGCCATATGATAAATCGTATCGACGCCCTGCACCATTTCTGCCATCAACACCGGATCGGTAATCGAACCGGTCCGAAATGTGAAATGAGGATGATCTATGATCTCATCCAGATTCTTTAAAAATCCGGTCGAGAGGTCATCAACGGCAGTAACGTGTTGCCCCTGCTGAATTAATTGCTCGCAGATATGGCTGCCAATAAAACCGGCACCACCGGTGACCAGGCAATGAGACATAAATCAGATCTTTCTCAAGAAAGGAAAAAACCGCAAAAATGCGAAATTCGGCCCAAAGTCGGCGAAGGCTTAAAACAGTTTACACGCAAGAGTTGCATTTCGCTACGAACCTGCCATAATACGTGCGTGTCATACATAAAGACGCAAGAATAATATCGAAATTACCGATGTTAATCAAAATTCCGGGCGATTAGCTCAGTTGGCTAGAGCATCTCGTTTACACCGAGAGGGTCGGGGGTTCGAGCCCCTCATCGCCCACTTGCAGTTTTTTCTGCTAATTACAAATAGAGAAACCCCTGTTTTATTCTGAAACAGGGGTTTTTTCTTTGTCTGGCCACTTCGTTCTCCTGTCTCGGCTCCCCACTTTTTCAGCCCGCCTTTGCATCTAAACATTCAGATAGTGTATACTGATTTCCTCACAGTCTGATGCCATTACCCCAGGCAAACACAATCAAAACAACCAAATATGTCCCCGGGAGGATCCGATGGTCGGTCGTTGTAGTGAGTGGTTCTGGTCTCGAAAAAAATGTCACACGGTCTTGGTTCTGTTGCTTGCGATATGCACTATTCCAACGAGCCCTTTATTTTCTCAGCCAGTCGCGGCGGAAGAAGGACAAGCTGGCGCAGCAAACCAACTCGCCCTGGCACCAGACGAATCAAAGCCGAAGACAGCGAAGCCGGTGGATGAAAAATCAGAACCAGAGCGACCTCCTGAAGTCGAAATCCTCAGCACGGTCAAGAATGGTGGCGGTTATGGACAAGAATTACACCGTGTTTCAATCACCGGAATTGCGCGCAACGCCGCCGGAGATCCGATTAAAGACGCGGACATTTATGTTGCCAGTTCTGCGCGGATGACACCAGGCAATTTCGAACGACTGCGCGGTCATACAAAAAGCGACGAATTTGGTTTTTTCGAAGTCCAAGACATTCAACTGCTCGTTGTGCGCCAGCGTGCTAATCCCATCCCCAAGCCGGTAGAAGGGAAATTTACTGTATTCGGAACTAAAGAGGGCTACGGGTTCACCTGGCATCCAAGCCGCTTGTATCGCCCGGACACACGACCGCAAGGAACCGAGAACGGCGATAAAAACGAGCAGGTCACAGCGCGTGCTTTTTATCTGAATGAACCAATCGTGGTCGATCTGATCTTCGAACGCGATGCAAAGCTCAAGGGGCGCATCACTGACAAACAGGGAAAGCCCCTGGCCAATGCGAAAGTACAGGTCGGTCTGATTGATAATCTCCGCGTGCGGAACCAGTGGGGAACCTGGTCGTGCCGCTTTCTGGGTAATGAGAATCATCCCGTTGATGATTCCGGTTTCTTTGATTCCATTCTATCACTGCCCACAGAATTCCGTGAAACACGGACCGACAAAAACGGCTTTTACGAATTTACTCAGCTCCGCCGCGACACCAGCTACCTGGCCAACATCGACCCCGGCCCCACATTTGATCCCTGGCACTTCAGGCTGGCCACAGCGCCAGAAAACAAAGTCCGCAGAGGTATAATCGCGGTCGGCTATGATGGAGAATTCAATCGCGAGTTCGAAATGCCCCGCAATGTGACAGTACAAGTGGTCCAGGAGAAAACGGAGCAGCCCATCTCGAATGTTCAAATCACAGCCCTCCCGGTAGGACAGATTCGACGAGCCGGTATTCAGGCGCGATCGGACAGTCAGGGGAATGCCAGATTGCAACTCCTGCCAGGCGAATACAAGTTAATTGCCGAGCCGGCCCCCGATCTACCGTTTTA
The DNA here is from genome assembly GCF_963976445.1 of uncultured Gimesia sp. Classification (GTDB taxonomy): domain Bacteria; phylum Planctomycetota; class Planctomycetia; order Planctomycetales; family Planctomycetaceae; genus Gimesia. Next base: position 149,465 of record NZ_CAXBKP010000010.1, on the reverse strand, counting down.
CTTTCAAAGTGAACAGTTTATTGTTTCAGATAAATCAGGGGCTATTCAACATACGGTCAAACTGAGACCAGCGGCGATTGTCATTCTGAAAGCTGTGAATGCGGAAACCGGCGAACCAATCCCCGGCGTACGGTTTAACTATGAAACTCATGACACCAGCAAGCAACTGCCGGTCTCGACCCAGTCGGTGTTTGTGGATTACCCGGAAACCAATGCGGCAGGAGAGATCCAGGCATTTATGGTGCCCGGAATGCGGCGGTTTGTGGTGACGGAACCGTTATCGCTGGCACAGGCAGACGGCAGTCGTGGCGAACGTGTCAAACTTTCTGCGGGCAAACTGACAGAAGTGGAATTCAAGCTGACCCCTCCCCAGTTTCTCCCCGCTCATCTTGCCGACCAAACCCCAAAACCTGATCCGGATTCGATCTATCCCCCAGACCTGCAACTCAAATGGCACACTCAGTCCGAATTACTCCGTCTTTCTCATCTGAGAGTAAACATAGATATGATTCTGGTTTCGCGGAAACCGGTTGACACAGAAGCACTGATGAAAGACCTGCGATCCCTCGATCCCTATCAACTGCCTGATATTGATAAACTACTCAAAAAACATCAGGCAGGGGACTCATATCGATGCAATGCCATCCTGACTTCATCTGGTAAACTGCGCAGTGAAACGCGTTATAATCAAGCGAGAAATCCTCGTTTCTTTCGGGAAGACAAAACGCGGCTCCCCGACTCGGCCACATTCACTGACCAGTGGGATACACTTCAATACAGTACCGCCAACAACCAGGCCTCTGTCTCTCGCAGAGGTGGAAGCGGAGCATATATGCACATCGCATCATCACAGGAATTCAGTGACTGGCCTTCGCTGCGTGTGCAGCGTCCGCCATCCTCCCCAAGAAAGAAACCGGCAGTCAAAATCCGTCAGGAAGGACGACGAACCATCTATGACAGGAAGACCGAAAAGTATACCCATCGACGTGTGTTCGACCAGGAAACCGGTTTTATCTTTGAAAATTATTTGGAACATGCTGGATACGAATCTCAACGAGTCTCCATGTTTTTCGCCCCGCAAAAACACGCGAACGGCCTGATCCTGCCCCGTCTCTTTATCGATTGGAGACGCTCAAAAGGAAAATTAGGTTTGCTCAAAGTATACGAGATTAAAGCGGTCGAAGTCTTCACTCAACTGCCCGCCGATGCATTTGCTATACCGTTACCGTCGGGCGCACTGATTGTTGATTCTCGCCACATTCCCCCCCGTGCTTCCAGATCGGGACCCGTGCGTCATATCCAAACTACAATGCGAGGACCGGTCAGCGATTTCGCTGCGTATCTGCAACGTCATCCTCAATACAGCCATCAAGTAGAACAAAAGATTCACTACGGCAGACGCGCTCCTGAGATCAAACCCGCCAAATGGGTCACAAGCAAAGGAGAATCGGAAGCGCCGGATCTAAAAGGGAAAGTCGTGCTCGTCGAATTCTGGGGCACTCGTTGTGGTCCCTGCATCGCGCAGCTCCCCGAAGTTCGAACTGCGGCCCGCTACTATGCCGACCACCCGTTTGTCCTGATCGGGATCCACGACAGTCATATCAGTGTCTCCGATCTGCAGAAATTTGCGGAGCAGGAAGATCTCCAGTATCAACTCGCGATCGACCGGCCTGCGACCGAAAAAGGCTGGTTTGGTCAGACCATGCGCGACTTTGGCATACGCGGCATTCCCCAGTCAGCCGTCATCGACCAACAGGGAAATGTCGCCTTCGTTGGGGGTTTTGAAGAATCATTGCGCACGGTCGACCGACTTTTGAAGTAAGTTCAACCCTGGTCGTGCACCATCATCGTCGTGCACCATCATCCCTGAGGATGTCTGGGCACACGGGCCACTCTAAGCCCACTAATAGATGCATCCAAAAAGGAAAGGTCGATTTCCGAATTCAATGTACTCGGTGATGATCTAGATCGTCTGCGCGCTGACCGAGATCGGCGTATTCCAAAGCCGCGAGAAAAATACTTTCTTCATTTGCTGTTTTATCATGAATGTTGTCTTTCGGTTGCTGGCTCAATAAATATTTCCAGCCTGAAGTAAACCGGTTTTATTCACTCAGATAATTCATTATTCCTGGAACCGCACACATTTGATATTCCAGTGAGCCCCTTTCCCATCAATGAATGTTCCGGACCAGTGACCAAAGCGGTGATACTTTAGCCAGACGGTTGCTTGTATTCCGTTTTTCTGTACTCCTTTGGAAGTGAAGGCTCGTAAATCAGTAAATTGAATTTTTGTTTTTGTTTTTTTGGGATAATTTTTACCGATCGGTTTTGTAAAAGTGGGATCTTCTTTATTGACTTTCTGATAAAGGACTTTATTTGAAACTCGAAACTGCCCTTTCAGTTTTTTATTAGTATTTTTAGAGGTCAACGTGAATTTCCAGATCGCTCCCTCAAACTGCCCTCCATCATTGCCTATCGCCCGAGACATCATGTGATTCTCTGATAGAAATACCAATACGATTACGAGAGTCAGTGTCAACTTGTGTAAACCAATGCATTGAGAATGAAGACGCACAGACATCTGAAGGGCTCCGCTGGTTAAATTATGATTGATTTGGGATCAACAAAGGGAATTTCAAAGGAAATACCCGGCCTCACCTACAGTGCGAGATTCACGCACAGCACTGGTCAGAAAACTTAATTATTTTAACAGCCTTCGATTTCGCGGCGTAACCAGGCGCGGGCATAAGCCCAGATTCTGCTTGCGCTACGGAAAGAATTTTTGAGCAGCTGGGCAGATTCTTCGAGCTTAAGTCCAGCAAAATATCGCAGTTGAACGAACTCAGCTGCTTGCGGATCATCAGCTTCGATTGCATTGATAACCTGAGTGAATTCGTTCATCAAATCTGGCCTGACCAGTGACACATGTTTTGGGTATCGACGTTCTTTTCTAAACAGAGGAATAATCGAATACCTGATGTATATATTTGTTGCCTTAGTTAATTCTAATTACAAATCAAACGCGGGACAAGAGAATCGTCTGGTCCTCGCTCTGCTTTCCCTAAAGCGAATACCCGACTTGCTATCCGATAGAAGACTGTTTAGGGTTGAAAATTAACAAAGTTTCGAAATTCGCCTTAGTCCTTCGAGACATCTGCTACCAGCAGGTTGATTGAACTCGCCCCGCGTCTACTTAGACCAAAGGTATTCTTCATGAGTTCAGATAAATTCAATTCCGTGTTTTGAGCGGTTTGTTGCATTCTCTAAAGTAGTGTAGACTACTCGCCGGGAGTAATTACAAAGGAAACAAAGAGTCTATCGCTGAGATATCGGAAACCGAAGAATCGGTGAAAGACATGGGGAATATTAAGATGAATGAACCGGCTGAGACCACGGAAGACCTCAACGCTGAACAACCGGATGCCTGGGAACAACTCGAACAAATCGTCGCTACGGGTGACTCTGATGCAGCCCACAATTATCTGAAGGAACTGCCGCCCGGCGAAGATGCGCGCGTGATGGCGCAATTATCAGATGCCGAACAGCAGGAGTTTCTCGCCTTACTCAACGATGAAGATGCAGCACAGTTGATGGAATCTCTGCCAGAACTACAGGCAGGACAGATGCTCTCCGCGCTGACACCGGAAAAGGCGGCTTTGATCGTCGATGAAATGCACAGCGACGAACAGGTCGACTTGCTCGACCAGCTTACCGATGAGCAATCCGAAGCGATCATCGAACAGATGGCCCCGGAAGAAGCAGAGAATGTTCGTTTCCTGGCGCAGTATGACAGTCAGTCTGCGGGCGGGTTGATGATTACCGAACTGCTTTCATTTGTTGAATCTCAGACCGTGGATGATGTCGTTACCGAGCTGCGTCAGAATGCCGAAGAGTATACCACCTACAACGTCCAATATATTTATGTCATCAACGCAGATCTGCAACTGGTCGGTGTCCTCCGTTTACGCGATCTGCTGATGGCCCCTCCCGGTCGTAAGCTTTCGAAAATGATGATCGCCAACCCCACCAGCGTTCTCGATTCCACCAGTCTGCAGGATCTACAACACTTCTTCGATTCACATCACCTGTTTGGTCTGCCTGTCATCGATGCCGACCAGAAACTGGTGGGGGTCGTCCGGCGTGAAGACGTCGAACAGGCCGGCGAAGAACAGGCGGGCCGCACGTTTCTGCGATTTGCCGGGATTATGGGTGGTGAAGAACTCCGCAGCCTGCCACTCAAAATTCGCAGCGCGAGAAGACTATCGTGGCTCAGTATTAACATTGTGTTGAATATTGTCGCCGCCAGTATCATCGCCATGTACGAGGAAACTCTGGAAGCGGTGATCGCACTGGCGGTCTTTTTACCCATCGTCTCCGACATGAGTGGCTGTAGCGGTAATCAGTCGATCGCCGTCAGTACCCGGGAACTCGTGCTCGGCGTGATTCGTCCCCGCGACTGGTTTCACGTCTTCCGCAAAGAACTCGGGCTCGGCTTGGTCAATGGAGTCGCCCTCGGAATTCTACTGGGAGGCGTCGCCTACATGTGGAAAGGAAACCCGTACCTCGGTCTGGTCATCGGCGGTGCACTGGCTCTCAACACGTTGATGGCTGTCTGCCTGGGTGCGTTGATTCCCCTGGTACTGAAAGGCTTCAAACTCGATCCCGCACTCGCCTCCGGCCCGATCCTGACCACACTCACCGATATGTGCGGTTTCTTCCTGGTGCTCTCCTTCGCCCAGGCACTCTTACCCAAGTTGATTTGAGCAGGATCAAAATCAAAGTACAAAAAAGATTAAGCCAGTCCGGTTAACGTCGATGTCGAATCCTGGAACCGGTCTGTTTCGACGCCCATCGCCTGAATCAATGACAGCAACAGATTACTCAACGGCGGATGTTTCTCAACATCAAAGGCGAGATGCTGCCCCTGTTTAAGGCCCAACTGCTGTCCGCCGGCAATCAGCGTGGGCAGGTTTTTGGGAGAGTGTTCGCCCCCTTTGCCCGAATTCATGCCGGAACCATACATCACAATCGTCTGGTCGAGCATGCTGCCGCCCGCTTCGCGCGTCGATTTGAGTAGCGTCATGAATCGTGCCAGTTTTGACAGATGAAAGCGATCAATCGTCGCCAGCTTACTCAACATGCCCGCATCACCGCCATGGTGCGACAGCTCGTGATGGTTCTCTCCACCGCCGCCATAACCGCCCGCTTCCCGCGACCATTCAAACGTGATGACACGCGTCGTGTCAGTCGCAAAAGCGAGATACGAAATTTCCAGCATCACATCAATCCACATCGGACGGTCATGCGCATTGCGAGACTGACTGGCCAGTTGTAAGCCGACGGGATCCACTTTCGGCTTCGGAACATCGATCCATGATTCCAGCCGCGAAACTCGCTGCTCGGTTTCTCTGACCGAGTTAAGATATTCATCCAGTTTCTGCTGGTCTTTTTTTCCCAGTTTTTGATTCAGCGAATTCGCATCCGAAAGCACACTGTCCAGAATCGATTTCCGTTCGGCGTACCGTTTGAGCGTCGCCTGCTTGCCGGCTTTCGTCTCAGGAATAAATAGTCGATCAAACAGACGCTGTGCCGAGTTCTCCGCAGGCATTGGCGTCCCACTCCGGTCAAAGGAAAGCGTATGGCTGTGCCCTGCGCTCCCTGTGCCCGAAGCATCGGAAATCTGTAGCGAAGGAAACCGCGTCTGTTTCCCGTGATGTTCGGCGACGATCTGATCGGCTGAAATCGTATTCGCATAATCGCTGCCAGGCACGGCCGATAAATCGGCGCCGGTCAGCCACGTATCCGCGCCCGAATGTCCCCCTTTCGAAGCGAGATGACCGACTCCCGAAACAACGCTGAATTCGCGCTGATGTTCTTTCAGTGCCGACAATGTGGGCGAGAGCTGATACGACTTGCCCGAGGTCGCAGGCACCCACTCCAGAATATTCACACCGTTGGGCACATAACAGCAGAGCATCCGTGGATGCTTGCCTGCCGACTGATTCCAGGATTTAAACGTGGAAGGCCGGGCGTAGGCAGAGGGAATCATCGCATCCAGGAGAGGCAGGCTTAAGCAGACCCCCAGCCCTTTTAACATATGTCGCCGCGACATTGGTTCTTGTGAAAATGCAGTCATCAATGTGTCTCCGCGCGCCGGCAATCGGCGTCTTTTTATTTCGACCGAAACGGTTCTGAGAGAACCACAAATTTGATCAGCGATCTCAGAGTATAATCGTTTTGCTTGATTTCGGATACCGCCTGATCCACCGTCGGATTGTCGGCAACACCCATTTCACGCCCTAAAGCGTACGTTAACAGTTTCCCGCTCAAACACTTCAGGAACAGCGTTTCCTGTTTTGTCAACGCATCTCGCAAGCCATCGACGCCGACAAATGTGGTTCCATCCGGCATACTCGCCGATGCATCAATGCGAGGGTCATTCGAACCAATTCGACCTTTATAACCAAAGCCTTCCTGCGCACGCCATTCGCCGGCGGCGTTAAAATTCTCCAGCGCAAAACCCAGCGGGTCAATTTTATTATGACAGCGGGCACACTGTGGCAGTTCACGGTGAATTTCCAGGCGTTTGCGAACCGTGGCTTTATCGATGCCGGGAACTTTAGGAGCGATATCTCCCACGTTCGCCACCGGCAATCCGGGATCTAACCCCAGCAGATTCTTCATGACCCACGTCCCCCGTTTGACAGGTGAGGTTCGCGTGCCGTTGGAGGTGATCGTCAACACAGACGCCTGTGTCACAATTCCGCCGCGATGTACGCCCGCGGGCACACTCACTTTGCGAAAGTGATCTCCCTTCACGCCGGGAATTCCATAAAAACGGGCCATGCGTTGGTTCACCACCACAAAATCAGAACTCACCAGATTCATCATGTTGATATCATGCTGCAGAATCTCTGAGAAAAATGCCTCTGATTCGGCAACCATCGACGTTTCCAGATGACGATCATAGCGGGGATACAAATCGGCGGCCGGCGGGTTCGCTCCGACTTCCCTTAGCCCCAGCCATTGACCGGCAAAGTTTTTCGTGAACGCACTCGCTTTGGGATCGGCCAGCATTCGATCTACCTGTCGCGTTAATTCGGCGGGCTGTGTTAATCTGCCATTCGCTGCCGCACTCAGCAGGTCTTCATCCGGCATCGTCGACCAGAGAAAATACGAGAGCCGGGACGCCAGTTCATAGTCATTTAATTTGCGTGAACCCAACTGACTATCGGCACCAGCGCCCGTGGCGCGCGGTGCTTCTGCCAGATACAGAAAATGAGGAGAGACCAGAACCGCCATCAAAGGCGCCTTGAGAGCGGCAATAAAAGAAGGTGCGTCTTTACGAACGGACACAAACAGCCTCAGCTTCTCTTCCATTTCCTGCTCGGTTACAGGACGGCGATACGCCCGCCGCATTAGCTGACTGATGATCTCTTTCGCCGCTTGTCGCTCATCACCGGGCTTGTTCGTGTGGCGTCCCATAATCTGCCGATGACTGGCGGGCGGCCACGATTCATAGTGCGGCCCTTCAATTTCGATCCAGTCCACATGCAGTTCCGGACGGGCAAACTGATCGCCGGTCTGCATCCAAAAGTTTTCCAGAGCGCGGGGAAGGTCATACGCATACTCAATTGTGACCCCCGCTTTTTCCGTAGAGAAGTAACCGGAAAATTCATAAACCTTCGGCTGTGACAACGGCGCATCAATGTCAAGTTCAGCCAGTACCTTAGGCTGCCCTCCCAAATGCTGCGTGAATTTCAAGCGGGGATAGCCATAGTCATACATTGAGTCGGTTTCAAAATGTTTCAGATCCCGCTCAAGTTGTTGTTTCGTCCATTTGGCGCCCTTCGGATTCTTTTTGTTCTGCTGCTCCATCCGGTGTTGCAGCGCCGCTTTCGCAGATGCGACCACGGCCGCCCGACCCGGAACTTTCCCGGCAGCACGGATTCGAATCAAATAGTTACCGGCGTAGGGTAATTTGAAATCACGCGCGTTGAGTTTCTTATCCCAACTATTGTGATGCAGCACCTTGAAGCCATTCTCAACCCGGTTTTTGCCGCCGTTCACAATGATGCGTTGCCCATCATAATTCACCCGGTTCCGGTCCGAATCACCAGAATCAGGTTGAATTCGCCATTTCAAAATGGGGGGCTGGCTCGTTTCTACCAACGCCAGATCCAGTATCTTCCGCGCGGCTTCCAGATACAGTTCCAAATGCAACGGCGACAGCGTGAGTGCCCCGCCATTATTATCGAAGCCCCCGGCAGGCGAGTCCTGCGGGAAACCGGCCGGATCAAAGTCGATGCCAATCAGATCCCGGATCGTATTCCGATACTCGGCCCGATTCAGTCGACGCAGCACAATCGAAGAATCCCGTTTCGACAGTTCCGCTTTGACAATCTGCGCCGTGATCCAGTCCACTACCTCCGCTACTTCCTTCGCCTTGGGTGCCCGCTCTCCTTCGGGCGGCATCTCATGGCCGTTTAGTACATTGACGATCTCTTCCCATTTTCCTGTGCTGGTCGGATCAGAAAAATCATTCGTCAGGCTCGCATCCACGCGAAACTCATTGTCCTTGCTTCCCGACTTATGGCACTTCAGACAATACTTCTGCAAGAACGGCGCCACCACTTTCTGGTGACCGGCCGCATCAGTCTTCCGCGTCGTCGACTGAGCCCAAGCGAGATCGGCCCCTCCGCTACAGCCTGCCAGCAGGCAACCAGCCAGTATCAAGCGTTTTAAAAAACAGGACATTGAACGCGTTCCAGAATGATCAGAAAAGAGTAGAAAAAAGAAACATGAGGCAGCAGACCAAAGAACAGAGTCCCCTCAGCAATTCGTCATTTTAAATGGATCTGCGACAAAATCATCATAATTCTTTCAAAAATGAGACAATCAGAGGGAATGAACGCATTAACGTTCCCATCTCTCGCGAAAGAAATGCGACTTGAATCAGACGGCAAGCAACTGAGCGGCCCCGTGTTGAAACGAACGCTAAGCCGCCGGCAAGCATCACGTAAGCCTGCTCGGTCTTCCAGACATAGTGCATTACTCGCAACTGATTTCGCAACTGGTCAAGGAGTTGGGGCGATCGGTAAACGGCAGTGGTCATGCTGCGTGATCCTGATAGAGAGAAGAGAATCAACCCCCGCTGTCATATCGGGCTTCCCTGAACAAGTCCATATAGTGTCATTTGATAATAGACAGAAATCCTGATAGCTTTAGATAGAATCAAGTTCTGTCTATCAATTGTTAGCTCAATAAAATGGAAGTCGACGAACCAATCACGAGTGTTGACGCGGCGAAGCGCTACTTCCAATCGATGGGGTGCTCTCACTTTCACATGTCCCGAGAGATCCCTCAACGATATAGCGAGTACCGGGGGCTGAATATCCCCAAATCCAAGGAGACAGAGTGGACGCGCGAGGAGATTTTATCCGCACTCGATCGTCTCCAGTCGGGCGAAACTCCCCGCAAGGAATTGTGGGCGATTCATTCAGCCGTCACAACGCTGGTACTCGATGGAAGGTTCCACGACCAACTTGAGCCTCTATTGGATGCATCTTCATCAATCGAGGGTGTGATGCGGTCACAGCGAGATCATCTTATCGTGGCAGAGACTATCGTTGGCAGGCAAGACATCCAGTATCGCCCCGGGCTGATTTTCAGAGCCTACGACTCGTCACGAGAGGATTTGGCAGCACGCTATGCTGGGTTGGCTGACACGCTTGTAGAGAAGCCATTTATTGCCCCGGTTGATGAAGACCGGCGGCAGAGACTGATTTTGGCGTTGGAGAAGACTCGAATCGCCTGCAACATCGCCAAACGAATTGTCTAAGAAACAGTTGAACTGGAGCCGTTTTCGTTTATCTATATTTTCGTTAGTCTATTTGTTGTTCTGAGCTGTTTGTCGGCGATATATTAAAGTATTCGGAAGAGATGCCGTAGTTTGGATCTTGAGAAATCGTATCACAATCGCGTCAAAGGCGACGCTCGTACCTCGCGGGCATTATCCTGTAAATATTGAGACATTTCCAAATGGCCAAGTCATTCGATGAACGCAACCAATCTGATTCGGCACGTCGAAAGCTCAAGAGCTTGGCAAAGGCCTCTGGCGTCGAACTCGAACTCGTGTCTGCATTGGCGAATTTCACGTGGGATTATGACACGGAATTCAGAAACGAACCTATCGGATGGGTCAATAACTCTAAACTCTCACGAGCTGCTGAGAAACAACTTCACTGGATCGCCGAAACGCTAGCGATTCCTCCTGATTTTACGCTCGACTTCGATCGCGCGTCGAAAGACTTGCGTCAATCGCATGCTGCTCAATCCATCAATCATGTCTGGGCAAATTTTACTCTTGCAGCTGTAACCAAAAACTACGGATATGTCTCTGAATTTGCGTCATATCATTACTTGCGTGGCATCAACACCTCACGCATCAAATCACTCGAGTGGAGTGGAAAAGGAGTGGGCATGGTCGAAATTGCCCGCAACCTGTTTCTCAAATTATTCCGTGGCGGGGCGATTGAGAGAGATGATCTCGCGTATTTATGGTGCGACTTGGCCGTGCCATTGGACTATCACGTTGGAAAGCCTGCAAAATCCGCCCCATGGCTTGAACCGTTACTGGCATCGATCGAATCGTTGCCGACTAATTCTGGATTGAAAGACCTGATTGCATGCTGCAAGGGTTTGGTTGGTGGTGACAAGTTCTTTAAGAAGGAAGTGCTGCAATCATTGTCGTATGCTGACGTGCTTAGGGTGACCGGCCTTCCGGTTTCCGATATGTTCATTGCTGAACGGCGAAATGAATTAAGTCCGCACTTCTACTCCAACGAATGGTCTTTCCCAATGCGTTTTTGGTCCTCAAACGGCGGCACAGTAAATCGAAGCGCGATACCTCAACAAAAACCAACATAACAATCCGTTTCACACGGAGCCGCGGCGTTATGCTCGTCCGGTCGCCAAAACCGACTGTGATTGGCGTCAAGTCCAACCCGCAGAAGTTGGACAAACTTCTGTGGTGAAGCAGAGTCGCCAACTCGCGTTGGGATTAAAGACCGAAGTAGAAAGTTGGCGAGTCGCCGTCCATGTGATTGCCTGGGCCTTTAAGGTTCAGAATAATACCGCCCGTACCGCCACCGAATTTTTTTTGAGCCGAATCACCACTTTAGAAGTGGACGTATCTACGAATAAAACGAGCGGCGGCAGAAAAGAGCCGCCGTGGAGAGTCGAACTTCTCAGCGACGCTTTACGCATGTGTTGCTCTGTCAACTAAGCTGTGGCGTGTGTTGACTTTACCCGCTTGTGCTGTTCGCTGAAGCCACAACTGAGGAATCGATCAGAATCCCTGGAAAAAGCTTCGCCAGAGCCTTTGACCCCGTGTATGATTGAAACTTGCGATTCTGACGCCAGATCGAGTTTTCCTGGTTTGTTTCAGCACTATTTTTCAATTCACGGTCTCGGCTTACGGAATGACGATGAGTGGTTTATTACGATCTGAGAGTCATCGAACTCGCAATTTGATGATTGCGATCTTGTTATTTTTTGGCGTCCTGTCAGTGGCGCGGTTAAATCAGATCTATTTCTATTCCCCGGATAGTCCCGACTACGTCTTGATGGCACGCGGACTGGTGAACGACTTCGAATACCGCCAAATCGATTTCCCGGGAGCCCCTTATTTCACACAACGACCGCCGGGAATGTCGGTGCTGCTGATTCCGGCTGCCTTAGTCGCTCCCTATAGTGCCATCGCGGCCAAGATCACGGTGATTCTGACAGGCCTGCTCATGCTGGCGCTGCTGTATGCATGGATGTCGCGCCTGGAACATTTCACGGTCGAAACCGCTCCCGTTTCAAATCGTACCATCCGCTGGCTGACTTTGTTCGTCATACTCCTGTTGGCTACCAATCCCTATATCGTACTGTTCTCCACCATCATCATGAGTGAAATTCCGTTTATGGCGTTTACGGTGGCAATTCTGTATCTCATTTCCAATGCTGAAGACACGATCAAAAAACGTCATTTGATTCTGCTGACCTGCTTATTAATGTTTCTCCCATTCATCCGGACGATTGGTGTTGCACTGATTCTGGCCATCGCTGTCTGGGCTGTTTTCAAACGAAAACGCTGGCCTTATCTGATGAGCGTTGCCTGTTCTATCGCAGCGACAGCAATGTGGATACTGCGAAACAACTCGCTAAAATCCGACATTTATACGTCGTCGACGTTTGATGAAATACGGCGAGCGGGCCTCAGCAGCACATTGCTTTCGATGATGAATCGAAGTCTGAATCACTTTGAAAGTCTGTGCAATAATCTGTTCCCCAATATGCCGGGAGGGGTTCCGCGTTATGAACGATTTTTGCTGGACGGCAATCATGTACTGCCTGGACCACAACTCATTTATTATCTTGCCAGCATCCTGATTCTCTCGATCGCCCTTTATGGCATGCTCAAACTCTGGAACAAGGGAGGAGCCGTGAGCTTGCTCTATGTTGCGATCACATTCGGAATTCTGGCATTATGGCCTTGGATGCAGCCGCGATATATTCTGCCGCTGTTACCAGTCATCCTGGCCTTTCTGCCTGTGGGAGTTCTCGCCCTTTTCAATCACCTGGCAGCATCAACGACATTCACGAAAAAAGTCTTAACGGGAATCATAATCGTACCCGGCATTACGATGCTCTGCGCCCAGTCGATTACAGATTACAACCTGATTTATGCCAATCAGCAACTGCTCTCCCAGGGAACGGATTTTTATCAAACGAAGTTCCCTTCCAGTCACTATAGTAATTTTGTCGAAGCCGGTCACTGGATCAAAGAGAACTCGCCCGAGAACGCCCGCATTTTCACACGCCGAAACGATGTTGCTACCACCGGTCATCGCTTTCAGAAACTGGTCTATTTTGAGCAAACAAGCCCACCCAAACTTCATGAATTGATTCAAACATTCTCGCCTCGCTATCTGGTTAGTTTTGACAAAAACTCAGCCGGTGCCTTCCCGTGGCACTTATTGGACAATGATCTGGTCTACCGCCTGACTCCCGTTTACACAAAATCAGGAGTCAAGATCATCGAAGTGCAACCGAACTATGAAGGCACCATTCGGCATCAATACTGGCAAAAAGACGAAGCGATGAATCGTGCCAGACAGGTGCTCGACAAATTTCCGAATCGAGTCTCGGCACAGGTCGCCTATCTCGGTCGATTACTGGAGGCAGAAAAATATGACGAAGCCATTTCATTCGTCCAGACGCTGCCAGTGGCCAGTGATGTCCGTATCGTTAATTTCCTGGGTTGGGCCTACATTGGACAGCGTAATTATCAACAGGCGCTGCAGGAATTTTCCAAAGCGTCGCGGATGCCGGGACAGTCGTCAGTGAGTCAATCGATTCGACGGGGGGGGACCTTAGCACAACAACAGTTGAACAAAAACAAAGCAACAGCACCATCCAAAGAAGCAGACAATCCTGGTAGAAACCTTCTCGTTGCAAAAGAATACTGGAAGCTGTCAAACTTCGACCGGGTTCTCAAATTCACACAAAAAGTCTTAGATTCAGACAAGGCAAGTCAAGCGGAGCTTGATCAGGCACACGTGATGTTGGCGCGACTGCATTTACTGGAAGGGCATACTCCACAGGCCGTAGAAGCGCTGAAGCAAGTGAGAGCAAAGAATGCCGAAGCGAATGAACTACGCGACAGGATCCAGTTGGAAGAATCGCTCGCCGACATATTCGAGTTCAATCCCCAAAAGAACACAGACATAATAGATGCATTGGAGCCACAACATCAAACAGCGATTTTAAAACTGGTCTCAATCTACGAATCAGAGGGAATTCCAGGCAAGGCCCTCAAATTACTGAAACAGGCCCACATGCGAGCTCCCTTGAATCAACAAATTCTGAAGCTACTGGCAAAGTCCCAACTGTTCTACAATCTCGTCCCGGAAGCAGAAACCAGCTATCGCATACTCCAGGAAATGAATCCTGACGATCCAGAAGTCACGGCTGCACTGGAAAAAATTGAAACGCTCAAGAAAACGCCTCATTTCTAAGAGCCAATTCTGAGATCCAATGAAATGAAACCATCCCTTTCTGGGACATCCTGAAGAGGAACGCGTAATCTCACAGAAAAAACAGGGGATTCGGACATCATCGTTGTAACATGTAATTTGATGTAAGAATTGATCTTCTTTGCACAGCTTTATTTTTTCTTTGTTATTGTTGAAAGCGTATCTGCTTTCGCTATCGCGATCATCTCGATTTATTGTTCTGTCTGAATGTATGCAAATCAAGTCTCAAGTGTACTGCATTATTTCCTGGGAAATAATGCACCTCTCAACCTGTCAGAAAACAATCTGAAAATTCCTCTCGGTTTTGCATTGCGGCCGCCTGAACGTTAGATATACTCTGGGCCTACCTACTCCCATTTTCGCCAGGTGGCGGCCGCGTGTGATCTGCTGTAGATGATCACGATTGATTATTAAATCCGCGTTTCTTTTTGGTCTGTTCGGAATCCGGACCAACACAACTTAGAAAGTCAATCACAGGGAATTTGCGCGCCTGTGCTTGAGTCGTTACCCCTGCGCGTTGAGGTGAGACCATGCCCCACTATATAAGAATTTTGAGCAAGAGAAACCACCGCGTCTTCGAAGCTATTAAGCTGCACTATGACGCGACCTGCGATGGCATTACGTTCGATTCACTGTGTCTCTATTTAAGCCACAATCGAACCGCGTTACTCACGTCCCTAAACATCCTGCAGCGGTACAAATTCATTTCGCAGTGTGACCGACACCGATATCAACCTGTTGACCGGAAGCCGCTTTTAATGCTGTTTAGGGGGAGCGTTCAATAATGAAATTCAACCAACGGGATTGTTGAACGTCCTAAACTCCTACGCTTTTGAGTACACAAGAGGATTGTGAAGAGCCAAGACAACAAACAGGTGAGTTGAGGCGCAGAAAAAGAGCCGCCGAGGAGAGTCGAACTCCTGACCTACGCATTACGAATGCGTCGCTCTGCCAACTGAGCTACGGCGGCGGTGTTCCCGGATACTATCAGCATAGATTCATCAGACGTGCCTGAGGTTCGCCTGGCGGGAAACGTTTTGAGGGGCCTCGCGGAAAAACTTTGAGACCCGCTCTGGCGGTAGCATACCCCCTTTTTTCGGTTTTCGAAAGGATTCAGCCCCCATTTCATCGCTGAAAAATTGATTTCCCAGCCGGAACGGGCAGCGGAAACAACGGGATGAATTCACACTGATCCCACGAAAATAGCGGGTATGTCAGTTCTGACACTTATACCGGATCACGGTCGGGTCTTCAGATCCAGCGGCGTTTATGCTTGCTGAATCGGCGGCGGTTAGCCACAATCGAAGAAGATAATTTCCCGCCCTGAACTTCCAGCCGGAGACAATTCCATGCTAAAACTGGCCAACGCCTGCCTGATGATGCTTTCGCTGCTCATACTCTCCCCTGCCCTGTCGGCACAGGAAGCACCGCCGCTCAAATTTGACAAAGGGGTCACCGAAAAACATGTGATGATTCCCATGCGGGATGGCGTCAAACTGTCCGCCTATCTCTATATCCCCCAAGGAAAAGGCCCTTGGCCGGTGTTGATGGAACAGCGGTACGCCAGTCTGCGCGGCAAAGGCTCGCGGCTCTCCTTTGCTGAAATGGCGGGCCATGATTATATCGTGTGTGCGGTCAACTATCGGGGTTCCCAGATCTCCGAGGGAACCTGGATCGCTTACCGCGGTTTGCAGTGGGGCGAGAAACGGGACGGCTACGATGTCGTCGAATGGCTGGCTAAACAGCCTTGGTCGACCGGCAAGATCGGAACCTTCGGCAGTTCGCAGGGGGGCTATGCTCAGAACTATCTGGCCGTCACTCAGCCGCCGCATCTGGTTTGCCAATTCATGATCGATACCGGACTGAGCCTGTATCACGAAGGTTATTTTATCGGCGGGGCCGGGAAGCCGAATCGGTTTAAGGGCATGGACGCGGTCTGTCGCGTACCTGCACACAACCGGGCTGTGATGGCCGAATGGTTTTCGCATCCTGACTATGATGAGTACTGGAAAGACGAAGACTGCACGCTGCATTTCGACAAGATGAACGTCCCCTGCTTCACCGTCGGCAGCTGGTACGACTATATGTGCGTTGGTTCGATTCAAAGTTATATCGGACGCCAGCACAAAGGGGGACCGAATTCCCGCGGCCATCAGAAACTGTATATCGGCCCCTGGCTGCATGGTCGAACCAACAAGGGAAACAAAGTCGCCGAGATGCTGTATCCCGAAAATGCGAAGTTCGATGTGGTGGCCGAGATGATCCGCTGGTTCGACCATTATCTGAAAGATGTGGAGAACGGCATCACGAAAGATCCCAACGTGCGGTACTACGTGATGGGGGCGGTGGGTGAGCCCGGCGCGCCTGGAAATGTCTGGCGTTCAGCGAATGACTGGCCGATCCCGGTTACGGAAACACCCTACTATCTGCAGGCTGGCGGTAAGTTAGCGACCTCGAAGCCATCCGCCGGTGATTCGTTTACTCAGTTGATTGCTGATCCGCTGAACCCGGAGAAGATTGAAGGGCGTGGCTTCCCTGGTGCCCGCGATGCCCGTGTTGTGGAACAGCAGGAAAACGTTCTGACCTTCACGACGGATACGCTGGCCGAAGCGGTCGAGTGGACCGGCAATGTGAAAGCGGAGCTACTGGTTTCTTCGTCTGCAAAAGACACCGATTTTATTGTGCGTGTGAGCGATGTTTATCCCGACGGACGTTCGATCCTGATCATCGATATGATCCGACGCGCCCGCTACCGGGACGGCTTTGAACAACAAAAACTGATGGAGCCGGGTAACGTTTACAAGGTGGGGTTTAATATCGGCTGGTTGAGCCAAAATTTTAACAAAGGACATAAAATCCGCGTGACGGTTGCTTCGACCGGCGCACCGTTTTATGAGCCGAATCCGAATACCGGAGAGCCGATCACGATTGAATTTCCGGACAAAGTTGTTGTGGCAAAAAATAAAATTCATCACAGCCCCCAGCAGGCTTCCCGTATTCTCGCACCGGTCAATCCCTGATTGGTCGACGTTTAAGCGGGAAGTGATCATCTCCATCACTACGAACTCGAAACGAGGAACATCATGACACAGAATACAACAGATCGACGGCAGTTTTTAGCAGGCAGTGTGGGAGCGGCAGTCGCACTGGGATTGGGACAGACGGCTCACTCCGCAGCGCCACAGCAGAAGCAAGAGTTTTTTGAACTGCGCACGTATCGGATTGCAGACGCCGCCAAGCAGAAGCTCGTGAGCGATTATCTGGCAAATGCGTTGTTACCCGCTTTGAAACGGCAGGGCATCGACCGCGTCGGCGTCTTTAAGGAAATGGATGGCAAAGACGATCACTCGCTGTATGTGCTGATTCCCTTCAAGTCCCTGGACCAGTTTTCTGCTGTGAATGATGTTCTGGAAAAAGACGCGGCCTACCACAAAGCCGCCGAAACATTTTTCGCGCTGCCGAATAAATCGGCTGCTTACAGCCGGATTGAGAGCCGATTGATGAAAGCCTTCAGTGGCATGCCGGTCCTCGAAGTTCCGGAAGGAGAAGGCCCGCACCTGTTTGAGCTGCGGACCTATGAGAGCAGCAATGCGAATCTGGCTCGTCTAAAAGTGGACATGTTCAATTCCGGTGAAATTGACATCATGAAGAACGTCAAACTGAGCCCGGTCTTCTTTGGCGAGATGCTGATTGGCGATGACGTTCCGAATCTGACCTACATGCTGTCTGGGCCGAATCGAAAAGCCCACGACGAACACTGGAAAGGATTTATCAATCACCCCGAGTGGGACCGGATGAAGAAGATGGACAAGTATAAGGGAACCGTTTCCAAGATCACAAAATGGTATCTGGAGCCGCTATCGTTCTCCGAAATTCAGTAATCTGACAGGTGGTTGAATGTGAGGCTGGCTCTCATAAACTAACTGACATACTTGGTGATCCCGCCGGAATAATAGAACTTCCCGGAAAATTCGGATCAGCGAGAAATGTCTGCCGTTGAGCTGGGATATTTGACTTAAGTCGTTATGTTTTAACAGGATCTGGATTTTTCATGAATCCAGATCCGAGCGACGACTGTTAAAGGCTGATGGCAGGAGCCTGTCGAATCTCTCAGGAAACGGGAAATATCCTAAAACGACGTTAGATTCTGGTAGGGGTTCCGTCTATTCTAATGCATGTGAGTTAGCCGAGTGTTGTTAAGCTGGCAAATGAAATGAAGCCATTAACACTCTCCAATAGACTTAGATTTCCCTCTTCTAGCGTATTGGAATTTGCATGCCTGATAAGCAGGCCAAACGGTGGTCGGCAGAAATAGAGGCGGTGTATTTGCGTGAAGGTCGAGAAATTTGGGCATTACTGTATGCTCAATGCTCTGACGCGGATCGTGCATATGACGCGCTACAGGAAGCGTTCGTACGTTTACAATCTCAAGAAGTCGAGTCAATTCGAAATATCCGGGCCTGGGTTTTGACTGTTGCTCAAAACTGGCTGCGTGATTATGCCCGACGGCAGAACCATGCAGCGAGGCCTGCAGATTTTTTAGATAATATTGTAGGTAAACATTCAGATCCGTCAGAAGATCTGGAAAAAGAAGAGAGAAACAGCCGAGTCCGGCAATCGCTTCAACAACTTCGAGCCGAGGACCGTGAGGTTCTCGTACTTCGTTATGCACTAGGATGGTCATCGAAACGAATGTCAATCGCGTTGGACACGTCTACGTCGGCGATTGATATGCGGCTTTCTCGTGCGAGAAAGCGGCTTTGTGAAGAGTTGGAAAAAGTGGGGATAGATCATGAAACCGTATGACACTTCAGGAATGCTCGAGAATGATGATGAGCTGGAGAGTG
Organism: uncultured Gimesia sp.; assembly: GCF_963976445.1. GTDB lineage: Bacteria > Planctomycetota > Planctomycetia > Planctomycetales > Planctomycetaceae > Gimesia. The sequence goes on along the minus strand of NZ_CAXBKP010000010.1, from coordinate 130,534 downwards.
TCCTGCGCGAATATTTCCAACAGGAAATGCCTCTCGAGCTGCAGGAGCTTCCCGAGATTTCTGATGAAGAGTTTGAAAAACGATTCAGGCAGATCACACACTTGGGAAACGGCGTACCTGATCGATTCGAAAAACAACACCAGGGACAGTTCAAGCTGCGTTATCTGATGACTGCCGTTTGTGCGTGCCTGATCATCGGGATGGTTGCATTCACCCAATTTCAGCCAGTGCCCCATAATGTACCTGTTGTGATACAGGAAACGCCGGCTCCTTCTGTGCCGACGCAACCATCAGAGCCATACAGGGTTCCTCAGTTTTCGAACCTTATCGAATCGAAGGCATTGGCCGTCGTTGATCACGGCAGTACGCCTATCGAGATGACATCCGAAGTCGATAAAACCATACAAGATTCCATTGATATCATACTCTACAACACCGAGTTGGGTCCTGTTGAACAACGGACCGAACTTTCCTGGACAAATTTTACCGTTCAGAACCCCGAAACAGGGGCCAATGTAAAGATGTCGATGCCGGAATTAACCATCGACTTTGTTCCCGTCAATAAAGCCGGCCTTTCCTTGATCAAGGAAGAGTCAGACTGGAATGGTCAGTAGCGTTAATCCACCGGGCAATAAAAAGCGAGTAAGCACAAGAAGAGATCAGTTAGCGGAATAAGTAGGAATTCGAATACGGGCCACAAAGAAGAGACTTCCGACTCAGGAACTGCTTAAGATTTCTGAAGCAGGGGAGTTGTCTTTTTTGAAACATTTCCAAGGCAGAACAATGAAAAAGTATCAATGGTTCTTTTTCAGCGGTATCGTTTTCTCTCTGCTGGCAGCACAACAGTCGTTTGCTGATGAGCTGCCCCTTGAAGCAAAGAGACCCGGTCAGGCTGAAACAACACAAACGGAGACTGCCTCTCAACCCAAACAGATGCGTCCCGTTGACGGTACAAACACAGATGCCGTTAAAGGGAAGTTCACTATCACCAGTCGTCCGACTGGAGAAACAGAACAGCGAAACTTTGTCGGCATTGTGACAGAACCGATTCCCGCTGCTCTGGCTGCCCAGCTCAATACGATGATGAAGGCCGGTCAGGGAGTCGGCGTGAAACTGGTGCTGCCTAAGTCCCCTGCCCAGCAGGCGGGAATCAAAATGTTTGATGTCCTGACCACCTTCAACGGCAAAGCCATTACTTCCTCAGAAGTGTTACGCGAATTTGTCATGAATTCCAAAAAAGGAAGTCTGGTCAGATTTGGTGTCATCCGGGCTTCAAAGCATCAGGTGCTTGAAGTCACACTCACTCAGAAACTGTTTCGATTTCATAAATTTTCGATTAGTCCGGTTGGTCAGAAACCATTGCTGGCAACAAATCAAAATCCGCGGCCCAGGACACAGCCGGTTCAGAATGCGGTGCAGGATGGTCCGATTGCCTCTCGCTCTACTGAGACAGACCTGTTGGGGCGTAAGCTACCTTTAGGCATGAGTCATATCCCAGTTACGACGACCCATAACCTTTCTTTGCTGTTTATTGGCAGTTTGCAGAAGGGGTATTCGGTGGAAGTCAGTTACCAGGACGATAATGACACGTTGCAGACACACCACTTTAAAGGGAATCCCGTTGAGATCAGCAATCAAATTATTGATCTGCCTGATCATGTGCAGATGATGATTAACGAGCGTGTGAAAGAGCTGAAAATGGCTTTGCAGGGCAAGCCCACTTTTCGCTTCCAGATGAAAGGGCATATGCAGGGAAATGTACGCTTCGTTCGCGTCTTCTTGAGTCGAGGCACGAAAGAAAAGTCTGTCCGAATGGTGGAACTTGATCACCATATTGGAAATCGCCCGAAATTAAATGTAAATCAGATTATGGGCAACCAGATCTTCACTCAGGAACTTAAGCAACTGAACCCCACAATTCAAGAACAGATCAGAGCGACACTGCAGAGAATCCGCATCCCAACGGCTCAGGTGCGTGTGGACAACCCGATTTAATCCAATATCTGAAGACACCCAGACCAACGACAAAAGCAGCTATTTCTCGAACGAAATAGCTGCTTTTTGCTTTTTGGCGGAACGCGGGCCAATCTTATAGAAAGCCGCGACGTCGCTGGTTGCTATAGCGTTGCAGTGAGTCTTCAATAATAGGAAATGCAGCAGCAGCAGATTGAAACTCTTCCACTTCAACCGTCTTCCCTTCGAGTGTTTTATAATCCTGGAAGAAGCGTCGCAGCATCGCCAGACGATGTGGCGGAAGTTCCGATGCTTCTGTAAACGGATTATATTCCGGATCATTGACGGCAACGGCCAGAATTTTATGGTCCGGTTTACCGCTGTCGATCATGGTCATCACGCCGATGGCGCGGGCATCAAGAATCGTCAACGGATCAACTGGTTCCTGACAGAGCACTAATACGTCAAGCGGGTCATCGTCTTCGGCCAGAGTCTGGGGAATGAACCCATAGTTAGCAGGATAATGAACGGCAGAGTAAAGCATGCGGTCCAGCCTGAGCAGGCCCGTGGTTTTATCCAATTCATACTTCACTTTGGAAAAAGTGGGAATTTCAATTACGGCAGTGAAATCGCGGGGTAAATTTTCCCCGGGAATCACATCATGCCAACAGTGAGTCACTGTTTCTCTCCTGAATTACGCGCGGGTAGAGGCATAGAAAAAACTGGCTGAGACTGAGCGACTTCAGCTAATTTACTTTAAAGAGTTCTACTTTAAAATGCAGTGTGGCACCGCCGGGAATCACGGGAGGAGAACCTGCGGCTCCATATCCCAGTTCAGACGGGATGATCAATTCGACTTCGCCGCCTTCACCAATTAACTGCAGGCCTTCTGTCCAGCCTGGAATTACCCCGCCGAGAGGAAACGAAATCGTTTCTCCCCGTTTATAAGAACTGTCAAATTCCGTTCCGTCTTCAAGTGTTCCCCGATAGTGAACAGTTACTTTGTCCTGAGGGCCTGGTTTTTTATCACTGCCTTCACGAACGATACGATATTTTAATCCCGATGGGGTCGATAAGTAGCCAGGCGCACTTTCGTCAGTCACTTGAGTATCCATTTCTGTTTGAGAGGAGTTAGCTGATTGCATTCTTGCAGTGCCTTCGTTTGGCTCGGACTGTTCTCCCTGTCGTAGATTGTTGCCACAACCGGAAAAAGAGAGACAAATCAGACTGCACAAAATTAAAAACGGAATTTTTTTCATGGGGAATATACCTTATTTTCAGGCAAACAATTTTACTGCGGCCCTATTCACAGATGTGATTCTGCTCGATAACATAACCAATAGACCAGCAGGTTGCACCATCAAGGTGTCTTACTTTTCACGAGATCAGAAAAAGAGTGCGGGATTTCCCCGAATTTCTCTGATTTTGGAGTTTCGGATCCCGGCATTCCACGAGTGATGATGCTCTCGCATTCGCCCCGGGGCAGGTTAGTGAAGCCGTGTTTCCGTTCAAAAATTATGACTTATATGAAGATCTTTTGAGATGACCGATCAGATTCACATACGTTCTACAAAGCCGGATGATATTGATAAGCTGGCTGAGTTTATTGTCCCCTTTGTGGAACAGGAGAAAATTCTACCTCGCACCTCGGAAGAATTAGATATCCTGGTGGAAACGGGCTTTGTGGCTGTAGAACAAACAGACGAAATTGTCGGCTTCGCCTCGCTGGAAATTTATTCACGGAAGTTAGCGGAAATCCGCAGTCTGGTCGTCGCCGAACATCGGCAGGGGATTGGAGTCGGTAAAAAGCTGGTAACCGCCTGCCTGGAAAGAGCCCGCCAGCGCAATATCCTGGAAGTCATGGTCGTGACTTCCTCAGACGTCTTTTTCCAAAACTGTGGTTTTGATTTTACCTTGCCGGGTGAAAAAAAGGCGTTGTTTATTCAACCGCATTTGACAGACGAGACCAGCAAATAAAAGAGTCTGCCTGTTTTTAGCGCTGCAGGACCGAAGCTTTGGTGATGTAATCCAGACGAGGAAAGTCCTGTTTCAGGTACCGGTTTCCTTCCAGCTGCATCCTCTGCTGTGAGGGACCACGTCCGGAAGGAGCACATTCACCATATCCGGAATAGAGTGCATCGACGACTTTCATCTCTTTATGGGAAATGGCACCAAAGGGAGCAAAACCATATCCATCCAGGCGTCGATTGTCGCCGAAATTGATGAAGAACTGTGTCGTCCGCGAATGGGGAGCGCCTGTTTTTGCAAATGAGACATATCCCCGGAGATTTGGTTTCGCAACGGGATCGTCCTGAAAGGTCTGATCTCGCCATTTCGCTTGTGTAGCAGGGGTTCCATTGATGCCCACCTGCGCCATGAAGCCGTCGATCACCCGGAAAAAAGCGCAATCGTTGTAAAAACCAGAATTCACCAGTTCATAAAACCGGTCCGCTCCATTGGGAGACCACTTGCGAGTCACATCAATGTAAAACGTGCCTTTGGTCGTCTCCATTTTAACACGGTATTTTTCGGGAGCCTTGGCATCTGCCTCGGTTATGGCTCCTGAAAGTAGTGTTGAAGCCAATGTCAGTGCCACAATCAGATATGTTTTTAATGCAGACACACCAAAAGTTCCTTTTACCGAATCTTGATCAGGGAATTCCATTTACGCCGGTAAAAGTCTAATTGATTTCCGGTGGTTGTCACAAGAGCGATTCCCTGTTCTTCAGCCGGGCTCGTGGAGCAAAGTCATAATTTGTGTGTCTACGTAAAAAAAGCCGCCGCGAATCAGGGGGGGGGAGAATTCGCGACGGCCAGAGCCCGGGGCTGCTGACGATCAGCCCCTCTGCAGATCCCGCGATCTGCAATTTCCCGGGATCACCTGTTGCGACAGGCGATCCCGTTTCCATTCCTTAGTACCCGAGGAGAGCTTCCTCTTCTTCTTCCTGAATGATAATTCTGGGCGTAACCATCATCATCAAACTTTCGGTTTCACGACCGACACCAGTATTCTTGAACAGACGACTGATGTAGGGAAGTTTATTCAGAATCGGAACACCGGCCATACTACGTCCTTCACGGAGTCGTTTCACACCGCCGAGGAGCACAGTACCACCATCGGGCACGCTGACTGTCGTAGTCACCGTGACCTGTTCCACAACAGGCTGCTGAATGGTGGTTGTTCCCAAGCCACCACCACCATTCTGCCCTTGTTGACCTTGCTGACCTTGTTGTCCCTGTTGACCACCTTGCTGGCCACCAGCACCACCTTGGCCACCGATACCACCATTACCGGCTCCAACACCGTTACCAAAGTTTCCACCACCCTGCTGACCAAGCTGGCCACCTTGCTGGCCACCCTGCTGGCCTTGCTGACCCTGCTGGCCGCCGCCACCGCCCCCTTGGAAGGAGAAGGTAAACACATCGGTCACGTTGGTGAAGTTCGGATTAACGGAGAGTCGTACATAACGTCGGTCTGCGGAGATCACAGCTGACACAGTCAGTGAGACCCCTTCCGGAATATTTGCGATCACAGGTGTGAATCCGACAGCGAAGTTACCCACTGTAGGCACCAGACTGATCACGAAGGGCCGTGATACATTACTGGTCACAAAGGCAACCTGACCGTTGAAGAGTGTTACTTTCGGTGCGAACATCAAGTTAGATCGTTCATCTGCCTGAGCAGCATTGATGAAGAAGAAGGCTTCGATGTCACTCAGAATCGCCAGACCAACATTCACACCAGCGTTTGCATTGAAACTTCCGAATTCAGGAACACCGATTTCAAATGATCCCTGGCGGAACTGAACATCGAGGTCCGGTGTAAACGATTCTGGCGAAGCCATCCCGACGACTGTACCACTTTTGGGCCAGTTATCGAAGTTGAGCAAAGTTCTCGTAGGTGGATCACTGAAGGGAGCAACTCCCTGTCCACCGGTCTGCCCTGACGTCGTTTGGCCTTGTTGACCTTGCTGACCCCCCTGACCACCATTCTGATTTGCTCCCTGGAGCAGATCGACCTGACCAAAGGCGGGGACGGGGTTTCCACTATTGTCAACAGTCGGACTGCCAACGGTATCTGCGATATTGAAGTCGAAGTCGACACCAATTCGCTCGAAGAATCGATCGGAGACAGTGACAAAGCGTACTTCAATCGTCACCTGCAGGTCCTGCAGTCTTCGCAGCTGATCGAGCAGGTTGGCAATTTCGTCGTGTACTTTTTGTGTTTGACGAATCACCAGACTCAAGGTTGTTTCAAATGGACGCACACTGCCTGCACCACCGATTTCTTCCCAGGAATCGGGTTCCACGGTAGAGACGATGAGTTCGGTTAATGAATCGAAGTCGATATTAGAACCACCGCCAGCAACTTGTGATGTGGCACCGCCACTGCTCCATGGATTGGATCCGGGCACTCCGCCCATCACAGGGTCTGCCACTTGGAAGTTTCCAGGTGCGCCTTGATTACCACCAATACCTGATCCATAGCTGACAGCACCAATCTGGCTGTAAGGGTTACTTGCCATACTGCCGCTGGAGGCAAAGTTAGGAATCGGTACCACCAGGTCTGCCACAGGGTACGTTTCAGTTCTCAACGTTCCCTGCTGACGGATGCGGCTGGTGATTTTCAATACTTCGTTGTCAATCGTGTAGGAAAGATTCAATGGTTCCAGCAGCAGGTTCAACGCACTTCTGAGTTTGATCCCGTTGACGTTGATCGTCACAGGAGCATCAGTGGTGACGCCTTCCTCTTCCAGACCGAGACCATCCAGGAAGATATTGATTCCCGTGAGTGTCTGAATCTTATTCATCACGTTTGCCAGTGATTCATCTTCAAACTGAAGATTTACCGGACGATCCAGGCTCTCTTCAATCTGGATTTCTTTTTCTGTCTTCTGGGTATGATTTTTCGCATGGTACTTGTCACGACGTTTTGTGAGCTCGGCCCATTCTTTGGCATCATGACCAAATTTGATGTCAGGAGTATAGGCGTCTGCCAATGCTTCTTCCACGTCGTTCAGCTGACCCCAGACGTTCTGTTCTTTGCGTTCACGCATATCATTATTTGACTGTTCACGTCGAATAAAGCGTGCCTTCCATTCCATTGTGACAGCGACCGGATTCTGTGGGTCGAGGTCTTTGGCCTGTTTGGCAACCACTTCGGCTTCCGCGTAACGTCGTTGCTCAATCAACTCGTTAAACTTCTGAACCAGCTCGGCAACTTCCTGCTCAACCCGAATTCGAGTTTTGATTTCCTGAGAGATATGTTCTTCCACTTCCTGGTTGCGTCTCTTTAATTCTTCCAGAGGAGCAACCTGTTTGCGGAAGGAATCAATGGATTCACGAGTTCGTTGCAGCGAACCGATGAGAGTTGTTGTTGCTTTTTTGTTAAGGCTGGAACTTTCTACTTTGGACATCGTCTGGTCGATAATTTCCAAAGCTTCTGTCGGAGCGTTCTCACGCATTCTTTCTGCTTTGAAGATCGCATTCAGAACATCAGATCGCAGGCGACTGAACTCAATAGCCTGTTTCTGTTCCACCAGATCAATCGTGCTCGATTCCTTAGCGTCTGCTACCGGATTTGAGGATGAGCTCTGATTCTTAACCAGTCGAATCTTGTCGGACCGTGAAGGTGCCAACTCGCGAACGGCATCCTGCAGTTGTTGTGCACGATGGTTGTCAAGTTTTTCACCAGACTGATAAGCGGCTAAGAATGCCTGATAAGCGGCTTCACGATTTCCTTCAGAAAGCCGTTCCATTCCCAGGTTATACAATTCTAAAGCAGAGGCACCGGGATGAATCACGGCAATCTCACTGGCAGTGTTATTGTTTCGACGCGTCACCTGAGTGGGTTGTGTTCCCATTCTGGTTTCCAGATCACGCAGAATGGCTTGCGGGCTGTCTTCACCCGGTTTGAATTCAACGCCAACCTGCAATGCTTCTTGTGCATTCGCACGAGCAGCTTCAAATCGTCTTGCTTTCAGGTCTGTTCTGGCCTGAGCAATCAGTTTTTGTGAGAATTGTTTCTTACGCTCATTTTCTGTGGCGTAAAGTTGTTCCGGTGAAAGTCCACCAGGTTGCCCTGCCATTTTACGAATGTCGGCCAGAACCTGTTCAGGACGATCTTCAAACAGTGTGTACGCGGTATCTACTTTTTGTGCGGCTTCCGCCTTTTGACGTGCTTCTTCCACTCGGTTATTGGCTAGATCCTTGCGGGCAGAGGCCAGCAGTTGACGTGCATATTCTGGACTCGATTTTCCATCAGTTGTTCTCGACGTTCCCGGATTCAGTCTGGATTCAGAGCTGACTCCCACACGTTGAATGAATGCGGCAGGCGATTCATTTGTGTTTGAGAAGCGAAGATCAAGTGATTGAGCCAGTTTCTGAGCAGAGGAAGCGAACATCAATGCTTCGTCTTTATTTCCCTGCTGCAAAGCGAGTTGAGCCTGTTCCATCAAACGACTAATCCGAGGACGAACAGCATCCTGATTCTGCTGCAGGCCTTTGATCCCTGAAATGATGGCTGCTTCATCGGAAATCCGATCGATGGCTGCCAGTACCAGTTCAGGGCGGTCATCAAACAGGTCATAAGAAACCCGCATTTGTTGAACCTGATTCACCTTCTGACGGGCACCGTCGAAATCACGTTGTTTAATATCCAGACGCGCCAGGCGTAGCAATTCTGTCGCCTGTGTTTTAGATGAACCTTGAGGAACTGTAACCGGCGTATTCTGAGCACGACTGGAACCAGTCGCTGCCAGAGAACCACTTGATTGTGCCCGCTTAACTTCATCGAGAATCAATTCAGGACGATCATCAAAAAGTCGATATGCAACATCCAGATTGCTTGCCTGAAGTGCCAGTTCGCGTGCAGAGTCGTAGTGACCTGATTGTAATTCAGCACGTGCCTGCTTTAACAGTTTTGCAGACTGATCATTATCTGAAGATTGAGCATTAGATTGAGCGACTGGCATCGAAGGAGTTGACTGACCAGCAAAGATCTTAGCACCAGTTTTCCGTTCAATTTCAGAAAGAATGTGCTGCGGACGTTCTTCGAACAGTTTGTAAGCAACCTCATAATCCTGTGCCTGGATCGCCAAGTTTCGAGCATCATCATAGTGACCGCCGTTTAAGGCTTGACGAGCCTGCTTTAACAGCACAGAGGCCTGTTCTTTTTCCGACAGTTTTTTCGTCTGACTTCCATCAAACGGATTGGCGGTAGGATTGGAGAACGGATTACTATCAGCAGATTCTTCAACGTTAGCAACCTGCATGATATTCGACCGATTATCAGTAAAGCCACCGGCTTGCTGAATCGGAGCACTCTTCTGATTTCGTTGTTCTGCGCGAGCGATGGCAGCCAGTACCTGTTCTGGTCGTTCATCAAACGGACCATACTCCAGCCGCATTGATGCAGCCTGTCCGGCTTTCTGGCGGGCTTTTGCAAATTCATTCAGTTTAAGGTCTTCACTTGCAGACTGAAGTAACTGACGTGCCAGTTGCTTCTGATCTTCGAGCGACTTCCCTGCCCCACTGGAGAAATTAGTGGAATAACTGGTGTCGGCAGCGGGAGACTGTGCTCTGACAATCCGTTTGTCCCGAGGTGCTGCAGCTCGCTGTCGAGCACGACCAAGATAGTCGTTCATTTTGCGAAACTCTGCAGATGACAAACGACCTGGAGAGACAGAAGCTTGTTCAAGCACTTCTACCGCTTCAGCGAATTGTCCTCTCTCGTAATATCGAGTCCCCAGACTCAGATAGTAACGAGCCGAGCGTTGTTGACGCCCCGCAATCGACTGGCCATCATTCTCGACATCAGCAGCGACCTTCCTGGTCGTGTTGCCAAGATTGGCCAGCCACATTGACGCTGCGATCAGCGTCGTACAGGCCAGTACTCCAAATGCCTTGCCCAATGTAGGTCCCTCCTTCAAGCCAGAACACCAACTTTGATTATGTTTATTTTGAGGAGTCATCATGACTTCCAACTCGCTATCTAAAAGTGGATAGGATTTTAGTCCGAAATCCGGATTTAGTGCCATACGAATTTCGTATGCGAAATCAGGATTCTAGAAAACGAAATGCAATTGAATGTTTGCCATGCGGCAAAAATAACAGACGATTGTTAGTGATATGAATTATTGATTTGATTTTTTGAGAGTTGAGAGAAGTGTGTGGGGTTAATAATCGATTTCTGCGTTTCAGGTCAATATGATTATGACAATATTTTCAAAAAAACTTGTGTGGTTTTAAAAATAAATGCCAGACTCTTAAATACAAGCGAACTATTAATGTTTTGTTTTTCCAAATGCTTTATTGAACCGCAGGATTGGTAGATTCTGCATCTTCCTCATCCAGATCAAACATCGTTTCGATTATCGCTTTCGCGTGTAGTTCCTCTAAAATATCTGTTGTGGCTTTCATGCGAGCTTCGGTAATCATCGATTGCTCAAGTTTGCCTTGGACGTCGGCAAAAGGAATGTGTCCTGCCTCTTTCCGATCATTCACTTTTACGATTTGAAATGAAGTTGCTGTTTCAAAGACCTGGCTGGTTTGTCCAATCGGAAGTTCAAACAGTGCAGTTTCGATTTCTGGCTCTGCCAGGCTGCCTCGACGTGTCCAACCCCATTGACCATTTTTTTCAGCACGTGTTCCATCGGAATATTTTTTGGCCAGTTCGCCAAAATCGTCTCCAGCCTGAAGTTTATGAATCACTTCATCTAATAGACCAACAGCCTTATCCTTACCCCCCTGCTTGGCATAGGTGATTCGGACACGCTGCCAACGCACTTTGGACGGTACTTCGTATTCTTTGATATTTGCTTTATACCGTGCAAGTACTTCTTCACGGCTATAATCATTCGCTGCTTTTGCTTTCACCTGCATAAACTGAATGGCAGATTGCTGTTTCATAAACAGCTCTTTTTCATGATAAAGAGAACGTCCCTGCTGGTTGAGTTTTTCTTCCAGTTCCTGCGGAGAGCTCACTCCCAGCCCTTTTTGCAATTCGGGGATTCGTTCTTCTTCAAAGGCATTTGCCAAAACTTGTTGCAACTGCTCCAGTTGCTCTTTCTTAAGTGTGCTCTTCATTTCATGAATCAGGAGCTGGCGTTCAATGTGTCCTTTCAGATCACGTTTCACCAGAGCACGGCGTAATTTCTTGTATTCTTCAGGCGGCATTCTCTGCTCTGCCTGTTTGAGCTGAAAATCGTAGATACCAATTACATCTGACACAAACAGAGGTGTTCCATTCACCATGGCAACGACCGTGCTATCGGTCAGAAAGTCATCTGTTTCTTCAACAGTGCTGTCGGTCGAAGTGGTGGAAGCGGTGATCACCGGAGTTTCGAAGGGATTGCCGGAATCCTCGAAATCCCCTTCCAGAATATTCTGCCTGTCATTCGTTCGACTGGCAATTTCAGCGTGTCTCAGCTTCTGTTGCTTCAGCGCAGATTCCAGGCGCGGCGGTGGCGGTCCCAGCACAGGGTTGTCTACTTTAGGAGTAGTTTCACAACCTGCCATGCCAAGCGAAACAAGAAACAAAATATATACTTGCGCGTAGCGCATCAAGATGCATCCTGCAGCTGATGAATGAATTACTAAATTCGGGAATTTGAGAGACAATCTAAGGGCGATACTGTTATCAGTCAGAATTACAAGGAAATGTAAGGAAGGGAAAGATGACTGATCCACTATCAATACCATCCAAAAAGATTGAAAATAAATCGAAGATCAACTCGTTTTCCAACCTGTCAGGACGATGGTGCGAGATTATAGGCCGGATCAAAACTTTGTTGCAATACCGATTTGAGCTCTAACATGATTGCTTCCGTATTTACGGCAGAAACCGGCAAGGGAATATATGCTGACTTATGATCGACAATGCGAACAGGAATCCGTTTCTGATTACTTTTGGCCAGAGCCAGGATGTGATTTTTATCTCGATAGCCTAAAACAGCGAAGTTATCTTCCAGCCGAATGCGATCCACCTGCCAGTGCTGCGCCAGGATTTGTAATTCTTTCAAAATAATTAATTGTCGCGCAGGATGTGGAATATTACCAAAGCGGTCCTCAATTTCTGTTTCCAGTTCCGTTAGTTCTTCCAGGGAACGTACTGCGGACAATCTGCGGTATATTTCGATTTTGATTCGGCCGGGGGGGATAAAATCGGAAGGCAGATACGCAGTACAAGGCAGATCGATGGCGACATGATGGTGTTCCCGCAGTGGCTCGTTTTTTAACTTTTTACAGGCGTTTTCCAGTAGTTGGCAATACAATTCATAGCCCACCGCGGAAATATGGCCACTCTGTTCCGTTCCCAGAATGTTGCCGGCACCACGAATTTCCAGATCGCGCATTGCGATTTTAAACCCGGCCCCCAGCTCGCTGTATTCTTCAATGGCCTTTAATCGTTTTGCAGCAACCGGCGTCAAAATCTGTCCATCGCGTAACAGCAGATAACAATAGGCGCGATGATGCGATCTTCCCACGCGTCCGCGCAGCTGATGCAGATCCGAAAGACCGTGATTGCCGGCATCGTGAATGAACATCGTATTGGCATTCGGAATATCCAACCCACTTTCAATAATGGTTGTGCAGACAAAGATATCAATCCTGCCGGACACGAAATCATACATCGCCGCTTCGAGTTCTGATTCTTTCATCTGCCCATGCCCGATCCCGATACTGGCTTCGGGAACAATCTGCTGAATCCGGTCTGCATATTTCTGTAAATCGTGGACACGGTTATGCACAAAATAAACCTGCCCGTTCCGATTCAATTCACGCACCATCGCATGCCGGATCAGTTCAGGATCAAAACGGGAGATCCGGGTCTCGATCGGAACTCGATCACGGGGCGCTGTGGTCAAATTAGAAATATCGCGTATTCCCAGTAACGACATATGCAACGTCCGCGGCACCGGGGTGGCGCTCAACGTGAGCACATCTATCTGCAATCTGAGATGCTTCAGGTTTTCTTTGGCCTCCACACCAAAGCGTTGTTCTTCATCGATAACCAGCAGGCCTAAATCTTTAAACTTGATATCTTTCTGAATTAATCGATGTGTGCCGATCACCAGGTCGACACTACCGGATGCCATACCCTCCAGAGTCTTACGCTGTTCCGCTTTTGTTTTGAAACGCGAAAGACCTTCGATGGTGATAGGGTAATCGGCCATCCGCTCACTAAAAGTTCGCGTGTGTTGCTCTGCCAGAACAGTTGTGGGAACCAGCACAGCAACCTGCTTGCCTGAATCAATGGCTTTAAAAGCGGCCCGAATCGCTACTTCTGTTTTGCCATATCCAACATCACCACAGATCAAACGATCCATCGGCTGAGGCCGCTCCATATCAAGCCGGATATCATTGATGGCATGCAGTTGATCGGCTGTTTCTGTGTACGGAAACGAAGCTTCAAATTCTTTTTGCCAGTGACTGTCAGGTGGATAGGCAATGCCAGGCTGTGCAGAACGCATGGCTTGCATTCGCAACATATCGCTGGCCATATCCCGCACGGCCTGTTCCGCTTTTTCCTTTTTGTTAGCCCAGCTTTTGCCCCCCAACTTGGAGAGTTGAGGAATATGTTTTCCTCCCCCGATATATTTTTGCACAAGATGAACCAGAGAAACTGGCACATACATCTGCACTTTTTCACGAAATTCCAATGACAGATGTTCTTCGCGACAGCCATCTTTCTCCAGGAGCTCCAGGCCTTTGAAACGGGCGATGCCATGCGACAGATGCACGACAAAATCTCCCACATTCAAGTCGAGAAAATTGTCGATGGCCCGGCTTTCGACTTTGCGTTTGCGCGGCTTGTGTCGAATGTCGGCGCGCCCGAAGAGCTCATGATCACTCAATACCACCAGATGTTCGGGCACGATCCGAAAGCCTAATGCCAGATTGCCGATACAGGTTGTCACGCGTCCGGTGATTTCCAATTCGGACTCGGCCAATATTTCCTGCAGACGATCCTCCTCCCCCTGATTATGACAACAGATAACAACTCTATCCTGAGGACTGGTTATCGAAGCTAATTCCTCGATCATTTCCGACTTGGCGCGCGAAAAACGCTCAATTGATTCGATCTGTAAATGACAAGATATCTCCGTCGATTCAGCAGAAATAGGGGCGATGGTCACTGTTGGAAAATCGGTGCAGCGGGACATCGTCGCTGGCACACTGAATAAACCTCTTGGATTTTCCAGGCGATCCAGATAACGTTTGCCCTCATCAATCAGTTCCGGGAGTTCAACCAGAATAATACAGGTATGATCCGGTAAATTGTCCAGCAGACTTTCAGAAGCGCTCTCATCCAGATCCTTGGCCAGTGTCGGGCGTTGTGACTGTTCCTCAGCGGCAGAGACGGGGGAAATCAGAGTCAGATCAACCTGTTCGCAGGTTTCGACGGTTCTCTGTGTTTCGACATCGAATTGTCTGATGGATTCGACTTCGTCGCCGAAAAATTCGATACGAATGGGGAGCGTCCTATCTGGCGAAAAAATGTCCAGAATACCGCCATGCATACTGAATTCGCCCGGCAGTTCGATCGCAGTCGTTCGTTCGAAACCGCGTTCGATGAGCCAGCTCATAAACGGATCGGTATCAATTTCATCCCCCACCCGGATGGTGCGAGTCGCTTCGCGACGTTTTTGACGACTGGGAACCGGCTGCAGTAAAGCGGGAAACGAGGTCACAATCACTTGCGGGTGACTGTCGGAAGTTTGTTCAGTCTGCATTAACTGATTTAATACTCGCAGACGACCGCCAAAAACCGAGTCCGCCACGTCATGTTCATCGGGCAGTGTTTCCCAGGCAGGAAATATTTCGGGATTTCTTCCCAGAAAACTGACAAGATCACCGCTGAATTCTTCAATTTCCCCTAAGCGAGGCAGGATGATTAGTACGGTCGATTTGAGAGATTCTGCGATCGTTGCCGCTGTCAGCGCGCACGATCCTCCCCAGGCTCCGTCAATTGTCCCGCTCTGGCCTGACTGGAGAGCCGCAACCACAGCTGCGAATCCTTCGTTTCGGCTTAAAACGGGAACCAGATCCTGCATCGACTGAATCTGACTGTCGATTGGTTTGATCATGTTCAAAATGATTTTAGCAAACAGTGTGAAATTGTCACGTCCTCACCTCAAAAAACGTGATCGGAGCCCGGTTTTCAGGACCATCCGGCGTGACTTCAAGGCGGCCCAAAGCTAGGATAGAAGGACCATATTTCACCGATGATAAGGCAGAACATAAGACCGATTTCGCAAGAGCGGCGTAGTAACTTGCCTGATTTTACCATAATGAAGGATACAACGTGTCAGATAGTTTCGATGTCAATGTCGCTCTGGGGCCGCGCAGTTATCATATTTCTGTTGTAAGTAACCAGTTCGATCAGTTTGCTGACGCCCTGGAAACTTGGATGAATAACAATCCGGCGTTTCGTAACTCGGTAGCAGAAGGCAACAAAACCGCGTTTATTGTCACCGACCGGAACTTGGCAGCGCTACATACTCCCAAAATCGAAAAAAGCCTCGAAGCAAAGGGCTGGAAGTGGGAAACAGCAATCATCGAAGCCGGTGAGAAATCGAAATCTCTGGCCGTCATTTCCAGCCTGTATGACCGACTGGTAGAACTGAAGGCGGATCGTCAGACAGTCTTAATCGCGGTTGGTGGTGGTGTGACGGGGGATGCTGCAGGCTTTGTCGCTGCAACGTATGTCCGTGGACTGCCGTTCGTACAAGTGCCGACTTCGTTACTGGCACACGTCGATAGTTCCGTGGGGGGGAAAGTCGGCGTGAATCATCCGCAAGCGAAAAATCTCATCGGTGCTTTCTATCAACCACTGGGTGTGTTCATTGATACTTCGACTCTTGAAACACTTCCCGAGCGAGATTATCGCAGTGGTCTCGCGGAAATCGTAAAATATGGTGTTATCCTGGATTCAAAATTCTTTCAGTATCTCGAACAGAATATTGAAGGATTGAATCAACGATCGCCCGAAGTGTTGAGAACAGTGATTGCCAGAAGTTGTGAGTTGAAGGCGGAAGTGGTTGAACAGGACGAGCATGAGCGAACTGGTTTACGGGCCATTTTGAATTACGGTCATACGTTTGCCCATGCCTTTGAAGCACTCTGCGGCTATGGAGAATTGATGCACGGCGAAGCTGTATCCATTGGGATGGTCTACGCCAGTGATCTGGCAGAAAAACTCAATTTGATCGCGCATCAGGAAACAGAACGTCAGATTCAGCTTCTGCAGGCGCTGGGGTTACCAGTTTCATTGCCTGAAGGAACCCGCTTAGTGAATGACGAAATTATTGACCGCATGAAACTGGATAAGAAAACCGTTGGCGGAAAACTGCGGTTTGTCCTTCCTACCTGTATTGGACGCGTGGAAGTTTTCAAAGACATTCCGGAGTCACTCGTCAGAGAAGTTCTTGATGAATTGGCACACTCCCAAACCGGAAATGACGACTTTCAAATCTAAGGCTTTGTTTTCTTGCGGAAAACAACTGTCGCAATCCGTAGGCAATTTACCTCAGGTTTGCGACCAGCAGCACTGTACTAATACCTACCCACATACAGAAAACACTTATATCATAGCCCCTTCTTTTCGATCAAGCATTACACCCGTCAGGATCGATATAAAAACTCCCCTCCAATTTGTCTTGTTGATGATCAGCGTTGGTTTCTCTCAAAAAGAGAACCTAACCTTTATTTTAGGCCTGCTGATTTAATTCTCAAAGTCAGAGTCTGCGCTGTTAGTTCAATGTCTGTGGTTCAGCATTGATCATTTTTGACGCGTACATCACAGGATAAAGGTATTGAGTTATGACAAGTTTAAACTTGGCATCTACTAAAGGGCATTGGCGATTAATTAACCGGGAACAGGTTCTTGACATGGCGGTGGGAGATGTCGAATTTCTCGCTGAAATGATCGAACTGTTCTTCAGCTATGTTCCACAGCAGATGAATGACATTCAACAGGCCGTTGAAAATAATGATTCTCAAGAATTGGCAGAAGCAGCACATGCCTGCAAGGGAACCGTGGGAAACTATACAAAATTGGAACCCTATCTCCTGCTACAGTCATTGGAAAATGATGGAAAATCAGAACAATTAGATGAATCCCAGATCAAATTCGGTTCACTTGAAAAAGAAATTGCACAACTTGTCGTTGAATTAAAGGTATTGAAGGCTCAAGAGTGTAGCAATGTTTGATCATCATCTGAGCATGTAGGTTTAACCCAAAGGCAATAAAATGAAAATCTTAGTAGTAGATGATGTTGGTTACACATGCCACTTCCACTCACGTCTTGTTGAAAAGTTTGGCTATACGGCCGTCTCGGCCACATCCGGTTACGAGGCTTTGAATTATCTGAAGACAGACAATGATATCAGCATCGTGGTCTCAGACCTGATGATGCGGGGCATGGATGGAGTGGATCTCTTCCAGGAAGCACAAAATCTGGAACGTTTTACCGACGAGGGACAACTCGACCCTCCCCAGTTTATTGTGATGACCGCGTTACGCATGGAAAAGAACTCGCAGGATAAAGACGTCCAACGTCTTAAACTGGCAAAAGAGTTAGGCGTGGCGAAGATCATGTTCAAACCTCTCGACCAGGATGAACTGGAAGCAACTCTCAAAGACATGGCAATGGGGGCTCCCAATACCGCTTCCAGTGGGAAATCACTGGATCTGTTCACGCCTACCCAAAAACTGAAAGAAGCCGTCAAAGAGATCATCGATTCCGGAAATGGTGGGGCTGCTGAACAGTTTATTGAATGTTTAAATGAAGAAGCGACAAGCCTGCAAACATTTCTGGATAAACTGGAAACTGTTGAAAACTAAACGTTTATTATACGCAACATAGCACGAATTGATGCAAATCTATTGATTCGCTTGGGGAGGGGTTTGACTGGCTTTAAACAAGACATATAGTTGCGTTAACTAAGACATATACAAACCTTGACCTAAACAGCAAATCATCTCGGTTGAATACTGTATTTAACCTGACTTATTTTAAGTGGATACGGCCAATGAGCCTCATTAACTTGGAACAATATACTGAGAAGCAGAACCGTGCCATTTCGCGCGTTCTGGATACGTTGGATCGTCTCGATCAACGTATGAGCCTCCATTATTCAAATAAACGTGCTCATGAGCGTAAAAACTTCCGCGGGGTTGTCTGGATTTCCATTCCTGATGAAGAGTATGCTGAAGAGGGCAAACTTAACACAATCAAAGTCTGGTCCCGCTCTATTTCACAATCCGGCCTGTCTTTCATTTACCCCCTACCTATTTTTCAGAAGTCAATCCACGTAGGAGTTCCCGTACAGGGAGATCAGGTTACCTGGTTCCGTTCGGAGATCGTCAGGCAGAAGGAAATTGAAGAAGAACATTTCTGGGAGTATGGTGTCAGGTTCCTGGGAAAAATGATTACCTAAGCGCTACCAGTTTTCTTTGCGATCAGTTGATTTCAGGCAAAATACAAACGTATGATTGCCTGCCTCTTTATAGAAACATTCAATCCTGATCAACGAACCCTGCTTAACGGACCCCGCTTAACGGACCCCGCTTAACGGATATAGAGACTTTTGCCCCCAGCTGTGGAAAACCCGGGAATGGACGACCAAACTGACATCATTCAAAAAAACGACGCACAGATTCAAAGCCGCATCAATGCGGCCTGCGTACGTTCGAAACGCTCCCGAGAGTCAGTCACATTAATCGCGGTAACAAAATATGCCCGCATGGAATGGGTTTCCGCGTTGATTGAACTGGGGGCGACTCACCTGGGTGAAAGCCGCACTTCACAACTGGAAGAACGGGCTATGCTGCTCCCCGATCATTTACACTGGCATTTCATCGGCCCGCTGCAACGTAATAAAGTCAGACGCACCATCCAGCACAGCAGCCTGATCCACTCGGTTGATTCCCTGAAGTTACTGACGGCCATTGATCGCATCGCCGCAGAATCCGGTTTACAACCACGAGCGCTGGTTGAAGTCAATCTTTCCGGCGAGCCGAATAAAAAAGGATTCTCCAGAGACGAACTCTTAGCCAGTTGGAATTCCGTTTGTGCAGTCTCTCACGTTACGATCGCGGGATTGATGACAATGGCACCACACGCGACCGATCCGGAACTGGCCCGCCCTGTTTTTAGAGAATTATCGCAGCTGCGCGACCAACTCCAGGCGATGTCCCCTGCGCAGGTGTCGCTGGAGGAACTTTCGATGGGCATGAGTGGTGACTTTGAAGTGGCCATCGAAGAAGGGGCAACGTTAGTACGCATCGGGAGCGCTCTGTATGAAGGATTGGAATCAGAACCAGGAAATTGAGAATGCGACGTGACAATAGACATACAGCTTGAATTCGATGGCGCGGCGGTTCTGCTTCCTGTTCGCGCGCAACCCAAATCCAGTAAGAACCGCATTGAAGGGATTCACGACGGCAGGCTCAAAGTCTGTGTCACACAGGCACCGGAAAAGGGCAAAGCGAACAAAGCCCTGCTGAAAGTGATCAAAGACGGACTTCAACTGAAACGATCACAAATCGAGCTATACAAAGGGGAAACGGCGGGCCTGAAAGTATTCCGGATTACCGATATCTCGCCAGATGAATTGCGCAACAAGATTCAGGATGCCTTAGAACACTCCGGATAACTCCCGTCTGCTGAGACATGTCTCAAACGGGTTGGATTAGTCGCATTCCCTCATCCTAGCCTCTTCGCTGAGAATGGAATCCGCTGCTTCCTGTTTAGGAATCTTTGGGACGTAGATTGCAGCGACCTGAATAGACTCATATAATTATGAGTCGTGTGCCCGTATCTTACCCCCAAGAGGCCATCGCCCTGTTTTTTGAATTCCCACAAGCAGAAAGCGGCTGCGAGAATCTCGAATTTAATTCCCCACCTGGTCTATAAGATCTCACAAAAGGACTATTTGACTATGAGTTATTCAATGCCCGTTCGCCTGCTCCTGGGAGCCTTGCTGGTTTGCGGACTTCCCCTGTCATCCAAAGCGGCTGAGCCCACGAAACTTTCAAAGTCATGGGAACAATGGCGAGGCCCCAATCGCCTGAACCATTCCTCTGATACAGGACTACTCAAAGACTGGAATGCGACTCCCCCCAAACTGGTCTGGACTACAACTGGTCTGGGAAAAGGATACGCCAGCGTTTCGATCAAGGACAATCGCCTGTTTACTACGGGAAATCTTCCAGATGGTCAGGCTGTGATTGCCATCAATACTGATGATGGAAAAATTTTGTGGAAGACAAATCTGGTGGATTTGAACCCCAAACATGGATATCCCGGCGCACGCTGCACTCCTTCCATTGACGGCGATCGACTGTATGCGGTTTCTTCCAATGGCGCGATCTCCTGCCTTAGTGTTGAAGATGGGGAGATCATCTGGACGAAAAATTTCGAAGAAGAATGGGACGGAAAGATGATGTCCAAATGGGGGTTTTCGGAATCGCCCCTTGTCGATGGCGACCTGGTAATCTGCACGCCCGGTGGGAAAAAAGCGATGATGGTCGCACTGGATAAAACGACGGGAAAAGAAGTCTGGAAAACATCCGTCTCTGACCTGGGCGAAAAAGGGAAAGACGGTGCCGGCTATTCTTCAATCGTGATTTCAAATGCTGGTGGCGTGAAGCAATATGTCCAACTCACCGGCCGTGGGCTGATTGGTGTTCGTGCCAGTGATGGAAAATTGTTGTGGAACTACAACCCG
The DNA here is from genome assembly GCF_963976445.1 of uncultured Gimesia sp. GTDB lineage: Bacteria > Planctomycetota > Planctomycetia > Planctomycetales > Planctomycetaceae > Gimesia. Next base: position 109,843 of record NZ_CAXBKP010000010.1, on the reverse strand, counting down.
GTTGCTAACGGCGTCGCCAATATTCCAACCCCGATTGTTTCCGGAGACTATGTATTCACTTCAACTGGATACGGAACAGGCAGTGCTCTGGTGAAACTTTCGAAAGAGGGTGACGGGATTAAAGCCGAAGAAGTTTATTTTCTTGATCCGAAAACGCTGCAAAATCACCATGGTGGCCTGATCCTCTACAAAGATCATATCTATTGTGGACATGGACACGGCAAAGGGTTTCCAATCTGTGTTGAACTGAAAACAGGTAAGGTTATCTGGGGCAAAAAAGAAGATAAAATTCGGGGCGAAGGATCAGGCTCAGCTGCAACGACCCTCGCCGATGGCCACCTGATTTTCCGTTACGAAAGTGGCGATCTGGCTCTCATCGAAGCAACGACTGAAGGGTACAAACTGAAAGGCAGCTTCAAAGCAGATCAGGTTTTAGGGAAAGCCTGGGCTCATCCTGTCGTTTGCGGCGGAAAGCTGTATCTGCGAGAACAGGATGTTCTGATGTGCTATGATCTGAAAGAATAATCTTCGATCAACAAATGATCTGAAACAGAAAGCTCTGTCGAGATACCTCGGCAGAGCTTTTTTTATTGTCGCACGAAACACTCAAAACTGCTTCAGACTTCTCTGATCAGAATCAACGTATTCCATGAGCGGGTGACTTCCTGCGAAAAATGCAATCAGAGCCTGCTCAACCTGCCGCGTTCTTAAATTTGCTTAAGTCAATTTTCCCATTCCCTTCGACGGGTAATTTTCCGTTGGGACAGTAACGGGAGCGGGCCACGCTGGAGGCGATATTATAGGTATAAACAGCGTCCTCACGAATCAGAAAGATCACCGTCCCTTTATTTTGTGCGCCAATTTTATCGAGCAATTCCACAAACGGCAGACTTTTCCTCAAATCGTCTCGGCGAACGCGTAAATCCTTAGAAGGACCATCCAGAACCAAAATTCCATTTTTCGTGCATTCAATAAAAGTCGGATTCAGATCAACGCCCGTACCACCTGGCTGAATTCTTACTTCCGCGGCAACTGGGTTTTCCCGTTTGTTTAATTCGACTTTGAGTTTATCGATTTCCTTTTGCAGCATCATCGGTTCATCTTTGATCGCTTCAACACGCTTTTCCAGACGATTCGATTCCGCCAGAAGTTTCACTTTTTCTTCTGGCGTGATGTCATTTGGAATTTTCGTTTTTTCCTGTTTGAGTTTCTTGAGCTCCTCCAGAGCCAGGATCAGATCACGATTCAGTTTTGACAAATCTTCAATCTGGCTTTTGACTTCGTCAATGTTCTCTTGTTTCTCTGTAATCTTCTGTTGCTCTTGTTCAAATTCTTCAACGCGCTTCCAGACATCATCCTGTTGATCCATCTGGCTCAGCGCCATGGCAGTGATCATGAGCGTCAGAACACCAATAACGCACGCCAGAATACTGAGAAACGGAAACAGAGAAACCGTTTCTGTATCGTTTTGCTTTTTCTTTACCACTGAATCACCATAACTCTGGTTATCGTACTTTCCTGGAATTCCCAAACAGTCCCCAGCGTTTGCGAGGGGCTTCTACCTGCTGAATCAGCACCTGCTTTTCTCCCAGATCAGACAAAACCGTGTTGAGTCCGTTCAAACCCTGCTGGACCCCATTAAATGATTGTGTCAGCACGCCGGCTGCTTCAGCCATTTCCGTTGCATCTCCATTCATGTTTTCCAGGTTTGTTGCATGTGCTGACTGCAGTGCGGTCATTTTCTCTTCAACCGTTTCCAACTGCTTCATTACCTGTTGCACCTGATTGAGCTGCTCCTCCTGCTGAGAACGAATTTTCTCATCGATTTTGCCCCAGGATTTCATTACGGACTGGGACAGGGTACTGCCGATCCCCTCCAGTTTTTCAATCCAGGTCTGCAACTCCGCATGATGGTTCGCCATCGCTTTATCAATAGTACGCTGGATCAGACGTCGATGATCTTTTTCATCACCTCCGCCACCACCAGGCTCGCTCTCCTTAAGTCGTTTCAGCAGGTTTTCATTACAGTATTCATCTACCCAGTTCAGCAGATCCTCTTCCGATTTCTGCATGGAACTACTGGGAAACATCACCAGCATACTCATCACCAGTGCGACCAGAGTCGTATCAAAGGCAGTTGATAGTCCGCCAGTCACACTCCCCAGAGACTCTTTCAGAGCAGAGATGTCTGAGGCTTTATCCATCCCCCCAGCGAAGCCCCCCACCGCGGCACTAATCCCGATCACGGTACCGATGAACCCTAAAATCGGAATCGCCCAAATGAAGACTTTGAGAATGGTATAACTGGAATCGACCGCCGTTGCGTCAATTTCTGATTGTGATTGTAGACGGTTGGAAACCTCGGAACTGCTTCTCAAAACACTGAAATGCTCCAGTCCTCGAAGTACGCGATTCACGAGAAAACTTTCACGTGGATCAACGGGCAGGTTTTTGACATGCTCGATGAAATTGGCAACGGTCTTCTCGGAGATCTCTTCTGAAATATCTGTCGGCAGCGTATCAAACAGCATCGAATCCTTCTGTTTGGCAAGCTTGCGGGATTTCAAAATCAGAATTGTGGCAGACCAACTCATCAAAAAGACCAGTGCGAATGGCACCCAGCCCCGGTCTAAAAACAATTCTCCCAGGTAATAATTCCGGAAAGGGAACATCAACGCGATAAATATGACAGACGCCGCGATGGCAATGACACCACTCTTGGAGAGGCTGACCTCGGTACCATCGGCCCAGCCACTAGAGACATGTTTCTTCCCCCCCCGACTGCTGGTCGCTGGCTTGCTTGAAGTACTTCCTGCTGCCGAACTTGTCACATCAATCGATGTATCAATAATCGGCGTTTCAGGTTTTTTGACCAGCATCGTATGATGGCAGTAAGGACAGCGAACTTTCTTCCCTACATTTTCATCACGAACTTTGAGTTTTTTAGAGCATTTTTCACAGGGAAACTGGAAATACATGGAAGGAACCCCAGGGGACTGTAATCTTTAGTGCAGTGACATTTTGGAAAATAATCCAAGTGGAAATCATTCTTGCCAGTTTATCCAAGGTGTCGCTGAGTCTAAAGTCAACAAGCCACAGCATTCTTTGAATCTACCCAAAGACCTTGTTTTATCAGGGCCTACCCTTAGTCTTGAGACGGCTAGGTTATACAAACAAACACTCTTCCAGGGTCAATTAGAAAAAAAAAGTATCCAAGCTTGTTAATTAAGATCTAAATTCACCAGAATACACGACATAAGAACAATTCGTTATACTGGGGGCAGCTCGTTGTAATTCCATTAATACGAAATATGTTCTTTATCCGACGATGTTTCGAGCGGAGATCATATCTTTAAAAATAGAAAATTAATACATGTCTACTGAATCACCAGAAACAACGAACCGCTACTGGGCCGGGTTCGATCTGGGCGGCACCAAAATGCTGGCCAAAATATTCGATTCACAATACAAAACACTCGGAAAGAAGCGAAGAAAAACCAAAGGTCATACAGGTGTCGAACAAGGCCTGGAACGGATCGTTCAAACGATCCATCAGGCATTGGAAGAAGCGGGATTGACTCCCAATGAATTAGCGGGAATTGGCGTTGGCTGCCCGGGGCCGTTGGACCTGGAAAATGGGATCATCTTCGAAGCGCCCAATTTAGGCTGGTACAACGCACCGGTAAAAGAGGTTCTGGAAAAAGCCTTCGGTTGCCCTGTCGTCATTTGCAATGATGTGGATGCCGGCGTCTATGGTGAATATCGCTTCGGTGCAGCGAAAGGCTCAACATCTGCAATGGGCATCTTTCCCGGTACAGGAATTGGAGGAGGCGCCGTCTATCGTGGCCATCTGATTCAGGGCAGTAAAAGCTCCTGTATGGAAATTGGACATATCAAAATTTTACCTGAAGGTCCGGAATGTGGTTGTGGTCAGCATGGTTGTCTGGAAGCCCTCGCCAGCCGTCTGGCAATCTCTGCCGCGGCCGCACAGGCTGCCTATCGAGGTGATGCCCCGACCCTGCGGTCCATGGTAGGGACAGACATTTCCGATATCCGAAGCGGAATACTTGCCTCCGCGATTAAGGGTGGCGATCGAAGTATCGAAAAAATCATTCTCCGCGCTGCGGAATATATTGGAATCGCTGCCGGAAATATGGTCCATATTTTTTCTCCCGAAGTCATTGTTCTGGGAGGCGGGCTGGTGGAAGCAATGCCCGATCTGTTTGTGCCAGCCGTTGCGGAAGCCACACGCCGCAATGTGATGCCGACTTTTAAGGACTCGTTCAAAGTCGTTGCCGCACAGTTGGGAGATGATTCTTCCGTCATGGGAGTGGCTGCCTGGGCTCGAACAGTGATTCAGGAAACGGCATTATTAAAAAATGAAACCAAAGTATGAATACAAAAGATTCCACGTTGGCTGAAACAGCCACCAGTTCCAATCGTTCCGATTCTGCCCCCAATCGCCTGATTGCGGTCATCGATATCGGTACCGGCGCGATTCGTATGGCAATCGCGGAAGTGAAAGAAGACGGAACCGTCTATGCACTGGAGCGGCTTTCCCAGGCAGTCACGCTGGGAGAAGATACATTTCAGACGCGTAATATTCAGAAGGCGACGATGGAAGAATGCGTGCGGATTCTCAAAAGTTACCGCCGGCGCTTAGATGAATATCAAATTTCCCGCGATGATCAAATTCGCGTTGTTGCCACCAGTGCGGTTCGTGAAGCAGACAACAGACTGGCATTTACAGACCGCATTTTCATCGCAACCGGTTTTGAAGTCTCTCCGTTAGACGAAGCAGAAGTCAACCGAATTACCTACCAGGGAATTCGCCCCTACCTGGCAGCAAAACCAAATCTGGATGAATCTCAGACCATCGTGACCGAGATCGGCGGAGGTACGACCGAACTGCTGCTGGTGCAAAACGGAAATGTGTTGTTCTCCAGTAATTATCGCCTGGGGGCGCTGCGCCTGCGTGAAATGCTCAAAGGCTATCGCGTGCCTTTAGCCAAAGAACGTACGATTATGGAGAATCAGATCGAGCGAGTGATTCAGCAGATTGTACATGAAGTTCCAGCAGATAAATCAATCAAACTGGTTGTGCTGGGCGGCGACGTGCGGTTTGCTCTGGCACAATTACGTCCCGAGGATGAAATTCCAGAGCCAGGAAATTCACCGGATGAACTGGACAGACTCAAAGTTTCTGAACTCAGCAAGTTTACAGATAAAATTCTGCAGAAAAACGAAGATGAACTGGTGCAAAACTACCATCTTGCGTTCACCGATGCAGAAACACTGGGACCAGCCCTATTGGCTTACACCAAGCTGGCTCAGGCGTATCAGCTGAAATATATTTACGTCACCAAAGCCAACTTTCGCGATGGTTTGCTGAAAGAAATGGCAGACCAGAGCACCTGGTCGGATGAATTTTATACACAGGTCATTCGTTCGACGATTGATTTCGGCAAACGCTTTGATTTTGATGAAGCACACGCACGGCACGTTGCGTTTCTGGCGGACACCCTGTTCCAGTCGCTGCAAAATGAACATAAACTCGATTTACGGAATCGGCTGTTATTATACACGGCTGCCTTACTGCATGAAATCGGCATTTATGTAAATCAGAGTGGTTACCATAAGCATTCGATGTATTTAATCAGTAATGGGAATCTGTTTGGACTGGGACAGTCCGATTTATTACTGGTTGCGTTAATTGCTCGCTACCATCGGCGGGCCTCTCCCAAAGCTACACATCCGGGATATTCAACACTGGATCGCTTCAGCCGGATTGCCATCGCCAAGATGGCAGCAATCCTGCGGGTCGCCGATGCATTGGATTATTCCTACAGTCAACGCGTCCAGGAAATTGAATGCGAGATTGCGAATGGACAGTTGATTATTTCTATCCCGCATGTGGAAGATGTTTCTCTGGAACAAATTGCGTTGGTCGAAAAAGGCCCTTTTTTTGAAGAAGTATTCGGGCTCAAAGTACATTTGAGAAAAAAATAACAAGTAAAAAAGTCGCGGCTGTAGTGCCTCCTAAGGCCGCTCTATGAATATAACAATCTTACTAATTTAACAGGTTGCTCATGGCCCCTAAAGCTTCGAAATATCTCAACCGGGAATTAAGCTGGTTGGAATTTAATCAACGGGTACTAGATGAAGCCCATGACCCCGAGATTCCCTTACTGGAACGTCTCAAATTCCTGGCCATCACCAGTTCGAATCTGGATGAATTTTTCATGGTCCGCGTGGGAGGCCTCCATTTATTACAGGCCAGCGGAAACACGACTTCAGACCCTTCCGGAATGACCCCCAAAAAGATCCTGAACGCCATCAGCCTCCGCGCTCATCAAATGATGGCGGAACAATATCAGTGCCTCTTGGGAGAAATTGAGCCTCCTCTGGCAGCAGCCGGGTTCCAGCGAGCAAATCCTCAGGAACTGACCGATGCGCAACGGCGGATTGTCGAACAGGTTTTCAGAGACGAAATCTATCCCGTCCTGACGCCAATGGCGGTCACGCCTGAGATGGAATTCCCGTATCTTGTGAATCATACATTAAATATCGTAGTCCGTCTGGCCCCTGATGAAAAAGCAAAACAACCACAGGATCGGTTTGCGATCATCCCATTTGGGAGAACAGAATTTCGGTTTATCACGCTCCCTTCCGAAGGCGGATATCAATATCTGCCCCTGGAAGACGCCGTCTGTCTGTTTATCGAGCAGTATTTTGGGGGAGAGCAAGTACTGGAAAGTATTCCCTTCCGGGTCACCAAAAACGCCGACGTTAGTCTACAGGACGAATTTGCCTCAGATCTGCTGCACCAGATGGAAGACATGCTCGATCAACGGAAGCAGGGAGATTGCATCCGGCTGGAAATCGCCGAAGCCGTTTCGGCAGAGACATTGGAATTCCTGGGGCGGGGCTTAGGCGTCCTCGATGAAAACGTCTATCGGATACCCGGTCCGCTGGATCTCACCGCGTTTATGAGATTGACCGACATCTCCGGATTTGATGCGCAGAAAGATATAAGCTGGCCACCTCAACCTTCTCCTGAAGTGAATCCTCGCATCAGTATGTTCGAGAATATTTCCCGTCAGGATATTCTGTTATGCCATCCCTATGAAAGCTTCGAGCCGGTTGTCAGATTGATTGAAGAAGCCGCTGTGGACCCCGATGTGCTGGCCATTAAACAGATCTTATATCGCACCAGCAAACACAGTCCCATTGTCGCGGCCTTGATCCGTGCGGCAGAACAAGGCAAGCATGTCACGGCCATCGTGGAACTCAAGGCTCGCTTTGATGAGGCACGCAATATCGAATGGGCCAAAAACCTTGAGCACGCGGGCGTGCAGGTCATCTACGGCGTGAAAGGGCTTAAGACGCACGCCAAGGTCTGCTGCATTGTCCGTCGGGAGCCAGAGGGAATTCAACGCTATCTGCATTTTGGTACGGGGAATTACAATGATGCCACGTCGAAAATTTATAGCGACATCAGTTATTTCACTTGCGACGAAGTTTTGGCCTCTGATGCAATCAACTTCTTCAATTCGATTACCGGCTATTCGTTACCCCAGAATTATCAAAAACTGGAAGCGGCTCCCATCAGCTTAAGGGATAAAATCCTGGATCTGATTCATCATGAAACAGAACGCAAAAAACAGGGACAGAAAGCGCGCATTATCGCCAAGGTCAATTCGCTTGTGGACCCGGAAATTATCAATGCCTTATATGAAGCATCAGAAGCAGGCGTCAAAATTAAACTGAATATTCGGGGCATCTGCTGTCTACGGCCCGGCGTTTCCAAATTGAGTAAGAATATCGAAGTAGTCAGTATCATCGACCGCTTCCTGGAACACGCGCGGATTCTGTATTTCTATCACGGCGGAGACGAACGGGTATTTATCTCCAGTGCTGACTGGATGCCTCGCAACCTGGACCGACGGGTGGAATTACTGGTTCCGATTGAAGAAGAAAAAAGTCATCGAAAAGTGATCAAGCTCCTCAATACTTATTTTGAAGACAACGCCAAGGCCCGTGTCCTGAACAGCAACGGCGTCTACGAACGCATTACCCCGAGCAAGGAAAAGAACGTTGTGCGCTGCCAGCAGGTGCTGTATGAAGAAGCGGTGGCAGCAATCAAGCAGGCAGAAAAAGCAGGCCGTACCGTTTTTGAACCGCACATGGCGCCCGAAGATCAGAAATAGTCCGAACCACTTTCTTTCTCCGTGTGTCAGTACACAGGAAATCAGTACCTTTTTGCAGTACGCAGTCCCGTGTTGTTAATCTCTGTAAAAATCGGATGAATCGATAAATCCATATCCTATTCTGAGAGAATAAGTTACGGCTGACTGTCATTCCCGGTTTAGAGATTTTCCTCGGGTTTATGACAAAAAGGTATTGCCTCATTGAGGGGAATGGTAAAAATAAGTGTAGATCATGTATCGCACCCACGCAGTGCGATAGGACTAAAGCCTGTGTTCAAGTTGGAGCTACAAACCGATGAAGAATCAGGGAGTTTATCCAAGAAAAGGAGGTGATTGAGTGGACAGTTATTGTTGTAGCCAGGAAGGTGGTTGTTCTTAGCGACTACTGGCGGGTTGTCATTGACAGCCACCACTCGTAAGGGTCACCTCGATCCTAACGAAAATTGACTAGAGGCTGACCTGCATTCGCGTAGGTCAGCCTCTTTTTTTAAAAGTTTGAAGTGCCTGCAAAAAAAACAGCACCGGATTCATTTTCCGATGCTGTTTTTTGTTTTGATCAAGCTTCTGATTCACCGCCGCAGTCTTAGACTTCGTTCGGTACAACAAATGGCTTGCGATACTGTCGTGTCAGGAATTGATCCGCTTCCGGATCATTCACAAACTGCTCCGTTTTCGGATCAAAATTTAATTGACGTCCCAATCGGAATGCAATGTTCCCCAAATGGGCAATCCCGGAACTGGTGTGAGCCGTTTCCACAGGACCGTTCAACGTCTCTGATTTGCGTGAACGGACAGCGTCCAGGAAGTTAGTGAAGTGAGCCACAACGGGATCGTCACCTTTGTTTTTTGGACCAGGTTCCCGTTTTCTCCCCAGAAAGATTTCGTAGGAATTGTATCCCTTAACGACCATGTATCCTTCCGAACCGTAGAAAATATTGCCGACCGTGGCGCCATCTTCAGTGTTCGTGTTCCAATGGCGGACTTCAAACTGAATCATCTTGTTTTCTTCAGGATAGAAGTAATTTGTGGAGAGCACTTCCGGAGTTTCCTTATCGTCATCCCACAGGAACTTGCCTCCCATCGCCGTAATCTGTGACGGTAGCTTTACATCCAAGCCCCACAGGCACATATCGGTTTCGTGCACTCCCTGATTTCCAACATCGCCGTTCCCATAGTCCCAGGTCCAGTGCCAGTTATAGTGAACCAGGCGGCGGGAGAATTCCGTTTCCTGAGCAGGCCCCTGCCACAGGTTCCAGTCAAGCGTTTCGGGGGCCTTTTCATTCGGTTTCTTTCCGATCGAGGGCCGCCAACGGTAGACCAGACCACGTGACATATACACCTTGCCGATCGTTCCGTTGCGAAGATGTTCCACACCTTCCTGGATTGCGGTCTGGCTGCGAAGCTGGACCCCATGCTGCACGATCCGTTTGTATTTCTTTGCCGCTTCAATCATTTTGCGACCTTCGAACAGATTATGTGAACCCGGTTTTTCCACATAAACGTCTTTTCCAGCCTGACAAGCCCAGATCGTCGCCAGGGAATGCCAGTGATTGGGGGTGGCCACTGTTACGACATCAATATCATCACGGTCGAACACCTTTCGCATGTCTGTTTCTGTTTCGACTTTACGACCGTATTTTTTCTCGAATTCGGTAGCCCGCTTTGCCAGTACTTGTTTGTCAGGATCACAAAGTAATACGACATCCGCACCATCAATTTCACCAATGGCTTTAATATGTGTACGACCGCGCCCATTCACTCCCAGAACGGCGACTCTGATTTTTCCATTTACATCTGCGCGTGCCGTATTTCCCAGCAACGAAGTCGCAGCCACAGCACCTGCGCTGGTTTGAAGAAAATTGCGTCGTGTGACTTCGCTCATAATTTATCCTTTTTAGTGTTAACTTGTGATGCATTGAAACAGGAAGTAGACCGTCTTAGACGCATGCTTCCGTGTTTAGAATATCGTAAGTTTCTGGTCAGGCAATGTCCAGACTATGAATGATCTTCGCCTTAAATAACCTCCACAGAAATTTCTGGAAAAGTAGTTCCGACTGTAAGGGCATGTCATTGATTCATTCTTGCAACACAATGCAGCGTGTTGTAAATGCTTGATTTACCATAAATTACCGATTTGACATCACTGAGAGTACTACAAACCGTTGATTTTAAGCGACAGGTATTACTCTTCAAAAATGGTTTCTGTAGCGATTAACACCAGCGATCTGGCAGCTGCTTTACTGAAAATAGTCCGAGTTAGAAAAAAATTGTGTTATACTTTTGAAGGACAAAACATGAATAACATTAAAAACACAACCTGTAACATTTTAAGAACGATGGACTTCTGTCAGGGAACAGAATCCATCACTGTTAAATAACTCATAACTCAAAAGCTCGCCCCTCCTGCAGGGCGAGCTTTTTTTGTTTGTTGTAAGTTTTGTTTGTTGTAAGTAATGACCTTCACAACCAATCTGAATTCTGTTGCAAAATGTAGTTCAATCAGGGGACTTTAATTGTTGTATTGTTTAAATAGAAAAAGGGGCGTATGAAAGTACTAGTAGTCGATGATGTTGGATACACGTGTTATGTGCATACCAGACTTCTAGAAGAGCTTGGCTACGAAGTCTTATGTGCCTCTTCTGGATTTGAAGCACTCTCTATTCTAGAGAAAAACAGTGACATTAAAATTGTCTTCTCCGAATTGGTAATGCGAGAGCTTGACGGTCTGGACCTGTTTCTTAAGGTCCAGCAACAAGAGCACTATAATGATGATGGGCAAATGGAAGCCCCCATGTATTTCCTGATGACGAGTATCCAGCCTGCTAATAAAGCCCAATGTCGTCAAACAGAACGACTGGAACTTGCCAAAAAACTGGGAATCACCGGCGTCATCTACAAAACCCGTGATCGCGAAGAGCTCAAAGATGCATTCGCTGATACATTAAAAGAGACCCTGGGCGAACTCTCGGAAGCAACGCCTATCGACATTTATTCGCCGGCACAAGCACTCTGCGAAGTGATTAAAGATATCATTGAAACCAAGAATCTTGAAGCCGCTGAAGAGTTCCATGATCTCATGACATGTCAGGCAGAATACCTGGAGTATTTTATCGCCAATTCGCGACAAGTCGCTGAGCTGGCTTAACCGTTTCTACGTCACTCCATCAACGAAAACATCAGCTTGTCCCACGATCGTGGGGCAGGCTGATGTTTTCAATGAATGCCTTGGCATCGGCAATAGTGAATTTGAACGTCTCACCTTTTTACTAATTCCGTCTGTTTGATTGCCTTTCGCTTCCGATCAAACTATCATCAAAACGTGTGATACACAATCAGAATTCCTGTCGAAATCTGATAAGCTCATACTACAAGGCCGACTTCCAGATTGATTCATTCAGATACACACACCGAAAGCATTCCCATGAGTTTGGCAGAACACATTAAAACGACTCTGGAACTTCCGACATTCATCGTCCATCAATATCTCGAAGATTTATCAGACGCCGATCTGTTCGTCAGGCCGGCTGAAAAGATGAACCATATTGCCTGGCAGCTCGGGCATTTGATTCAGAGCGAGCATTTTCATGTGACGCAGGTCTTCCCCGGTACCATGCCAGCATTACCGGATGGTTTTCAAGAGCAATATACAAAAGAAACGGCAGCCAGTCAGAACCCGGCTGATTTTCATACGAAGGCAGAATACCTGCAATTGATACAGGAACAACGACAGGGCACGCTCAAAGTCCTCGCGGGACTTAGCGATCCACAACTGATGCAGCCCGCGCCCGAAACCGTGAGTTATCTGGGACCTACTGTGGGCTGTATCTTTGCGGGAGAATCCACGCACTGGATGATGCACGCCGGACAATGGGCGGTTGTCAGACGGAACCTGGGAAAACCGCCCCTCTTTTAATTTCTGAGATCACTCTGTTTCAGACTGCTTGAAGGGCTCGGGTTGAACCCACTTCGTATACGCGCGAGGTGCTCCCGGTAAATGGTTCCCTTTCTCTTCCGGCGTCCCCAGAGTGACTGCATACAGGTAGCCGTTCATCTCTCCCACCAGCCGCGTATGCAGAATCTGGTTTTGGGGATTGAGGTGAATCAGTAAGCGGACCTGATCTTTTAAAGCAGCATAGGTCACGAAATCGCCCGCTGAAGACTCGCTGAATTTGAGATCCTGCTTGAAGCGATCCTGCATCCGATGCGTGGCACGATAAGTTCCTCCCGTGAGGCTCACTACTTTTTTGCCACGGAACAAGACATTCCGGTCATCGTAAGCCAGAACAACCAGTCGACGTCGTTTACTCCCTTTCAGCCAGCCAAGAAACTTCTTGCCATGCTGATCTTTTTCGCTGAATGAATAGTTTGCATCCAGAAATATAAACTGGTCGACCTGGTCCGGAATCGCATCCGATCCGTTAAGGAATCCCCATAAAAAACTTCCCCCGCCACTATGACAGGCGAGAGTGAGCTGCAGTCCCTTCAGTGGAATCGCTTCCAGGATTGTGTGGACCATCGTTCGGATCAGCTTCGGGTTATCCGGATGTCTGGCGCGCCAGCGTGGCCAACTTAAACCCTGTGCTTCCAAGCAGACCAGGATCAGGTTTTCACGTTGATTCAGAGTCTGCCATTTCCGGTGCTGGGCTGCGATATGCTGAATATCAAAGTGCCAGTCGCGGCCCTCTCTCTGCTGGCAGCCCAGTGTCTGCTCAATCGTACTTCCGTTCGGAGTCGAGAACAGGATCACACGACTCGGATTCTCTGGAACAATCCGCTCTGATCGGGGAGCGACGATAATCAACCGCACTTCCGGTTCCAGTTGCAGGTAAGAGATTTGCTCATGAAACCAGGGGCTTGTCTGAAAGCCAGGCCAGACAGGCTGCGCAGCTTCGACTGTTTGCAAAAACGAAGTACAAAACAGGGCAATCACAATAATAAAACAGGTGAGTCGGCTCTGCATACCATTTGACCTTCAAGGATCAGATCGAAAACTCCCACAGGATGAAGCAGCTACAGGGTAGGAATCTTCTGTGTCAATTTCTAAGATACCATAATCTCACCGAATGATGAAAACACGATTTGCTTCATTCTTTCACATAAAACAGAAATCTTCTCGCATCAGGATACAGAAAACAAACGCAGATGAGCCAGATTACCGTCGAAGAAATTTACGATCACCTGGGCGAGGAGAAACTGCAGCAACTGATCGCCGCCTTTTATCAACGCGTGAAAACGGATGACATTCTGAACCCCATGTACCCGGCTGATGATCTGAAAGGTGCAGAATATCGCTTAAAGGAATTTTTAGTTTATCGACTGGGCGGCCCTCAGCGGTATCTGGATGAACGAGGGAATCCTGCTCTGCGAATGCGGCACGCTCCCTTTGCCATCAATCAAAGTGCCCGTGATCGCTGGATGGAATTAATGAAAAGTGCGATGGATGAAACAGAACTTCCGGCTGATGTCAGGCAGGCACTCGAATCCTTTTTTGATCAGATAGCAACTTTTTTAATCAATCAAGCCAGCTAATGATTTGTCTTTCCCTCAGGTTATGAAATAGGTTCCATTATGAAACTGGATGACCGACTACAGGCAGACTGCACACTGATTAGTGAGCTCGGAGAATCGACGCTGCTCTTAATGAATAATGCGCTGGTAGACTGGTTCATCCTGGTACCCCGCTGTGAAGAAATTGAATTGACCAACCTCCCTTTTGAACAGCAGGCAGCGATTTTAAAGGAAGTCAATCTGGTGGCCCGTTTTATCCAACAGACATTGGCTCCGGATAAACTAAATATCGCCACTTTGGGCAATGTGGTCAGTCAATTGCATATTCATGTCATTGGAAGAAAGCAGAGCGATCCTTACTGGCCTGCTCCCGTGTGGGGTCAAGCAGAATCACAGGCTTACACAGATTCGGAAATCACAGTCATCAAAGACGCGTTTGATAAATTCCTTCCGACTCAAACAACCCAGATCTGACAAAAACCAGATTCATCAAAAACTGAAACACCTTGCCATAGATAAAACAGCACCATGACCAATCAACCATTACGCATCGGAGTCCTGGGTTTAATTCATGATCATGTCTGGGATCACCTGCCGCAATTGCAGCATTCCCAGAATGCAGAACTGGTCGCCGCCTTTGACAGCAATCAGGCACTGCGCGATCGCATATCAGACGAATATCATTGTCCCGTGTATGCGACCCCCGATGAACTATTTGCGCAGCATGAACTGGACGGCGTCTATATTTTCAGCAGTAATAAACAAGGAGCAGAACTGGCTTTGGCAGCAATCAGCCGAGGCATCCCTGTCATGATCGAAAAACCGATGGCGGCGAATCTGACACAGGCAGAAGCAATGCTGACGGCAGCCCGTGAACAGAATGTGTGCCTGATGGTGAACTGGCCGTTTGCCTGGTGGCCACAAATGCAACACGCGATTACCATGGCGCAAGCAGGAGAAATTGGAGAGATCTGGCAGGTCAAATACCGGGCCGCCCATGCTGGCCCTAAAGAGTTGGGTTGCAGCGATTACTTTTGTGACTGGCTGTTTGATGCCGACTTAAATGGCGCCGGAGCCATGATGGACTACTGCTGCTATGGCTGCGTGCTCTCCAGTCTCTTACTGGGTATGCCCGAATCGATCACGGGAATTGGTGGCGTGTATCGACCTGAGCCATTAGGTGTGGAAGACAACGCGCTCATTGTCATGCAATACCCGAACGCGATCGCCACCGCTGAAGGCTCCTGGTCTCAAATTGGAAAACTAACCGCCTATGCGACTGCCATTTATGGAACGAAAGGCACGCTCATCGTCGAACCCCAAAAGAAGGGGCGGTTAATGCTGGCTACGGAATCACAGCCTCTGGGCGAAGAGGTCAAAGTGCAATGCCCACTACTTGATTTACAGACGGCAACCGAACACTTCACACATTGCATCCGTACCGGCGAAGAACCCTGGGGACTCTGTAGCCCGCATACCAGCCTGGAAGCCCAGCGCATTCTGGAAGCGGGCGTGCAGCAGATCAAACCAGTCTGAAACTGATATCCAAGTGGTATTTCCAATCAAGGCCTTTCACTCCTGGCTATAGAGTCATAAAATGAAAGGGAAATCCATAGACTCTTACAAAAGGATTAAAAATCATGACACAATCATATATAAAAGCCGGTGAACTAATCGATGTGAGTCCCTTGGGATCCGAGCTGGAGTCAACCAAAACAGCGACTCTGGTAAAAACCGATGATCTGGAAATCATTCGTCTGATTCTCAAAGCCGGAAAGTCGCTCCCCAATCACACCGCCCCGGGAATTTTAACGGTTCATTGCCTGGAAGGACGTGTCCAGTTTAAGTGTCTGAATCAGACGCATGAACTTACCGCAGGCAAGCTGATCCATTTACCCGATGCCGAGCCCCATGCCGTGGAGTGCCTGGAGTCGGCTGCTCTGTTACTGACCATCGTTCGTTCACACACACCCAGTCCACCGATCGATGAAGTCGATGAAGCTTCTGAAGAATCGTTTCCTGCTAGTGACCCTCCCGCCTGGACATGAGCAAAGGGTTCGTAGCCTGAATTAGTACCGGGTATAGAATGACTGTCATTCTTAGAACGTATTTCTGAAACACTGCCATTGTCTGTTTAAGACGAAGATTGTATTTTTTGAATTCTACTGTGATCTAGTTCTTATTCAGAATCAGCGAAATGAACTATAATAGAGTCTGTTGTTTTTCGTCAGTCAAGCGCACATTGAGGAGCGAACCATGAGAAGTCTTTTTGCAGTCATCGTCTGTGGAGTATTGATTACAGGCTGGGGAGACCAGGCAGACCGCTTTTCCTCACTCCAGGCGAACGAAAAGTCCACTGTAGTGAAACAGCGCAAAGGTAAAAATAATCCGACGCAAGAAAACGTTTCTAAATTCATGCAGGCTAAGCTGGACAGTTCCAAAGATGTTCTGGAAGGACTTGTAACGGAAGATTTCGATCTCATCCAAAAAGGGACTAAAAAGATGATCGAAATGAGCAACGCAACTGAATGGCAAGTCGTCGAAGGACCGGTTTTTGCGCAACAAAGTGCGGAATTTCGTAATGCCGCGAAAGAAGTCTTAAATTACGCCAAGAAAAAGAATCTTGATGGCGCTTCACTCAGTTACCTGCATCTGACCATGACCTGCATCGCCTGTCATAAACAGATTAAGAAAAGTGTTGTTGTGATGAAATAAGTACCACCGAGGTCATTCACATACTGAGCCTTTTCAGCACTGAGCAACAGATGCAGCGTGACACGTTGGAGAAACAGATAATCGAACACAACGTAGAACTGGTACGTGCCATCTATGTTGGCCCCGATGGGATCACTCGCGGCAAAGCGTTCCGACCAAGTAGCCTCAATGAAATTCTGGAATCCGGTCTGGGGCTGACTCAGGCACAGGCTTCAGTAACCGTATTCGATCATCTGCCCCCCGAAAGCGAATTTCAACCGGTGGGTGAAGTTCGGATTCGCCCGGACCTCGATACATTTCAAGTATTGCCGTACCTCCCGGGGCATGCCAGAATGCTTTCGGATATTGAAACGATTGATGGCCAGCCTTGGGAACTCTGCCCGCGCAGTCTGCTTAAGACATTTTTGAATCAACTGTCTGCAAAGGGAATGGTGATTCGCGCGGCCTTTGAAAATGAATTTACGATTTTCATCAATGAAAATGGAGAATGGCAGCCTCTCGACCAGTTGAACTGTTTCAGTTCTGCGGCTATGGATTTGGCCAGCCCTTATATTTTACCAATCATAGCGGCTCTTGAAAAACAGGGGGTCATGGTTGAAAAATACTATCCGGAAGCCGGACACGGACAACATGAAATTCCGGTTCGGCATCAACCCGGAATGCAGGCCGCAGACCAACAGGTTGTATTCAGGGAAACCGTTCGTGGCACGGCGTTGGCGAATAACTTTCGTGTTTCCTTTATGCCTAAGCCTGCACCGGAAACGGCCGGAAATGGTTGCCATATCCATTTTAGTTTGTGGGATTCCGACTGCGAGCGAAATCTATTCTATGATGCCGGGGGAGAGTATGGCCTTTCTCAGACCGCCCGACATTTCATGGCTGGCATCTTGAGCCACTTACCCGCGTTGATGGCGTTTACTGCACCGACAACAAACTCTTACAGCCGGTTTGTCGAGCGATGCTGGAGTTCGTGTTACGTCTGTTGGGGCCCCGATAATCGTGAAGCGACAGTTCGTGCGGCCTCCGGGTTTCGAGGACGCGAATCTGCTACGGTAAATCTGGAGTATAAACCGTCCGATCCAACGTGTAACCCCTATCTGGCATTATCAAGTCTCATCTGCGCGGGCCTGGATGGAATCGAGAACGAGTTGAACCCTGGAGAACCGGTTTTAACCGATCCCGCGCTATTATCACCACAAGAACGAGAGAGGCGTGGTTTGACAAGATATCCCATCGATCTGGCAGCAGCACTCAGCGCACTGGAACAGGACGATGTGTTACGCGACGGACTGGGAGTACGTCGCGTCACTGACTATGTCACCATGAAACGGGCAGAAATTGAAATGATCGATTCTCTGGGCAAAGATGCTGAACAGCAGGCCTATCTATTCCGTTTTTAATCATCCATTCCCGGTTGACATCAGAACTTTTTAACAAACTCGGACATTCAAATGGGATGAATCGATAGAATCAAACCGATTCTCCCATTCGATAAATGTGTGCTATCCGTGAAAGATTGTCGGCTGCAGGAATCCCCCAGTGTACAGAGCGGTGCACTTCAGGGTGTTTTCATTTGATTTTTTGCGGTGGTAGCATAAATTTCGGTGTAACAAATGTTTTTTGGAGGTTTCTCACTCGGTTCCACAATAAAGGACAAACAGTATTGAAGAGATTTACAGATTACTATCAGTATTCTACCCAGCAGAAACATTTACTCAGCAAAGCGCTGAATATTCTCGGTCTTGTCGAAGAGCGTGCTAAGCGGATCTATGCCGACCAGCGAGTACATAAAAGAATCGATTATCGCGGCTTAATTGTCGTTTCGATTCCCGAAGGCTTCTCCAAAGCAATTGAGATCTACTCCGGAGAAATGGTCACCGTACTGGGACGCTCGCTCTCTCAATCTGGCATCTCACTGGTAAGCCCAGATGTGATTCCACAAGAAGAAATCTTCATCAAGCTTCCCTTAAACAGCCCGGTTCACACTTGGTTCAGTTCCAAAATTGTACGCAGGCGAAAAGTCCTGGATAATTTTTGGGAGTACGGCGTTCAATTTCTGGCGCGAGTCGATGTCTGACAGTTCTCTGCAGAGATGCAGGTTCAAGAATCAGACGACGATGATCAGATTTCAGCAAAAACCGTTTTAGGTGAGCCGACTTCAATCGGTTTCGGCATAATCAATTTGCACCTGAATGATTTCCTGACGTCGCTTTGCAAACGCATCCAGTACATTCGGGTCAAACTGAGTCCCCCGCCCTTCCTCCAGAATCTCTAGAGATTTAACAAGTGGGAAGGCTGGTTTGTAAGAGCGTTTGCTCATCAGCGCATCAAATACATCAGCCACGGCGGTAATGCGTCCTTCCAGGGGAATATCTTCTCCACTCAATCCCAGCGGATACCCATTCCCATCCCAACGCTCGTGATGAGTCATAGCGATGATCTTTGCCAGGTTCAGAATGGGGGAATCAGGAATGTCCATAATTTTTGCCCCCATCTCCGTATGCATCCGGATCAATTGCGCCTCTCGCTCGGGCAGGCAATCGACGATCTTCTTACCGAAACCGCAATGTTTTTTCATCGTATCATACTCTTCCGGCGTCAACTTGCCAGGTTTGAGCAAGATCGAATCTTCGACTCCGATTTTACCTACATCATGTAACTGGGCAGCGGGTTCCAGTAAACAGAGTTCTCTTTCTGATAAACCAAGTTCCGCTCCAATAATCCGCGCGTATTTACCCACGCGAATCACATGCTGCCCTGTATCATCATCTCGAAATTCGGCAGCCCGCGCCAGACACTGAATCACACTCAAGCGAGATGCTTCCAGTTCTGCCGTTCTTTGACGCACTGCTTCTTCGAGTGACTCGGAATTCGCTTTGAGCTGGTCTTGATAAATCTTCACATTTAACACATTTCGAATTCGGGCAATTAACTCTCCATGATGGATGGGTTTAGCCAGCAGGTCCGTTGCCCCCTGTTTCAGTGCTGATATTTTTGTTTCATTATCAGAACTGGCTGTCAGAATAATTACCGGAGTGGTCTGTAAATCCTGATGACCTCGAATCTGCCCCAGTAGATCCAGGCCGGATACTTCGGGCATATTAATGTCCGATAACACTAAATCGGGTTGCTCAGTCTGAATCATGGAAAATGCGTTACTGGAATTATCAGTAGAAATCAGGTTACTAAATCCTTCCATTTCCAGATAATACCGGATCATATCAATATTGATGCTTTCATCATCAATAATGGCAATACAACACTGTTCGAATTCATTTCGATCGGTGAGTTTTTTTTTATTCTGAGTCAATGGACTATCCAGCGTCGAACGGATCATAGCTTCTCTCATTACCAAATGTTCTGCAAATCGTTAATCTCTGTTTTCCTCGCGGTGAGACGTTGGTTCAATTTTGCCAGCTCCATGAGCAATGCCGCGGCTGGCTCTTTTTCTTTTGATTTCGCTGCCAGCTCTAATTGTAAGGCAGATTCAGTGAGACAACTGAACCCCGCTGTCCCTCCCGTCCCTTTGAGCCAATGGGCCAAATCTCCCAGTCGCGACCAGTCAGATCGGTTCAAAGCATTTTGCATCTCTTCAATCTTAACTGACAATCGCGTAATAAATTCTTCGACGATAGCAAAGATCTGTGGTATCTCTGTGGGGAGATCAGAGATGATCGGAGTGATGTCATCTGAAGTCAGGCAACATGGTTTGGGTACCATTTGTAAATCTGTCTGGGACTTGGAAGATTGCTTTAGTGCAGGTAAATGCAACGCGACTGTTTGCAGCAAGCTATCAATGCTAATTGGTTTTGTCAGGAAATCAGAGCAACCTGCAGACAGGCATTTATCTCGATCCCCGCGCATGGCATTGGCCGTTAAAGCAATGATCGGCAACGAGCAGCCTCGCGAACGTAGTGTTCTGGTCGCGGTGTATCCATCCATGAGCGGCATTTGCATATCCATCAAGATTAAATCGAACTCATCACGCTCATATTCCAGCAGTGCCTCTTCTCCATTTTCGGCACATGTGACCGTCGCATGTGCATTTCTCAGCACCAGTGAAATCAAATCACGATTGGTTTTCCCATCATCAACCAGCAAGACATGGGTCCCCTGAAGAAAGCTGGTTTCGCGGTTTTTCGGTTTACATTCTTCATTTGAAGTAAACGCTTCTGTGGGGGGGGCTTCAAATATGTGAACACCATCCAGGGTCCCCACATCGACCCACAATCGAAACAAGCTGCCTTTGCCGACTTCACTTTCAACCGTTAAATCTCCCCCCAGCCCTTCTGCAATCTGTCGGCAGATTGTCAGTCCTAAACCCGTACCACCAAAACAGCGCGTGATGGAAGAATCGGCTTGCGTAAAAGGAGAAAATATATTCTTCAAATTATTGGCTTTGATCCCGATTCCTGTGTCGTGCACTTCAACAACGAACCGTGGATTGACTTGACTCTGATCGAGAGTGGCCATCAATTTCACACTTCCGTGTTTTGTAAACTTCAGTGCATTACCAACAAGATTGATTAGAATTTGCTTTAACCGCATCGGATCAGTGTAAATCGTTTCAGGAACGCTACTGGTCCACTGGCATTCCAGAGTAAGCCCTTTCTCTTTCGCCTGCACACGCATCGTAGAAAGCACTTCAGAGATGATTTTATGGGGCGAGTAATTTTGTTTTTCAAACTCCATTCGACCTGCTTCAATTTTTGACAGATCCAGAATGTCATTGATCAACCCCAGCAGATGCTCTCCATTTTTGTAAATCACATCCAGATATTCTTGTTGCTCGTCTTTCGATCCAACCCCGCGTCGTAATACATCAGTGAATCCCATAATCCCGTTCAACGGAGTACGGATTTCATGACTCATATTCGCTAGAAAGTAGCTCTTTTCGTGATTGGCTATTTCAGCAATGGTTTTCTGTTCCAGCAGAATTTGACATTGAAAATGGACCAGTCTCGCGACATCCAAATAACGGTATTCCTCGTTTTCACATTTGATGAGCAGGGGCTCATACAACTCTGATGGGGGACGGTTAAATAATTCCTGGACTGCGTCGACGATGGGAGAAGTATCATTGAGTTCGAGAGCCGTCGAATTGATACGGTGTAATAATTTCGACACCGGTTTCCGAGAGAATATCGACCCGCTGAAAAATTGCGACATGTGCTCAAAATAGGAATTTCTTGAAAGAAGTCCATAAAACTCTTTGTCATCCTGAACAAGCAAGCCGACGACCTCTGGTCGAGATTTAAAGTAAACGCCGACCTCTGAAATCATTGTGTCTGGTGTTACAGATTCATTTTGTAACTGAAGATCGGCTAACGTCGAATGCGTCGTTAAATGATAAGAATTTGTTGTCATCGACATGGTTCTCGGATGCTGTGGGATTCAACAACTTTTAAGGAACTCAGCTCTCTAAATAAAGAGAGCCTCTGGTTTTTTAATCCGCCGTAAAAAAAGCAATTCCTGGAGGAAGTTGCGTTACTTTCACATTCTAAAAATAGTATTAATCTTCCCCTCGAATGGCAGCTTTTAATAAATTCCTGTGCGTGACACAAAGCAAACCGATCCTTTGAAATGGGCGTCATTTTGTAAGTGCAGACATATCAGGACTTAAGAGAGTTCCTTGGTCGTCAAATTAAAACAGGAGGGATTACTCCCCTATGTAAAAGTGTATGGCTGAATAATTCGCAAAATCAGCACGATGTGCTGCTGACAAAACGAATCGGGAGACTGCCAGTTTTTAGGTGAATCGAAGTTCTCGGCGGTGATATCTAGTCCATCTGAGAGCGGGTACGTTCCCTGTCAGCGTCTCTTTGTTACACTGCTCGTCAATTCTTCAAAATATAGAATTGATCTGCCGACATCGGTATTGAGCATATTCTCCAAACGGTATGCTTAATTGTGTATGAAACCCTTTGCTACTTATGATTTAAGGAAACTGCTATGAAACCGTTTCGGGAACCTCTGATTCTCGTTTTGTTTCTCTCACTCATTGCCGGTTGTTCTTCGGAAAAGCCAGGAGATAAACAGCTCAGTTCTGAAAAAAAGCCTGAGGTCACAAAAACCAAAACAACGGCCCAGGCACCCGTCCCCGAAGCAGAAGTTCAGCTGGCAGAATCCTTGAAAGGGCTGGGAGCCAAACTGAAACAGGACAAAGACGGTTATGTAATCGAAGTCGATTTCCGGGGCGCGAAGATCGATGATGCGGCCCTCAAAGAAATCGCCGGTTTAACACGCCTGCGGTCCCTGCTCTTAAATAAAACGGCTATTACCGACGCCGCTCTGGAACCGGTGGGAAAAGTCGCCACTTTGCAAAATCTGGATTTGCGCAACTGTTCCTTAAACAACAAAGCAATCTCGCATCTGACCGGCCTCTCGAACCTGAAAGCACTGCGATTGTCCGGCAATTCGGATATCGACGACGATGCGATGGCAGATATCAATCAGTTGAAGAACCTGAAAGCATTAATGCTCGACTTCCTCTGGGTTAGCGGCGATGGGATATCACAATTGAAAGATCTCAACAAACTGGAAGAGCTCTATCTGGCAAAGACCCTCGTCGACGATGAAGGCCTGGCCGCGTTGAACCAATTTCCCAAGCTGAAGAAAACGCGTCTCTCACAGAATCAGATTTCCGACGATGGATTGAAAGCACTGACCAAGATTCCGCAACTGGAAGAACTCGATCTGAGCGAAAACAGCCTGCTGTCCGATACGGGGATGAAACATCTGTCCGGACTGGGTGAGTTGAAAAAACTCAACCTATGGCGCGTTGGGTTGACCGACGCTGGCGTGGAACCGTTACAGAGCTTGACGAAGCTGCAGTGGCTCAATCTGGATAATACACGCCTTAGTAATGCAGGTCTTAAATACCTGAAAGATATGCAGCAGCTGGAGTTTCTGCACTTGGGTTCAACAGCCGTCTCAGATGCAGGCTTGCCTGACCTGGAAGGGCTGGCGAGTCTCAAAGACTTGAAGCTGACGCGAACTGCAGTCACAGAAAAGGGTGTCGGAGAACTGAAGAAGAAATTACCGAATACGGAAATTCAGTTGAAGTACATTGAAGGCCAATAAAAAAACCGCCCGGTTCACTCATCAGTGAGGAACCGGGCGGTTTCTGGTCATCGCTTAAACTTGACTAAACCACTTCCCAGCCTTCACGGTACTCTTTCGAGATGTACTCGTCGGCTGCGGGACAGTTGGTCGCTTTGAGGTTTGCCGCATCCCATTCCAGGGGTGACTTCGAACGGAAAGCCACATTGCCTAAGAGCACAGATTCCGTCAGAGCCCCAGAATAATCAAAGTTGCAGGTGGTTGGAGAACCATCTTTACAGGCTTTGATCCATTCAGCATGATGGCCAATCGATTTTGGAATCGATTGCTTAGGTGGTGTGAAGTCTGCAAATTTTTCCTTGGGAAATAATTTGTAGCTGCCGTAATTGGCAAACATTGTACCTTCCGAACCAACGAACATGACACCACTGCCGGGAACACGTTGGCCGGCCACTTTCTTAGGAATCATATTTCCGTCGTACCAGGTCAAATTGACCGGAGCCAGTTTCCCTCGTTGAGGGAATTGATATCGCACGGTTAAACCATGCGGACAGGCTTCTGGATGGACTTCCGGGCCTTCTGCTTCACAGTGTGTGGGATGACGCAATTCCAGCGCCCAGAAAGGCAAGTCCATATAATGGCACGCCATGTCACCCAGCGTTCCCTGACCGAATTGCCACCAGCGACGCCATTGTGCGGGATGATAACGTCCGGCGGCATAAGGACGAACAGGTGCAGGTCCGAGCCATAAATCCCAGTTCAAATTCTTAGGCGGTTCCTGAGTCTTTGTGGGTAAATCGTCGCCCCCCCAGCCTTTTCCGACCCAGACATGAACTTCTTTGACGTCGCCCAACACACCCGACTGAACGATTTCAACAACGCGGCGGTAATTGTCGCCGGCGTGAATCTGTGTTCCCAGTTGAGTCGCGACGCCATGCTTTTTCGCTTCCTGAGCAATGATGCGTGCTTCCTGAACGGTATGCGTTAGTGGTTTTTCACAATAAACATGCAGCCCTTTACGAATCGCACGAATGGTTGCAGGGGCGTGATGATGGTCGGTCGTACCAATCACAACAGCATCGATTTTCCCATCTTCGCTTTCGAGCATCTCGCGATAGTCAGCATAACGTCGAGCGCCTGGGAAGTTGGCTCCTGCACGGTCGAGGTAGTTACTATCAATATCCACCAGCGCGACAATATTTTCTCCTTTCACTCCATCCACGTCAGCCGCTGCGCGGTTGGCGGTCCCGATACAGGCGATGTTCAATTTGCCATTGGCGGACTTGGTCGCTGCAGGGGCAAATCCAGTCCAGATACCGGTAGAAATCGCAGCTGCTCCGGCAGTGGTCGACTTAAGAAACTCACGACGGCTAAAATTTGAATTCTGTTGCATTCTTCAGTCCTATAAAAAAAGGCGGGCCGACGGAGACATCGGCAAGTGGGAGTGATAATTAAGTTTTTGTTTCGTTTAAAAAAGTAGAACGAGTTCGGCTCAACGTCTGCCCTGCACTTTCTACGCTCCCTCTTCCATTCTGCTGGATGTTTGTGAAGAAGAAACAGGAAAACCAGCGGCAATCGAACTTTCTCGACCCTAATTTAATGTTCCTTATTTATGGTAATTTGAATTGCCCCCTGTGACCATTCCAGATTGGGTTACTTTTGTACTTTCTTCCAGAAAGAATCAGGTGCGTACAGGTACCAGAAAATGTTTGGGTACAGAGTTCAGCGTCCTATTTGTTTTTCGTGAGATAAACAAACATCGGCCCCCGCTCAATGCTGCCTTCAGCGACTTTCACATCGACCGTCTGTTTTCCCTGATGCAGAGAGACATTTTTGAAGATGTACTCTGACTGGTCTGCGGGAACCTTCGCCTGAAACCGATCGTCGCCGACCTTGACTGTTAATTCGGTTGTTACCCGATCCTGTTGCTTCTGAAATTGGACTTTAATGTCGTACGAACCAGCTTGCTCAACCGTCACCAGCCAGTTGCCGCGGGCATCACGTGTCCAGCCCTTTCCTTTGGGACCTGCATAGCGCCAGTCCTGACGCGTTAATACTGTTGTGGGCTCTTTGGAATTGCCCACATGGATTCGCGGCGGCGCATAATTATCGGGACGCGTTGAACTGACGTCGGCAAACCAGTCGTTATATTGACGTGTCAGATTCTTCGCCAGCTTCGCTTTTTCGCCGGCAAGGTCTTTATTTTCCCTCGGGTCATTCCCAAGGTGAAACAGTTTGCCTGGTTCGTTCTCCTTCGAGAAGGTCATCTTATAATCTTGTGTGACTGCCGCGGCATTCGTCCGTGGCGTGGGTTCATCGCCCCGATGCCATTGCAGGAACAGTGTGCGTTCCGGCCAGCTCTGAGCTTGATTCTTGAGTAATGGTAGCACATTCACGCCATCCAGTTCGAGAGCCTCTGGCTGTTCCACTCCCGTCGCAGCCAGAATCGTCGGAAAGACATCATAATGCGCGGCGATCCGATCATTGACGGTTCCTGCTTTGAGCTCCGCGGGCCAATGTGCCAGCAGCACAGAGCGAATGCCGCCTTCATTGACACGCCCCTTCATGCCACGATGCGCGCCTACAAAACGCGGGCCATTTGGACCATTATCATTCAGAAACAGAACCAGCGTATTCTCATATGCGCCGATTTGTTTCAAATGCTGAAACAGTTTTCCAATATTCTGATCGATGTTTTCGATCATCGAAAAAACACGCGAGGTCTTATCAAACTGTTTCGCGTTCTTTCTCCTTTTGTTCAAATCGAAACCGTAGGCGTCGTTCAAATCCATGGCTTTATACTTTTGACGCAAATCTTCAGGCACATCATGAAATGGACCATGCGGCGCGTTAGTGGCGATATACATGAAAGTTGGTTTTTCCTCTGATTCATTTTGCTGAATGAATTTCATCGCATGATCAAAATAAATATCGGTGCAATAGCCTTTCATCTGCTTTTGCTCGCCATTGTGAAACAGAACCGGGTCCGTGTATTTACCAGCTCCTTCCGGCGGATCACTGGGTTGCCCGATCCCACCGCCACGATGCACGAGTGCTTCCTGAAACCCCTGATCTTGCGGCCGCATCGGATAGGAGTCTCCCAGATGCCACTTCCCAAATATTCCGGTCTTGTAACCAGCTGGCGCTAAGACTTCGGCAATCGTGGTCTCTTCCGGTTCCATCATCGCGCGGCCGATGTAGGTATCAATGGCGCGGGTCCGATAGTTATAGCGGCCCGTCATCAGATTGGCCCGCGTCGGCGTACAGACGGGACTGACATAAAATCGGCTCAAGCGAGCCCCCCCTGCCGCCATGGCATCCAGGTTCGGCGTATTCAGGATTTTGTTTCCCATAAAACCATAATCCCAGCCCCCCTGATCATCGGTCATGATCAGGATCACATTGGTATGCTTTGCTGCACTGGCTTCAGAGGTCAGATTGCAGAACATCAGTGAAACGAGAATGGTACCGATGAGGTAATTTGATTTGTAGAATGTCATGTTGTCTGATCCAGAGGCAAGGATTGAAACTAGGGTATACGAGAATAAATGACGAATCTCAGGATCAGGTGGATACAACGATTTTAAACCCCTGATTCGGCATGCTATAATCTCAGTTTATGGTTTTGGCAGGGTCACTGCAAATAGATTATCGAGGGGCCGTCTGTCAAAAGGTGAATCACTTCTTACCCCTGAAATACGAGCCTCGCCATGCAAACTAAGCGTTTCACCAGTCTGATCCTGTACAGCATTGCTCTATGCTTGATTACGCTACCCGTTGCGCGGGGGGCCGAGCAGCAACCCAACATTTTATACATTATGTCAGACGATCACGCCGCGCATGCCATTGGTGCTTACGGTGGACGTCTGGCAGCCGTCAATCCGACGCCCACACTGGATCGCCTGGCCAACGAAGGCATGTTGCTCAAGAACGTCTTCTGCACCAATTCAATCTGTACGCCCAGCCGAGCCACGCTGATGACAGGACAATACTCTCACGTGAACGGCGTCACGACACTCAATGGTGCAATTGGTCCCGATCAGCAACATCTCGCACGGCTCATGAAGACCGGCGGTTACGAAACGGCGATGATTGGCAAATGGCATCTCAAAAAAGAGCCCGCCGCATTTGACTTTTATACAGTGCTTCCCGGACAGGGAAGTTACTTTAATCCCGTGTTCCGCGTGCGAGGTCCCAAACCCTGGCCGAAAAATGAATTTCGCGTCAGCAGATATGACTCGAAGCATTCATCCGATGCGATTACGGATATCTCTCTGAAATGGCTTAAGAATCGGAAGCAGAAAAAGAAACCGTTTTTTTTAATGCATCACTTCAAGGCCCCCCATGACAATTTTGAAAATGCAGAACGGTATGACTGGCTCTATCAGGATGTGACCATTCCAGAACCCGAATCACTCTGGCAGCGGAAAAATCATGGCCCGCTGAATCTGGCGCGCTACGGCACATCAGTCGGACAGCGCAATCAGCGACGGAACATGGGGCACCATATGTTTGTGGATGAAGGCCGTTCGAGTGAGGAGTACACACGCGAAGCGTATCAGCGTTATCTGAAAAAGTTCCTGCGTTGTGTCCGCGGTGTCGACGACAATGTAAAACGACTGTTAGAGCACCTCGAACAAACGGGCGAACTCGATAATACGATCATCGTCTACACGGCGGATCAGGGCTTCATGCTGGGCGAACACGACTACATCGACAAACGCTGGATGTATGAAGAATCATTACGCATGCCGTTCATTGTACGTTATCCCCAATGGATCAAAGCCAAGTCGAAAGATGAAACCATCATCAACAACGTCGATTTCGCCCCGACGTTGCTTGCGATGGCAGGAGTCGAGAAACCAGAGTTCATGCAGGGACGTTCGTTTTTACCCATTTTGAAAGGGGAAGGAACTCCCGCCGACTGGCCCGAGGCAACGTATTACCGTTACTGGATGCATATGACGCATCATGACAATCCCGCCCATTATGGAATTCGCACCAAAGACTATAAGTTGATCTTCTTCTATGGTCTCCCACTGGATGCACCCGGAGCACTCAAGACTCCCACGCCACCACACTGGGAACTCTACGATTTGAAAAAAGATCCATATGAAATGCAGAACGTCATTGCAGATCCCGTTTATGCGCCGATTGTGAAAAAACTGAAACAGCAGTTAAAACAGCTCAAACAACAGGTGGGAGATACCGACGAACGCTTTCCGGAACTGAAAGCACGTCTGGACGCATCGTGAGCCCACCACGGGAATCATACGACTCAACAACAATACAACCTTTGATAGTTCAACACACAACAAGAGGGACAAACATGAAACGCCGTCTGGTTCAATTCACCGTTTTATTTGCCGCCTGCCTGGGTTTCATTTTCCAGACACTTCAGGCTGCCGAAACAGAGACCGGCTATAAGACCATTTCAGATATTTCTTATCGCACTCCCGAAACCCCCGATCAAACAGAATATATGCGCGAACGTTGCAAGCTGGATTTGTATTATCCGACATCCATCAAAAACTATCCGACCGTGGTCTGGTTTCATGGCGGCGGGTTAAAAGGGGGTAGCAAAAGAATTCCTGAGGAATTGCAACAGCGCGGCATCGCAATTGTTGCTGTAAATTATCGCTTGTATCCCAAAGCAAAAAAACCGGCGTACCTCGAAGACGCAGCGGCTGCAGTCGCCTGGACGTTCCAGCATATCACTGAATATGGTGGTGACCCCAATCTTATCTTTGTAGCAGGGCATTCCGCCGGCGGTTATCTCACCAGTATGCTGGGGCTCGATCGACGCTGGCTCGCACCTCATAAAATTGATCCGAATCAAATTGCCGGGTTGATTCCCTACAGCGGACACTGCATCACCCATATGACGGTCCGCGAAGAAATGGGAATTGAGCGAGACCAGCCGATTATTGACGACATGGCTCCTCTGTTCCATGCCCGAAAAGACGCGCCGCCGATCCTGTTGATTACCGGGGATCGCAAACTTGAATTTCCGACACGCTACGAAGAAAACGCCTACCTGCACAGCCTGCTGAATGTTGTGGGACACAAACAGGTGCAGTTACTCGAGCTGGACGGTTTCACTCACGGCTCGATGCTCAAGCCGGGACATTTTCTGTTACTGGAAGAAATCAAACGGATTCGGAAAGCCAAAAACAAATCCGAGTCTAAATAAGTATCAGCGCTGCGTTCTGAGTCGCAGTGCATTTGCGATAACGGAGATCGAACTGCAGCTCATTGCCGCCGCCGCGATCATCGGGCTCAGCAGTATCCCAAAGAAGGGATACAGAATCCCGGCGGCGATGGGAATGCCCAGCGCGTTGTAACCAAAGGCAAACAACAGATTCTGATGAATGTTGCGCATCACGAGTCGGCTTAAATAGATCGAATCGGCTACGCCTCTTAAGTCCCCTTTCACCAGTGTGACCTCGGCACTTTCGATGGCGACATCAGTGCCTGTTCCCATCGCGATTCCCACATCGGCTTCCGCCAGTGCGGGCGCGTCGTTGATGCCGTCTCCGGCCATCGCGACTTTATGCCCTGCTGCGCGCAGGTCTTTGACCTTCTGGTATTTGTCTTGAGGCTTCACACCTGCTTCGACTTCATCAATATTGAGCGACTGTGCTACCGCTTTCGCCGTTTTTTCATTGTCGCCCGTCAGCATCACAATTTTGAGACCCAGTTCATGCAGTTTCTCAATCGCCTGCGGCGTGGTCTCCTTAATTGGATCGGAAACAGACAGGAATCCTGCCAACTCTCCTGCCACAGCAACAAAGATCACCCCCTGCCCCTGTTCGCGGAGTGCATTGGCCTGCGTCATCAATTCATCCTTAATAGAGATGGATTGTTCGTTCAGAAAAGCCGCACTGCCGATCAAAACCAGTTTTTGATCGACGATACCAGTGACACCTGCGCCGGTAATCGAATCGAAATCCTGCACATCAGACAGGGGCAACTCCCGGTCTTTCGCCGCGACTACCACGGCCTGTGAGAGAGGATGCTCGCTATGCTGCTCCACGGAAGCTGCGATTTGCAGAAGCTCATTTTCATTGAGCTTCCCCGACGTAATACATTCAGTGAGTCTTGGCTTTCCTTCAGTCAGGGTCCCTGTTTTATCGACAATTAACGTATCGATTTTTTCCAGTGTCTCCAGCACTTCGGCATTTTTAATCAGGATTCCACTTTTGGCCCCCCGTCCGACACCAACCATAATCGACATCGGTGTCGCCAGTCCCAATGCGCAAGGGCAGGCGATAATCAGCACCGCCACCGCGTTAATCAACGCATACGCAAAGCGGGGTTCGGGACCCAGCCAACTCCAGAGGAGAAAGGTAACCACCGACGTCAGTAGAACGGCGGGAACAAACCGTGCCGCGATCGTATCTACCACACGTTGAATCGGGGCGCGACTGCGCTGGGCACTGGAAACCATTTGAATGATTTGCGACAGCAGAGTATCGCCGCCGACTTTCTGCGCTTCCATCAGGAAGGAGCCAGTCTGATTCACCGTGCCGCCAATCACGTCATCTCCCTGAGTTTTGGAGACCGGCACCGGTTCCCCCGTAATCATCGATTCATCGATCAGGCTCTTCCCTTCCTGAACGATTCCATCGACGGGAATTTTTTCACCGGGACGCACACGGAGCAGATTGCCCGCCTGCACTTCTTCCAGGGATATTTCCTGTTCTTCGCCATCCACCACCAGATGCGCCGTAGGAGGCGCCAGCGCCAACAGTTCCTGGATGGCGCTGTTGGTTCGCTTGCGCGCTCGCAGTTCCAGCATCTGCCCCAGCAAGACCAGTACGGTAATGACTACCGCCGCTTCGAAGTAAAGTTCGACGGTGCCATCAGTCCGAAACGATTCGGGAAAGATGCCCGGGAACAGGAGGGCGATAATACTATAGACATATGCGGTTCCGGTTCCGATGCCAATCAGCGTAAACATATTGAGGTTCATACTGAGAATCGAACGGTAAGCGCGTTGGTATAAAGGCCATCCCGCCCATAACACGACGGGGGTACTGAGCAGGAATTGAATCCAACCTGACGCTTTGACAGAAACCCAATCATGAATGGGGAGCCCCGTCATCGGCAGCATCGCCAGCAGAAAGACGGGTAAACCCAGTGCCAGACCGCCCCAGAAGCGGCGGGCCATCAGTGCATACTCGGCGACCTCTTCAGGTGAGTCTTCCTTTTGAGGCATGAGTGGTTCGAGATCCATGCCACAGATCGGACAACTGCCGGGGCCTACCTGCTCAATCTCGGGGTGCATCGGACAGGAATAGATTGTGCCTGCGGGCGCATTGACTTCCGTTTTTTTCTGTTCGTGATGCCCTGCATGATCACTGCTTCCATGACCACAGCACCCAGACTTCTGCTCCGTTTTTTTTCCCGCGTTTTTTTCTGGTGCTTTTCCATCAGCATGTTGTGCCAGGAATTTATCGCGGCAACTCGGACTGCAGAAATACCAAGTTTGATTGTCCACGGTTTCCTGTAGCGCCGTGGACTCGTCAACTTCCATGTGGCAAATGGGATCAATGGCGGTCATGCTTACCCTGTTTCCTACTGAGTATGATATATCACTGATCGAGTTTCCGTTGCTCTTTCTCAATCATTTTTTCTTTCCAGTTCGCTGCACTCCCGGCCCCAAAGGCTTTGTAGGCGTGAAATGCAAGCCCGATCCCCCAACCTGCCAGAGGCCAGATAAACCAGAATTTTTCAGGTGAACGCATCAGGTTTAACGTAATCAGACCGGCATTCACCACCACATACACGCCGGCATGAATCAGAAAACTAATTTTTTTCTCGACGCGTTCTTTGGCTTGTTTGTAGTTTTTATCTTTATAGGACATGGCTTATTCTCCTATCAGCATCACGGATTTATACTTCAGTCTGTTAGAAATAAACAGCTCAATTCATAAATGGAACTCATCCTTCCCTGTCAAAGATGCAAGTACCATGCCAACGTGATGGGGAGCGATTCAGCTGCCCTTCCCTTAGCTTCTCAATAAACTTACGGGCATATTGCCGATGGTCAAGTAAAAAACGGTTGCTGATCAGTCATTTCGAAAGATCAGCAACCGTTGGTGATACTCATTCTTATTCCAGACATCAATCTTTTGAGAGATCCAACGGTAATGAAATTTCGGTCGTCTTGCTTCCGGCGACAGATTGAATGGGGATGTTCCAGTGGGCAGAATGCTGCTTACATAATCCGCCAACCCCATCGCGACAATATCCGAATCGCAGATTGAGCGTGTAGGTTCCTGACGGACTTTTTAAAGCGGGTAGTTCCAGCACGAGCTGATTGCCCTTCACTGTCCCCTTGCCTTTGACGGGGGCCTGCTTTGGGTCGGCGTCTGATTTAAAGGAAAACTTCACCGGTGCCAGCGGAGAGAGTTTATATTCGGCTGGCAACTGGGGTGTGATGCTGATTTTGATCGGGCTACCTGCTGCCACGGATTGCGCAGAGACCGCCAGAGCGTTCTTTGCGGGCGCAAAACTGTCATCCGCCTTTTTCGGCAGACTGGGCGGCGTCAAGCCCTGAACTTTGAACTCTGTGACTTTGTTATCATCCAGATTCACAACACAAATCCGATGATTGTTCGTGTCGGCGACAAACAGCCGCTTCCCGGCGAGCGCCAAACCCGATGGTTCCGAGAACTGAACCGGATTGAGGGCGTTACCATCTTTGCCGGTCCCCAGGTATGATTTGACTTCGTTGGTTTTGAGATCAATGGTTTTTAGTTTGTGATTATAGGTGTCAGCTACAAAGAGCCGACCGTTATCAAACAACACACCCAGAGGATGCTGTAAGCGTGCCTGATCTCCGATGCCATCTTGATCACCAAACTCAAACAGGGATCGTCCCCGTTCCAGATCGGATGTCCCTGCAACCGTAGTCACCTCTTTTTTCTTCGTATCGACTTTCCGCACTGAGGAGCCTTCACTATCAACCACGTAAAAGACATCGCCATCGACTGTGATATCGGAGGTCTGAGCAAATGCGGATTTTTCCAGCGACCCATTGGTGATATCTTCACGTCCCGAGCCGGCATACACGCTAATTTCATCAGAGCCGAGCTTGTGTTGCCAGATTTGATGAGGTCCGGCCATGCAGATATAAAGCACACCATTAATCTCTGCCAGCGCCCACGGACTATTTAAAGCCGACTCTCTGAGCTTGCCGCCGGGTGAACGATAGCGGGCCTGCTCGCCGGTTCCTGCGAGAGTTGCGACCTGTTTTTTATCGAGATCAACAGTACGGAGCATGTGGTTTTCTGTGTCCGCGATATACAGCGTGTTGCCGACCAGTGCCATGCCCTGCGGATGATCAAAGGAAGCGGTTTTATAATCGCCATCCTGTTTTCCAATTTGCCCGGAGCCGATGACATCGATCAGTTTTCCATCGAGTGACGTGATCACAATGCGATTGTGATTACTGTCGGAAATAAACAACCGCTGATTGGGTGCATCAGCAAGCAGTTTACCGGGAAACTTCAATGGCGTCTGTTTCAGCTTGGCTGCTTCCAGTTCAAAATGTACGGGGGTTTCATCAAGCGTTCCTTTAGCACGGTGATACGCGATGACCTGCCCCAAGACCTTGTCAAGCAGTTCGCGATTGCCTTCGCCGGACAAATGCCCGCAGTAATTTCCTTCAGGATCAATCAGCACCATTGATGGCCAGGCCCTTACGCCAAACTTGCGCCAGACCGTCATATTGGAATCGTTGATGACCGGGTGTTTGATTTCGTAACGCTGAATCGCGCGGCGGATGTTATCCGTCTCTTTTTCATTATCGAACTTGGCAGAGTGACAGCCGATGACAACCAGTTCATTCGGATACTTTGCTTCCAGATATGCCAGATCGGGGAGCACGTGCATGCAGTTAATACAGCAATAAGTCCAGAAATCGATGAGGACCACTTTACCCCGCAAATCCTTGAGTGTGATCTCCCCTGCTGTATTCAACCATTCTTTGCCGCCATCCAGGCTGGGCGCCTTGGGACGATTCGGAAACGGATTTTTCACAGCCAGCTCTTTCTTCTGGTCTGCCTGCTTTGTCTCTTTTGCTGGCGGTTTTTCATCAGCCAAAACAGATGCGGTTTGGATTGTGCTGCCGGCAAAAAGAAATGCGATGATGGCAACAATGAAGTGGATTCGATTCAGAAAAGTTCGCTTTCCCGGCATGCCTGATTCTCCCTGTCTTGGTTGGCGACTTGAGGTAGGTTCACGTTAGAGATTCGATGACTCTGAAAGAGCATCATATCTATTGTAGGCGTCCCCAATTTAAGGGGAACAGTTCAGGGGCGAAAATTCAACAGACGGATCAAGATTCATTGATCAACGCCAGTCATTTGATGCTGATAGCAACACGTGACTATTTGAATGGTTACTCGTGTCGGAGGGCTTCAATCGGATCAAGTTTCGCTGCGGAAATGGCTGGATAAATACCGGAAATAATTCCAATCGTCACCGAGATACCAAACGCCACGGGTAGACTCCAGAATGCAATCTGTGGTTTCAGATCGAAAAACATACGCCCTACTTCAGAGACAGACGTACCGCCTTCCATCACGAAATTCTGCACAAACCATTGGATGCCCAAAAATGTGATGGGCGTGAGCAAACCAAACACGACGCCAATTAATCCTCCCGAACCGGCCAGCACAATGGTCTCGGTGAGAAACTGCTCGACAATATCTCGCTGGCGTGCGCCCAGAGCCCGGCGTACCCCAATTTCTCTTGTTCTTTCTGTCACAGTCGCCAGCATGATATTCATAATCCCGATGCCTCCCACCACGAGACTGATGGCGGCGATCGAACCCAGTACGACATTAAAGATCAGACGAATCTGTTCGGCTTGTTTTAATAACTCCATCGGAACAACAACGGCGTAGTCTTTGGATCGCGAATGTGTTTGCTCTAACGTTTCTCTGATTGCCTGAGCTGTGGGCAGCACTGCGTCTTTGTCATTCACACGGAGTGTAATCTGATGCAGTTCGATATGCTCTGCCGTCATGCTACCGGCCTGATTTTTGATATCAAGATCTCCTTCGCGTACCTGGAGTGTCTTGATAGGGACATAAACATCCTTGTTATAATCCTGACCGGAAAGACTGCCACCAATTGCGGCCGAGGCGGTACGATCTTTTGTAACACCAATCACGGTATAAAACATCGGACCGATGCGAATGGATTTTCCCACAGGATCTTCGTGCTTAAACAAGGAGTTTGCGACTTCGTTGGCAATCACAGCGACATTCAGCAGCTTTGCCTGATCACTGTGTGCCAGGAAACGACCTTGTGATAGTGTCAAATGATTCATTTCTAAATAATCAGCAGTACAACCCACAATCCGCGCATTCATTGCTTCTTTCAGGTAGCGAATTTCTTTCCCCACTTCCCGAATCGGAACCGCTTTGGTAATCGTGGGTAACGTATCGACTAAAATTTTATAGTCTGATCTCAGTAAGCCATATTGCAAAACGCGAGAGCGAGTGGAAGATTGCGTCGCTTCAAGTGGGGGCTTCACGCTACGGACAATCACATTTGTTGCACCGAGTTCCAGCACCTGTTTCTGCGCTTGAGCGCTGGCTCCTTCACCGATCGCCAGCATGGCAATCACGGAAAATACACCAAACACAATTCCGAGCATCGTCAGGCCCGACCTTAGCTTATGTAGCAATAAGCTTTTCAATGCGAGTCGAATGATGCGAATAATACGAGTCATTACGGTGACCTGAGTGAATCGGAATTAAAAGGGAATGAAATAAGCTTGAGTTGAGTTAACGTGTGGGGAGAGTCTGCTGTATAATGGTTTCCGTCTCGATGAGACCATCTTTCATAATAATCTGGCGTTTGGTCTGCCGAGCGATAGCGGGTTCGTGCGTCACCATAATAATGGTACGTCCTTCCGCATTTAAATTGTGAAGGATATCCATAATTTCAGCTTCCGTGGCGGAATCCAGGTTCCCTGTCGGTTCGTCAGCCAGAACGATTTGAGGGTCATTCACCAGAGCACGCGCAATCGACACACGTTGCTGCTGACCGCCGGATAGCTGGAACGGGCGATGATCCATGCGATCTCCCAGTCCCACCATGTTGGCCAGTTCCTTACACCACTCACGTTCTTCGCGACCAATGGCGGGATAGCCCGCTCGGTAGAGCAGGGGGACTTCGATATTTTCCAGTACCGTATATTGTGCAATCAGGTTGAATGACTGGAAGATAAATCCAATCATATCATTCCGCATCTCCGACAATTCATCGTCATCCAGAGTCGAAACATCGCGGCCCCCCAGAATATATTGACCACTGGTAGGACGGTCTAGCGCGCCCAGAAGATTCAGAAGCGTACTTTTGCCACTTCCTGAAGAGCCCATAATGGCTACAAAATCACCTTCGGGAAAGTCAGTGGAAACACCCCGTAGCGCTTTTACTACAACAGAGCCCAGATCGTAGAATTTGGTGAGGTTGACAACTTGTGCAGCCAACTTCATGGTCGTTTGCCTCCAGAGGGTTTTTGCCCTCCTGAAGGTGGTCTTTGTCCACGAGGTTTACCATCTCCTGCATCTCTGGCAGAAGATTTGTCTGGTCTTTTACCTTGTGGCTTTCCTCCCGGTTTTCCAGGAGCTTGCGAATTGGGAGCGCCCCCTTTACGTTGACCACCGGCATTGGCTGGTTGCTTTTCAGCCTGCGTTTTCCGGTCAAGCGCCATTTGTTCTTCCAAGTCAATCAGTTGATCGGCAAAGTGAGTTCGAGGATTCAAAATCACTTCTTCGTCTTTCTCAACGCCTTCCAGAATTTCAATCGTGGTATCACTGGCTTGGCCGATTTTGATTGATTTTCTGATCGCCTCTCCATCCGCAGCCAGCACGAAAATATAGTGTTGGGTTCCGATCGTGATGACTGATTGAACGGGAACCTGCAGCACATTTTCTCGTTCTTCGATGCGAATCTCGATTTCCGCGGTTAAGCCCGGCTTAAGCTTCGTGATATCTGCTCCGTTAGGGACGATCTTGATCGAGGCCTTGTACTCTTTTAAGTCGGGACGCATCCAGTTGGAGGAAATCGGTACGGAAGAGACCTGATCGACCTCACCCAGGAAAGCATGTTCTGGAAAGGCGTCAACACGAATATCAACGGGTAATCCTTCTCGGATCATACTGATTTTCGATTCGTGAATCCGCGCATCTACTTTCATCAGACTGAAGTCTGGTAATTGTATAATCGATTGGCGTTCGCGGACTTCTGTGCCCTCTTCGATGACATCTTCGCCACTGCCACGACGCCCGCTGTCTTGATTGGCATAAACGACCTGCCCATTTTGTGGGGCAATTAATTTACAAGCCAGAATCTGTTCTCGAAATCGTTCCAATTCGCTGTTCTCAACCTCGAACGTGAGTTGTCCGGCTTTGAGTTTGGCTTCAAACTGAGCCAAAGTCGCAATCCCTTTACGTCGGACGCGCTCCTGATCTCGTTCTTTCTCTTTGACGTCCGCTCTTAACTCTCGTTCTTTTCTTTTTTGTACATAGTTTTTTTCAACTGCCAGGTCTTCTTTGGCAATCTCCAGATCGATTTGTGCTTTCACAACGTTGATGCGGTCGGCTTCCACATCATTCTGATTTTTATATCCCTTCTTCGCAATTCGTTTGGAGAACTCAAATGCTTCTTCCGCACGTTGCAAGTCTTCACGGGCTTTGGTGATCGCCCCTTCTTTGACATTCAGATCCCGTTGTGATTCTCCCTGTAGAAATTTTTCCAAGTCAAGATTCGCCAATTCAAATGCCAGTTCCGCTGCAGAGTTGTCACTTTCATTTTGCGTTATTTGAATGGCCACGTTTTCTGTCGCCTGTTTCAGTTCTGCTTCTGCCTGTGTGACCTGAATTTGTTGCTGCTTTTCCTTATCGACTAATATCGCAGAGTCCAGTTCACAGACCAGATCTCCCGCTTTGACCATCGTCCCTTCGGGAACGATGCTGATGATCGTCGTATAGCCTTTGACCTTGCTGGTGAGGGTGACATTATTCAAGCTGTCCAACTGACCTTTTTCGGTCACCGTCACGCGGAATGGTCCCCGTGAGACCTGATCGGTAATATAAAGTGTATTTTTCTTGCTCCCAGAAGAGAACGAGGAAAATAACGGCTTTCGAATTGCCGGAACCATCAAGACTGCGATCGCGATTAGCACAATTGCCCAAAAGAGCAACGCTGTTGTACTAGGGAGCTTGCGGCGCTTCTTCGCTGTCTGTGGCGAGGGCGTTGAGTTCTCCGGCAGGTCGGAAGACAACGGGTCTGATGACTTCTTCTGCAGTGACTCCGACTTCGGTTGTTTCTGGGGTGGATTGGCGGTGCTCATTGGTGGGCCTGATTCTTCCCGCGCGGTGTTGATAGAAATCGTCTTTCCAAATTCCATTTTCATCTATCTCCATAATACCCATATCTAGATAGATGTTAAGTCGGTTTTGCTCATAATTTACCCAGTTGCTAATTAAACTGTTTTGTGCGTCTAATACTGCATTTAACGCATTTAACAGATTTAACCCCTGATTGCGTCCTGCCTGGGATGGATCTGAGGTCGCTTCGACAGCATTATCATATTGTAAAGCAGCTAAACGAATCTGAACTCGAGAGGTCTCAAAGTTCTGTCGCAAGACAGACAGTTGACGCCAGCCTTGGCGGACTTCAAACTTCACAGCGTCTTCTGCTGCCATGAAAGCACGTCGTTCTCGCTGATAATCAATTTGCGACTCTCGATACGCGTTTCGCTCCTGTACTAATGCTAAAGGAGCTGTAAATTCCACTCCTGCGCGAAAACCAGCCTGACTACCGCGAAAGTCCAAAGGCTTGTTTCTACCAAGAGGCGTACTTACATCCCCGTCGACTACCACATTTAACACCGCTTCTAAGGAATTAGACCGCACTTCCATCAATCTTCGTGTATCCATTACCAAACCACGCTGATTCATCAGGTCCAGCCGATTTGAAAGGCCGATCCGGACAACCTCGCCGATATCCATCGTAAATGGTTCCAGTGTAATAAGTTCCACACGCAAACCGATCTCGATCACCTGCATTCCCTGAGAGGTTCGCAGCATATCTTCTCGCAGGTTAGCCATTTCCAGAATTATTTTCTTTTTTTGTACATTGGTTAGTTTGTCCTCGCTCAAAAAGCTCTGCAGGCCTGCCAGACGGCTTTCAATGTTCTGCATTTCCTTTCGGATGCTTGAATACAATCGTATATCATTTTGGGTACTTTTTCGGACCCGTTCCCGATCCTCCTCCGACAGAAAACGGCGCTGACGCAGTGCCAGCAGTTCGTCGTTCACCCCTTCAGCATTGTCTCCGAGCAGCAATTCCACGTTTTGGATATCCTGCTCTAAGGTTGCCAGGGCATCGACGTGGAGCTTGGTCAGGAGTTGCTGTAGACCTGCTACGACTTCTTTTAACTCCGCTGTCGTTGGTGGCATCAGATTCGGGTCATCCCAATTCTCGACGTAGACCTTCGCCCAGACTTCGACGTAGTCATAGATTTCCTGTTCGATCTGAGGGAGCAGGGGGTCGATGAGTTCAAATGGCTTCAATAGAGAATCATTAATTGTCATAGGCATATTGGGAGGCAGTCCCAGAAAGATTTTGAACGAGCCCAGTGAATCCTGATACTGTCGTTCAAATGTTCTCAATCGATTGATCGATTGTGCCAGTCGCGTTTCCAGCTGAGCGACATCCAATGTCACGACCTCTGTGCGAATGCGCGATACGAGTTCATTTGCAGTCTCCTGAAAGGAATCGGCATCACTCAGAGCCAGCAGGAGTTTTTCCTGTTCTTCGGTCATCTCACCATTCCAGGAGAGCATCCTTGATTCATCATCAAATTCGAGTTTCTCAACCAACTCCGGCGGAATGATCCAGTTGGGAGGTAGTTGATCGAGTTTTTCTGATTGCACTTTGGATTTTTGAGAAGACAGAGCTCGCAGAATTTCAACCTGGCGTTCAAGCCGCTGGATGTTTCCTCGTTCGTTTTCAATCACCTGAATCTGTTGGAGTAACTGTAAAAAGCCATTCCCTCCAGCGACGTTGTCAGTAAAAAACTCTTTTCGGAATCGAGCGAGAATCCGTGTCTGATACAATACATTCCGCTCATCCTGTGTCAGATTATTCAACACAATTTTTCGTCCCGCACCGCGCATCAGAGGTTGTACCAGCGAGTATGAGAGCAGACTGACGGAATTGGTTTGATTCGAACCAGAGAACAACCAGAGCGTATTATTCGCCAATTCAACGGCCCATTGGGCACCACTGGGGAGGACCTGATTGACTCCGATACGGCTGGCGAGATCCAGTTCCTGTGTGCCATTCGCCAAACGACGACGATTGAGTTCGACCTGAGGATTCTGTCCGCCAACACCAAGATAGCGAACATCAAACTGGAATCGACCGAAGGTTAAATCCAAGGCTGCCAGAAACAAATTTTCAATTTGAAATTGATATTCACGGCTATTGATATTGGCGATATCAATTGTTTCATCGAGTGTGAGATCATCAAGCGAAGGTAACTCTACGCCTTCCAGTGCATCACCAGAGGCGGCGATTTCCGCGCTGAGTTCCGGACTGATACCATACTGCACAAGCCAGTCAGGATTTTCGATACTGAGTGCG
Organism: uncultured Gimesia sp.; assembly: GCF_963976445.1. Taxonomy (GTDB): domain Bacteria; phylum Planctomycetota; class Planctomycetia; order Planctomycetales; family Planctomycetaceae; genus Gimesia. Next base: position 68,669 of record NZ_CAXBKP010000010.1, on the reverse strand, counting down.
CGGCCCAATTTGTGCCAGCTTTTATAACCTTTTTTGCATTGCAGCCAGTGCATATAAACATTCGCAGCAGGGTCATCCGGCGGCAGGGGTTCATGGTTTGGATCATACGGATCATAAAATCGACTGCGCGGGTCCGGTTCCACGTCGAAACGAGGAACTTGCCATGCAGGATCATTCGCGTTTTCGGCGAGAATTTCATACGTATCCTTATTCGCCTGATCGAACCAGAAGGTCGGAGAGCAACCAGTGTGAACTAAGGCCATAGAAATAATCAAAGCGATCATCAAATATGGTTTGAGATTGCCACAAAATGGAATCAGTTTTGTGCGCCTCATAGAGGGGAATCCGTTACAGAAATTAAAAAATGCCTGGATAGGTAAGCTGAAAAACAAACGAACGAACTAAGCCGCCGGTGCGCCCTGGAAGGGATAAGGACTGGAGACATCCTGAAACGTTTTGACCGTTTCACGTTGGGAACGTTGAATCGTGGCCGACTTCAGTAATGCCTGCAGAATGCTGGTCAGCTGGCGTCGTTGATCCGGATTCAATGTACCCAACAGACGGTGCGACACGATCCCGTGATACGCTTTGACCTGCTCCAGAATACGCGCCCCTTGATCGGTTATCTGCAGTACGCGTTTGCGTCGGTCTTTTAGTGACTGCCTGCGAATGACTAACTGATCGCCTTCCATCCGTTCGATCAACGTACAGATATTCGATTCTGACTGTCCCAGTCTGCGCGCTAACTCTGATTGGGAACAACCGGTCTCACAAATATCATCAATCACCTTTAAAGCGGAATAGCGCACTTCATTGATTTCCAGATGTGCGAAACTATTATTCAACGCCGCCCTGACCAAATGAGCGGTTCGGATTAATAAATCAATTTGTTCCACACATTCATGGTGATGTAATGAGTTCCAGTCTGTAGAACCAGATCGAGCTTCTGAATTGGGTTTGCTATCCTGTTTCATACGCATCCGCCTCACACTTTGATAATTCGTTTAAAAATGACGCCCTGCCTCTTTGAGCACAAAGGTTGCCCTTACTAATATTTCGGACGTGAAGTATTAGTATCTGAAGGAGTTATCGGCATAACCGGCAAAGTTTTACATAAGTAAAATCTTGTTTTTAGGTTGCACTTCAGCGTAAAAGCGTGAACAATCAGTGGGACAGCCAGTGATTCCTTAATTCAAAAACCCATTCGTGAGAAAGCTTTACATGAAACGGACCGCACTCTTTCGTAGTAAAACACAACACGTCCTATTGCCTCTATTCACCCTGGCCTTACTGTGCTTCTCACTCGCCGAGGTTTACGCAGAGTCCAAGCCGAACGTGATCGTGATTTATGCTGACGATCTGGGATATGGAGATCTGGCCTGCTTTGGGCATCCCACAATTAAAACGCCTCACCTGGATCAGATGGCGGCGGAAGGGATGAAATTTACCCAATTCTATTCTGCAGCCCCCGTTTGTACGCCTAGTCGGGCTGCTTTGCTGACGGGCCGCTATCCGATTCGTTCCGGAATGTGCAGTGATAAACGTCGGGTTCTGTTCCCGAACTCTGGTGGTGGTCTTCCTGCCAGCGAGGTCACACTGGCCGAAGCATTAAAGGACGTCGGCTACAAAACAGCCTGTGTCGGAAAGTGGCATCTGGGCCATCTGCCCCAGTTTCTACCAACCAGCAATGGCTTTGATTCCTATTATGGAATTCCTTATTCCAACGACATGGATCGCGTGGCGGAAAAAAAACGGGGCCGCGGTATTTTTCTGGACCCAAAGATCAAATACTGGGATGTCCCCTTGATGCGAGATACAGAAGTCATTGAACGTCCCGCAGACCAGACAACCATTACGAAACGTTACACCGAAGAAGCGGTCAAATTCATCAAGCAGAATCAAAAGCAACCCTTCTATCTCTATCTGGCTCATAGTATGCCACACGTTCCACTCTTTCGTTCAAAAGAGTTCGCCAACAAAAGTCTGCGTGGCTTATACGGCGACGTGATTGAAGAGATTGACTGGAGTGTCGGGCAAGTTTTGCAGGAATTGAAAGCTCAGGGGCTGGATCAAAATACGATCGTCTGGTTCTCCAGTGACAATGGTCCCTGGCTGATTTTCAATCAGCAGGGAGGTTCTGCCGGGTTATTGCGTGAGGGAAAAGGCAGTACCTGGGAAGGTGGAATGCGTGAACCAACACTCGCCTGGTGGCCTGGCCATATACCCTCCGGTACTGTGTCACAGGAACTGGGTAGTACGCTGGATATCTTTACCACTTCTATCAAACTCGCCGGTGGCAAAGTTCCCACGGACCGAGTGATTGATGGTGTGGATCTCACGCCCGTTTTAACGGAAACCGGCAAAGGGCCACGAGAAGAAATGGTCTATTATCGAGGGACCAAACTGATGGCGCTGCGTAAAGGTCCCTGGAAAGCGCATTTCATCACCAAGCCCGCCTACGGCAGAGAACCGTTCAAGGAACATGATCCCCCTGTGCTGTATCATCTCGAACATGATCCCTCGGAAAAATATGACGTAGCCAAGGACCATCCCGATGTGATCAAGGAATTAAAGGCTGCTGCTGAAAAGCATCAGAAAACGGTCAAGCCGGTGCCTTCGCAACTGGAAATTCCACTCACGAAATAAACGTGAATAGGGACAGAAAGAGGGCTCACCAGTAACAAATATAGCGTGGGCCGTCTCTTTCTTCTCCAATCCGAAAGTGAACGGAAGAGATCGATTTGTGGTGATCCAAGTCTGAAAAAAAGTGGTCCCATGCTTTACTGAATCGAGGTAATCGTTTTCCGTCAAATTCGGGCTGCGGTTCGGGCAGGCGCTCATAAGCATCGTGAGTCAACGCCAGCGCGACCAGAATCATATGCTCATCGTACTCGGGCTGCCACAACAGTAGTTCCAGTGCCTCTGCTGCATGGCTGCAAGGAAGAAACTCTGTTTCGCGCAAACAGTGCGTTGCCATCCGTTCTACAAATTTAAAAAGATTGTTCACGCCATGCTGATTGAGCAGAAAATCGGCTCTGGAATCAGATTGCAGCGCAAATTCAATTTGTTGGTAGAGTTCTGAATCTGTCTCACTGGGAATCAGCATTCGGCCATATCCGTCCGGCGCAACAGACTCTATGATTTTGATTGCATTGGCAATTTCGGAATTATTGGAATTATTGGAATTCATAATCGGTGGTGATACTCGACTCATTCAAGACTGAAAACAGTTCCTATTGATACCGCGTATTATACAACTCGATTCTTTATCAAAAAAGAGTAAGTCTTCCTGCCTATTCTCCCAATAAAAAAAGAGCTGACCGTATTCATATACGGTCAGCTCCTGAATCAATAGATCGTTCTGGAAGGCGTCTTCTTATTTCAGGAAGAAGTCATCTGGTCCCTTATGTGTGTAGTAGGGATATTGAACGGTTGCCAGTGGCTGATTTTGCTGAGGATAGACAGCCGCTGGAGGGTTATATTTGTATGTCTGGTAGTTCCTGGGGCGTTGTTTGTGGTTGTAGACGTTTTTGTGGCCATTATTCCAGCCCGGAGGACAGTAGTTACCACCAGCGTTACTGCCAGGAGGACAATAGTTGCCTCCTTGGGGATTGTGGCCCATTTGCTGAATGGGAGCTTGTTGGCTCATTTGCTGTTGCTGCATGCGCTGCTGGTATTTGACCATTTCAGCCTGCTGCTGCTTCATGAATTCGGCGTCGGACGATTGCCCTCGAATAACTTGGCCATTCGTGCACCCCACACATAATGGCAGAATCAAACAAGCGGCCATTTTACATAACAATTGAGGTTTCATTGGCTTCCCTTCCCCTGAATTCCTGAATATGAACGAATCTTAGATTCTGCTCAAAACGTTGACACATAATGCAATTAATGCTGACATTGGATTTTGAGAGATCCCATCTTGATCAGCAGAAGACTTATTTCTTTTATCGGCCAGCTAGAGTCAAACAATTGTTAAAATCCCCAAGAAATGGAAAACCGTTGTAATAATCAAAACTGATCGACCTTGCAGAATCGTTAAAACCGGGATAGATTGTCATGGTTCCCTACTCTATGACTTGTTCTATGTAAATATGGTGAGAGTGGGTTATTTTAAGGTTTGCGTTTTTAAGGCAAGACACCGTCAGTGACGAAGTGCTCGTTTTGATTTGATCTTTGCCAACAAGGGAGTGTTCGGCGTGTTTGTAGCTGCATCATCACGTTGTTTTTCTGATGAATCGTTTGAAGTCAGTTGTGAGCGACTTACCGATCTGGAATTCGATAAAATCGAAATCTGGATGGATGAAGAGAGTGATCACCTGAAGCCATCTGAGGTGGCCAATTCACCAGAAGACTTTTATTCGCGTTTTAAGCAAGTCACTAGGCTGACTCCGATTGCTTTTTGTCTGGAAAACGATATTACCCCCGATTCGTTTCAATCGTTGTGCAAAACAGCGAAACTGATGCGAATCGCCCAGATTACGATTCCCGCTTCTCCACTGGGGACTCCATTTAATTCTGAAATTGATCGTTTAAAGACCTTACTGGAAATTGCCAGCCGCAACGGCATCTGTCTTTCGATTAAAACTAAGACGGGTCAGCTTACGGAAGACCCGCGAACGGCGGCGGAACTTTGTCAGTCTGTGAAAGGGTTGGGGCTGACACTTGATCCCAGCTATTATACCTGTGGTCCTTACAGTACTACGTCTTATGACATGGTCTTTCCCTATGTTTGCCATGTGCATCTCAGGGACTCTACCAGCGATCAAATTCAGGTTCCGGTGGGACTGGGGGAGATCGATTACAGCCGCCTGATCAGTATGCTGGAACGACAGGAATATCAACAGTTCCTCTCGGTCGAGGTTCTTCCGGCTTTACTGAAAGACGTCGACCGTGCCTTGGAGTTGCGCAAGTTGCGAATGCTTTTGGAATCGGTTGTCATCTAATGTGAAACCGCTTTCAGGCATTTTCAGTCAATAACTACAAAAAAACGGCAGCTCATCAAAACATGAGCTGCCGTTTTTTATTATTAGTCTAGTGAGTCGACTATTTGAAATCGTTGGGATTTCCAAATAAACCACCACCACTGGACTTATCTTCTGCATTGCCACCAAGTAGTGGCCCTTTGCGTTTCCGCTCGTAAGCCGGTTGATCTTCTACCTGACCTGCAGCTGACTCTGGCTTGTCAATCAATGCTTTGAGTGACAAACTGATTCGCTTTCGGTTCTGATCAACCTCGAGGACCTTCGCTGTTGTTTCCTGACCTACGGTCAAAACTTCCGTTACCCGATTGATACGGCGGTGGTCCAGCTCACTGATATGAACCAGGCCTTCCAGCCCGGGTTCCAGTTCGATGAAGGCACCAAAATCAGTGGTTCGAGTGACTTTTCCGGTTACGGTGGAATCGGTCGCATAACGATCTTGAGCCAATTGCCAGGGGTCTTGTTGCAATTGCTTCATGCCCAGACTGATCCGGTTCTTCTCTTTATCGATCTTAAGAATTTTCACATTGACCTGCTGCTGTTCACTCAAAGCATCCTTGGGATGTTTGATGCGGTTCCAGCTGATCTCGCCAATATGCAGGAATCCGTCAATTCCCCCGATATCTACAAATGCCCCATAGTCCTTGATGTTTTTGACGATTCCCGTATGTTCCTGACCGATGGCCAGTTTTTCCCACAGTTCTTTCTGAATTTCTTCGCGTTCTGCTTCGAGATATTTCCGGCGACTGACAACCAGGTTTCGTTTCTTGGGATTTACCTCGGTAATTTCCACGGTCAGTTTCTGCCCGACAAACGGTTCCAGGTCTCCTACGAAATACAGATCAACCTGACTGGCGGGCAGGAAGCCTCTCAGGCTTCCGACATTCACTTCCAGTCCCCCTTTGTTTGATTTATTCACCATGCATTCAACGACTTGTCCGGCAGAGACGGCATCCCAGTCACCTGCGGGTTTGTGATGCCCACGTGGTAAGGAAAGCTGGACCAAGCCTTCCGCTTCTTTAATACTCGTGACTTTGACATCGACTTCCTGTCCTACTACAGGGGGCTTATCCCCAAACTGTCGCAGGGGCACGATCCCGGGGATTCCCAGAGCCTTGCTTCCCAAATCGACAAAGACGTCGTCATTGTTGATTGACTCAACTTTTCCCTTGAGGCGATCGCCTTCAGCCAAACCTTCTTCAGCAGGGCTTGCTGCAGGTGTTGTCACTGCGCCTGCGGCAGCTGCTTCTGCGGCCGCTTCTTCATCGCTTAATGTCTTGGGAAGTACCTGGCCTCCCTGTGCATTCAGAGCGGCTGACAGTTCTGCTTCCAATCCTTCGCCCAGATCATCGACTTCAGGTGGAATATCAATGGGGACTGCTGCTTCTGCGATCTGTAGCATGGCCGCTTCATCAAGCTCTTCCTGCGAAGCCTCTTCAGATGAGGCTTCTTCCCCTTCGGCTGTTTTTAGTTGAGGGGGCACACTGGTACCAGGAGAAGGCTTTGCTTTGAACTGTTCCGGATCAACCTTGGGCTTCAGCTGAATCTTACGTTCGGTTTTAGCGTGCTCCTGCTGCTCAGAAGTTGCTGCAGCTTGCGGGCTCTCTTCATTGCCTGTTTCAGCTGTTGGTGCCGATTCAGCAACCGTTTCGGCCTGAGGTTCTTCCTGTGGAGCAGAGGCAGCAGCTTCCTCGGTCACACCAGCTGCTTCACCAGCCTGATTTGGTGCAGAGAGATCCTGCCCCGTTGGGGCATTTGCTTCCACTGCTTCTTCACTGGTTTTGATTTCTTCAGTTGATGGTTGTTCTGAACTCATGGGAGATGAACTTTCTCGCCTAATTACATACTTTAAAACAGGATTGATTCGAAACCGATTGCTTGGCCCAACGCACATCCGATCCCATTTTTTACTGGAACTTCAGATTTCAAGTTGAAAGCCACTTGGACTATGTAAAAGAGTATCACCGCTGCTGCGCCCCTGCAATTCGCAGAGCCTAGTTTTCCGATTTTTTCACTTTTGCTTTTACACAACGTAACCCCAATGCAGGACTGGAACTAGTTGGTTCCACCTTCGCACGAAACGCCGATCGGAGACGGTCATACCGGTCGGTCCAGGCCCCTCCCCGCATCACGCGAGGCGAATTGGGAGCCCCTGAGCCCCATACACTACCATCCACGGGAGCATTTTTATAGGTCTCATGCCAGGGATCTGCGACGAACTCCCAAAGGTATCCGTGCATGTCGTACAACCCCCACGGATTTGGCTTAAGTGCCCCGACAGGAGGATCATTTCCGGCTGCATTTCCAGTATGCCAGGCGTATTCGTCCAGATTTCGGGCCAATTTACCTGCATCTTTCGGTTTTTGTGCTGCATCGCCGAAACAATATTCGGTCGTCGTTCCTGCACGGCAGCAGTATTCCCACTCGGCTTCGGTCGGTAGTCGGATTTCTTCATCGGCGGCGATGAGTGCTTCTTTCCGTAACAAATCAGTCAATTTCTGACAAAACCGATTAGCGGTTCGCCAGTCAAACATTTCTGCTGAATTTCTCGGGCCTCCCCAGCGGCTCGGATTATTTCCCATGACGGCCTGATACAAATTCTGCGGCACTTCATACTTGCCAATCCAGAAATCATCGGAGAATGTCACCGTATGAACAGGCATTTCAGCAGGCTGACCTTTCGTCGAACCCATTTGAAACGATTTTGGAAATTTGCCTTTGCCGGGCGTAATCGCCACCAGTTCTTTCACAAACTGTTTCAGTATCGCCATCTGTTGTGCATCGGGAGCGGCATCAGCGGCTTTCACCTGCTTCTCGTCTGCAGACAACATTCCGGTTTCGAGAAAAGACAGGAACATTCCTGACAGGATGAGCGGCCCGAGAGACGCGGCAATCGTTTTGTGATGTTTCATGTGCTTCACTACTGGTTCCGAATTTGTTAGGGTACTCTTCTGAACAATATTTTATCAACGCGGGATGGAATCCGAAAGTGGAGTCGCTGTTCCATCTGATGTTTGCTGTTGGCTGCACATGGATGTCTGGAGCGATCCTCGTGCCTGCTTCAATACCTTGTGGTCTCGCTCTTTTCTGTTTTGCCAGTCAGGTCAACACATGTCAGAGTCTGTTCCTTCGTTTCCTCGCAGTATCGATCTGCTCTCACATCAGGAATGCCAGCTTGTCGTCATAGATGTGCAGGAAAAGCTGGTCCCCGTGATTCCAGTTGCTAAAAAACTGGTCCACCGCATTCAACAACTAGTCCAGGCAGCCACCCTGTTTCAAATTCCACTGAGTTGCACAGAACAATACCCCAAAGGACTGGGACCCACGATTCCTGAACTGGTCCCCCTGCTGCCGCCCCCTGGTGAAAAGCTGCGATTTAGCGCGGCGGAATGTTTGGGCTGGGGCAGCGTATCCAACACTGTCGACAGCCGCACGAAAATTGTGCTGACGGGAATTGAAGCGCATATCTGTGTACAACAAACCGCTCTGGATTTGTTAGCCGCCGGTTATCGCGTTATCATTCCCATAGACGCGATTGCCAGCCGAAATCAACTGGATTGGAACTTCGCCATCAAACGCATGGAAAATTCGGGAGCCAGCATCACGACTACCGAAGCCATTTTATTCGAATGGTGTGAAGTCGCTGGAACCGAGGAATTTAAACAGATCAGTCGCCTGGTGACTGGAAAATAAACGCCGAAAAATAAACACCGACTTGAAATATCGTTTGCAAGAAATCAAATCCCTTCTAAGCACTTTCAAATCATAAAGAGCAAAAGCCATGATCACAGAACACCATCTTCACAGCCCGATTCAACCTCCACGTCGCACTCTGATGGGCCCTGGTCCCAGCGATGTCTCTCCCAGCGTTCTTTCAGCGATGGCCTCACCCACGGTAGGCCACCTCGATCCTTATTTCCTGCAAATTATGGACGAAGTTCAGGATATGCTCAGAACGATCTTCCATACCACAAACGAACTCACGCTGGCCGTCAGTGGTACCGGCAGTGCGGGAATGGAAGCCTGCGTGGTCAACCTGCTCGAACCGGGTGACAAAATTGTTGTTTGTACAAACGGCGTGTTTGGTGCTCGGATGGCGGATGTCGCAAGTCGGATTGGCGCAGAAGTGGTTCAGATTGAACGCCCTTTCGGCGAAGTCTTTTCTGCTGAAGAAGTGGCGGAAATCGTCAAAAAGGAAAAACCGAAAGTGGTCGGCATCGTGCATGCAGAGACCTCAACGGGAGCCGCCCAATCACTGAAAGAAATTTCCGAAGTCGTCCACGAAGCGGACGCGTTATTCCTCGTCGATTGCGTGACCTCACTCGGCGGAATGCCCGTCAAAATTGATGAATGGAATATCGACGCCGCTTACAGTGGCACGCAGAAGTGCCTCAGCTGTCCTCCTGGTCTGGCCCCCGTCACTTTCAGTTCCCGCGCGGTCGCAGCCATGGATGCCCGCAAGACAAAGGTTTCGAGCTGGTACCTGGATATGTCAATGGTCCGTTCCTACTGGGGTGGCTCGCGGGCCTATCATCATACTGCACCAATTAACATGAACTACGGCCTGCATCAGGCACTGCGACTGGTGCTCGACGAAGGCCTGGAAAACCGATTTTCTCGTCATTACTCCAACCATTGTGCTCTGAAAGCAGGCCTGCAGGCGATGGGCATTCAGTTTGCAGTCGCAGACGACCATCAGCTTCCGATGCTCAACGCCGTCAAGATTCCCGACGGGATTGATGATGCCACCATTCGCAGCCAGCTGTTGAACTGGTTTGGCATCGAAATTGGCGGGGGACTCGGCCCCATGAAAGGCAAGACCTGGCGAATTGGCCTGATGGGGGAAAGCAGCCATAGTTCGCATGTGCTGCTGTTTCTGGCGGCTCTCGATCAGTGTCTGTTGCATGCCGGCCATCAACTGACCCCCGGTGCCGGCGTAGCTGCTGCAAATGATTTTTACCGCACAACGATTACAGCCTAACCCGGGACGGCTGCCAAGTTTCGTATTTTTAACTGAAACCGGCGGTTATATTTAATGAGTTCCGGCGAGAATTCCGATTCCTAAGATACGATTCTCATATGACTTGCCGACTGTCGCAGGTCGCGTTATATTGGGGTTATTACTCAAGGGAGGCATCCCAAGAGGTTCAGTGAGAGTATTTTCGAACATTCTCACGAATTTTGTGTCGCATGAGTGGCATTCATGAAAATCTTTGCCTATCATTTCCGACCACCTGTAAGGGGCCGTAGCTCAATTGGTTAGAGTACCGGACTGTCGATCCGGGGGTTGCGGGTTCAAGTCCCGTCGGCCTCGCTTATCACGCTCGTTGTCAGAAATGACAGCGAGCGTTTTTTTGTGCGCCGTTAATCACGCTCTTTATTCAAACGATCGCTTACAAGCTTGAATTCGTCTGAAACCCCGAGTTTTTTAGCCCACTTATCAAGATAAGACTGGTCAATATTCTTTTCTTGTACCAAAAGAATACTGGCGCAATCCCGCAAGTGTTTATCTGAACCACCATTCTGGTAAAATAATAACTTCTTCAGAATCACATTTTCCGGAGAAGCAAACATCGCGTCATAGAATCCCTCGCTTTTGACTCGTCTTCCCTGGCTGATGTCTAATCGACTGAATTCTGTATCGATCGTTAAAATCAAATCCGCTTTGAAACCGGAAGGCAGATGCAGGATATTAAACTGTTTTCGAGCTGACACCGCTTCTCGGGCTGCATCAGCAGAGATATAGAAATCAGGTGGTGGAAATTCCTGACAAAGTGCATTGATCTTGACTAGCGGCAGATCAACCAGAATATCGACGTCGTTGGTAAATCGAGGTTCGCCATAGATCATGCTCGCCATAGAACCCACGATGCGATAAGAGACAGACTCTCTTTCCAGAAAATCAACCACTGCCTGCATCAGTTCATACGGCTTCAGATCACTCATAGCCGTGCCTGACTTCTCGATGGCAGATCCGCCGCGCCACTTCGTGATTGAGTGTTTCCTCATTCCATTCCGGGTGTTCTTGTGCAATCGCCCCCCGGAGCATCACTCGGGCCGTCTCCCACATGTCGGCCGCGATTTGAAGGCGTTCCTGAGGTGTCTGTTTCCGCAGAACATCTACCAGTGCCTGATCAATCACTTCTACCACCGGGGGTCGGATACTCATGTTACGAACTCTTGAAAATCATTGAAATCGAGAGAATTGGCTTAGAATCAATACTCTATCGTAGCCCGGTTCCGAGGTATGTTCAAGAATTAAAATAAATCATCATTCAGTCTAAGGGGAACTTCCATCCCTATGTTTGTGAATAAATATTTCTTGACGCCTGATACACGATCAGATAGCGTGAATGGAATGAGGGTGGACTGACCTTTCATTTCAGACTCATTTCCGCTTTCTGTGCTCTGTGAAACAAGGAACATGATCGTGAATTTAAACCGCTTCCTCGCTTTGTTTTTTGTTCTCTGCTTTTCGTCGTCTGTCGCGCCTCTTCTGGCAGAAAATTCCGCTAAGAAAGAGAGCCCCCCGGTTTCACCGGTGGAATCCCGGCTGATTGTGAAGCAAGCGAAATATGTTCTGCCGAAGTCGCGCTACGGAAAAGCATTTCGCAAACGGATCGAAGCCGAAACCGACGACGACAAACTGCCAGCGGCACCGAAAGTGGATCTGGTTCTGGAGCTGAAGAACATCAGCAAAGAGGACGTGATGATCTTTCCGCGCGGGGCCCTTATTTATCCAGACTTAACCGTGAAGGGGCAGGGGGTCGTGCAGCCTGAAAATCTGCGAACCGCTTCAGGAGAGTCTTCAAGCAGCAGCATTCAGCCGACGATTCAACCGGGTAAGACGTATCGTCTCTCAATCAACTCACTCAACCCGAACGGCGGCACTCCCTGGTTTTTCTGGTGCGAGCCGGGAGAATACACGATTACCGCTACATACACGGTTTACACGGGTCTGCCTCCTTTTCCGCTTCCTGACAACACAAAACCCAAAGGCAAACCAAAGAAATTTAACGTGACAACGCCGCCAGTCAAAGTGAAAGTGGTATTGGAAGATAATGCAGAATGATGTTGAATTCATCTCAAGTTCATTCAATGCTGCTGGCTGATTCAAGGTGGTAACGTGATAGCCGAAGACCAAACTCTGATCGTTCAACAACGGCCGCTCCTCAGTTTTCGTGTTCGCTTACTCTTAGGAGCGGGCTTCCTGCTGCTGGCGTTATTCGTTGTTGTCCTCTTGAGTCTTCCACCAAAGCTCAAGGCAGGGCAGGTGATCGACCAGTATGGCGTTTATCGATTTCCTACGGGGGGCCAACGAGTCGAAATCAAAAAAACAGCGGCCAATAACGTGCAAATCATCTTCCATCGGCGGTTTGTGGAATTCTCGCTTTTCTCAATCCCGATTTACTCAAGGTTAGCTGCAGACCAGCCTATCTCTTTTGAAGCGGAACGGGACTGGTTCGTCTCCGTCGACCGCTATCAGCGACTTTGGATCTTTCACGGACGCTGGGATCAAGAGTGGGGCGCACTACGTCCTATGCCTTCAGGTGGAACAGTTCCCTATCCAGCTGCTGTTCTCATGCAGGGCTCCTGGTTTTTGCCTAAAGGCAAATTAGCGACTGGCGGCAACGTTGTGAGTATGACAGGCGAATGGGCGGGCGTTCCTTCCACTTTTTTTGAGCGGATACCGGACAAGGACCAGGGAGTCTCCACCTGGGGAGGTATCCCGCCGATTCCGGTGTCACCTCCCCCATTCACAAAAAAACAGCAAACCATGATTGAACTGAAACTTGGAATTGCCAGATAAGCATTCCTGCTTCGAAAAAGACATTTCATTAGTATGAAGTGATTACGAATAAAACACTGCTACTATGAACTTCCCGCCTTATCATCCGTGAATATTTTGGGAATCTAGTTAATAAGACCCCTCAATTGCATACGCTCCTGTCACGTATTGAAGATGTGTTTGAAATTGTGGGCCGAGGTTGTAGTATCTGCCCTGGGGTTCGAAGCGGTTCGATGATTCGTGTCACAGTCGGAAATCCATTGGAGCTGAAACAGCCTGATGGAACGGTCCTCAACACTCATGTGCGTAGTATCGAAATGATCTTGGGGGCAGCACCAGAACGGGCCTGCATGCCGCTCCTGCTGGGGGAAGATCTCACGAAAGCAGATTTACCAGCAGGCAGCGAACTTTGGTTTGAAGCGCACACGAACGAAATGATCCAGTATCATTTCCCCGCCAGCACTCTTTCCACTCTCACGTCGCAGTTATTCACACCGGACGGCTCTGGCCATCTTCGATTCGGCAACTCTGCGGTGACCTTTCTCCCGGCATCAATTGACAACCTGACTGCCGGCGCACTTGAGTTTAAAGACGAATTGACGACTTACCTGCTTACAATGACTCCCGCAAACGATCGCGTCACACTCTCCGTTGGTTTACTCGGCTTGAAACACGATCCGGTTGTACTTCCCCAGATTGACGCATCACTGCATCAAGCCGGGATCACATTTACCAGAGACGCCTGAATCAAGAGCGCGCTGGAGTTGTTCAAAGTTTGATTTATTGGCGCTGCAATTGTACCTGTGAAGGCCTGTCATCATTTTTGCTCAATAAATAGTTGTAATACTTGTCAGACATAGTACAGTAAACATACGTTTCAGAGCATCGTGTAAAACAGATCGAGACAGACTTCAAGCGTTCGTTCAACAAGTTAAAAGGATGCCTCCTCATGTTAAGAATCCATAAAACCCACTTGCTGATCCTGAGTTTTCTGATCCTGGCTTCCCCCGTCTATTCCGCTGCCGCCGAAAATATTCCCTGGTCGCCCGATCAAGCCACGGGCGCGCCCAATTCACCGAAAGTCGGAGATCAGAAGACCGCCTGGGCTTCGCTGGCTCAGGACAAGGGCGCGGAATGGATCAAGCTGGAGTACAAGACACCCGTTGAAGTGCACGCGGTTCGCATTTATGAAAACTTTAACCCCGGCGCGATCAGTAAAGTCACGGGGTTCGACAAAGAGGGAACGGAAGTTCTGGTTTGGGAGGGGAAAGAGCCTCTTAAGAAAGCGCCGAATATTTTTGAAGTGCAGTCAGATTCCAAACTGGTCTCACAATCGATCAAAGTCTATCTCGACACCACACGCGTTAAAGGCTGGAACGAAATCGACGCTGTCCAGCTGGTTGGCAGCGACGACAGCAAACAATGGGCCACGAAGGCTTCGGCCAGCAGTACCTACGCCACCAGAAATGCAAAACGGGAGATCACTTGGGAAACGCTGCCGCCTTCGGTGATTAAGACGTTTCCACAGGCCGGCAGCACTGACGTCGATCCCGCGCTCAAGGAAATTTCGGTCACTTTCAGCAAAGACATGCTCACAGAACGCATGTGGGCTGTCGTCCAGATCTCGAAAGAAATGTTTCCCAAAACAAGAAAAGGGATTCACTATCTGAAAGATAAACGCACCTGTGTGATTCCCGTTGATCTTGAGCCGGGTAAAACCTACGTGTTGTGGTTCAATCGCGGCCGCTATAACAGTTTTCGTGATACCGAGAATAATCCCGCCGTCCCCTATCAGCTGGTGTTCAAGACAAAATTAAAATGAATCTTGATGAAATGCTCGTTAAGAACAACACTGGTTCGCGTCTCGCCGTTGACAGAAAACTTCAGTCTGATACGATTTTTTGTATCTCGCAGCATATGAAACCATCGTGATTTCACGTGTGGCACAATTCCGTATTATCAAAAGTTCGGCCTCCGGAGAGGAAGCCTGTTTACTGTGGAACACAGCGTCACCAATTCAAGCCCCACCTGCGAGGATTATGAGCTAGTCCTCCGGGAACTCGCCACCCTCCGTGCGGAGATGGTCATCGAAGCAGATCGGTCCCGGTCCCTGCTGGATCAGATTCACCCCTGCAATCAGGAGAGTGCCCGTAATCTCCTGCATTACCTCGCTCTGCGACATCACGACCTGCGACCATTACAACTGCGGCTGGCTGCGCTCGGCTTGTCCTCGCTCGGGCGCGCAGAGTCGCACGTCATGGCGACCGTCGATGCGGTCTTGGATGTGTTGCACCGCCTGGCGGGGCACTCTGCAGAACCAGCCTTATCGGAATCCGGGTCAATTGATTTTGCGACCGGGGAACGCCTGCTGGTTGAACACACCGAAACATTACTCGGGCCCGCGTCTCCCGGACGCTGGGTACGAATTATGGTCACCATGCCGAGTGAGGCGGCCGATGATTACCGACTCGTGCACGACCTGCTGCAACAAGGCATGGAATGTATGCGGATCAATTGCGCCCATGACGATGCGGCAACCTGGACGCGCATGATTGAAAATTTAAGGCGGGCGGAGCGGTCACTGGGAAAAACGTGTCGGGTCATTATGGATCTCGGGGGACCCAAGCTGCGCACCGGACCTCTGGAGCCGGGACCAGCGGTAATTAAGATTCGCCCGCACCGCGATGTCTATGGACGGGTGACTGCACCCGCACGCGTCTGGTTATTTGCCGCTACAAAGCCCCAACCATCGCCTTCACCCTCTAATGCCTGCCTGCCTGTTTCCGAGTCCTGGCTGTCCCGGCTTCAGCAAGGCGAAGAAATCCAACTCACCGATGCACGCGGATCCAGTCGCACCTTGACCATTGTTGATCTCACTGACGAGGGCTGCTGGGCAGAGGCGAACCAAACCACATACGTCATTTCCGGCACCGTCCTGAAACACGAACACGGTGTCGCGAAGACGAAGCACCGCGAGGCTGCGGTCGATGAAATACCGGCGACTGAAAACTATCTCACGTTGTATCAGGGCGATCAGCTCATTGTAACCCGGAACCTGGAATTGGGTCGCCCTGCCACCCACGACAGTGCGGGACAGGTACTCACTCCCTCACAGATTGGCTGCACGATTCCCGACGTGTTTAACGATGTTCGCGCAGGGCAGTCGATCTGGTTCGATGATGGAAAGATCGGCGGCGTCATTGAAAAGGTAGAAAGTACGCGCATTCTCGTTCGGATCACACAGACGCGATTAAGTGGCGCAAAGTTACGATCTGACAAAGGCATCAATCTACCCGAGAGTAATCTGAGTTTGAATGCGTTGACCGACAAAGACCTCGAAGACCTGATCTTTGTCGCGCAGCACGCCGACGTCGTCGAGATGTCGTTCGCCAATCGTGCGGAAGATGTCGAAATGCTTCAGCAGCATCTGAAGCGCCTGGGGGGTCACGAACCCGCAATCGTCTTAAAAATTGAGACGCGACGCGGCTTCGAGAATCTGCCGGATATGTTACTCACCGCCATGCGATCCCCCTGCTGCGGCGTGATGATTGCCCGCGGCGATCTGGCCGTCGAAAGCGGCTTTGAACGTCTGGCGGAAGTTCAGGAAGAGATCCTCTGGATTTGTGAAGCCGCCCACGTCCCCGTTATTTGGGCCACGCAAGTCCTGGAGACACTGGCCAAGGAAGGAATGCCATCCCGTGCCGAAATCACGGATGCGGCGATGGGACACCGGGCCGAGTGTGTCATGCTCAACAAAGGTCCGCACGTGCTCCACGCCGTGCAGACCCTGGACGATATCTTGCGGCGGATGCAGTCTCACCAGACCAAGAAACGCGCCATGCTCCGCGAATTACGGCTGGCAACACACACGCCATCAGCCAAAGTGGATCCCAATACCTGATCCAACGATCTGACAGGCTGTTGCTGGTTTCTCTCCTATTTCGTATTCCGCTTGCTGAAACTTGACTGGAACACGGAAGATTAAAGGGAAGATCCACTACGCCTCATTCCAACCAGCCGATAGAATAGTGCAGTATTGCAAACGATCATTCACCACCTGACAAGAGAACTCCCGTGAATCAAGGACTCGATGCTCGAAACTGTCCCTTATGTCAGACTGTGGACGGGAATGCGTTTTATCAAGACCGTCGCGCATATTTTCGTTGTCCGACTTGTCAGCTGGTATTTGTGCTGCCAGATCAGTTTTTGTCTCCGGAAGAGGAAAAATCGCAATACGATCATCACGAAAATTCGGCAGACGATCCGGGCTATCGTCGTTTTCTGGGACGCCTGTTCGATCCGTTGTCACAAAGTTTATCTCCCAACAGCCGCGGACTCGATTTTGGATCAGGACCGGGGCCGACACTTTCGGTCATGTTTGAAGAGGCGGGGCATGCCATGGCAATTTATGATCCGTTCTATGCGCCCGATACCAGTCCGTTACAACAACAGTACGACTTTATAACGACCACCGAAGTCGTAGAACATCTGCATCATCCTCGCCGGGAGCTGGACAAGCTCTGGTCTTGTCTCAGACCCAATGGTTTGCTGGGCATCATGACGAAACGGGTAACCGATCTGAAAGCCTTTTCGAACTGGCATTACAAAAACGATCCCACACACGTCTGCTTCTATTCGATTGAGACTTTTCAATGGCTGGCGGAATATTGGCGAGCCACATTAACCGTTCCCGAAAACGACGTCGTGATCTTCAGGAAAGCCCAGGCCTAATGCATTCTGATGGATCGTCTTAGCAACTTGCGCCACCAGCGGAACTACGAATGTTCGATTCTCGTTGTTGACAGACCACCCTATTGCGACATGATCATATGTCCCTGTTTTTTTTTGGAGCATTGATACACACGCGTCTCTATCGTGTGATTTGAAAAAACCAGGTTGGGTAAAATCCCCTCATTCAAAGCAATGTAAATCAAGAAATCCATCTGGAGAAGTTACCATGTATTTTCGTCCCGCGTTGTTATTCGTGTGCACTTTAATGCTGATTCTGTTTGCAGACTCGTCAGCAAGATCTGAAGACCAGCCGCAGCAAGCGGACGCACCTAAGAAATTCAGTCTGGAATTCACCGGCAAATCTCAGGTGATCATCCCGAAACTGCGTTACGACGGCGTAGAGCCTATCACACTTGAGGCCTGGGTGAAGCCTTACGCACACGATGCCGACAATATTCGTGCGTCTGTGGTTGCCAATCTGCAGTTGGCTGGAGTGGGTATTCACTACTCGGGAGAACGCTGGATGGCGCACTTCAACGAAGGCCGCGCTTCGAATGCCGGTTATGTGTCGACTGCTTCGAACGCAGAAGCAGATATCGATCAACCAGTTCATGTTGCTGCGGTTTATGATGGCCTGTCTTTCAAATTGTTTGTGAATGGCAAGCAGCAGGACTACGTTGGCCAAACAACACTGCCGCACGTTCCCTCGCCTTATGACTTCATGGTCGGTGCCGATCCCAACGGCAAAGGCAAGCCCCATCAGTTTTTTAAAGGTGTGATTGACGAAGTTCGCATTTCGAAAGTAGCCCGCTATACGAAAGATTTCAAACCTGCTAAACGGTTTAAACCAGATAAAGAAACGCTGGTACTTTATCACTTCGATGAAGGGACTGGCAAAATTGCTCATGATGCATCGGGCAATAAACATCATGGCGCGATTCAGGGAGCAAACTGGGTCAAACAAATTACGGATGAGAAATAACGCAACGCATGAGATTCGTTTTCAACTGTCCTAAAAAGTTCGTTCTCTAAATAAATTGACTCATTATCAAAGGTTGTGAATGAATTTCGGAAACAAAACGGCTGCAGCTGTCGTCTCTAAAACAATACGAACTCGTTTCTCAATTAAGGACATCTCCTCATGCGGCAGTTATTCTTGATTTCAATGAGCACTCTGCTGACTTTAGCCAGTATCCCCTCTTTCGCGTGGGCGTTAGGCATAGAGGATTTCGGCAACAAACCGTTACATGCGGAGAATTTTCGGGACTGGCCGGGCATTATGCCGGTGGTCAATCATCAAAGCCGCGTTTACCACCGCTGGATCAATGGCAACGAACACTGTTTCTATCGCGGGGATGCCGAAGCACTCAACGACGCGCTACAGAAGTTCGCGGCCACGGAAGAAAAAGTGCACGAAGTGGTCTTACGACCGGGGCCGGCTACAGTCAGTTCGTTCAACGCATCGCAAACCATGGACTATAACTGGAGTCTGCATCTGGTCGGCGGGATTGCGCGAGCTATGTCACAAAAAGATCAGGGGGCCCAAATCTGGAGCAAGTACCCGATCTTGACGGTTTATGTGGCCGGTACGATAGAGCTGGACAAAATCAAGATCCCCAAGGACGTCACTCTGCTTCAACTGGCCGACCTGGAACAACGTTATACCAAGGGACTGACGAGTACCGACATTACGGTGCGCGGCTGGAGCGCAGGGCAACTGGCGAGGCTGGATCCTTATAGCAAACCCAGCATGGAAACGATTGCGAAATTATTATCGAGTAAAGAAAAGTGGGTCCGCCGAAATGCCGTGGGGGCACTGGCGACCTTCGGCAAACAGGCCGCGCCGACACTGCCCGCATTGCGTGACGCACTCAAGACCGATGACAAACAGTTGAAAACGCAAATTGAAAATACGATACAGACTATCGAACAGGCACCTGATAGATCCGCAGAGAAAAAACAACACCAGGAAACCCTCGGGAAGATCAGTCAGTTTTGTAAGTCGCTAAAAAAGTGAGACGGGCTTCGTACTTTTGTCATTGATCATAAATCATGAGCGACGCAAGAATCAAACAGAACAAACCTTCCCCGTTCACAAGGAACCTTCTCATGTCTGCACGAAAACGGGCCTTGTCGTCACTGACATTTTTCGGTCTTCTGCTATCGGTGACTGTCGCCTGGGCAATTGGATTTGAAATTGGTCAGTCGAAAGAAGAACTGGAACTCAAATATGAGATCTCCGTAGTGGATCATGGCACCGGCCGGGTAACCGTCAATCTGGTCATCGCCGACGAGGGAAAGTTGAAGCCACTCGATTCCGTCGATTTAGTGATTTCCTCCGAAGACGGGACCACCCGTCCGGATCTTTCGGTTTCCCTGGCGACCAGAAAGGAAGATGGAAAATTGCGCGTGCGAGCGCATATGAAAAAGGAACTGGCTGAACGGGCACAGCTTCAACTCAAGACCGGGACCAATCCTCGAACTGGAAAACCGGCACTGTTGGCCTGGTTTTATTATCCGATCTCTGTGGCGGAATTGATTAAGAAACAGAAGTAGAAACCAATCGAAGAAACAGCCGCATTGCTTCTCGTTCCTCTTTGAGATTGATCTTCTCTCCACCAGCATTCTCATGATTTAAAATCTCCTGTTGACAGCCTGCATCAGCTTAGTAGGATTCGGATTCCTGCATCGCGGAAACAACGTCTTTACCTTCCAGCACTCGATATCATTCCAGGGATCGGTTCATGAGTACTCAACCAGAAAAGAAGCAATGTGTCTTAGTCACCGGCGCCTCGGCCGGATTTGGCAAGCTGGTCGCGGAAAAACTGCTGGCGAAAGGTTACACCGTGTACGCGGCGGCCCGGCGTGTGGAGAAGATGCGAGACATCGAAGCGAAAGGTGCCCACATCCTGCAGATGGATGTCACGGATACCGAGTCAGTCAAAGCAGGCGTCGACCAGATCATTACCGAACAGGGACGAATTGATGTGCTGTTCAACAACGCCGGCTATGGTTCGTACGGCACGATCGAATGTGTGCCGCTTGAGGAAATTCAGTATCAATACGATGTGAACGTCTTCGGACTGGCACGGCTGGTTCAAGCGGTACTGCCTCAGATGCGGAAGCAGCGTAGCGGCCGCATCATCAATACGGCGTCGGTCGTGGGGCATGTCTCGACCGCAGTCCTAGGCTGGTATGCTTCGACGAAATTTGCAGTCGAAGGTTTTTCGGACGCGCTGCGGATGGAAGTCAAACAGTTTGGTATCGATGTCGTGCTGATCGAGCCGGGAGCCGTCAAAACCGAATTCGACGAAGTCGCCTTTGCCAAACTGGACAGTCTGGATCATGCAGAAGATTACCAGCCGCTGGTCGCCGCCTTTCGAAAATTCACCAGCAAGCTGTACTCCAAGAGCCCCGGTCCCGAAAGCACAGCGAACGCGGTGGTCAAAGCCATTGAAGCTAAACACCCAAAAACCCGCTACGCCACCACGATGGACTCCAAATTCCTGCCCCGCGTGAAACGGCTCTTTTCAGATAAACTGTTTGATAAAATCGTGCTTAGTCAGATGAAGTAGTGTTTCTTGAAAAGAAAGAAGCCTTGAATATCAGACGGGGATTGATCGCTGAATGCGTTGCTCCATGCTTGTGGTGGCTATAACACCCTTTTTTTTATGGTATTTCAATGAGATCGATGAAATAGACAGCGGCAGACAGACTCATAAGCTTGAAATGTTCTGAATTTTGTGCAGGGAACTAATTTCGAAACATAGCATTTGCCAGTAAGCCAAATGCAAAAGCAGAGGCCAATAGAAACAGGCCTCCACCGGTGAAGCTATTCGACCCCACTGAGACACCAGCACCGAAAATCCCGGCAAAGCCAGTCAGAATCGAACAAACATAAACCAGCCCCGCTTCTGCAGAGCCTCTCTGTTTTTCTGCTTTGTGATCATCTTCGCTCATAACAGGGCTCCTTAAGTGTATTTCTTGAATTCCAGTATATGGGTGGTTTCACTTTTCATCTGTTTTATTATGTTTCCGCTTACCCGGTTTCAATTCGGGCTGCTGGTGTTCGGAGTAGAGTTGTTTGATGTGGACTTCGGGGTCGCCTGTAATCAGGCGGGAGCGTCTTGTTTTCCAGATGTAGTTCCAGCACCAGTCGAGCATGACTTTGAAACGGTTGCGGAAGCCAACCAGGAACATCACGTGTAATACGTTCCAGGAAATCCAGCCCAGAATGCCGCCGTAATGGATCTTGCCGATTGCGGCGATCGCGTTGCCGCGGCCGATCATCGCCATCGAACCTTTATCGTGATAGCTGAACTGGGGGCGTTCTTGCGGCGCGTTGCCGGCGACTTCGGCTTTGATGATTTCCGCGACGAAACGGCCGGTTTGAATGGCGCCCTGTGCGAGGCCGGGAACCGGGGTTCCTGTTGTGGCATCGGTCGCGTGGGCGGCGTCTCCCACGACGAAGACTTCCGGATGATTGGGAATCGAGAGATCAGGGCCGACGACGATCCGGCTGCCTCGATCCACTTCCGTGTCTAATGTTTTGGCGAGTTCCTGACCCTGTACGCCGGCCGCCCAGAAGACATTTTCGGCCTGAATCGTCTCATCGCCGATTACGACCCCTTCGGCGGTCACATCCGTCACATGCACATTCAGATGAATTTCGACCCCCATCTTTTCGAGCACCTGTTGTGCCCGCACACCAAGATCCTCGGGCATGGGGCCTACGAGTCGCTTTCCGCCATCCACTAAGATGACCCGTGCCATACCGCTATGGATATTGCGAAATTCCCGGGGTAGTGTTTCCGTGGCGACTTCTTTGACGGCTCCTGCCAGTTCGACGCCGGTCGGACCGCCGCCGACGATGACGAACGTGAGTTTATTGCGACGGGCCTCTTCGTCGGCTTCCCACTCTGCTTCTTCAAATGCCAGGAACAAGCGTCTGCGGATTTCGAGCGCGTCATCGAGTGACTTCAAGCCGGGAGCATGCGCCCGAAATTCGTCATGGCCGAAATACGACTGCTGTGCGCCGGACGCGATCACCAGATAGTCATAGTCTAATTCGCCGCCGTCAAATTGCACCAGTTTTTTGTCGAAATCGATGGCAGTGACTTCGCCCAGCGCGACATGCACGTTTTTCTGCTTCCACAGGATCTTGCGAATTGGAGCAGCGATATTCGCCGGATCGAGCTCTCCCGTCGCAACCTGATACAATAGCGGCTGGAACAGGTGATAATTGTGTTTGTCAACCAGATCGATCTCGACAGGGGCGTCCTTCAAGGACTTGGCGACATTGATGCCGGCAAAGCCCCCTCCGATGATGACAATCCTTGGCAAATTCGAAGAACGACGCATAGTTTGCAAATCCCTGGTTTGAGTACGGAAGCGCTGTTTACTTTGAATGTCGGTTCGAACGGGAATCCGCCTTTAATCAAAGACGTGGCCATGTTCGTAGCGTTCGTCTATACCAGCCGCTGCGGTGAGTGCGGCGACATTGGATTTTGTGAAGAAACCTTCGTAGCCGTGACAACGCTCCACGTATTCCGTAATTAAAATGGAGTAAGCGGAGTGTTTCGAGAAGATCTGTTTCAGATTCGGCTCATCCAGGCATTCGCCGACCACATTCGCCAGGAAGGGGATGCCTTTCTCTTTCAGCGTATTCACCACATAATCGACATTCTTTTCGCCAGCCCGGTGATTGCCGTCAATGACTTCATAAGCGATGTGATGCAGACGGCGACCATAGTTGCGGACGAAGTCTTCTGTCGGCATGGGCAGATTATCAAAGGAATTTACGAAGGAAGGTGTATTGTTAGCGGTAAACACTTTCGCGGGCGATTTTTTATCGTCATCGACATAACCGTTGCGGGTTACATTCGTCGAAGAATTCATGGCGGCGATATTATAAGCACCCCAGAAATAGTGATTGGACATCGTCAAAAACTCGAGAATGGCATCTTCGCGTTCGCCGGCCAGAATGCGGGTCGCCAGGTGATCGACTCCCAGAACCAGCGAATTGAGTTTTTCTGCTTCGGCAAACTGCACGACTTGATTCAGTGAATCCGCAACCGACGTATCCAGTTCGAATCGGGTTCCCAAATTCAGGGCGTCGAAATCATCGATCTCGACCTGCGTGTAACCGACGCGATTGCAAGTAAAGTCTGAAGGGAAGGTAAACGCGAAATGGGATTCCGTAAAGAACGGGTTTTTGGTTTCGTGATGGTAATTGAAGCGAATGTTATGCGACTCGAGCGTTTTTTGTGTTTCAGCGACATCTTTAGTGCTGAAAATCTCGCCAATATAGCGTGCGTTCGGCTTCTGGCTGGAGAGCGGATACAGCCGATTATACATCGTGATTTCATCTGCATAATCTTTTGCCAGCGGTTCCAGAATAAACAGCCGTGGGTATTCGGGCTGTGAAGTGAGAACATACACATTATGTGTGGTATTCTTGAAGGCGGCTGTGAATCGATAGGGGCCCATCAGATAGAGTTCGTGCAGGTAAGGCAGGGCGTCTCCCTGTTCGACCTGGATTACGATTCCGCGCATGGTTTCCAGTAGATCATCAATCCCGCTGCTCTGGCGACGTTCGCAAATTTTCACCCGGTATTCGTTAAAAAAATCGGAATTCTTTTTGTCGCCACCCGGTTGATATTCTACTGGATTGATACTCACTGAAAACTCCTTTTAACTTAGTATGCCTGGTTATGTCTGATTCGAATCGTATGAAAGGAAATACAGACGGGCCTGAATCTCCGTCAGGCCGCCTCTCTATGCTTATCTTACTGCATGCTTATGTTACTGCATCGATGAATATTTGTAATGTTGGTTCCATTTCCTTTTCCTATTTTTCGTGGACCAATTTCCAATCCAAAACTTAACAAAACAGGCTTCCTTCTGGAAAAGCAGAAATGGTTGACGCAAATTCTGAATGACTTACCGCGCCTTGCGGGTTATGCTGGACATACTGTATCAATTCAGGGCTTTGATGTGTAGAGGGGATTGGAAGACGAATGAAAGGCATTTCAGACTCGCAAAAATTGAACTGGCTGTCTGTGTTGACCGTGATCTGGTGCCTGCTGTCAAGCGATGCTGGTTTTCCGACTTCGCTTGCTGGGGCAGAATCCGTACTAACGCCGAATATCGTGCTGATCATCTCAGACGATCAGACCTTCCGCGATTTCGGATTCATGGGCAACAAAGAAATTCAGACGCCGCATATCGACCGGCTGGCTCAGCAGTCGGCCCGTTATGTGAATGGCTATCTGCCGACGAGTGTCTGCAGCCCTTCGCTGGCGACTCTGCTGACGGGCCTGTATCCGCATCAGAGCGGAATTCACTATAATCATCCGCCGCCGGGTAATAGTGCGTTTAATAAAATGACGTCTCGGAAAGAGTACGAAACCAGTCGTGGTAACGCGTTTCGCCTGATTCAGAACGTGGAGACACTGCCCCGCATTCTGGCGGCTCACGGTTATCGCTGTCTGCAAACGGGCAAATTCTGGGAAGGCCATTATCGCAATGCTGGTTTTACGGAAGGCATGACAGTCTTCAAACCGGTACCGGGACAGACCTTTGGTGGGAACCGCAAGTTGGCGAACGGAGAACTCGCCGCGCATGGAAACGGAGACTGGGGACTCAAAATCGGCCGCGAAACGATGCAGCCGATTTATAAATTCGTGCGCGACTGCGAACAAAAGTCCACACCCTGGTTGGTCTGGTACGCGCCGTATCTGCCGCACCAGCCGCATGATTCACCGAAAAAGTATTTCAACTTGTACCGTAATAACCCGCGCGTTTCCAAAGAGGAAATTGCCTACTACGCGAGTTGTTCCCAGTTCGATGAGACCGTTGGCGCGCTGATTCAGTTTGTCGAGCGGGAATCCGACGCCAGGAACACGCTATTCTTATTCGTGATCGATAACGGCTGGACGCCGGGAACGAAGCCGATGAAATATCGCGAGAATTTCCATCACACCAAAGCCAGTAAACGTTCGCCGTTTGAAGACGGGCTGCGTTCGCCAATATTGATTCGCTGGGACGGCGTAACGAAACCAGCAACACACACCGCACTCGTCAGCAGTATCGATGTTGTGCCGACGTTGCTGCAGGCAGCCGGGCAGGGGGCCGCAGCACAGAAGCTACCGGGCGTGAATCTAATGCCGTCCGCGAAAGGCGAAACAAAGTTACCCACGGATCGCGCCGTGTATGGTGCCATCTATCCGGGAGATGCCAGTTCGCTGGGGCATCCAGAGCGGGATGTGGCGCATCGCTGGATTCGCAAAGGGAACCTCAAGCTGATTACCGTACATAATACAAACGCGCAAGGGAAAACGTGGAATAATTATACGCACGGCGATGTCTTGTTTGATCTATCGCAAGATCCGGGTGAGACGCAGAACCTCATCAACAACGCCGACACTGCCGCATCTCTGGCAGAAATGAGAAGACTACTGGACACGTGGTGGAATCCCGCAACCGCTGATTAAACAGCGTCTCTCTTTAAAGAATGCCATACTTCGCAAAGGCTTCCGTGGCTGACATGCCTGCTTTGATACTGTCGCGGAACGTGTTTTCTTCGTGCACTTTTTTCCAGGCGAGCT
This sequence comes from uncultured Gimesia sp., assembly GCF_963976445.1. Taxonomy (GTDB): domain Bacteria; phylum Planctomycetota; class Planctomycetia; order Planctomycetales; family Planctomycetaceae; genus Gimesia. The sequence goes on along the minus strand of NZ_CAXBKP010000010.1, from coordinate 42,558 downwards.
GAATGACTTCGGCTTCCACTTCCTGGGGGACGACGGCGATGCCATCGACGTCTGCAAATACGAGATCGCCGGGAGAGAAGAGGACGCCGCCGATTTCCACGGGCACATCGATGTCGATAATCCGCTGGCGATCTTTACTATCATAGGGTGAGGTTCCCACGGCCCAGACCGGGAAGGGCATGGCCCGCATCTGCCGGACATCGCGAACGGCACCATCGATGATCGCGCCCGTACAACCACGGTGTTTGACAACCGTTGAAAGCAATTCCCCCCAGATGCCCGAACGCATCGAACCACTGGCGGCGGCGATGAAGACTTCGTCGGCGTTGATCGAATCGACGGCTTTCAGCTCCAGTTCATAAGGGCTGGGATCACTGTGGTACATATCGGCCCAGAGACTGGTTTTACAGCGTCCCACGACGACTTCCTCGACCGTCATCGGCAATAATTCTTTGCGCGGCGACTGATTCGTCAGGCCGATGGAATCCAGCGCATCACAGATGATGGCGGAATGCAGGAATTGACGCATCAGCTCCAGGGTGATTGTTTCCGGTTGCGATTCATTCATGGTTTGCTCGTATTCTGCTAAATTTGGCTTGAAATTTGTTTGGCTGTTTTGACCACTGCTTTGATAAATCGTGGTAACGCTTTTGCATCCGCGCGAGCCGTTGGCACACTCAGGCTGATGGCCGCGATGATTTCTCCGTCCTCAGAAACAGGGGCTCCAATGCAGGTGACGCCGACATCGTTCTGATCCTGTTCGACCGCGTAGCCATCTTTCTGGGCACGCTGATGGATTTTACAGAGCTGTTTCTTATCGATCACAGTTTCTGTCGTTCGCGCAATGAGTCGAGTACGAGCGATGAGTGAGTCCCATGCTTCATCACGCAACTCTGCTGTGATCGCACGACCCAGAGAGGTTGAATAAAACGGATCGGTGCTATTCGATTCTACAATGCGTCGTAAGGGATGCGTGCTCTCGATCACGCGTAAATAACGGACGCTGGTTCCGCGCAGAACGCCGAGATTGACGGTTTCCCCTGTCTCTTGATGCAGGGCACGCAACGCAGGATCGGCGATTTCTGTCAGCCGGTCTTCCATCTTTCCCAAAGCCAGACGTCGCAACTTCGGCGTAATCTGATAGACCCCTTTTTCGACGCGGCTCACGTATCCCAGTTCGACCAGCTCTCCGAGAATGCGATGCACGGTGGGCTTATGCAGGCCCAGTTCCTGAACGATTTCCAGCAATGTTTGCGCACCGTCCGAGGTTGCCAGCACTTCAAGTACGTGCAGAGCTTTGCCGAGAGATGTTGCTTCCGTCGTCAAGGGCATTCCGAATTTGATCCGCTGGAAAGAGTGAAAAATGAGATGCAGGCCGCTGCTTGCAACCTTCCAGACGTTTCATTATAGTGAATACACCGTTCCATCATAAGATATACAACTGAAGTTTTCCACGTTTTTTATTGAGGGGCCTGTGATGCGTGTCGGAATAATCGCACTGCAACACGAATCCAATACGTTCATCCAATCGGCAACGACGCTATCCGATTTCGAATATGACGTGCTGGCGACCGGTGATGAGATTTATCCGATCTTTAAAACCTCGGCGCATGAAATTGGTGGGTTCTTCGCCGGCCTGGCAGAAACGGAGCTCGAAGCGGTTCCGATTTTCGTCGCTCGTGCGCTGCCGGGGGGGACGATCACTGCGGAGACCGTGGAGACGCTGATCCAGAACATGCTGCACGAACTACAGCAGGCGGGGCCGCTGGACGGATTACTCGTCGCGCCACATGGTGCAGGTGTCAGCGAAAACGAGCGGGACCTGGACGGTTATTGGCTGACACTGGTTCGTGAGCAGGTAGGACCTGAACTGCCCATCGTTTGTACGCTGGATGCACATGCGAATGTTTCTCAAACGATGATTGATGCCTGTGTTGCGACGATTGTGTATCGGACCAACCCGCACATCGATCAGAAGGACCGGGGCATTGAAGCGGCTCGACTCATGCAGCGGATTCTGAACGGGGACGTCAAACCAACACAAGCCGCCTGCTTTGTGCCGGTGGCGATTAATATTGAACGGCAACATACATCTTCTGAGCCGTGCGCATCGTTATATCGACAAGCGGATCAGATGCTGGATGAGTCGGGCGTGCTGTCGAACAGCGTGATTCTAGGATTCCCTTACGCCGATGTGGAGGAGATGGGGTCCGGGTTTATTGTGGTGACGGATAACGACCCGAGTCGTGCGCAAGAGTTAGCGAATCAATTGGGAGAATCCCTGATCGTACGACGCGAGGAATTTGTGGCGCACCTGGTCGGCATTGAAGTGGCCCTTGACCAAGCGGAAGTACTGGAAGGCCCGATCTGTTTTCTGGATATGGGGGACAATATCGGCGGCGGTTCTCCCGCGGATGGCACGACCATTTTACACGCGATTCAACAACGTCAGGGGCCGAAGAGCTTTGCCTGCCTGTATGATCCCGAGGCAGCGCAAACGGCGATTGCAGCCGGAGTAGGAGCAACGTTATCCGGACTGGCGATGGGGGGAAAAACGGACAACCAGCATGGGGCACCACTGATTACTGATGTTACTGTCGTCAGTCTGCATGATGGTCATTTCACCGAATCGCAGGTACGTCATGGCGGCAAAACAGAATATCAGATGGGTCCGACGGCGGTGGTGCAAACCGATTTCGGATTGACGATCATGCTCAACAGTCATCGCACGCCTCCCTTCAGTCTGGGACAATTAACGTCTTGCGGAATTAAACCCGCCGATTATCATATTCTGGTCGCGAAAGGAGTGCAGGCACCGCTGGCGGCTTATAAACCGGTCTGCCCGAATTTGATCCGTGTGAATACGCCGGGCGTCACTTCAGCCGACATGAAACAGTTTAAATATCAGTATCGCAGACGACCTCTGTTTCCCTTTGAATCCATCGACTAATTCGAGTCTCTTTCACCTTAAAGGAAGTCCCATGCAGATCACAAAAATCGAAACATCGATTGCGGAATCGATCATGCCCGGTCTGCTGCTGGTGCGGATTCATACCAGCGAGGGAATCGTCGGTTGTGGCGAGACCTATTATGCGCCACATGCTGTCGCCGCGATGATTCACGACTGGATGTCGCATTACCTGATGGGGAAGAACCCCCTCGATATCGAAGCGCACTGGCGGTTTCTGTATGAACGTGCCACGAACTTTGGTTCACGGGGAACCGAACTGCGGGCGATTTCCGCCATTGACTTGGCATTGTGGGATATCTTCGGTCAGGTGACTGCTCAACCGGTGTGGCAATTACTGGGGGGCTGCGTGCAGGAATCGATCCGCACCTATAACAGTTGCGGCGGCCCTTCGTATGGTGGCACAAGCGATACCAAAAACGTGGTTCACACCTGGCCCGGCTATGGTTCGGTGGGAAATCAGGGACCGTTGAATGATTACTGGTCCGCAGTGAATGCGCCGGTGGCGTTGGCAGAATCTCTGCTGGCGGAAGGCTATCAGGCACTCAAGGTCTGGACGCTTGATTTCGCCGCCCACAAAACCAACGGGCCGTTACATATCACTCATAAAGATATTACACAGGCACTGGAACCGTTTCGGAAAATTCGGGAGACGTTGGGAAACAACATCGAACTGATTATCGATGGTCACGGATTTTTTCAACTCGCCCCGGCATTACGGATTGCCAAGCGACTGCGGGAATACGACATTCTCTGGGCGGAAGATCTGCTGCGGGTCGATTGCGTGGATACGTTGAGTGATTTTCGTGATAAAGCGGAGATCCCCGTAGCGGTGAGCGAAATGTTTAACGGCCCTGATGATTATCGGCTGGCACTCGAAAAGCGGGCCGCCGATTTTGTGATGATTGATCCAACGTGGGTCGGCGGGATCTCGCAGACCAGAAACATCACGCGGCTGGCACAGTTTTATAATGTGCCTGTTGTAATGCATGATTGTACCGGACCACTGACGCTGCTATCGGGCGTGCATGTCGCCGCCAGTTCAAATAATGTCGCCTGGCAGGAAAGTTTAAGGGCGCATTTGCGAATCCTGTATCCGCAATTGATTGACAAGCAAATCCAGGTGGATGATGGGCGGATTCTGATCCCTCAAACGCCGGGCCTGGGGGTGGCCTGGTTGCCGGAATTATTCGTGCCTGGGGAAAATCAGTATCGCATCACGGAAATCTCGAAATAGTCTATCGAGTATGTTATTGCAGTCCGATAATGTTTCCTTGTTCGTCGATATCGATTCGCAAGGCAGCCGGCTCGGAAGGCAGGCCGGGCATCGTACGAATTTCGCCGCATAAGGCATACAGAAAACCGGCACCAGCAGAGAGTTTCATATCGCGCACCGGGAACGTGAATCCCTGAGGTCGTCCCAACAGGCTCGGATCGTGCGAAAGCGAATATTGGGTTTTCGCGATGCAAACCGGCAGATTGCCATATCCGAGTTGTTCATATTGCTGAATCCGACGTCGGGCCTTTGGTTCATATTCCACAGATGCAGCCCCGTAAATTTTGGTGGCGATCATTTCAATTTTGTCTTCGATCGACATTTCAAGGGGATACAGATATTGAAACTGATTTGGCTGACTGGCGGCGTTAACGACGGCTTCGGCCAGTGCGATCGAACCTTGTCCGCCCCGCGCAAATGCGTCAGTGATCACGGCGGCCACCGCCCCTTGTTCCAATGCAATTCGTTGGATTTCCGCAAGCTCCGGTTCACTGTCGTTAGGAAACGCGTTGATCGCGACCACCACGGGAAGCCCATATTGTTGAATAATGTCGAGGTGCGCTTTTAAATTGACAGCGCCAGCACGAATTGCATCCAGATTTTCTTCCAGAAGCTCTGCCGGCAACGGTCTGCCCGGACGGACTTCAAACAGTCCGCTCTGTAGCTTCAACGCGCGGGCCGTGCAGACCAGGACTTCGGCGTCTGGCTTGAGACCGCTGGTACGACATTTGATATCGAAAAACTTTTCCGCACCGCAATCGGCACCGAAGCCGCTTTCGGTGACGACATAATCGGCCAGACGAACGGCGATGAGATCGGCCACAATGGAACTGTTGCCGTGTGCAATATTTCCGAAGGGGCCCGCATGCACGAGAAAAGGTGTCTGCTCACAACTTTGCACCAGGTTTGGTTGTAAGGCATCGACTAACAGCGCCGCCATCGCACCGGCACAGCCTAACGTTTCTACTGTGACAGGCTGCTTTTCATAAGTCATACCGACGACGATGCGTCCCAACCTTAATCTGAGATCTGCAAGATCGGTTGCCAACGCGAGAATCGCCATGACTTCGGAAGCCGCCGACAGTTCGAAGCCGGTCTCGCGCAGAGGTGCCTGGGGAACTTGATCCAGGCCGGTGATGATATGCGCCAAACCGCGATCGCATAAATCCAGCACGCGTTTCCAGGTGATCGTGGCGGGATTGATTTGCGGTGTTTTTTTTCGCTTCAGATGATTGTCGATGATACTGGCCAGCAGATTGGTCGCCGACGTTACCGCGTGCATGTCACCGGTAAAATGCAGGTTGATGTCGGCCTGCGGTTCCAGAGTACACTTTCCTCCGCCGGCACCGCCCCCTTTGATGCCGAATACCGGCGCTAATGAGGGTTCACGCAGTGTGCCGATGGTGGAGTGGCCCAATTGGGATAGTGCCATTGCCAGCCCGATCGCGGTGACGGTTTTGCCTTCGCCTAACGGAGTCGGGTTGATCGCAGTCACGCCGATATATTTGGCAAGCGGTCGATCGTTGAGTCTCTGCGAGAGCCCGTGGGCAAGTTTGGCTTTATAGCGTCCGTAAGGCTCATAATCGTTACGACTCAACCCCAATCCTGCGGCGATCGAATCGATTTCCTGCAGGCTCTGATCATGAGAGCTGGAATGACTTGGTTGACTCATGCGCTGCTTCCTGGGAGTTTAAATTCTGGCCGATTAAAATCACTGTCGTAATAGGGGAATCGACTTTTCAAACGATTCAACTTCGAATTCTTTCTGTCAGTCATTGTGGAATTAAACATAAATGTCAAGAATCTAAGGATAACGACGCTTTCTTCCAGAGCGTAGCAGGAATTGGACTCAACGCAGGCGCGAATGCGTTACAACGGTTCGAAGCGATTGAAAGAAACCAGCCATGCAACTGACTTCTGTGGTAACACCATTTACGGATGATAATCTGCGGTTACTCGCTCAGATCGGCGTGACACATGTTACGATTCGGTATCCCGGCAGGGGACGAGAATGTCTGGAAACGATCAAAACGCAAGTTAATTCGTGTGGCCTGAAGATTGCCGCCATCGAAGGTTATTTGCCCATCGAAAATATCAAGCTGGGCAATGAGCGCTTTGATGCTGAGATCGAGGAGATGACGGAACTGTTGCAGAATATGCAACAGGTTGGCATTCCATTTGTCTGTTACAATTTTATGGCGGGGACAGACTGGGTGCGGACGAAGCTCGATGTGCGCGAACGGGGTGGCGCTCTGGTGACGGGCTTTGATGTGGAACAGGCAGAGCAGGCAGTTTCATTATCTGAAACCACACGAGAGAAAAATGAGAGTACGATAACTGCTGAAGAACTGTGGAGTAATCTAGAACGCTTCCTGACAGCGATGACTCCCATTGCCGAAGCGTGCGGCGTGACTCTGGCGATGCACCCTGATGATCCCCCCCTCGATTCCTTTATGGGCAAAGCACGGATTATGAATTCGGTGGCGGGTTTTGAAAAACTGATGCAGCTCGTGCCAAGTCCGGCGAATGCGATCTGTTTCTGCCAGGGAACGTTTGCGGAAATGGGCGTGGATATTCCCGATACGATTCGGCAATTGGGGCCGCATATCAAGTATGTGCATTTCCGTGATATCAAAGGCACCCGCGAACAATTTGTGGAAACATTTCACGATAATGGACCGACCGACATGTACGCCGCGATCAAAGCGTATCAACAAATTGGTTTTACGGGCCCGATCCGGCCCGACCATGTGCCTCAACTGGTGGGAGAAGAATCGGGGGAACCTGGCTATACGATGCTCGGTCGTCTGCATGCGTTTGGGTATCTGCAAGGCCTGATTGAAGCAGGCCGAAATGATCAGGAAGCATAACATCAATCGATGACAGGAGTTCGAAACTACGTCACATCACAGGCCGTTGATTTGTCTAGAATCCCATAAATTTGAACTGACTGGTAGCTGCAGGGGTGATTCCGTGTATAATCATTAAAAGCAGAACAACTAACCCAGTTGTTGTAGATTCAAATTGAAGACTCACAGGATGTGAGGGGAAGCGTTAGTATTTACTGACAATCGGGCAGGAGGCACGAACTGATGGGTGTGTTGCACGTGTCTGCGTTCTTTTCTCGAACACGAATTTTCTCTGATCTGGAGTCAGTCTCATGCGTATCCGAATGATGTTAGCCGCGGCCGCTGTTGTCGCTTGTTTCACAATGATGCCCCAAGATTCCGAAGCGGGTAGACGGGTATCTTATTACCGTGCGCCGTTTGCTTATGTGGGGCCTGCGCCTGTTTATGCCATGCCGGCTCCTGTCAATACTGCTTACTACGTACCTGCGATGACCGCCTATTACGCACCTGCGTTAGTGCCAGCGCCTGTTATGGCTCCGGTTTATTATCGACCCGCTCCTGTGGTTGTGCAGCCAGTGACAACCTACTATGCACCGCCAGTCCCGTATTACTCTCCCCGTAAAGTCGTGTATAAAACACGCGGACCAAGACTATTTGCACCGAATTATAAATCGGTTGTGAGATACAAATAAGCAATCTACGACAGGTAGGGGGCGACCCATGTGTCGCCCCGCACGGTCGACGTTCCACTTTTATCGTGGTTTAAATAGCCTTAATGGTTCCCTCGAATGAGGGAGTCCTCATCGAGTTTTAATAGGCGGGCGGACACATGGATCCGCCCCTACGTTTCAGGCACAGAAAAAGGGTAAGATTTCTATTTTCAAGAAATCTTACCCTTTCTTTTTTAAGTGCTGTTCTTGTTGAATCTCACTAACAGTGCCACACGTTATCAGTTTCCATGCATTTAGAACCTGCCGAGATGTTTCCGGCAGGCTCTTTTGGTTCGAATTGTGATCAGTTTACAGCGTCCAACCTTTGCGGTATTCGCGTTGGATGTACTGGGCGGCTTCAGGGACGTTGGTTACTTTGAGGTTTTCTGCGTCCCATTCGAGCTTCTTCTGACCGGCGCGATACGAGACATTGCCCAGCAGCACGGTTTCGGTCAAAGGACCGGCGTAACCGAAGTTACTGCCTGTAGGTGTACCGTTGCGGATCGCGTCCAGCCATTCGATGTGATGCGACTTGGGACGGGTCAGATACGGTTCCACTGGTTTGGCTTCTTTGCCAGCTTCCATGAAGACCTTGTTCGAGCCATAGTCGGCGAGCAAGCGACCGTCTTCGCCTTCAAACAGCACAGCACTATTCTTTTCGTAGATTTCTGCGCCTTTAGGCTTCCAGCCGCCATGATACCAGGTCATGTGCACGGGGGGCAATTCTTCGCGTGCTCCGAACTCGTAATCGACGCGCATCTGGCTGGGACAATCGTTCTCGCCTCCATGCCCTTTTTCGCCGACACCGACAACGGTTTTGGGGTATTTCAGCTTCAGAGCCCAGAAGGGAAGGTCCATGTAATGACAGCCGAAGTCGCCTAACTGTCCGTTCCCAAAATCCCACCAGTAGCGCCAGTTGAAATGGAAACTCGTTTCATTATAAGGGCGAAACGGCGCGGGGCCGATCCACTGATCGTAGTTGACGTAGGCGGGTGGATTATTTTCCTTGGACCGCTTACCTTCCGTCCGCACGCCACCGCCGACCCAGACATGCACACGTTTGACGGGACCAATCACGCCGGACTGAACCATTTCCACGACTTTACGATAGTTATCGGTCGCGTGAATCTGATTGCCCATCTGTGTGGGGACGTCGGCTTTGGCTGCCAGGTCGGTCAGCACACGTGCTTCGTAGACGGAATGCGTTAACGGTTTTTCACAGTAAACGGGCAAACCTTTTCGCAGTGCCATCGCGGTTGCGGGGGCATGCATATGATCGGGCGTACTGACGAGCACACCATCCAGATCCTCGCGGTCCAGGGCTTTGCGATAATCATCGTAGGTGTCTGCTTTGGGGAATTCTTTGGAGGCTATATCCAGACGCTTTGCATCAATGTCACAAAGTGCTACGAAGTTTTCTGATTTCGTGCCGGTGATATTGGAGTACGCACGGGCGGCGACACCAATGGTTGCCAGATTCAATTTTTCATTGGGGCTTTTACTTTTGGTCGCGGCTTCGAGCGATTCCAGCGGCAGGGCATTGGTGAATGCAGGAACGGCGGTTCCTGCGATCAACGCTTTCTTGAGAAACTCACGGCGGTCGACAGAATTTGGCATGGAAATTCTCCTTGTGGTGGGTAATCCAGGGTGCGTGTGGAATCAATCATGAACTCACCTGACCAGCAACAAAAAACACCTCTTATTCAGATGTCTCCCGTTTCACTGCAGGTAAAGGCAGGCTGTCAGTGATAATATATTAATGTCTTTAATATATCGCATGAGAAAACGGAAATCGAGCCTATTATGCTAAAACGCGGGAATTTTCAGTGTGTGACGCACTGGAATGGGACAATCAGTTCGAGGTTTCCGAAGTCAGGTCTTCCGAAATACTGACTGCTTTTTCGACGCCAGAAATCAACTGATCAAGGCGGAATGGTTTGTAGAGCACGCATTTGAGGCCGAGTTGGCGTGCTTTCACAATCGAGTGCGTGGGGTCATAGCCAAAGCCTGTCATCAGAATGACAGGCAGATGCTCATGAATTTCTCGGATCTGGGCGAAGCAATCATACCCGTTCATATCGGGCAGGCGGATATCGGCGATGACCACATCGTAGTGAAAACTACGGACCATCAGAAATGCTTCTTCCCCATCATGGGCGGTTTCCACTTCACACCCAAGTCGACCGAGGAGTTCGTGAGCGGCCCGTCTGACGGAGGCATCACTGTCAACGACCAGAATCCGCTTGTTGAGCAACTTGGGATTCACCTGTCTCATCGTGGGCACGTTATGATGATGGGGCGTCTGGGGAGCAATTTCGTCTCCCACCTGTTGAATCAGTTGCTTAATATGGCGAGTGTCTTTAAGGATACGCTGCAATCGCTCGCACACATTTGGCTCGTGACCAATATACCGCTCCAGAATCCAGGCTGTATCGTTGAGGATCTCATCGACGGGATCGACGACCCCACGCATAATTAATTCCGTACTGGCAGACGCCGTGGTTAATTTTTCGACGACCAGTAATTCAAGCGTATTTAATGCAATCGCGACTTCACGACTGAATAATTCCAGGAAATGCAGATCATTTTCATCAAAGGCTCCGGCATGCGGGCTTTCCACATTAAATGTGCCGAGGACTTCATCATGTAGATTGAGGGGAACTGTCAGAGAACTATGGGCATTCGGTGCCCCCGTCATATACAGCGGGTCGTGTGCGGTGTCTTCACACAGATAACTTTTTCCGGTGGCTGCTACAAAGCCGGTCACACCGTTTCCTTCAGGCTCAGCGAAGAGAGTCCGGTCAGCCGCCACCTGCTCCATCCCGACCGCCAGGAGCACATCCAGACGATTCGTGGTTTTATCGAGAATACGAATTTCAACCGTTTCAAATTCCAGCAGGTCCTGAGTATAGTGCAGGATTTTGGCTTTTAATAATTCGACCCGATCATCGACCGTCATTTCGAAGATTTCTTCGGGAGAAAGATCTCCCAGTTCCAGACCAGCCTGATAAATGGCATTCAGTTTTTGCCGCTGCAGCACTTCATCGGAGATATCTCTGACACTGGCGACGAGGTAGGTTGGTTGCTGTTCTTCTTCACCTTTGGCTAAAACCGGCATTACCTCTACATCGTAGTAACTTTTATCGCCGACGCGTAATCCGCTTTTGGCAATCGAACGTGTGGAAAACGCGGTATGGAAGGGACTGAAGTCAGGGCCTAAAATTTCGGGTGCCCCAAATGCGTCATAGAATGAAGAACCAACCAGAGGCGCTTCCTGACCACAAAGAGTGGCGAGCTGATGATTCGACCAGACAATCCGCAAGTCGGCATCCAGTACAACAACAGCGTGAGGTAAAAACTCAAGCAGGGTCCCGGACTGAATCAACGCCAGGGGTAAGATTCCAGGAGAGGCTGGCACGATCAGAGCAGATACATTTCCCTGATCAAATTCGGCAATCCCTTCCGCCAGCGTTTCTGGGGTCACGACCAGATAGTCGTCTGTTGAAAATTGTTCTCTCAACTCAGATGTCTGGTCGTCAGCGAGCCCACAGAAGAGAATTTTTTGCGGATTGGTCACTACAAAATCAGCCTTTGTCCACCAGGACAGTTGATGCTTGACTTAAAAAGGTATCATCAGGTAAAGATACCCGTTGTTTCCGCTAATTATACGATGACAATGAAATTAGTTGAGAAACAAGTCGTATCAATCTTTTATTACGTATTTCAACGTGCGAATGATAGAATACCCACTCAGCTTTTTGCGCTTTTTATTTAAAATATTACACAACATGAAAACTGTAACGATATCGTACCTATGAAATCGGCTTTCTGTCAGTCAAAATTAAGATCCAACGCGTGGAATCTTCAATTTTTTCAGATTTCTGATCCAATTTAAATACTTTTTCTCAAGTTCCCTGTCTATTCCCAAGGTTGGCACGACGCCGATTCCTGCAATCTTCAACACAAGCGAATACAGCAAAATGCCTACTCCCTGGGTCGCCATTCAACGGAACCCGATTTCTGGGACCGGAAATCGGGCCTCACTGCTGATGGAATTAATCTTCCATTTGAAGCAGAATGGGATTCGCCCGCGTCTGTTTTCCAACCGGGATCGCATGCAGAAGATTCTGTCAGCACGTTCAGTCGAAGATCAGCCAGTCTGTGTTGTGGCAGCCGGCGGAGACGGAACTGTTCAGGATGTGGTAAATCGTTACCCTGACCACAAAATCGCCATTCTCCCGCTGGGAACAGAAAATCTGCTGGCCCGTTATTTCGGCGTTGAAAAATCAGGCCAGTTTGTCGCAGAGATGATCGCCGCAGGAAACACGCGGGAGATCGATCTGTGCGAGTTGAATCAACGGAAGTTCATTCTGATGGCCAGCATCGGCTTTGATGCGGCGGTTGTAGAAACGCTGACCCTCCACCGGACAGGCAATATTTCCCACTTAAGTTATCTGAAACCGATCTGGAAAACCCTGTGCGCTTATCCATTTGAACCACTGCAGATTGCTGCTGACGGCGGGGAGGAAATCACAGCCTACCATGCGATTGTGGTGAACATCCCCGCGTATGGATTGAACTTGAATTTTGCACCAGCGGCTAAAGACCATGATGGGCTGCTCGATCTGATCGTGCTCCGGAAAAAAGGAATCTGGAGTATGCTCAAATACGTATTTCGTATCATTCGAGGTACGCACCTGGGTTCCAGAAGCGTGCACAAGCTACAGGCAAAACAGATTCGAATTCAGTCGGCTAAACCAGTTCCCATTCAGACAGACGGTGATGCCAGCGGAGCAACGCCGGCTGAGATCAAAGTCATTCCAGCGGCGGCCCGTTTCATTGTCCCTTGATCAAGACTGTCGAATGATCAATAATTCATCCCTGATGATCATCTCTTAATATAGCAGGAAAGGATTCACCCGTGCCTCAAAATCCCGTCACGATTGGTAACGTTCAATGTGGTACCAATCTCCCTCTCGTCTTTATTGCCGGCCCGTGTGTGATCGAAAGTGAAGAACTGGTCCTGACCACTGCGAAGCAACTGGCGGAAATAGCGGCAAAAGAAAACCTGCCTCTAATTTTCAAATGCAGCTTCGACAAAGCGAACCGAACCAGCGTTGACAGTTACCGTGGGCCAGGGCTCGACAAAGGTCTGGCGATCCTGGCGAAAGTCAAAGAGGAAACGGGCCTGGAAGTCACCACTGATATTCATGAACCATGTCAGGCGGCTCCCGCTGCGGAAGTCTGTCGGATTCTGCAGATCCCCGCGTTTCTGGCGCGTCAGACCGATCTGCTGGAAGAAGCTTCCAAAGCCGCGTTGAAATACCAGGGAGTGGTGAATATTAAAAAGCCGCAATTTGTGGCACCGGAAGATTGCATTCATGCCATCAGGAAATGTGAAGCATTCGGCTTGGACCAGTTGATGCTGACGGAGCGAGGAACCACCTTCGGTTACGGACGACTGGTCAATGACATGCGATGTATTCCCATCATGCAAAATATGGGAACCCCCGTAATTTTTGATGCCACGCACAGTGTGCAGACTCCCGGTGGGAAATCGACGGGCGGACAACGGGAGATGATTCCGTTTCTTGCGCGAGCAGCTGTCGCCTGTGGTTGTGATGGAATTTTTGCGGAAACCCATCCTGATCCGTCTCAAGCGCTCAGCGATGGCCCGAATATGCTGCCACTAAGTGAATTTGCCCAATTTGCGGTTCAATTACAGAAATTCCGCACGCTGGTTAATGAAATCGGACAGTCGACAGACATTCCATCTGATTCAAAATAGGTTATAGTAGAGAGCAGGAACGTTTTCTTATTGTTTTATCTGAAGTTCTTCAGAGAGTCTGACCCGATTATTCAATGCACATTGCCATCCAACTCCGGTGGAAATGTATAGTATCACGAAGCCACGATTGATATGACTTTAGCCAATCTACCACATCGTACCCTGAAATTTCGCCTGTCTATTTTGCTGGGCGTCTGTTTGTTGGGACTGCTATTAGCCATTCCCGCTTGTACTAAAACGGCTGCTCCGCCCGCTCAAAATGCGAATTCGGAAGAGGGTTCACAGAAATCGGAATCAGAGTCGGGGAACCCGGACTGCAATAGCTACATTGATAATGCGATGAGCATGCTGGAACCGGGACGCCTGGGAATCAGTTCTACTCTGGAAAGTGCCGTGGGGCTGTTGAACGAATGGACCTTTAACTGCGGCAATTTTGACAGCAAGCCTCCTGTTCTGACAGATTCTCAAAAGCCCTTTTTCAAAAAATATCTGAGTGAAGCACAGCTGGCAAAGATGGACCTGACGCGTTTTACGAAACTCGATGGAAAATTCATCCGAGATTCACAGCTTTTTAACGGAATGATGAATGCCGCGATCGAAGGGCAGAAAAATGATCGGGAACGTGCAACGGCTGCCTTCTATTATTGCATGGATAATCTCGCTCTGGTCCCGTATGAGCAAAACGTTCTGCCACTGTCGCCTTACGAACTCTGTATTCTGGGAATCGGTTCTCCAGAGCAACGTGGCTGGGTTTATATCGATGTGATGCGCCAGTTACGCATTGATGCGGTACTTCTTCGTCCCGCCAAGCCGGCTCCGTTTAAGCTGCTGGTAGGAGTGCTCCTTGACGAAGGCGTTTATCTGTTTGATCCGGTTCTGGGATTGCCGATTCCTGCCAAAGCGCAACCCGCCGATGCGATTTTGATTCAAAACGCGGCATCGCTGGCTGACGTGTATCAAAATCCAGAAATCCTCACAGACTTTTACGGCGAGGAAGCGAAGAACCGTTTTTCAGCCGAGGAATTGAAATCGGCGGAAGTCGTGATCATGGGCAGAAGCAGTGAATGGTCGGCCCGGATGCGACGGCTCGAAGATTCTCTGTCACGCAAACAAAGCTTTGTGCTGTTTCGTAATCTGGATGAATTTGAAGGGGACCCGGGCTTTATTAGTCACATTCAAACCATCGGCAAAGGGATTCTGAAAGATGCGACGATTCAAGTCTCTGAATATCCCGATTCCCAATTGAACGCCAGTGAAGCGGTCACAGGTGAACTGGCCAAGAAAATATCGGGAATGAAGTTGCCATTTCGCGCCCCGGTTCCCTTTGACGTTAATACCAAAGTGGAAAAACCAGGTGGCTTATTTGAAGTCAAATGGGGCGCCCCGACCAAGAAATTATTGAAAACCAGAACGACCCAACTGATGGGAGATCAACAGGCGGCAATTTCAAGTTATGTGACGACTCGTCTGGAAGCAGGTTTTCCTGGAGACTTAATCGTTCCTCAGGAGACCCGGCTGATGCACCTGATGGCGGCGCAGCAGGCCGCTTATTTCCTGGCAGTCGGACAATACATTCAAGGAGAAGATGCGTCAGCATCCCGTTCCTTTAACGATTACTTGCGAATTTATGCACGCGTCGACCCGGGCCGCACATTAGCTGCCACCTATCTAATGGCACTCAGTGACGCCAAAGCCGGAAAGCTCTCCAGTGCGATTTTATCTGTCGCCGAGAACAAACCTCCGGAAGCGCTCAAACCGGCTTTCCCTTATCTGGAAAAACGCTGGCGCGCCATTCGAGAGAAAGCCGCTGAGAAATAAACGCCTTCGCGGCACTACTTCAACCGAAATCCGAGACATGCTTTCCTTCCTACGTCGTCGCTGGTTTTTATTGTGTATCACACTGGTCATCGTGGCAGGCGTTTATGCCGGCCATCAGGGATCAGAGGATGTGCTGTCTGAGGTGAAACAGTTCATTCGTCCCTCTTGGCTGACGGCGATTGTATTATTCCTGATGTCGCTCAGCCTCAACTCAGAGCATCTGCTGACATCCATTCGCAAGCCGGCGCCGCTGGTTTTGTCCCTGGCGACAAATATCATTCTGCTTCCGTTAGTCGCCTGGGCACTGCTGCCTTTACAAATGACGCCCGATTTCCAGGTAGGCCTGATCATCATGGCGTGTGTTCCCTGTACGTTATGCGGTGCCTCGGTCTGGACGCGACGTGCGGGTGGAAATGACGGAATTTCCTTAATGGTCACGATGATCACCAATGGTGCCTGTTTTTTAACGGTACCGTTCTGGATTTTATTGATCACTTCACATGAAATTGAATTTGATCGTGTGACAATGGTGACGAAACTGTTCTACGCCGCCATGCTGCCTGTGGTCATCGGACAAATCCTCCGACTCAATCCCCGGATCAAACAGTTTGCCGACGGGATTACTTCGAAGCTGGGAACCATCGCACTGGTCTTCGTATTATTCATGGTTCTGCTCGCAGCAGTCCAGACGGGACATGGCATTCGAACCTCCGAAATCGGAATTTCATTTACGGCCGTCGCGATTGTCTGGATCAGTTGTATCGTGGTCCATGTCAGCGGTTTCTTTTCCAATATGCTATTGGGCAAAGCGTTTCAGTTTCATCCGCGCGATCAGATTGCCAGTGCCATCGCCGGCAGTCAGAAAACCCTGCCGATTGCGGTCTTCGTGGCCACCGATGCCTCGATGTTCGGAGACGCGGGCATTCCCTCGGCAGTTTTTCCGCTACTGATGTTTCACACGTCGCAGTTCTTCATCGACACAATCCTGGCCGACCGGCATCGGGAAAAGTATGGTGCTACCGAAGAATCAGTGTCGTTGCCGGTGGAAGAGCAGCCTGTTTCTGCCTGTGGACAGTAGCGTGCCTGACATCTGTTTTTAGTTCTGATAAATCACAACCAGAAACAGAACGGCTTCGCCGCGTCCGGTGTTACTGATGGTGTGAGGCACATCGACGCGATAACTGGCCGAATCTCCCGGGCTGAGCTGTGTGCTGTCGTCGCCTGACTGCAGTTCGATCTTTCCTTTTTCGACCGTGAGGAATTCACGCGTGCCTTTAAAGTGCGGCGCGCTGTTCAATTTCCCTCCGGAGTGCAACAGGACTTCATAAAATTCGACATCCTTTTCCAGATGCAGGGGCGACAGCGTGCGAATACGGCACTCGGCATCGGAACGGTAATGAAAGGTGCGATCATCGGCGCGAATCACTTCGATCGAAGAAGTAGAAATCGGCGCTTCCACCAATTCTCCCAGCGCGATCCCGAATGCCTGTGAAATTCGGACTGTAACCGCCAGCGTTGGATTTGCCTCGCCTCGCTCGATCTGACTCAGCATCGAACGGCTGACGCCACAGGCGGCCGACAGGGAATCGAGTGACCAGCCACGCTCTTTACGTAACGCGCGGACACGCTGCGAAAGCTGGCCACTGATTTCATCGGGTGAAAGCTCAGAGGCAGTACTTGAGACGCTTTGTTTTCTGGGGGGATCTGTCGACATAATAAAATCCGGTATAATGGATCATTTCTCTTGCAAAACGGAAACCATTTTCTATTATAATGGATAATGAGCCGATATAAAGGATTCTTAGTTACTATCCCTTCAAAAATATTCGGGGAATGGATCGCATCATGAAAGCATTGGTCAAAAAGGAGTCAAAGCCGGGGCTTTGGCTGGAAGAGGTCCCTGTTCCGACGATCGGCATCAACGATGTGCTGATTAAAGTGGACCGAACGGGGATTTGCGGCACTGATGTCCATATTTATAAATGGGACGACTGGGCACAGAAAACGATCCCGGTGCCGATGGTGGTGGGCCACGAATTTGTGGGTGAGATCGTGGAAGTCGGTTCGAACGTCGCCGATTACACGCCCGGCGAAATCGTGAGTGGTGAAGGGCACGTCGTCTGTGGCCGTTGTCGTAACTGCTTTGCAGGACGACGGCATCTGTGTGCACATACCAAAGGAGTCGGCGTGAATCGCCCCGGTGCCTTTGCCGAATATATCTCGCTGCCGATGACGAATATCTGGCATCACGACGATTCGATTGACCGCGATATCGCTTCCATTTTCGATCCGTTTGGCAACGCCGTCCATACGGCGCTTTCATTTCCGGTTCTTGGAGAAGACGTCTTGATCACCGGCGCTGGTCCGATTGGTGTCATGGCGGCAGCCGTCGTCCGGCATGCAGGGGCGCGACATGTGGTGGTCACCGATGTGAATCCATATCGACTGGACCTTGCACTAAAGATGGGGGCGACCGTTGCACTCGATGTTCGTGAGAAATCGATTGCCGACGCACAACAAGAGTTGGGAATGACGGAAGGCTTTGATGTCGGTCTGGAAATGTCGGGGAACCCGCAGGCCTTTCGTTCTATGCTGGACAACATGTGTCATGGCGGCAAGATCGCTATGCTCGGTATCCCGGAAAAAGAAATTGCCATCGACTGGAATATCGTGGTATTCAACATGCTGACGATCAAGGGGATCTACGGTCGAGAAATGTATGAAACCTGGTATAAAATGACGGTGATGCTACAGAGCGGCCTCGATATCAGTCCGATCATTACCCACCGATTTCACGCCAGCGATTTTGAAAAGGGATTTGAAGTCATGATGACTGGCCAATCGGGGAAAGTGATTCTGGACTGGAAGAACATTTAACAAGCGCACAACTCAAACACGGCTCAACCAAACTGAACAGGACTTGTCTCACATGTATGGATCGTTCAAACAGGAACTGGAAAAAACGCTCTCTTCAATCCGCGAAGAGGGACTGTATAAGTCCGAACGCATCATCACCACGCCGCAGGATGCGCATATTCGCGTTGCAGAGGGGGAACCCGTTCTGAATATGTGTGCGAATAATTATCTCGGCCTGGCAGAACATCCTGCTGTGATTGCCGCCGCACACGCCGGACTGGATCAGTGGGGTTACGGGCTCTCTTCCGTCCGGTTTATTTGCGGTACCCAGTCGATTCACAAAGAACTCGAAAGCAAACTGAGCTCGTTTCTGGGAACAGAAGATACAATTCTGTATACATCCTGCTTTGATGCCAACGGGGGGCTGTTTGAAACGCTGCTGACCGCGGAAGACGCGATTATTTCGGACGAACTGAACCATGCAAGCATTATCGATGGCGTGCGGTTATGTAAAGCACAGCGGTTTCGCTATAAAAACAACAACATGCAGGACCTGGAAGAACAGCTCAAAGCGGCCGCGTCGGCCCGATTCCGGATGATCGCAACCGATGGCGTGTTTTCCATGGATGGCTATATTGCCAATCTCCCGGCCATCTGCGATCTCGCTGACAAATATGATGCGCTGGTGATGGTCGATGATTCCCATGCGGTCGGCTTTATGGGCGAACAGGGAAAAGGGACGCATGAATTTCACGACGTCATCGAACGCATCGACATTCTGACGGGCACACTGGGCAAAGCACTCGGCGGTGCCAGCGGCGGCTATACCAGTGGTCGCAAGGAAATTGTGGAACTCTTGCGACAACGTTCGCGACCTTACCTGTTCTCAAACTCTGTCGCACCGGCGATTGTGACGGCGTCGATCGCCGCCATTGATTTGCTGACTGCATCGACTGAATTGCGTGATAAACTGGAAGCGAACACGAAACATTTCCGCGCGAAGATTTCCCAGGTGGGCTTCGATGTGCTGCCGGGCGAGCATCCCATCGTGCCGATCATGCTGGGCGATGCGGCTCTTGCGGCGAAGGTCGCAGACGCTCTTTTGCAAAAAGGAATTTACGTCATCGGCTTTTCGTTCCCCGTCGTTCCCAAAGGGAAAGCCCGGATTCGAACGCAGATTTCCGCCGCCCATTCGATCGAAGACCTGGACTTTGCAATTGAGAAGTTCAAAGAGGTCAAACAGGAACTGGGGATCTAGTTCTGATCGGGGAGACTCCCCTTTGTCGGTTTATTTCGTCACTTCGGGTTTCTCGGGCGCAAAACCCATCACCGCGTATTCGTAACGGGTTCGGCCGCTACTGTCGGCCCGCATCCGTTCTGCAACCAGAGGTAAGCCTTGGGTCGCGGCGAAACGAACGGACGCTTTGGCGTCTCCATACGAGAACAGAATAATCACCAGACTCTTGGGTTGCGGGACCGTTTTGTAAATCGTATAAAATCGATCGACAAACGACTCTGTCGAATCAGCACGAAAATCGGTTGACTGTTTCCCCACTTTCAAACGAAAGACGCCGTTCTCCGTCAGATACAGTTCCCAGATGTCACTGCGTTTGGTGAGTTCGTCGTAGGTCAGGAAATGCTTGACCACATCCTCGGCTTTGCCGCCCGCCAGTTCCTGTAGTTGCTGTTTGATCCGCTCAATCTCGGCCTTGGTTTTCTCGGAATCAGGCTCGGCTTTCGATTTTAACAGCGGATCAATGATCTGGTCCGGTAACTGAAACAGTTGTTGTACCAGTTCGGCGACCAGGTCTCGCTGTGCCTGCGCGCCTTTGAGTTGCTCAGTTAACTCCTGATTCTTTTTTTCTGATATCTGCTGCAGAGCGCGCGTCCGTTTTTCCATCTCAATCGCCGTCTCTTCTGCTTTCACCGCATCGCGGCGTGTCTGCAGATTGAGCTCTGATAAATCCCTGATCTTCTGTAGTGCTGACTCGCTGATGGCGGAGAGCTGCTCTACTTTCTGATCGGCCTGCTGCACCTGTTGTTCTGCACGCTGTTCGATGCGGGCCGTGGTTTCCTGCGTATCCATGAATTGCGCGAAGATCACGATCAACAATAGATCGAGCAGGGGCGTGAGTTGAAAAGTAAGGCGGCGGCGACTGATCATTCTGGTTTGCTACCTCCGGCTGCCAGAGCCAACTCACGTTTTGCCCGCACGACGGTGTCGCGGACATGCTGCCGGTTTTCCACGAGCCCTAGAAATGAGGTTTCCAGAATACTGTTGATAAACATCAGTAGAATGGCGGCAGCCAGCCCGGCAAACGTGGACCAGATCGCATCGCCAAAATGACTGACGATAGAATTGATAGTACTGGCGGTCTCAGACCCCGTGTTCAACTGCAGCGCGGCGCCCATTGCTAGAATCGTTCCCAGGACGCCGGCCAATGGGTAGGCTTCGATCATCGTGCGACAGATGTTGTAGCAGGTTTCAAAGAAATGCGAATTCAGGTAGCGACGTTTCTCGTCGAGAATGTGTACCCGCTCTGAAAGAATCTTCCGGTCAGCCGGGTTGGCTTTGGGGTCGAGCGTTTCATTGACGTCCGCCAGAAAGGCTTCGATCTGATCCGAAAGATGCCCCGTGGAATCGAGTAGGCTGCGATGTTTGAGGCCGCGGGTGAAATCATCGAGCGAAGAGGCAATGCCTTTTAAATCGCGGCGGGACCAGACCCAGAGCACAAAGAAAGAAAACAGATGCGCCCCACACGCGGCGATGATCACAAATGTGGAGAGTCCTGATAGTTGGCTTAAATACTGCGACATCAATTGGTTCCAGACTGGTGAATCGTTCCTGTGTTCCAGAATTTTAGCTCGTTTTGATCCACAACGCAAAACGAGAGAGGAAAGTTCCGATCAGATGAACGGCTTTAATAGAAAGATCGATCACATTCACGTGGATTCCTTGATGTTTCCTGCAGAGAAAAAAAAGCGGCCCCCCGGTTAGTCCAGTCACAACGAATATAACGAAAAAGGATGCAAGACTTGCATTGAAGTCTTGCATCCCTGATTGATTAGAATCAGTTTTTAAGCAGCATTACGCGCCGTATTTTTCCAGACGGCCGGCATGCGCCATGATCATCGACATCAGATATTTGGCTTCGAACTGACCTAAGCCACCTTGAATACACTCTGCTTCACCAAAACTCTGGCAGCCATCAAAGCGGGCATTTTCAGCCGACAGTAATAGTGGCACCGGATGCCAGCTGTGTGCTTTCATTTTGGCAGGAGTGCTGTGATCGCCGGTGACGACCAGTACGTCAGGCTTCAACGCATTGATGCGAGGAATACACGTGTCGACTTCTTCTGTCTTGGCGACTTTCGCAGCGAAGTTGCCGTCTTCGCCTGTGGAGTCGGTATACTTGTAATGCACGAAAAAGAAATCGTAATCGTCCCAGATCTTTTCCAGACAGTCCATCTGTGATTCCAGAGTTTGACCGGCGTCCTGCACGTCCATGCTGACCAATCGGGCGAGACCACGATACATGGGATAGACGGCGATCGCAGCGGCGCGGGTGCCATAGACTTCTTCGAACGTCGGAATTTCCGGCATCTTGGCAATGCCACGCATTGTCAACAGGTTGGCAGGATGGTCATCTTTCAAGATGACGGCTGCCTGTTTCAGAAACTCTTTACAGAGTTCGGCTGTCTTTTGCGAAGCTTCATTTTCGCCAACCGGTTCTAGTGGAGGTACGCCGGTTTTCTGTGGATCGGTATCGTTGATGTTTCCGCCGAGTCCTTTGGCACGCAGCACGATGACCAGACGATATTCTTTAACGTGACGCACAAATACTTCGACGCCGGGAATTTCGATCTTGTCGAGTTTTTTACACAGCGCTTCGCCAATTTCGCTGGCGATACGGCCAGCGCGACGGTCGGAGATATTTCCCTGCTCATCCAGCGAACAGTAGTTTCCGCGAATGGCAACGTCATCGGGGCCTAATTCGAAATCGATCCCCAGCGCTTCCAGCACGCCACGACCAATGTTGAATTCCAGCGGATCATAGCCGAAGAGACCCAAATGGCCAGGACCACTGCCGGGAGTAATACCGGGCAGCACGGGGATGGTGCGTCCTAATGTTCCCTTTTTAGCGAGTGCATCCAAGTTGGGTGTATTGGCGGTTTCGAGCTCGGTTTTGCCGCCCGGTTCCTGAGGCAGACCGCCCAGTCCATCAGAGACTAACAGAACAATTTTGGAATCATTCTTCTTTTGAAGTTTTTTCATTAACGCGTGCAGGTCTGCCATCGAAGTCTTAACACCTTATACTATAACGTTTTTTATTGATTAATTCGGTTCACAACTTATGAACCATGTCTGTCTAGTGACGGTATACAATACCGCAATCAGGCCACATTGTTAAGCAGAATGACGCGACATTCAAGGGTCGGGCGTCAATTGCGGTTCGTTCTTCACAAAACGGGAGGCATCGACCACCTTCTGGAAAAACTGCAGGCTTTGCTCAGCCATCAATTCCGCGCTATAGAACTGACGAACACGTTCGTAGCCCTGCCGCGCCAGTTTTCTGCGATAGTCTTTGTCCTGATACAACCGCTCCCACGCATCGGCGAGTGCCTGAGGATCGCCGGGGGGAACCAGCAAGCCGCCTTCGGTCTTTTCGATGAGTTCCGGAAACGCACCATGTGCGGGTTGGACAACGGGCACGCCATTGGCCATCGCTTCCAACACAAACAGGCCCTTAGGTTCCTGGTAGTCGGTGGGAACGGAGAGTACTGACAGGCTTTTATAAAAGGCGACTTTCTCTTCCCGCGAATCAGGACTGCCCCAGTATTGATAGGAGTCATTCAACGCGGCGAGATGGTCTGTGGTTTCGTGAAAATAGGCTTCGCTCTCTTTCCCTAAGAACCCGCCGACACACAATCGGCTGTCGGGATATTTTTTGTGAAAGAGCTCAAACGCCTGTACCACATTGTGCAGCCCTTTTTCTTTACAAATCCGGGCGAAGAATCCAATCGTAAAGGGTTCGTCCGGACTTTCCTCCGGTGTACCGTCGTGCCCTTTGAGGTCGATGCCCAGTAACATTTTTTGAAAATGATCGATGGGTAAATCAAGATACTTCGACATAAAATCGCGGTAGTAATCACTGTGAACCAATACGCCGTCCAGTTGTTGGACGTTCTGACGAATCAGTTCCAATGAGCGGGCGCGATACGGCTCGCCCAGCTCTTCCAGAAAGACGTCATCGCCTTGCAACACGCAATACAGGGGGCCGTGGAAATGTTGTTTGATGGTTTTGATCGTGCCTGACAGCAGGGCATTGCTCAAGCACACGACATCCGGCTT
Source organism: uncultured Gimesia sp. (assembly GCF_963976445.1). Lineage (GTDB taxonomy): Bacteria > Planctomycetota > Planctomycetia > Planctomycetales > Planctomycetaceae > Gimesia. The sequence continues at coordinate 18,940 of NZ_CAXBKP010000010.1, read as the reverse complement.
CAGTTGTTCTCCGACAAACCGAGCCAGCTCTTCAATTTCCATGAGTTCCGGGCCCTGTTCTCCTTCGAGCAGGGTGACCGTCAACGCGCCCAGTTCATGGGCGTCATTGCTGACACCAAAGCTGGTCGCCAGATTGATAATCCAGGGAGTATTCAACCAATGTTTCATAAACCGAGGCAACCGCCGCCAGAGCCGGGATCGATAATTCAAATAGACATTGATGCCGCCTAGAAAAACGGGCGAGCCTGTCATGTTCTCTTCATCGACGCGGATCGGGGTGTAGGTGGGAATCAGAGTCGCTTCTGCTCCCTGGTTGATCATCGCGCGGGTCCAGGTGTTGTCATGCATGCAGGCACCACAGAACATCCCGGCTCCCCCCGAGGTGATAATGGCGACGTGCAGTTTTTTGCTTGATGATTCTGGCATAATGTGTGCCTGCTGGTAGCGTGCGGGAGGGTCAGGTTTGATTCAAATTTAAAGGCGCAATCTGTTGCACAAAGCGTTTTAATAAAGCCGTGGTTTCCGGGGTATCATGAATCGAATGGCGGAATTCTTCCAGCGAAATTCCGGCGATTTTTTCGACATATTCCGGATAGGTATTCAGCCGCCCAAGGAACGAATCGCGATCCAGTTCTGGGTGAAACTGGGTACAATAAATGGGACGATCCAGAAATCGATACGCCTGATTTTCCACCCGATCGGTCGATGCCAGCAGTTCCGTGCCCGGCGGCAGTTCGACGACGGTATCTTCATGCCCCATCAGACCTTGCAACACGGTTCCCAAAGGACCAAATACCGGATCTGTTTTGCCAGACTCGGTCAGGGAAACATGGTGAATGCCGATTTCCGCCCGATTGAGATCGTGGACGACCTGTCCGCCCATCGCCCGTGCCATCGCCTGAAATCCCCAGCAGGAAGCGAACGTCGGCTTGCGCGAGTCATGCACGACCCGCAGGCTTTCCAGAGCGACATCCAGCCAGCGTCCCTCGCCGGCAGCAGAATAGTGGCCGCTGCCTCCGATCAGAATCACATCTGAGTTGACCAGATCCGTTTCCTGAATTTGGTCTCCCAGGAGATCAAATACTGCGATCTGGCTGACATTCGCCGCCAGTGCTTTGGCAAAGCAGTTCACTTCCTGACCACGCATGGGATCATCGGAATTACGAACCTGTAATAATAGATAGCGAATTTGTTGAAACATGAAGAGCCCGTTTATTTCCCACAAGGCTGATGTGCAGCCTTACTATTCACCCGCACAAACACGATGCAAAGATGCGGATTAATATAGTGCATGATTCATTTATAGTACAAATCCCACTCTGGAATTGTAGTCATACTCTCATGAATCCAAAGTTTAGCCTGGTTTTGGAGTCATTATCGCGTGATCTGTGTCCTATGAGCGAACAATCGACGTGCTTAAATTACACTAATAAAGTTGAAAGTGATCTGATACCGTAGAAAACAGTTCACTATCCCTATCAGCCGAAATGGACATAAATTCAATTAGAAAATTTACCAAGATTTCATTTAGTATTTATATATGGGTTGACATTTTGACTCATAAAAATGATAGTAGGATTTACTGAGATTGTTTTTATAACATGTGTCATCTCCCGAGAGGATTATCAGTTTTCCTTTTTTTCACCTCTTCGATGCATGAATTATCCGCGCCAGTCAACTCGTCTTGACTGGCGTTTTTTTTGTGCTTCTGTCGCTTGCAAGTCCCGTCAGCAAATTCCCTGATCCACTCTAGAGTGAACTCACAACGGCAATTATTGCTGGTTACTAGTATCCGATCTGACGGATTTGGACTGATTTGAGGTAACTTACCAGTGCCACTTTGGTTAAAGATTCCCTGCGGACGATATCAGACTTACTGGAGGAAGCTTTGATTTCCTTGTGATTTGTTCGAGAAGGGGATGCAGAATGCAAGGAATACAAGCAGGAACGCAGGGGTCCCGATGTCTATTCCCGGCTACTCTGCTGATCTGGCTGGCATTGATCGGTCTAGCTCACTCTCAAACACCTTCTCTCGATTCCAGTGAAAGCAATGTGCTTCCTGAGTTCATAGCGGAATCGGGTATTGATCGATCGGCGGTCTCCCCAGAGAGAACCTCGCCGGATGCGATCAGCGGTAACCCCGCAGCGATCAACATCACGACTGGTTCCGGTATGTTAGGAGACTGGCTGGGGATCAACCAGAACGGCTTTCGGATGGGCGGCCTGCACATCACCGATGTCAACGCACAACCCACCGGCGGCAATACTCCCGGACAATGGGCGGGAGACTCGCTGACGATCCTCGATTTCTCACTGGACACGGAAGAGGCCTTCAACTGGAAAGGCGGCTTATTCGGAACCGAGTTTCTGTTTTACTTCGGTGACCCGGTGAATAACAATGCCGCCAGTGTCATGGGCTACAACTCACTGGACAGCGCCCCGCCCGACTCGCGCGTCGAGATCTATCAGCTTTGGTATAGGCAGGCACTGTTTGATAACAAACTCGTATTCCGATTTGGAAAGTCCGTACCAACGTACGATTTCAACAACGTCGCGCGCTCAATCCCTTACACCGAAGAGCAGCTCAACATTCCCGGCATCTCAGGGGCGCTCCTGACTCCCTTGTACTACAGCCCCACTCAGATCGGAATCATGCCTGGATATACCGATTCGGCCACCGGAGTTGTGGCAACGGTGATCCCCAATCAGAAATTTTATGCGCAATATGGTTTTTTCGACGGCAGCCTGGCCACCGGCCGCAAGACGGGACTATCGGGACCGCGATTCGACGGCCACTACATCCATCTTGCCGAAACGGGCGTAAACTGGACCCTCGGCCTGGATGACAAGCCCGGAAAAATTGGCATTGGTGGCTGGTATCAAACGGGAACGCTGGAAAGCATAAACGGCAATGTCGAAGGTGCCAAGGGAGCCTATTTTTTCGCCTCACAACGACTCTTTTATGAGCGGCCCGGCGAGAGTTCGAATGGCTTGACCGCCTACCTGCAACTCGCCGCGACCAATTCCGAACTGGTCAGTACGCATCGCTACGTCGGAATGGGGCTGACCTATTTCGGCCCGCTTCCCTCGCGCGATGAAGACTCGCTCGGCTTCGCGTTTGCTTATGGCAAGATGAACGACAACCCGGCTCTAGGGCTGCGCGGCCAGGAATCGATCTTCACCTGGTACTATCAAATGAAAATCTGCAAAAACGTTTATCTGCAGAAGAACCTGACCTACATCAACGGCCCGGCTGCCAACCCCAGCGCGGGAGATGTCTTCGCACTCACACTCCAGGCTCTGATCATGTTCTGATTTGATATTGTCTCAAACAGAGCCAATACGAACAGGCAAAGATCTCCCCGATTGGTTCAGCATAAAATATTTCATCATATTTTCAGATTCTTTCTATTATTTCCGTGATCTTTGCCGCGGTAATCCGCCTTATTATGAGTACGGTCCTTCGCAAGCCTCTCCAATCTGGTAACTGAAGGACCATTCAGTGCAGTGACTCAACATCCAAACGGGAGCCCGCTCATGCGTCGCACGACTATGTTCACAACAATCTTAGGTACGTTACTGCTTTCTGTGCAGTGGGTTAGTGCTGCGCCGCTGGCGGAGCAGTATTTGACATCAGGCCAGTTAGCGGCAGGGGAAACGGCGCTGAAGGCACAGCTCGCGAAATCACCTGAGGATGACGAAGCCCGGTTTGGGTTGGGGGTGGTTCAATTTTTTCTGTCGTTCGAACATCTGGGAGGGAGTCTGTACAAGTTCGGCCTGCGAACGGAAGGGGCCTTTCGAGGGGGGCCGGCGCCGATTCGAGAACTGCTCCCGCAGAACCCGAAACCGGAAACGATATCCTATGACGATGTCCGCCGGATGTTGCAGACCTGGGTTGATGATCTAAAGCAAGCCGAGAAAACCCTGTCCGCCGTCAAAGATCCGAACGTGAAACTTCCGTTGCATGTGGGGTTGATCAAAGTCGATCTGTTTGGCATAGGCAAACCAATGAATGCGGCGTTCCTGATGGGCAGGTTCGGAGGGCCGGAGCAACAACAGGCCGCTGAAAAATTCGTGATCGGTTTTGACCGTGGCGATGCCGACTGGCTGGCGGGATATTGCAACTTTCTGTGTGCCTGGGGCGAAGTGATGTTGGCCATTGATGGACAGGAAATCTTCAACTGCACGGCCCATCTGTTTTTTGAAAAGGTAGAGACACCTTATCCATTCCTGCTGGAAGGGCCACGTAACTTTGATTCTCTACGAAGGTTTAATCGCCCGTTGATTTCGGACATCCTGGCGTTTATTCATCTCTGGCGGTTTGAACTCAAAGAACCAAAACGCATGCAGGCAGCTTTGGTGCATCTGGAAGACATGCAGTTACACGCCAAATCGATGTGGAAATATTACCTTGCTGAAACGGACGATGAAAACGAATGGATTCCCAATCCGAAACAGACAGGCGTACTACAAATTAAAGTCAGTCAGGAAATGGTCAATACGTGGCTGGCCGTTCTGGATGAGACCGGATTGGTATTACAGGGTAAAAAACTGATACCCTTCTGGCGCGGCAAACCGGGTACACAGGGCGTGAATTTACGGCGTGTGTTTACTGAGCCACGCATAATTGATCCGTTTCTCTGGGCGCAAGGAACGGCAGCCGCCCCGTATCTGGAACAGGGACCAATCACCGACTTCGCGTCCCCCGAAATGCTGGGCCGGATCAACGGCACCTTTGGTGGCGCGAACTTCTTCCGTATGGCGTTCTGGTTTAACTAAGAAGTAATGCCTTTATAGCGATAGACAGCAGCACGCAGCTTGCGGCGGCCTTTCTCGCGCAGCGCTGCGCGAGAAAGGCTGGTCGGTTTCATAACTCCCGATTTCGAAGATCTGGTGGGCGGCATCGTGCTGCTGCTGTTCGCTGTTGGCACTGCTGCTCTGCTTTTGTGATGCCAGGTGAAACCATAACCGTTTCGGATACCGAAGACGATAAAATGACCCTCTCCCGGTCTCTGAATCGGATTGGCTTTTATCTGTCTATGCAGTGACCATGTTCAGGCCACCTGCGACACCAGTTCAGGACCAAATTCCAATCATAGGAGTCAAGGCATGCGGATCGCGTCAAAGAAAAAGAAATGGTTAATAATACGAGCCAGATTAGATACAGGAAGGAGGGCGTACTGTTAGAGTGACACGGAATCCGGGTTTGGATTGGTTCCAGGCTCAGCCCAGCTGGGAAAGGGCGGATCAGACTGCAGGTACTCTACCTTCGACATTCATTCGAAAGGTAAGGGCCCGTTGAGGAACTGCATTCTATGTCACTATCAATTGTCTTTTTTGTGAATAGAAACTTTGATGACGAAAAAAAGTAGCTCACTAACGCGTGTTATGCCAGCAATTCTACTGCTGGCCGGTTTTGCATTGACGGGAATGCAAGAGTGTCAGGCTCAACTTAAGGATCTCGAACAACTTGCGGACGCCATGGCGAGCAGGATTCAGCAGGACTGCGCTGCCAACCTGCCTGCTGCCGGCAAGAAGCATCGCATCGCTGTCTTCAAGTTCGCTGACAAAAACTTCAAATACGATGCGAACACCATGGGCAATCTGGGAAACGTCGCAGCCTCTCTGGTGCAGGACAAACTGAAAGTAGAACTGGGCAAAGGCGCGACAGCCGGAAAATACGAAGTACTTGATCAATCGACGGTCGACCTGCTTTTCAGTGCCACAAGCACGCCCAAACTGGGAGTGTTCACAAAAAAAAATGGCAACGCGAGAAAAATTTGTCAAGGCGTTGGAATCGATGTGGTTGTGCTGTCCCGGTTTCTGTTCGACGACGTCAAGGATGTGCAGAAGAATCCTCAAAACGATGTTCATGTCGAAGCCGCAGTGATCTTTCCCGGCGCTGAGGATTCGTTCTCGATGTCAATCCCGTCGAAAGATGTGCTGCTCAATGCTTCGTTAGGACCTCTGCCCCCCAGTAGCGGCGGCAAAGGCAGTGGAACTGGCAAAGGACCCGGTAAAGGAACCGGTGGTGTCGCTGGGATCCCCCCAAATACATTCACCCCCAACAAACAGGGAGGGCGCAGGCTATTCGACGTCGAATTCTTCCTGAGAGTCAACCCGGGCAACAAGGACGATTCAGACCCGAGTGTCTGGGAACCGATGCCATTAAAAATTTCCACCAACCCCAATTCAGCGGGCTACGGCACATTTTTCCTTGAGCTTGACGAAGCCAAGCATCGTAATCAGAGATTTAAAGTCCGTATGAATTATAGAGGACCGCGGCCTGGTCTCAAAGATCCATTGGCACGAGAACGTATTTATGCCGCAGCCCTCACGATTGATGGACTCGACAGCTTCTATCATCAGGTGAAAGGCAAGAGAGGAAAACCAACCCTCCGGGCCAAGTATGTGCATCCACACGATGCTCATAAATGGGTACTGACGCCTCCCGGCTTCCAGATTGTACCGGCCCCGAACGTGGTCCTGTCTTACCCGGCTCCGTATGCGTGGGATGCCCCTCCTGTGGGAAATGGGCCGAGTACTCCCAGAGCTGATCCGCGGCACAAGTCGCTGAAACTAGACGATCATGAGCGGATGAGAAACGGTCGTTTTCAGCAGGTGAATGGCCCCGGACATTCGATTGCCGATGTGCGTGGTTTTCAGGACGGCGCTAAATCTGCTGATGCCTTCGTATTCAAGACCGGAGGCGAGTCGTTAGCGAATCTGGCAGGCAGTGTGGCTGATGTCGGTGAGATTAAGGTCTACATCTACGGTGAAGATCTTCCTCTTCCCAAAAATGTGGCAGCGGCTGCTCAAGCAGGCGTGGGGATCGGCAAAAAGCTGAAGAACCCCGTCTTCCCCATCAAGCTACGTTTCGATCGAGATCCACATGAGGTCTGGACGATCAAGTACCGCTATGCCCATTCGAAGAACCCGCCTCCCACTGGATTGCGGCCCGTGACGATTAACTTTCCCTAGCCTGTGTCCAGGTTTACTGTAGCGTCTCCAGGGGTATTTGGACCGAGTATAATAGCACGAGAGACGCTATACTCCAATGTGATGCGCTCTAGCGCCAAACCTGTGTCATATGTGAGCCACAAAGGAATGGATTGTCGTTGAGGCCTGTATTTGAAGCCTGTATTTCAGGTTTGACTGCTTCATCAGTCGGTATCAAAAGCGAGACTTCGTTTTTGATACCGGCACCTGTTTTTAACTACCGCGAAATGCAATGCGAAGTCAACTGAGATGTCGCAGGAGTGTTGGTTTTTCGGTGTGTCGTTCGCTCTGTTGTTTAACCAAAGGAACTGTGATGGGATTTGTCTCTCAAAAGCTGACACTGATTGTGCTGGGGGCTGGTTGTTTGCTGGGACTGCAAAACAATGCGTCTGCCAACGATACCGATGCCTACCTGGGTGAAATTCGGATGTTCGCCGGGAACTTTGCACCTCGTGGCTGGGCTTTCTGTGACGGCCAATTGTTATCGATTGACCGACACCAGTCATTGTACGCTGCGCTGGGTACCAATTATGGCGGAGACGGTCGCACGACCTTTGGTGTCCCCGATTTGCGGGGCCGTTTTCCCATGCATGCCGGACAAGGGCCCGGTCTGACGAAACGCAAGCTGGGACAGAAACTGGGGGCGGAAAATGTAACCCCGACCGCAACAACGGTCAACGTCACGCAGCAGACAGACGCTGACTCACTCCCAGGCGTCACTGTTTTAGAAACCTTGCGTGCCCAGACAAATCTGCCACCGTTCCAGGTATTAAATTTCATCATAGCCATAGACGGGGTTTTTCCGTCCCGCCCTGACCCTGGCTCTAACAATGCAATGAATTTCAAAATTAATCCCTGCCTAGGTGAAATTCGCATGCTCGCAGGCGAATTTGCTCCTTCGGGCTGGGCTTTCTGTGACGGCCAATTATTGACTTTAGATCAAAACAACAGTGGGTTGTTTATTACCCTGAACTCAATTTATGCCAGCAACGATGATAACACGACCTTTGGTTTGCCTGATTTCCGTGGTCGTATTCCCCAGCACTATTTTGCCAGGGGGGAGTTTGCCAGGGGGGCGAAGCTGGGGACGGAAAAAGTGACTCCCACCGCGTCAACCGTCGTCGTCAAGAAGCAGACCGCCGATAACAAACCTGAAGAGAGCGTTAGCATTCCGGTAGCGATGCATGCAGAGTCAAACCTGCCACCCTCCCAGGCGATCCACTTTATCGTTGCATTAAAGGGGACGCTTGCCAAAGAACTAAAGCAATCTCTAGCGCAACCCTATTTAGGCGAAATTCGCATGCTCGCCGGTTCTGATATCCCTGCTGGCTGGATGAAATGTGACGGCCAATTATTGTCGGCTCGCGAACACAGTGCATTGCATAAGTTACTGGGAGCAACCTATAGTGAAAACGGTTCCAACTCCTTTTTTAATTTGCCCGATTTGCGTAGCCGTTTTCCCATGCATGCTGGAGCGAGCCCCGGTCTAACACAGCGTGTTCTAGGAGAGAAAGGGGGAGTGGAAAATGCCACATCCACAGCGACAACCGTCGTCGTTACGAAGCGGCCTGACGACGACTCACTCCCAGGCGTTACTGTTTTAGAAACGTTCGTTTATCAGCCAAACCTGCCACCATCCCTCGCGGTCACTTTCATCATTGCCACAGAGGGACTCTATCCAAGCTACAACGACAACTAGATCGCATTACTTTTAACCATAGCGTCTCTCAGTCTATTATACTCGGTCCAAATTCCCCTGGAGACGCTATAGTCAAACTGGATACAGTCTAGATCGCATTACTTTTACTCGTTTCAAATGGCTTTGGAGACGCTACAGTCAATCGGGACACAGGCCAGCCTGCAGAGGATTTCACTCTGTTATTTAACACCAAAGGAAAAATGATGGGATTTATCTATCAAAAGCTGACACTAATTGTACTGGGGGCTGGTTGTTTTCTGGGGCTGCAAAACGATGCGGCGGCCAACGATACCGATGCCTACCTGGGTGAAATTCGGATGTTTGCCGGGAATTATGCACCTCGTGGCTGGGCTTTCTGTGACGGCCAAATATTGCCGATCAGCCAACACGATGCATTGTTCGCGCTACTGGGTATCAATTTTGGCGGAGACGGTCTCACGACCTTTGGTTTACCCGATTTGCGTGGCCGTTTTCCCATGCATGTCGGGCAGGGACCTGGTCTGACGAACCGCAAGCTGGGACAGAAGCTGGGGCAGGAAAAGGTGACATTCACGGCGGCAACCGTCGCTGTCAAGAAGCGGGCAGGCGATGCCTCACTCCCGGGCGTCTCGGTGATAGAAACGTTGCGTGCCCAGACAAACATGCCACCGTATCAGGCAGTGCATTTCATCATTGCTTTAGTCGGAACCTTTCCAGCCTACGATATCCTTAATAATTCATCCCAATCAGGAATCAAACCTTATCTGGGTGAAATTCGGATGTTTGCCGGGAATTTTGCACCTGGGGGCTGGGCTCAATGTAACGGCCAGTTATTGGCGAGTGATGATTACCCCGCGTTGGCAAACGTCCTGTCATCAACTTATGCCAGAGACTATGATGCCACGACCTTTGGTTTGCCTGATTTGCGTGGTCGGATTCCCCGTCACCATAGTAACCGGGGAGAAAAGCAGGGGACAGAAGAAGTGACTCCCACCGCGTCAACCGTCGTCGTCAGGAGGCGGGCAGCCGATGATCAACCTGAAGCGAGTGTCAGCGTTCCGGAAACGATGCATGCGGACTCAAACATGCCCCCCTCTCAGGCGATCACGTTCTTCATTGCATTAAAGGGGGCTCCCGCCAAGTCCCTGGAGGAAGTACCAGCGAAACCTTATTACGGCGAAATACGCATGCTCGCCGGCTCTGATATCCCTGCTGGCTGGATGCAATGTGGCGGCCAAATATTGCCGATTAGCGAAAACACGGCGTTGTTCTCGCTACTGGGAACAATCTATGGCGGAAACGGTCGCAGGACCTTTGGTTTACCCGATTTGCGCACTCGTTTTCCGATGCATGCTGGACGTGGGCCCGGTCTAACACAGCGTAGACTGGGAGAGAAAGGGGGGGCGCACCACGTGGCTTCCACTGCGACAACGGTCGCCGTCGAACGGAAGTCATCCATTGATACACCGGAAGAGGTTGTTTTTGTTCAAAAAATGTTCAGCGATCAACCCAACATGCCGCCATCCCTCACGGTCAATTTTATCATTGCCACAAAGGGAATCTTTCCCCCCCGCCCATAGCCGGTGTCTCGGTTGACTGTAGCGGCACAGGTAGCGCCGGGTTTGATTTACGACGCGTGTTTACCGAATCACGTATGATTGGTCCCTTTCTCTGGTTTAAGGGAACGGCAGCCGCTCCCTGTCTGGAACAGGGACCAATCACTGAATTCGCATCCCCCGCGCTGTTAAGACGCATAAACAGCACCTTCGGCGGGGCGAACTTCTTTCGAAGGGCGTACTGGTTTAATTTAGTTTGCCGCTACTTTTCCTGCTGAAGACAGGCATCAAATAGTGCGGTCAACTGATCGGAGTCGAGGGCGGAACCGATGGCGACAATCCGGGTGCGTGGCTGACGCGTGCCCCAGTCATCGAGTTCTGTCAGTTCGGTACGGCGGCCGACGGCCTGTAACGCATGCCGTTTCTCGGGCGCATCGGCACAATAGACAATGCCTTTGCAGCGATAGACGGCAGCCGGCAACTTACGTCGCACCATCTCGCTCAGCGCTTCACGCGAGAAAGGCTCATCGGTTTCATAACTCCAGGTTTCGAACATCTGGTGGGCCGCTTCGTGCTTCTGCGGTTCACTGCTGGCACTGATGCTCTGCTTTTGTGATTCTATATGCGCAGGATCAAATCGTCCGACCGCCAGTAAGACTTCCAGAGGGACTTCACAACGGACGGCGTTGACGATGCGAATCCGGTTCAAATGCTGGCCGATCCATTCGCCGATCACCTCGATATGATCGGGGCCGACGAGATCGACCTTGTTCAAGACCACCATATCGGCAAAACCAATCTGTCGCAGTTTGAGTGCCGACAGATCATCATTATCGGCGTGCGTAAAGATCGCTTCGGCATCGACGATACAAGTGATGCTGTCCAGCCGCAGCAGTTTTTCATAGCGTGCATTCAGGAAGGTCATCACGATGCCTTCCGGGTCCGCCACGCCGCTCGCTTCCAGAATCACGTAGTCAATCACATCTTCGCGCGTCAGCAGTTGCTCCAGTGAGTTCACGAGATCGTCACGAATTTCACAACAGACACAGCCGTTGGTGAGATTGATCGTATTCTCTTCAACGCCTTCGACGAGTTCCGCATCGATGTTGATCGCCCCGAAGTCATTCACCAGTACGCCGACGCGCAGGCCGTGATCGCCGTTGAGAATCCGATTCAGGAGAGTCGTTTTCCCGGCTCCCAGAAAACCGGTTAACAGTGTGACCGGAACGGGATCGCGGCCGGGGATCACAATCGGTTCAATGCGCGGCGCGGGGGCGAGGATGGGACGGTCGTCTTCTTCAGTCATAGTGTTTCTCTCGCAAAGAAAGGCACGTCATCGATTTCAATGACGTGCCTGAAAGCTGATCTTTTGGTGTTACTTATCGTCGTCAACTTTAATGCCACGCGATTCGAGCATTTCACGTGGATTCAATGTCACGCCGGGCCATTTCTGAACCGGCTTGCGATAGGCATCGGGTGGATAATATTTCTTCGGATCAATTTCCAGATCACGCAGGAACTGTTCCTGCTGCATTTCTCGCGGCATCGTGGGAGTGGGGAGTTTGATTTCTTTCGGCAGCTTTTCTCCCGGTTTGAGGAACCAGCGTGGGTCCATCGAAGCAGGCGCCGCGCCATCAGGCATGAGGGCTTCGCGGGACCAGATGGCGTCTTTCGTCACGTTGATGACTTGCACATCCGGGCCGCCGAACATGAACAGGCCGTCCCAGTTAGATCGGACTTCCGCCACCGACTCGGCTTCGAGCGCGGGTCCCGCATATTCGTAATGGCAGATCGCCGCCATGCGGGGCTGCGTCTGTTTAAACAGATAACCGGCGGCGTAATACATCGTGTGAAAGATATCGATCGTGTATTCCCAGAGTTCCGCCGGTGCGCCCAGTTTCATTGATGACAGGCTCGGTGCATCGATGGTTCCTTCCGAGACAAACACGTCGACACCCTTGCCGTACTTGGCGGACAGTTCGTCAGGACGACCATCGCCGGTCCAGACGAACGACAGGCCCGCGTCTTCCCAGTCGAGACGATAGGCGGACGCACCATCTTTCACGTGTGAGCGTGGCCAGTGGCGCACGGTCACGCCATCTTTGTTGTAACAGATGCCGTTTTCTTCTTTCCAGTCGAACTCGGTCACTTCAATATCCATGCCATCGCCGATCGGACAGGCGTTGAAATTTTCTTCGTGCCAGCGATTCATCTCTTTCATATGTTTGACCATATGATTAATGCCCAGCTCAGGCGTTCTGCCCGAAGGACCGTAGACACGCAACGGCGTAAAACCACCCGAGAAAGCCCGGAAGGGATACATATAAGGCAGGTCCGCGAAGTGGTCTGAATGCAGATGGCTGATGAAGATATCATTGATCAGCGGCGCCGGAACCTGCATGGCGATGGCATTTGAAATACTGCCATTTCCCAGGTCGAAGAAGAACCGCCGCGGCTGAGATTCACCATTGCCGAGTTCAACGAGAATCGATGTTCCCGACTGCAACCGCGTTGGTGGCCAGGGAGTACTTCCCAGAAACGAAATTCGCATTTCATTTTTCGGCAGAATCTCGGTGCCCGGCATAAAGACGTTGCGATTTTTGATCGCGGGCCAGGGCTTGTAATAGTCGGGCAGACTGATTCCACCGCCGGGACGGGCGCCATAAGGATTTTTCTCTACACAATCGCTGTCTGCTGCAGAAGCGACACCGGGAACAGAAGCAGCCAGACCAGCGCCGACGGCAGCCGCACTCCCTTTGAGGAAATTGCGCCGACCTTGACTATTATTGCTGGATGTATTGCTGGATGATTCGTTTGGTTGTTGATCTTCTTTCGTCAAGAGAGTCTCCTCAACATCAGAGTGTGTTTTAGTTGTAAATCGAAGCTTGAATTCGGTAGAGGTGCAGACAAACGGTAGATTGGGATCATGGCACCAGAATGAAAATAATTTGATCTCAGGAACGTACTGTTATAGTATCGTCCAAATCAATTCCAGTCTAATGCAATCTCTGAGTTTTCGAATTGATACGATTATATCATTTATACGAACAGACAATGTGATATCGCAGTATGCGGACTATGTTTTAAGGGGAACGCAAAATATGCAACCACAGCCGATGATCGCCGTCAAAGACGTGGAAGCCAGCAGTGCCTGGTATCAAAGTTTGCTTCACTGCCGTAGCGGCCATGGTGGTAATGAATATGAACAACTAATCGGCAACGATGATGAATTGATCCTGCAGCTTCATCATTGGGACGTACATGAGCATCCTCACCTGGGCCATCTCGAACAACCCAAAGGGAACGGAGTTCTGCTCTGGTTTCGGGTCGATGATTTCGATGACGCCGTTTCTCGCGCACAGACGATGTCCGCTGAAATTCTGGACGGCCCCCTAGTTAACCCGAATGCCAAGCATCGCGAGATCTGGATTCGTGATCCCGACGGTTTTGTGGTCGTCCTTGCCGGGCACTATGGTGATGTGTGAACGGTTTCATAGATTTTTTCCGAAACCTCTACCAGAAACGCCGGGGCAGACTATAATCGCCTGAGTTAAATCATATCCTATGTGCGCTCAATCACACATTAAATTGAGCGGCATGGCGCCAGCCACCGTTTGTGAAACTCACTCGTTTTAAAAACGGCGGCTGGCGCCGTACCGCTCAGTATTATTCCAGGGAATGGAAACTAATGTCTCAACAGATCACATCTGAAATTATTGAATCGTTCAAAAACCAGTTAGAAGATCATCCGATCTATGAGGCGATTGCCACGACTGAAGACTTGCAACGTTTTATGCAGCACCATGTCTACTCGGTCTGGGATTTCATGTCGCTGGTGAAGTATCTGCAAGGGGTTGTTGCACCGACCGGCGCGCCGTGGGTGCCTCACGGCGATGCCAGTGTTCGACGGTTTATCAATGAAATCGTCTTGGAAGAAGAATGCGACGAAACCGCCGACGGCGAATATTCCAGCCATTTCGAACTGTATCAGACGGCGATGACTGAAGTCGGCGCGCACACCGAACCATTATTGGAATTCATCGAAGCCGTCAAACAGCAGGGAATCCATGCCGCACTGGCACTTCCTGTTGTGCCGCCGGCTTCAAGAGAGTTCACCACAAACACGTTTGCCTGCATTGAAGAAGGGGCACCGCACAAAATCGCCGCCGCCTTCGCACTGGGCCGCGAGCATATTATTCCCGACATGTTTCGCGCGATCCTCAAACGAACCGGCGTTTCCGAAGCCGAGGCCCCCGTGTTTCATTTCTATCTGAATCGACACATCGATCTCGACGGCGATTTCCACGCCCCGCTTTCACTACGACTGCTCAACGGTCTGTGTGCGGGCGATGAAACGAAAATCCAGGAAGCGATTGCAGCAGCCCAAGCCGCCGTCCAGGCGCGGCTGCAATTGTGGGATGGCGTGTTGGAGAGTATTCAGGCGAAGGTTTGAAAACAGATTTCGCATAGACAACAAAGAGACCTGGTTCGTTATATTCAACTTTGAACAACAGGAAGTATCATTATGGACTTGGGTTTATTTGAATTCGGAAATTCCGCTGCCTTTGTGACCTTCATATTTGCAGTGTGTGGGTTCATTTACGGAGGTAATGCTTTGAAGAAAATCAACCGATTAGAAGAAAAACTGGCGGAACTGAAATTGGAACAGCGGGTCTCAGACCTGGAAAACAAGTCAGCGTAAACAAGAGTCTTATTCACTTTTCTTTCATTCGGTATTCAACAATGACTCACCCAAATTTCAAAGCGGCCTTGGCCCATGTGGCTCCGGTTTTCCTGGATAAAGACGCGACGGTCGATAAAGCCTGTTCGCTGATTCGCGAAGCCGCGCGGAACGGATCGCAGTTGATTGTGTTTCCGGAAACGTATATTCCCGCGTTCCCCGTCTGGTGTGCCTTGCAGGCGCCGATTCACAACCACGATCTGTTCTGCGAACTGGCCGAGAATTCGATTCAGATCGACGGCCCCGAACTGGCGAAAATCACTGAGACCGCCCGCGAATGCGAAATGTTCGTTTCGATGGGCTTCAATGAAGGGACCAACGTCAGCGATGGCTGCATCTGGAATTCTAATGTTTTGATTGACGATACGGGGAACATTCTCTGTCATCACCGCAAGATCGTGCCCACGTTCTACGAAAAACTGGTCTGGGCGCCCGGCGACGGCGCGGGGCTGGAAGTCTGCCCGACGCGGCTGGGACGCGTGGGCATGCTGATCTGCGGCGAAAACACCAATCCGCTGGCCCGGTTCACGTTGCTTGCGCAAGGGGAGCAGGTGCATCTCTCGACTTATCCGCCGGTCTGGCCGTCGCATGATCCTGCGGTCCATGAAAATTACGATCTCAAAAATGCGATCTTGATTCGTGCAGGGGCGCACTCCTTTGAAGGCAAGCTGTTTAATCTCGTGGCGGCCGGCTATCTGGATCAGGCGGCGCGAGACCTCTTAGCGAAACGAGATCCAGAAGCAGGACGGATTCTGGACGCGAGTCCTCGTGGCATTTCCGTCGCCATCGGCCCCCACGGTGCCCCCATCAGCGAGATCATGCAGGAGGAAGAAGGCATCCTCTACGCTGACATCGATCTCTCTTCCTGCGTTGAACCGAAACAGCTACACGATCTTGCCGGCGGTTATAATCGGTTTGATATTTTCCAGTTGACCGTAGACCGAACAGCCCAGCGCCCCATCCGTTTTAAATACCGCGACGATGATACCACGGAGCCGCATCAACCGACGTTTCAGTCCTAGGTCGTGTTGCTTAATTCGCATTCCTCTTTGCGAAAATAACACTCAAAATATAGATTCACAAAAGTGGCTGGACGGAACCGGGGCTAACGCCCTGCGGCTAATAATGGGCACCAGGCGGATCCAAAGAAAAGTGCCTCTGAACGTTCGAAGCCATTCAGAGGCACGATAGAGATCTTCATTCAGTTAAGAGCCAGCTTACCTACCTGTTAGCGCTGAACTGGTTCCATTTGTTCCATCAACAGAATAGACATGAATATCCTGTTGCGGGAAGGGGATCGAAATGCCAGCGAGATCGAAGCGGCGTTTGACTTCCCGTGTGACCGTTGTTTTGACTTCCCACCAGTCGGTCGTCTTCGCCCACGGACGGCAGACGATATTCACAGAGGAATCGGTCAACGCATGCACGACTACCACAGCTGCGGGATCTTTCAGAACCAGCTCGTGGTCTTCCAGAATCTCTTTGATAATATTTTCGGCTTGTTCAAAATCATCTGCATAGCCGATGCCGAATTCCAGATCAACACGCCTGACTTTATTCGCCGTGATGTTCGTGATCACATTATTCCAGATCGAATTATTGGGAACATGAATCGTCTGGTTATCAAACGTACGAAACGTGGTTGAGACGAGATTCATCTGCCTGACTGTTCCGGTGACACCGCCCGCCGTCACGACATCGCCCACATCAAAGGGACGGTTGATCAGAATCATCAGGCCACTGGCTAAATTACTCAGCGTTCCCTGTAATGCCAGACCAACCACCAGGCCGGTGGCTCCGATGGCCGCCAGAACCGGGGTCATATCAACTTCCAAAGCCGCCAATGCAACTGCAAACCCAATCAGAAAGATCACATTTTTGATGGTACCACTGATTAAATTTTCAGCCAGCTGTGTCAGTCTGACTTTTCGTTCCAATAGCCAGCTCACCACAGCCGAACCAATTTTAGCCGTCAACCAGGTCATTAGCAGAATGAATACAAACCGGAATACATTCCAGAGCCAGCGCTGGCCTCCTTCTTTGGAGACAACCCAGCCTTTGATGCCTGCCCAACTGGTGCTGGCATCAGACGTATCGAGTTCGATTCCCGAGACAGCCGTAATGTACTTCTGATAAGTCTCTACGTCTCCCCCTTTCAGCGCCAACGAAGTCAGCACGACTCCCAATCGATCACTCAAAGCCGTGCGCTCATCCTGCAACTTCATGAGGTTATCCAAAAACTGCTGCTTCATGACTTCCGCAGACTGCGCCGTGGTTTCATCTGTCACTACGTCTGCCGTTTTCGTTTTCTCATTT
This sequence comes from uncultured Gimesia sp., assembly GCF_963976445.1. Lineage (GTDB taxonomy): Bacteria > Planctomycetota > Planctomycetia > Planctomycetales > Planctomycetaceae > Gimesia. Next base: position 1,650 of record NZ_CAXBKP010000010.1, on the reverse strand, counting down.
GACTTTGATTCCAAAGACACTGGCTTTTGCGCAATAAGAGACTCGTCCGATTTTGTTGCATTATCTGTAAAGTCGACACCCAGATTCTCCTGTGCCTGTTTTGTCAGTTGTGCTTCCGTCTTCTTCGCGATTTTATCCACGGTCTGTTGCACCATTTCTGCTTTGCGCAGTGAATCGACCGCTTCCTGCTCATCGGAGGTAGAGATTGCTTCGTTGGTTTTCTTGACCCCCAATCGGGCAGCTGCGATCTGACGGGCTTTATTCCGTAATAGCTCAAACCACGCCTTGGCTTCGCCCTGCAATTCTTCCTTTGTGAGCGGCCTGACCATGATCTTCAACTGATCCAGGGGAATCGATGTATTAAACGTGGTGATCGGTTTTAAGTCTTTTGCAGGCTGGGATGGTTGTTCCTGTTTTGTCTCTTCTGTCTTTTTCGTATCTTGAGCCAATGCCGACAGGCCGGGCACAAAACAGAAAGTCATGAGTAATAAATACAGCTTGGTAAATCTCACAATACACTCCGGGGAATTTGATATATTTTTCGTTGGAGGCCCGCCTATGGCGCCGTACGCACGTTAGCCAGGACTCGTGTTACACGATTTCCCAGACGTACCAGATGGCATCAGAGGGCCACTAACTTGTGTTCTGAGCAATTTTTTGGGCTAATTTCTTGATAAAAACTGCATAAACCTGTCAGTTTTCAGCTTAAGCTTACGTTATATTCCAGCAGTCGTAACATTTTTACGGCAACAGTTTTCTAAATCCCCATTGAAAGCATATTCCGAAGATGACCACCGACTACGATCCAATCGCCGAGCAGTACCAGCGTTCCAAGCAGCAACCATGGCGGACCTTCGTTGAATGTTTCACTCTGATGAAACTGGCCGGTGACCCGCGCGACATGGCAGTACTCGATGTCGCGTGTGGCGAAGGCTTTTATACACGCATGATTCGCGAACGGGGCGCGGCCTGTGTGACCGGCGTCGATCTCTCACAAGGGATGATTGATCTCGCGAATAAACAGGAAGCCATACATCAGCAGGGGGTCGAATATATTGTGGGGGATGCACGGGAACTGCCTACTACTGATCAGTACGATCTGGCGATCGCCGCCTATCTACTCAACTATGCGCGCACACGTGACGAACTGCAGGCGATGTGCGATGGCATTGCGCGGACCCTCAAACCGGGCGGACGGTTCGTGACCGTCAACAGCAGTCCCGCGTATCACTTTCCCAGCGCCCCGTCCTTCCGCCAGTATGGTTTTGAGACAACCGCCGTTGGTGACTGGCAGGAAGGCACACCGATCACCTGGACCTTCCATTTGGAAGACGGCCCGTTCGATATTGAAAACTATTATCTGAGCGTGGAAACGCACGAAGCCGCCTTCCGCGAGGCTGGTTTCCGGGAAGTCCACTGGCACGCGCCAAAACTTTCACCAGACGGGCTCAAGGATAACACCGTCGACTTCTGGTCCCCACTCATGGAAAACTCGCCGGTGGCGTTTATTGAGTGTGTGAAGTAACGCAGGTTCGCGCGGGGCGAACTTCATTCCTGCAAAGATGTTTGGGGACACGCTTGGATCTGACTTTACCCTAGAGGGCATCTCAAAACCTTTTTAATAGTGTAAATAAACATCCAAGAATAACA
>NZ_CAXBKP010000009.1:0-253399 GCF_963976445.1 uncultured Gimesia sp. | reverse complement strand
CAGTCTGCCGTGGGTTACAATGATTTTCTAAAGTAAGTGCCATTAGGCTAGCGCCGTACCGCTCACAGTTGGTGGGTTGCCCTTACTCCTTCGCAATTTATTCAAGCCTTGAACTGTTGACAGATTTACTACCACGAAAGTCACGAAAAAACACGAAAAGTTTTTGTTCGGAGTGATTTTCGATCCTTGAAACCTTTCATTTTTCATGGAACCATTCAGAGCTTGCTCCACTAGCGAATGCTAGATAGCAGATTTTTCTGAGCGGAATGGCGCTAGCCACCGTTTTTGATGCAACAACCCAACACACCACCGGCGGCTGGCGCCGACCCGCTCACAATGGGTGAGTTTACTCTGGTTTCTGTGCAGTCGGACGTTGCATTTTGATGACTTGTTTTTTGCGGCGGTTGATGCCGTAGAGTGTGCCGGGCTGGCTTTGATCCCAGGCGATGCCTTGACCGGTGAGGGGGGCGGGCAGGGTGGTGACGTGATTGAGTACGCCCTCTGTTTTCGGTACTTCTAAAACATAGAGTTCGCCGTGATCGTGGCCCGTTGTGTAGAGTCGGCCATCGGGGCCCCAGGCGCCGCCGGAATTGCTGTTGGGGAGGAAGCGTTTCAGGACGGAAACGGGAAACGTAAACGTTGCCTCCGGCTGCCAGTGATCGTTGTACCGCACGAGGCGGGTCTTGCGGACGTTTTCCAACTCGCCGTAAAAGGCAAAGGCGATCCACCATTGGCCCTGCCGTCGATCAATCCAGTTAATGGCGCCCTCAGTATCAGGAAACTTCAGCGTCTCCAAATGTTTCAGCGTCTTCGCTTCGAAGATTTCTACCGTGTTCTTCAGCGGACTCGCGGGCCAGTTCGAATGAGCACAATACAGTTTGCCGTCAATCACAACACCGCTATTCAGATGACGAATGTGAGAGCCTTTGGGGCCCGTCCATGTTTTGAGTTGTGTACCATCCGTTTTTTGATAGCGGGCAATCTCTCGACTGGAAATGGCATAAAAGAAATCGTGATCAACGGCCACCGCCTGATGGGCTTCCTTCGCTGCGAAGCGCTGTAGCTCACGAAAGCCTTGCGATTTTTCTGCTGTCTGTGCTGGGAGTAGAGAACTGACGAGTATTAAACAGAGAAACCAAAGTGTTTTGATGTAGCTGTGATGTATCGTCATATTGCTCTCGTGAAAAATTTTCTTTGAGGTGGCTTTAGAAAAGTCATGATAACCGGACCGGGAATTGAAGTCGAATCTCGGTCATTTTTTTACTACCATGAAAAACAGGAAAAGCACGAAAACCTTTGTGTTTTTGAGCCGTCAAATAAAATAAAATTTATCAGAATCCAACTGATTCTGATATAAGTTGATCTAATACGGGAAACAAAGCATGCAAAAAATTACATTTTCCCGCCTGGCTATTCTCCCCTTGAGTCGCTGGTGAGCGACCCACAAGAGGAATCTGCTCTCATAGGAGTGATACCATGACTCAACGGAACCTTCTGTCGATTTACTCTTGCCAATTAATCGCTTTACTGTTTTTGAGCGTTCTGGTTTCCAGTGCTGTTGCTGAAGAAAAAGTAAAACAAAGGCAAACGGGGACCAGTAAAAAAGATCTGCATACCTATCAACTCGTTGCACGAGTCGCTTACCAGATTGGAAAAGACAAACTTTCTTTGCAAAAAAACAATAAACCAGACTCTTTAAAGACTGAGAATGGTCGTATCGAAGCATCTATCGATAAACTGACTCCAGTTGCAGGGGACATCACCAAAGCTTCCAAAATCCAAGAAGTTTCCTTTCATGCCCTATTTGATTGGCCCGAGTTTCCCATTTCGAAGGCGGACATGTCAATTCCCGTCGTTATGGCTCTCTCTTGCGAAGACTCAGTGACGGGACATGTCTGGACGGACTTTGGTAAGCCTGTGTTGAGAATTCACAAAGGGCAACCCGCTGTGGCAGAAGTGTCTCTTGGTCGTAGCGGCTCTATGGTTCCCGGTAAGTATCTGTTAACCGCCATGCTATTTGTTAAGCTTTCTCCAGAGAGCAGCCTCTCTCTCATGGATATCAAGCAAATAAAGTTTACGATTGAGCCTGAGGCAGTGAAAACGTCACCTCAACAGAAGAGTAATGATTTGAAAGACAAGAAGTAACAGGCGACTTCGATTCACGACATTCATGATCGCAGCCGTTCCTGATTATGATCTCCGTATCGACAATAGCAAAGCCAGACTGCTCACAGAAAGTGGGCGCTTCAGGGTCGATCATCTGGCGGGGCGTTTTCGTTGCATTTTTTGCAGTTGAGTTGATGGCCTAACATGGAGTCGCGACCGGCTTGGGTGGTGACCCACTCGCGGGCCATCAAGGGGGGATCGTGGCGGACGTGTTGATTGTGTCCGCAGTTGAGTTGTGCGACCCAGTGGCCGTCTTCGTCTTTGTGATAGCCGATGATGGGTTGTTGCACTGGTTACTCCTGGTTGGTGTGTTGTCTGATCGTTCGTAAACGGCGGCTCGCGCCGCTCCGCTCAGTGGGTGTGGGTTTCGTTTCTGTTTTATTCTACCACGAAAAGCACGAACCAATGGCTTTGTTCCTCATTCTATCTGACAGCTTAACATTGTTCATCTCTGTGGTTGAGAGTCTGTTGGGTAAAATCGGGTGAATGATTCACTATGTTCGTAAACGGCAGCTAGCGCTTTGCCGCTCAGTTTATTGGGAGATTGGATCTGTTATCAACGTGTGCTCTGACTGGTGCGTTGGTTACTGGCGGGCTGACACATGGGTCAGCCCCTACTACAACACTTATTGAAATGTAGCTCTGGAATGGAAATTAATTGTGCCGGGTAGCCCCGAATGTAATTCGGGGTTGTCGAAGACAACAGGAAACTGACAGAAAATGCTTTCGTTCCAGTTTGTGTTTTTTCATTACTGCGAGACTTTACTGAGATTTGTGTTTCCTCTGTTTTGTTTCGTTCTACTGTCAATTTCACGCTCGCGGCGGTCGGCCCGTTTGTGCATCCGGGCCGACCCAGTGGATGGGAGTTAAAATCATGTTTGTGAAAAAGATTCTCGTTAGGGGCGGGGTGGGGTCAAGAGGAAAGGGGGTTTTATGTGGGGGCGGACGGTGGTTGAGAATGTGCTGGATGGTGTGGGGAGTGGGCTGGGTGATGTTGGGAATGCGCGGATATGTGTCGACGCGCACAATAGAATCGAGTTTCATTTTGAAAAATCGCTCTGAAACAAGCGGTTTTTGTCAGGTGGGTTTGAAACGGGTTTCACTTCTTCACCTGAACCAGCAGTGCTCACGCGCGCGACACACAACTTCAGATAAAATAAGCAACGCCGGGTTCACGTCAAGGGCGTTTTTAGCAGTGTGCGTTCCCAAATCAACAGTGTTGTTTTAGAACCAGTGCTGCTTCAGAACCAGTTTTGTTTGTCAACAAGGGTCAGGAATGGTTTGTTGGCGAGGAAACAACGGAGGTTTTCCAAAAATGTTTCGAGATGGCGTTCGGGGACGCGGGTCGAGGCTGCTGCGATGTGGGGGGTGATGATCACGTTTTCCATTTGCCAGAGTGGGTGCTCAGCCGGCAGCGGTTCGATTTCGAACACATCCAGCCCGGCGCCGGCGATCTCGCCGTTTTGTAACGCGGCGGTTAAATCCTGGAGATCGACAATCGCGCCGCGGCCGATGTTGATTAGGTACGACGACGACTTCATTTGCTGGAACTGCGCGGTGCGAAACAGTTTTTCGGTTTGTGGCGTGTGCGGGGCGGCGATGACGACGAAGTCGCTGATGGTTAAGAGATCGTTCAAGCGGTCGACGTTCCAGACTTCCTCCACAACGCCGGGGACTTCGGTAGCGATGGGATCGACGGCGCAGACTTTCATCCCAAACGCGGCGGCGCGGCGGCAGATCTCCGCGCCAATGCTGCCGGCTCCGACGACACCCAGTGTGCAATCGGAGAGATGCTGATGACTGCGATCGACTTCGCTGACTTGTCCCGGTCCGGTGACAAAATTGGGTTTGCCAGCTTGACCGCCGATCGGTTGCCAGTTCGATTCGGTTTGCTGGCGGATGTAGCGATGCAGATTGCGGGCAAAGCAGATGACGAAACCCATCACGTGATCGGCGATGACATCATAAAATAAGCCGCGCATGTTGGTGAGCTGGCAGGGATGATCGACGAGTTCAGGAAATACATAATGTTCGAGACTGGCGGTAGGGGACTGAATCCACTGCAAACTTTCAGCCGCGGCGAGCAGTTCGGGCGTGATTTTTCCGAAGAAGGCGTCGGCGTCTTTGATTTCGGTGAGTGCTTCGGGAAGCTCCGAGATATTATAGACTGTCAGTTGGTCGGAGACTTCCTGAATGCGGGCGAGTCTTGTGGAATCGATGGCGGGGTAGATGAGTAGTTTTTTCATAGTTAACTATATTCAAGCAAAATATATTCAATCAAAAATGTTCGATGGAGCCACTGATGATGCGTTCGATGCCTGTTTCGGTTTGCAAAATCAGAAAGCCCTGATCGTCGACTTCAAGACATTCTCCTTGTTTCGACTCGCGCCCCGTATTAATTCGGATCGTTTTGCCGGTCAACAGGCAGTACTGTCGCCAGGCCGACATGAATTCGTTTTTCTCATCAGCGACATCATAGAGTCGATTTTCTATGCCGTTGATTAGATCGATGAGTGTGGTTGCCAGCGAATATTTCTGGCGGGTGGTTTCGTAGAGTGAAGTTCCCACAGATTGCAGAGCATCCTCAGCGGAGAGGAAGGAGTTATTCAAATTGACGCCGACGCCGATAACAACGAGCCCCGGTTGACTGGCGTCGGTTTCGACGAGAATGCCGGAGACTTTTTTGCTCTGCAGGTAAACATCATTGGGCCATTTTAATTGCAGGGTATATTCGGGGAGGTATTTTTCGAGTGTTTCGCAGACGGCGAGTCCGGTGGCTAATGCGATCAGGGGTTGCTGTTCGAAGGGAATTAGAATCTGGCTGACATCGACGACGAGGGAGAATGTTAAGCCTCCTTCAGGGGCCCACCAGGCATTACTGCCTCGGCCTCGGCCTGCTGTCTGTCTTCCGGTGAGGACCAGACGAGGCAAGTTGATGCCACGCGTTGGATTTTTGTTTACGACAGGAGAGAGGGTATTGAGGGCCCAGGTGTTGGTGGAGGCCAGACTTTCGAAGTAGTCGAGATGTTCGATGAACGTTTCCGTCTGAATTGCTTTTAGATCGTCGGCAGTAAACGGTAGCATTCCAGACTCATTTTTCAGGAAGGAGATCGAAGATCAGGAATTCTCGGACAACGCGGCGAGCGCTTCTTCCCGGGAATCGTATAAAGGCCAAAGGGTGCCGACCTTGATGCACTTGAGGATGTTCTGCATGTTATCGCAGGCATTACAGAAGACGGCATGCCCGCCGGTTTGCTTCGCACGCTGCAGGAGACGAATAATCGCCCCGATGATAATGGAGTCGAGGTAATCGACTTGGGACAAGTCAATGATCACATTTTTCACTTCTGGTGAATCGAACAGTCTCAGCACTTTATTGGATTCCACCTGAACATTGCTGTACTGAAATTGGATGGCTGAACCCTGGGGAACGACGACCAGATTGGGGGCGGCCTGTTCGACCTCAAAAATATCCAGGTTTTCTACCATTGTTCAATTCCAGTCATCCGCGATTTCAGTAAGTCCTGAAAAACACTGATTATGTAGTATCAATAGAGAGCAAGAAGAATTCATCAAAATCTGTTACAGAGCATACATAACCTTAATACAAATTTCAGGGTTGGAACGAAAAACTCTCTGAAAAATCAGGACGATTCTTGCAAAATGTACATCTTTTTCTGTGGAGGATCCCGCGGAATCAGGACTGGTATTTACGATTTTTTTCCCGTTCCAGATCCAGACAGACTGGTAATTTCAGTTGATTAAGGTGAAATATCTTAACTAGAATAGAGACTGGTTTGGAGAAATAATGAATTTGTACGATTGCCGCTGGTTGCATTCCTTATAATTACATTGATTAAAAGAGTTGTCCGAGGCAGCATTATCGCTCTAGACCAATAATTCCATAAAGTGGAAGAATTTTACCGGGAATGAGCCGATAAATTTATCCGAATCGTCGTTAAAGTGATGTGAACAATCTTCTATATTGGTTTCCCTGAATCAGCCTGTTGAATTGCCGTTATGTCGTCTTCTAAATTAGCCTGGAATAGCAGCCCTCGAATGCTTCTGCGTTCGATTTTGATGCTGGATGACAGTGCACACTCAATCGCATTGGGTACGGCGATCGGGATGTTTATCGCTCTGACGCCGACGGTTGGCATCCAAATGCTGATGGTGATCTGTTTTGCGTTTCTGACGCGTCCTTTGTTTCGATTTAATCAGATTGCTTCGCTGATTACGGTTTATATTTCGAACCCGCTGACGATCGTTCCCATTTACTGGTTCGATTATAAAATTGGCACCTACTATGTGGGTGGTTCGATGACTCAAAGTGATTTCGCCCGGATCCTTGAATTTGAAGGGTTCAGCGGCTGGTGGGAAACGGTGAAGCAGCTCTTGCTGGAAGTCGGCTCCCCGCTCATTATTGGATCTCTTGTGGTGGCGACATTTTTCTCGCTGGCGACGTATCCGATTATGCTCCGGCTGGTGATGCACTTTCAAAAACGGAGCCCGGAAGCCGATCTGGTAGAAACTGACGCCCAGACTGTGCTGTCATCTAAACCTGCCGACAAAGAGCAGAACACAAAATCTGTGCATCTTCATTCCAGCTAGGCGTTGAACTCCACCTGAACTCGCCCATAATGATCAGTCTGGATTGATCTGACCTGATTTCGACGAGATAGGAAGGTGCCTCGAATGCCGTCTCCCCAATATGATTGTTTATGTGCGGGTATCATTGTTGCGGACCATGTCTGCAAAGCCATCGATCATATGCCCAAGCCGGGAGAACTGATACTGACAGATGAGATGGAGCTGACCACAGGTGGCTGTGCGTCCAATGTGGCTGCAGACTTAGCGAGACTGGAGCGGCAGGTAGCGATCGCAGGCATTGTGGGGCAGGACGTGTTTGGTCGGTTTGTCGAAGAAAGCCTGATTCAATCGGGCGTTCACTGTGAGTATCTGATGAAATCAGATCAGCTTCCGACCAGTGGCTCGTTTGTGATCAACGTTCAGGGAGAAGACCGGCGGTTCATTCATTCTGTGGCTGCGAATTCGCTGTTCACCGGAGAAACCGTCACGGAAGAACAAATCAGGTCGAGTCGAATTCTATATCTGGGTGGCTATTGTCTGTCGGAAGAATTATCGCCGGACAATGTGGCTAAGATGTTCCGGATTGCGAAAGATGCTGGAGTGACGACGGTGCTGGACGTGGTGACTCCCCGGCCGGATGACTATTGGAAAATGCTCAAACCAGTGCTGCCTTTAAGTGATTATTTTCTTCCCAATAATGATGAAGGGGAATTGATTACGGGAGAATCCGACCCGATTGCACAAGCGCGGGCCTTCAAAGCAGCCGGGGCGAAGACAGTGATTATCACCTGTGGGAGCGAGGGAAGTATCCTGATCGATGACCAGAAGACGATTCATTCTGAAGTGTATCCGGTGAATCTGGTCGATGGAACGGGCAGCGGTGACGCGTTTGTCGCCGGTTTTATTCACGGATTGCTGGAAGGTGCCAGCCCTGAAGAATGCCTGCGGTTTGGTTCTGCATTGGGACACAGCTGTGTCCGTGCCACCGGTGCGACGGCCGGCATTTTTACCCGTGGAGAACTGAATCAGTTTCTCAGTTCCCACGAGTTGCCGGTAAAAACGCTCTAAGATCGCTGGCGCAATTGCAAATGTCTTATTTCTGATCCAAAAACGGCTGAACTGCTTTTCCCCAGACAAGATAGCCTGCATGATTTAAGTGCAAACCATCGGACTTGAACAGTTCCGGTCGCGGCTTGCCATCGGCTCCCAACATGGGTTTCCAGACGTCGGCATACTCCAGCAGGCAATTATTGGCGCACTGGTCGGCGATCAGTTGATTTGCTTTTTTGATGGTCTCCGCCAGATTCCAGCGTTTGAGGCTGGGTTTCACAGCGATGAAGACAATTTTCGTTTGGGGAAGCGTTTTATGAACGGTCGCCACGAATTTTTGGAAGTCTGAAGCAACTTCTTCGGGAGATTTTTTCCGCGAGAGATCGTTATCGCCAGCGTACAGGAAGATTAGTTTCGGTTCATGCTTTAAAATGATGCGGTCTGCAAAGTGAGTGGAATCGACGATTTCCGATCCACCAAAGCCGCGATTGATTGCTTTCAGTTCGGGAAAGTATTTGTCCAGATCCCACAATCGAACACTGGAACTTCCTGCAAACAGGACCCCATTTTTCTTGATGCCCTGTTTCTGATCCTGCTTTTCAAACTGAGAAATTGATTTTTCCCAGCGATCATAATCGTGTTTTTGCTTTTCCGCTGCCAATCCGTTCTGGGAAACGAAACAGAGCAAGGCCAGTGTCACTGAAAGATAAATGCGATTTGTTTTCATGATCATTCCTCAAGTTTTTGATTCAGAAAGCGGTTACGGACGCCTTTTGAATCTTTTTATAATAAACAGCTATGGAACAGTATTATAATACGCGCTCTGAAACGGCTTGCCAGGCAGAGAGTGCATCTCGATTGGCCGCCACATCATGCAGACGTAAAATATCGACGGATTGATCGGCCAATGCAATGGATACGCCGACTGTGCCAGCCAGACGTTCTTCCACAGAACGACCGAGTAGTTTTGATAAGAACCGTTTGCGGGAATGCCCGATCAGCACGGGATACCCCAGATCTTTGAATTCCTCAATGTGCGAGAGTATTTCCAGATTATGCTCGGCGGTTTTTCCAAATCCTACGCCGGGATCAATGACGATCCGCTCGGGTTCAATTCCGGAAGAGAGCAAAGTTTGAATACGTTCCCCGAACCATGTTTTCAAATCGGAGACAACATCCTCATATTCGGGATGGTCCTGCATGGTTTGTGGCGTTCCCAGAATGTGCATACAGATCACGCCGGCCTTTGTTTCTGCCGCCAGGGGAATCATCGCCGGATCAAAAGTGAGACCGGAAATATCATTGATGATGACAGCACCGGCTTGAATCGCCTGCCGGGCCACTTCTGCTTTTGTGGTATCAATGGAAATGGGGACGTGTGTTTGTGTTGATAACGCCTCGATCGCGGGAATGACTCTTTGTAATTCTTCCTCAACAGAGACCAGTTCTGCCCCTGGACGAGTGGATTCCCCTCCAATATCAAGAATGTCGGCACCATTTTTGACAAGTTGCAGCCCTTTGTACACGGCGGAATCAAGATTGATTGCTTCGCCGCCATCGGAAAAACTATCGGGAGTCACATTCAGAATTCCCATCAGGAGCGGCATACGGCCTAAGGAGATGGACTGATCCCTACATTTCCAGAGCCGCTGATGCTCTGATTGACTGGTTGAAGATTTTAAAGATGGCAAATTCACACAACGATCTATTAAACCAAACACTATTGGGAAGGACTTTTGTTGAATCAACTTGGTTTTACTGCCCAGGCTGAACTGTTGCAAGGAAATTGGCTGAAAGTGGTACCCGAATTGAGAATCACGATTCTGACAGCTTGAATCGACCGTATTCGAGTCTCGTTTCCGTATATTAAGATTGAATTCCGGCTTTTGATAGGAACAGATGCTCTAAAACTGATCGAATGCTATCCTAGTTGTGGATCGCAATAATGAACGAAAAATGGCCAATCAGCAATACTTGAGGAAACTGAGGATTTTTAGAGAAACTTCATTTTTCGTATTCTCTTTACTTTGACAACGTAATCCGTTCTGGTATTGTAGCCAGCGTATTTGCTGTAACCGGTAAAACTTACCAAGCCAGAAAAACAGACCTGTTTTCCCTAAGTGCGTAGGCTTAGGGACATCGTTGGAAAATGAGCTTATTTTTCAGCGGTAGTGGAACCACTTTTATTTAAAGAATCTGAGGAGTACACCATGATTCGAAAAGCTGTCACACTCTCAATGATTGCTGCACTGACTTTGATCTCTGCATCTTTCAGTGTCTCTGACACAGAAGCCGGATTGCTGAACCGTTGCTGCAAGCCAGAACGCGTTCGTTGCTGCAAGCCAAAACGTGAACGTTGCTGCAAGCCAGTCAAAGTTCGTTGCTGCAAAGAAGAAAAAGTTCGTTGCTGCAAACCAGTTCGTCGCGTTCGTTGCTGCAAGCCAGTTCGCGTACGTTGCTGCAAGCCAGCTCCAAAATGCTGCCCCGCTCCAGCACCAAAGTGCTGTGCACCAGCTCCTAAATGCTGTGCACCAGCTCCAAAATGCTGCCCCGCTTCACCTTGCTCAAGCTGTGGATCAGATTCACACGCTAAGCCAGCTACTCCCAAAGTAGAAGAAGCACCAGCTCCTCCAAAGAAAGCTCCAGCACCAGCTCCTAAAAAAGCATAGTGAACTGAGCCGAATCTGACGGATCATACCTTGAGTATGACTGTCAGGAGCTAGATCTGATAAATTGAAACGGCCCATTGCCTTGTGCAATCGGGCCGTTTATTTTTTGTATCGATCGTATGGGTTATGACTGTTTTATGCCCTTCAGAGCCAACAGTTCATGCAGATTTTGCATAGGAAGTATCTGATTCCGGCTGCTCGGAATCACTTTGACACTTCAGCATTTTCTGTAACTTGGGAAGCATCTTTTCCCCCATCCGAGCGACTTGATAAAATACCCCTGAATCCCGGCCGGAAATCTGGAACTTCAACAAGTCAAAGGCGATCAATTTGCCATGAATTCGAGGGAGGTGTTCCAAGACAACACCTTCTACCTCATTCTGGCGAATGATCCATCCGTCAAACTCGGGATCACGCTTTTTAGCCTGAAGCTGCGACTCTCTGTAATGGTTCAATACGAGACACCATTCAGGGTTTTCCATCATCTGTTCTAATTCAAAGTCGATCATGCTTTTCTTATCGACGTTGACTGAAAAACAGCTGCATGGATTTTTCTCTGCCGACACGACCGACATAACAGGACTACCGTCTTCCCTGTTTCATAACAAAACAGGGGAAAACGACTCAAGAACAGAGAGCTCATTGGCACTTAGCTAAAGTGTATCTATCCGTATTTTTGTTCATCGTCTGGCTAATACTAGCTCAGAAATACGCATTACATATTTGTTTTCGAATCCGAGACTTCACCTAACGCTGCGTTCAAAGCATTGGTCATTTCAGAATCATGCAGATGGTCCCGAGTATAGATTCGGAAAATCAAAAAACTGACCGGTAATGCACGAAACAATTCATCATCGCTGAGCTCCTGTGACTTCCCGGTACCTGGGTCCAGAAGAAAATTCTGACCTCCTGCCGGAAGCCTGCCACTGGGTCGGTGATAGTGCCTGGCCACATCAATCCGGAGGGGAACCTGCTTTAACTCAGCAGGTAGCTTGGCACGGACCCGTTTCTCCACCAGATCGGGCTCAGAAAAAATGGATGTATGAACGGCGGATCCTGAATGAAAGTTGATCGACCGTTCGCAGGCCATTTTCCATTCCACATTCCGGGAAAGGAGACCCTGCCAGCTTTGCCCCAGTTTTTTGACCTCGGGATCATCACTTTTCTGGAATCGGCCCACATCGACCAAGAACGAGGATTCGGTAAAACCCTGATAGTCATCCAGTTTCTCCAGAGGATTTCCGTGAAACAGATGCCGCATCGTTTCTGGAAAGATTTCTTCAAGCGCCAAATCGAGCGCACGAACGGTGCGATGGTAGTAAATCGTGCGAAATAAATTCGCCCGGGTTTCAATAAAATTGACTAAAGCCGGCAGCCCCCGCCCGTGAATCGTTAAACCTTCCGATGTAAAAAAGCTGTAATGGATCAAGCGGGAAACATCGACGGCCCGGATGTTATAGCCCGACATATAGGCATCGCGTAATACGAAATCCATATTATCGACAGTGTAGATACCGCTGAACATGGACCGCAATTTACAAAGCCAGTCTGGATTGCCCTGCTCGCTCTCGGAGTCACTCGCGGGTCGACGAATCAGCCAGCCAATCTGTTTGGGATCCAGTTCTTCAAGAGGATTCAAGCGACCGTTCGGATTTCGTCGAATCCCCCGAATCAAATCGCCTAGCTCATGCTCTATAATATGGGCGCCAATATCTTCATGAGTCAGGTCAAACTGGTCCAGATAATGGTCGTCAAAAAAATGTCCAAAAGGCCCATGGCCGACATCATGCAACAACGCTGCCAGCCTCACCAGACTCTCTACATAAGGCAGGGAAGGAACATTCCGGCAGGCACTGTTCAGAGAGTCATACCAGGCATTAATGGAAACGGACGCTAAATGCATTGCCCCCAGAACATGCTGGAACCGCATATGCTCAGCCGACGGGAAGACCCACCATGCTGTCTGCAGCTGGTGAATGTGCCTCAGTCGCTGGACCCAGGGATGATCAATAATTTCCTGTTCCGAAACTTCATCATCAGGCATCCCCGTTTTTGAAGTAAACGGGATATATCCGTGAATCGGATCATGGGTCAAACTTTCGGAAATAAAATCGCGTACCATTTTCTCACTGCTTCAATTGCACTATAGTGCTGATAAAGTCTGAACAGGTTTTCATAAACTCAAATTTTGTTACAGCTTAATTCTTATGACGTTGTCACACCTTCCAAGCCGTTTTCAGTTTCAAACGCACCACCCTCGGCGGAGTCGTGTACTCCGACGTATGGAAATCATTGCGTTGATCATCGGGCTGGTTGCCACTGTTATTCTACATGGCCTGCTGAAGATTACCACCATCGTTCATTGGGAATTAGGTTGCACCATTGTGATCGCAATGGTCTATTTCACATTGAGCCTGACGATCCGCTATATCTGGCATCTCTCCCGAAAAGAATTTGTTAAGCAATATCTGGCTTATATAATCACCTCAGGCCTGTGGCTTCTTTCAAGCGTTGCCATTCTAATTTTTCACGACCTGCTTCCCGATGACGCTCCGGGGCGCCTGGAATTGATTCTAGGGGTTTCCGAATTTTGTATTATCCTGCGAAGCCTGTATGAAACGATTATTTTAATTCGGCGTGTTTCTTCCCGCGGTTGGAACCCGGCCTTGATCGTTGTCGCTTCCTTTCTGATATTGATTAGTCTCGGGACCATCCTGCTGATGTTCCCCTCGGCCCGAGTTCAAGATACGACTGACAATTCAACTGAAACGGCCCCTTTTCTGGTTGCTTTGTTTACATCCACCAGTGCCAGTTGTGTCACGGGACTGATCGTGGTTCCCACCGGATCTTACTGGACCCGAACCGGCCATACCATCATCATGTTTCTGTTTCAGATTGGTGGCCTGGGGATTCTAACGTTTGGTGCCTTCTTCGCTGCTGCATTTGGACGAACCATGCAGATTCGCGAAAGTGTTACATTCAGTGAGATGCTGGAATCTCATCAACGAGGAGACGTTAAACGACTCCTGTTGGGGATTCTGGGGATCACCATTTTCACAGAACTTGCTGGCGCATTTTTTCTGACAGGACTTTGGCCGGAACTCCCCTGGCAAGATCGTCTCTACCACAGCCTGTTCCATTCGATCAGCGGGTATTGTAATGCCGGGTTTAGTCTGATGGATGACAATTTGCTTAATATGGGACACCACTGGCAGGTCTGGGGAGTGATGCCTGTTTTGATCATTATTGGTGGGCTGGGGTTTGCCGTAAATTATAACTTTTTGATTTATGGCATCACACACTTCTCAAATTTTTCGATACGCAAACCATTATTTAATCATCCCACCCAAAAGGTGAGACTCACTGTCTCATCGCGGCTTGTTTCTCTGTCGACACTCTTCCTCTTGGTCGGAGGCACGCTCGGGATATTTCTGCTGGAATCCATTCATCAGCAAAAAGACGTTTCTGCCTGGGAACAGCTCAATGCCGCATGGTTTCAATCTGTCACCTTCAGGACCGCAGGTTTTAACACTGTTGATTTAGCAGAATATCAACCGCACTCCAAACTGTTCGCTATTTTGCTGATGTTTATCGGAGCCTCTCCTGGTTCAACAGGTGGCGGTGTAAAAACAGTCGTCTGTGCGCTCGCCGTGCTTTCGGTCTGGTCACTTCTTAAGGGACGAGATCATGTTGAAATCATGGGCCGCACGATTCCCAATGCTTTAATCAACCGCTCGTTGACCATTATTTCGCTTGGTATTCTGGTTCTGATGACATCGACACTGCTCGTAGTGATGTTTGAAAACCGGCAAGATATCTTCCTGGATCACCTGTTTGAAACCACAAGCGCTTTTGCCACTGTAGGCGTTTCCACAGGAATTACTGCCGATTTATCCCCCCCTTCCCGTTGGGTCATTATACTCACAATGTTTATTGGAAGAGTGGGCCCACTGACTGCCCTGATAGCACTGACCAACCGCGGGCCGTCATACAGGTACAGTTACCCGGAAGAAAGTGTGACCCTGGGGTAGCCCTAATTTAAGTGAGCGCGAATTTATTTAGATGACAGATATTTTATTTTGTGCGGGAGAGATCATCCAGTGATTAAAGTAGCGGTAATCGGATTAGGACGCTTTGGAACTGAACTGGCCAAACGACTGGGAACCAGTGGAGTCGAAGTCATCGCGATTGACCATTCTGACAAGCTGGTCAACGAAGTTAAAGATGATGTCGCTATCGCAGTCCGCCTGAATGCGACAGACGAACTCGCTTTAAAGAGCCAGGAAATTGACAAAGTAGACGCCTGTGTCATTTCGATCGGCGAAAACTTTGAAGCAGCGTTACTCGTCACAGTCATCCTCAAAAAGCTGGGCGTTCCCAAAATCATCTGTCGCGCACAGTCTGAGTTTCATGCTGAGATTTTCACTCAAATTGGCGCGACTGAAGTCATTCAACCTGAAGTCCAGGCGGGTGCCCACCTGGCCCGTTTACTAGCCAACCCGCATCTGGAAGATTACCTGCAGGTCGGTGACGGATATACAATGATTGAACTTTTAACCCCCAGTGATTTTGTGGGTAAAAACTTGACCGAGCTTTCCCTGCGTTCCAAATACTCGGTCAATGTTGTTGCGATCCGAAAACGTAATTCGGAAGAGGTCGAGAAAAAAACCGGCAAAGTCTATACCACCGACTGTGTGCCTCACCCTGATTATCAGATTCAAGAATCAGATATTATTTTAATCATTGGAACAGATCAAAACCTGGCGCGTCTTCCTACTAAAAACACTTAACCAGACCTGCCATCAACCTGAAGACCACTCAAAAGGCACATCCTCTACGCCCAGTCCATTGCTCTCCCGACAGCTTTCTTCCAACGCTGGTACAAATGGTCGCGTTTCCCCGACTCCATTGCTGGATGGAATTCGTTATCGAGGGCCCAGTTCTTGGTAACTTCATCCTGATCCTTCCAGAACCCAACCGCCAGCCCCGCCAGATAGGCAGCTCCCAAAGCCGTTGTTTCATGCACAACCGGCCGTTGAACGGGAACATCCAACATATCTGACTGGAACTGCATGAGCAGATTATTCGCCGCGGCACCGCCATCAACTTTAAGTGTTTTCAACTTGATCTTTGAGTCCTGCTCCATCGCATGTAAGACATCACAGCTTTGATAAGCCAATGATTCCAGAACCGCTCGTGCAACATGCTCCTTCGTCGACCCACGCGTTAAACCAATCAATGTACCACGTCCATTTTGATTCCAGTAAGGAGCCCCCAAACCAACAAAAGCGGGCACAAAGAAAACATCGCCTGAATCTTCAACCCGGGAGGCCAGCTCCTCGATTTCCTCAGAAGACTTGATGATCTGCAACCCGTCACGCAGCCACTGTATGGCGGCTCCTGCAATAAAGACGGACCCCTCGAGACAGTATGTGACCTTCCCATTAATACGCCAGCCGATGGTAGTGAGCAGTCCCGACTCAGAGGGGATGGGTTGATCGCCTGTATTCATCAACATGAAACAGCCGGTTCCATAAGTGTTTTTGGCGGCTCCCTGCTCAAAGCATCCCTGGCCGAACGTGGCCGCCTGCTGGTCGCCGGCGATCCCCGCTATTTTGATTGGTTCTCCAAACAGATCAGGCGTTGTCTCGCCGTAGACTTCACTGGAGTCTTTAACTTCGGGCAGCATACAGCGGGGAATGTTGAAAACCTTCAGCAGCTCATCATCCCACTCATGCGTATGAATATTATAGAGCAATGTACGGCAGGCATTACTGGGATCAGTGACGTGCACTTTGCCCCCCGTCAGGCGCCAGATCAAAAAGGTATCGATTGTCCCGAACAGAATCTTGCCCGCATTGGCCTGCTCCCTCAGCCCTTCGATCTCATTCAACAGATACTCAATTTTGCTGCCGGAAAAATACGCATCGAGTACCAGCCCTGTTTTCTCGCGGAATAACTTCTCATACCCTTCTGCTTTGAGTTGATCACAACGATCAGCCGTCAGGCGACTCTGCCAGACGATCGCATTCGAAACGGGCTTCCCTGTCTCACGATCCCAGAGCACAATTGTTTCCCGCTGATTGGTAATCCCAATCGCGGCGATCTCCGCAGGAACTGCCCCTGACTGCTGAATCACAGTCTGCGCCGTTTTCAACTGCGAATCCCAAATGGCCTCCGGATTATGTTCCACGAGCCCTGGCGAGGGAAAGATCTGCTCGAACTCCTGTTGTGAACTCGCTTCAATTTGACCTTGATGATTAAACAAAATGGATCGGCTGGATGTCGTTCCCTGATCAAGGGCCAATACATATTTTGCCATCGAAATGCTCCTTGAGTTGAGTGAGGGCTCTTTGGGGTCGCGTTGCTTATAGATTTAACGTTCACATTAAGCAAGCTGAGCCAGGTTCTCAAGGAATTCCTGCGATTTCTTTGTTCACATCAGCTTCAAACTCTCCGCGCATAAAAAAACTGATGGCAAGTGAAATCGTTTCACAAGCCATCAGTCAGTCACACTAACGGTACCTCCTGCAAAGCACCAGTGTCTTCAAACAGGTCTCAAAGTCTCGCTCAGTGATAAGCCTGCATTCCATGCTCGGACAGGTCCAGCCCCTTCAATTCGTCTTCTTCAGATACTCGAAGCTGTCCGATCATCTTAAGGAAGAAAAACAGAACAAACATTGTCACAAAGGCGTAGACAGGAATCACAACAGACCCCAGGATCTGCACACCAAGGTCATAATCTCCAAAGATACCAGTGGCGATTCCCCCCCAGACTCCACAGAGCCCGTGTACTGGGAACGCACCAACGGGATCGTCGATCCTGAGTTTTTCCAATGCCAGGATACCAAAGACAACCAGTAAGCCAGCGATACCACCAATGGCAATCGCTTCGAGGTTCGTCACACTGTCACAGTTGGCAGTAATCCCAACCAATCCAGCGAGTACACCGTTCAAGGCCATCGAAATATCGGGCTTACCATACATGATCCAGCCCAGGATCATCGCTGCGACACCACCAGTGGCTGCTGCAAGTGTCGTATTTGTTGCGATTAACATCACAGCATTCGTATTGTCTGTACCACCAAATGCCAACTGGCTACCCGGGTTAAATCCGTACCAACCTACCCAGAGGATGAATACACCCAGTGTGGCCTGTGCAATATTGTGACCGGGAATTGGAACTGATTTGCCATCCTTGAAGCGTCCAATTCTAGGTCCAAGAACCAAGGCACCAGCCAGACCGGCGAAACCACCGACGGCGTGTACAACAATCGAACCAGCGAAGTCATAGAAGCCCATAGCATCTAACCAGCCACCGCCCCATTTCCAGTAACCGCTGACTGGGTAAATGATTCCTGTCAGGATAATACTGTAGATTAAGTAAGAGCTGAATTTAAGACGACCAGCAACGGCCCCTGAAACAATAGTGGCAGCTGTCGCTGCGAATGCAACCTGGAACAGGAAGTCAACCTGAGGATGTAAAACACCCGGGCCAGGATCTCCTGCCGCTCCAATTCCAAATTGTGCAAAACCGAAGTAGCCGTTTCCGCTATCTCCCGGGTACATCAAACCATATCCGACGGCGTAGTAGACTAAAACGCCGACACAAACATCCATGAGATTCTTAAACAAAATGTTGATTGTATTCTTGGAAGAGTTAAATCCTGACTCGACCATTGCAAAACCAGATTGCATGAATAGCACCAGAACCGCACACAGAAATAACATGCTGTTATCAAGAGCATAATATAGTTCCGGCAAAGTAAGCTGAGAAGCTTCCTCTTCTGCCGGAGCCGCTGCTTCTGTCGATTCTGCTGCAGGCTGTTCTGTCGGTTTAGCTTCGTCAAACGCCAAAACCGGCTGTGAGAACGCTAAAACTACGACAAGGCTAGCCGTTAAGCCCGTGAGCGCATTTTTCCAATTCATTTTGTCGCAAACCTTTCCTGGAATACTCATCAGATGCTGTTTCTTTTGTTGTTTCAGTTAATCAATTAATCTGAGTGAGACCCCTAATTACCAATCATTAATTTGAGCACTTTTTTGGTAATCAGGTATAAAGCAAACATTGTGCCTCAATACTATTTCGCAAAAGAATAAACGGCAGTATGTTCTTTATTTCATGAGACTTATATCATCTCATAATAAATTAATATTTCCTGAAGTCCGGTGGAATGCTAATTTCAAATGCAGGATGATTAGGCATCGACCCATTCAGGTGCCTTCCAATTAGGCACCGTAATGAATGTGACAAAGTTCAATTATTGAAGAACTTGGCATCGTGAAGACGCCACCCGAATTTCAGTTCGACAGATGGTCTGTTGGATTTGGTAGCGATTGATTTACGCTGTTGTCTTCAAAAA
Organism: uncultured Gimesia sp.; assembly: GCF_963976445.1. Taxonomy (GTDB): domain Bacteria; phylum Planctomycetota; class Planctomycetia; order Planctomycetales; family Planctomycetaceae; genus Gimesia. The sequence continues at coordinate 234,561 of NZ_CAXBKP010000009.1, read as the reverse complement.
GAAACGATCGCTGCCATCTTGGCAGTCCTACACAACATCCAGAACAGGACCATTTTCACAATCCTATATATAACAGCATCTTACGAATCATGTTTTCAATTGGCATGCTGATTGCATTTAGAGACCAGCGTGGTCAGGGTCCAGGTCGGATCCTGCCAACTTTGTTGTATACACCTAACAGACTCACACGCCAATCCCCATTGGATTCGCAGGAAGAATCATTATTCCGTGTGAGAGATCATCGTGGTCATGGGCAAAAATATTGGCCATTATTGCTGGTTGAGGAGAGACTGTGGCAAAACTTTTAAGCTTTGACGAAGAGGCCAGGAAGAGTTTATTGGCAGGAGTCGCCAAATTGTCGCGTGCAGTAAGCAGTACGCTTGGGCCGCGAGGGCGAAACGCTGTCTTGGACAAAGGCTGGGGAACCCCTAAGGTGACCAAAGATGGTGTCACCGTAGCGGAAGACATCGAATTGGAAGACCCATTTGAAAATATGGGAGTCCAATTAGTAAAAGAGGCTGCTTCGAAAACGAATGATGTTGCTGGTGACGGTACCACAACAGCAACCGTTCTGGCAGAAGCAATTTTTCGGGAAGGCCTGAAATACATCGCTTCAGGAGCAGATCCAATGGCCTTGAGCCGCGGCGTTCAAAAAGCCGTCGAAGCGGTCGTGGAACAGATTGGAAAAATTTCCAAAGAAGTAAAAGGTAAAGACAAAAAGGCGATAGAAACCGTTGCCACCATCGCTGGTAATAACGATCCGGAAATCGGCAAGATTCTGGCTGATGCAATTCTCAAAGTGGGAGTTGATGGCGTCATTACCGTAGAAGAAGGTCGTGGCGTTTCAACAGAAGTAGATCTAGTAGAGGGAATGCAATTCGAACGCGGATTTCTTTCTCCTCACTTCGTAACAGACGAAGACAATCAAACCTGTGATATGGAACGAGCCCATATCCTGATCTACGAAGAAAAAATCAGCTCAGCCCAGGCACTGGTACCGTTACTGGAACAAGTTTCCAAAGATGGTGCTCCATTGCTGATCATTGCTGAAGATATTGAAGGCGAAGCACTGGCAACTCTGGTGGTCAACAAACTGCGAGGCATTCTCAAAGTCTGTGCTGTCAAGGCTCCCGGTTACGGAGATCGCCGCAAAGCAATGCTCGAAGACCTTGCCATATTGACTGGCGGAAAAGCAATTTTCAAAGACCTCGGAATCAAACTCGAAGCTGTTGAGTTAAAAGACCTGGGCCAGGCCAAGAAGCTGCATATCAGCACCGACAACACAACCATTATCAGTGGTGCTGGAAACAAGGCAGCAGTCACTGGTCGTGCTGACCAGATCCGTGCAGAAATTGAAGTCACTGACAGCGAGTACGATCGTGAAAAACTGCAGGAGCGTTTGGCAAAACTCGCCGGCGGAGTTGCACAGATTAACGTTGGTGCCGCTACCGAAACTGAAATGAAGGAACGCAAAGACCTGATCGATGACGCACTTGCTGCAACGCGTGCTGCCATCGAAGAAGGAATTGTTCCCGGCGGTGGAATCGCTTTACTCCGATGCAGCAAAACACTGGACGGTCTCAAACTGTCTGGTGATCAGGGACTGGGAGTCGCACTCATCCAGAAAGTTCTGGAAATGCCTTTACGAGCGATTTCTGAAAACGCGGGCCAAGATGGTTCCGTTGTTGCCAATCGTGTCAAAAAAGAGAAAAGTAGCACCTACGGTTACGATGCTCTGAATGACCGCTACGGCGATATGTTTGATTTTGGTGTTGTTGATCCGGCTAAAGTAGTTCGTTCAACACTCCAGAATGCATCCAGTGTTGCATGCCTGCTGATGACAACTGATGCCATTGTTGTCGAAGAACCAAAAGACGAAGAAGACGACCACCACCATGACGACCACCACGACATGGGTGGAATGGGCGGCATGGGTGGCATGCCCGGCATGGGCGGCGGCATGCCTGGTATGGGCGGCATGGGTGGTATGCCTGGCATGGGAGGCTTCTAGTCTCGCTTACGATCCTTTAACGAGGAGCACCGCGAATTTTTCGCTGGCTCCTCTGTTAAAACAATCATTATCATTTCATCCGGGAACTGCTCCCGGATTCACAAATACAACCAGACTAATTGGAATACTTGGGAGTTAACATAATGGAACTGAATCCTCTTGATGACCGTATCGTGATTGAACCCAATGTTGCTGAAGAAACAACTGCTGGCGGCATTGTTCTGCCTGACGCTGCTCAGGAAAAGCCACAAAGCGGAACTGTCATTGCTGTTGGCCCAGGACGTCTTCTGGAAAGTGGCGAACGCTGCCCCGTTGCCGTTGAAGTAGGTGATGAAGTTCTCTACGGCAAATACGGCGGAACGGATATCGAAGTCAGCGGTAAAGATGTCAAGATCTTGCGTGAAAGCGATATTCTTGCCAAAATCATTAAATAGAGAACGTACTATTATCGGAACACGAGACAGAGAATTGAATCGCTGACGGCTTTTTAATTTCTGACTGCCTTGGGAATCTAATTCAAACCACAAAATCACGCAGGGGAGAACGGAGTAATCCGATCAAATGTTCGTTCCTGTTAAACAGAGGAGTTTATAAGCGTGGCAAAGCAACTATTGTTTGAAGATCGCGCACGTGCCAAGCTGCAAAAAGGCGTGCAAACTATTAGCGACGCTGTAGCCATCACAATGGGTCCTACGGGTCGCAATGTGATCATCGATAAAAGCTTTGGAAACCCCCTGGTAACCAAAGACGGTGTTACAGTCAGTAAGGAAGTCGAACTCGAAGATCCCTTCGAAAACATGGGAGCCAAACTGGTCAACGAAGTTGCCTCCAAAACCAGCGATGTCGCCGGTGATGGTACAACAACCGCTACCGTGTTAGCTCGCTCAATCTACCAGGAAGGCTTGCGGGGACTATCCCTAGGCGCCAACCCTATGATTGTTCGTCGGGGAATCGATAAAGCTGTTGAAGCTGCTGTTGCCGCAATCGAAGAAATGGCGAAACCAGTTACCGAAAAAGCAGAAATTGCGCAAGTCGGTGCGATCTCTGCAAACAATGACTCTGTCATTGGGAACCTGATCGCCGATGCCGTCGAAAAAGTCGGCCGCGATGGTGTGATTACTGTTGAAGAAGGCAAGGGCAATGAAACAACCCTTACTTTTGCCGATGGTATGCAATTCGACAAAGGCTATATTTCACCTTACTTTGTCACAGACACAGAAGGCATGAAGTGCCTTCTTGAAGATTGCTACATTCTGATTCATGAATCAAAGATTTCTGCACTGCGAGATCTGGTACCACTGCTGGAAAAAGTTTCTCAGACTGGGAAACCATTGCTGATCATCGCTGAAGACGTTGATGGCGAGCCTTTAACTGCTTTGGTTGTGAATAAACTGCGAGGCGTACTTAACATTGCAGCTGTCAAAGCACCAGGCTTCGGCGATCGTCGCAAAGCGATGCTGGCAGATATTGGCGTGCTGACTGGTGGTACTGTGATTTCGGAAGATCTGGGCATCAAGCTTGAATCTGTCGAATTGAGTCAGCTTGGTCAGGCCAAGCAGGTTGAAATCACCAAAGATTCCTGCACACTGATCGAAGGTGCTGGCAAGACAGAAGACTTGCAGGCACGTGTTGCTCAGATTCGCGGACAACTGGCTAAAACCGAAAGCGAATACGATCGCGAAAAATTTCAGGAACGGCTAGCCAAATTGACTGGCGGCGTTGCGATTATTTCTGTCGGTGCTGCAACCGAAACAGAAATGAAGCAAACCAAAGCCCGAATGGAAGACGCCCTTCACGCAACGCGTGCTGCTGTGGAAGAAGGAATTCTCCCCGGTGGTGGTGTTGCCCTTCTGCGATCGATTGAAGCTGTTGAGAATGTCAAAGGCAAAAACAGCGATGAAAAAATCGGTATCAGTATCGTCGCTCGTGCCCTGGAAGGACCGATTCGCCAAATCGCTGAAAACTGTGGAACTGACGGCGCTGTTGTCGCTGATGAAGTGAAACAACTTTCTGGCTCAAAAGGCTATAATGCCAATAGCGGCGAGTATGTCGACATGTTCAAAGCGGGAATTATTGATCCGGCCAAGGTTGTTAAAAACGCCTTGAAGAACGCTGCGTCTATCGCAGGCTTGATGTTAACCACACAGGTTCTTATCACCAACAGTGATAGTGCCGAAGGTGGAAAACAGGCTGATGTCGAAGGAAGTGTTCGATAAGTTCTGTCATTTACTGAAATCATCTGATTGATTTCAGTAGGGACTTTATGATATCAGACGGGCCGCCGTAAAAATGGTGGCCCGTTTTTTTCAGTTCTAATAGAACTGTGGAAGTCAGAAATCTACCTGAGTGGACATGGTAAATTTCGAAACCTTTAAATAAACAACGAGTAGTGAGTTATGGCATCGAAACGCGATTATTATGAAATCCTCGGTGTATCGCGCGAAGTGACCAGCGTTGAAATCAAAAAAGCGTACAAGAAACTGGCGCTGGCCAATCACCCCGACCGAAATCCAGGGGATGAAGAAGCCGTCAATCGCTTTAAAGAAGCAGCCGAAGCATTCGAAATCCTGAGTAATGAGCAGAAACGTACTCACTACGATCGCTATGGGCATGCCGATCTTGGTGGTGGTGCAGGCGGTAGCCAGTTCCATGACGTCTCTGATATATTTAGTGCGTTCGGCGACCTGTTTGAAGGATTCGGATTCAAGGGCTCATCTCAGCGAGGCGGGAATCGCCCTCGGCAGGGCGAAAGCCTGCGGACCAACATTCAAATCGATCTGTTGGATGCCGCTTCTGGCTGCGATCGAGAAATCAGTATCACTCGTCAGGAAAGCTGCGATACCTGTCATGGCTCTGGTGCAGAACCAGGCACACAACCAGATGAGTGCGATTACTGTGGCGGTGCAGGGCAGGTCGTTCAGTCACAAGGATTTTTCCGTGTTCAGACAACGTGCCCGCGGTGCCGTGGAGCAGGTAGAGTCATTTCTGAAAAATGTTCTGACTGCCGAGGCGAAGGACGAGTTTCCAGTGAAATCACATTGGACATCAAGGTTCCTCCGGGCATCGATAACGGCATGCAGCTCTGCCTCAGAGGCGAAGGCAATCCCGGCTTAAACGGGGGACCACGGGGCGATTTATACGTTGTTGTCGGCGTCGATGAACATCCTTTGTTCCGTCGTCAGGATCAGGAACTGAGTTGCCACGTCCCCATTACATACACACAGGCAGCCCTTGGTGCCAATATTGAAATTCCAACCCTGGAAGGTCGGCACGATCTGAAAATTCCTTCGGGTACCCAACCAGGTGAAGTCTTTCGTCTGAAAGGCCTGGGTATGCCGAACCCCCATGGTGGAGGACGGCGCGGCGACCTGCATCTCGTTGTGCAGATCGATGTGCCGAAGAAAATTTCAGAGCGGGAAGAAGAATTACTGCGGGAACTGGCAGAAATCGAACACACAGAAGTGTCAAAACACCGCAGCCCCAATCGAAATTCGTTTTTTGATAAATTAAAGGAATACTTTACACACTCTGATTAATCATATTCAGAATGTGGCAATCTCCTTTTTGTTTTCTCAATATGAGATCTGTTAAATTTAGCGTTATAGGTCAGAAGCATGGCAGATATGGAACAGCCTGAAGAAATCCAAAATCAGACTGAAGAAAATTCGGTTGAAGAAAGTGAAGCGGCCCAGGAAATGCCTACAATAGAAGAACAATTGCAGACAGCCATTTCTGAGCGTGATGAAAACCAGGATCGTTTTCTGCGATCACAGGCAGAATTGGACAACGCCCGAAAACGGCATCAAAGGGAACTGGCACAAATGCGCCAGTATGCTGCGGTGCCGTTTATACAAGATGTGTTGCCAGCACTAGACAATCTAAAACGAGCCGTTGATGCCGCGGAAAATGCGGATCACGTTGACGAACTCAAACGTGGTGTCGAAATGGTCGCGAAGCAAATTTTAGACGTCTTCTCGAAACACGATGTCAAAGCGATTGAAGCACTAGGACAACCCTTTGATCCAAACTTGCACGAAGCACTACAGCAAATGCCCTCCGATGAGCATCCCCCGATGACCGTCATCCAGGAACTCGAACAGGGCTTTATCTTGAACGACCGGGTAGTTCGCCCCACAAAAGTAATCGTTTCTTCCGGTCCCACTGAAAATTAATTAGTTTCTTATCGCCTTATTTTGTGAGAAGAGATCGATGCCAACTTACGATTATGAATGTTCCCAATGCGATAATAAATGGGAAGAGTTTCAGTCAATCACCTCAAAACCCCTCCGGAAATGTCCTGCCTGTGGCAAGCTCAAAGCAAAGCGCGTCATCGGGGCTGGTGCCGGAATCATCTTTAAAGGATCTGGCTTTTACCAAACTGATTACCGTAGCAACTCTTACAAAAAAGCAGCGGAAGCAGACAGTAAAGCACAATCTTCAAGCTCAGAATCTAAAAGCAGCAAAGATTCGGGCAGTTCAAAAAAGAGCGATTCGTCTGATTCCTGATTACCTTTGATATTTCCGTTGGAAGTATCTATAAGAGAATCAGACTCCGATATTGCTCCTCTTTTCGTCTGAGGCTTCGATGATTCAACCTCAAACATGCCCGATTTGCCGCAAGGTCGTCACGTTCAAAGCCAGTGACGAGAAGTCGCCGTTCCCGTTTTGCAGCAAAAAATGCCGCGACGTCGATTTTTTCCGCTGGTCGGAAGGACGCTATGCGATTGTTGAGGAGCTGGATCCTCGCATCATTGAACTACAGCGTCTGGAGCAAGAGGGTGAAGAAGATTAAAGAACCTTCGCCCCATGCCCCGGCAGCTTCTTTGACTGACAACTCTGATAGCGACAGCAAACACAGTAACGGCCTCTCTCCCGCAGCACGCGGAACTTTGTTTGGCCTGTTATCAGCGCTGGCGTATACCGCTGCGAATATTGCTTTACGCGAAGCAGCCGTTGATAACAACGCCGACTGGGCTATTTGGATATCTGCCTTGAAATCCATTCCGGCAACGATTGTCGGCTGGGTCCTGGTTGCTTACCGCGGCTCTCAAGGTCTGCCCGCACTACCTCCACGACGACTGGTCATTCCGTTAATCCTCACCGGGCTGGTGATGCAATTTGGTGGAAACGTGATGTTTCAATGGTCGCTGAGTTTAGGCGGGCTGGCGTTCACCGTCCCGCTCTGCTTTGCGACATTACTCACCACTGGCGCTTTGCTCGGGCGGATTTTTCTGGATGAACCAATTACGTACCGAATGTTTGTTTCAATGCTCATTCTGACGGCGGCGATTGTGTTACTCAGTCTGGGAGCACACCAGGCTGAAGAATCTGTCTACGAACACATGGAACACCATTCCAGTTCCATGAGTACAGTCGCGCTCACTATATTTGTGGCCTGTTTTGCAGGCTGTGCGTATGGAACTGGCGGGGCAGTGATTCGCGGCTCCGTTCGTGGCGAACTTTCGATTTCAGCCACACTGGTATTAATCAGCACCACCGGCCTGGTTTGTTTAACATCCGTTGCCGTTTATCGTCTCGGTTTTTCGATCTTTTGGGAAACTACGCCTTGGCAGTATCTGGTAATGCTGGTCGGAGGCATCATGAATGCCATCGCTTTCTTTGCCATCGGCGCCTCGATGAAATATCTAACCGTCACCCGCGTCAATTTATTAAACGCTTCTCAAACAGCAATGGCTGCGTTTGCCGGAGTACTTTGTTTTAGCGAACCATTAACAGTCTGGCTTCTCAGTGGAACAGCGCTCACCATTGCTGGTCTGTTTCTGATGGAAAAAAAGCGGCCCACGATTCCCAATAATATCGCAAGCGAAACGTCCCCACCAAATACAGATCAACAGGAGGTCGAATCAAATGGATAATACACCTTCCCCTGAATGGCCCCAAATCGAATCCGAAATTCCTCCTGTCCCGAATTTACCCTATCCAGAAGTGGACTGTGACTGGAATGCCCTGCATTCAATTCCCAGCATTGATCCCACGGCATGGGTCACACCAGATGCGATCATCACCGGTCGCGTCCGCCTGAAAGCACACAGTTCGGTTTGGCACCAATGTGTCTTACGCGGCGATCTGGAATATATCGAAGTGGGAGAAGAAACCAACGTGCAGGACGGATCGATCCTGCATACCGATTACAAACATCCCTGTATACTGGGAAACCGGGTCACACTGGGACACTCTGCCATCGTGCATGGATCGATTGTTGAAGACGATGCCATGATCGCCATCGGTGCCACTGTGCTTAGCCGGTGTGTCATTGGCAAAGGCGCATTGATCGCCGCCGGTGCCCTGGTCCGAGAAGGAATTCACGTTCCTCCAAATACGCTCTGGGCTGGCTGTCCCGCCCGGCAGATTAAAGTACTCACGGATCAACAACAGGAACGTCTCAAGGCGACCTGGCAGCATTATGTCAATCTTGGCACTGCCAGCCTGCAACGCTTTGGACGCCAACATATCGACGCGATCACGCAACGTGGTTAATCTCTCAGAAACATCTGTCTACAGTAATTAATCATGTTTCTGCCCCAAATAGTACGGACAGAGATTCAAACGACTTGCCCTCAAAAGCCGTAGAACGGACTGCCCCCTCAAGATTCGGACAAAAAACCTGTGCGTAGATCCCTTTTTTGCCTCGAAAACAGTCCATTACCTGTGGTATCCTAAGGATTCAATTTTTCAATGAAACTAATTAACTCAGGATCTTCTAATGAATGCCAAGCAACCTGAGCCTTCCGGCTCAACAACGCGTCGTGAGTTTATCAAAACCAGTTCGGCAGCGGTTGCTGCTGCCTCTACCTTATCCAGTGCCGTTTTTGCGGGGACACCTCAGACGGCTGCTCTGCAATCCAGTCTGTTTGCTGGCGGGTCTGATGTCATTCGTGTAGGCCTTGTCGGTTGCGGGGGACGGGGAACGGGAGCCGCCGCACAAGCACTGGCAGCCGACCCGAATGCAAAACTGGTCGCAATGGGTGATACATTCTACGACCATCTTGATTCGAGTTTTAAAAACCTGAAAAAGAATCCTGTGGCAGAACAGGTCCAGGTCGACGCCGATCACAAATTCATTGGATTCGACTCCTATCAGAAGGTCATTGACTGTGTGGATGTGGTTCTGCTAACAACACCTCCTCACTTCCGCCCCATGCAGCTGCGAGCAGCCATCGAAGCGGGCAAACATGTTTTCGCTGAAAAACCGGTCGCCGTTGATGCGCCCGGAGTTCGATCGGTAATGGAAACCTGCAAACTGGCTAAAGATAAAAATCTTTCGATCGTTTCTGGCCTCTGCTGGCGCTACCATCAGGGAATGCGTGAAACATTCAAGCAAATTCACGATGGTGCCGTTGGTGATGTGATGGCCATTCAGTGCAGCTATAACACCCGTGGTTTATGGATGTTTAAACGAGAACCAGAATGGAGTGACATGGAATGGCAGATGAGAAACTGGCTCTACTTCACCTGGCTCTCTGGTGATTTCAACACCGAGCAGCACGTCCACAGTCTGGACAAAATGGCCTGGACGATGAAAGATGCCCCCCCCCTTTCCTGTAGTGGCACCGGTGGTCGCCAAACCCGAACGGGCAAAGAATACGGCCATACTTTTGATCACTTTGCGATTGTTTACGAATATCCCAATGGTGTGAAAGGCTTCAGCCGTTGTCGTCAGCAGGATGGTTGTGCCGTTGATGTTTCGGACCATGTATACGGAACCAAAGGCCGCGTCGATGTCTTCAAGCACCGCATCTTTGATCCGAAAGGGGAAAAGACCTGGCAGTTCCGAGATAAAAGTAAAAACATGTACCAGGTCGAGCATGACGAATTCTTCAATAGCATCCGTTCGGGCAATCCCCTTAACAATGGCGATTACATGACCAGGAGTACCATGCTCGCCATCATGGGACGCATGGCCGCTTACACAGGAAAATCGATCACATGGGACGAAGCCTTAAATTCGAAAGAAGATCTGACTCCCTCCAGCTACGAATGGGGTCCACTACCTGTGCCACCGGTCGCAATGCCTGGCATCACTGCCTTTAAATAATTCCGGATTCGATTGAATCTTGATTAGATGAACCGCTTATCCCCACACGCTTTCAGATTTTTCTGAGAGCGTGTTTTTTTGAATCAGACAAGAAGGTCTTCATCGAAAATATCAGTTCCTGGAAATATTTTGAGAATGGCGAGTTTTCCGAAACATTTTCTCGTCACTCGGGTTTGATTTTTGTAGATTCAATTTAATCAGCTGCGTTAAAGTTCCAGAAGTTACTCCCCCCATCTTATTGGGATCTCGGGAACCTCGCTGAATTGAATACAAAGTCAATGTTGTAAACCCATTGACTTGAGATACTTAACATTTCGAAACCACATTTCCGGAGACCAACAGATGCGTTTCACACGTCTACTTTCCATTGGCACAACTCTGCTTGCAGTCTGTGCAACAACGCTGCTTCCCGCTCAACCTCCTGAAGGCGGCGATCGTCCTGAACGAGGTGATCGGCCCGAAGGGCGTCAACGTGGCCCGCGCGATGGTGGTCCTCGTGACGGTGGTCAGCGCAGAGGCGGCCCCGGAGGACCAGGTGGTCGTCCTAATTTCTTGATGATGCTGCCCATCATCGTGGTTCTTGATGTCAACAAAGATGGCGAAATCTCCAAAGAAGAAATGGATAATGCCACTGCGTCTCTCCAAAAACTGGACAAGGACAAAAATGGCAAGCTAACAGCTGATGAATTACGTCCTGATTTTAGTAGTTTCGGCCGACGCGACGGTGACCGCGATGGTGACCGCCGTGGCCCTGGAGGTCAGGGTGGTCCTGGTAGACGCGATGGAGCAAGCGGCGGTGACTTCGTCGAACGCATGCTGAATAATGATAAAAACAAAGACGGAAAACTGACCAAAGAAGAACTGCCCGAACGGATGCAGCCGATGTTTGATCGGATCGATACCAATAAAGACAAGGAAATCGACAAAGCTGAGTTAACCAAAATGTCAGAACAGTTTAACTCACGGAATCGATCGCGCGGCGGAGATCGTGGTAATCGCGGCGGAGATCGCGGTGGACGTCGTCCCGACAGCGATCGTCCAAAACGTCCTGAATCAGAAGAAAATTAAGACTTACTGTTTTCCATTTGGCTCGTTATCTCATCTTGTTTTAGGGACATTGGTATGCACCTCAAAATTGCAATGTTCGCTTTGTTGATGTTGATTTCCTCAAGCGTTCAGGCAGACTGGATGCGGTTTCGCGGGCCAAATGGCTCAGGAGTTTCTGACGAAAAGCAGGCAACTCCTTCTAAATGGAGTCCTCAGAAAAATCTGAAATGGAAAGTGGCTCTGCCAGGTCACGGTTCATCCAGCCCGATCATTGTCGGTGATAAAGTCTTTATCACCTGCTGGTCGGGCTATGGGATGAACCGGAACGAGCCCGGCGAGCAAAAAGATCTCAAACGGCATCTGGTCTGCCTGGATCGTAAGACCGGCAAGATCCTGTGGGACAAAACCGTCGGACCTGTTCTCCCCGAAGATGTTTACACAGGCATGTTCGCTGAACATGGATATGCATCGCATACTCCCGTCTCAGATGGCAAGCATGTGTATGCGTACTTTGGAAAATCAGGAGCCGTCGCGTTCGACCTGGAAGGCAAGCAACTCTGGCAAACACTCGTCGGCGACGAGCTCGATCCCCGTCGATGGGGATCTTCCTCAAGTCCTATTTTGTATAAAGACCTGCTCATTGTGACGGCGACTGCAGAGAGTGAGGCAATCGTTGCTTTGAATAAAAAAACCGGCAAGGAAGTCTGGCGTCAGGAATCAACGGGCTTCAATTCAACTTGGGGAACTCCCATTTTAGTTACCCATGATGACAAACGAACCGACCTGGTAATCGGTGTGCCTTATGAAATCTGGGGGCTCAATCCAGAAACGGGAAAACTGCGTTGGTATTGTGAAGCCATGCCCACCGAGACCTATTGCTCGAGTGTGATTGCCCATAATGGTGTGGTTTATGGACTAGAAGGGCGGGGCGGCGGATCGATCGCCGTTCGAGCCAATGGTAAAGGGGATGTCACCAAATCGCATGTCCTCTGGTCAGGTCGGGATGCCAACCGCATTGAAACACCGGTGATGTCTCAGGACCGAATCTACTTCTTCTCTCGCGGCATTGTTAACTGTCTCGATGCCAAGACCGGCGAACGCCTCTTTCGTGGACGACTCGAATCTGGCGACGCTGTCGCTTCAGATGACCAAAAACAGGAACAACCGGGAAGTCGTTCTGGCGGACGCCAGGGCAGAGGCGGTGGCGGATTCCGTGGCAGTGACTATTCCTCACCCGTGATCGCGGATGGCAAAGTATATTACACTTCCCGATCTGGTGAGACTTACGTCATTAAGGCCAGCGACAAACTGGAACAAATCTCTGTCAATCGTTTGACCAATGACAATGAAGACTTCAGTGCCTCACCCGCAGTCAGTGATGGTGACCTCTTTATCCGTTCGGACAAGCACTTATATTGCGTCGGTGCAAAAGACAGTTAAGACGGAAGACGCTCAGGGTGATGACTCACCCTGTATCGTTACAACCAGACGACGACTTCCGGCGTGGTTGCGGTGTTCACAGAGATAGATTCCCTGCCACGTCCCCAGACAGAGTCGGCCGCCACTAATCGGAATGGTGAGCGAATTACCAATCATTGACGCTTTGACATGCGCGGGCATGTCATCGGGCCCTTCGCAGGTATGCACATAAGGAAACGATTCGGGAGCGATCTTGTTGAAGGCCATCTCCAGATCTACAGGTACATCCGGGTCGGCGTTTTCATTGATCGACAGAGAAGCCGACGTATGCATAATAAAAACATGCATGATGCCGACATCAATTTGTGACAATTCGGGTACTTCGCTCAAAACTTCACGTGTCACGAGATGAAAACCCCGCCTTAAGGCAGGAAGTCGGATCTGCTTTTGAATCCAGGCCATAGTAGAGTACTCTCTGCTCAATCGTTGTGAGTTCGATCAGGAGCCGCTTCACACTGGGCACGCCAACGCAGCCAATGATCGGCGAGCGTAATCGCAATCATTGCTTCGGCAATCGGAACAAATCGCGGCAACAGACAGGGGTCATGTCGGCCTTTAGTTCTGATGGTTGTTGGCTCCCCCTGTTTTGTGACCGTTGGTTGTTCAATCAACAGGCTGCTGGTTGGTTTGACCGCAGCACGAAATACAAGAGGTTGCCCTGTTGAGATGCCACCCAGACTACCGCCATGCCGATTTGAGTCTGTTGTAATGATCGGAGCGTCTGCTTCAGAGCCAGCGTCTGCGATAAAGTGATCGTTATTCTGACTGCCCCGCATCGTCGCACATCCGAAGCCCGAACCGTATTCCACTCCTAGAACGGCGGGAATGCTAAACAGGCCTTTGGCAATGTCAGCTTTCAATTTATCAAAAACGGGCTCTCCCAAACCGGGGGGCACATTGATGGCCGCAATTTCCGCGACGCCTCCAATGGAATCACCCTCTTTACGCACCTGATTTATGAACTCAATCATCTCACGGGCCCGATCATGATCGGGGCAGCGTACCGGATTCAAACTGCCATCAGAAAATTGTTCTACCTGATCTGCCGTAATTAAAGTGGGATCAGCAATCTCTGCTTTCAAGTGACCAACCTGAGTCACATAACCCACGATCCGTCCGCCAAAAGCATCCGCCAGAATTTTCTTGGCGACGACTCCAGCTGCGACACGGACGTTCGTTTCACGGGCACTGGAACGCCCGCCGCCTCGGTAATCACGGAAGCCATATTTGGCGTCGTAAGTATAGTCGGCATGACCAGGACGGTACTTGTCTTTGATATCGCCGTAATCTTTGCTGCGCTGGTCTTCGTTCCGAATCAGAATGGCGAGAGAGGTGCCTGTGGTGACGCCTTCAAATACTCCCGCGAGAATCTCTGGATGATCGGCTTCTTTCCGCTGGGTTACAATCTTGCTTTGCCCCGGTTTGCGGCGGTTGAGATCTACAAGCAAATCTTCCACGCTGATCGAAATTCCCGGAGGAACGCCATCAATAATCACCACATTACCCGGACCGTGGCTTTCGCCTGCCGTCGTAATCCGAAACACTTGTCCAAAAGAATTTCCTGCCATACTTTGATTGTAGCGGGACTCCGAGGAATGTCATCCTTCCCGAGAGGCTCCCCTTGATGAATTCGTGGAGAAGGTAGGAATTGTTCCGAATATTCCCGCCAAGAACCTGCAGGAATCAGTCGCAACTGACTAAAATGTCCCTGAAAACGGGTCTCCCCCACCATCGCCCTGTTTAAATGTATCGACTCCAGGCAGCGACTATCACGATTCATGGAAAGAAATCAGACAGTGTCCAACCCGCAACCGAACAATCTTCAATCTGCCCAGTTATCGGGCTGCATGATTCTGACCCTGATGATTTTTTTCGGCTGCATGATGCCTTTAATCTTTGTCGATCTGGCTGAAACAGCCTTGAGGAATCTACATCTTAGTCCTCAGGCAGCAGTTCTGGTTCTGATCGGCATGATCTTTGGATCATTGTTTAATTTTCCCATCGCCCGCTTCCCGCTTGATAAGGAAGTAAACGTTCCCATGTTTGAATCGCTGGCCGGGATGCAATTGATGCCAAAAATGAAAAAATTGCGCCAGGAAGCCATCATCGCCGTCAATCTGGGAGGATGTATCATTCCTGTGCTCCTGGCGGTCTGGCTTTCTAAATTCATCATCGCTGGTGGCCCTACATCCATCATCGTTACTCTGACAGGAATCTGTTTTAATACCGTCATCTGCTATCGCATGGCAAGACTGGTACCAGGCATGGGAATCGCGATGCCTGTTTTTATTCCGCCACTCACCGCCGTGGTCGCTACCTGGTTTGGATTTGGAATCGTGGGTCCCATGCTGGGGGATCTAGGAGTCAACTTCCATCCTCTGTATTCTCCGGTTGCTTTTGTAATCGGCATCTCCGGGCCGCTACTGGGTGCAGATCTGCTACACTGGAAAGATTTCAAAAAACTGGAGGCTCCTTCCATCAGCATCGGCGGGGCGGGAACCTGGGACGGAATTGTACTCTCCGGCATGATTGCCTCGCTCCTTGCCTAGTCGGATTTCTGTTTTACTTGAGTTCTTCAACAAATGTCGATTGATACTCGGTTGCGAAAACCTATAAACTCTCTCAATAGGAAATGGAATTCGACTCCTCAGTGCCATTCCGAATCGCAGTGACTGACCGATCAAATTAAAATAGGGCAAATCGATCGAGGGAAATCAAAAACCATGGACTGGTGGCAAAATCTCTTATTGGCGGTCGTAGGCATTTTTGCCGGTATGTTGAATGTACTGGCTGGCGGAGGCTCTTTAATTGTCATGCCGACAATGGTGTTTCTGGGAATCCCCGGCGCAGTGGCGAATGGGACTCTCCGCATTGCGATTTTGGGTCAGAATTTGACCGCAATCGCTGGTTTCCGACACAAAGGGTTTTCCGATTTCCGACTCAGCTTCTCATTAGCCCTCTGCGCCCTTCCGGGTGCGTTTCTGGGAGCCTTTCTGGGATCAAAACTCAATAACGTCTGGTTTAACCGTGTTTTAGCAGTCGTCATGCTCGGTGTATTAGTTTCGATGATTCTTGGGAAGCGCAAGAAGAAACCAAAGCAGACTGTATCAGAAAATACCACCACAGCAGAATCGGAATCGAATTCGGAATCCTCAATCATTCAGAATCCGAATTCCCTGGCCGGCCATCTTTTGATGGTTCTGGCCGGATTTTATGGCGGCTTCATTCAGGCAGGCATTGGTTTTATCCTGATTGGGATTATGAACGGCGTCATGAAAATCGACCTGCTGCGTACGAATATGCATAAAGTTTTCATTGTTGCAATGTACACGTTAGCTGCGATCGGAATCTTTGCCTGGCAGGGAAAAATTGATTGGGTTACAGGCTTCATTCTGATGTTGGGAATGTCTGCCGGCGGTTGGATTGGCTCCAATCTGGCTGTCAAAAAAGGGGAAGGTTTCATTCGCGCCGTGCTTTATACGGCTATAGTTTGTATGTCGATCAAACTATTATTAACTTAAAAACAATCACACTTTGATTCGTTATTGATATAGAATATTCTCTGGTGCAAATGGTTTTCATCAGCAACAGATCGAGAAAGCGATTGAATATGTGGCGACGCTGGCAGAAATTTCGACTTCTGATTCTGATGGTGCTGTTTCCGTTCTGCCTGTTGGTCTGTGCCCCCGCTGCAGAACCAGTCGTCAAACCGGAATTTGATGCCGGCCGCGCGTACGAATATCTCAAATCAATCTGTCGGCTCAAATCACGTATCAGTGGTTCGCCCGGCATGGCGGCACAACAAAAGTTGATCTCGGAGCATTTTAGAAAACTGAAAGCCAAGGTTTACTTTCAGACATTTGACGCCCCGCATCCCTTAAACGGGACTCCCGTGCGGATGAACAACATGATTGTCAGTTGGTATCCCGAAACGAAAAAACGGATCCTGCTGGCCTGTCACTACGATACACGACCTTTTCCCGACCGCGATCGGAGACAACCACAGGGACTCTTCATTGGCGCGAATGATGGTGCCAGTGGAGTGGCATTTCTGATGGAACTGGGAAATGTGATGCACGATTTGAAAATCAGCCATGGCTATGGCGTGGATTTTGTGTTTTTCGATGGCGAAGAACTCGTCTATCGTGAAAATGACCCGTATTTCCTCGGTTCCAAATATTTTGCAAATCAATATAAAACGGAACCACGGGATTATGAATACGTCTATGGCATTCTCTTCGATATGATTGCAGATAAGAATCTGGCGATCTATATGGAAAAAAACAGTCTCAAGTATGCCCCCCGGTTAACGCGCAGTATCTGGGAAGCCGCCCAAAAAGTGGGAGTCAGACAGTTCGTCCCTCAGGCCAAATTTGAAATCCGGGACGACCATTTACCCTTGAATGAAATCGCCCGAATTCCAACCTGTGATATTATCGACTTTGATTACCCCGCATGGCATACCACACGAGATATTCCACGCTACTGTTCCGGAGCCAGTCTGGCGAAAGTCGGAAAAGTGATCACATACTGGTTGCAGAATATACCCTGATTCACACAGCAGACATCAAATTGATTTTATGATTTTCCAGTTAGAACGCAGCACCGGCGAAATGGATTCAAAGGGATGATTGATTCAGTACTACTCCATCGGGTTCAGTTTGCCTTCACCGTTTCGTATCACTATCTGTTTCCCCAATTGACAATGGGCCTGGCTCTGCTGATCTTCATCCTCAAGACGATCGGCTTGAGAGGAAATCCCTGGGCCGATGCAGCGGCTCGGTTCTGGCTCAAAATATTTGGCCTGACATTTCTGATGGGTGTCGTCACAGGCATCCCGCTTGAATTTCAATTTGGAACCAACTGGTCTCAACTCGTGAAAAAGACGGGGTCGATTCTGGGACAAACTCTGGCGATGGAAGGCATCTTCGCGTTTTTTCTGGAATCGACGTTTCTCTACCTCTTGATCTTCGGGGAGAAAAAACTGGGAAGGACCGCCCATTGGATCGTGTCGTTCATGCTTTTAGCGGGAACGTGGCTCAGCGGTTATTTCATCATCTGCACGAACGCCTTCCTGCAGCATCCGGTGGGTTATCGAATCGACGATCAGGGTATTTTTCACCTGACCAGTATCGGGGCGCTGCTCAGTAACCCCTGGGCGATCAAACAATATCTGCATACCATGACCGGCTCTGTCATTACTGGCAGTTTTACGATGGCTGCGATCGGCGCTTATCATTTACTGCGCGGGGAGCATCTCGAAATCACCCGCAGGTATCTGTCCGTGGCAGTCATTGTCGGATTTCTTGCCAGTATCATCGCCGCCGCCCCGACTGGCGACTGGGAAGCAAAACAGGTCCAGCAGCATCAGCCGATCAAATTTTCCGCAATGGAAGGGCACTTTCATACCGAAGATGGAGCTGGTCTGATTCTGATTGGTCAACCCAATCTGGAAGAACTTAAAATTGATAATCCCATCATCATTCCCAAAGCACTTTCCTTCCTGACGCATGACAGCTGGAATGCTGAAGTAAAAGGCCTGACCGAATACGATCGCGCACTCTGGCCCGACAATATCGAATTACTCTATTTTTCCTATCACATTATGGCAGGCCTGGGAACACTCTTCATCGCTTTGATGGGGCTGTGTATGCTGTTACTCTGGAAACGGAAGTTACATACCAGCCGCACCATTCTCTGGCTGCTGATGCTCTCGCTGCCGTTCCCCTTTATTGCGAATACAGCGGGTTGGTTTACCACGGAAATTGGACGTCAACCCTGGTTAATTTATGGTTTGATGAAAACCGCCGATGGGGCCTCTCAAAATATTTCGCAGGGAAATGTCATGTTCACTTTGCTGGGTTTCATGGGACTCTATCTGTTTCTGTCTGTCTTGTACTTCTTCCTTGCAATTCGCATCATCAATCAAGGCCCCGAAACGATCAGTATCAATTCATCAGACTCAGCAGTGGAAGCAGGTACTTAGACTATGGAAACGGTTTGGTATATTCTGCTGGTCTTGATGATTTCCACCTACCTCGTCCTGGATGGGTTCGACCTGGGGATCGGCGTACTGCATCTGTTTCTTGCCAGAAATCGGCCCGAACAGAAACAGATCATACAGACAATTGCCCCGGTCTGGGATGGAAATGAAGTCTGGTTGATTGCAGCCGGCGGAACCATGATGATGGCGTTTCCGGGATTTCTGAGTGCGCTCTTCAGCGGGTTCTATCTCCCTCTGACCATGGTCGTCTGGCTCTTGATTTTTCGGGCCATCAGTATCGAATTGCCGCATTATCTTTCCGATTCCTTGTGGGTCCACTTCTGGAATATCATGCTGTTTGTCTCCAGTGGCTTGCTAATCGTCATCCTCGGCGCTGCCATGGCGAATGTCTTTCGTGGCGTTCCCCTGGATGAATCAGGATCGTTCTTCGAACCGCTCTGGACGAATTTTCGAATCGGTCCGCAACCGGGAATTCTGGATTGGTACACAATCCTAAGCGGCATCACATCCGCAACAATTCTTTTACATCACGGCTCACTCTGGCTCGTCGCGAAAACCGATGAGATCGTTCAGCAACGTTCCAGACAGCTTGCTTCCTGGCTTTGTGGCCTGACCGCGGGGCTGACGGCGCTGACTCTTTTTGCCAGCTATTCGGTTCAGCCTCAAGCCAAAGTAAGTTTCGCATCCCATCCCTGGATCATGGCTCTCCCTGCAACTGCAATCCTGGCTCTGGCTTGCTCGTTCTTATTTCGAATCAAACATCACAACATGGCAGCATTTTTGAGCTCAGCTCTGTTCATGTATCTGGTAATTTTCAGCGGCGCAGCCGCGTTGTACCCCAACATCCTCCCCGGTTTGAATCCGGAGTTCAGTTTAACGATTTATAATTCCTCGCCTCCGGCGGAAGAGCTCAAAACAGCCCTCTACTGGTGGATTCCCGGCATTATGTTAGTCGGCATTTACTTTACGATCATGTTCCGCTCACTCCCCAAAACGATTTCTACAGACGCCTCTGAAGAGCATTAAAGTTTTCACCCGAGACGAGTGCGGCAGCGTTTTCCAGCCCTGAACCGGTACCACAATCAGTTTGCAATAGCGCGAATGACAAATTCCGAGCAAATAAACCGGCACTCATTCCAATACGCGGGATGTTGAAAAAACGCAACAATTCCCTAATTCCCTATTCCAAGAGCAACATTCCGAGGGAAATCAGCGTTCTTCGATACTTCACTATTTCTCCACGTCTGACCAGTCTTCAAAATAAATTTCCTCAGACGCGTTTCATCTCAAACTGATTTTGTTAGACTAAAAACGAGAAGACTGGAAAAGTGATTTGGTAACATTTCAACACCCCAAGGGATTTCTCCCATTACCGATCAAGGATGCAGAAATTGTGACAGATACGATCCCGGGCATAATCGTTGGAACCCTGCTGGTTTTATTTGGTGCGGGACTGATTCAATTGCATCGTACCTCATGGTTCCACCGTCAGCACGATGATGACTTAAGCGATGATGATTTTCGGTTCTTTTCCAAGCAATACCGCCGACGGATGCAAACCTCGAGCCTACTGGTTCTGATTGGTTTTCTGATCATGATCGGCGACGCCCCCTATATGCCCTGGAAATCGTATCCGGGACTTTTTGCTGCCTATTGGGGAGGCATTCTGTTAATCGCCTTCTGGGTGTTCCTGTCAGCGATTGGTGATATGAGCGCTTCACGAGTCAGATCAACAAACCTGATTTCCCGTATTCAAGGGCAACAACGTCTGCTCGAAAAACAACTCTTGGAAATCAGAGAGAAGAAAAAGCAGACAACGGATAAAAATTCCACTTCAGAAAACGAGAAGTGATCCGGTGCATATTACGCGATTCTGAAGTTGGAGCGTTCTTGTCAGGCAATGTGAACAAGCCTAGGAAGCGACGCACTCTTTTTTAATCAGAGCATCTGAAGGTAATCGCTTATAACCAAACATCTCGAATGCTTTTTGCCAGCGCTCGTAGATTTTCTTTTCCTGAGCGGCGTCCATTTCGTATTTGTTTTTCTTGTAGGATTTTTGATCCTTCAAATACGGCTGTATGTTCTTTTCCAAATCATCAAATCCATCGAGATTCAGGTGCTCGTAAACTTTTCGGAGCTCGCTGACGGGATCTGCTTCGAGATCTTCAAAACGAACTTCATGCAGTTGACCTTCCGGCACAGTTTCTCGGTCCCGGCCATAAACCTCTAGATGATTCAGGTAAATATTGGACATGTCCTCTTCTAATTTTTCCATATCGAGAGGAGCAAAACCGTTATCGCCAAACATGGTCCGACGCAGATGCAACGTAGAATTATAAACCTTGTAGGGGTCTCGATTGATATAAACGAAGCGGGCATCAGGAAACATTTTCAGCAAAAATGGAATCCGATACGTATGCGTCGGAGACTTCAGCAATACACGCTTATTTCCCCCCGCCTTGAACGTCAGCTTCTTCATAAAATACAAAAATGTCTTTTTCCAGAGTGACGCTTCTTTCGGTGTCAGTTGATCCAACTCATAGAAGCGCTCATACACTTCCGGTTGATCGCTGAAGCTGATCGCCAGATAAGGGGACATCAAATGCAGCAGCAAAATGGATGTCTCATCTTCCTGAGGCAAATCCCAGGTAACCGGCATATTGTCCATGGGACGCTGCTTTGGCAACAAACGCTGCACCACTTGCTTCAGAACGGGCTCAGTGAGCAGAAAATGAGATGGAAACAGCATGGCGCCCATATTGGGATAGATGAATTGTTTATCCATCGACATCAAATTATGCAGCAAAGTGGTTCCGCTTCGCCAATGACCAATGATGAATACCGGCGGTTCCAGTTTGGTCTTGTTGACCCGCCGACTATAGATCAGATTTTCCATCATACTAAAGAATGAGTTGGAAAGACTAAATAAGCCGGAGGTAAGTAAACGAAACAAGCCGGACCAGCGAATGGTGGGACGCAGTCTCAAAAGTTTGATGAAATTGGTGACTCCAATTCCAGACCAGACACAAAAAGGGCCTTGAGAAGATCCGCTATTATTTTCCTGGCTTTTACTCATCTGCAGAGACGGTCCTACACTTTATCAACACAAGTCATAGCCCAGCTAATCAATATTTTGCCTGCGTGTCAGAAAATAGTGATCGATACCACTCGGCCGAAATGTAAAGAATATACTATAAATTTCTGAGATTGTCTGCGGGTAGGCAAAGTAGATTGGCGGCAATGCTGTTAATTTTTACCACTTGATCCAAAATAGAACGGACTTGGTTCATTGGACCTATCATAAGTTTACTTCGGCATCTCACGAGAAAGACTTCGACGAACTCTCTCCCGTTCAATGGGATTGACCAAATACAGACAACACTACTACGAATAAAGTGCGTGTCCTTACTCCCTCTAAACTAACTGTTTCACCTCAGTTGTACAATTGACACGACCAATAATCGCTTTGAATCGAATGATCCCTTTTCAAGCTTCAGAAGCATCAAAGCACATTATACTTCTATCTGAGCAAACCTGAATAGTGGACACCAGCCTAGTCGACTAAGCTCCTCATCGCTTGAAAATCATCTTTCAGTGAGGAATATAAACTTCGAAATACAGGGTAAGCCTGGTTGTATGTTTTTTTGCTTTTAGGGTTTACGGTCGTACTCTCGACGACGCGAATTGTGGCACCGCACGCCTCTACCACATCCTTATACGCCCCGGTCCCGGCAGCCGCCAGCAACGCAACTCCATATGCAGGACCTTCTTCGGCGTTGATTGTCACGACTTTTTGACCATAAATGTCAGCCTGAATTTGACGCCAGAATTTACTACGTGCTCCACCACCAGAAAGCCGAATTTCCTTCACCGGGATATTCAATTCCTTAATGATTTCCAGCGAATCACGCATCGCATACGTCGCACCCTCAATCACTGCGCGGCTCAAGTGAGCGCGACTGTGCCTCAGGCTCAACCCGATCCAGGCAGCCCGTGCATCGGGATCAGCATGTGGAGTCCGCTCCCCGGTCAGATAAGGCAGAAAATATAAGCCTTCACTCCCTGCAGGCGCCTCGGCTGCCTGTTCGGTAATCAGTTGATACGGGTCCACTTTCTGTCGTTTGGCAAGTGCGACCTGCTGCTCACAGAGCTGATTCCGATACCACTGCAAGCTACCGCCGGCAGAAAGCACCACGCCCATCACGTGCCACTTGTCACGAACCGCGTGACAGAATGTATGAGCCCGGCCTTCGGGATCAATCTGCACTTCATCGCTATGAGCAAATACAACCCCACTCGTGCCCATCGTCGCCGAGATCGCACCTTTTTTCACTATTCCATTGCCCACTGCACCAGCGGCCTGATCACCACCGCCGCCGACAACCGCGACACCTCTGGAAAGGCCCAGCAGCCGGGCCGCACCTTCAGTTAAATGACCACTGACGTCTTCTGATTCATAAACATCGGGTAGCAGCGATTCATCCAGTTCCAGTTTACTCAACAGCGGACGGCTCCATTTTCGCTGTTTGACATTCAGTAATAACGTTCCCGATGCGTCGCTGACTTCAGTCGCAAACTCTCCCGTCAGACGAAAGCGAACATAGTCTTTCGGCAGCAACACCTGAACCGTCTTATCAAAGTGCTTCGGTTCATGATTACGCAGCCAGAGAATCTTAGGCGCCGTAAAACCGGTTAACGCGGGATTCGCCACCATCTTAATCAATTTCTTCCGACCGCCGGCCCGCTCCTCGATCTCTGCACATTCCGCAGCCGTCCGCTGATCATTCCAGAGCAGAGCAGGCCGGATGACTTCGTGTTTCTTATTGAGGAACACACTCCCGTGCATCTGACCACTCAGACCAATCCCTTTCACATCTGCTGGCTTGATTTTACCCGCTTTCAAGACTTTGCGAACACTTTTGATCGTCGCCTGCCACCAGTCTTCCGGATCCTGTTCCGACCAACCAGGATGAGGGCTGTAAAGTGGATACTCTACCATTGCGGAAGACAGGATTGTTCCATCTTCCTGCATCGCCAGCGTTTTCGTGCCACTCGTTCCAATATCCACGCCCAGAAAAACTGCCATGCTGTAGTCCCTCATCCTCAGTTAATAAATCAAACGCTGCCACCAGTATCACAAGTTATCTTGATAGACGATATACAATCACTGGGGACAGACACAACCAGTGGGATGGACTGCGGAAATCTCACGAACCCAGATATTGCGAAACTTCGTATCGTTTTGATGAAACTGCAACTGAATCGGCAGCTTCGCTTCATGAGCCGTATAAAACGGTGGCTGATGATAGAAAGTATCCCCTTGAAGTTCTGTATGATTTTGCACAACCACACCATTCTGAATCACGGTAATATAAGCCGGCTTGACTAGTTGGCCGTATTCATCAAATCGGGGTGCATTGAATATAATATCATAAGTCTGCCATTCTCCCGGTTTGCGACAGACATTAACCATCGGCGGCACTTGTTTGTAAATCGATCCGGCCTGACCGTCAAAGTATGTTTTATTCTGATAGGAATCCAGAATCTGAACCTCATATTTCCCCATCAGAAACACACCACTGTTTCCGCGGCCCTGTCCTTTGCCTTCAATTTTTTCCGGAGTCGCCCATTCAAGATGCAACTGGCAGTCGCCGAAAGATTGCTTGGTGTCGATGCTCTGGTCTGTGGTAATCGCATATCCATCCTTAATTTTCCACTTATCGCCGCCCTTCCATTGATCCAGGTTCTTTCCATCGAACAGCACAATCGCATCGGATGGAGGCTGATGCGGATTGGCGGTCACCACGGTTGGCTCTTTCCAGATCAACCCGTTTTTATATTCATCCACCAGATTTCCATAGGTGTGGTAAGCAGTTCCCAGAAAAATCACAACAATTAGAAAATGAAAACCTTTGCGCAAGCCTGTCATAATCACGTCCTTTTATCTCTATGTTGATTGTGTAAAGAATGAATTCAATAATTCGATATTCTAAAAGTGCTCTGACGGTCTGAGTCTTTAAAAAAGAGTCTACCGAATCAATAGTCGAGGCTGGCGCCCCCTTCGGCTTCAATGGCCTGACCGGTCAAGAAACTCGAATCGTCGGTCGCCAGGAACAGTGCCAAACGCCCCATCTCTTCAATCGTTCCCATGCGTTTGAAAACCTGAAGATCAGAAACGCGTTTCAACGCCGTCTCTGGATCGGGCAGGGACTCCGCCCAGTCTCGCATTAATGGTGTATCAATATTACTGGGCAGAATCGCATTCACCCGCACGCCAGCTTCTCCCAGTTCAATCGCCAACGATTTGGTAAAGCTGACCTGAGCCCCCTTGGTCGAGCAATAACTGGTCGAATGATGCTGTCCCAACACCGCCGTCATCGACGACATATTTATAATCGTTCCTTTGGTTTTACGTAGATGCGGCAGCGCATACTTTGCACCAGCAAACGTGCTGAGAAAGTTCACGCGCATCAACGCTTCCATTTCTTCGATACTTGTTTCTTCCAACGACATTGCCGGCGGATGAACACCGGCATTGTTGATGATGCAATCCAGTCGACCGAACTGTTCCACAACCAGTTCAACCGCAGATAAAATCTGTTCATGCTCGCCGACATCACATTGCACAAAGATCGCTTTGCCGGGCCCTTTTTCGTTCAGTTCGCGGGCTAAATCTTGACCTGCTTTCATGCCTCGTGCCAGGATCGCGACCATGCCGCCTTCTTCGCAAAAAACACGCGAGCAGCCTTCACCAATGCCTTTGCTGCCACCAGTCACAATTACAGCGCGGTCTTTAAATCTCATGCTTCCCTCAAACGATCTATCTCGCAGGATCAAACTCGGAATCAACGGGCGATACTATTTCCGGTTTGTCATTTACGGTAACAATTACCGTAAGGGAATTCCAATCAAAGACCAAATTGAATTCGCAAACACGGATTAATTAAATGAGCTTTATTTTCCCCGTGTTCCATTCAGGCTGATCAGCCCGAGTTTACTGCTCCGAACCGAGGCGTAAGATTTCAGGAAGCTCTGCCAGATTCAAATTGCCGCCACTCAAAATCGCTACGACCGTCTTACCTTGAAATCGCGCTTTATTTTTTAAGACCGCAGCCAGCGTGGCAGCCCCCGCACCTTCTGCCAGATTGTGGGTCTCTTTCAGAATGTGATAGGTGGCAATCCGCATTTCATCTTCGCTGACCAATAGAAAATCATCCACGACCGACTGCATAATTTTCTGAGTCAGCTCAGCCGCCGATCGCGTAGCAACCCCTTCGGACCAGGTATCTGCGGATTCCGTTGTCTGCATTGTCCCTGATTTCCAGGACAACTGATTTGCCGGTGCATTCGCCGCCGCTACACCAATCATTTCCGTAGTTGGGCTCAAGTGCCTGGCGACGATGCCCGTGCCACAAACACCACTCCCCATGCCGACCGGAACGAGAATCACATCAGGTGCCTTCAGCGTTTCAAATATTTCTATCGCCTGTGTTCCCACACCGGCAATTAACTTCGGTTCATTTGCGGAATGAATGTATCGCCGTTTTCCATCGACCAATTCCTGCTCCAGATACTGCTTCGCTTCTTCAAAGTCTGCTCCTGCTTCGATGATTTCCGCTCCCAGTAGTTTGATCGCATGCACTTTATCCGGGTTATTATTTTTTGGAACCACAATCGTACATTTCACGCCAAACTTGCGTGCCGCATACGCGAGCGACTGACCATGATTGCCCGTCGAACAGCCTATGATTCCCGCCGCGCGTTCCTCATCAGAAAGCGTGCTGACCAGATTGATCCCCCCACGCACTTTAAAGGCCCCCACCGGCTGGTGATTCTCATGTTTCAAATAGAAGTTGGTTCCCGTCAACTGGCTCAAACCGGGCCACTCATAAAGGGCCGTCGGAGCCAGAACTTGACGAACGCGGGGAATAGCTTCCTGAACATCCTGAAAGGTAGGAATTTGCATAATAAGGGATACCTGACTCAAGAGATTTCGCAAAGAGAATGAGTTCGTTCGGAATGACACAAAACTCTCGTTGAAGTTCGTTAGAAAATCCATCCTTGTCAAGTTCTGAAACGTTTGTTTTCAAGATCAATCAGGAGATCACATTATTGCATCGGATCTAAACGCCTGTTATCATTATGAAAGGGACTGGCTGTGGTCAACGTATCAAGGGCCAGTCTCAAGAAACACTACCTGCCAGACTTTGGGAGTCTGACTACCGTTAACTCAATTCGTTACGGATCGGTGTCACCAAACCAGTTTGCAACGCGTTTGATGTACCAGGAACTCCGGGTTCTGTTGAAATTTCCCCCGGTACTTCTCTCGCGTCCCCGATTGAGGGCGAACTTCCATGTACCGAATCATGCTAAGACATCTCTGGATCGGACTGATTGTCTGTTTCATATTCCCCATTCAGGCCAGTTTTGCACAGAACAAAGTCAGTTTCAATCGTGACATTCGCCCGATTCTTTCCCGAAACTGCTTTCACTGTCACGGCCCCGATTCCACTCACCGCGAGGCAGATCTGCGCCTGGATATCGAAACCGGGTTGAAATCAACGATGGAAGATTCATCAACCATTCATCCCGGCAAGCCAGATCAAAGTCAGTTATTCGAACGCATCACCAGCACCGACGCCGACTTGGTAATGCCACCCGCTGACTCTGGAAAATCACTGAAGCCCTCTGAAATTCAATTAATCAAACAATGGATCACAGACGGCGCCCCCTGGGCCAAACACTGGGCCTATCAACGACCACAGACAACGCCGATCCCTGAAGTCGAAGATCAAAACTGGCCTGTGAACTGGATTGATCGCTTCATTCTCTCGCGTCTGGAAGAACAGAACCTGCAACCCGCTGAGGAAGCAGATAAAGTCACCTTAATCCGTCGCCTCAGTTTTGATCTGACCGGTCTCCCCCCCACTCCGCAGGAGGTCGATCAGTTTGTTAACGATCAAAGCTCAGACGCGTACGAAAAACTCGTGGACCGCTTATTGGCATCTCCCCATTACGGCGAGCGGATGGCCATTTACTGGCTGGATCTGGTCCGCTTCGCAGATACAGTCGGTTATCACGGCGATCAGGACCATAGCATCTCCCCCTATCGGGACTATGTGATCCGCGCATTTAACGAGAACATTCCCTTCGACCAATTCACTCGCGAACAGTTGGCAGGAGACTTACTCCCCCATCCCACGCTACAGCAGAAAATCGCCACTGGTTATAACCGCGTACTGCAAACTTCTCATGAAGGAGGTGTGCAACCCAAGGAATATCTGGCGATCTATGCAGCTGACCGCATTCGGAATTTTTCCGGCGTCTGGATGGGTGCCACGATGGGCTGCTGCCAGTGCCACGACCATAAGTATGATCCCTATACCATCAAAGACTTTTATTCGCTCGTTTCATTTTTTGCCGACATTGATGAAGCAAAACATTTTACGCGAGGTTCGAACCGCCTCCCCACCATCCGAGAACCAGAAATCTTTATTTATACCGCACAGGAGAAACAACAGATCTCCGAAATCGAAGCAAACATCAAAACGACCCAACTGGCATTAAAAGCAACAAAGCAGAAGCAAGAACAAAAACAACTCGAACAAAAACTGGATCAACTGAAAAAGAACCGAGCCGCCATCGATAAAAGTGCGCGAAAAACCATGATTACAGTCTCCATCAAGCCCCGCGAAATTCGGGTTCTCCCTCGCGGCAACTGGCTTGATGAAACCGGCCCCGTCGTTCAACCCGCTATTCCGAATTTTCTGGGAACATTGAAAACGAGTAACAGCCGCTTGACTCGCCTTGATCTGGCAAACTGGTTATCAGACGAAGATGGATATGGTTTAATGTTAGCGCGCGTGATGGCCAATCGCTTCTGGTATCTTTTCTTCGGCCGCGGAATTGCTCCCGTCTTAGATGATTTTGGAGGGCAGGGGGGACCACCTCACTCTCCCGAACTCCTCGACCAATTGGCACTAAATTTCTACAAAGAGCAATGGGACGTTAAACAGACTGTCAAATTCATGGTCATGAGCCGCGCTTATCGTCAGTCTTCTCTCGAAACGACGGAACAGCGAAAACAGGATCCATTCAATCAGCTCCTGAATCGACAGGCCCGCTTTCGCTTACCGGCCGAAATGATCCGCGATAACGCGCTGGCCGTCAGCGGTTTATTAGTGACCGATATTGGCGGCCCCAGTGTGAAGCCTTATCAGCCAGCCGGTTACTATCGGCACTTGAATTTCCCAACACGGAAATACGTCGCGCATACGGATGAACGACAATGGCGTCGTGGCCTGTATGTGCATTGGCAACGGCAATTTCTCCATCCCATGTTGAAAGCCTTCGACGCTCCCAGCCGTGAAGAATGTACGGCGCAGCGTCCCCGATCCAATACACCGATTGCCGCCATGACTCTACTCAACGATCCGACCTTTGTGGAAGCCTCCCGCAAATTCGCCGAAAACGTTTTGCAGAATGGCGGCGATTCCGATGCAGAAAAAATTCGCTATGCCTTTTCGAAAGCAACCTCGCGGACTCCTGAAAACAGGGAAACCGAAGTGCTGATGAATTTATTAAATACCAATCGCAGTGAATATCGGTCAAAACCTAAAGCCGCCGTTGAACTGACGAAATCCGGATTGGCCAAAACGAACCCGGAACTAAACGCCAGAGAACTTGCGTCCTGGACGGAAATCACACGCGCGTTATTAAATTTGAATGAAGTGGTAACAAGGAACTAAATGCAATGAGAATCGGGGACCACATTCAAAACAGCTTGAACCGTCGCACATTCCTGGCAAATTCCGGCGTTGGACTGGGGGCGGCTGCACTCAGCTCGCTGTTATCCGGTGAAACCACCGCTTCAGCCAAATCACCGTCAAAACAGTCGCTGGTCGGCGGACTCCCGGGCTTACCGCATTTCGCACCAAAAGCAAAGCGGGTGATTTTTCTCTGTATGGCCGGAGGGCCCACACATCTTGAGACATTTGACTATAAACCCAAGCTGGCAGCGATGGATGGAAAACCATTTCCCGTAAGCTACACCAAAGGCCAACCGATTGCCCAGCTGCAAGGAAAAGAACTGAAATGCCAGGGACCGTTAACCAAATTCCGCAAGTACGGTAAGAGCGGGCAGGAGGTCAGCGACTTCTTGCCCTGGACGGCAAAAATTGCAGACGACATCTGCATCATTCGTTCAATGGTCACCGAACAGATCAACCACGATCCCGCGCACACGTTTCTCAACACCGGAACCGCCATCAGCGGACGGCCCTCGATGGGCTCCTGGATCACCTATGGACTGGGAAGCGAAACAGAAGAGCTGCCGGGCTTCGTCGTACTCACCAGTGTCGGAGGGCGGAACCCTCAACCGATTGCTTCGCGTCAATGGGGCACCGGCTTCCTGCCGAGTCGCTATCAGGGAGTCCAATTCAACTCGACCGGTGACCCGGTGAACTATTTAAAAAACCCGGCTGGCGTCAGTGCCCGGCAGCAGAAAGAATTAATCGATACCGTTCAGACACTCGATCGCTTCCGTAATCAGCGTGTGGCGAATCCCGAAATTGAAACCCGCATCGCCGCTTACGAAATGGCATTCAAGATGCAGACCTCTGTCCCGGAACTCATGGACTTGTCCGGCGAATCGAAACAGACATTGGAAATGTATGGCGCTGAACCGGGATCGGGAACTTACGCCACCAATTGCCTGCTGGCCAGACGCCTGGCCGAGCGTGGTTCTCGTTTTATTCATCTTTATCACCGTGGCTGGGATCATCACGGCGATCTGGTTCGCCATATGAAAACCTGTTGTGGCTTAACCGACAAACCAACCTGGGCTCTCATCAATGATCTCAAACAGCGAGGCATGTTAGATGAAACCCTCGTGATTTGGGGAGGGGAATTCGGCAGGACTCCGATGTTCCAGGGTAAAGGGGGCGCGGGCCGCGATCACCACATTAAAGGTTTTTCCCTGTGGATGGCCGGGGGAGGGATAAAAAGTGGAATTACCCATGGTGCAACCGACGAGTTGGGCTATAATTCCGTAGAAGACATCGTAAACGTCCGTGATCTGCATGCAACAATATTACATCTGCTCGGAATCAATCATCAACAATTCAGTGTGGAATTCCAAGGCCTGGACACCAAACTCACAGGGGTCGAAGAAGCACACGTCATAAAAGACATTCTTACGTAGCATGGCACTATAGAGTCCCTGAAAAGCGCCCCGATGGTCTTGATCATCGGGGCGCTTCCTTTTTGGGGAACGTAACAGTCGCCAGATTCAAGCTGCGTTTAAACCTTCAAATCTTCTGCCCCTTGTGCCAGGTCACTCTGATAACGCTGTCTGACGGGATCGATGATCTCCGCGATAAACGCATCGACCTGTTCCGGAGCGCGACCAATATATTTCCGAGCATCCAGAGCGCTGGTTAAATCACAGCCGGCAAAGGCTGGATCTTTCTGCAGACGTTCGATCAAATCGTTTTTCCCGCCACGCACCTTTACTTCTGCACCGGCAGCCTGGCTATGTACGCGAATCTGTTCGTGTAAATCCTGACGATCGCCGCCCGCTTCGACGCCGGCCATCAGAAATTCCTCGGTCGCCATGAAGGGCAGTTCTTCGTTTAGATGTTTCTCAATCACCTTGGGATAAACCACCATGCCATCCACGATATTACGATACAAAATCAAAACGGCATCAATGGCCAGAAATGATTGTGGCAGCGACAGACGCCTGTTGGCACTGTCGTCCAGCGTCCGTTCCATCCATTGCGTCGCCGCGGTATCTTCTGCATTCGCGGTCAAGCTGATCGCAAACCGGGCCAGCGAACACATCCGTTCGGACCGCATGGGATTCCGTTTATAGGCCATTGCCGAGGAACCGATTTGATTTTTCTCAAACGGCTCTTCCAGTTCCTTGCGGCTTTGCAGAATCCGAATATCATTTCCCGCTTTATGAGCCGACTGACCAATGCCACTTAACGCCGATAAAACCTGCGCATCCACCTTGCGCGAATAGGTCTGCCCCGTGACGGCATAACGATCTGTGAAACCCATTTTCTCTGTCACACGTCGGTCCAGCTCATCAACTTTCGCATGATCGCCTTGAAACAGTTGCAGAAAGGTCGCCTGAGTTCCCGTCGTTCCTTTGACACCGCGAAAACGGAGTTTTTCCAGCCGATACTCAATTTCTTCCAGATCCAGAATCAGATCATAGCACCAGAGCGTCGCTCGTTTTCCGACAGTCGTCGGTTGAGCCGGCTGAAGGTGTGTGAATCCCAGACAGGGTAAATCGCGATACTCGTTCGCAAACTTCGCAAGATGATCAATCACAGAAACCAGTCTCGTTCGAACACGTTCCAGACTTTCACGAATCATCACCAGTTCGCTGTTATCGGTGACAAAACAACTGGTGGCTCCCAGGTGAATGATCGCTTTGGCATCAGGACAACGTTCTCCATATGTATGCACGTGTGCCATCACATCATGTCTTAGATCTTTTTCAGCCTTCGCAGCCAAATCAAAATCAATATCATCAACGGCAGCTCTCAGAGACTCCACCTGTGCAGCTGTTACAGGCAGGCCCATCTCATGCTGCGATTCTGCCAGCGCAACCCATAATCGGCGCCAGGTGGAATGTTTTTTCTGAGCCGACCAAATCTGGCTCATCTCTTGTGATGCGTAACGACTAATCAACGGATTTTCATAAGTAAGATGACTCAATTTTTTCTCTTTCTTCAGCACGGCGAACCTTGAAGCTCACCCAGGTTCCATTAGCTTATATTTCACGAAGTTCGGTAGGATGTCAGGTTTCTAGAACGGGACCACTTTTACATTCTCGGCGACATGAATTCCCATCGAGATCACATGTCCGTTCCATTCAGAAACGACGATTCCCGCTTCGACATTTTTTTCTTTGACCGTACCTTCCGAACCGATTTTTAAACCCGACCGGGAAAGAAATCGTAGAAATTCGGTTTCCTGATCGGTCACCTGGACAATTTGAACGTGCGTCTCGGGTTGGCATTCAGCCAATGTCGTCAGGTTTGGATAAGCGCGACGCATCTGCCCATCGACCGAAGGAATCGGATCTCCATGTGGATCGGTCTCCGGAAACCCCAGATACTCATCAATGTGATCGACGAGAAAATCACTTACCGCATGTTCCATATTTTCTGCTTCCGCATGAATCTGATCCCAGGTCAGTTTTAACGTTTGAAACAGAAACAGTTCAATCAACCGGTGTCGTCTCAATACCCGAATCGCAGACTGCTTGCCACTCTCAGTCAGGCAGGCTCCTTCATACGGACGATACTCCACCAGCTTGGATTGCTTCAGGGTTTTAAGCATGCTGGTCACGGTACCCGGCGCCACTTTCATGTATTTGGCGAGTTCGCCGGTACTGATCCATTCCGAATCAGACTGCAGGCTGATTTGTAAGATCGCCTTCAAATAATTCTCGACGGTTAAACTAGTTACGTTCACAAATAAATCCTGTTTCATCAAATGAGAAACTCTTACACAACTTAAGAGATTACATGGATCACGAGAAACGTAACCATCGTCCAGAGACCCCAATCGCAGCTCGCAAGCTCTATTTATCCTAGCAACATCACAAAATAGTTGGAACAAATACCCCACACGAATTTAATCGCATTTTAAGATAGCACACTGTTCCCTCCTCTAGTTGTGAATGACTTCAACTCTCTGACATATAAACACTTACTACTGTTTATCGTAGGCCCGCTGATTCCTGACTTTTCTATGAATTCCACTACTTTGGGTGATGCTGATACTCGGATTGTGCCGATTTTAATGATTGTACGGTTTCCTCTCGATCCTCTCCTTTTACTGTCTTATTGTCATAAGGAAGGCCGGATGTTCTGCTGGCGCTTGGTTTATCTCAGGTTCTTGGTAATGCTCCTTTTGGCAGGATCATTCAATGCTGCCACTGCGCAAACGATCTATCGGGAGATCGGGGCCCCTCAAAACCAGCAACGCCAGACTGCCGTCATCGGACTGCTAGGTGAATTCCACCACTGTGCCACCTATGAAATCTCCAGTCAGAATCTTGATTTGAACAAGGTGATAGCCCAAACAGGGGGCATGACTCCAAATGCGTCAGGAATCATCCGCATCATTCGAGGCGGACGCATCAGCCAGGATCTATTCTATTCTCCCAACACTGATTTCCCTCTGATGCATGGCGACGTGTTGATTGGATTAGAATCGTCGGCGAATGACATTAATGTCTCATCTGAGCAAAACTGGAATGGAAGCCGGGGAACTCAACAACAAAAGTCTCCACAACTGATCCAGATTGCGATCCTCAATTTAGTCGACCGTCCGGTTGTGTTCGGCGTTCCAGCAGAAATTGCCGATCTGGCCGGAATTCTACGCTGCCTGAGACAACCCCTCGAACAGTATCCACAAATTGCACAAGCAATCACAGTCATTCCCCCCAAACGAATTCATAACAACGCGGATTTCAAAACCAGAAAACTGACTTCGAAATTCGCATCAGGAACCGTGCTTGTCCTGGGACCTTCCAGTGGCATTGACCTCACAATGATTCCCCATAACCTGCCGAGCCCACGACGCTTGCAGGCAGCACACTCTCCGTTTCAGGAATCACCAAATGAATTAAGACAACCAGCGTCGGTCTCACTCGAAAAAGCTCCCTTTCGACAAACCAACTCTACCACAGAAGTAGAACCACAAATTCAGCACGGGGTCACACACCCGGAAGACATTCCGCAAACGTTAGAATCGACTCCGCTGAAAACGAAAAAAGGAACACTCCAGCTTAACGGCCCCGTTCTGCAGCAGACAGCCGCCAGCTTAACTCTGGTACCCAAGCCAAATAGTCCCCAGGCTGAAGAAAACGCAGGGAAATCGGTCGATCCAACAGACAAACAACAGAACTCTAATTCTTCAACGGTTCCCGACCTGAACCTGACCGTAGCCCCCGCGCCTCCTGTGGATTCCGTTCAGGTTCTAAGTGATGATGATCTACCCAAATTCGAGGAATTCGAAGAGACGGAAAATTCATCCTGGCCACAATGGGTCACTTATTTACTACTGGCAGTCATTGCTGGCGGGGTCTGGAAATAT
Organism: uncultured Gimesia sp.; assembly: GCF_963976445.1. GTDB lineage: Bacteria > Planctomycetota > Planctomycetia > Planctomycetales > Planctomycetaceae > Gimesia. The sequence continues at coordinate 199,842 of NZ_CAXBKP010000009.1, read as the reverse complement.
CTCCAAAGACGCGCAGGCCGGAGTAGTACAACCAGTCACACAAACCCCCACACCGTTTCAACAAATAATTCTGAGACAGAACCGGCAACGATTATTACTAACTGGGATTCCTTACCACCACTGCCGAATAAATCACTTCTGGAACAACTCCTGGAGAATGATATCCCTGTCATCGAAGAGACGCCACAAATTCCGACGCAAACATTTATTTATGGACGTCACCAAACCAGATCTGCGCGGGTCGATCAAAAAGAAACCCTCAAGGGGCCTCACTTTACGAAGCAAATCGATCCTGGGCCGCTGGCTTCTGAAAAGCAGAGAACCACAAATTCAGCCCCAGTGGCTTCAGAGCCACCCCAGACGGAAAAAAAATTGAAAGCACCTGCGTTTCGCTTCGATCGGTCTCATCCGGGAACAACACAACCGGCTGAAGAAAAAATGACTCCCACAAAAACGAAGAACGCCTCCACGTCGAACCAGAAACAGTCGGTCGCGGCGGAAGCAAATCAGAATTCCGGTATCCTGGATCGAGTTCTGCAGGCAATGCAGGGAGTGATGCCAAAATGAGTAGCTCATTATATATTAGCTCAACCTGCCTGAGAGTTTTACAAAACGACTCCAACCACAAGTTAACACGCCGCTCCATTGAGACTGCGTATACAGTACTGGATGATACACACGAGAACCGTCAACTGCTGCAAAAAATCGCGGTCCCGTTTCTCTTCTCCGAGGGAACACTAATCATTCCAGGAGAAAACGCTGGGCAAATTGCCCGCTTTTCACATTCACCACTCTACCCGCTTTTTACTAAAGGGGAACTGGGATTAAATGATCCCGTGCATCGGCAGTTACTTTCAACGCTGATTCAGTCCGTCCTTCCCAAAGCGCGGAGAACAGGCGAATATTGTTCGTTTATCACACCGGGAACGGATCCGGCAGGGCCACTCAGTAAACTCGTCTCACAGTTGATCACCCTGCAAGGCTTCACTCCCTTTGCAACGACCATTACACAGTCTGCCGGATTAGCTGCTCTTCCCGCCAGTTTACACTATTCAGGATATATCGTTTACCTTGGCCATTCGCATTCAGAAATTGGGCTGATTCACCAGTCTCGCGTGGTTGTAAGGCATGCTGCCCCTTATGGTAGTGAATGGCTGGACGAACAACTGGCTTATGCTTTCAAATTCTTTACAACTGATTCAGAAGGGGAAACCGTTCCCGATTCTGCGAAAGCCAGAACCAAACGTCTGAACCCGGAGATCAACCTTAGCCCCTACCTCTCGAATCATTCTCTGCTGACTAACTGGTACGAATCGCTATTCGATAGTCTGTTAGACGAATTCGCTTCCAAAATGGATTCGATGCAGAATTATATCGAAACATTGGAAACACTTCCGGTGGTCTATATGGGCGAACTGTCACACATTGATGGATTCGACGAATTGCTGGCACAGAGTCTCTCCAGCCGAAAGATTCGTTTTGATACCGGTCAGGTCATGCTGAAGGAAGACGAACATTTCACCATCACTCGCGGCGCGCTGGTTATGGCTGCCATGGAAGATGAAACGCTCAGTCGGGCTGCTTAATTCTGCTGAACCAGTTCCTGCGTTAACTGGTTCATGAAGTTCAAATAGTTCACTTCCATCGTCCGAAGATTCGTTTTGAAGGCGGTCCTAAAATCCTGCTCACGGTCACCAGCCGAGTATTCTTTGAGCGGATCGCGCTCTGAAATTTTTTTCAGATAACGGGCATAGCGTGCCGGTTGTGTTTCCACCAGATAAAACGTCAGCGCCCACGCCTCGGCATAAGCGTCTAAGGTTGAAGAATGAAACAGTCGGTCATCTCGAATAAATGATTGCAACGACTCTTTTCCACGACGTTTCTGAGCATAATGAGTAAACCACAAGAGTCGCGTTCGATTAATCCGCGAGGCCGACTTGGAACGTCCCCCTGTATGAGCACGCAATTCATCCGACTCGAATGTCGTCGCCAGACCTTCAACAACCCAGCGAGGATTCTCCCCAACACGCGAATGCAAGCCGGTATTAAAGGCAACCTGGTGGGTCGCTTCATGAATCATTGTATCTCGTAACGCTTCGGTCAAATTTTTGCCCGTGGTTGATAATCGCGAAAATGCGATTTCATTTTCAGCCTGATTCTGATCTAGTTCAACAGAAGAGGTCGCAGTGCGCTGATCGAACAAAGCAGTCCGATTTGTATGTGGGTGATAATATCCAAGCAGGCCATCACTGGCACGCACGCCATCTTTTTTACAGTACGCGAAAAATTGATCACGGTCAGGAAAAATAACCGTGACCATTAGAAATTCAGGAGACTTAACCTGATATCCCCGTAACGAAAAATAATGCGAGAAGGAATCGTACAGATCTTCAAATACGCCCCCATATGCTTTTGCCTTACCGCGCGGCGCACATATCAGATAGTGCCTGGTCGCGATCACTTCAAAAACCGGGCCGAACTCTTCCTGTAACTGTTTCTTCATTTTGCTGAGTGGCAGACGCTGAAATTCCGATGCCACCCGGCGGTAGGCTGTGACTTTTTTCAGAGGCACCTCTGACAGTCTGCCGGTCTGATCGATCATCCAGCTGATATCATCGTTATGCGCGATTGACTTGCCGACAAAAACCTCATTTTTGGTTTTCATCTCAATCAGAGAAGGAGGCTTCGCGGAGGCCGGCGTCTCCATTATCAAACAGAGACCGACCAATAGAACGCCAGTCAGAATAGTACGAAAACGGGATAACATCACATGAGTTTCTAATCAGGTTGCAGGTTCTGTTTCAATCATTTTTCTCTATATTAAGTGTAATCCCCAATCTGGGATCCGGCTCCAGAAAACAAAGTCTGTGGCAAATCAGTGATTTAAGACGGATGAATCAAAGGGGACGTAGCGGTTATAATCATCACAACAATTGTATTCTCAAATTCTCCCGGTGATTCCCATACTCTAACTGGTTACAATTGTATTGTGGTGGAATCTCGACGAGAAACGGCTATCGTAGCTTTAGAATAGGATTGGAAAGAATCACTGTGTCACGTGTCTGGTTTCAGCTAGTAATTGTTGCACTCGGTCTATTTTGTGCTTTCACAACAGTCAGCGCGAATACCGTTCTGCTCGAACAAAAAGTAACTGAGCAGGAGCAAATCAAACAGCAGATTTCAAAGCTCATCCAAAAACTCGATTCAAACCAGCGGCTCGTTCGCCAACAAGCTGAACTCCAGTTAGCCGCATTGGGAAAACCGGTTTTATCGTTACTCCCCCCTCCCGAACTCGTTTCCAGCAATTCCGCCCGCGAAGCCCTCAAACGTGTGCGAGTGAAAATTGAGCAACAGGCCGCCAGCGACTCGCTCAAAGCATCTCGCATCACGCTGACAGGCAAACATTCACTCGAACAAATTCTCAACGCCATTTCAAAACAGACCGGAAATCAACTCGATTCCAGTAAACTACCGGAAAAGATTTTAAACAACGAAATTCAGATCGATTTTGTAAAGACTACCTTCTGGCCAGCCATCGACGACTTAACCCATAAACTGCCACTGGCATATCAGATTAATGGGAGCAACGGCTACTTACAGCTTCAACCTGCAACAGAGACACCACCGCTCCAGTCAAAACAGGAAAGACAGATCTACTATGACGGGCCATTTCGAATTGAGGTTGCAGGCATTGAAAGACGCGCACTCATCGGAAACGCAGGGCGTGAATTACTGCGGGCCACGTTTCAAATTCAGGCTGAGCCGAGGTTAAGACCGCTTTTCCTGAGTTATTTTGCCAGTGAAATTCGGGCAAAATCGGATCGAAGCCTGACTCTGCCTCCGTTCAATCCAGATGCGAAATACGAACTCCCATTGGGTGAAGGAGGCAAGGATTTAAAATTCACCATGCAATGGATGATGGACAACAGGCAACCCCTCGAATCAATTCAGATTCAGGGAGATCTGAAAATGGAATTAGCCGCCGAAACACTCCCCATTACCTTTGATCAATTATCGAATTCTCAAGGAGCTGTTCGAAGACGCGGCAATGTATCCGTCGAATTACTGGAAGCAGAGACAATCAAGCTTGCATCCACACAGAACCTGAATGTACGCATTGCTCTGAGCTATGACTACGGCGGCCCCGCATTCGAATCCCACCGCACCTGGATCTATCACAACCGGGCCTATCTGCAGAGCCCGCAAGGCAAGAAATATTGGTTGAACGGCTCATCGCAAACAACGCTGGAAAGCGCTGGAAAAATCGGTGTGCTCTACCGGTTCACCGACCTGCCTCAAAAGCAGACTGACTACCAATTTACCTACCTGGCTCCCACACTGATTACGTCTGCCCCCATTCAGTTTCAGTTTCAAAATCTGAAAGTGCCCGCCGAAGTCAACACGTCGAATTAACCCGACTAGTTCACCTACGACTTCTCTCATAGTGCAACAAAGCCGCCGATTATTGTTGCTCAGCTAATAATTTTGCTTCCTGCTGAACGCGCTCGACCATTCCAAACAATCCATTTTTTCTCTGCGAGCTAAGATACTTATCGAGCTGCAATTGAGAAAAATGTTGTTTGACATCAATCGCCAGGACTTCTTCCGGAGTTTGATTATTATAAATGGCAAGCAACACCGCGATTAAGCCCTTCACGATTAAGGCATCGCTGTCCGCATGGATCTCAAGTACTCTCTGATCTTCGACCTGCTTTAATTCCGTTGTGAGCCAGACCATGCTCTGACAACCATGCACGCGATTCGCTTCCGTCTTGTCAGCCTCAGGCATAGGCGGTAATTCGAATCCTAGATCGATCAGAAAGTCACAGCGTTCTTCCCAATCTTCTAGAAACTCAAATTCCTCTATCAGCTCTTCAATGCTTATCATTTTCTCAGTCGTATTATCTGTTATTGAATTCTGGTTCAATTCCATTAGAGAATTTCCAAGGGTGGTCTGGTCGGATTTTCCAGCAGAGTACGGGCAATTTCAATCGCCGTGTTCTCTGCCACCTTCAGCAGATGTGTCTGCGATTCGCAATCCTCTGTCACTAACTGAGAGATTTTTCCCTCATCGGATTTTTCCCGAATTTCCGCGTTCATCGGAATTTCACCAAGAAACGGGATCTGCATTTCTTTGCCCTTCGCCTGCGCGCCACCGCGGCCGAAGATCTCACCAGACATATTTTCCACAATTCCCAGAACGGGAATTTTTACCTGGCGAAACATCTGCACCGCTTTGACAGCATCTAGTAACGCCACCTGTTGAGGAGAACAGACCACGACAGCACCGGCCAGATCAAGCATTTGCGATAAGGTTAACGAAACATCGCCTGTTCCCGGGGGCATATCAATCACCAGATAATCGAGCTCTCCCCATTCGGTATCTTGGAGAAACTGAGAGATTGCTTTATGTAGCATCGGCCCACGCCAGATGACGGCTTGCTCAGGCTCGACAAAAAACGCCATCGACATCACTTTTAATCCATCCGCATCCACCGGCACGATACGTGTGAGAGTCTGGCCATCCTTCCCCTGAAACTCCTGGGCTACCGGTTTTTCACTGGTTCCCACCAGATGCGGGATGCTTGGCCCGTAGACGTCTGCGTCGACCAATCCGACGCGTGCACCAAATTCTTTAAGGGCATATGCCAGACTTGCGGCGACCGTACTTTTGCCAACGCCCCCTTTTCCAGCACCCACGGCGATTACGTTTTTTACATTCAATCCCAGCCGACCACCTGAGTTCTTTCCCTTGATTTTGGTCGAATATTCAATCTGCAGATCTTCACAATCGGAAAACTGAGATCGGATAGCATTCTCTATCAACTCTGATAATTCGGACTGCAGAGGATACGAGGGAACGGGTAATTCGATTTGAACGGAAACCGCTCCCGTCTCTCCAACCGTCGCCGCCTTTAATAAGCCCGATGAAGACAACGGCTTTTTAAAGACAGGATCGATGAGCTCTTTAAGACAGCCCTTTAAGTTTGTTTCATTGATTTCAGAATTTGCCATCAGCCTTTAATGCTTTCCAATAACTACAAAATTGATTCGTGTCTCAGCAGATTTCTTAACGTTGTCTCGGATTGGGTCGGAAAAAAAACTCCCACTTAGATAGTATCAATCAGCTATTTTTGCTTGCCTGTAATTGAAGCAACCGTCTGCATGCGGTTGAGCCAAATGCCAGCGGCAGATCCTCGCGATCCGCTCTGGCTCGAAACAGCCTATCTGTAGATGAAACACACCAAGCTCTCTTAAGGCCCACTCCAGATTGAATAAGGGTTCTTCCGAGAAAACCATTACGGAAAAAGAAACGTTTGCGCCCAGGCACCTTTGTAAAAACTGCAAACTGACAGGCTTACCGATTCCCAGATCAATGATCACGATCAGTTCTTCTGCAGTTTCTCGAAGAGCATGCTGAAATAGAATGCTCTCAGTAGAAAAACTGCGAATCTGCCAATCCGCTTCCCCTTCAAACTGCCATTGAAGCTCAGATACGATGTGTGTCCGCTCTTCCAGAACAAACACCTTTCTCATAAAAGCCCAATCCCATTAAACATACGACCACACCACAAGGCCTGAGACGACATTGATTTGTCTTAACCTATCTCAATCGTATACATGCCCGGCTTGAATACAACTCATACAAGGGCCCTGAAATCACTCCTCAGAGTTTTTTTTCGATTCCCAGCTTCGAAAGAGAAAACCGAATTCTCAACAATACGAAATATACATAAAAGCACCAATATCTCTGCTTATCAATAATCTGAGGATTAAGACTTGCCACCAAAGCAAAACTGAGGACGTCATAATCGATACAAGTGACGTTTCAGGACCCACTTTGCGACAAGCAGCAACAATTTCACGTTTATTCGAGGACTTTCTGGCCAATCTGGTCGAAAAAAATAGTCAGGTTTACCTTTTTTAATTACGTGAGGATTTGGACTCACAGGTTGATCAGAAAACCTCATCTGATTTTAACCCTGACTGAGTACCTCACGACCGTCCACGAAGCGAATCCTTGGAGATTGCCCAAATGAAATTGTTAAGTTACGTTGCCGCTTTAGCGGTTGTTTGTTGTGCTGGTGCCTCTGTTGAAGCTGCAAGCTTCCTCGGTAAAGGATGTTGTGCTCCTAAAGCAACATGCTGTGCCCCAGCTCCTAAAACTTGCTGTGCACCTGCTCCTAAGTGCTGTGCTCCTGCACCAAAGGCTTGCTGTGCTCCTGCACCCAAGACTTGCTGTGCACCAGCTCCTAAGACTTGCTGTGCTCCTGCTCCTAAGACCTGCTGCAACAATTCTTGCAACACCTGTGACTCAGGTTGCGGTCACCGCAAACTGTTCAAAGGTTCCTTCATGAGAGGTTGCAAAGACCGTTGTGGTAAGATGTTCAATCGTTGCAAAGACCGTTGCTGCAAAGTAAAGGTTCGTTGCTGCAAAGTTAAGAAGTCTCGCTGCTGTGCTCCAGCACCACGAAGTTGCTGTGCACCAGCTCCTAAGACTTGCTGTGCACCATCACCTAAGTCTTGCTGCAACTAATCAGATTTGAGGAATTCTGCAGTCCCGGCACTATGGGATTGGCCTATCAGGTCCGAAGGGCAGCTTCAATTAGCGTGAACGTCAAGTCCGAGGGAACTGTTCCCTCGGACAGACTTCACAAAACAAATTGAGCTTCTAGAACTCCTTCAAATTTGAGAAATTGAACTAAGCAGGTATTAAGATTAAAAATGATGTCTCTCTTTCAGGGAAACATCATTTTTTTATGCGCACACAGTTTACTCACTCTCCTCCAAATCAGATGCTTTCATTTTCACTGAAAAACTTATAGACTCAAGGCAGACAAAAAAACATTACTTTGATTACTTCTGATTCAGCTCAGCTGCCAAGTACGGTTCCATGAAAATTGAAGACTTGCTCAAACGATTCAAATGGGAACAAATTCCCAATACCAAAGGGCGATTTACGCTTAGCCCCTCTGAAAAATCATTGTCAGTCGAAGCGCTGATTGATTCAGAGGAGGTCCAAATTAAACAATATCCATCGGCACATCCAGACGAGTTGATACACGTCGTGGAACTCGAAGATGGAGGTCTGATCTCCTACCAGCGAAAAGATGCAACCTGCATTCATACTTTGAACTCAAAAAACATGTTCAAAAGAAAACAGTGGGAACTCGGGATTATTTCTTACAGTCCCCGACAAATGCCTGAAGAGCACCATCAGACACCATAAACAGTCCCCTCGTCCAGCCAATGATTTCAAATCATCTGCATGATTCAAACCGAAAAAATCTTTTTCAAAATAGCTACCTTATTTTTTGAATATTTTCATGGTTTTCGATCCAAACTTGGCTAGTATGTCTGTGGGCAACCTCGATAAATATCCATTCTCATTTCATTTATAAGTTCTATTAATACAACTTAGCGATGAGGAGTGCGGTGTGCCCAAAGCAATTTGGAACGAGGCGATACTGGTTAATTCAGATGAGACCGTCACGGTCGATGGAGACGTTTATTTCCCGATGGAGTCGGTTAATCATCTCTTTCTGAAAAAAAGCTCATCGACTTCGATCTGCCCCCGCAAGGGAAAAGCACTTTTCTTCGATGTCGTCGTTGAAGAAAAAGTGAACCGCGATGCCGCCTGGTATTACCCCGAGCCTGAACGAGAATACCAGCAACTGACGAATCGCATTGCGTTCTGGAAAGGCGTTCAAATCTGCCAATAATCTTGAAGCCGGTCACCTCTCACTGCCGCTATTGACCATACCAGCTGATGAGCTTTTTGATATCTTGTGAACGAGACAAATTCCTCACGCGGCTGCGAAAATGAGGCAATCCAAATACAGGCGAATATCCGTGATGATGATCGGCAATACTCATCGCCTCATTCACATCCTCTGGTAATAGCGTCGAACGCCCCTCACCCGCGGCAATCCAGCGCGCGATCCACATGATTGCCGGGAACATCAGAGCCAGATGATAAAAACCTTCGACAAAAGGAATCTCATAATAAGCGGCTCCGAAAAAATGCAGTCCCTGAATTTTTACCCGATAATACCGTGCAAACAGCTTTTCACACTCCGGCGGGAGTTCACCAAATGATTCTTCCAATACCGAAAATGAGACCGATTTAAATCGGTCCTGCAATCGAGGAATTTCACCTTGAGTAAACGTAAATTTTAGAGCTGACATCAGCAGCGAAAAACGTCTGGTCAAACCGCGGGAAGAGGCAGCAAAGGTATCTTTCCTCGCATACTGTGCCGCCAGTAAACGAAACTGAATCCCCCCCAGACGACTGGGAGCGGTACGGCTCAATTCCAGATCGCCGGGAATTTCCTGTTCTGTCGCCTGACTGATCAACTCCAGAAATTCATCCAGACGTTGTCCACGAATCGTTTCAAAGCGGGATTGCTCAACTAATTCCACCCAGGCAATCGATCGCAATAGTTTGACCAGAAACCGGGTATCCTTCGCTTCAAAAAACTGATCCAGAGCCCCGACAACTTTCAACGTATCAGGCCAACCCAGTGTTTCTTTCGATGTTAGCCCAGGAGCAGGCGGCGCCTTATAGCGTTTGGGGAGTACCTGATCGACAATTTTCCGGATCTCACCAGCTTGCTGATCAACCCGCTTTCCCAGATTGGAAACCACCGACGGACAGCTGAACCGTAAGCTCACCGCAATCTCATTACCCGCCGGATGAAAGGCATAAGGATAGACCTGGCAAGCCAGTGGTTTCGCTGGTTCACCAAACTTGGCATGGATCCGGCAGAGTCCCTGTTCATTCAGAAAGATACAGGAACCGTCCGACTGGTGCGCTAACCGATATCGCTTGCTGGTCGGCGACAGCCCCATCTTCACAAGCACAGGCTGCCCCGCAGGAATCGATTCGTCCTCCTCCCAACGCTGTTTCTCGATTCGCTCCTTTTCTTCCACCGTGATTTCAATCTCATGCTGTTTACAACAACCGGCACAGTTATGACAGTTCCAGTTTTGGATTGTAGGCAGAATCAATGGGGGCGAAGACATGAGAGTTCTTTGATGGAAACACTTTTATACGAGAAAACACGGCCATTTATTGTAAAGATTACAAAAACGAAACGCAAAGTATCTGCACTTCCAAAATTTCTTGCCAAGTTTTTCTGCCGAGCAGACAGAATCCCCGATTCGGTATAGACACATATTCAAGATTCTCTAAAATCCCGCTCGCTTACTGGATACAAGTTTGTTTTTGTACTCGTCTCCCCGCAGAGACCATTCACATCAATCCCCGCTGTATGTGATGCAAAAACGCCCGAATTCTTCGTTCCAGCAGGCACACCCGTCCATAGATTTTTCCCTCTTTGTAGATCACCAGTCTCTTTTGGGAAATCACTTGGAACATTAAGGACCCAATCATGTCGATGCGATTTCTATTTAATATTTGCTGGTGCGCTCTGCTGAGCTGCGCTGTGTCTGGATGCTATTCCCACCATCAGTATCCCTATGGAGGAACGTATCCCAGCCCGTACGGAGCACCCAACGGTCCTTACGAAATGGCACCTGGTAGCATTCCACCTGGAAGTTATCCAGTCCAACCCAATCTGGGACAGCCCGTACCGCCGCCTCAGGGATCACTCCCTCCAACAGGCTCTCAGGCTTATAGCGATCAGTTTCCTAACAATACAACAAATAATACCAACTACGATGGCGTCGATTCCCAATGGCAACAACCCCTCAATAGCTCCCCCGGTCCGAGTAACGCGCCCTTTGATTCCAATCCGACTGCGTCAGGCAGGAATGCAACACCCGGCAGTGGTCTAAATCAGAACCCCACAGGCAGCCAGGCCGTTCCCAGCTACCAGGACCCGAACAAGATCAATCCCAATTCGAATTCATTCGGGAATGAGTTTGAGCAAAACACCACGCCCCCCCCGTCCAATAACACCAGTAATTCCTTCCCTGGAAATGCGAATGATCAGTTCAATAGCAATCAATCACCGCAGCCTCTCGGCGGCAACGCGTCACCAATGAACGACCAGTTTGGCCCTGGCAGCGACGACCAGTTCCAAAGTAACCAGCCCAACCAGCTCCAGCAGCCAAAAGATGAATTCCAGCAAAATGACAACGAAGGCTTCAGCGTGCCTCAAGTTGAACAGCAAAGCTTTGAAAGTGGCGGCAATAAGTTTGACCCCAATAACAGTAAAATGTCAGCTCCCTCTGACGATGATGTATTTGGTGCTAACCCGAATAAATTCGAAGCCAATCCAATGCCTCAAGACACCTTTGACGCCAACCCCAATGACCAATTTAACTCCAACCCCAACGACAGTAGCCAGGAGTTCCAGCCTCCGACCAACGGTTCCCCAGGAGACAATGACACCTTCCGTCCAAACAGCAGTTCGCAGATGAACTCCGCACCAGGCAAAGTCAGCCACGCCAATCATCAATCTCGTGCCTCTGGACCGCAACTCGTCAAATCAGATCCGTTCATGACACCTGCAAAATTTCAATCAGCTTCGTTTGAATTTCCCGCTGATTCCAATCAGCAGACGTCTGCTGGTAAATCGCCTTCTCCTTTCAATTATGACAAACAAAACTACCGCTGGCTGAGAGGCATTGTTGAATTCGACGAGCAGGAAAAACGATGGAATATTACCTACAACGCCACGCCCAATAAATCAGACAGATTCGGTGGCAACATCGTGCTCATCGAGCAGGGAGAATTAAACCGTTTCCGAAACGGAGATGTCGTCCTGATCGACGGTCACATTGATGGTTCACAACAGGACAAAATGGGTAAACCCTGCTACCGTATTTCTAAAGCACAAAAACTGACCCCCAAAAAATAGCGCCGTCGCTTCACTACCGGATGTCGTAAATATTCGAATTTCTGAAGAGTCTTGATTTTTTCAATACTTTTCAACAAGATATTTCAGCCCTGATTTTAGGGCTTTTTTTACGCCTTGACTCCCCGCTCCCCTTTTCTACCATGTGTTAAGTGCGTCGCACGCGCGAGACAAATCCTCTCTTCACCTGCTCCCTTCCGCACCTGTCGATATTTTTCCTGCGAAAACCAAGCGACTTTTGCAGTTTTACACGCATCTGGAAGCTCCTGACCTCAAAAACCGTTCCTGTTCGTGGGCTTTCGAATGACGTTCGTAGAACATCAAAGTAAGTTCGTAGGACTTCACAAGCACTTCCTGAACACTTCATGTCGCAATCTTTGCGGCTCCACTTGCCCCCGTCACGCACTTCCGCATGATCGCATGTTGACAGAAAACTCCCGCGAACCAATGCTAAGGAACGAACACGCATGGCAACACCAGACACTCCCAAAAGAAAGACCAGCAGTGAAGCCGCCAAACAGAAACTGCTGGATTGGATAAACCAAATTATAGGCATGGGAAGTTTCTCCTCTGAACTCAAAGCGTATGTCGCATAAAAAAGACAATCTCTCACAAAGTTCGGTGAGTCGCGATCACAAACGAGTCTATCTGATAGAACCCAGGCCCCATAGCTGAAGACCCATCAGTGCCACGCATTGACCAGGGAATGAACATGCAGCCTCCCAGCGGTGTCTTGTAAAGAAACACACCATACGCGCAGACAAAGACCTGCAGATACAAGCCAAAAAGCGGCTTTTTCACGAAACCCTTTTCATGAGCCGGTTTCGTGCTAGAATCCCTTATGAATCACAATTTTATTATAAAAACACATTCCATGATTTCAGTAGGCCCCGTCTTTTAAATAGATTCGGTCCCCAGGGATCTGGTAACGCAACAGAAACCCCGAACGCGGGCTCTAATCTGAAACAGACAAATATGACCGCCAATATCACATCAATTCGAAAAGATTTTCCCATCCTGAATTCGAAGCTTCCCAACGGGCAGCCCCTCGTTTATCTGGACAGCGGTGCTTCCGCGCAGCATCCCAAATCGGTCATCAATAAAATTTCGGAGATTTACGAGCACTATTACTCCAACGTGCATCGCGGCGTTCATCAACTGGGAGACCGCGTGACTTCGGAAATGGAAGCGTCTCGAGCGCGCATCCAATCCTTCATCGGCGCCAGTGCACCGGAAGAAATCATTTTCACATCCGGCACCACCATGTCCATCAATCTGATTGCCCAGACCTGGGGCCGCCACTTCCTTAAAGGGGGCGACGAAATCATTCTGAATGAAATGGAACATCATGCCAACTTCGTTCCCTGGCAGGCCATCGCCAAAGAACGCGGCGCAGTTCTCAAATTCATTCAACTGACACCCGACGGACGCCTCGATCAGGAACACTATCAATGCCTGCTCTCTCCCAAAACAAAACTCGTCGCCGTCACCGGCATGTCGAATGTGCTGGGCACAGTGAATCCGATCAAAGAAATGGCACACCGCGCGCATGAAGTCGGCGCCCTGATTTTTGTGGATGGCGCGCAAAGTGTACCGCACATGCCGGTCAATGTCGTCGAAAGTGAAATCGACTTCCTCGCTTTTTCCGGACACAAACTATTCGGCCCGTCCGGCATTGGCGTCTTATACGGCCGCAAAGCACTCCTCGAAAATATTCCCCCCTTTCTGTTTGGCGGGAATATGATTTCCGAAGTGCATCGCGAAGAATCACACTGGGCCAAACTTCCGGCGCGATTTGAAGCCGGCACACCTGCCATTACCGAGGCCATCGCTCTGGGCACCGCGATCGACTATGTCACCGAGCTCGGCTTCGATGCAATTCAGCAACAGGAATACATCCTTAGTCAACATGCACTGCAGAGACTGCAGGAAGTTCCCGGCTTACAGATTTATGGCCCACAGGATCTTGAACACCGGGGCGCGATTTTCAGTTTTAACATCGACGGCGCACACCCCGAAGATTTAGCCACACTGCTCGATCGAAAAGGCATCGCCGTCAGGCACGGCCATCATTGCACCATGCCTTTGCACCAGCATTTAAACATCGCCGCGAGTGTCCGCGCCAGCCTCGCTTTCTACAACACCACCGATGAAATCGATGCACTCATCGACGCCATCGAGTTTGCCAGAAAACGACTCCGCCTCGCATAAGCTGAAGAACAGGCAATCGATCCACTCAAATTATCCCCACTGGCATACGCTCCCGTGAACTACCGCTCGGCTTATCCGACGGTGCTAGTCCGATAACAGAGAAACCGTCCCTACCCGTGTTGTCGTAGGGTGCGGACCCGTGTGTCCGCCCGCAGAGTTCAGGTGGAATGCATGGCTGACGTGCGCAGGTTCGATCTGGACCCATTTGCAGAACAATACAGAGTTGCGTTTCGCAAGGCGGGCAGACACACAGGTACTGCCCCTACATTTAAATAATTAGGCAACCCCGAATTATATCCAAACCCACCTCCGGTTTCGTGTGTTTCGTGGTAGAAAATCAACCTGTCAAAGATATCATTCTAGATCCGCAAATCGAACACTGGATAAGCCCCCCGTGTGCCACCGCTCGGCTTGTCCGACGGTGCTCGTTCGAAAACAGAGAAACCGTTCCTACCCCTATCGATCCAGAGACCGGACAAAGATGTTTGCGTCTTACAATCCACACTTTAGCCGATAAAAGTTGATCTGGAAATTTCACTCAGCGCATAAAAACAGCCGACGTTTTTGCGTCGGCTATTTTTGTGTTTCAAGTTTGCACGTGAAACTTCAGACCAGTTTCACATTTTCTGCTCGTGGTCCCTTTTCCCCGCGTCCTTCTGTGAAGGTAACGCGTTGTCCTTCATAGAGCTCTTCAAATGACACGCCTTCCAGGTTTGACGAGTGGAAGAACAAGTCTTTGCCACTTTCAGTGTCGATGAACCCAAATCCCTTTTGTGTCACTTTCTTGATTGTACCTTCAGCCATCTTCTGTTCCGATTCCTAAAAAATAAAAAATGCAACGTCTCCCGAAACAACTAGTTCAGGCCGCTCAGCTGCAAGAGTTAATTTTAGCGTGACGAAATAATAAAACAAGCAGAGTGAACAAGAATCGCCTGTTTTTAAACGAATTCTTACTCGATTATCGGCAGAATTTGCCTGTTTTCCAGAGTCAACACCACTTTTGAAAAATTTTCACAATCTCCTCTATTTCTGACTTTAACAGCATCCTTTCCGGTTTACCCAGAGAGAAATTCCACACATAGGCATCACGTGTTGAAATATATGTGTCAAACCGAACACAATTCGGGCCGCGAATAGCCAGCAGGAGGTGACAAAAGGGTCGAATAAGTAACTAAACTCCACCCAACTTGCCTGCTCGAAGAGTCCCCATTGACCCAACCCTCTTAGAAACCACTGAAACACCACCTAAAGACCGACAACATCACAATAAACTACTTGACAATTGTACCCAAGCACCGCACTATAAAGAGAGTGATGCCTTTTCTCTTGCTCCAATCCAGAAAGCGAGTACTCATGCTGGTTCCTCGCCCTGTTTCTATTTTTCATCTGACAACCACGCTCTTTGTCCTCCTGCTGCTACTGGCATGGCATGCCCCGGCTGTAGAAGCACAAAAACGCTCGGCCCGACTCAATGCCAAACCCGCAACGACGGTCGAAGCAGCCGCCATGGAATTTGCCCTTTCAGCCGATGAAATCGACCAGCTCATTGGGAAAAAAGCAGACGTCCTCACCACCAATGGCAAACAGGAACAGAATGTCGAAATCACGCGTTTCTTAACAGGCCGCGATAAGAGCCAGATCAAATCAATGGAAATCAAAGCCGAGAATGCCCGCCGCGGCAAACGGCTGTTCGCCACCCGACTCGTAGAGATGACGGTTGACGACAAGACCTATTTTTTCAAGTATCTCCCCTCTCTCAAAGCAGCCACCATTGAAGACCAGACAAAAAAGAACGCCGCGATCAAGGACAAACTTCGATCGTCCAACGAACAGTTCTGGGAAGAAATCGACGAAGAAGAGCAGTCAAAGCACGTCGATGAATACAAAACATTTCTGACTAAAGTCGGAGAACACTTCAGCACGCTCAACATGAAGTTTTATGAAACAAAATATTTCCTGTTTTACACCGACATGCCCGCCAAACAGGTCGCCCCCTATCTCATTCAACTCGACAAGATGAATGAACTACTCGGCCAGTCGTTCGGCTTCAAGCCCGGCCACAACATCTGGCGCGGCAAAGCCGTCATCGTGGCCTTTATGGGAAAACCTGCGTTTCTGGAATTCGAACAGCAGTTTTATAACCGTACCGAAACGGGCAACGCGATCGGCCTCTGTCATTCGCACGGCAACGGCAAGGTGATTGTCTCCTGCTACCGCGGCAACGATCCGAACTTCTTCGGTGCCGTCCTGGTCCACGAAACCGCCCACGGCTACATTCACCGTTATAAGAGCACGGTCTCTATTCCAACCTGGATCAACGAAGGCATCGCCGACTGGATCGCGATGCTCATTGTCCCTTCTTCCAAAGAAGTCCGCTTCCGGCAAATCGAAGCCGCCGCCCGCTTGAGGCAGATGCAGACCTTCGGCGGTCAGTTCTTCAATTCCGACCGACTCGAAGGCTGGCAATACGGCTCCGCCAGCGCCATTATTCAACTCATGCTCAAAGCCAACCCGGAACAATTCAAACTCTTCTTCAACGGCATCAAAGAAGGCCTCACCTGGCAAGACAGCCTGCAACGCGCTTATGGTTTAAATATCGAACAACTCAGCCAGGCCTACGGCCAATCCATCGGCATCCCCCTGCTGACACCCTGAGAAATGTGCGTGTGAAAGATAGAATTAATCTCCAAAGAGAATGGCGGACGTGTGCCAAGGTCAGCAAATTACTGTTCAATAAATGAACAACAAACGATCTAATATAGAGGCAGCGTGTGCCACTGTCGGCTGGCCCGACAGTGGCGGTATAAATGTTCCAACAGGTTAAAAAACATGCCGCCACACAGAAAACAGATCAAACATTACCATGAACCCGGGGACTGCCATGAGCTGACGTTTTCTTGTTTTGATAGAAGGCCATTACTAACAAACCCGGCTTGGAAAAACATGTTGTGTCAGTCGATTGACCGGGCATTGGTCCGTTATGAGTTCCATCTGATAGCCTTCGTGATCATGCCAGAACATTTACATTTACTCGTCTATCCAACAACACACGAATGTAAAATCGATCGGTTACTAGCTGCCATCAAACGTCCGTTTTCCTATCGGATAAAAGAACTACTGAAAGAGCAACAGAACCCGTTATTGAAAGATCTGACAATCCGATCCCGACCGGGAAAAACGGCCTTTCGGTTCTGGTTAGAAGGCCCGGGGTTCGATCGTAACTTCTTTTCAAAGAAGGCCGTTGAAGCAGCAGTCAATTATCTCCACTTCAATCCGGTGAATCGAAATCTGGTTACAGAATGCCGAGAGTGGAAATGGTCAAGTGCCCGTTGGTATGAAAGTAACGGCGAAATAATCGACTCCGACCTGCCAACGATTCATGGTCTTCCCTGGGAATTCTTTGATCAAACGAAACAGTGATGTTAGAGTATCGGAAGCCTGTAACAAACACTGTCGGACCAGCCGACAGTGGCACACAGTGAGGTTAAAAAACAAATGCAGGCAAACCCCAATTGACAGCACAGCTAATAACCGAGTTCACACTTTTAGCTTGTCCGTACGGCTTATCTATCTTCTGGTTAGCATTGTTTTGGGGATTGACTGAATTCCTGTGATACCTTCATGCTATCGTTTCCGTTCGATGAATTTGTATCTGACACTTTACCTTTGCTTCACCTACTGCCTGATAATAATCGAAACAGACAAGAAATAAAAACACAAAGTTGAATCACAAAACGATCTATCTATGTAAGAAACCAACAAACATAACAGCTCCCGTGTACCACTTGTCGGCTTGTCCGACAGTGCTGAGCTATGAGATCACAAAGTCAATACAGGACCATTAGGCAATGACCAAACCCGATCAAACATCAAGGTCCTGGTTTAGCTTACGACGTTTCTGTATTTTCATACTTTTGGTCGCTTCTTTTTGTACTGCTCCACTAGTAATCCAACGTTTTCAGTCCCTGAGATTAACAAGAACCATTGGGAACCAAGGGGGCGAAGTCTCTTTTCGCGTCAGTCCATTGACTGGGCCTGATTTTTACATTTCACCAAATCTGGAACCTCTTATTCGCCCCATTCGGCATATTTCGACTACAAGTTCTGATGTCTTAAAGGTCAACGATCAATTCATCGACTCTCTGGGAAACCAAACCAAGCTCGCTTCTCTTTACCTGGGAACAGAGAAGCACCCAACGAAAATGTCTGATCATAGTCTGATTACATTAACTCAGTATCCACTAAGCACAATCATCATCACAGGCGGAAATTTCACTGACAAAGGCGTGAATGAAATCGTAAACATTTCGACCTTGGAATATCTCGGATTACATCACTTAAAAATCACCGGAGCGCAATTTCACACTGCATCCCATTTAAAAAAACTACAATTCCTGGATCTCTCCCATACTAAAATCACGAACCGGGGTCTAGAAAAACTATCCGCCATTCCCAATCTGATCTATCTCAATCTAAGTCACACCTGTGTGAACAGTGCCGGTCTGCCACATATTCTGAATTTTCAAAAGCTGCGTCGACTGAACATCAACAACTTGCCCCTCAGTCCTGAATCAATATCCTGTCTGGCAAAAATGAAGAAACTGTATGCTCTCAGTCTGCAGGGAGCGTCAATCACTGATGCATTGATCGAACAGTTATCACAGGCAAAACAGATCACACACCTGACATTGATCGATACGAGGTTGACAGATCGGGGACTAATCTCTCTGGGAAACATGACGAACCTGGAACATTTACAGATCAAGAATTCAGCCATTACTGATGCCGGCTTAGAGTATCTTAAAACTCTGAAGAAATTAGAGTACCTTGACCTCTCAGAAAACCAACTGACACATGTGGGCCTGAAATACCTGTCGACTTTGGAAAACCTGGAAATTCTCTATATGGCAGATACCGAATTAACAGATTCCGCAAAAGATAGCCCCTTACAAATTCCCCAGCTCAAAGATATCTGGGTCTATGGCACAAAAATGTCAGCAGCAGGCATTAAATCTCTGCGGAATGCGGGCATCGAAGTCTATACAGATCAGCCCAAATACAGTTCGCACTGAAATGAGAATGCCCAGTATTCCTAATCTCACCTCAGAATTTTACATTCTCAATAGCGTTCTATTTCCCAATTTTCTAAACTAACCACACGAAAAACTCATCGTACCATCAAGGAAGATCGTATCCATGTCTGTAGAGGCAGAAGAAGTAGAGAACACAGCACCCGGCAACAAAAATATTCGGGTTCTGGCGGCAGGCTTCATTGGTAATATTCTCGAATGGTACGACTTCGCTGTTTACGGTTTCTTTGCCCCGACGCTGGGTAAACTTTTTTTCCCTTCTGATAACCCCACCACGTCTTTAATCGCCGCCTTCGGTGCCTTTGCCGCGGGCTTTTTGATGCGGCCCGTGGGCGCCGTATTGTTCGGACATATCGGCGATCGACTCGGACGGAAAAAAGCACTCACGCTCTCAGTGATGATGATGGCCGTCCCCACGCTGCTGGTCGGCGTGTTACCCACGCATGCACAAATTGGTGTCTCTGCTGCGGTTCTGATGGTCATCCTGCGTATGATTCAGGGAGTTTCCGTAGGTGGGGAATATACCAGTTCGTTCGTGTTTCTCGTCGAACATGCACCACCACACCGCCGCGCCTTTTTTGGATCGTGGAGTATGATCGGTGCCACCTGCGGTATTCTGCTGGGATCGGCCGTGGGTGCTTTAATCAATACGTTCACAACCAACGAACAACTACTGGAATGGGGTTGGCGCATCCCCTTTCTGTCCGGAGTTCTGGTCGCCTTCGTGGGTTACTTCATCCGGCACGGCATCCCCGAACAACCTCTCTCCAAAGAACTGGTAGAGCAGGAAGCGTATTCGCCGCTCAAAGAGGCGTTTGCCAGTCATAAAAAAGAATTGTTGCAATCAGCCGGTCTGAATATGATGAATGCCGTCACGTTTTACACGGTCTTCATTTATCTCTCAACCTGGCTCGTCGAAGAAGTCGGCGAGGACCGCGCCGAAGCACTCGACATCAACACCATCAGCATGGCGGCGTTAACGCTGTTTGTTCCCCTGGTTGCGATTCTAGCCGATAAATTTGGTCGCAAACCATTCCTGCTGATCGGGTCCGCCGGTGTCGCTCTGCTATCGCCAACGCTGCTCGGTTTAATGCACCATCACAATTTCGCTCTGATTCTCACCGGGCAAATTGGCTTTGCTTTGCTCATCGCCTGCTTTGCCGGTGCCATACCGGCTACGATTACCGAACTCTTCAAACGTGGCGTCCGTGTGAGTGCCGCCAGTGTCAGTTATAATCTGCCATTCGCCCTCTTCGGAGGCACCGCACCAATGGTCGCTGCCTGGCTGGTAAAAGCCACGGGCAACCCGCTCGCAATCGCCTGGTACCTCTCCGCCATCGCTGCCATCACATTTTTCATCGCACTCACCGTCAAAGAAACCAACGGGAACTCGTTGGATGAGTGAGTTACCAGGTTCATGCTTGAGCGAGTAGAAAATGAGCCGGTGAAAGCGCCGTTACAGGTCCCGGATCAACGGTTTTGACCGGATCGATTGCATTGAGAGTTGCGGCTTAAAATTGCCCTCTCAAGCCACGCAAGTTGAAGAAACGACGAGAGTGTACAAGCCACTTCTTTTCTTTTTACGCCCTCAGGCGGTCTCCATCGGCATATAATTGAATGCCAGGGACAACTTTACAGTTATATTTTGTCGTTGACTGGTAACAGTGATATTGCGCGCGATCTGCTGCAAGAAACGAATAAAACCATCCTGGAGAAGGTCGCGGATTACACTCCGGGGAGTTCTTTTTCTGCCTGGGCCTCCAAAATCGCTTTTTTCAAAGTCCTGTCTTTCCGCCGAGACAGCCAGCGAGAATCGACACTGTTCAGCGTCGAGAAACTCCGTGAGATCTCAGAAAAAACATTATCAAAAAATCATGACTACGATCGACGCCTGGATTCCCTGTTTCACTGTCTTGAACAGTTGCCCGACGACAAACAAAAACTGTTGAAGCAGCGATAGGAAGAAGAACTGACACTGGAAGAACTGGCCAGCTTCTGGGGACGGACTTACAACGCCACGGCAGCGTTATTGTATCGGGTGCGATTAACCCTAATGGATTATGTGAATAAATCCCTTAGGCTGGAGCGGCAGACATGAACGACTCTCAGCCAGACAAGAACCATCTGCAAGGGGATGAGTTGGGGAAGATGATTTCTCTCCATCTGGATAGTCGCATTACAGATGAACAATTTGCCCAATTACAATACACGCTCGAAGTGGATGAATCTGCCAGAGACTTTTACATCGCGTTCATTTCAACACATGCACGACTTGAGCAAAGCCTTAAGAATACCTTCTCGATTAAAAACCAGGCTCATCTTTCAGATAAAGATCTGCTGAATGAACTTTCTATAGCGACTCCGCGCCCCTCAAGACGGATCTACTTCACACTTCTGGGAGTTCCTCTCGTCACCTTACTTATCATTTGCGTCTTGATCATCACGCGCGTTCCTCCAAGTTATGCGACGGTTTCCGATGCGCATCAGGCCAAAATCAGTCAAAAGCAACAGCTTAGCATTGGGAACAGACTGGAAACTCAAGCGTCCTACACGCTGGAACGTGGTCATCTCGAACTCCTGTTTAATCAGAATACCATGGGCGCCAAGCTGGGACCGCATCAGGTGTTTATCACGACGTACCGGGAATTTGATCACCAGTCGGACCCCAATCAAAAAGCGTCCCCGGAACTATCGCCCGCAAAATATCATTCCAAAAGTGAATTAACGACAACGGTAAAAGCGGGAGACAATCAGATCCCATTCGATCTCGAATCGAAATAACCAAAGTGTCAGCGACGGTGTGGTATTGACGGCCAGTCGACAGTACCACACGGCCGCAAGGAGAGTGAGCCTCTCATCGTTGGCACAAAGCCAGCACACAGCCGGTTCACAGCACCGGCTCGCCAGTCTCGGCGGCGAATTTCATTTTCTCGCCTTTATTGAGCAGCACATTGCCGCCTAGCTTTTCCTGCAGTACGAATTTGCTCAACTGCCCGTCGAAGTAATCTTTGCCTGCTTGCACATTCGCATAATGTGTGGCAACTGTCGATGGGGCCAGTGCATAATCGTAAAAGGCAACTTCATCAATGATGCCGGTGAAGGGTTCTCGTCCCACAAAGGTATCGAAGCGTTCTGAAATCAAATTTCCAATCACCGCCGGTTTGGAACCGCCACTGATGATCATCGTCCCCACTGGAAAACGATGAGTCATTCGCAGCTTTCCATCAACGTAAATCGCCTTCACTCCGGTCCAGCCGTTATACGTCGCGACGATGTGATGCGGTTTGCCATCTCGCAGTTCTTCTATTGTCGGGCGGCCCTCTTTGCCATCTAAAGGCATATCCAGTTCGCTGTAGCCCATGCCTGACAAAAACAATCCAAACGACAGACAGGGGCCAGGTTCAACCGTGGGAATTTGCGTGATGCCGGCTTTATCATCATCCTGAAAGCTGAGCAGAATCCGATAGCTACCATCTTCCTTCCGAAAGATTTCATCATAGTCAAACGGACGTTTTTTTTGAGTCACATCAGGAGCTTGCCACTCCGAAACAACCAGGGCTTCGACGGTGATGCCGGTCGAGACCGAATAAGCGCCGGTACCCACTTCTTTACCGCCCCCGTTTCCCAGCAGTATGCTCGCATCGGGCCGGTTATTAAATCGTACGGCTCCCTTGCCGACTAAACCCCGAACTCGCTTCGCATTCTTCCCGGCACGTATCGAACGATTTCCAATCGTGTCCGTTAACGGCTCCGCTTCAGGTTGATCGAAAGTCCAGAAAAAACGGGGCAGGCGGCCGCGCGGCTTCACTTCTACCTGACCATCCAGCACATGCACGTACGTCTCAGCCGCCTCATTCACACTGACTTCGTATTCTGTCCCCCGGTCAACAACTTCAACACTAGGCGTCTCTAATGTGAAAGCACCCGTTCCGTTTGTTCGCCGCGCCGACAACGTGCCGGAAAAGAGCGTTCCCTGGTCCTTACGTTCCATTCCAAACAGAGCAGGGCTCTCAACAGAAATATCAGCCCCCCCCGAAAAAGCGAACTCTACATTTCCCGATGTCACCTTTACCGTCCCTGGCTGAAAATGATGCGTCAACGCGGGAGATTTACCGAGCAGTTCCCATGTCGCCATCGCCACTTCAGAAAGTATCGCTACTTCATCCGGAGGAGCCGTGTTGTCATCGAAATAATATTGCGACGGCTCCTCGGCAACCTGGCGCGGTGCATCCTCTTGCTCAGGTGTTTTAAACAACAGAAACAGACCAATCGACAGCAAACAAACCACCAGACAGAGTGTCTGTGTGATCGGCGGTCGTAGCGATCTTTGCGCTGTCACGCGCGCGGCATGCTGTTGATTCACCGATTTCTCAATCGCCGCCGAAGAGAGCAGTTCACCCGAAGTCACTGCACTGGCTAAACCGATATGCAGAAAGACATAATCCAGATAATCCTGACGATATTCGGGATGGTCCAGCAGCAGACGTTCCAGCGTCTCCATCTCGGATTCCGTAATGATTCCCGAACACTGCGCGTCGGCCAGTTCCCATATTTGCTCTGGAATAGAGTGCTCTGGTTCGGTCATGAAGACACCTCACTGGAAAGACGACGGTTCACACAATCAATTAATGCTTTCCTGATTTTTTTGATCGTTTTATAAATCGCATGCGAGGAACATTTCCAGCGGTCTGCCACGGTGGCCGCCGTTTCCTGTTCCCCGTAATAGGCATCAATCAGTTCTCGCTCACGGCTGCTTAATTTCTGCAGACACTGCGTCAGCGCCAACTGCCGCTGGCTCTGTTCTTCGATCATACTCGAAACATCTTTCGCTAGCTCGGTCACCAGACTGTCGCTGAAGATCAAACGCTTGTTCTGGTACTTCCGGCGATATTTTCGCACCTGATTAAAGGCAATGCCATATGCCCAGTTTAAAAAACTGCGATCCTGATCATATTCAGGGAATTCCTTCCATAGGATTACGCATGTTTCTTGAAAGATGTCTTCCGCAGCAGCCACATCCAGCACCAGCGCCAGGATATAACCATAAATTTTGCGGTCATCCCGGGAGAACAGCCGGAAAAATTCTTCGCTCATGACCGGATTATTTAGATGCTCACTCATGTCGAAGTTAAGTCTATCAATACCAGGACGTTGGAGGGAATCATATCGGGGAAGAAATCAGCGCAGCAGAGGACACAGTACGTCTCCTCTATAGTATGTGGCGCGAATCACTCCAGATTGGTACCCAAAAATGTGCGATTTGCAAAAAAAACAACGAAAACTCAAAACGGATGGTACTAATTCAAAAATCAGCGCGCCATATACTTAATGAGGGCGCGCTTTGGTTCACCCCTGATCCCGCTCCTCACGATAGAACACTGTTGATGTACGCTTAAAAACAACCGAGGAGTCTTTTTCTAAATATTAATTACTTACTTTTTATTTCAGGTTCAGACCAGGGAGAACGAATGTTAGTCGCTCACAAACAAGACCGTCACCCACGTTCCGCGTTTACATTAATCGAACTACTGGTGGTGATTGCCATCATCGCCATTTTAATTGCACTGTTACTCCCGGCAGTGCAACAGGCACGCGAAGCGGCCCGCCGCAGCACCTGCAAAAACAATCTGAAACAACTGGGGCTGGCTCTGCATAACTATCACGAAACACACCGCCTGTTTCCTCCTGGCATGATTTATCGCGTTGTCACTCCTTCCTCTCCTTCCGGAAAACGCACTCCGTTTTGCCTGCATTTGCTGCCGTACATCGATCAGGCCAATATCTACAATCTGTACGATCACGATCAAAACTGGCACGCCACCGTGCATGATCCCCAACCCGCAGGTAACGGCGTGCGACTGGTTCCGATTCCCGTATGGCAATGCCCCACCGACCGTGAAGCGATCTGGAGTTCGAATCCCGATGGCAGTATTCGTGGTAACTATGCGGTCAACTGGGGGCGGGGAACCTTCGGCAATCAAATCGAACCCTCTCCCTTTAGAAATACCTTCGGAGCCAAAATGCGGGACATTACCGATGGCTCAAGTAATACACTGGCAATGATGGAAATGCTCAAACCTGAGACCGGCGCTGATGACTATCGCGCCTGGATCTGGAATGATGAACCGGAATCGGTTGTGATGACACGCGTCGGCCCAAACAGTTCTGCCCCCGATCTGGTAACACATTGTGTTTCCGAAGCCGGTCGCCTGCCTTGCACTGGCGGGATTTCGGGAGGTAACCGAAGTAACGCATCTCGCAGTCTGCACGTTGGCGGCGTACACGCGCTGTTGTGCGATGGTGCCGTACGATTTATTTCAGAAAACATCGACCTTGGCACCTGGCAGAGTCTAAGCAGCATGAGTGGCGGCGAAGTGATCGGTGAGTTTTAAACTGCGACATTGTTACATCTCCAACACAACCAGATATGTTGTGCACAGTAGCTTGATAAAAAAGGTGATTTCAGTGCGTATTACGAATTCGATCCGATTAACTTTCTGTACTATTCTGTTTTGCCTGACTGGGCTGCTTTGCCTGACTGGTTGTGGGAAGAGCGATGCCTTCGAGAGAACTCAAGTCGAAGGCATGGTAACCCTCAACGGAGAACCAGTAAATCAGGGAGTCATCACCTTCATCCCTGAAGGGAAAGGCGCCGCTGCAGGAACAAATATCGAATCAGGAAAATTTGTCATTCCCAAAGAAACAGGCCCCAGCCCCGGAGAGTATCGAGTCGAAATCGATTCGAGTGTTCCCACGGGCAAACAGATTCTGGAAACCGATGGCGAAACCATGGTGGACGAATTTGAAAATGGCATCCCGCCCCGTTTCAACCGTCAGACTGAACTGAAAGTCACTCTAAAAACAGGCAATAATCAACAGTTATTTGATCTGGAAACAGAGTAGACACTTTTTTTCAAACAGATAAACCAGAAACTGACTTATCGGTTATAATCGGTTACACAAAAACAAGAGGCATTCCGACTCACGTTCTGCCTATTAATTCTCCCACTCAGAGAGAAAAAGAAAAGCGAATATGTTTTTTTTCACCAAACGGATTTTCATACCCATGCCACTGTTTTTAGTGATGTTCTGTGTGCACTCCGTGACAACGGCGTCCACAGCAGATTTTCCATTTGAAAAACAGGTGGCACCGATTCTGCAAAAACACTGCATTGAATGCCATAACGACAGCACCCGAGACGGCGGCCTTTCACTGGAGAGTCAGAGCAGTACCCTCAAAGGGGGCGAAAGTGGAAACGTGCTGGTAGCAGGTAAGCCGGACGAAAGTTCGCTGCTGGATTATGTCATCGGCCCCGAACCGGAAATGCCCAAAAAAGGAAAGCCATTATCCAAAGCAGAAATTGAAACACTTAAACAGTGGATCAAAGCGGGCGCCCCTTGGCCAGAGGGCACGCGAATTCGCGAAGCCCAGCTTTCGCAAACCGACTGGTGGTCGTTCCAGCCATTACAACAGCCGGCTGTCCCCTCACTCTCAGCAGAAAATCAAAAACTGGTCCACACTCCCGTCGACGCCTTTCTACTCGCCAAGCTACAAGAGAAGAAGCTCTCCTTCTCCCCGGTTGTCGACCGCCGCACATTGATCCGTCGCCTCTATTTCGATCTGATCGGACTCCCCCCGTCACCCGCGGAAATCTCAATATTCGTTAACGATCCAAATCCACGTGCCTATGAAAGGCTCGTCGATCAACTCCTGGCATCGCCCCGCTACGGCGAACGCTGGGCCCGCCATTGGCTTGACATCGTGCATTACGGCGACACACATGGCTACGATAAAGACAAGCTTCGTGAAAACGCCTGGCCGTATCGAGACTATGTCATTCGTGCCCTGAACGAGGATAAACCTTACTCGGAATTTATTCAGGAACAGCTCGCCGGCGATGTCATCAAACCCTATTCGACCGACGGCATCCCCGCGACCGGCTTTGTTGTCGCCGGCCCGTTTGACTGGGTGGGACAAATTGAAATCAACGAAAAGCTGATTGAGAAAAAAATCACTCGCAATCTTGATCGCGACGACATGGTCGCAACGGTGATGAATACCACCGTCAGCCTGACAGTCCAATGCGCCCGCTGTCACAACCACAAATTCGATCCGATCGCCCAAGAAGACTATTATAGCTTACAAGCTGTTTTTGCCGGCATCGACCGAGCCGAACGGGAATACGACCCGGATCCCCAGACAGCAGACAGACGCAAGCAACTCCTGGCGGCGCAAACCACAACCCAACGCGAGTATCAAAAACTCGTCGATTTGATCAAGACACGCGGTGGAAAAACACTGACGACACTAGACACAAAGATCGCACAGGCTCTCAAAGTCAAACAGGGCCAAGGCGACAAATATGGCTATCACAGCCGAATTGAAAAAACGGACAAAACCCCGAAATGGGTGCAACTCAACTTCAAGCAGCCAGTCACCGCAGATCAGATCACGCTCTACGCCGCCTATGATGATTTTAATAACATCGGCGCGGGCTTTGGTTTTCCCAGGCGGTTCAAACTGGAAATTTCGGACACAGCAAATTTCAAAACATCCAAAACTCTCATCGCCGATCAGACACAAGCAAATTTTCCCAATCCGCTAACCCGGCTCGTCAAATTTGATCTGAAAGGCCAGAGCTTTCAATACCTGAGAATGACGGCCACAAAACTCACTCCCCGCTCGAACGATTTCATGTTTGCACTGGGCGAAATCAAAGTCCTCAATTCAGAAGGTAAGAACCTCGCTACACAAGCAACGGTTACCACCCTCGATTCCATCGAAGCACCGCCCCGATGGTCCCGTAAAAATGTCATTGACGGCGACTATTATCAAAGTCCTGATTCCAACACAGACCTCGCACAATTGCAATCGAAACGCAATCAACTGATCGCCAGCCTAACGACACCTGAAGAAAAAAACACGCTGTTGCAGCGCAGTCTCAAGTTAAAGCAGATCAAAAAGAATCTGAACCAACTTCCCGCGCGTCATAAGGTGTTCGCTGCAGCCACGCATTTTTCCCGACAGGGAAATTTCAAACCGACCGAAGGGGAACCACGGCCCGTGTTTCTGCTCAGTCGTGGCAGTGAAAAAGCCCCCATGAAAGAAGTTCAACCGGCAACCTTAAACCTGATCAAAGGGCTTCCAGGTAAATTCCAACTTGAAGACGCAAATAACGAAGGTGCCCGCAGGCTTGCATTAGCACAATGGATCACCCGCCGCGAGAATCCGCTTACCTGGCGTTCGATTGTGAACCGGGTCTGGCAATATCATTTCGGGAAAGCCATCGTTGATACACCCAACGACTTTGGGAAAATGGGCTCGCTCCCTACACATCCTGAACTGCTCGACTATCTCGCCAGCCGATTTCGTGACGAAGGACAATCGCTCAAAAAATTACACCGTATGCTGGTCTTGAGTACTGCGTATCAGCAATCATCACGCTCCCATGAACAAGGTAATCTAATCGACGGCGATAACCGCCTGCTCTGGCGAATGAACCGCCGCAAACTGGAAGCCGAGGCGATTCGCGATGCGGCCCTGCAAGTTAGCGGAAAACTGGACCTCACCATGTACGGCCCGGGAGACCGGTTGTTTGTATTGGAAAAACCACAACACTCGCCGCACTATTTATACGAAAAGTTTGATCCTGCGAAAGCCAAATCACTACGACGCTCGATCTACCGCTTTGTGGTCCGCTCGGTCCCCGACCCGTTCATGGAGTCGCTGGATTGTGCCGATCCTTCACAGATCACCCCCAAGCGTATCCCGACTCTCACTGCGCTGCAGGCACTCTCCCTGTTGAATGATCAATTCATGGTGAGCATGTCTGAGTTCTACGCGCAAAAAGTCCAGACCGAAGCAGCAGACCTGCCGGCGCAGATCAAGCTGGCTTTCGAAACCGCATTAGGCCGGACGCCGAATGCAGCAGAACTACAGATATTGCAGAGCATTGGTAAACAGCATGGCATGAAAAATGTCTGTCGCCTGATCTTCAACAGTAATGAATTTATCTTTATCGATTAATCAATACAGAAAGTGATCTCATGGATCGTCGTGAGTTTTTAATGTCGGCAGGAGGAGGACTGGGGGGGATCGCTCTGGCGTCTCTACTGGAGAACGATCAACTCCTGGCCGCTGCGCCAACCACAACACAGACACTACATCACCCGCCGCGTGCCAAACGAGTCATTCAACTTTATATGTCGGGCGCCGCCAGTCAATGTGACACATTCGACTATAAACCCGAACTGATTAAAGAGAATGGCAACGCCTGGGATCCCGGCGAACAGGTGCAGTTGTTTCAATCGTCTCCGGGTAAAACTATGCAGGCTCCCTGGAAATGGAAGCAATATGGCGAATCGGGAAAATGGCTCAACGAATGTGTCGCACCGCTGGGTGACTGCGTCGACGATATGGCATTCGTTCACAATATGGTCAGCAAGTCAAACGTGCACGGGCCCGCCACCTTTATGCAGGCCACCGGGTTCATTCTGCCCGGTTTCCCTGGCATGGGTGCCTGGATCAGCTACGGGCTCGGCAGTCTCACCGATAACTTGCCCACGTTTGTTGTGCTACCAGACCCGCGCGGCTTCGCTCCCAATGGTGCTGCCAACTGGTCGGCCGGTTTTTTACCTGCCAGCAATCAGGGAACCATGATCCGCCCGAATTCAGAGACACCCATTTCCAATTTATTCCCTCCCAAAAACGATTTCATCACCCGCCAAAGCGATCGTGACGTCCTGGCTGCCTTAAAACAGTTAAATCAACGCCACGAACAGGAACGCGCAGGAGATTCACGACTCAACGCGCGAATTCAGTCCTACGAACTGGCTGCCAAAATGCAGTTGCAGGCGCCCCAAGTACTCGACCTTTCGAATGAAACCAAAAGCACGCTGAACATGTACGGGTTGAACTCAACCGACTTTGAAGTGCAGGAAGGCATCAGTGAAGCCGCCGAAATCGCGTACTTTGGTAGAAACTGCCTGGTCGCCCGGCGTCTACTGGAACAGGGTGTGCGGTTTGTACAAATCTGGTCGGGAGCAGACAACGGCCATCCCCGCCGCAATTGGGATTCGCATGAAGATATCAAACGCGATCACTGGCCATTAGGTCGCGGCATGTCTATCGGAGCGTCTGCCTTGATTAAAGATCTCAAGCAGCGTGGCATGCTGGATGATACGATTATTTTATGGACCACGGAATTTGGCAGAATGCCCTGTAGCCAGGGCAGCAAAGGCCGCGATCATAATCCGTTTGTGTTTACCAACTGGCTGTCGGGCGGTGGTATTAAAGGGGGTACAACTTATGGCGAATCAGATCAATGGTCCTTCAAACCCGCCGATCCCGCTAATCCGACGATGTGCTATGACGTGCATGCCACGATCCTGCACCAGTTGGGAATCGATCATGAAAAACTGACCTTCCGACACAACGGCATTGATCGCCGTCTGACCGATGTGCACGGGCATGTCATCAAAGACATCATTTCATAACCAATGGCTGTTGAATGTAAACGAAAAAACGAGTGGCCGGTTTAACACCAGCCACTCGCCATTTACTTGTCTTTCAGTAGAAGTTAGACTTGGATTATTCGAAGTTGCCTTTGGTCAACTGAGCATCAAGCCAGGGGCCGGAGAAGACTTCGGAAGGACGCAGTTCCACAGTCGCATCTGTGTGACCTGATCCACCTGAAGCGGAACCTGTGAAACCTGGGTTCAGGAAGCCGTCACCATTCAGGTCAACGACAGCCTTCACGCTACCGTCAGCCATCAGGATGTTGCAAATCTTGTTACGGCCACGACCGTGCCATGCATACCAGTCGCGAGAATCCTGCAGCCACAGAATACCATCAGTTCCAGGAGTTCCAGCACGATTCGGATCTGGCAGCTCAACAGGGATCGCACCAACAACGTTGGTACCGGCAGGCATCAGATCGATGGCACCACCTGATCCAGCAGATGGATTCCAGAAAGCAGGTCCATCGTTGAAGGACTCAGCCAATCGTTCGCCAGAATCTAGAAATCCTGGAATGGAGTGAGACAAAACAGCTTCGCCCACATCACCAGGAGCACCACACCCCATGAAGGGAATAGCTGAAGAAGAAACCCGAGAAGAATCCAGACGACGAATTGTCAGAGGACCTAAGCTACCGCCAAAACCTTTTAAGCCAGATGCAGTAACACCAGCACTGGTTTTTGCACCAGAGCGAACCAGGAACCAGCTGGACGCATAGTTTGTTCCATAACCGTCTTCCAGCAGTTTCGCAACTTGTAGAATACGAGGATCTGTACCTTCTGTTCCTGAAGTCCATGTAGCACAGACACCTTCCAACAGACGAGCTGGTGGGGCATTGTCTTTATTACTGGTATTTGCCACACCGATCATGTCGTTCAGTTTTTCAGAACCCAACAGTGTGGAAGAAGGGCACAGCATCTTCTGAGGAAGACCAGCACCACTGTTCACCATGTCGGCAACCCAACCCCAAGTGTCAGGACATCCGTCACGACGGAAGTCATAAGCACCCGTGCAGTACCGTCCGCTAGGATCGGTCGCAGCGAAGGCATGCATGGAGAGACCGAACTGACGCAAGTTACTTTTGCACTGTGAAGAACGTGCTGATTCACGAGCTGCGAAGACTGCGGGAATCAATAGAGCTGCTAACAAGGCGATGATCGAAATCACTACCAAAAGTTCGATCAGCGTAAAACCTGATCGTTTGACATTACGAGAACGCGACTTTTTCATTTTGTTTCCTGTTGTTTTAAAAGAGTTTGACGGATACGCGAACAATGAAGGCTAAAAACAAATTACTTGTGTAAGAAAACAGGTCATCCCCATCAGCTTGACTTTTGATGTATGATTCTGATCTGTCCCCCCCTGAAACTCACTTCTTCTTTTCACCTCTGGATTGAATTCAATCTGTTACGTTGTCTTGAAGTTTTCGTTGCCGGCTGAAATCTTCAATTGGGAGTACGATATCGTGTGAATGTGAAGTTATTTCCGCCCGATCCATTAAGAACACATGAATAATGCGTAGCAATATTGATCAAACAGGGGCTTTTGTTATGGTTTAATAAACATACGGCAAAGATTTCGCGCAAATCTTCACAATTATGTCGCGTTATTTATTGAGCCCACGAAAGACAAAACTTGAATTTCCCATGTCGCCGCCCCTATAATAAACAAGAGACAATGCCAGGCAGCCTACCCACCTTTGCCTGGCTTAAGTCACCTGCTCAATTAGACTTACAATATGATTGAGCTACCCCACTTTGGGTAAAGTGGCGGACCGGTATTCACTCGTGTTTGGTTTTGAGATTCGTAAATCATTCCGATTAACAGAAAATCCGGGTTTGCAGTTGCTTTGATAAGACTCAATAGTCCGTCAATCACCGCCTCGTTTCTTTCTTCATCACGGTATTGATTTCCCGATCTCAGCGGTTGACCGAAAGAAGAATTATGGTCGTTCGAACGTGCTCATTTTTGTTACTCTGCCTGATCGCTTCCGCTGCGTTCCTGTTTCAAAATGCGTCTGCAGAAACAGAAAAAACAACGCAGATTGATTTTGATTTTGCAACTGATATTCGCCCACTGTTATCTGATGCCTGCTTCTCCTGTCATGGCCCCGATGAAGAACACCGCGAAGCAGAGCTGCGATTAGATTTAAAAGAAAGTGTCTTCGGTGCGCACGACGGACACGCACTGATTGTGCCGGGGAAACCAGACGAAAGTTTGATCTACCAGCGGATGATTACTGCTGATGAAGACGAGCGAATGCCCCCCGTGGATTCCGGCAAAAAACTCTCCACGTCAGACATAGAAAAAATTCGGAAGTGGATTGCCGCCGGTGCCCCCTGGGCTTCTCACTGGGCCTTTCAACCTCCCGAGAAACCAGCACTGCCTAACGTCAAACAAAAGCAGCTCGTTCAAAATCCAATCGACGCATTTGTGCTCGAAAAACTGGAACAGCAGCAGCTGACATTCTCTAAACCCGCAGATCGAATTACTCTCCTGAGGCGACTGAGTCTGGACCTGACAGGCTTGCCGCCAAGTATTCAGGAAGTCGATCAATTCCTCAACGACAAAGCGCCCAACGCTTATGAAAAGCAGGTCAAACGGCTGCTCGCTTCCCCCCATTACGGCGAACGCTGGGGACGCATCTGGCTGGACGCCGCCCGCTATGCCGATTCCAACGGCTATGAAAAAGACGCACCACGCGAAGTCTGGCTCTATCGCGATTGGGTCATTGACGCGTTCAATCAGAACATGCCTTATGACCAGTTTATACTCGAACAAATCGCCGGCGACCTGTTGCCGAACGCGACTCAAGACCAGCAAATTGCCACCGGCTTCATGCGGAATTCGATGTTGAATGAAGAAGGGGGCATCGACCCCGAAGAGTTTCGCATGACAGCCATGTTCGACCGGATGGATACCATCGGCAAAAGCGTGCTGGGGCTCACACTACAATGCGGTCAATGCCACACACACAAGTACGACCCCCTGACTCAGGAGAACTATTATCAGATCTTTGCCTGTATCAATAATTCGTATGAAGCCAGCATTCGCGGCTATACCGATGAAGAACAACACAAACGCCAGGCACTCTTGAAGAAAATCAACGCCATCGAACAGGCACTCAAAGCCAAGCTGCCCGACTGGTCTGCAAAAATGGCCGCCTGGGAACAGACAGTCCAGCACAACCAACCTGAGTGGACCGTATTGAAGCTTACGAATACCGACAGTAACTCACAGCGTTATTTCGAACAGCCCGATCATTCGATGCTGGCACAAGGTTATGCACCATCTAAATTCACGTCCAATTTTGAAGCCACCGTGGATGCTTCTGAACTCAAAGCCCTCCGCCTCGAACTTTTGAATCACCCCAACCTGCCCGCGGGCGGCCCTGGTCGATCGATTGAAGGCTTGTGTGCTTTGACCGATATCAAACTCACAGTCATCAATCCAAAAGATCCCAAGCAAACGACCAGCGTGAAATTCTCTAAAGCCACCGCTGACTTCAGCAATGAACGACAGCAGCTGCCACCAAAATACGCTGATCAAAAGGGAGTCCGCGGGTTTACGGGCCCCGTCGCTTATGCCATCGACGGCGATAATACTACTGCCTGGGGCATTGATGTCGGCCCCGGACGATTCAATCAGCCACGCGAAGCCGTCTTCCGCGCCGACAAACCTTTCGGCTATCCGGAAGGCACGAAATTAAAAATCAGTCTGGTGCAAATGCACGGCGGCTGGAACAGCGACGATAATCAGACCATGAATCTGGGACGCTTCCGAATTTCCTGCAGCAGTGCGGATAATGCCAAGGTTGATCCGGTTCCCGATCCGATCAGACAGATCCTGCAGATTCCCCACACCAAACGTACGCCAGAACAACAGAACCAACTCTTCAGCTATTGGCGAACCACAGTCCCCGAATGGAGCGCAGAAAACAACGAAATCGAAGCTCTCTGGAAACAGCACCCACAAGGGGCAACCCAGCTGGTGTACCAGGAACGTCCTGATCCACGGTCGACACATCTACTCGATCGCGGCGACTTTCTTAAAAAGAAACAAGTTGTCCAGCCGGGAGTCCCCGACTTTTTGAATCGCTTGCCCCAGGATGCTCCTGTGAACCGCCTGACGTTTGCCCGCTGGCTCGTCGATCGCAAATCACCCACCACCGCTCGCGCCATCGTAAACCGTGTCTGGCAGGCGTATTTCGGCAAAGGCATCGTCAGCACCAGCGAAGACCTCGGTTCACAAGGCGCTGCTCCTACTCACCGAAAACTGCTGGACTGGATGTCCGTCTGGTTTATGGATCAGGGTTGGGATTTGAAAAAACTACACACTCTGATCGTGACCTCGCGCACCTATCAGCAATCTTCAAAAGTCAGCCCGGAACTGTATGCGAAAGATCCGTACAACCGGTTCTTCGCACGCGGCCCCCGTTATCGTGTCGATGCAGAACTCGTCCGCGATATCGCACTGAGAGCCAGTGGCCTGCTCAATCCCAAAGTAGGAGGCCCATCCGTGTATCCGCCATCACCCGCGTTTCTATACCAGAAACCGGCCAGCTACGGGCCCAAAACCTGGATCGAAGCTGAGGATGACAATCGTTACCGCCGCGCCATTTATACGTTCCGCTTCCGCTCGGTTCCCTATCCGATGCTGCAAGCATTTGATGCCCCCAACGGCGATATTTCTACCGTCAAACGGACCCGTTCCAACACGCCCTTGCAGGCTTTGACAACACTCAATGAAACGCTGTTTATGGAATGTGCCACCGGCCTGGCGGAAACCACACTGACTCAACAGGTCGCTACAGACGAACAACGCATTGAAACCGCCTTTCGAAATTGTGTTTCCCGTTTTCCCTCCGCGTCTGAAAAACAGTTGTTGAGCCAGTTCCTGACAAAACAACGCACCTATTTTGCAGACCATCCGGAAGAAGCCAAACAGCTTGCCGCTCATAATAAAACGAAAACGAATACTACCGATTTCGCAGCCTGGGTCGCTTTGTCTCGCGTCCTACTCAATATGGATGAAACGATTACCAAAGAATAACCGCAGAAAAATCACCGGCAGAAAAAGAGAGACTGCCCTCTCAATAGCAGCCTTCTTTTTACGTCTTCGATAAAGCAGGTAAAATATCATGAATCAAGATCAACACCCGGCCCATCCCATCGCACGCCGCTGGTTTCTGCAACAATGCGGCGTTGGAGCGGGAGCGATCGCCCTACAGCAGATGTTACAGGAATCCGGATACGCGGCCCCCACAAAAACCGGCGATATCCAAGATCCCTTAGCGCCTAGAAAGCCTCACCATCCGCCCAAAGCGAAAAATATTATCTTCCTGTTTATGGGCGGGGGCCCCAGCCATCTGGAACTATTCGATAACAAACCGGTCTTAGGGAAATTTGATGGTAAATTGCCCCCCGAAGAACTTCTCAAAGGCTATCGTGCCGCGTTTATTGATCCCAACTCCAAATTCCTCGGCCCCAAATTCAAATTTGCCAAACATGGACAATGTGGTGCGGAACTCTCGGAAATCCTGCCGCATCTGTCCGAAGTCGTCGATGACATTGCCATCGTCAAAAGTATGAAAACTGACGCCTTCAATCATGCCCCCGCACAAATCCAGGCGTTAACCGGTTCACAACTCTTCGGCAAACCCAGCCTGGGTGCCTGGACCATCTATGGACTGGGCAGCGAATCGAAAAACCTGCCCGGTTTTGTCGTTTTCAGTTCGGGAAATAAAGGTCCCAGTGGCGGTAACTCCTGCTGGGGCAGCGGCTTTCTACCGACCGTACATCAGGGAGTCATGTTCCGCGGCGGACAGGAACCCGTGCTCTATCTCAAAAATCCTCCCGGCGTCTCTGAGCATTTACAGCGAGATTCGCTCGATACCTTAAAAGCGTTAAACCAGAATCGTCTTGAGCAGGTCGGCGATCCTGAAATCGCCACCCGGATCAATTCCTTCGAAATGGCTTACCGCATGCAGTCCAGCGCACCGGATGTGATGGATATTACCCAGGAAACAAAACAGACCCTCGAAATGTACGGTGCTGAGCCTGGCAAAAGTTCCTTTGCGAATAACTGCCTGCTCGCGCGCCGGCTCGTTGAACGAGGCGTACGCTGTATCCAATTATTCCATGAATCCTGGGACCAGCATGGCGGTCTTGTCGGCGGCTTGAAAAATAACTGCAAAGCCACTGACCAGGCATCAGCGGCGTTAATTAAAGACCTCAAACAGCGTGGCCTGCTCAAAGATACGCTGGTTGTATGGGGCGGCGAATTCGGACGCACGCCGATGGTGCAAGGGGGCAATGACGGCCGCGACCATCACCCCAATGCCTTTACCATGTGGCTGGCAGGCGGCGGCATCAAAGGAGGCACGACTATCGGCCGCTCGGATGATTTCGGATTTAATGTCATCGAAGACGAAGTCCCCGTTCATGACCTGCATGCGACTATTTTGCATCTACTGGGATTGAATCCCCACCGGCTCTCATTCCGTTTCCAGGGACTCGATCAACGTTTAATCGGCGTCAATCCAGCGAAAATCGTCAAGAAAATCCTGGCCTGAATACTCAGCACTCAAAAAAAACCCCTTGTGCGAACACGCAAGGGGTTTTTATTTTATGTTGGTTAATTGCTTTAAGCGGCAATTTCCTGCTCGTATTGTCGAACAGGTGCATCGTTCAGGCGATTCAGAAAACCGTTGTGCTGTTGATCAAACAGTCGTTGTAATCCATCATCCAGCATCGGCATTGAAATACTCAAGGCACGACGAATTTTGCGGGTGTGCAGCGAAGTCTCACCATTGGCAAAGCCAGTGGTGCGTTCATTCAACACGGTTGCTCGAGGCAACACGGGAACAGTCAGACCAAATGTGGTCGCCAGTCGTTGTACGAATTCCACAGGGCTAATTCGTTCGCCGCCTGCGACATGGAAGATGCCTGTCAATCGTTCCTGATAGGCATGTTCAATAATCGCAGCCAGATCCGTCGCTAACAGCGGTGTCGCATGTCGATAACAGTCGAGCTTCGAATAGCTGCCTGCTTCTAACGTTTGTACCAGATTCTCAATCTCGCCTGCCCCATAAGTCGCGGGGTTCCAGCCAAAGACATTGGTTCTGATAATCAGTGTATTGTCACACAGGCTGACTTCGCGTTCGATGGCACGAAGCAACTCTGCTTGCTCACTTTCACACTGTCCCTGGCAGTCCTCTTCATGGAACATCCAAGGGCCAGTAAAAATGGCATCAGAAGAGATGTGTGTAAATCGGGCCGAGTGCAATTCCGCTGCATTCACCCAGTTCCGAACCGCCACCACAGGATCTTTTGTGGCGAATTTTTCAGGATCGATAGACCAGGCAGAGTGAGCAGCGATGCCACAATAAACGACCCACTGTGGACGAACCAGAGACAACCAATGCTCGGCTGTCTCGACATCATCTTCCAGATAAGTATGAGTTTCGCATCCCTGGATGGAAACCGGTGTCGTTGAAGTCAATCCTACAACCCGATATCGACTGGATAAGCAGGTTGCAATATTTGCTCCGGCAACCGTATCAAGTCCAATAACCAGAACTGTTTCCACGCCGCGCCTCCATGCTATGACGTTGTTGTTATATCAGTCAGTACATTGTTCTTTCTTTGATATTCCAAACAGTATGCCTGTTTCTTTTTCAACAGGATCACGACTCGGAAATCAAACTCGCAAAACAATCCATTCGTTTCGCGAGGGGCGGATTATAGATGGCATTCCTGATTTTCACCAACCCCAATTTAAAAGAGAATTTCAAAACCTTGTTTCGGCTTGGAAATTGGATTCGATTCCGCTCGCTTCACCTATAATACTTTACCCATATCAAGCATCTGGAAAGTTGCTCCCCCGCGTTTCATCCTCAAATAATCATCCCGTAAGAATAGAAACCAGATTTTTTTTTGAAAAAACAAATGCAAATCCGAAAAAAGATTAAAGGTTTGTCGCTTTTTTTATTTCATTGCCATTCTTTCGTATTGACCTGACTTTTGAAAAGCAATATCTTCCCGCCTCACATTAGTGATCTCTGCGCCTGATCCTCAGGCCTGTCACTCACCTCCCACACTGATTACCCGTCAAACTGATTAATTCAATTTACCTTTCGTGTTGAAACAGCAGTGATTCATTTCGTACGAAACGGAATCACACACTGACACTATACCTTCTCACAAAGACTTTTCAGATAATGTCCGTTTCGCGTCATTTACCGGAATACCCAATTCTTTTAGCAGGGGTCACTACGCCTGTCTTAAAAGGATTGCGCGAAATGGGACTACCGGTCACCGAACTCCACGAAGACCTGGCCCAGCTTGCCGGCTATCAGCATTCGAACTGGAATCTGCTACTGGTGGGAGCTCAGAAAACTTTCAATACCCAGGATTTACAGTCTCTCTCTCACTCTAAGATCCCGGTCGTCGATCTCTCTGAATTCACCAGCGAAACAGCCGTCGGCCGTTTGATAAATGAACTGGAAACGAAAGCCCAAACCGGTAGCGAACAGTTCAACTCAGCCTTTGTGGTTCAACTCAAAGAACGAGTACAACAGTCGGGCGGTACCTGGATTCGATTGGCAGATTATCCTTATCCCTATCAGGGAGTCATCTGTTATGGCGAATCGGCTTTAGGAAAAGAATTCCGAGAATTCTCCAATGTCATGAGCCCGCTGCCAGTCCCTCTGGAAATGCTGCATTTGAAAGCAGAATATGACTGGCAGGGAAAATCAGATAATCACACACAACGAAAACTCCGCGTCGAACTGGTCAGCAGATACCGACAGGGACTGCCGGTTTCATTACCGTCCATTCCTTCGCGGGAAGAACTTGACTTGCTGTTCCAGAAGATCAACCTGGATCGAAAACAGACACCACTGGTCTGGGTCACTTCACTGGAAACATTTTTCCGCTGGTGGAATTTAAGGCGTCAACTCTCAGTGAGTATCAGCCACATTGACTCTGGTTGGGAAACGATCATTTCAGGAAACATCCTGGGGTTTCATCCCGGGCTTCAAATCTGGAAAGGTCGCCATTCCGCGACGGTCTCACTGGCTCCAGGCGTGAATGAAATCAGAGACGAAACAATCGCGTTTGCAGCCAATCCGGAACGACACCCCGGAGGATTTACTGCACACTGGGCTGGCGTCAATTCCAGCCTGTTACCGATCGACTTTAAGAAACTGGCAGCCTCGGTTGCTTCATAATACGACTAACTATTCCACATCACAGATTGATTCTCCGCGATTGATTTTTTCGATCGCGACTTTGTAGTAGAAAAGGATTGTTCAAATGAAACGTTTTGGTTTAATGATGCTGGGTCTCGCGTTAATTACCCTGACGACAGGATGTCAATGCGGACGAGGCACCTGCGGAAGCTGTAATTATGGTCCCACAATGGCACCGGCCCCGTTTGGTGGTGGTGGTGGATGCTCCTCTGGGAATTGTGGCGTTGGCGCTCCAACATATTCACCACAAGGAGCTTACAACACTTCCAATCCCTATCAGTCAACAGCAGGTCTACCTGTGATGCAGGGATCTGTTCCGACAACAGCCTCTGCACCACTTGATCCACTTCCCATGTATTAAACTGAATACTTGAGAAGGTATCTTTTGTTGAGTGATTGTCGTCTCGGCCTGGTTCAGGCCGATGAGGAATGCAGATCCCGTTCCGACATCAAAACGATTTGAATTCAACGAAAATACTACGAACAATAATATTGTTCGCAGACGTATGGATTGAATCTACCATTCAGCCCTGATATACAGGTAATGGTGTCATCTGTTTTCTCCCCTGCGCGAATAGTTCGGCAGGGCAGGTGCGATTATTATCTGCGAACTTTATTTGAGTATTATACCCCGCCGGGTATCCGAAATTATGGCTGCTTTACAAATCGTTAATTATCCTCATCCAGCGCTCCGCTGGAAATCCAAACCCATCAAAAGTATCTCACCGGAACTGCGTGATACGGTGAAATCCATGTTTGAGTTGATGTACGAAGCGCGGGGCATCGGCCTCGCCGCCAATCAGGTCGCGCTCCCGTATCGTCTGTTTGTGATTAATCTGGCATCAGATCCGAATGAAACGGATGAAGAATTCGTATTCATCAATCCGGAAATCACAAAACGCAAAGGGACCACGGAAGGCGAAGAAGGCTGCCTGAGCCTGCCACAGGTATATGGAGACGTGAAACGATCTGAAGAGATCACCGTCGAAGCCTATGACTTGGATGGCCAGTTGTTCGAAATCACTTTGGATGATCTGGGCGCCCGTGCTGTCCAGCACGAACATGATCACCTTGAGGGCATCATGTTTCCCGATCGAATGGTGGAAGCCAAGCGATTAGAACTGGACTCACTCATCGCTGATTTTGAATCAGAATTTCAACACAAACAGAAGTCAGGCGAGTACCCTTCTGATGACGAACTTCGCAAACAGCTGCAACAGCTTGAAGATGCGCTGGGATAAATCGAACCGCGCACTCTGACTGGTTCGCTGTTTGAGATGCCTCAATAAACGCTTCGCCCCTGCAATAGTTTGATAGAATACCCTGGTTTTCTGCGTCGAAATTGAATTGTCCATCGCCCGCCTAGAGGAGACTCCACCGTGCCTTTAAAAGTTGTCATGATGGGAACCGGCACGTTCGCCATTCCCGCATTTCAGGCGCTGATTGCTTCCGAACATCAGGTGCTTGGCTTATATACCCAGCCCGATCGCACAGGCCGTGGCCATCATCGGCACAAAAACCCGATGAAAGAACTCGCACTCGAACATGGGATTGCCGTCTTCCAACCTCCCAAAATCAATACGCCGGAGTCACTGGAAGAATTACGCCAACTCAATGCCGATGTGCTCTTAGTTGCCGCTTACGGACAGATTCTCTCGCAACAACTTCTAGACACCCCTCAATACGGGGCCTTCAATCTGCATGCCTCACTACTGCCAAAATACCGCGGGGCAGCGCCGATTCTGTATGCCATTCGTAACGGCGAAACCACGACCGGCGTCTCCCTGTTTCGCATCGAACGGGCACTCGATTCCGGTCCCGTGGCGGCGATGGTCGAAACCCCCATCGGCCCCAAAGAAACCACGGGAGAAGTCCAGGACCGACTGGCGGCACTCGCCGCCCCACTGGCAATGCAGGTGCTTGGTGAGATAGAGCAGGGGACTCTGAAAGAAACGCCACAAATACATACTGAAGCGACATTTGCGCCCACACTCGATAAACAGGAAGGCGCCATTGACTGGAACCAGAGTGCCTCTCAAATCGCGTGTCATGTCAGAGCAATGCAGCCTTGGCCGAACCCCTTCTCATTTCTTCACCAATCGGAGCAGGAACCGTTAAGATTGCTGATTCTGGATGTGGAAATACTCAACATAGAGCTAATAAGCGATCTGGATCTCGATCAGAAACTCCTGAATTCCGCCCCCGGTACCGTCATCTTCGCCAATACAAAACGAGTCATCATCAACACGGCCGAGGGAGTTCTGGAACTGAAACAGATTCAACCTCAGGGAAAACGGCCCATGCAGACGAGCCAATTTTTGTGTGGCAGGAAAATCAACCCCGGTGACCGCTTCGGAAACCCGCCCTCAAAACAAGAGTAAGTGCACACAAAGTCACCCCAA
The DNA here is from genome assembly GCF_963976445.1 of uncultured Gimesia sp. Classification (GTDB taxonomy): domain Bacteria; phylum Planctomycetota; class Planctomycetia; order Planctomycetales; family Planctomycetaceae; genus Gimesia. The sequence continues at coordinate 157,543 of NZ_CAXBKP010000009.1, read as the reverse complement.
ATTAACAACTTCACTCTTGCCGCATTTTCCCGTTTCTGAGATGATCCCGCCCCTGAACTAAGGCGATACAGTATTAATAACCACAAGGAAGTGAATTAGATGCGCCGAATTATCGCGGCTCTGATCTTCATGATGATTGGAGCCGGAGGCATGTATGCCGCGTTTGAATATCATGTCGTTCAATCAAAGGAAGGCTGGATTTTCATTCCCAAGTCTCAAACCGGCCTGCACGATACCTATGCCGACATCAGAACCTGGAATGCGACCACCTGGAAGAGCCACCCCAAGTTAGCACAATCACTCGTTGATAACGGCAAAGGAAAACTCATTATTCAATCGGCGTCGACTGGATTTTTCGACGGCCTGTTTCAGAGCGCCCCCAAAAAACGTTCTGCTGAAAATACCCAGACTCCAACCCGACGTAATTAAATCAAACCAAAGATTTTTGAGTTCCCTCAACGCGCAAAAAAAGTACCACCGCAAACTGTGAAACGACAAGCACCCGACAGCCCGAATCAGACTTCAGCCAGGAAGTCTCTCTCAATACTCAAAGCACTGACTTTGAGTGTTTGTCTGTTGCTGTGCCTGCTGCTGACATCAAGCTGTCGTAGTGCTGCCAAAAATCAAACAGTCCATCTGCCAGCCCGGCATAGTGTGAGTGCAGAACAGCTCATCGTGCTCAGTGACTTCAAACTCGGGCAGGACCATGAACTCTTTCAGGATCTGATCAAGCTCCGCGAAGATGTCGCTGCCACGTTAAACATTCCACTCAATAGCGAACAGGTCACCGTTTACCTCTTCACAAATCAGGAAGAATACCGCAATTATCTGGACCTGACCTATCCGGGCCTGCCTCCCCGCCGGGCCTACTTCGTGGGAACTCCTAAAGAATTAGCCGTCTATACATTTTGGGGGGAACGCATTCAGGAAGACCTGCGGCACGAATTCACGCACGGCCTGTTACACGCCAGCTTGAAAACCGTCCCCTTATGGCTCGATGAAGGATTGGCAGAATACTTTGAAGTCGCCGGCAACACACCCGGACAAGTCAATCGCGATCATGCTTCGCGGCTTTCCACCGCCCTCACTAACGGCTGGAAACCCGACATGAAGCGACTCGAACAACTCGAAAAAGTATCACAGATGCAGCGGGTCGATTATCAGGAAGCCTGGGCCTGGGTGCACTTCATGCTGAACAGCACACCGGAAACACGAGACACGCTGCTCGAATACCTGGCAGAACTGAAAACCAACAGCAAGCCTGAAGAATTAAGCGCACGCCTGCCTCGCGACATTCCGGGCGTTGATGAACGGTTTGTGAACTACGTTGCCTCGTTAAACACATTCCCCTCACGCTAAACAGCATCGATCTTTCCCGCATCGCACGAACAGTTTCGCGCCCCGCTGACTTGGGCGACGTCTGCCAATCAGCTAAGATGCACCAGTTAAATATGCCCCCGACCGGACAACGTCCCCGTGATACTGGCCGGACAACGTCCCGTGATACTGGATTGATGAGATGCTGGCCCGACTGCGCCTGTTGCTGGAACTGATTCGCTTCAGCCATACCATTTTTGCGCTCCCGTTTGCACTGCTCTCCGCAGTCCTGGCCTGGCGTGGCCAACCGGTTCGCTGGCAGGAACTGGTCGGGATCTTGCTCTGCATGTTGTTTGCCCGTTCGGCTGCGATGGCTTTTAACCGACTTGTCGATCGGGATATCGACGCCCAAAACCCCCGCACCCAAAGCCGCCATCTCCCCGCCGGACTGATCAGCGTCCGCACGGTATTTCTCTTTACCCTGCTCACATCGCTGGCATTTATCGCCTCGACTCTCTTATTTCTGCCCAATCGCTGGCCCCTGTATCTGTCCGTCCCGGTCCTGCTGTTTCTACTTGGCTACTCCTATGCAAAACGCTTCACAATCTGGTGCCACTATTGGCTTTCCGCCGCTTTGATGCTCTCTCCGCTGGCCGCCTGGATCGCCATTCGCGGCAGTCTTTCACTGGATCCAATTCTGCTGGGACTGGTTGTCTTTTTCTGGGTCGGCGGGTTCGACATTCTCTACGCGTGTCAGGATGTCCATTTCGATCAAGAAACAAAGCTCTCCAGTATCCCCTCACGCTGGGGAATCAGGAAAGCTCTCCGCTTCGCCATGCTCAGCCACGCGCTGACCATCGTCTGCCTGTTCAGCCTGTGGTACTTCGCAGCACTGGGAATTCCCTTTCTGGTTGCGGTGCTCGCTGTCGCAGGCCTGTTGATCTATGAACACCTGCTGGTCAATCCTGATGATCTGGGACGCGTCAATCTCGCGTTTTTTCACGTGAATGCCGTGATTAGTATTGGTTTGTTCTTTGTGGGATTGATCGATGTCTGGCTCGCATAAGCGGGCCTGAATCGTAATAATGAACGGTGTCTCCTGTTGCGCAATCTTTTAGACCGCAGCCAACTCATTTGAACACCGGAATTAGCAAAAAAGAATCAACAGTCAGTCTGATGAATCTGAATCAAAACGAACAACAACAGCTGGATCTCATTACCCGCAAAGTCGAAGCGGGCGAACGCATCAATTTCGATGAAGGCGTTTTTCTGGATGAGAAAGTCGATATTCTGACACTGGGCGCACTGGCCAATCAGATACGCGAACGTAAGAACGGCAACTTCGCGTTCTATAATACTAACATCCACTTGAACCCGACTAACGTCTGTGTTTATCGCTGCAAGTTCTGTGCATTCCGGGCCGACCTGAAATCGCCCCGTGCTTACACATTTACCGACGACATGATCCGCGAACGCGTTCAAGAAGCCCGGGCCACCGGCGCGACGGAAATGCACGTTGTGGGAGGCCTGCACCATCAGAAAAAATTTGATTGGTATTTGAATGTCGTTCGCGTCATTCATGAAGAATATCCCGAGTTGCACATCAAAGCCTGGACGCCCGTCGAAATTAACTGGTTCAGCTTTATGACCAAAAAACCCACTCGCTGGGTTCTGGAACAGATGATGGAAGCCGGTCTTTCCAGTATGCCCGGCGGAGGCGCTGAAATCTTTCACCCCGAAGTCCGTGAACAGATTTGCGAACACAAGGCCGACGCAGAAAGCTGGTTCGAAGTTCACAATGAAGCACACAACCTCGGCCTGCGAAGCAACGCCACGATTCTCTACGGCCATTATGAACAAGCAAAGCACCGCGTCGATCACCTCTGCCGCTTGCGAAAGTTACAAGACAAAACCGGTGGCTTCCAGACATTTATCCCCCTGGCGTTCCATCCCGAAAATACAGGCATGTCAGAAATTCAAAAAGCGTCGGGATTGATGGACCTCAAAGTCATTGCTCTGTCACGAATCATGCTCGACAACTTTGACCACATCAAAGCCTACTGGATCATGCTCGGCGAAAAGACGGCACAGACCGCCTTAAGCTTCGGAGCCGACGACCTCGACGGGACCGTGGTTCATGAACTGATCTACCACGACGCCGGGGCCAAAACGCCGGAAGGTCTGACAGTCGAACAATTACACCACCTGATCAATGAAGCCGGCCGGATTCCCGTAGAACGTGATACACTCTACCGTCACATCGTCAGAGAAGGCGCCGACTGGAGTGTCGGAGAACCAATTCTGACTTCTGCCGCTTCGTGAGTGATTGATACCCAAACAGGAGAACTTCCGCCATGACCGATTCTGCCGTTTCCGACTCCATTCAGGTACAGTCGTTTGACCACATTACACTGGTCGTGAAAGACCTGGAAGCATCCCGCCAGTTCTATGTTGATTTCCTGGGAATGGAACATGTTCCCCGACCGGGGTTCTCATTTGAAGGACACTGGTTTCAAATTGGAGACCAGCAGATCCACCTGATCCTTGAACACGATCAATCAGGAAAAGCCGGGAATCTCGACCCCGAACAGAACACACGCACCCACCATTTTGCGTTTCAGGTCAACGATGCAAAGCAGGCATATGAGAAAGCCCTCAGTCGGGAAATCCCCATCGTTTCGCCTCCCAAATCGCGCCCCGATGGTGCCACCCAAACATTTGTGAATGACCCGGATGGCCACATTATCGAACTCTGCTCACTTACTTGAGCTAGTCTTTACTACTCCGAATAGCTGCATTTTAACGATTTTTCAGGTATTCGTTCAGCAGGGAACGATTTGAGAAATCGTTATGCTGCTATAAGCAACAGAATCGACTGGAAATTCCATCGGGCGATACGGTATACTTGAAAAAAGAGCTTTGATCGGCTCTGCTTTTAAGAATTTGCAGCTCAGACTGACTTCTAACAACCATACAGCTTTAAGAACGAGTAGAGAGGGACAGGGATCGCAATGACGGATGCACCCAAAAAAATGATCATGGGCTCAATGGCCGTTTCCGGATTGGTGGCTGCGCTTGCTCTGGTGGATATCATTATTGGCATCCCGTTCCGAGGAAGCATGATGATGGATATCATGTTCCTCATCTCAGCCGGCCTGGTTCTGTTTCTTTGCTGGGATGCCTGGAAGGACCTGCGATAAGCGGGCTAAGCAGGCAGACCTTAGGCTTCCTTATCCTGCTCGCTTTGCGCGTCCTCTACCACTTCTGATCGCGCATCCGAAGACTCACCCACTGGTGTCTCAGATACCGCCTCGTTTAAAGCAAAAAACGACATTGCTTTCACATCCGGCCCAGCTTCATTGATCGCCATCTCAGTCCCGGTCACTTCAGCCAGTTGCTGTAAAAGTTCGCGAATGATCAGCTCTGCATGCACCTTTTCCTGAAGCCAGGTTTCCCGATTCTGATCCCAGGCTGCATCCCGAATCGCCATTTGTTCCGCTTCGAAACGTAACTGTTCGCTTCGCAATCGCAATTGCTCGTCGCGCTCGGCAACCCATTCCGAGAGATCCTGACGCTCTTGGCGAAATTCGTCACGGTGGCGATGGAACACTTCTTGAGTATGCTCCTGCTCCTGACGTTCTACCGACAGAGATTCACGCAACTGACGGTAATGTGAGGCAAGCGCCTCTCGGGCTTTCTCCAGTCGCGCGCGTGCTGCTGCTTCACCTTCAACCTGAGTCAATTGTGCCCAGCCTTCTTCCAGAGCCAGACGCATCTCCAATGTACCACGATGTGTCTCTTCTACTTCCGCCCGTAACGTATCCAGTCGTTCGCGGCGGCGTTCCAGATTCTCGGCATGCAACGATAGCATATCATTCTGGCGCCGCAATTCGACCTTCTGTGCATCCCGGTCCTTTTTCCAGACCTCATATTCCTGTGACATCCGCTGCGTTTGATTCAATTCATGGCGTTCCACCGAACGCCGCAGCTCGGAATGCAACGATCGCTCTCTAATCAGAGACTCTTCGCGTTGATGTAATAAATCCCGATACCGATCAAGCTGCTTCATGCGCAGCAGATGAATCCGCTCATTCTGTTCGTGCTGCTGTTGCTGGATTTGCTGCTGTCGCTGGAACTCATGTTGGTCCTGTTCGATCTGCTTCCGCAGCCGCAACAGATGATTCTCCTGAAACTTGATTCGGTTCTCGGTCAGCGTTCGTTTCTGTTCAAACTGTTCTTCCCGCGAGCTATATTCGCGCTGCAGATCCTCGCGTTGAATGGTCAGCTGGTGCTCGATCTCTTCAGAACGAATCACGAAGTCTCGTTTCTGCGATTCCAGTGATTCCAGCTCTGCCTGTTTCTTAGAGCCCCACTCTGCCTGTTGCGTTTTCAGTTCCAGCTCAAAGTTTTCTTTACGAGAAGCGAGTTCCTCTTCCACTTTTTGAATCGTGGTTTCTTGTATTTCGCGTTCTCTTTTCAGGTGACTCAACTCAGTCTGCTTTACGCCCCGCCACTCTTCCTGAGCGTGTTCCAGGTCGCGCCGCTGATCATCCAGTGAAGACAGAACATCCTCACGAATTCGGTTCCGCTCCTGATTCATATCCAGACGCTGACGCTCCAGAGCTTCCCGCTGTTGCGCAAATTCCATCAGGATCTGATCCCGCATTTCGCTGCGTTCCAGCTCCAGTGAATCCTGGGCATCGAATACTTTCTCTTGCTCGTGTTGCACGGTCTTCGCCAGCTTTTCACACTCAACCGCTTTGCGAATTAATTCCGTTTCTTTTTCACGAATACTGACTTCCCGTTCGTCATACTGCTCCTCGATCTGACCGACCCACATTCGAACTTTTCGTCGCTCATTATCGAGCTCGCTCAATTGACTGTTAAGCGTCTGCTCGCGACGGCTGATTTCGGCAAACTGCAATTTCAGAAAATTGGCAATCTCGCCCGCCTGCGACAATAACTCGGCACCCGTCAATGAAGCGCCTGCTTCGGTCGCTCCTTGCGTCTGCATCTCGGCAGCAACCGCTGCAAAAGATAGACTTTCTTCGAGTGCCGCTTGCTTCTGCGCACTGAAAGATGAGCCTGCATCCTGTGGAGCGGACTCCTGTGAGGCATGAGGCAAGTCGGCACGGCGTTCAACACCTTGCGGACTGGAAAGTGGTCGAGAGTCAGCCGCGTCACCGCTGTTTGGTTTCATACCAGCAAACGGAGAAGGGGACTCTGTTTGCTGCTCAGACTTGATTTCATCGCTCATGCTGGGATTCCTTTCCCTGAAAAGCGTCTCGCTATGTCATATGTTACAAGTACTAAGTTGAGGAATCCAATTCCTCAACGATCACTCAGCACTTACGATCACACGAACAGTTAAACGACAAAAAGGGCAGAGAAGGATTTAAAGACCATCCTCTGCCCACTATGTATTAAAACCACAATTTCAATTGCGATTATAACTGGCTATCTAGAGATGCGGAAAAACGTTCCTTGGGAGTGACACCCACAAACGTTTCAACGACTTCACCATTTTTGTAAAGCATCACTGTAGGAATAGCACTGATGTTGTTTGAGGAAGCAACGCCTGGATTTTCATCCGTGTTCAATTTTCCAACACGAACCCGGCCTGAATAATCACTGGCAATTTCTTCGATGGTCGGCATCATCATTTTACAGGGACCACACCAGGGTGCCCAGAAATCGACTAAAACAGGTTCCGACGCTTCGATTACTTCAGATTGGAAATTCGCATCAGTGAATTCCAGGACATTTTCAGCCATTACTGGTTGTCTCCGTTACAATTGGATTCGATATATTCATTAATAAAAGCAGAGAAAATCGCTGCGACTACCCTGCAATGACATCAGTTTTCGATTCCAGGATCGCGATTACCCAATGGAAATCAAGAACAAATTTGCTTCGCTTCTCATTGCAATTGTAAAGAATTATAGAGATCCTGTATATTGTGTCAATGCTCTCTATGAAGCCCCAAATGACAAAAACTCTTATCAAATAAGGGATTACGCCACGCGTCACTACACGGAACTAAAATATTTTAACTCGACAAATGGAGTCCTTCTCGACAAAATAGGGACAACACATAATTGTCATTAAGTTCTTATATTAAAGAACTTAATGACATAACCCCTGGGAGTAGATTATGCACTCGTACATCAAAACTCTGGCATTGGCCACAATCTTCTGCGCCCTCGCTCTCATCCCAACGCGCGCCGACGAGTCATCCGAAGACCCCTTTAAGCCCTTCCCAGATCAACTCGCCCCCTCACTGTTCAACGAAGTGGAGGATAAATACGAGTTTGGTATCCGAGCTGAAGAAAAAACACTCTACTACTACGTCTTGAAGCATCTTCGCGAAACCAGCCTCGAGGAGCAGAAACAGGCTGCCCAGTTCAACCTGCAACAAAGACGCTCCGAACTCAAAACGTTCAAAGAGAACCCCAAATTGAAGCTTCCGGTCTTTCCGGATATCTTCAAAAACAGCAATCGCTACAAAGGCAGACTCGTCACTTTAACCGGGCGGGTTCGCAAACTGATTCATTACCCGGCCGAAAAAAATGACTATGGTATCAAAACCCTGTATGAAGCCTGGCTGTTTACTGACGACTCGCAACAAAACCCGACCGTCGTCATCTGTACCGAAGTCCCGCCCGAGTTGAAAGACGGACTCCCCCAAGGGACTGACGTCATTGACCACGTCACCGTCACCGGTTATCTCTTCAAAATGTACGTTTATAATGCCCAGGATACCACGCGAGTCGCTCCCCTGATTTTAACCGGACAACTCGAGTGGACTCCCCAGATCGTGGATGAACGAGGCAGTCAACTCTTTTCCCAAATTCTGGCTGGCTCACTAATCATCCTCATTGTCGGCGTTGCTTTCGCCATGTGGAAAGCAAGCCAGAAAGATAAGCAGTTCCGAGAAACTCGCTTGCCAACCAGCGATGATCCAGTCAGCTTCAACCAATTGGAACAGCAACCTGCTGCCCCTCTATCAAAATCAAAGCCAGAATCAAAGACTGAACCCAAATCCGACGACAAAACGCCGGAATAAACACCCTCAATAAAAGAATATTATATCACTAGTATGAACGCGGACCTCACTCTCGCTCCTGTCCTGAATCGTCCTTTAAAACTGGCAGTTCTGATCTCCGGTGGTGGAACAACCCTCACGAACTTTCTGGAAAAACGGGCAGCCGGTGAACTCAACATTGAGGTACCACTGGTCATCGCCAGCCGCTCCGATTGTGGCGGGATTGCCAAAGCCGAAGCCGCCGGTCTGCGTTGTGAAGTCATCACGCGCCGTGGTTTTGAAAACGTTCACGACTTCAGCACCGCGATTTTTGATCTTTGTCGCGAAGCAGAAGTCGATCTGGTCACACTGGCCGGTTTTCTGTCTTTGATTCACATTCCCGACGACTTCCAGTACCGTGTGATGAATATTCATCCGGCACTAATCCCCGCCTTCTGTGGACACGGGTTTTACGGTCATAAAGTTCACGAAGCCGTCGTCGAACGCGGCGTCAAAGTCAGCGGCTGCACCGTGCACTTTGCCGACAACGAATACGACCATGGCCCGATCATCGGCCAGAGTACCGTTCCCGTCAAAGGGACCGACACCCCCGATCAGGTCGCCGCCAATGTCTTCCAGGCTGAATGCGAACTCTATCCTCACGCCATCCAACTCTTCGCCGCAGGCAAAATCAAAATCGTCGATCGCCGCGCCATCATCGAAGAGTAGCTCCGGTTGCGATGTTCCTCGACCTAAAGCGTCTGAATTCCCGGCGGCGGATTGAGAGGCGTACTCGAATTCGGCGGTATCGGATCATTCGTATGCATGACTTTGTCATACAACTCTGGTGGCAGCACACGCAGCACGGTGAATAAACCTTTCACGCCGTGATACCAGCCTTCGCGCATCCCCTGCGTTTCGCGACGGCTCGTAATTCGATGCAGCTCTTCCTTCGACCACTTCGCGCTGGACATCATCTGCGGAAAACCGGGAACCTCAAAACCGGCTTTATTTTTCTCCTGCCGGATGATCGGCCCCACCTGCGAAACCATGTGGTTCATCATATGGTGGAACATGTGACAGTGTAGCACCCAGTCACCATGATTATTCGCGATGAATTCCACATCCCGCGCTTGCGCAACACCCAGAATCACCGTGTTACCGGGAACCCACGCTGGTTCTGGAATTCGTCCCCCTTCCGTACCCGTCACCCAGTAAGTATGGCCGTGCAAATGCATCGGATGCTGGTGCAGCGTGCTGTAGTTAATAAACCGAATGCGAACCCGCTCACCCAGCTTGCAGACCAGAGGCGTCGTAAACGGACCACAACGTCCGTTCGCGGTAATAAAGTTCCAATCCATCGACTGTGTATTGGGAATGTCCGCATGGGGCATCATGGAAAACTGCTGCGTGACCAACACAAAATCGCGGTCCACCACCGGGTTGTAAGCGACCTTAGGATGAATAATAAACGGCACAACCATCCCGATCGCTTCCTGCATCGCCACATGAGAATGCAGGAAATAAGTCCCTTCCTGATGCACATCATATTCATACACAAATGTGTCACCCGGTTGGATCAGGCTTTGCGTCACACCCGGAACACCATCCATATAGACGGGCAACTCAAGACCATGCGAATGCAGCGACGTCGGCTCGGGCAATTCATTCTTGAACACAATCCGCACCCGATCTCCTTGATACAGTTCCAGTACCGGACTCGGAAACTGATCATTATAACCATAGGCATTCATCCAGATGCCCGGCAATACTTCTCGACGTACGGGAGTGGCACGAAGATGAAATTCTCTCACACCATCCACCATTTTCCCACTCGTTGTTGTGAGGTCCGGCGCAACCACGTTCACGGGTGGCAATCCGGGGTTTCGAAGTCCGGATACCAGCTTGCCACGATCTGTTGGGCTGCCAATCGGACCACCCAGACCGGGATGCATCCGCGGATAGCCATCATCTGACTGAGGCCCCGCAACATCCGCATCGGAGATCGAAGCTGTTTCAGGCTGCTGCCCCATTACCGAACCGGCAGCAAACAGACCGGCGGTCGCTGCCGCTCCTTGTACAAGAAAATTCCTGCGATCGTTGGGAGTTTCCATGGCTCGTCTTTCATCCATTTTGAGTCGTTCTTCTTTAGACACCCTGATTTCTGTCCGGTGCCATCCTTACCGTGGCTTGGGAACAGCGTCGATATGACCGCCACTCAGCGGTGCCGGAGGTTCGGTTAGCCCACCCGTTAACAACATGCCTCGAATCACAATATCCGTTTCACGGTACTCCAGTAGCGCATCGGTATAATGCTGCTGCAGCTCCAGATATCGCCGCTGCGCCATCAACACGTCAGGCCAGGCAGCCCGCCGCTTGACATAACTGGCATGCAGCATCTCATGAACCTGCTTAGCCTTGGGTAACATATCGCTCTGGTAAGCCTGAAGATGCTGCCAGGCTGTCTGGTAATCGCGGTATTGATCGGCCAGCTGCATACTCAATGTTAACTCCAGCCGCTTCACATCAGCCCGCGATCGATTAAGATCAGCCATCGCTTGATCGACGGTCCCACTGTTATTATCAAAGATCGGCAAAGGAATACCGGCGGTCACTCCTGCCACGGTATTGTCGGTTTCAAAGTTGTGACCGAAATTCACATCAACGAGAATATTGGGAATCGGCTGAACTCGTTCTCGTTCGACAGTAATTTCATCGTGGCGTATCTTTTCACCGGCTGCGACCAGCTCGGGACTGTTCTGCAATAGATGATGAAATGCAGAATCCCAATCCAATTTTTCATCCGATGGCTCAAGCGTCCCACTCAGAGTCGAACGAGTTATTTCCGGTGTCCCCACCATCGCCATCAAATTTCGCCACGCCTGCTCCAGATTGTTTTCGGACATTTTCAGATTTAACTGGTTCTGGCTTAAATCGACTTCCGACTGCAGTAAACCAGCCATATTGGTCTGCCCCAGATTGAGCATCTCTTTATGTGTCTGAACACTGTCTTGCGCGTTCGCAACAAGCTGTTTTTGAATTTCCACATGCTGCTGTGCTGACAATGTTTGATAGAAATGAATCCGGACATCATTCAGCACACGCTCATATTGAGCAGAAAGATTCGTCTCCGCGATGCAGGCCGCCTGCGACCATTTCGCACGACTGAGCTGCAGCTTTCCGCCAGTAACAAATTCCTGCGAAATAAAAGCCCCCTGCAATTCACCCGCGGTTCCAACAATTCCGATCTGATCACTGGCATATCCCACAACAGGGTTTGGATAAAGCCCCGCCTGGTAAGCGGCACCAGAAGCCGCATCCACCTGCGCCATCGCCTGGGTCAATGTGGGATTATTAGACAACGCCATTTGTTCGAGCGCTTCCAGCGACATCACGACGTGATGTTCGCTCTGCTGTTCGTTAATAACGTCATCAGGGGCTGGCAGCAGAGGGGCAGCATACTCCGCGAGCGGCAAGGCGATATCCTGCTCATGAGTAACGTGTCGCGTTGTGAACTCGGACCGATTGTGGTTCGCCAAAAAGTCATCGACTTCTTCAAGAGTGAGTCGATACGGCTTTTCTTCCAATGTCGAAACCCGCTCCACCTTCGGCGTTGTATCCTGCCGCTTCGAGACTTGACGCTCTGGCCCTGTGGCACAACCACTGACTAAGACCATCGCCGCCGAAACGGCTAGCGAATATTCCAGTTTCACCGCGACCTCCCTGTCGGCTCTTTTCATCGCGCATTTCTGATGCGCGGGTACACACTGTTCATCGACGGATCAGGTATCGCATATATCGATGTTTTGCTCAAAATCGATACACACCGCAAATCTGGACAACAAAAACCCGGCAAATCAGGAAAATCGGCATATTCCGCTCCGGCCGGATTGAAAACAAGCCGGCACCATGCGAGCTAAACTGGCCAGGTTTTACCTTCAGGAAAAGAAAAGCTGATCATCGGGGCCAGGGGAGGTAGAGAAGAGTGCCCCTTTGGTGAGATGGAAACGAATCCACGATTCCTCTCCGCAAATAGACTTCAGCAGACTCAAAACAGGAAGGCTGGAGAAACTTTACCAATTTCCGTCCTAAAGTGAATATTTCCTTTAGGTAAGATGAAGTCTTTAGGAATTTTCAAAACAACTGACAGATTTTGATTGATTTTGAAAGTTTATAGGGGTATTTTGGAAATATGAATTGAAAGTCAGCGCTTTGTAAGGCATATTCTTTAGGGAAACATATCGTCTCAGGAGGAGTTTGCATGTCAATGTTGCTTGACGAAAGACGGGAAAGCATCCTAAAAATTGTTGAAAACAAGGGATTTGTGTCTCTTGTGGATTTGATGGATTCTGTGGGTGCCTCTGAATCTACCGTTCGAAGGGATTTGGAGTATCTTGACGGAATCGGTCAAATTCGACGAACCCGTGGTGGGGCTGCTTACAGTGGAGAATCTTTAGCTACATTTGAAGACCGGTCCTTTATGTCATCCAGGCAAAAAAGGCTAGTTGCAAAGGCTGTAGCAGATATGGTCTCTCCCGGCGAAGCGGTGCTGATGGATGGAGGCACCACCACACTGGAAGTCGCCCGACAATTGGCGGGAAAACAATTGCAGGTTGTTACGAATTCACTGCCGATTGCCAATCTGCTGGTCAATCAGCCACAAATTGATTTGATGTTGATCGGGGGATTCCTGTTCCCCAAAACGGGAGTCGCATTAGGCAAGACAGCAGTGGACTCACTGAAAAGTGTCCATGTGCGACGGCTCATTATCAGCGTCGGAGGCATTACAGAGGACGGACTTTACAACAGCAACATGTTACTGGTGGAAACAGAACAGCAAATGTTTGAAGCAGCAGAAGAAGTGATTGTTGTGACAGACAGCACCAAATTTGGCCACTCGGCACTGGCCTATTTATGCCCGCTGAATACAGTCGACCACATTGTCGTTGACGATGGTATCTCGGAGAAATGGAAAACCGTGATCCAGAACGCAGGCATCGAACTGACCATTGTAGAAACATAAGCATCCATTCCGGTAGATATTACTCATTCAATTCGAAAAATTGAGATCTGATATTATGACACAACTTTCCAATTCCATCTCACACTCGCAGGTAGAACAACTGGTTCGACAGGCTTTATCACAACAACTCGGAGCAGGGGCCGCTTCCGCACCCACGACTGCCCCGAACCCACTGGTGGTAAATATTTCCGCCCGACACATCCATCTTTCACAGGAACACCTGGAAGTCCTGTTCGGCAAAGGAGCTGAACTCGAAGTACAGAAAGACCTCTACCAAGATGGCTACTTCGCGGCGACTCAGACTGTGGCCGTCGTTGGCCCTCGTCGTCGCATGATTCCTAACGTGCGTGTCTTAGGCCCCTGCCGCGGTGATACTCAGGTAGAACTTGCTTTTACCGACACCATCTCGCTGGGACTCGATGTTCCGATTCGCATCAGTGGCGACCTCAAAGGCACGCCCGGCTGTGTGTTGATGGGCCCCAAGGGTGTCGTTGAACTCGATTTCGGCGTCATCCGCGCTGCACGCCACGTGCACATGTCTCCTGCTGACTGTGCTTACTACGACTGTGCTAACGGCGACAAATTACACCTGAGAATCGAATCACAGGGTTGCACGACCGTCCTGGAAGACGTGGTGGTGCGTGAAAATCCCGAAGTCAAACTTGAAGTCCACATCGATACCGATGAAGGCAACGCAGTCGATCTGGACCATGCCTCTTCAGTCAAACTGTATGTTCCTGAAGGCTGCAAATGCAAACATAGCTGATCCCTGTGATGAGCGAATTGAATCTTGTGGCAGAATCGTATTCAAATTCTGCCTAACGTACGAACTGTTTTTTTCTTAACTATCTCTAAAAGGAGAACTGACTCATGGCGAAAGCAATGGAAGCCCTGGGAATGGTGGAAACAAAAGGGCTGATCAGCCTGATTGAAGCCGCCGATGCAATGTTGAAATCTGCCAACGTACAGATGCTTGGCTGGGAAAAAGTAGGCAGTGGCTTGGTCACCGCTTTTGTTACCGGCGATGTTGCTGCAGTCAAAGCTGCTGTCGACGCCGGTGCTGCTTCTGCCAGCAAAGTGGGTGAAGTAGTCAGCGTGCAGGTCATTCCACGTCCTCACGAAGAACTGGCGAGCGTTCTGCCAGGTAAAACTGCTGCTGCCAAGAAATAATAACGGGTTATGAACATTGACGGCTGAAATTCCTGAATCTGATCGTAACGACGATGATCATAACCAGCTGACGTTCAACTGGTATGTAACAACAGGCAGTTCAGCCCACCCTATCACAATTAAAAAGATTGAGGACAAAATGAGTTCTGAAGCTATTGGTCTTATTGAAACAAAAGGTCTGGTTGCTCAAATCGAAGCATCCGACGCCATGCTTAAAGCTGCCAACGTGACTCTGGTTGGTCAGATTCAAATTGGTGGTGCCTTCATCACAACCGTCATTCAAGGGGATATCGGCTCGGTTCGCGCAGCTGTTGATGCTGGTGCTGCTGCTGCTTCTCAAATCGGAGAACTGGTTGGCGCTCACGTGATCGCACGCCCCTCCGAAGGTCTGATGTCTAACTTTATCTAAGAGAGCGTACTGTTGGTTCTTTCCGGTCATCACATCCAGTGCTGGTCGGGGAAACGGAAGTCGAAACACCAGTCTCTAAGTCACAGAATGGATTCCTGCAATGAAAGTACTTGTCGCCAATTTAGGTTCCACCAGTTTCAAGTATCGCCTGTTCGATATGCCCGCAGAAGTGCAGCTTGCACGCGGGGGCATTGATCGGATCGGTGAAGAACAGAGCCATTGCTCTGTGGAAATTGGTGAGCATCGGGAAGAGCACGAACAAAACGTGCCCGACCATGCTGCCGCCGTCAACTTGTGTCTGTCTCAATTGACCAACCCCGAATGGGGCTGCCTCGAGTCAGCAGCTGAAGTTGCCGGAATTGGATTCAAAGCAGTCTTTGCTGGAAACTTAAGTGGCATTCGTCTGGTAGATGAAGAATTACTGACCAAGATGGAGGCGTTGGCAGATATTGCACCTGCCCACAACCCTCCGTATGCCCGGGCCATGCGACAACTGCGTCAGGCGTTTCCTGAAATCCCGCTCGTTGCCGCATTGGAAACCGCCTTCCATGAAACCATTCCAGATGAAAATCGTACCTATGCCATTCCTTTTCAATGGCAGGAAGAATACGAAGTGAAACGCTGGGGATTTCATGGTGCCAGTCACCGGTATATCGGCTCTCGTATGGCCGAACTCACCGGGAAAGACGACCTGAAGGTAATTTCCTGTCACCTCGGGGGAAGTAGCTCTTTATGTGCCATGCACGGTGGTGTCTCCAAAGCCAACAGTCTGGGAATGAGCCCCCAGACAGGATTGCCGCACAATAATCGTGTGGGTGATTTTGATCCGTTTGCTCTGCCAGTCTTGATGAAGGCCACCGGAAAATCTCTGGCGGAACTTCTGGAAGATCTGTCAAGCAAGGGAGGCCTGTTAGGTATGAGTGGATTGAGTGGCGACTGTCGCGATCTGGAAGAAGCGGCCGCCAATGGACACGAACGAGCCCAACTGGCTCTTGACGTGTTTCACTCAGCGATCCGACATTACCTGGGAGCCTATCTGACGGTACTGGGCGGCGCCGATGCGATTGTTTTCACGGGTGGAATCGGTGAAAACAGCGTAAGTTTACGAGAAAAAGTTTGCAGCAACCTGGAATGGGCGGGAATCCGTCTGGATGCAGAACGGAATCAGTCAGCCGCCGAAGAGTCACAACTCCAGGCGGACGACAGTAACGTGCAAATCTGGGTCGTACCGACCAATGAAGAAATTGTCGTCGGACGGCAAACAGTGGAAGTGATTGAAGGGCGTTCGTAACGCCCGCAGAGAATGAGTATCCTTTTCAGGATTATACAGGAGTTGGTTCGATGTTTATAGGACGTATTACCGGCAGCATTGTTTCGTCTCAAAAAGTCGAAGCGATGGTCGGCCAGAAATTGTTCATTGTCGAGCCGTTGCGAGTCAACGAAAAAGACCAGAGTGATCTGACTCCCACGGGACGATCGTTTATCGTCGTCGATACTGTGGGAGCAGGGCAGGGTGAAATCGTATTGTGTGTGCAGGGGTCATCAGCCCGCTTCACACCCGAAACGAAAACACTGCCCATTGACGCCGCCATCATCGGCATTGTCGATCAGGTTCACGTAGGGTCGAACGAAATTTTTAACTCGAAGGATTAGTCAGCGTTCTGAACCGGAAGCATACGATGTCCAATCAACTACCACAGATTACTCCAGAGCAGCGTCTGATGATGATGACCGTCATCTGGCTGGCGTTGATCATGGGTGTCGTCACATTTGGGATTGTGGTTGGAATCATTGGCCTGAAAGATGCAGCTGATGGCGGTTTACCCGTTATCACTTACATCGGAATGGGAATGGCGGCGTTAATGCTGGTACTGCGAATGATTGTTCCGAATCTGGTTGCCCGCAATCAGTTTCATCAAACAATGCAAGCAGCACAGGCAGAGGGTAATCTGGACGAAAAACAGATGCTGGGAAACTTCTATCAGATCTTCATGGTCCGAATGATTCTCGGCATGGCATTACTGGAAGGTGCTGCGATGCTCAATCTGGTGGCTGTCCTGATTGAAAACCAGATGCTGGCCTTTGTACCGGTCGGCATTTTACTGCTGGTCATGATCGCTTCGGTACCAACGAAATCAAAACTGGACGGATGGATTCGCAACCAGATGGAAAACTATAACCTGGAACACCAAAACTGAATTTTGAAAGACTGAGACTGCTGCATTGAGGAGTTGCCTCAAAGCCAGACTGCTCGGGGAGAAATAGATTATGCAGACGACAGAAGATGCCATCCGCAGTGTCGTACAGGAAGTGTTATCACAACTCAATAATCGAGGCGGTTACGGTTCCGCTTCGTCCACACCACACCGTGATGGTGACTGGGGTGTCTTCAGCTCTGTCGATCAGGCTGTCGCAGCTGCCAATGATGCACAAAAACAACTGCTCAACTCCTCGCTGGAAGACCGGGCCAAGGCGCTCGAAATCGTGCGTCAGATCTGCGACTCACAGGCTGAAGAACTGGGGCGCATGGAATTGGAAGAGACAAAAATCGGTCGTCTCGATCACAAAATTGAAAAGCTCCAGTTAATCAAAAGTATTCCTGGCATGGAATTCATGAAGACGGAAGCCGTGTCTGGAGATAATGGAATCAGCATCACCGAATACGCCCCCTTCGGCGTGATCGGGGCGATTACTCCCGTCACACACAGCCTGCCAACTTTGGCCTGTAACTTTATCAACATGGTCGCATCCGGCAATACACTAGTCGTGAACCCGCATCCCGGCGGCGCGAAAATCGCCTGCGAAGGGGTACGACGTTTCAACCAGGCCATCTATCAGGCAACTGGCTTACAGAATCTGGTCACAATTTTGGGAACTCCCACACTGGAAACGGCCGACGCCATCTTCAATCATCGGGGCGTGCCTCTGTTGTGCGTTACCGGTGGTCCGGGTGTTGCCCGCGCTGCGTTGGCTGCTAAGAAACGTGCGATTGTCGCCGGTCCTGGTAACCCACCTGTCGTCGTCGATGAAACTGCTGACATCGACAACGCTGCCAAATCGATCATCATCGGAGCCGCCTACGATAACAACCTGTTATGCATCGGCGAAAAAGAAGTCTTCGCTGTCGAAAGTATCTTCAACGAACTGATGTCCGCTATGGGACGGCATGGCGGATATCAGTTGAATTCTCAGCAGGTCGCGCAACTGACATCGCTGGCATTCTCGCCTCCCACAGAACCGGGCGGACACGCTGTGCTCAACCGGGATCTGATTGGTAAGGACGCATCTGTCCTCGCCGGCTTGATCGGCGTCAGCGTCCCCGCAGGAACACAACTGCTTTACGGCGAAACCGATACGAACAACCCGTTCGTACCTGAAGAACAGATGATGCCTTTCGTTCCGTTTATTCGCTGCCGCAACGCAGACCACGGAATTGAACTGGCCAAAGAATTTGAACACGGATTCCGACACACCAGCATGATCCACTCACGTAATATTGAAACGATCACAAAAATGGGTCGCATCATGGATACCACGCTGTTCGTGCAGAATGGTCCTTGTGGAGCTGCTCTGGGCAACGGTGGAGAAGGTTATGGATCGTTCAGCATCGCGACTCCGACCGGTGAAGGAGTTACCAATCCAATGACATTCACACGCTTCCGTCGTTCCACGACAGTGGGGCATTTCAGAGTCATTTAATACAACAGAACGTTGACGGAACCGTAGTTCTGTCAACGCAGCAGCAGATTACCGTCTCAGGAATGAAATTCAATGTTGACAGGACGAGTCATAGGACGAGCAACCGCAACGGCAAAACATCCCAGTCTTGCCGGCTGGCGTTTATTGCTGGTGCAAACGCTCGATATCCAAGGCAACGCGGACGGATTTCCTGAGCTGGTCATCGACGAACTGGGGTGCGGCAAGGGTGATATCGTCCTGCTTACTTCAGACGGTGCCGAGGTCCGGAAAATGGTCGGTGCGAATAATACCCCCATTCGCTGGGCCACCATGGGTGTCATTGATCAGTAATAATCGATTCCAGAATAAAGTGAATCACAACGTTATGCAGTTTTCTGAAGAGTTAGTCAATCAGGTTGTCGCCAACGTTTTGTCGACCCTTTCCCGACAGGGGCAGGGCGGACAAACAACGGCTAGCGTACCACCTGTGACAACGCCTAACACTTCAGTTGTCTTATCAGAGAAAGTCATCACTGCGGATCTGCTGGCAGAAAAAGCCAAAGGCCAATCGGCTGTCGGCATCGCTGCGGGATCACTGCTGACGCCTTCTGCAAAAGATTATCTGCGAGAATTTAAAATCGACGTACATCGCGCCACTTCGACTGCTGCTCCTCAAAAAGGGCAGGGGTCTCCCTGGCGGGCAATTGTACTTTCTAATTCCATTGCCGTCGAAAACGCGCTGACAACAATCGAACAACAGACCGGTGCACGCTGGTCACAGGAACTGAGTTCTTCACTGGAAGATTCCGTCAAGGAAGCGATCAGTAGTTTATGCCGTGCCGATGCAGCAGGAGTCGTTCTGTTTGCATCAGCAGCTGAGAAAGCAGCCTGCCTGGCGAATCGGAATCAAAAAGTTTGTGCCGCCGCCATTCAGGATGTGAACCATTTAAGAACCGTCGTCGCACAAATGAGCCCGAATCTGATTTGTGTGAATCCAGAACAGAAATCGTTCATGGAACTGAGAAATTTGATGAAGACCTTTGTCAACGCAGGCGTTCCCACAAAGGGAAACTAATCTGCTTTAGGAAATGAATTATGAAAATCGCAGAAGTAATCGGAAAAGTGACGCTTTCACGCAAGCATCCCAGTCTGGATGCCGCCCGATGGCTGATTGCGATTCCCTTAAAGAGTGATGAACTCAATAGCAAAAAAAAGAAGAAAACGGAACCGTTTATCATTTACGACGAGTTGGGTGCTTCACCAGGCTGCCAGATTGCAGTCAGCGAAGGAGCAGAAGCAGCCGCTCCCTTTCACCCTGATGTAAAACCGATTGACGCCTATGTGTCAGCGATTCTGGATCAGGTCGAAGTTTACTAGTCGAATCACAATAACTGAAAACACCAATTTTTTAAATTTACGTTTGGAGTCAAAACAATGTCAAATCAATGGAACAGTGGAATTCACGACCGGAATCTGAAAGAAGAGATCTGCGAAATCGGACGTCGCGTTTACAATAAAGGATTTGCAGCGGCCAACGACGGAAACATCTCGATTCGTGTCGGCGAAAACGAAGTCCTCTGCTCACCTACCATGATCTGCAAAGGCTTCATGAAACCCGAAGATATCTGTGCTGTCGACCTCGACGGAAACCAGATTGCCGGTACCCGTAAACGGACCAGCGAAATCCTGTTGCACTTGGCGATCATGAAAGAACGCCCCGATGTCAAATCCGTTGTGCATTGCCACCCGCCACACGCAACCGCCTTCGCTGTTGCCCGCGAGCCAATTCCACAGTGCGTGCTGCCTGAAGTCGAAGTCTTCATGGGTGAAGTTCCGATGGCACCCTACGAAACACCGGGCGGACAGAAGTTCGCCGACACCGTGGTACCATTCCTTAAAGGGGGCACCAACACGATTATCCTGACAGGACACGGAACCGTCACCTTCGGCAAGTCTGTCGAAGACGCTTACTGGAAAACGGAAATCCTGGATGCGTACTGCAA
This sequence comes from uncultured Gimesia sp., assembly GCF_963976445.1. Classification (GTDB taxonomy): domain Bacteria; phylum Planctomycetota; class Planctomycetia; order Planctomycetales; family Planctomycetaceae; genus Gimesia. The sequence goes on along the minus strand of NZ_CAXBKP010000009.1, from coordinate 136,919 downwards.
AATCCTGTTATTGTCTAAGCAAATGGGACGCGTCAGCTACTTCACTGAAACCGAAACACGTGAACTGCTCGACCTGAAGAAGAAGCTCGGCTTCGATGACCCTCGCTTCCACGTGGAAGACTGTGACCTGTGTGGAAACAGTGCCTTCCGCGACGGATACAAAGAAGGAATCCCACAGCAGAAATCATTTGAACCTGCTCCCAGCTATCCGGGATACCTGCAGAAACCATCGACCGAAGCGGCTCCCGCTGCCAATGGTGCTACTTCTGAGGAGTTGATCAAAGCGATCACAGCACAGGTTATGTCAGCACTGGGTAAATAATTCGCAGGTCGACTGAATTACAATTCACACACACATTACATCGTCATATAGAAAAGATTTGATCATGAATGTCAGTATTATTGGTGGAGGTGGACTCGTAGGTTCCTGTGCCGCCTTCGCATTACAGGCCGGAGGCATCGTCCGGGAAATCGCGTTGGTTGACGTCAACCAGGATCTGGTCGAAGGCCAGGCTCTGGACTTGTTGCACGGCAGCTCACTCACCGCCGACCAGAAGATTTACGCAGGCGGAACCGAACTGGTGAAAGACAGCGACGTGATCGTGATCACCGCCGGTCTGCGACGCAAACCCGAAGAAAGCCGCTTGGATTTGATCAACCGCAATGTCGAGTTGTTCAAAGGCATTCTGGCAGACGTCAAACGCGTGGGCACAAAACCAGGGGCGATTGTATTCGTCGTTTCGAATCCCGTTGACGTGTTGACTTATCTGGCCATGAAAGAACTCGGACTGCCACCACAACAGGTGATTGGTCTCGGTACCGTACTCGATACCACCCGACTCCGCAGCATGCTCGCTGCCCGTCTGGATGTGCCACCGACTCAGGTTTCAACTCTGATTCTTGGCGAACACGGTGACAGCATGGTTCCGATCTGGTCGGCCGCGCAAGTTGGTGGTCTGCCACTGGACAAGTTCCCCGGCTCCACTCCTTCTCTGATTGCCGAAGTCGAAAAGAAGACTCGTGGTAGTGGAGCGGAAGTCATCAAGAAAAAAGGGGGAGCCGGTTTCGCGGTCGGCGTCAGCATCGCGGATGTCGTGCACTGCATCGCCCTTGATCAACGTCGAATTCTGCCGGTTTCTTCTCTGCAGAATGGTGCCTTCGGTTTGCAGGATGTCTGCATCTCCGTACCAACCGTCATGGGTCGTTCTGGTGTCGTCAAACATCTGGAAATTGAACTCTGGCCGAAAGAACAACTGGCGCTGACTCAGTCAGGCAAAGTGCTCCGAGAAACTCTCGATAAAGTACTCGGCTGATCTCAAGCGGTCTACCGTCGGTAATTTTTAAGTGCGTTCAGCCTCTATTGCGTTTTGATTTGAAATGATTGTCTGATGGAAAAATCACTTGATCGAAAAATCCAATCGATCCACGCTGACCCCAGCGGCTCGAAAGAGTTTATCATCGCCGATGCCAAGGATGCCGACATGGCGTTTGGCATTGGTGCTCCCGGCTTGTCGCCCGAGCGGCACGACCAGGAACTCAAATACAAAACGCTGGCTGAATACCGAGAACAAATTCGTGAAGTCATCCAGCAGGAAGTGGTCGACATCGTTTTGATGTCTGCCAGCACCAGTGAAAAACTGACGATTGACGAACGCCTGTTCGACAATTCGCCCATCACACCCGCAGCCCGCGCCAATGATACGACTGACGTGCATATTCCTCGCGGCGGCAGAATTCATATCCCGGCGGCCAAGCCGTTTCGCTCGGCCAGCCTGGATCATATTCAATGTGGACATCTCGACTGTAAACCCGAAGAGCGGGTCTATGGGGCCGACCTCGGTTTGTATTCGGTCACGTTCAACAACAATCTCGAAGATGATCTCGAAACGTTAGAACGCTATAAAGAATTCCGGGAAGAAGCCGAACGCAAAAAGTTCCGTCACTTCCTGGAAATCTTTGATCCCAACACCAGCAACGCCGTCGCCGCGGACACCGCACCCGGATTTATTAACGACTTGATTGCCCGCACACTGGCTGGCGTCGCCTCAGCAGGACGGCCTACCTTTTTGAAGATGGTTTATCATGGACCGCGGGCGATGGAAGAACTCGTCGCCTACGATCCGCATTTGATTGTCGGAATTTTGGGTGGTTCAGCGGGAACCACACTCGATGCGTTCCAGTTAATCTACGATGCCCGAAAATATGGCGCACGCGTGGCACTGTTTGGTCGCAAGATTAATCAAGCCGAGCACCAGCTGGCGTTCATTCAATTCTTAAGGTTTCTCGTCGAAGACAAAATCCAACCAGTCGAAGCCGTCAAAGCCTATCACGGCGTGCTGCAGGAACTGGGAATCAAACCGACGCGAAGTCTGGATGTCGATCTGACTTATCAAACCGCTGTGATGAGTTATGGTGGCGAAGACGGCAAAACTTTCAGTTTCCCGCCAAAGAATGCAAATGGGAAACCGGCGGCAATAACATCCGGCAAAACAGCCTCGACCAAGCCTGCAACCACCGGAAACGGAGCGCCTGATTTTGCTTCCATGAATTCCGAACAACGACTGGCCTACCATCAGGATCGCCTGAACCGCATGTTTGGTGAATAAGTTCCGCGTCCTGTGTGTTGAGACATCAGAGCGGGCGGCTTAGAATACACGTTCTATATTCAGCCGTCTTCCATTTTGTCAGCACAAGGTCCAGTCGCTTGAGTCATCCCTCAAAGAAGAGCAAGAAGAAAACTGATTCGCGTCAGCCGGAAGTATCTCCCACCCCGAGTACATCTTTGTTCGCCGGATTGATTCTGGTCGCTGCGGTCGGCTTGACCTGGATCTTCTGGGGCGGCCTCTGGTCTGGAGGCGGTTTGATCGGCGGCGACCTTTACACCTATTTCTTTCCGCAAAAAACATTCTTTGCCGAGCGTCTGCAGGCGGGGGAATTTCCGCTCTGGAATTCCAACATCGGCCACGGTTTCCCCTTAGTCGCCGAAAGCCAAACGGGTGCCTTTTATCCGTTCAACTATTTCGCCTACCGCTTTCTCCCCGTGAATGCGGCTTATAACGTCGTCCAGGTTCTGCACTACATCATGGCGTTTGTCTTCACGGCAATGTATGTAAAGCGGCTCGGATACACGCTAATCGCGGCACTGTTTGCCGGTCTCGTTTACACCTACGGCTGGTTTCCCTCGCGAATCTGTCTGGAATGGGCCATCATCGGCGGTGCCTGGCTGCCACTGACACTCTGGTGCGTGGAATCGTTTTTTCAGACCCGGCTCTGGCGGTATCCGATTCTGCTTTGCTTCGCGCTCGCGATGCAGATCCTGCCGGGCCATTTCAATCTAGCGTTCATTACACAACTCATGTTACTCGTCTATATTCCCGCTCGCATCTGGTTCAGCCGCGATGCAGCAACCGATCAGCTCAAACCGTATCGACGGTCGACCGTTATCCTGTTACTGCTGGCTTTGAGCGCCGCCTATGGTCTCTCGGCAGTGCAATTGGGGCCGACCTGGGAATTGAAACAGTTAAGCCAACGGGCCGAAGTAGGAGAACGATCCCACCAACCCGGCTACGGTCATATTCCCGTCTGGTATCTATCACAAGTTGTTGCCCCCTGGGCCTGGTATCCATACGAAGTCAACCTTGACGCGGGCCTTGCCCCGGGCTCCGATGCCACTAATCAGGTCGAAGCACACCTTTATTTCGGCATCGCTGCTGTGCTGCTGTTAATCTTCGGCACATGGCGCAAAGCCTGGACCGGTGATCGCAGACTCGTGCTGCTGGCGGTCATCGGATTTTTGGCGTTGCTCTACACGCCCGGCTGGTTTCTGCCGCTGACAAAACATCTGCCCGGATTCAGCTTTTTCACCGGCCCCGGACGTTATGGTATTGTGACTACATTCGCCGTCGCCGTTATCGCTGGCGTCTGTCTGGAACGACTGGTCAAGAACTGGAATAAGACAATCCAACTGGTACTCGTCGCACTCGTCTGTCTGTTTACGATCGCCGATTTCTGGGTAGTCAGCCGTTATGTAACGTACGCTGCCATCGTTCCCAACCCACCCATCAATCAGGTTGATAAAAGTGCCTTAAGAAAAATTGTAAAAGAATATGGTAAACCCGTGCGACTCTTTGCCCCGGGAGCCAACCTGCCTACATTGATCGGCGTGTCGTCCACCCCCGTGTATCTGGGTATTGGCCCCGAGCAGTATTTCGATCCTAAACTAACAATGCCCCAACCGCTGCCGTTTAAAGAACCAGCAACTCCGGAACAGATTGAATGGCTTCGCAAAGCCGGGGTCACGCATATCCTCAGCCAGCACAAACTGGATCTGAATCGATGGCCCGTTAAACCGGTCTGGAGCGACTTCGACGCAGTGATCAATCCTGCCTGGGGCCGCTTTGATGAACCGCTTTACTTCTATGAGTTGGAAGGTACCCGCGGCCGGCTCGCCTGGACGCAACCAGAAACCAATCAGTCGGCAACCATCAAAGTGTACCGGGCAAATGAAATCATCATTGAAGCGGACACGCCCACCGAAGATACGTTAATCCTAACCGACTTGTATTATCCTGGCTGGAAAGTCTACGTGGATGGTCTGCCCGCAGAGAGCGAACTGATCGAAGGCATGTACCGAGGCGTTAAGATTCCCGCGGGGAAACACGAAGTGATCTGGACCTATCAGTCAGGCTGGTTTTTGATCGGCGGGATTGTCAGCTGCATAACGCTGTTGCTGCTGATGACGACGGCACACTTCCGATTCTGGAATCCAATCCTGACTCAAATGAAAAGTCGGACGGTGGAAATCAAGCCAGATTGAACGCGCTCTAGGTAGAGCTAAACTCGATGTGCGAGCCGGAGCCTTCGAAGTTATGACTGTCCGAATAATTTTCTTCGTCGTCTTCGTCTTCGGCCTGTTCCAGTTCGTCGCTGGGCAGAATTTCGTTGACGCTCACGTTTTGCCCGCTGTCTGAAATGGCAACCGGAAATTGCTGTGAAATATCAACGTCCTTCGTCGGCTTTTTGAAGTGCTGCACCGAAGGCGCTTTGGTAGGAGCATCGTCACCAGCGGGCGCGTTGTCAGCCGAGTCAGGCTTCTTCTGGGAATCAGCGCCAATATTTTGCAGATGATAGGCGACGTTGCCGATTTTCAACTCGTCATTCAGCTTCAGCCAGGCCTGCTGATCTATTTGTTTCCCATTGAGGAAAACACCATTCATACTTCCCAGATCACGGACCACCGGGCGGTCATTAACAATCGCCAGACAGCAATGTTTACGCGAAATTTTGGGGCTGTCCGTAATAACAATATCGCAGTCCGGATGGCGTCCAACAAGAATGATTGCCTTATCAAGTACGATCGGGCGACCTTGATTCACAGGGACTAAACAAACTGCCATAGAGGACTCCAGTACGAAACGGTAGCAAACTTAATGAATTTTCATTATACGGCTGGCCCTGTAGCAAGTAAAAGAAAAAAGTCAGCGGTCAGAGAAGAGTCAAAGAAATCCAAACACGAACCCGCATAGATTACGCGGTTTTTGAGTTTATGAATTCTTTATAAATATCGGTTACGACTGGATATGCACTCGATCATCTCCAGCCACTTCCCGATAATTACAGTGAGAAAACGCAAAACCCGCAAACCTGCATCACCCGATTTCGACATAGACACTATCTCCTACAACCAGTACCGTTAGCACAACCCGAACCTTAGTACATGCTCGAGCGTTGTCTTCAAGTCTCGCGCAACACTCGGCCAGTCGCTCATACTCAAAATCAGAAGGAAGAATCCGAAATGAAGTTACAACTTATCTGCGCCGCGATGATCGTATTTTCTGCCGTCAGTTTCAATTGCCAGAAGACAGCCTCTGCAAGCGAGCAGGATCAAGCAGAAGTGTGCGCAGCCGCGCAGCAATTCTACACCGCGCTTAATCAGTTGTTTACAGGCGAAGTGGCTTGCATGAAAGAAGTCTGGTCACATCAGGATGATGTCACTTTCATGGGACCAGACGGCAGCTATCTGCATGGCTGGAAACCAGTCTTAGCCGAATGGGAAAAAACTGCTGCTCTCAAACTAGGCGGTAAAGTTGAGCCGACGGAGATGCGAATCATCGCTGGAGAGGAAATTGCGGTCCTCACTAACTATGAAATCGGACAAAACATTGGACCGGATGGAAAAGTAGAAAAAGTCAAAATCCGCGCGACGAGCACCTTTCGAAAAGAAAATGGAGAATGGAAAATGATCGGACACCACACCGACCTGCTTCCCTTTCTGACAAAGTAATCGACTGACTAAAGCAGTTGCCGCGCTTTGATGTCCAGGTAGCGACTGATGAGATTTACCGACAGATTTTCCGGCAGCGTATCCAATACCAACAGGCCTGATTTTTGCAGTGACGCGATTTGCGTGGTTTGTGTCGCCACGATATCCGCGGCAGCGGCAATCTGAAAGGCCTCGCGGTCCGTCTCCGGAATCGCATTCATCCGATTCTGTAATGGCACGTTTCGCAGGAAAGCAGACAGCACCAAATGCGGCCAGCGCATCAATCGCAGTGAATCGCTGAGGTGACTCAGATGTACTTCATCCAGGGCATGCGTCAATACGACAACCAGCGAACGTTTGCGATAACGGAGCTGAAGTTGTTCGGACATCAGCCGATAATCAGAGGCTTCATAAACCGGCTCCAGATCGTAAACTTGTCGGATGAGTTTTTGAATCGAACCGGCGCCGCGAATCGGAGGCACCCAGCGTTCGACCTTGTTCGAACAGGCCATCAGAGAAACCGTATCTCCCTGCCGAAGTGCAATATAGCTAAGCAAGATTGCCGCGTTTAAGGCCCGATCAAAGTGCGTCACGCCCTCTGCCTCATTGCACATTGAGCGTCCGCAGTCGATCAGAATAATGATGTTCTGATTTTTTTCGACGACGTACTCACGACTGATTAACTCTTGATGTCGTGACGTTGCTTTCCAGTCGATACTGCGAAATTCATCACCCCGTCGATACTCCCGCAACCGGTCGAATTCCGTTCCGCGCCCTTTTAAACGTGAGAGACGGATTCCTGTCTCTGCCAGACGATTGCGGCGGGCCAATAGCTCAACGCCATGCACGGCTTTGATATCTGGATAGATGCGTACTTCCTGATGAAGATCCCGCTCATCATACACCGTCCACAGCCTCAACCTGCTCCGCATCTGCAGAAAGACTCGACGAAACCGGTTTTTCCCACGATGTAATGGTTCTACATGATAAATGCTGTAATGATGCTTATTCGGTATCAGCTCGATATCAAATGGAAGATCGGAATAATGACAGGGTAACGGCGGCTCGTCATGCACGTGAATCAGCAGTGGAACAGGACCTCGATTCGTGAACCAAAGCTTAACGCTGTTCGGCGTGCCGACACTGAGTACATCTTTCACATCACGGTGAACTTCAATCGCCAGCAGAGAAGGCGTGATCACCAGATCCACCAGCGACAGCAGAAAGACTCCCAGACAGATCAGGATACCGGCCTGACTGGCTTCAGCCCAGACGGTTCCCAACGCAAATGGAACCATGGCGGCTGCAAATAGAAACAGTAACGGAAGTCGCGGCATCATTGGCGAGGTGCCTCGACACTTTCCAGAATATCGCGAATCACATCGTCGACATTCATGCCCTCAATTTCCGCTTCGGGATGCAGGCGAATCCGATGGCGCAGAACTGGCAGCGCCAGATCTTTGACATCATCGGGGACCACAAAATCACGCCCCTGGCAGGCCGCCATCACGCGCGAACCGATCAGCAGATTCACGCTGGCACGGGGACTCGCCCCGACTTCAATCGTATGCCAGCTGCGGGTCCGTGAAACAATCGAAGTGATGTATTGAATGATCGAAGGTTCGATAATAATTTCGGTGGCTCGTTTCTGAATCCCCAGAATGATTTCCGTATTCAGGACAGGCTGCATACCAAAACTGTTCAGATCGCGGTTATCCTTGCCTGACGCGTACAAATCAAGGATCGCGTTTTCCTGATCCTGTGTCGGGTAATCCACCATCAGCTTGAACATGAATCGATCCAGTTGCGCTTCCGGCAGGGGGTATGTCCCTTCCTGTTCTAACGGATTCTGCGTGGCGATTGTGATGAAGGGACGCTGGAGTGGATAGGTTTTTCCATCGACGGAAACCTGATGTTCCTGCATCGCTTCCAGCAATGCCGACTGCGTTTTGGCGGGAGCCCGGTTCACTTCATCTGCCAGCAGCAGGTTGGTAAATAACGGCCCCTGATTAAAGGTAAACGTTTTTTCGTGCATGTCATACACGGAATGTCCGGTGATATCCGACGGCATCAGGTCGGGGGTAAATTGGATGCGACGAAACTGGCTCGACAGCACGTGGCTAAGTGCATTCACCAACAGCGTTTTCCCTAATCCGGGCACGCCTTCGATTAATACGTTCCCTTCACAGAATAAAGCAATCAAAACTCGTTCTACCAGATCTTCCTGACCCATGAGAACTTTTCCCACTTCGGTCAGCGAGCGTTGATAGTAATCTTCAATTTGAGAAACATCCATGAATGAACCGTAACCCTGACTGTCTATCTGAAAGTATGTAAATCAAACACGATCCGGAACTGATGTTCCCTGAGGCGTTTATTCTAAATCTAATCCGGTTCGAATTTCGAGCTACTCAGTCAAGAACTGGCAGGTTTTTTCAAATTGTCTGATATCAACCAGAGCCACACACAATCGGGTCGGAGCAGAGATAACTTCCCCCGGCTCCCTACCTGCGAGCATAATCGAACCTGACACGCTGCTCTGACTCCTCAAGTTCACCTGACCAGATTGAGTATTGACTGAAAATAATCCCCTTGACGCCAACCCGACGTTCGCCATGATTTACCCCGTTGTGTGTCGCGCGCGTGGGCACTACTGGTTCAGCTGAAGAACCGGAACCGCTGAAAAAAGCGGCACTACAAAACTCCCTCGTTTCAGCCAGATTTAACAAATACCTGCCTCTCAAAGTGATGCGGGTCGACACACACGGCCACACAGCCGCCCCCCTGCCAACCAGCCCCACCACAGCCCTAACACACATCTGCACTCCCTCGCCCACCAATTTGCGTCGCTCTCCCTTGACCGCCCCACGCACATCCTGAAAATAGTCCACAATCAATCGAACAGCAAACAGTCTCCAAGAAAACAAACCAACAAGCAGACTCAAAACCAATTCGGGCCGAGCACAGCCAGCAGGAATCTTCAGAGCAAACAAACAAACCAGCATCACATCATCCCTAAAAACAACATTCCATGTGGCACGGTTGGCTTGCCAACAGTGATCGAGCAACCAGTATCAACAACGAGACCAGGTGCCCCAGCAATCGAAAACCCACCCCACCATGAGCGGCACGGCGCCAGCCGCCGTTTCCATCCCACCAAGAAAAACAGACTCCCACGTAAGACAAATCCTACCAGATAGCACCTCCCCCACGCAGATGAACATCCCGCACTGAAATCCACAATCACAGGAGAAGCAGATACGCCATTTCGGGGTCTGACCGCTTTTATGATCCAAACGCTGGCCCTGCGGGCTGACACATGGATCAGCCCCTACGGCAACACACATTGGTAAGGTAATTCAGGTGTTAGATGAGCACTGTCGGACAAGCCGAACAGTAGCACACTCCAGTCGGATCTGAATTCGATATTCTGATTTTTTCTTGTATTTACTACCACGAAATTCACGAAAACACACGAAACAAGGGATAGTCCAGATGCAATCCGGGCCGAGCGCAGTGAGCAGGATATGAACCGAGCGACAAGCAAACCCAGTCCCCGATTTCCCATCAGAATAGTAGGGCGCGGCCCTATGTGGCCGCCCGCAGTATCGACGTAATTTTTGTAAGCCCCAACGAACGTTTTACTGGAAACAAAATTGGCTTTTCGTGCCCTTTCGTGTTTTTCGTGGTAGCAAAAAACAAACCAGATCACGGTAGCTTGTGGCACTGTTGGTTCGTCAACAGTGTTCAAACAATGGAAAGCCCCCCTATCAGCCGTACGGCGTTAGCCGCGGTTTTCCTCCCAGACTGAATCACAATCGCAGGTGAAGCAGAAAGACCACATCGGGGGTTTGGTTCCTTTTCTGATCTCTGCATGCTGACACATGAGCCAGCACCTGCAGCATCACACATTGGTAAAGGATTCAGGTGTTAGATGAGCACTGTCGAACAAGCCGATCAGTAGCACACGCCAGAGAAATCAAGATTCGGAATTCTGATCTTTTCATATATTTCATACCACGAAACGTACCTACCATGAGCGGATCGGCGCTAGCCGCCGGTTTCGTCCACCAGGAAAAGACAATCTCCAAAGTAAAACAAACCCTACCAGCTAACAATACAGAAACGTAATAGGAGGTCAGGTCCAGAATCATTGAGACCAGACTCCTTCCTCCATCGGGACTTGCCGCCGACAAGTCACTTCTCAGGTCGCTTTCGCTTACCGGTTGACAGTGTCAGGTCTTGCCCTTGCACGTCATGCCTGACGCACGTAAAAAAAGGCCTCCCTGTTTGGGGAGGCCTTGTGTGTATTTCGCTATAATGACGGGCTTGATTAAGCAAATTCCGGGCGGCGGCGTCCCAGTTGTTCTTTCAAACGGTTCACAATGCTGGAGTGCATCTGGCTGACGCGTGATTCCGATAAGCCCAAAGTGGTGCCGATCTCTTTCATCGTCAGTTCTTCATAATAATACAGAATGATAATCAAACGCTCGTTTCGATTTAGGCCTTTGGTTACCAGACGCATCAGATCCCGCTTCTGAATACTTTTGGTGGGATCTTCTCCCTTGGCATCTTCGAGAATATCAACTTCCCGCACATCTTTGTAGCTGTCCGTCTCGTACCATTTTTTGTTCAAACTCACCAGACCAACGGCATTGGCTTCGTTTTTGAGTTTATCAAACTCTTTTCGGGACAATTGCATTTTGCGTGCAATTTCTTCATCCGCTGGAGGACGACCGTGTTCTGCTTCCGCTGATTTTCGAGCAGCTTCGAGCTTACTGGCTTTGCTCCGAACCAGGCGCGGCACCCAGTCCATCGTACGCAATTCGTCTAACATTGCACCACGAATACGGGGAACGCAGTAAGTCTCAAATTTGACTCCCCGTTCCAGATCGAATGCATTAATCGCATCCATCAGTCCAAACACTCCGGCCGAAATCAAGTCGTTCAGATCTACCCCTTCAGGTAGTTTGGCCCACACTCGTTCTGCATTATAACGAACCAAGGGAACGTATTGCTCAATGAGCCTGTTACGCAGCGCCTGGTTGGTCTGATCCTGCTTGAATACCTTCCAGATTTCTGCGATTTCTTCACTGGCTTTGATGGCCATTTACTCCTCCGTGATCAACATACAGTCGTTTCAAATGGGTAAGAGATGAAAAGCATGACTGCTAAAACTTTATATAATTAATCAAGATTGTTTTTCCATTTTTCAAAACTCGCTCGCGCTGATTCTTCAACCAGTCGAGTGGCAACTTCTCCCAACACCAAACCGAGACCAAAAAATATGACTGCAGCAATAAGTGCGGATTGAGTCGCGCCAAAAAAATCAGAATGAGAGATAATCCCTCGTACCGATTCAGTCGCAAAAGCGATTAGCGATAATCGAAATGCATAATGCAGGGCCACAGAATATTCCTGGATAGAGTTTGAAAAATGCCCGGAATGAATTTCACTTCACTCCGAAGGGACCTTTGCTCGTCTATCTTTTTATATCGGCGTCCTACTCCAGAAAATTTAACCTTTCTCCTACAATTTAATTTATCGTTAAAATCTAACATTTCATCATTACTGCATGCGTAACGCGATCCCGGTGGTAAGGCTTTAAACTTAGCATTTACCAGTAGTTGAACCGCGACAACACAGACGAAGGTCTGCACGCCCAGTAAAAATAAGTTGTTAAGGGTTTCGTAAAGTGACGTGACTCAAGAGTTGGAAAGAACAGGAAAAGAGAGAGAAATGAGAGAGAATTTCCTGTGATTTCTTATCGTTGTTCCTGAGTGTTATGCGGCTTCACCAAGCAAGCGCTTCCAAAGCCGCGGAAAGTAAGACTCGTGTTTGTTTTGATGTTCTTTGACTTGATTCAGATCAATCAGATAATCAGCCAGTCGATAAATGGCCTCCGCTGCGGGGCAATCCGGGTGACTTAATATAAAAGGCTCCCGGTCATAAACGGACTGTACGACATGCGCGTCATGCGGTATCTGACCAGCCTGACTTAAGCCGGTATGTAAAAATAATTCTGTTGTTTTTTTGAGTTGCTGAAATACTTTTTCTCCCTGGTCAGTCGAAGTACATTGATTAACCAGTGTCTGTATTTCCAATGTCTGAATGGACGATAACGATTTAATCGTAGCGTAGGCATCGGCAATCGCCGTCGGTTCGGGAGTGGTCACAATCAGCACATCGTCGGCCGTCGTCACAAACTGACGAATACTGCGATGAATTCCAGTTCCGTTATCTAAAATCAAATAATCGTGTGTGGCCTCAAGTTCCTGCATCTGTCCTAACACATCTTTGCGAACCGCTTCCGAGCAATCGGCTAAATCCGTCAAGCCACTGGCACCGGTAACCACACTGACCCCCCAAGGCCCCTCCAGTTGAATTTCTTTTAAGGAACGGGCACCACTCACGACATGTGACAAATTCCAGTAGCCGTTCAGACGGGACAATAAATCGATGTTTCCTAACGCCAGATTGACATCCATCAGGCAAACCGATGCCCCGGATTGTGCTAGCGCCAGAGCCAGATTTAAGGAAATGACTGATTTTCCAACGCCCCCTTTTCCGCTGCAGATCGCGAGTGTTCGGCAGCGAGTCGTTTTATCTTTCTCAATGATCCCCGGCTGTCGTTGTTCCATCAATCCACGCAGAACCTTGGCCTGGTCTCCCCGCGATGCGAGAGACGGCTGCGGATTCTCAATCGGCTGGTCAGTAGAAATGACTTCTGCCTGACTCACTAAGATTTCGTTAACGACTGGAGCCATCTGGCTTCCCTTTTCTCTAAGTCTCGTCTTGAACAAAAACGCCTGTATTTACTGTCTGTATTTACTGTTGATTTCTTGAAAATAAAGGCCGATCAGTCTCGGCTTCTATTGAGTTGATCTTCTCCCAGGATCAAACGAGCCATGCGGGCGGCATTGGCCGGCTCGATATCATCGGGAACATCCTGACCGGTCGTTAGATAACGCACAGGTAGTTGCACATTCTGACCCAAGGTTAATAGACTTCCCATAACTGGCGCTTCATCCAGCTTGGTCAGAATCATTGACGTCGGTTTGGCAACCTGAAATCGTTTGGCAATCGCTTCCAGACTTTTCACACTGGAGGTCATACTCATGACCAGAGATACTTCATCAATGGGAACTTCGCGGAACAATTGCTCAAGTTCCTGAATTTTCAAATCATCGCTGGGACTGCGGCCGGCGGTATCCACTAGAATCAGATCCAGGCCCACCATTTCATCCAGAGCCTGCTGCATCTCGCGGGGTGTACTGACCACTTTCATCGGCAGATCGATAATTTCCGCATAGGTGCGTAACTGTTCGACCGCGGCAATTCGATAGGTGTCTACTGTGACCAGTCCCATTTTTACGTTATCACGCAACCGGAAGTTCGCTGCCAGTTTTGCAATTGTTGTGGTCTTCCCGACTCCCGTAGGGCCGACCAGCGCCACCACTTTTCGTTGTCCGGGAATCGCGCGAATCGGCATGGTACACGATAGCTGAGACTCGATTAACGCAGCCAGCAGTGCTTTGCTGGCAGTCACGTCTTTCAATTGTTCGGGGGTCGCATTTTCCTTGAGTTTTGTAATCAACTCATGAGCGATGTTTTCATCAACTTCAGCATCGATCAAATTCGTATAAATGTGAAACAACTCAGTCGGGACATCCGTTGATCGTTGTGAACGGGTTCGCCGATCCAGTGATTCCAGCATCTCCTGAATCGCATTTAGTTTTTCCGCGAACTCTTCAGTCGGGTCATAGGGTTTCTGTTCCTGTCGGCTCTGTCGCGAAATGTTTCCAGATGCTCTTTGATCGAAACGACTCCGAACGGGTGTGGGAGCCGATGTAGGAGCCGATGCAGGAGTCGGTGTAGGAACCGGTGTAGGAACCGGTGTAGGAACCGGTGTAGGAACCGGTGCAGCAGAATACTCAGACTGACGTTCGGATACAGCCGACCGCCGGGCAGGTGCTGCACTTCGATGAGAAGGGGCAGCAGGAGCATCCGATTCTGCATAGGCATTCACATTTGCATTCGTCGACTTCAAATTGGAAGCACGATGCCGCAGTCCGGAAGCTGACCGATTATTTTTTTGCACGGCAGAAGGAGTACGCACTTTGATGTCTAATCCGGCTGTGATTTCGAATTCTTCTTTCGGCTTTGACCAGGGCAGCAGACCTTTGCGCCCCGGAATCTGTTTCGTCTGCAGAATGACGGCATCACTGCCCATTTCCTGACGAACCAGATTCAGTGCTTCCTGCATCGATGCGGCTTTGAAAGTGCGAACATCCGACATGTTTCACGTTTCCTCTATTTCACGTTTCTGTTTGTTTCGTTGAGTCTTTAAATTTCAAGTTTTAGTCTTGAAGCGTCTTTGTCTCTTGTTTCGTATCTGGCTGACTCATGCGACTCCCGCCATTGGCTCTGGATTCAAATGACTCGCCGAGATCTGGCCAATGGCTTCCACATCGGTGTCGCGGGTAATTTCGTTTAAACTCAATACCACCAGACGCGGTAATAAGGGAGCGGTAATCTGTTTCAGGCCAGCTCTAATTTGTGGATTGCATAATACAATCGGGTGTCCGCCTGCAGCGACCAGCGGTTCAATCTGATTGGCAATCGCCTGTGTAATCATTTCGCCGGTCTGCGGTGCCAGTTTGATGACCAGTCCATGTTCGTTGTAATCAATGCCCGACATCATCACATCTTCGAGTTCGGGATCCAGGGTGACCACTCTTAACAGCCGTTTGCTGTCACGATACTGCTGGCAGATGGAACGAGCCAACCCATTACGGACGTACTCCGTTAGAATCATAGGCTCTTTGGTTCGGTCAGCATAATCGCCGAGTGACTGCAAAATTGTTTCCAGATCGCGAATCGGCACACGTTCACGCAGCAGATTCGAAAGCACGTGTTGTACCTGTGAAATTTTCAGAACATCGGGAATCAGCTCTTCGACTACTTTGGGAGATGATTCCTTGAGATTTTCGATGAGTGCGTGTACCTGCTCGCGGGTCAACAATTCGCTGCTGTGTTCGCGAACCACTTCTGTCAGATGGGTAATCACGACAGCCGACGGTTCGACAACGTTGAAGCCCATCAGCTCAGCACGTTCTTTTTGTCCCAGTTCAATCCATTTCGCAGGTCGTCCGAATGCTGGTTCCACGGTATCAATTCCAGGAATGTCACCGCTGGTGGCTCCCGTATCAATGGCCAGCAACCCATCCGGATAAATTGAGCCCCAGGCGACATCGACATCGCGGATTTTAATCTGGTAGTCGCGTTGTCCCAGCCGAATATTATCTCTGATGCGAACCTTAGGCAGAATGATACCCAGCTCTTGAGCAATTTTGTGTCTGATGCGTGTGACGCGATCCAATAAGTCGCCGCCTGTCGCCGGGTCTGCCATTCGCAGTAAGCCCACGCCCAGCTCCAGCTCCAGCGGATCAACAAACAGATGATCTTCGGGTTTGGGTTCGGGACGAGGCTGTGTCTGTTGTTGTGTTTCTTCTTTTTGTTTGACCACTTTCTCCGCCTGTTGCCCTTTTCTGCGAAGTATTCCGGTGATGACACATCCCACACCCAACGACAGCATCGGACCAGCGGGCAAGCCGGTAAATGCCAGAGCAAACAGGAAAGTCGCTGCCAGGAACAAGGCTTCTGGATGTCCGGAGAACTGCTTCACAACGTCACGCGGCAGATTACTGTCGACAGAAGTTCGTGTCACAATCAAACCGGCTGCCAGGGAGATCAAGAATCCGGGAACCTGAGTAACCAGACCATCGCCAATCGTGAGTGTGGTAAAGACGGTTGCTGCTTTGCCGACTTCCATGCCATGATCGACCATGCCTACATACAGACCACCGACTACGTTGATCAATGTAATGATAATACTGGCAATGGAATCGCCGCGGACAAACTTACTGGCACCGTCCATCGAACCGTAGAAATCGGCCTGTTCGGTGACTTCTTTACGGCGTTCTTTCGCTTCTTCCGAATTGATGATACCGGCATTCAAGTCGGCGTCGATCGCCATCTGCTTACCGGGCATACTATCCAGTGCAAAACGGGCAGCCACTTCACTGATACGGGTTGCACCTTTTGTGATTACCATAAATTGAATCGTGACCAGAATCACGAAGATAATCAGTCCCACGACCAATTGACCACCGGCTACAAACTGACCAAAGGCTTCAATCACGCCCCCGGCGGCAGCCGTCCCATCATTGGCACCACGCGTTAAAATCAAACGGGTCGAAGCCACGTTAAGCACCAGTCGCGCCAAAGTTGTACCCAGCAGAATCGCAGGAAAGACACTGAATTCCAGCGGGCGTTTAACGTAAATGGTAGTCATCAGGATGACGACGGAAACGGTAATATTGCAGGACAGCAAGAAGTCCATCACGAACGGAGGTAACGGCGCAATGATCACCAGAACTGAACTCACTATGACTAGTGGGAAAATCAGCCCGGTATGGCGCATGATCGATCCGGATAGACCGGTGTTAGACTCCGGTGGCATCCATGCCTCCGTAATAAACAGTAATTTGGATTAGTGAGTAGGAATTACAGAAATGTAATGATGGGATTCGCTAAGAATTTGAGATGAATAAGAGAGAGGCGAGTGATAATGCAATCTTCAAAATCTGTCCATAGGATTTCTTAATATTTCGTTCAAGTTTTATACAGTATCAGCCGAACCCTTTATTTTACGCCAGCATTTTCTGAACCAGATGGGCTTCTTCTACGCCCGTTAAGCGAAAATCGAGACCCTGGTAAAAATAGGAAAGCTCATGGTGATCAATACCCAACAGATGCAGCACGGTCGCATGAAAGTCACGGACATGGATCGTATCTTCAACTGAGTAATATCCCAACTCGTCAGTTTCTCCTATTATGACACCCGGTTTAGAACCACCGCCAGCAACCCACATTGTGAAAGCGTCGATATGATGATCGCGGCCGATCAGATCACGGGGCTCTCCCTGGGGAGTGCGGCCAAATTCTCCCCCCCAGATTACCAGCGTATCGTCCAACAGCCCCCGCTGTTTCAAATCTTTCACTAGCGCTGCTGATGCCTGATCGGTTTCCAGACAGCGTGCATCCAACGATTCCCCCAGGTCGGTCCCTTTGTTCCCGTGGTGGTCCCAGTCGGTGTGATACAATTGGACGAACCGGCAGCCTTTTTCGATTAACCTGCGTGATAGCAGGCAGTTACGAGCAAAAGAGGGCTTCGCGGGATCCACACCATATAGATCGAGTGTTTCTTTGGTCTCGCCGGAAAGGTCCATCAACTCGGGTGCACTGGACTGCATGCGATACGCCATTTCGTAAGCGGAAATGCGAGTCGAAATTTCAGGGTCTCTCGTTTTCTCCAATCGCAGTGTATTAAGTTGATTTACGGTATCGATAAATTCCGACTGCCGTTTCGCATCAATTCCGGCTGGATTCGACAGATTCAAAATGGGATCAGCACCATTCAGAAAGGGGACTCCCTGATAAGTCGTCGGCAGAAAGCCGCTGCCCCAAAGGGGGGCCCCGCCTCGGGGACCGCGGGGACCAGACTGCAGCACCACAAAGCCGGGCAGGTTTTGTGATTCACTGCCAATCCCATATGTTACCCAGGACCCCATACTGGGACGCCCGAACTGCTGCGTGCCCGTATTCATGAACAACTTGGCCGGTCCATGATTGAACACATCCGTTTTCATGCTCTTCAAAACAGTGATATCGTCGGCAACACTCGCCAGATGCGGAATCGCATCTGAGAGTTCCGTTCCCGAGGCACCATGCTTTTTGAATTTGCGGCGCGTCCCCAGCAACTTGGCGTCTTTTTTCAGAAACGCAAATTGCTTGCCTTCGACATAGGATTCCGGGATGACATCACCTTCCAGCTCCTGGAGTTTCGGTTTGAAGTCAAACAACTCCAGTTGGCTCGGCCCCCCCGCCATAAACAGATAGATCACATTTTTCGCTTTGGGAGGATGATGTGTTTTTCCCAGCGCGGAAGGATTGGCTTGGGCATGTTGCTCATTCTGCAGCAGCGCAGCCAAACCAATCGCACCGGCTCCCACGGCGCAATTTTCAAAAAAATGGCGTCGTGTCTGTTCGCGTAATACGAGATCGTCCAAACTCATCCGCTGACTCCTTGAATGCGATGTATGATACAAACGGCATCCAGATTGAGAAAAATATTATTCGCGTGTGATAAACTCATCCAGATTCAGCAAGACGCGGGCCACAGCCGTCCAGCTGGCGGCTTCCGCGACATCGATTGTTTCCGGTCTATTTTTCGAAGCAACCTGAGCCGCTTCTTTCGGTGATTTCTTAAAATGCGTCCGCTGTTCCTTCAGATAACGGGTCAGAACTTCCAACTCGTGATCGGCGGGAGATCGGGAGAGACAGATTTGAAAGGCCTGTCGCAATCGACCTTCATCATAATCGGGACCTTCCGTGAGAATCCGTACGGCGAAACCCTGGATCAATTCAAACAAAGAATGATCATTGGCCAGTGTTAACGCCTGCAACGGGGTATTCGAGCGGACGCGACGGGTACACGTCGTATTACTGTTCGGCGCATCGAAGGTCGGCAGCATCGGATACGGACTCGAACGCCAGAAATACGTATACATGCCACGGCGGTAACGGTCTTCGCCTTTGTCTTCCGGCCAGCTCTTTTTGTTCTGTGTCAGAACATAAATCCCCTCGGGTTGAGGCGGATAAACACTTGGGCCGCCAATTTTCCGAGTCAACAAACCACTGCTGGCCAGAAACATATCGCGGATCGACTCTGCTTCCATTCGAAAACGATTCTGTCGGGAAAGCAGTAGATTTCGCGGGTCCTGTGACTGATTGGCAGGGTTAAAGTCCGATGCCTGACGATAGGCGGCCGACATCACAATCAGCCGATGTAGTTTTTTCATATCCCAGCCAAGATGCATAAACTCCGCAGCCAGCCAGTCGAGTAGTTCAGGATTCGTCGGGTCTGTCCCCTGGGTCCCGAAATCGTTTTCTGTTTCTACAATCCCTTTACCAAAGAAGCGTTGCCAATAACGATTGACGGTGACCCGCGCCGTGAGAGGCTGCTCGGCGCTGGTCAACCAATTCGCAAAATCCAGGCGAGTCGGTGATTTCACAGCAGCGGGCATCGGCGGCAAGATGTCCGGAACTCCCGGGCTGACAGGTGCCCCCGGTGCCAGGAAATTACCCCGCAAGAGAATAAAAGATTCGCGTGGCTTGGGAAGCTCCTTCATGACCATCGTCGTCACAATGGCTTTATTCAGTTTCGTCTGTTCTGCTTTCTGCTTTGTCAGCCGCTGATTCAGTTGAGACCAGGTAGAGTCTGACTGATGAAATGCCTGTGTTACCGTCGTCTTCTGCTTTGCATCCCATTTATCTTCCGGCTGCTTCAGGATGGCAATGATCGCAGGATCGACGTTTAACACACTGGAATCCACGGTTGTCATTGATAATCGGAAACGGCCGACATTGTATTTCGCATTTTGCGTCTGTGTTAATGTAACGCGCAACTTCAATGGTTCAGCAGATTCAAGCGGCGAGTTCCACTTGATGATCGCACGACGATTGACATTCATCTGCCCTTGTTTCACGTTGATCGCCCAACCGGTTTTTAGATTATTATCCACCAGATAACTGGCCGGATAGTTCTCTTGCGAATGGTCGGCTGAGGCCTGAGCTAACTTCACCGGTTCAAACTTTGACCAGCCCATTTTTGTCTGATGAGAGACTTCAACGGCGATTTCACTGAGTACAAAGTTTCCATTGCCGGCCCAGCCCGGCCCCATTTTCGGAAGACTTTCATGCGTGAGCACTTCCAGTCGCAGACCCGTCGTTCCCGAGGGAATGGTCGTCGTTTCGACGACATACGTATCATTGTTGGGGATCGTTCCACCTACCAGCAGCGAATGATCTTCCAGAACCGTGATCGTCGCGCCGTTCTCCGATTTTGCAGTCTCTGTTTGCAGAATCGCCCACTGCTTCTCGGAATCTTTCAGACTCTGCTTCAGAGTCTGTTTCCACGACTGAAATTTTGGTTCCCGCAGTTTTTTGCGTTCTACCAGTTGTTTCTCGATCTTTGCTACATCTTGTTTGAGGTTTGTCTGTTTTGTTTTTTGTTCATCGCTTGGCAGCGCTAAGGTGGGTGGCGCGCTGTTAATATCAGCCGTACTGTTGAAGATCGCATAGAGTTGATAAAAGTCACGCTGCGTCAGGGGGTCATACTTATGTTTATGACACTGTGCACAACCCACGGTCAGACCAAGAAACGCAGCCCCCGTAGTATTCACCCGGTCCACGACCGCTTCGACACGAAACTGTTCCGGGTTCGTGCCCCCTTCCTGGTTGATCAGCGTATTTCGATGAAAGCCGGTCGCAATTAACTGCTCGGTCGTCGGGTTGGGCAGTAAGTCGCCCGCCAGTTGTTCCTTCACAAATTGATCAAAGGGCATATTCTGATTAATCGCGTTGATCACCCAGTCTCGGTATTTCCAAATCGATCGCGGGCCATCAATCGTAAAGCCGTTCGAATCAGCGTAACGAGCCACATCCAGCCAGTGCCGCGCCCAGCGCTCACCATAGTGCGGCGAAGCCAGCAGCCGATCGACGAGCCGCTCATACGCCCCCGGCCGGGTATCCGCCAGAAATTGCTGCACTTCTTCCACAGAGGGGGTCAGCCCTGTCAAATCCAGACTCAAACGTCGGATCAACGTGCTGCGTACTGCTGCTGCAGCCGGTTTCAGTTTGTTCTGTTCTAACCGACTTAAAATAAAACTATCGATTGGGTTCCTGCCCCAAGCCTTCTGTTTCACCTGGGGCAGCTTCGGTCGTTTAATCGGTTGAAACGACCAATGATTCGAAATAATTTGCGACTCTTGCAGAGTCCGTTCCGCTTCGGGAATCTGGCCACCCTGATCAATCCATTGTTGAATCAGCAATATTTCTGCTGGCTTCAACGGGCTCTGATCGTGAGGCATCTGCGGAATTTTGCCTTGCCCGGACAGACTCAGAAATAGAGGGCTCTCGGCGCTCTTCCCGGGAATCACCGCTGGACCCCGGTCTCCCCCTTTAAGAATGTTCGCGCCAAAATCCAGCCGCAGCCCCGATTCTTCGACGTCTTGAGAATGACAGTCATAACAATGCTGCTTCAGCAGAGGTCGAATTTGTTTATCAAAATCGACCTGTGATTGCTTCTTCTCAACAGCCACACCTGTCTGTACTGCGACAAGCAGGATGAATACAGCGGTTGTCACTCGTCTAAACACATTCCGCATTGGTAAACCTGAATCAAAAATGAACTGCGTTTCTGTGATCAAAGATCAATCTCGTTCCCACCCTGGTTTACGATACAGAAAGCCGATTTGCTGGAGAAGCATGGAAGGTCGCGCGTTATTAAATGAGATTAATGATCAGCGTACCAGCAGAATCAGCAGATTGCAAGTTTTTGTTGAATGTACAGCGCCAAAACCGGCTGATTGCAACGATTTTCGTGTGAACGACTTATTCGCCTTCAATCCGCAAGGCGGTAATTTTGACGGGCTCTGCATCCGCCAGAAAGCTCAGATAACATTCTTTGCCCGATTGCTGTGCAGGCTGCGTACAGGTCAGCACGCGATGTCTGCCGATGCTGATCACAAATCGGTTCCCTGTACCCACAAAGCGAATCCGAACCAATTTTGACTTTGGATTCTCTTTCAGTTTCAGTTGGACACGTTTCAGTTCTTTGGTCGCGTCCTTTAACTCTGCAGACACACTGATCGAGTCATGTTGAAAGTGCACTGAACTCGTCACTAGCACGGTTTCCGGATGTGCCGGGTCTCGAGTCAACAACTGCAATTCAAACGCGGGAATCCGCTGCTCCACTTCCACGGAAAAACTGACACTGATTTTCTGATAAGGTCGCACAAAAGTCGCTGTAGAAATCTGATCCGGACTGGATTCCATTCCCTCATCGGTAAACTTCCAGCCTTTGCTTTTCCAGAGCAAACGATAAAACGGGTTTTGCCAACTCGTCGATTCTAACTCGCCTTTATTAATGGTGCCGACATCGGGTAGTAAAGCTTGCCGATTCGCCGCCTGTGTCAGCACGATCTCCGTCTGTGGCGTTGCCTGTGTCAGCGATGTATCGGGAATCTCTTGATCAGAAAGCGATTCATCAAGTTGAACACCGGAAGTAACAGATTGCGGAACTGGTGAGGCTGGTTTGTTTTCGGTCTTTGCAGATATCGTCTCTGGTATGGTCTCCGGTATGGTCTCCGGTATGGTCTCCGGGCGCGTTCGAACCGATTCCCGACTTTGAATCTTATAGATCAACAAACCAGATACCAGCGTGATAAAAATGACCAGACCGACTCCGGGTTTGATTCGTTTGAGATTGCGCGTCTTATCTTCCAGCTCATCTGGCATCATTTAAACTACCCCGTCTTACCGTGACGATTCACACAATTCCCGAAACCGAGCACCCAGTGCACGTTCCAGGTAAAACGATTCTATTCCAAACTGCCCCTTGAGTGATTCATACTGCCCGACGAGCTCGTGCAAATCACGGACGCTCAATTCCGACTGCCGTTTGACCGCCTTGATCAATAAATTCTTAGGAGTATGTTCCGTATCGATGAATTCTATAACCTGCGCGCGATATCCGCAAATTTCCAGTGCCAGTGACCGCAAGGCATCGGTTACCAAAGCCGCTGTTTTTTCTTTTAGAATCCCATGCTGCAGCAGTCCTTCCAGCGGTTTACTTGTGATCTGCTGAAAGATTTCATGCTGACAACAGGGAACCGCCATGATCACCGACGCTTCGGATTGAATCGCAGACGCCAGGGCGGCATCGGTGGCAGTATCACAGGCGTGTAGTGAAATCGAAAGATCACATTTTTGTAGAGACACATCAAACTGAGAAATATCGCCAGTCTGAAACGAAAGTCCCCGGCACTGCAACTGGTCCGCGATACTCTGACAATGCTCAACCACCGTTCGCTTCAGATCGAGTCCTGTAATCTGTACCTCGCGCTGCAACACTTCCGTAAAGAAATAGTGCGTCGCAAACGTTAGATAACTTTTACCACACCCGAAATCAACAATCTGTAATTCCCCCGTCTTAGGCAGACCGGGAACAATATCGTTAATGAATTCCAGATATCGATTGATTTGACGAAACTTACGGTACTGCGCCGATTTTACTTTGCCGGCCTCCGACATCACCCCGATCGCTTCCAGAAACGCGCAAGGAGTCCCTTCGGGAATCAGATACTGCTTGCTACGGTTATGCGACTCTGCCTGCAGAGGCTTGGCTTTGGTGGGCGCATGCGTTTTGAGACGAACGGTTCCCTGTTTTGTTTTTTGAAAATGAGAGTCGGCTACCTGCGTATAAAGGTATCCTTCCCGAAAATGATCCGCCCATAATTCTACGATGCGCTGCACAGCTTCAGCAGGCAGCAGATTCTCATGAACTTCCTGCTGCCCTTTGGAAAGGGCGATCTGAAAATGAAGGGTGTCTTTGAGGATCACAGGACGCACCATCACCTTTTTCCAGGCAGACGTACGCTTTTCAATTGGTTTACTCAAAACCAACTGAATGTAAGTCCCCTCGCTGAGTGTCTGCATGACCTCAGCAGGTAAACTGGTCTCAAGGTGTGAGGGTTGAGGTTTCATCGAGTGAGATCGGATCCTGTAAAAGGCTGAGAGTTTCTCGTTTGCGATAAATAGACTGTGCCAGACCGGTCAGTATCGGAATCGCAATGATCTGACAACCGACGATGATCAGATACAGCATGCCCGACGTCTCTCCCGGCAGAAGCGTCAAATATTTCCCCAGCAACAGTTGTAATACTAAGATGCTGGCAACAAAAGCAGAGGCCGGCAGTGGCTGATGTTCCACACTCCGGTTTCGGACGGCAATCTGAAAGCAAGCCAGACAAAACGCCGCCAGGAAGCCGACGGTCACAACCTGCTGCCATCCCAGATACAAACCAATCAGAATTAACAGGCAACTTGTTCCCGATTGAAACAGAGAGCTCGGTTTCTCTCTTTGAACCACGAGCGGCCAGCTATACAAGAAGCCCACAATCCCGCCATAAAACAATCCCCACCATAGTGTGATCAACGACGCACTCTGAAAGCCCCAGTGAAGTGAACCATGATAATGCAACTCTTTCAATATACTATCACCGGCAGACGGCTCGCTTGCCACCGCAATCATCGCAGGCACCGGATGGAGTTCCGGCAAAAAGACGCCTGCCGAAAAGCCAATCAGAAAACACCACATCAACAAGCGTAAGGGAATCTTCTGGAGATCAAAGTGAATATATGCAGCTGCCAGAATCACAACGAACAAATAATTATAGTAGAGATCAAGGGCAATCAAATCCCAGGTATTTCCCTCCAGACTCTGGTAAGCGCCCCAAAACTTATTCGGAATCCGGTAAGGCAGAAACCGACCGCCTGAATGAACGAGCGAGAAATACAATAGTAGAAAAAAACAACCGACGATCGCTTCGACAATCGGATACCGCATTGAGATCGGCGCCTGGCAGGTTCGACATTTCCCGCGAAGCAAGAGCCAACCTACAATCGGTAGATTATCACGTGTTCGAATGGGAGTCTCACAGATCGGACATCGCGACTTGGGTTTGGAAATGTTCAACCCCAGCGGCATGCGATAGATGACCACATTTAAAAAACTGCCAATTACTGATCCCATCACAAAGCACCAGACTGCAGTAAAAACCTCCAAGACCCACAAGTTGAGACTTGAGGAATACACTAACATCGGTTGCATGGTTCAGTGTCTATCTATGTGTTTTAACTGTTTCACAATACTGTGTTCTTGTTACCTGATCGACACGCCACTGCTTCACAATTGAAGAAGCGTTAGTCGGACGCGCTATTCATTAAAAACGCGCAATTCAACGCGTCATTGACTTCATCAAAAATTAAAGAATTCCAGCATTTTGCACAATTCCCCCATTCCGGAACTCTGGAAAAATGCGGAGCACAATTCAAACCAGACTAATTCGAAACATCATAATTAGATCCGAATCGAAAATACATACACCATCTTACGTAACTGGTACCCCCCTTTTCTGAAAGTGGGACGAGTTGCCGCTTTCTCCGAATCCTCGGTCAACACAATCAATTACATCTACCGATAATTTATACATATCAATATTAAGAAAATGAGGACCTCGACTCCTTCGGATACGAATCAACTCTCTCAAAATTCCATCTAATCGTATGTGAAAGAGTCTCTCAAGAAGTAAGCAGCATTCAGACTCGTCAGAGTCTGAAACTCAAACCTGATCAGATGCAGAGTTCACTCTTCATTTTGACAGGGGAGGCTTCTTACTTCCTACTGAACACAGAGAGACCATCCAGAATCTTGCCCGGAAACTCAAACGCTCACTGTCGTTTCCTGCAATAATCAATCTACAACTTGTCGATATTGGAAAGAATACAGAAATGAATTCAAGGATGATGCCCCACCTTTGGATTAAATGTTCAACATTAATCGTATTCACAACCGTCCTGCATGCTGCCTGCGATGTTCAAGCAGCACCAGGACCTCGATTGCTCGTTCCGGAAATCAGCGATCAACCGACTAAAATACGACAGGTCACCACCACTAAAACAGAAGTGGAAAAACCACTGGTTGCCCGCAAACCGGTATTGAGCATTGAAGCCCAAAAGCCGGATCTCGTCGCAGACGACGCGACTAGCAAGAAATCGAAGACAGACACCGTTCCCGAACCCAAACCGTTCCCGGGAATTGCCAAAAAAACAACGCCTTCCATGGAAAAGCCAAAAGCACCGGAAGTCCCCAAAATTGTCGATCCGCTTGACAAACTGGTTGATGAAGCCATTGAAGTGTCGCATCGCAGAATGCTGCACACCAACGTACATACTCCCTGGCAGATCGCCCATGGCATTCTGGCCCTCCGCTGGGAATACGCACTGTATCAAGACAAGAAACGGATCAGAGCCATCGACTGGGTCTCAACCGGCCCCAGCTTCCGTGGCCGCCCCTGGTTCATTACCACAGACAAAGGTGGTAAAGGACACCCCTTTACCGAACCCTATGCCTTTGAAGGACACCCTAATCAGTTCCTCGCTTTTTATGGTATGGCCGGCATCCCCCTGGATCATAAATTTAACACGGGCGAAAAAACGATCACCATCGCTGACATGATTCGTAATGCCAAAGCAGAAGTGAATACCGAAGAAGAAATTACCTGGACACTCTGGGCATTTTCACGCTATCTATCTTGGAACACAGAATGGACCAGCAACAGAAGCGAAGAGTGGAGCATTGAAAAGCTGGTTCAAGTCCAGATGCAGTCAGAGCCCACCAAGTCGGCCTGTGGCGGAACACATGGCTTGTTCGCCTTAGCGAGTGCAGTCAACAGCTATGCCAAAGATCAAAAGCAACTTCGCGGCACCTGGCTGGAAGCCAGTATGCGAGTGCGTCAATATATTGAGTCTGCCCGGTCGATGCAGAACCGTGACGGTTCTTTCTCGTCGAAGTATTTTGAAGGTCCAGAATATGCCAGCGATGTCAACAAACGGGTTTCAACAACCGGACACACTCTGGAATTCATCATGGAAGCCTTGCCTCAGAAACGTTTGAATGAGCCCTGGGTCAGAAGTGCGGTCGCTCGGATTGCCAATGACCTGATTCAATACAAGACTCAGCCTCTGGAACCAGGTGGCATGTATCATGCGATTGACTCTCTGGTCATCTACCGCGAACGCACTCGCCCGACCTATGCCGAAGAGCTGGAGGAGTTCGCAAAGCAGAAAGACTTTGATCAACCAGAACCGTCAGAACCGATTGTTGGTTACTCAAAGCGATTTCTGGAACAACAGCAAAACACAGCGCAAAATAATCAGGGACAGCCACAATATCGCAATAGTAATCAATCCAGCCAGCCTCCCACACGACAGGCACGCCGTCGCCGGTTCTCACGCTTCCGCTAAGACAGACTGACCAGATACTTATTCTGTTTCGGTCTCAGGCGAATCGACGTTCGTGTCTTTGATATTCCGAACGGAAGGCACCCAGGTCCGCTGATCATCAACCGTCTCACGGATCGACTCCAACGTCGGCGGTTGGTTATTTCCATAATCAACATGGCTGGAACGTTTTCGGGGCCGCGGCTTGTACTCGCAAGTCTCGGCTTCTTTCTTTTTCCACCAATGCCACATGCGGAGTGTCTCTTGTTGCGTTTCGGGCGGCTTATCGCGCAATAGCCACAGCACTAACAGTAGTACCGTGATCACGCCAATCGCGACGATCATGGGCCTGCCCGGTGGTTCACCACTGCTGACCACAACAAACACGCAGGCAAACAATCCCCCGACCAGTGTAAACACTGTCGCCAACCAGGCCGCCGCCTGATCTCCCGAACTATGAGGGGATCGCCCTGCTGTCATCTGTAGGCTCTCCGATGTACTACACCTGATTTGAGATATGACTTGCCGTTCTTAGAACAGCCAGGAAATGCTGAGTATCATATCAGGATAGCAAATTTTTTACGTACATCAAAATATATTTCTGTTTCGCTTACAGGAAAATATCCAGATACAACACGAAGAGCATCAACCCCAACACGAAAATCATGCCGACATAGGTAGCCGCAGCCAGAACCTGTTCGTTGGGTCGTTTTCTGGTAATTCCTTCCCAGCACAGAAATACCATATGGCCGCCATCCAATACAGGAATCGGCAGGAAGTTCAACACGGCCAGATTCACGCTGAGAAAACCGAGGAATAACAACAGTTCGGAATACCCTTGATGTGCGACCTCATATGCCACTGATGCAATTTTTACCGGACCGCTCAATTCCAGAGGAGAAACACGTCCCGTA
Organism: uncultured Gimesia sp.; assembly: GCF_963976445.1. Classification (GTDB taxonomy): domain Bacteria; phylum Planctomycetota; class Planctomycetia; order Planctomycetales; family Planctomycetaceae; genus Gimesia. The sequence continues at coordinate 108,773 of NZ_CAXBKP010000009.1, read as the reverse complement.
AAGAGGCTCTTCAAAGTCAGGTAAATATCTTTCGCAGAGTTGGTCGTGTAAGCGACTCCCATTCCCAGTGCCTGTCCCATATCGCTCGCCTGCTTCGTTTCCCGCAGCAGTTCCATTTTGATTCCCCGTACGGGAAGAGACCACTGTTCTCCCGCTACCTGTTTCGGATTCACCCAGGGAATCATTTTGACCTCGCGCAACTGTCGTTTATTGCTGACAGTCAATTCCACAGGCCAGCCCGGACGCATCTGAATTTGCCAGAACGCATTGGCCCAGTTCACATTTTTGTCATCGAATTCATAGCTGACTTCAGGCATGTCTCCCCAGTCAGCAGAGGTTTGATTTTCCGGCAGCATGATCTTGATTTTTTTGATCCGCTCATCCGGCTTAATTCCCGCTTTGTCAGCTGGGCTTCCCTCTTCTACTTTGAGTACCGTTGGAATCACATGGAAGGCTATCCCCAGTGAACCTACTGATAGAGGCGTATTCGGATAAATCGGATGTTCCAGCCAGGCTGGATTGTCCAGTGGAACCACATTCAAATTGACTTCGGTCGGATTCGCCGCATCCTGTTGTCGTTTGACAACCATCGCAACGGTTTCCCCCGCTTTGTCTGCAAAATAATTTGGCAGGCGTAAAGGGTTTAATGCTTTCCCCACATCTTGAGCATCAATATGCGTAATCTTGTCGCCCACTTTCAAACCAGCGCGTGCCGCTGGTGAACCATCCTGGATCGATTCAATCTGCCCGATATCCATCCAGAGCCCCAGGCTGTGGAAGGGATTATTTCCCACTGTGATTTCCACGATTTCCGTAGCAGGCGTCCCCTTGCGATTGACCCCCGTTTTTAACGTCTGATTGCTTTTGGCAGCAAACGATCGTTGTAACTGGGCATAATTCTCGATTGGTTCGCCGTTGATGGTTCGGAATGTGTCTCCCTGCAAAAAACTTGGTTCCGCTTTGGCAGCCGCTGTTCCTTTGCTGGTGACGCTGGCGCCGGGATCCTGATACGAGGGAATCTTCAGACTGTTGGCAGGAATCAGACCAATTTGAGGCCGTGTGCCTGTGCGGTCCGGCGTGATGGAAACTTCAAATTTCTCACCATTCAGATGAGTTCCTTCCATCGTGATATCACCCTCACTGAAAGCACTGCTGCGGATGATATCCATATAAGAAGTGGCTTCTTCGCCATCAATTTTTTCGATCACATCACCAGGTTGAATTCCCGCCTGCCAGGCTGGCATTCCCGGAATTGCTGCCCCGACCACACTGGGCATTGAAGCCACTCCCATGCGGAACGCAAGCGCAAAGAACAACATCCCCGTGATGATATTCATAATCACACCCGCCGAAATAATACCCATTCGCTGATACACGGGCTTCGCGGAATACGAACGGGGATCGAGGGCAATTTCTTCACTGGTCAGCTGGCTGGGATCGACATCATCCTGCCCCAGCATTTTGACGTATCCACCAAAGGGGATGATCGACAATGCATACTCGGTCTCGCCGTATTTGAAGCTGTAAATAATTGGCCCGAAACCAATACTAAACCGTTCGACTTTAACATTGCACCACTTGGCAACGGCAAAATGCCCTAGTTCGTGAAAGAAAATGACCAGCCCCAGCCCTAATGCTACCAGGGCGATGTTGGTAATTTTGCCAACGAGGGTTCCTAACAATAAACCGGACAACACTACTTCCACTTTTTTATCTCCTTGCGAGCCCAGCCATCCAGAAGAAACAGTTCTTCCAGATCAGGGTCAGGATCGAATTGATGTGATTCTAATACTTGTTGACAGGATGTCGCGATATCGCAAAAACGAAATTCACCCGCCAAAAATCGCTCAACAGCAGCTTCATTCGCCGCATTCAACACCGCACCGCACGTTCCCCCTTTTTCTGCAACTTCAAATCCGAGTCGCAACGCAGGGAACGCTTCCAGGTCAGGTGGTTCAAAGGTTAGTCCAAAAGCCTGGCTCCAGTCCATCGGAGTATTCAGGCCCGCTTTTCTATCAGGATACGTAAGTGCGTACTGAATGGGAAGCCTCATATCGGGAGGCGAGAGCTGTGCCACCACCGATCCATCCACAAATTCCACCATCGAATGCACGATTGACTGCGGATGGACGACCACCGAAATTTGTTCAGCAGACAAATTAAACAGCCATTTGGCTTCAATAATTTCCAACGCTTTATTCATCATCGTGGCAGAATCGATGGTAATTTTCGGCCCCATCTCCCAGGTAGGGTGGGCCAGGGCACTTTCTGGGGTGACATGTTCCAGTTCTGAAAGTGTCGCACCGCGAAATGGTCCCCCACTGGCGGTCAAAATCACACGTTTCACTTCCTGAGGTCGTCCTGCCTGCAATGCCTGAAATATTGCATTATGTTCACTATCCACAGGCAATAAGGTCGCATTATTACGTGCCGCCAGGTCCATAATGAGTGGCCCTGCAACGACTAACGTCTCTTTGTTGGCAATGCCGACCGTTTTACCAGCTTCAATCGCAGCCCAGGCTCCTTTCAAGCCGGCAGCTCCGACAATCCCACAAATCACGATATCCACCTCATCGGACGACGCCACACGTTCGATCTGGTCCTCTCCAAACAGGAGTTCCGTGGAATCGGAAAAAGCATCAGTACTCACGGTCGACTTCAACGCCGCATTACTCAGCACAGACCAGCGAGGCTGAAACTGCTGAGACTGCTGCGCAAGTAGATCCCAGCTGTTATGTGCGGTAATCGCAGTGAGCTGCATTTCCTCGGGATGGGCGGCAATCACATCAAGTGTACTGGTACCAATCGAACCCGTAGACCCGAGAACGGCTATTCGCTTCATTCGACCCTGTTTTCTCATCCTCAGTCGGTATAATTGACTGTGTTATCGATACTTTAAGAGCGGAAAAAAGACATGTCTCGGTTCAGTTTTTTGCCCTAACCACCAACGAATCCGCATTTTAGGCGTAATAATTAAACATGGCAAGAGGCATTCCCGCTACAGCAGGTCCTTTTCCAGGCAGGTTTTATTCAGAACAGGGATTTCTCTAGAAACCTTTGATTGACCCCTTTGCTGAAACGACATACATTAACAATAAAGCTAAGGTGCATTCTGTGTTTAGATTCTCAGACACGGTTTTTATCAACAACCCAATCATATGAACCTATGACCCCCGGCCATTTCAAACGAATTGGTCAACATAGCGTATTCCTCTGAAAAGATTATTCCACATGCCGAACACGGATCCGAATCAGCCAAATCAAAAAGAACGTCCGACACCACCTGAGAAGTCTCCCAAAGGTGATGGTCGCCGCGCTGAACCCAAGGGGCCCAAGAGCAATGCGCTCTGGTACCTGATTGTAGGCGGGTTAGTTCTGGTTATCACGCTTTCGATTTTCTCGAACAATACGCGTGGTGACAAAATCAAATTCGGAGACTTCATCAAAGGCCTCAATGACGGGAAATTTAACAAGACCAACGTTCACGAACTGAAATTCGGCACCGACTACATCGTCTTCCAAGATCAGCCCAAACCGGAAACACCGGAAAAAAGCACGCTGCCAGAAACAACCAAGAAATATTACATCCCGGTCTGGGGGATTCCCTCAGAAACCCGCGCGCAGCTGCAATCGAAACTGGAATCGAAAGATATCGTCGTTGATTCAGAAAGCCGCCCTTCCGAATGGGAATCACTAATAGCCGTTTTGTTCTTCCCGATTGTGCTGTTGATTTTTGTGATTTATCTGTTTCGCCGAATGGGTGGCGCAGGTTCGCCGATGTCATTCGGTCGCAGTCGAGGGAAGATGTATGCTCAGGAAGATATCGAGGTCACCTTTAATGATGTGGCAGGCATCGATGAAGCAGTCGAAGAGTTACGTGAAATCGTTGAATTTTTGAAAACACCTGCGAAATATCAGGCACTCGGCGGTCGAATCCCCAAAGGGGTTTTGCTCGTCGGTCCTCCGGGAACCGGTAAAACCATGCTCGCCAAAGCGGTTGCCGGCGAAGCGGGAGTCCCCTTTTACGGACTGTCTGGTTCTGACTTTGTGGAAATGTTTGTCGGCGTGGGTGCCGCCCGTGTACGAGATATGTTCCAGCAGGCCGCCCAGAAATCGCCAGCGATTATCTTCATCGACGAACTGGATGCACTCGGAAAAACGCGTGGCAGCGGCATGCCCGGCGGACACGATGAACGCGAACAGACACTCAACGCTTTACTGGTGGAAATGGACGGATTCGGTTCCGATCAGAGTGTCATTGTGATGGGCGCCACGAACCGTCCGGAGACATTAGACCCAGCGTTAATGCGTCCCGGCCGATTCGACCGTCACGTCCTCGTCGACCGACCCGATGTCCGTGGCCGCGAAGCCATTCTCAAGGTACACAGCGCCAAAGTAAAAATGGATGAAACGGTCAACCTGCAACACATCGCCAAGATCACACCCGGCTTCGTGGGCGCCGATCTGGCCAATCTGATCAATGAAGCGGCTCTGCTCGCCGCGCGAAATAATAAAGACGCCGTCTCTATGCACGAATGCGAAGAGGGCGTCGAACGTGTCGTCGCGGGTCTGGAAAAATCAACCCGTCTGATTCATGAAGATGAAAAAAGCCGCGTCGCCTATCACGAATGTGGTCACGCCCTGGTGGCTTGTTCGTTACCCAACGTTGACCCCGTTCATAAAATCTCCATCGTCCCCCGCGGTCTGGGCGCACTTGGTTACACGCTACAGCGTCCTGAAGAAGAAAAACAACTGGTCACACAAAGCGAGCTGGAAAGCCGGATCTGTGTGCTACTGGGTGGTATCGCTGCGGAAGACATCATTTACCAGGAAACATCAACCGGTGCCCAGAACGATTTACAGCGGGCCACTGATCTGGCACGGCGCATGGTCACTGAGTTCGGGATGAGCGAGAAATTAGGCCGCGTGCATTACAGCGAAACCAGACGCTCCCCATTCCTGGGTGACTCCCAAACTTCGGGAGAAGGCGTTCATAGCGAAAATACGCTGCGGGAAATTGACTTGGAAATCAGACGCATCATTGATCAATGCTCAAAAACCGCTTACGAAATTCTGGATGAACGCCGCGAACTGCTGGAGCATCTCACACGAGATTTACTCGAATGCGAAGTCATGGACATGCATCAGTTACAGGCTATATTGAAAGAGCATCAACGGGGCCCACAGATCAAACCGGGTACTTATAAAGAAAACACTCCCGAAAGCAAAACCGGTGATCAGGAAAAAGAAAAACCCGCGTCCGAAAATGATCAGCCAGCCGATGGAACGGGCGCATGAGCACACTCAAGAGTATCTGCGTCTTTTGTGGTTCAAAATCGGGAAGTGACCAGCAGTACCAGCAGGCTGCCATTGAACTTGGTCGCCTGATGGCACAACGTAGTATCACACTCGTGTATGGTGGTGGCAGCGTCGGTTTGATGGGCGTCATTGCCGACGCCGTACTCGAATCCGGGGGGCAGGTCATCGGCGTCATTCCCAGACAGTTGGCAACCCGGGAACTGATTCATCCCGGCGTCAAAGAAATGCATATCGTCGAAGATATGCACACCCGCAAAGCAAAAATGTCTGAATGCTCAGACGCCTTCATCGCCATGCCGGGCGGCTTCGGCACACTCGAAGAACTGTTTGAAGTCGTCTCCTGGGTGCAGTTGGGAATTTATTCCAAACCGATCGGCCTGCTGAATACAACCGGCTTTTATGATCCGCTCTTGAATATGGTCGAACATTGCATTGAGTCGGAGTTTATCAAACCCAAATACCGGGACTTGATTATCGCCGACGACAACCCATCTACATTGATTGAACATCTCGAGCGTCACAAATTGCCAACCATCGAAAAAGTTCTGGACCCCGAACAGATTTAATCAGCGAATTCCTGAGTCAGACTTATCTGGCATTTCCCAAGGCAATCGCGGTCGCCGTCGCAAATTCGCGGCTATGGGAAATTGTAATCAGAATTTCCTCAATGCCCATTTCTCCGGCATGCAGTTCGACTCCACCAGAAATCACAATCGTTGGCTTGCCGCTTTTTAAATTGATGACTTCGATATCTTTCCAGCCAATCCCCTTAATGAAGCCCGTGCCCAACGTCTTCATCACCGCTTCTTTGGCAGCCCAGCGACCGGCATAATGCTGCTCTTTATTTTTCTTGGTGCCGCAATACTCGTTTTCAGTCTCGGTAAACACCCGATTCAGAAACGTATCCCCATGCCGCTCAATCATTTGACCGATCCGTGAGATTTCGATGATATCTGTTCCCAATCCGACTATCACTGATATTTACCTTGTCTCTGATCGCATGTATAATGAATGTGATTTGAAATCTTTCTCTGATTTCTGAAACAGAATCATTTCCAGCGGGGTATTTACCTCTAGAGCGGCTTGAACAAAACCAGTTCAACTCCAGTTGTTCTGTGACGAGATCAAATCGCTCTTAAAAACGCTACATTGAACCCGATTTCGGGTTTAATACGAAAATGGTGTTTTAAACAAAATCAGCGCCCATCATTAAATATGAGTTGAGAGGGGAGTTCAAGGTCGAATGCAACGCTTCTATTATCTAATCGCGGGATTCCTGTCCGTCTGCCTGTTTACGTCTTCGGTATTCGCCGAATCGACAGATGACCTGATCGGAAAAAAAGTAGACAATTTCAGCCTCAAAGATTTTCGAGGCAAAACCGTTCAACTGCATGACCAGCAAGACAAAACATTGACCGTCATCGCCTTTCTGGGAACCGAATGCCCGCTGGCCAAACTGTACGGCGATCGTTTACAGAAACTGTCCGATGCATATGCTAAGCAAGGCGTCGCCTTTTATGCCGTCATGTCCAACCAGCAGGACTCGCTGACTGAAATCGCCGCTTATGCACGCAAACACGGAATCCAATTCCCGGTTCTCAAAGACGCCGGCAACCATCTCGCCGATCAAATGGGTGCGAAACGAACCCCCGAAGTGTTTGTCCTTGATCAGGAACAAATAATCCGCTATCACGGTCGCGTCGATGACCAGTATGGCGTTGGTTATCTTAGAGATGAACCTAACCGGGAAGATCTGAAAGTCGCCATTACCGAGCTACTCGCAAAGAAACCTGTCAGCGTTGCTTCCACAAAACCGGTCGGCTGTTTCATCGGTCGCATCCGCAAGCCCGATACCAATAGCACGGTCACCTATTCCAATCAGATCTCCCGCCTGCTTCAGAAGCATTGTGTCGAATGTCATCGTAAAGGTGAAATTGCCCCGTTCGAATTAGCAGAATATCAGGAAGTCGCTGGCTGGGCCGAAACCATCGCTGAAGTCGTCCGCGATCAACGCATGCCTCCCTGGCATGCCAACCCGGCTCACGGCAAATTTGCGAATGACCGCAGTCTGACCAAAGCAGAAAAAGAACTCATCTATCAGTGGGTGGAAAACGGGGCTCCTGAAGGAGACCCCAAAGACCTGCCCGCACAGCAAACGTATGTCACCGGTTGGAAGCTACCCCAGAAACCAGATGCTGTTTTTTATATGGATGACAAACCCTTCACCGTTCCCGCGCAAGCTGGAAAACGGGGTGTCAAATATCAATATTTCACAGTCGACCCTGGCTTTACAGAAGACAAATGGATCACCGGCGCTGAAGCGCTGCCCGGCAACCGGGCCGTCGTGCACCATATTCTGATTTTCGCCCGCCCGCCTCAAGGAAAAAAAGTCCGTGTATTCGGCGAAGGCGATCAATTCCTGGTCGGTTACGTTCCCGGCTCACGCGAAGTCATGATGCATCCGGGGATGGCCAAAAAAATTCCCGCCGGTTCCAAGCTGGTATTTCAGATACATTACACCCCCATCGGCACTGAGCAACAGGACCGCAGTAAAGTCGGCCTGGTCTTCACCGAAGAATCGAAAGTCACTCATCAAGTCGTAACGGCACAGGTCATCAATGAAGACTTTGTCCGCCGTCGGTTTAAGATCGCTGCCAATGATGACAATTTCAAGATTGAAGCAACTTCCCCCCCCAATGATCGCAAGGCGCTGCTGTTGAGCTATATGCCCCACATGCACCTGCGAGGGAAATCGTTCCGTTATGAACTGAGAAAAACTCCGGATCAGCCAGGGGAAATCTTAATTGACATCCCTGCCTTCGATTTCAACTGGCAGACTGCCTACGGCATCGAAAAACCGATCCCCATCGAAATCGGCGACTACATTCACTGTGTCGCACACTACGATAACTCCGACAGCAACCTTTCAAATCCCAATCCGAATGAATCTGTCCCCTGGGGCGATCAGACCTGGCACGAAATGATGATCGGTTATTTCAACGTCGCCATCCCCAAAGAAGAAGCAACGGCAGAAAACCAGTTCAAAACCGTCGCCTTCCGACTCGTCCGCCGACGCGATAAAAATTCGAACGGCAAACTGGAACAGGCCGAAGTCCCACTTACGGAACTTCCCCTCTTCTTCCAGGCCGACCAGAATAAGGACGCCATCGTCACCGTCGACGAACTTGCCACCCTGATCGAAAAAAATCGTGGCAAGAAAAAAGAGTAGCGGCTCCTTTCACCTGCTCGTTTCAAGACAAAGCCACTGTCAGTGCGTCTCAGCAAGCTGACAGTGGCTTTCATTATATCTACGGTTAACCCCTTTTCTGACAGGGTTTGCCATGATTCCTCTGGTTCAGCGAACCACAGCTGCTCCTGCGCTAACCTGAAACAAATGGATAATTACATAAATACAATTTGACCATCCATTTGGACAGGCGTATCATTGTAAATGAGAGCGTCCGGACCGCGTTTTCCGCATCATCAGAGTCTACAAAAGACTTTTCTCCCTACCTGAAATCATCGACAAATCGAGCTATGACAAAGTTTGACCCTTATCAAAGATGGCTTGGAATTCCACCTCAAGATCAACCTCCGCATTTTTACCGACTGTTGGGACTGGAGCTGTTTGAAGAAAATCCCGAAGTGATCAAGGCAGCCGCCGATAATGCCACTGCGTTCATCCAGCAAAATGCCTTTGGTGAAGAATTACAGCAGTCGCAAAGGCTGCTGAAAGATATCAAGAAAGTCGCCGCCTATTTATTGTCTCCCCCTCACAAAGCCAAGTATGACACAAAGCTGAAAGCGAAACTGGGAATCGCGCTTCCCGAAACATCCTCATCAGAAACAGACACACAACACATTAAAAGTAAACAGAGTCCAAAGCCAACACCGTCTACACCGTCTACACCTCTCTCGACAATCCAGACTGAATCACCGTCTGTTATCTCCTCACTAGAACAACCCCAGCAGGTATCCAAATTAAAACTGGCAGGATTCGAGATCAGCTATCCGTGGGCCGCTGTAGGAACCGTTGGTTTCTTAGCAGTCGCAATCCTGCTCGGTACGCAATTTATGAGAGGCGACTCTCAGGAGCAAGCCAGCGTCGCTTCACCGTCTCCAACACCTGACCTGTCAGCAAAGAGCCAGCCCCCGAAACACCAGGCCACACACAATCAGGCACTGGCAGCCAAAGCGAACAAGTCTGTTCCGAACAATGCAAAACAGCCAGAACAACCCAAGCCGATTCCGGTGAAACCTAAACCAGCTCTACCTCCACCAGCTAAAGAATTTGTCGGACAGTTCACAGTACGCGCAGATGCCTTCAACAAAAACCCGGGGAAACAACTTGCGAACGTGACAGTCGATGTGCTCTATCAACCGGGCCTCAAAAAAGAGGGACGGATTAAACTGGGAACATTCAAAACGAATGCCACCGGCCAGGGAGAATTAAAAGTCAATCTGACACCGAAGCAGCAAACCGGAAAATTTCTAGTCAAGCTGACCAGAGAAAACAAATCCTGGGAACGGAATCTGGATAACTTCCCGAATGAACTGACTCAGAGTCTACAAATTTCGGTTAAAGCTGAACCAGAATACTTAAACCCGAAATGGATGGAGCAACGTCTTACTGAAGTCAGTATCAATGATCTAATCGCCGAGTATCGAAAAGTAAATGACCCGGTCATTCAAACCATGGCTTCCGCATTGGATTTGTCCCAGCATATTCTAGAAGATCACCCCGAAGCCCTGCGCGAGCAGTTACAGTTACGGCTCTTTAATACTCAGGACCCCGCGCTGGCGGGTTTTCAGATCCTACCAAATCAGAAAATACAGTTCCGATCCGAATGGCCCACATTTTATCAGGCAGGTGGGCCATTGATCCGAACGATCAGCAATGCAACAGGATTCTATAATTGTCTGGCATTAACCCCTGACGGGAAATACGCTGTCACAGGGAAAAATGACCGATTATTAAGAATCTGGGATCTCTCAACCGGCAATTTAATACGGAGACTCAAGGGACATACCAAGAACCCAACTTGCGTTGCGGTCACTCCTGATGGAAAACGCGTTGTGTCCGGTTCGTCTGATAAAACACTCAAAGTCTGGGATTTCGAAACAGGAAAATTAATTCAAACTCTCAAGGGACACCCTGCGACGGTTTCTTGCCTGGCAGTGTCTCCCGATGGAAAACGCGTTATTTCAGGAGATTCTGACAAGAGCTTAAATCTCTGGGACCTGGAAACAGGAGAACTCATTCGAACCACCAGTAGACACAAACGGGGCGTCTCTTCTGTCGCGATTTCACCAGACGGGAAGATCATTTTTTCTTCATCATCTGGAAGGCTCATACTGAGCGACTATGACACCGGAAAAGTAATTCGAGAGCTTAAATCTAGCAATGGTGTATTCCATGATTTTGCAGTGACACCTGATGGAAAACTTCTCATTACAGGCGGTAGTCAACCTAAAGTATGGGACCTTAAGACCGGTAGGCCGATTCTGAATCTGGAATGTAAAAAATTAGAAAGTCTTGCCTGCCTTGCAGTTTCTCCAAATCGAACGCAGCTCATTGCCGGAATGTACCCCCAGACCCTGATGGTGTACGACATGGCAACGGGGAAACAAATCCGAAAATTCAAAGGACATGCCGATAGAATCAACAGTATTACTTTTTTACCTGATGGGAATCATTTCGTTTCAAGCTCGCTAGACACGACTCTGAAATTATGGAACCTGGAAAAAAGTAATCCAGTCCCATTCCCTGAATTTCACAGCAGTCAAGTCAATCGTGTCGCCATCTCACCCAACGGGAAACAGGCCCTTTCAGGCTCAAGTAACGACTTAATAAAGGTGTGGGATCTACAGAGTGGTAAATTGCAAAGAAAGATCGAAGAAACTTTTCATCACAATAATTGGATTTCTTATTTACCAGATGAACGATTTGCGATCTCAGGCTCTGGCTCTCTTTTCATGGGCTGGGATCTAACGACGGGAACAATGACCCAAAAATTTGACACTGAGCAACCTTTTTCTAACTTAACTGTCTCACCTGATGGATCGCGTGGAATTACCGAAACGAAAGATAAGCGGACGAATTGGCATAAAATCTATGTCTGGGATCTTACCAACCGCAAACGACTCCACCTCCTGGAAGGCCATGAAAAACGAATTACCTGCATGGCTGTGTCAGCAGATGGCAGTCAGCTCTTCTCAGGAAGTGACAATGAATTAAAGGTCTGGGATCTGGATCGAGGACGATTACTCCACACCTATCAAGACCAGATCGGCGCGATACGTTGTCTTGCATTATCACTCGACGGGAAATACGCCTTGACCAGCGCCTATGGTGACAAACAATGTGCGATTCAAGTCTGGAATCTGAAGAATCAAAAACGAGTTCACTTACTCAAGGGCCATACTCACGGAATCCAATGCCTGGCAGTGTCACCCGATGGTACTTTGGTAGCCTCATATGCACCAGATCACACAATCCGACTTTGGGATCTAATTAAAGGCGAACTGCTTGCGACCTATCATATCGACGATACTGCCACGGATCTTGCCATTGGTCCCGACAACAGAACCGTACTTGTCGGCAGCGCTTCAGGCTCCATTCATAAACTCAAAATCAAAATGCCGGGAGAAACCCCTGAATTGCAACAAGCCATTCCACTTTTGGCAAATCAAACGACCAATACTTCGAAATCGCAAGCACAACAGGCATCCTTAGCAAAAGCACTGGATAAGAAAATCAAAATCACGAATTCCCTGGAGATGCACTTCGCCTTGATCCCTGCAGGGAAATTCATGATGGGTAGCGGCAAATCCGCAGCAAAAATCGCCCAACAGTTCGACACCAATCCATCCTATTTCGAAAAGGAGCACCCTCAGCACGAAGTCCAAATCGAGAAACCTTTTTATATGGGAATGCATGAGGTCACAATCGATGATTTTAAACAATTCGTAAAAATGACCGGCTATAAAACAGAACTGGAACGCAGTGGAAGAGGTGGTGCAGGCTGGGATGAAGTACCACAAAAATTCAGGACCGGGATTATAGAATTCAACTGGGTAAAAACCGGCTGGTTGAAAAATGACTTCCATCCGGTCGTCAACGTCAGCTGGAACGATGCCGTCAGTTTTTGCGAATGGCTCAGCCGAAGAGAGAAAGCAAAATATCGCTTACCAACGGAAGCAGAATGGGAATACGCCTGTCGTGCCGGGACCACGAGTCTGTTTCACTATGGCAATGCCCCGGAAGCGATGACAGAGTTTGGGAATATCTGGGATGGATCCGCTAATCAGCAATTCCAAGAGAACTATGGTGATCTAAAGGGAATCTCAGCGGAGGATGGTTTTGCATTTACCTCTCCGGTAGGCAGTTTCAAAGCGAATCCCTGGTCCCTGTATGATATGCATGGTAATGTGAGAGAATGGTGTAGCGATTGGCTCGATGATGACTACTATCAGACCTTCAAAGGCGAAATCGCCACCGATCCCCAAGGCCCCAATGCCGGTTCCGCGCGCGTTTTACGCAGTGGCTGTTGGTCTTTCTTCCCTCAGCACGCACGGGCGGCATCCCGCTCCAAACTCACCCCCTCAAACTACGCGCATAATGTCGGGTTTCGTGTGGTTCTCGAAATTGAATAACAAAGCCACCCACTTGCTCGCAGCCTAGTTCACAGACTAGTTCGCAGCCTTAACCTTCTTTTTCTGTTTACCACTGCCCCGCTGTTTCTTTTTCTGCTTGCGGCCTGGAGATTGATCATGTGGCGCATCAGGAGCATTTTTCTCAGGGAACCACCGTGCAAGCTGCTGTTTCACAGTCTTGTAATTCGGATCGTCCGCCAGATTTTTCCATTCCATCGGATCCTGCGAATGGTCATACAGCTCTTCGCTGCCATCTTTATAGCGAATCAAACGATACTGATTGCTGCGGATCGCATGATTCATTCGGCCATGCGTCGTTAGCGCCGGTCGTTCCCATGTCTTCGTGGGTTCCTTCAACAAAGGCACCAGACTGACGCCATCCAGATGTTTTCCGATCGGCAGCACACACAGTTCACACAGCGTCGGGTAGATGTTCATAAAATCAACCGCTTGCTTACAATGGGAACCCGCTTTCGTGACGCCGGGTACAACCATCATCAACGGTGCACGCGTCGCTTCTTCCCAAAGCGAAAACTTGCGCCAATGATGTTTCTCACCCAGATGCCAGCCATGATCGCCCCACAAAACCACGATTGTATTGTCTGCATACGGGCTGGCATCCAAAGCATCCAGTACACGCCCCACCTGCACATCCGCAAAAGCAATGCTGGCCAGATATCCCTGCACTGAATGACGCCAGTTATCCGTTTTGAGAATCTTTGCGTGATCTCCTTCCGGCTTCGCCATTCGCACGCCGGCCTTGGGAATATCATCCAGATCATTTTCCAGCACCTTGGGTAACTGAATTTTGTCGAGCGGATACATGTCATAATACTTGCGAGGCACCTGCCAGGGCATATGCGGTCGATAAATACCACACGCCAGGAAAAACGGTTTCGCATGTTTCTTGCCGAGATAATTAATGGCGTAGTTGGCCATCTTATAATCGCTCATCTCCCGGTCTTCCACATCCAGTACGCCCCAGATGATCGAGCCTGCGCGGCTATGGGGATCTTTCAATACAGCGGGCGTCGGCTTGGGATCGCCTGTCTGCTTCAGATAATCGTCCCACGAATCAGGATCGTTATAGCGACCGTGAAAGATCTTTCCGGATCCCACTGACTGATAACCATGTCTGCTAAAATGCTGAGGCAGCGTCACCACATCCGGCATCACCGGTCGCCAGGGTTGTGGATTCAAATAGACGCCGGAATTCGAAGGGCGAATCCCGGTCATCAAAGCAGCCCGCGAAGGATTGCAAGCCGGCGCAGCACAATGGGCGTTCGTAAACAACACGCCCCGCGATGCCAATCGATCAATATTCGGCGTCTTACAATCAGGGTGCCCGCCCAGACAACTGATCCAGTCATTCAAATCATCGACGGCAATAAACAACACATTCGGCTGCTTCGTCTCCGCGGCAAATGTGCTTGCCACATCAGCAAATACGATGAACGCCAACAACAAGATCGAAACGAGCGAGCGACTCATAAAGGTTCCCCTGTAATCGTGGTAGAGGTTTGACTTCAGAACAGGCGATTATACCCGTTCAAAGCAGCCACACGATAAGCTTCTGCCATCGTGGGATAATTGAACGTCGTATTGATGAAATACAATAGCGTATTCGCCGAGCCGGGCTGAGACATGATTGCCTGACCAATGTGAATAATTTCTGAAGCGTTTGGCCCAAAGCAATGAATCCCCAGAATTTCCAGAGTCTCGCGATGAAATAACAACTTCAGCATCCCCGTTGGGCAATTCATAATCTGCGCGCGAGCCAGATGCTTAAACATCGAATGGCCGACTTCGTAGGGAATTTTCGCTTCCGTTAATTCGCGTTCGGTCTTGCCCAGAGAACTGATTTCAGGGCTGGTATAAATGCCCGTTGGAATATCACGAATTAAAGCCCGCTCGCATTCCCCATTATCCAGATGACTGGCGGCATAGCGTCCCTGCACGTAAGCAGCACTTGCCAGTGATGGAAAACCGATGATATCTCCTACAGCATAGATATGCGGTTGCGAGGTCTGGAAATCGTCATTCACTTCGAGCTGACCACGAGAATCGGGCTGAATCTCTAACGTTTCCAGACCCAGGTTTTCTGAGTTTCCAGATCGCCCCGCTGCAAACAGCAGGATATCGGTTTTCAACTTCTTACCGGATTTAAGAGAGATGATCACACCGTCATCAGTTCCCTCGATCGATTCATAATATTCACAATGCCTCAGTAAAACACCACTTTCGCGCATATGATAACTTAACGCATCACTGATTTCATCATCCAGAAAGTCGAGCAGGGAATTGCGGGTATTGACCAGGTTTACCTTCATACCCATCGTTCGCAGCATGGATGCGTATTCACAGCCAATGACCCCAGCACCATAAACGCTGATCGATCGCGGCGTGAAATCCAGATCCAGAATCGTATCGCTGCAGAAAATACGGGGATGATCGAAATCAATATCAGCGGGACGATAAGGACGCGACCCAGTGGCAATCACCGCGTGGTCAAACGTGACTTCTTCTGTCAGACCATTGGGTGTGTCGATGTGTATTCGATGCGGGTCTAAAAACCGAGCCTCTCCTTCAACGAGTTCAACGCCATTTCGCTCATAAAAGGTACGTCGCATTCCCACCTGCTTCTGAATCACGGAAGCAGCGGTCTTCCGCAATTCAGGAAATTCCAGATCCAAAATCATTCCAGAACGCCCCATTTGGCGCAAGTGGGAATTGATTTCGGACATCCGCAAAATCGAATACCGCAGCGCTTTACTGGGAATGGTCCCTTTGTGCGTGCAACTACCGCCGATCTCGTAGAACTTCTCGATGGAAATCACCGATTTGCCCTGCTTAATGGCTTGCATCGCTGCCCCTTCTCCACCAGGGCCGGTCCCAATCACAGCCACATTAAAATGTGATCCTGACATCCTTGAAATTTCCTTGATAACTTGCACGACATACCGCTGAAATGAGCAACCACTTTTCAGCAATGATACGATGAGCAGAATGGTGTCTATAATAATTGAGGAATCGAGTGTTAACTTACCACCAATCGGGTGGCGCAAACAAGTCTTTTACTTTCATCGTAAAATCAGGCAGCACGTCACCACCAACGATTTTTCCATTAATGTCGATTACCTGACTCCCGGTCCCAGGCAGATATTCGAGTACTTCGCGTGTCTCTGGGTCAATCACCCAAATCAGTTCGACGCCCCAACTCACATACTCGGTGACATGCTCTTTCATCAACTGACGTCGGCCTTTGGTCGATGCGACTTCGATAATCGCAGCAGGTTTTCGTTCGGTGATCGCTTTATCGGTCTCTTCAAACCGCTTACCTGTTTTGAAGAGACTGACTGCAGGAAAACGGATCGTATCCGGGTTCCGTTTCACGATCAGCCCCAGCTCAAAACAGGCGTATCCCTGATCGACTTTGTGAAAATAGACGGATAGCATCTTCGAAACATTCAACACAATCGTGCCATGTTCGACATCGAGCTCATCGAGTGCAATGACTTTCCCCTCGCTCAGTTCCATCCAGCGGCCCCCTTCCGGCAGATCAATCCGGGCATCCAAAAACTGTTCCGCAGTATAAGTTTGCGATTCTGACATCCATTTTTCCCATCAGGTTGCGCTTATGTTTATTGAGAATTTCGCCCCGTCGCAGGTTTCACACGCTCACCTTTCAATTTTCCTTTAAACATCATAGCATACAGGCGGCTCTCTCGTCAGTCTTACCTGAAGTTTCACAACAATCCCATACGATTTACCGTCATGAAAATTCGTCCCTTTCAACCGCCGGATTTGAACACTCTAAAAGACATCACTGTCGAAGCCTTTCAGGGCGTTTCCATTGATGAAGGCATCGAACGCGAATTTGGCATCATCAACGGACACGACTGGAAATGGCGCAAAGCCGGCCATCTGGAAGCCGATGCCAAACGCGAACCAGAGGGGATTTTTATTGCAGAAGTCGAAGACAAAATCGTAGGCTATATCTCGACCTGGCACGACCCGGAAGCGGGCATCGGCTATATTCCCAACATGGCGTTTATTCCCGAATGCCGGGGGCAGGGCATGGGCCGCAAATTGCTGGAATATGCACTTGACCACTTTCGTCGGCTCAATCTTTCCCTTGCGAAAATCGAAACGCTCGAACAAAATGCGATTGGCAATCACCTTTACACTTCACTGGGGTTCAAAGAAATTGTGAAACAGGTGCATTTCGTCGCACCTCTGAAACCATCAGCCACGGATGAGGGACAGTAATTCCACAGATCTTTTGAACCATCAAAGAGAACGCGATGCAAATCACCATTATTGGCGCACAAGGACAACTGGGACAGGACCTGATGTCAAGTCTCGCTGCAGACGGACATCAACTCACCGGCCTGACCCATCAGCAGGTTTCCATTGAAGACGCCACCAGCATCGCAGCGGCCCTTGATCAAAGTTCTCCCGAACTGGTCATCAATACTGCAGCCTATAACAAAGTCGATCAGGCTGAATCAGAACCAGAAATCGCGTTCGTAATCAATGCACTGGGACCGCGCTTACTGGCTCAGTATTGTCATCAGCACAACCGCCGCCTGCTACATGTGAGTACCGACTACGTGTTTGGCCTGGAAGGTCTCCGCGAGCCCGCCTACAAAGAAACTGACGCGCCAGGCCCGATCAGCGTCTACGGACAGAGCAAACTGGCGGGAGAATATTTCGTCCGGTCGATCTGCCCTCAACACTATGTCGTGCGCACATGTGGCCTGTATGGAAAAGCCGGCAAAACTCGCAATGGGAACTTTGTCGAAACCATGTTGCGCCTCGGCAAGGAACGTGATGAACTCTCCCTGATCAACGATCAGCATTGCACGCCAACATCCACACGTGATTTGTCGACCGCCATCTCGCGGCTGATCACCACAGACCAGTTCGGCCTGTATCATGCCACTAGTTCGGGGCAGACGACCTGGTGTGAATTCGCACAAACCATCTTTGAATTAACGGGGATCAATGTGCAAACAAAACCCATCCCAACGGAAGAATATCAGGCGGCTGCCGAACGGCCCCGGTATAGTCTGCTTGACTGCTCAAAACTGGAAAAAGTCACCGGCTATGCATTCCCTCACTGGAAACAGGCTTTATCAACGTATCTGGAATCGACCGAATGAAATATCAATAAGCCAACTACTTAAAACAACTTATGTCGATTTACGTCCCCGGGAAATGTGCTGCCCCTACACTACCGGATCTAGCGATTTTCACTGCGATACCAGTTTTTTGCCCTTCGCTGGCTGGCTTTCACACTTCAGGCGGATGAAACCATTGCAGCACCGATTTTGGTTTGATACACTCCCTCTTCGCTGTTGTGTCGATTTACCGAAGTCTCGACAGATTCAAGGCTTCAATCGTTGACATTCAACACAAAAAACAGCATAAAGAGTGCTTATCGCTCCCGTTACATCAACGGTCGATAAAGCCAGGAGAGATGGCAGAGAGGCCGAATGCGCCGGTTTGCTAAACCGGTGAGCCGTGTAAACGGTTCCACGGGTTCGAATCCCGTTCTCTCCGTTTTCAGTCGTTGTAATCGTTTCCCATCAGGGCGGTTGCAACGACTTTTTTTATGGGCACCGTCCACCCAGACCAGAAACAGGCCTACGCAACAAATCTGCACCGCAGACTGATCAAATTCAACTTGACGCCAACCCGACGTTCGCCATGATTCACCCCGTTGTGTGTCGCGCGCGTGGGCACTACTGGTTCAGTTGAAGAACCGGAACCACTGAAAAAATCAGCATTATAAAAGGCCCTCGTTTCAGCCACATTTGAAGTAAACCAGCCTCGAAAAGTGATGCGGGTCGACACACACCACCACACAGCCGCCCCCCTGCCAACCAAGCCCACCACAACACCAACACACATCTGCACTCCCTCGCCAAACAAATCGTTTTGCTTTCCCTTGACCGACCCACGCACATCCTGAAAATAGTCAACAATCAATCGGACAGTTGAATGCGCCCAATAATACAAACCAACGGGTAGGCCCGAAACCAATTCAGGCCGCGCGCAGCGAGCAGGAAAATGAGAGATCGACCAACCAAACCAGTTCACAATTTCACTCCAGAAAAAAGTAGGGTGCGGCCCTATGTGGCCGCCCGCCTGGCGACGTTCCCTTTAAAACAAAAGTGCGAAGGGAACGACATCAAACTGAGCATGCGCCTCACTCATGACGGGCCGAACACAGCCAGCAGGAATTCTCAGAGAAAACAAACAAACCAGCATCAGATCATCCCTAAAAATAACATTCTCTGTGGCACTGTTAGCTTGCCAACAGTGATCGAGCAATCGAAAACCCACCCCACCATGAGCGGCACGTCGCCAGCCGCCGTTTCAAAACCAGTAGGTATTCCAAAGCCCCAAAGCCAGACAAATCCTACCAGATATCACCCGCACTACCCCAGATGAACACACCGCACCACGTGTGATTCAATCTCACCCGAATCAAAAACCTTCATCGAAAATCATTCTGTTACTTCACCGATCTCTTTTATAAAATAGAAGAATGCCGTGATCTGATTTCCTTCGGGCTCTGACCACTTTATTGAGTTCTTTTCTCCCATTGCTTATGCACATAAGCAATGGGAGAATGATAGTCGAAGCGGATGGTACTTTTATTACAGTCATCGGGAAAACGTCAAATGCCTGGTATCAGAAAGCGGTGAAACCATGATAGCGATCCATAATTTCAAAAAGCTGATTGGCAAGAAGGTTAGTCGTTTTCTAATTGTTGTTTGGCCACCATTCGGGGAGGCCAAAATGTTAGATGTTGACATATCGATTGGCTTGATCGTTGATGAGCATGAAGGTGTATTTCACATTCAAATCGACAAAGATGACTGCTGGACACCGATCGTTTCCGAAACATGTTTTGACGAAATCTTCGAATGGTGCAAATTTCAGCAACGCATTGATGATTGGATGAAATGTCAGATTGATGGCCCTCTGCAAAACGAAGTTTTTGATGCGACTCATGAAAGCATTTTTGGCAACATTGTATCCGAGGAAATTTTGGATATTGAATGTATTACTCTGAAGTCAAAGTTTAATCCATTTGCCATTAAAATTTGTTTTCGAGATGACTCTATTCTTGTGTCACCTATAAGTGATGGGACTACAATCGAGACTTCTTTGTTCAACAAAACAAATAGTTTGGGAGTGTTTCGCAGCCTGGGTGATATTGAGTTTATTCCACTGAAGGACGCAGAGAAACGTATTTAGTACTCCATTGCTGCCCAGCTAAAGCCCTTCACACCGCTGTTGGTGTTCTCTCAGCCATTGGTGAAACATCTTTATGCTGGAATTCTTTAAGGCTCAGGAACCTATAATTTCAAATTTCCCGGCCATCTCATAGCACCATTATTCATCAACCGCTTCCTGATCCGAATCACTCTTTTTATTGTTTCCGCGGGGGCGATGTAATCCGTAGAGGGCTCTCTGGAAAACGGGGGTCAAGAACGCACCAATGACGGCAGCAAATAGGATCACTCCTAAAATCGCGTAGAGTGTCACAAACAGTTTTCCCCCGGTGGTGACCGGACGATCGACGGGGCCGTTTCCGGTGACGACCAGAGAGGCGTTCAGGCAGGCATCCATCCAGTCCAGCTCTTCCAGGTAATGAAAGCCGACGGCTCCCGCGCCCAGTGCAATGCCGTCAACCAGCACAGCACCGCCCAGAAAGAGTGCTATCCGATAGAGAAAACGGAGACGCGGCGAATGAATGTGGCGGGGCGATTTCAACATTGTTTCCTACTTCCATGCATTTGATGTGGTTCGTCGTCTTGAAACGGATTCAAACGTCCGGACAATCAGTGGTGCAACTGATCTACTCTCACCGTTTCTTGATCGATGTTTTCCAACTCAGTATCGAATTGCACAGCTATGATTTCAGTTTTTCCTACTTCTGGCAAGAGCAGAGACCTCGGATCAATGTAAAAGCGGGAAACCTGATTTTTCACAGGCTTCCAGGTGCGGCCATTTTCGGGAATTGATATACTAACCAGCAACCCGCTCTACTCCCCCAGTCTATGAAGCCAATAACCAAGATGGAAAACTCGGCACAAAATCAAGATGACGATTCCCCAGTGAATCCCCCGCAGCAGCCCGGAATTCGCGCAGATCTCGATGAATGTCTCAACTACGCCTCCTGGCAGAACTCAGTCCCGTTCCTGAAATCGCTGGAAGTTCACAATCGCTCGGCGGAAACGCTCACCGACCTCGTGCTCAGCATGCACACCGAACCCGAATTTGCCCGTCCGAAACAATGGCGATTCGAACGTATTAAGCCTGGTACCAGCATCAAGGTCAACGACCTGCTGGTCGATCTCGATCCGTCCTATTTGAATGGTCTGAATGAAGCAGAACGCGGGCAGGTCTGTTTTTCTCTACATCAAGGCGATACAAAGCTCGAAGAACGAATCGATGATGTCCGCATTTTAGCCCGCGATGAATGGGGGGGATTCAACGCGATGGCAGACTTATTGGCTGCTTTCGTGATGCCGAATGACCCGGCGATCGCCCGAATTCTCAAAGCAGCCAGCGAGATCCTGGTCCAACACGGGCATGCTTCAGCGCTTGATGGATATCAACAACAGGATCCCGCCCGTGCTTTCATGCAGGGAGCAGCGATC
This sequence comes from uncultured Gimesia sp., assembly GCF_963976445.1. Classification (GTDB taxonomy): domain Bacteria; phylum Planctomycetota; class Planctomycetia; order Planctomycetales; family Planctomycetaceae; genus Gimesia. The sequence goes on along the minus strand of NZ_CAXBKP010000009.1, from coordinate 87,117 downwards.
TGGTCGGCAGTTGCCGCGGAAGGGCTCACCTATACCAATCCTCCGAAAAGTTTCGAAACAGTCGGACAAAAAACCCGCAGACCTTCCCTAATTTTAAAAGACGGATTGGCGACCTGTCTCGACTCCAGCCTGCTGTTTGCAGCGGCTCTCGAGGCGATCGGCCTGAATCCGGTGCTGATTCTGGTCGACGGTCACTGCTTTGCCGGCTTCTGGGTCATCGAACACACGTTCAATAATCTAATTGAGACGGACTCCGCGGAAGTACGTAAAGGGCTGGCAGCCAGAGAACTGATCACGTTTGAAACAACGCTGATTACAAATCGTCCGCCATCCCCCTTTGAAGCTGCAATGGCAGCAGCAAAGCTGAGAACGCTGGAATCGGCCGCAGACGAGTTTATCGCAGCCATTGATATCAATCGCGCCCGCATGGCACAGATCAGGCCTCTCGCATCGCACGCAGATTCTCAGTTGAAAGAAGTCCCCCCATCCGCAGGTCACTTCGCGATTCCCCTGCCGAGCATGCCCGCACCAGGCGCACTCGCAATTGATCCCCCTGAAGAAAAACCAAAAACACCGGAGGGTCGAATCGAACGCTGGCAACGAAAGCTGCTCGACCTTTCGCTGCGAAATCGACTGTTGAACTTTCGCTCAACCAAGCAGACGGTCCCGTTCTTTTGTCCGAATGTGCCTTTACTTGAAGACCGTATCGCAAATCAGTCTTCGATCCGCGTGATTTCTCTACCCGAACAAAACCCGTTGGGTGAGCGAGATGCCAAACTACACTTCCAGAAAACAGGTCAGGATATCCACACCGAGTTTGCACTCACTGCGTTAGAACGAAATGAGATTACTTCACCACTGACCAGGCTCGAACTCGATACCCGTTTGACCAATCTGTATCGCACTGCAAAGAACGATCTTGCAGAAGGGGGAACTAACACACTGTTTCTGGCGGTCGGTTTCCTCAAATGGAAACGGTTACCGGAAGATACACGCTCGTATCGTGCTCCGTTGTTGTTGATTCCCATTAAGCTCACACGCAAAAGCGTTTTGTCACAGTTCCATCTGCGTCATCACGAAGATGATGTCCGCTTCAATGCCACATTGATTCAACTGCTCAAGAAAGACTTTGATCGCGATATTTCTCAGTTCGAAACGGATCTTCCCCAGGATGAGAGCGGCGTTGATGTCCCTCTGGTTCTAGACCAGATGCGCAGAGCGGTCCGCGATATACCCGGTTTTGAAGTGATTGATGAAATCGCTTTGTCAACGTTTTCGTTCTCGAAATACCTGATGTGGAAGGATCTGGTCGATCGCACGGAACTTCTGGAAGAAAACCGGGTTGTGCATCATTTAATCCGGGATCCTGATAAGCCTTTCGAATCCAACACCACGACAGCAATTCCTGCGGCGCAGGACATTGATCGTAATTACGTTCCCGCACAACTGATTCACCCGCTCGCGGCAGACTCATCCCAGTTAGCAGCCATTATGGCCGCCGCCGAAGGGCACGATTTTGTGCTGATCGGTCCGCCGGGAACGGGGAAAAGCCAAACCATCTCGAACATGATCGCGCAATGTCTGGCAAACGGAAAGACGGTCCTGTTTGTCGCTGAAAAGACAGCAGCCCTCGATGTCGTCTATCGGCGTCTCTGCCAGAATGGTCTCGGCGATGTTTGCCTCGAGTTACACTCCCATAGTGCAGAGCGGAGTCAGTTTTATTCGCAGTTGCAGAAATCCTGGAAGTCGACTGAAAAAACCGATGCGCGTGAGTGGATCAAGGTGAATGAGCGCCTGAAAATCAAGCGTGATGAACTGAATCAATATGTCGTCGCCTTGCACGCAGTTGACTCCACAGGCTGGTCAGTCTTTCGAGGCATGGGCGTCGCTGTTAAGTATTACAATCTGGATGCACCGCTCCTGGATTGGGACGATGCCATTCAAATTGACGAACAGAAATTTGAAACGCTCGAAAACCTCATCGATGAAATTGAACTCACGTTTCGTGCCATTACCCCTAACCCGGCTCTGAAATCCATTACCACAACAAGCTGGTCTGCCTCGTGGGAATCAAATCTGCTGCGTACCGTCGAATCAGTGATTCCCACCGTGTCGGCTCTGGAAGCGCCACTCCGAAATTTTGTCAACGGAATCGGCTTGGAAGAGACAGACGATTATTCTCTAAAAATGTATAAACACTTGCGAATCCTCGCAGGCACGCTGCAAGAAGCAGCCCGGGAAAAACTGCGGATCATTTTTGACAAAGACTTTTCCAGTCTGGCTGATCAGGTAAGCAGGCTGAAGAAAGAAATCACCGCGTATCAAGTTGCACAGTCAGCAATCAACGCAACCTATGAGTCGGAATCGATCAATCGAATCCCCGTCGATGATCTCGATTTTCAGTGGCGGCAGGCGGCAGCTTCGTTCTGGCCAATCTCATTCTTTGCAAAACGCAAAGTACAGAAATTGTTACAAAGCTATGCTGTGTCGGGAGTGTCTGATCCGGAAAAAGATCTGCCACAAATTCGGCTGATGCAAAAATATCTCACCAACATCGCAAATAATCCGCTCGCCAACCGCACTCCGCACTGGAACGGCTTGCAAACCGATGTCGGGGAATTGACGTCATTTCTGCAGCGGGCCGAACAGATCCGAAAAACGATTGTCGAATTTGGCCAAGTAACCAACTCACTCAAAGTGGTTTCCTCGAAACTGGCGCCGGTGATCATCGACGATTCCACAGACCACCCGCTACTGGCTGATGCCCAGGCCTTTTTAGCCGCCAATGATGCGTTTATTCAAGCATGTACCGAGTTCCGTGAAATTGCAGGAGGCAACCTGTTCAATAATGAGGAACCCCGTCTCATCAGTTCGACACTGGCGACTCTGGAATCGATCAAGGCGAATCGAACGGAACTGAAACGCTGGGTGTCCTGGTCGGCAATCAAGCAACAAGCCTTTGGTAATGGCTTAGGTCTGTTCGTGGAAGCATTAGAGGCACAGCAGATCAAACCAGAGGGACTGCGAACGACTTTCGAAGTCTCTTTTGTTCGCTGGTGGTTGCCTAAAGCCATTGACCGGAACGATACACTGCGGCAGTTCCAACGCTTTAAACATGAAGATACCATCGAAGATTTCTGCAGACTGGATCAACTGGCGCGGACCGAGTCGGCCACTCAGGTGCGCAATCAGGTCGCTCATGATTTGCCGAAACCCGATCAAGTGCCGCGAAAATCCGAACTGGGACTGCTACGACACCAAATGGGTCTCAAACGCCCCAGCAAAGCAATCCGTGAAGTCATCTCGGGCATGCCGGAAACATTCGCCAAACTGGCGCCCTGTTTATTGATGTCCCCCTTATCCATCGCGCAATATCTACCCCCCGAACAGGCTCTGTTTGATGTGGTCATTTTTGACGAAGCATCACAGATCACAACCTGGGACGCGATCGGCGCCATCGCACGCGGGCGGCAGACCATCATCGTGGGTGACCCCAAGCAGTTACCGCCTACCAATTTCTTCGGCAGAGCCGATGGCGACGAAGAAAACGAGGAACTGGAAGACTACGACCGCGACCTGGAAAGCATTCTCGATGAAGCAACCGCATCTGGCTTGCCACTCCTGCAGTTAAACTGGCATTACCGCAGCCAACATGAGTCACTCATCTCATTCTCAAACTGGAATTACTACGAAAACAAACTGATCACCTTTCCTTCCGCAGTCACTGAAGACCGTGCCGTTTCGCTCAAACACCTGCCGGAAGCGATTTATGACCGGGGCAAAAGTCGCACCAATCAAATTGAGGCAGAAACACTCGTTGCCGATGCAGTCGAAAGAATGAAATCCTGGCTCACGCTTGCCGAAGACGACCGTCCGACTTTGGGAGTCATTACTTTCAACAGTCAGCAACAGACATTGATTCAGGATTTATTCGACCAGTCTTTGCGGGAAGCCCCCGAGCTGGAATGGTTTTTTGATGATGCGCGAATCGAACCCACGGTTGTCAAAAATCTGGAGAACGTTCAAGGGGACGAACGCGATGTCATGCTGTTCTCGATCACCAATGGCCCTGATGAAGCCCGTCGTGCGATCGGGCATGTGTCACTCAATTTTGGCGCCTTGAATCGCCAGGGAGGCGAACGGCGTCTGAATGTCGCCGTCACCCGCGCCAGACAGGAATTGATCGTGTATGTTTCGTTTCTGCCGGATCAACTTAAAGCAGAACGCACCACGTATCAAGGTGTGCGCGACCTCAAAGCATTTTTAGAATACGCGCAAAAAGGAAAGTCTGTTCGCGGCACAAACCCCGTCGAAGCGGAACATGAATTTGAGTCTCCCTTTGAAGAGGCGGTTGCATCCGCTTTGATGGCGAAAGGCTGGCAAATTGTTCCCCAGGTCGGCGTATCGGCGTTTCGAGTTGATCTGGGAATCGTCCATCCCGACAAACCAGGATCGTTTCTGGCGGGAATCGAATGCGACGGGGCCGCCTATCATCGCGTTGCCACTGCCCGCGATCGCGATAAAATCCGCGAGCAGGTTCTCCGTAAACTCGACTGGGAAATTCTGCGCGTCTGGTCTCCGGACTGGTGGTACGATTCACAAGGCGCACTCGAAACAATCGATCTCATACTGCAGGAATTTCTGGAGAACAGTCGTCGTGAACAGGCCGCGCTGGTTGATCATGAACCAGCGATATTGATTGATGAACCAGACAACGCGGAATCGGTATCAGACAATCCGGAAACGAATCCGTGAATACGTCTGCTTCCCAGAAACAGCCGCCAAGCGAATTGTTTTCAAGAGATAATTACGCCGGATGTGCGCCGGGAGTACCTGCTTCCACAACAAATGCGGCACGTGGTGTCACATGACCACCTGGCTTCGTCACATCATCAACCACCATGTACTCACTCGTCCATTTCTCGGGAGTTAAGGTGCAGCGTACATAACCACGCTCAGAATTCTGGAACTGCACACCGGGGTTATTCGATAGCAATTCGGCATGCCCTTTTCGCTTCTGCTGACCATTCCCACCGCTGGAAATGGATGTCCCGACAAATTCCGTCGCGATCACAGGCGTCTCCGTCTTCCGATCATCCACACGCAGATGATTCACCCAGTTCGAGTGAATGTCACCTGTCAACACCACCGGATTGGGAACGCGGCGATCCGCCAGAAACTGCATCAGCCCCATGCGTTCATAAGCACAGCCCGGCCACTGGTCCATTGAATACGCTAACGGGCCCTCTTTCTGAGGAAAGCCGACCATCCCCATCATCACCTGTTGCGCCAGAACATTCCAAGTGCTGTCGGAATCAATCATCTTCGACTGCAGCCAATGACGCTGACGATTCCCTAACAGTGAATTTTTATTCGACAGTGCCGCATCGTTGATCGGTGACTTCTTATCCCCATTCGGCTGATCGGTACGGTACTGCCGGGTATCCAGCACGAAGAAATCTGCCAATCGACCAAAAGCAGCCTGACGATAGATTTGCATATGCGGCCCGCGTGGCAATGAACGTGGGCGGAGCGGCATCATTTCGTAATACACCTGATACGCATTCGCACGACGCAGCAGATACGCGACCGGATCCACGTGCGACTCTTCGGAAATATCTCCCGCACAGTTGTTATCAAATTCATGATCGTCCCATGTCAGAAACCACGGACATTTTGCATGCATTTGATGTAATAAAGGATCGGAACGGTACTGAGAATAACGCACGCGATAATCGCCCAACGATTCAATCTCGGGACCCAGATGTGTCCGAACTTTTCCATTGCGCCCGGACGCATATTCGTAAATGTAATCCCCTAAGTGGAATACAAGATCGACATCGTCGCGGGCCATCTGCTCATACGCCGTGAATAATCCCTGTTCAAAGTTCTGACAGGAAGCAAACGCAAACTTCAGCTGTTCGGGCATCGCTGATGCAACAGGCATGGTTCGGGTACGCCCCACGGGGCTCACAGCATCGCCCGCCTGAAAACGATACCAGTACCAGCGGTCAGGCTGCAGTCCGGGCACTTCCACGTGCACGGTATGCCCTAACTGTGGTGTGGCCTGCACGGTTCCAGAAGCAACTGGTTTTTGAAAACCTTCGTCGTCTGCGACTTCCCAGCGGACTTCAACCGCCTGCGGCCCCATTCCGCCGTTGGGATTCAGAGGCTCCGGAGCCAGTCGCGTCCATAAAATCACACTGCTCGAATCTGGATCGCCCGACGCGACGCCCAGCGTAAACGGATCACTCTTAAAGACAGGCGAACGATCAGCCCATGCTGCCCGCGTTAGAAATGGCAGAGACGATAACGCTGCCCCATAGGACAGAAATAACCGCCGACTGACGCCATTTTCTGATTTGATTGCCGCTTGAAGTTGCTTGTAATTGAACATTGTTGCTCTACCTGTTCTGAATAAGATCGGCGGGAAGGATCATTCGGGAATGTATGTGGGTTTGTGCTGCACGAATCGTATGTCGGCGGATGCATACAGGACAGCTTGATTAATTCTAAAGTACCAGTAGACCACAGGCAACGAAAGATAAATTCAAAAGGGCCTGCTTTGTTGACTTTTAACGCGAACTTCATGAACCGGTGGTCGCGCCAAGAGTCATGCCGCCCTTATTTGACTTCCGCACTCTCCAGCCCTGCATTTAATTCCAGCACTTTTCCAATGATCCGTTCTTCCACATCAGGCTTATAAGGACGGCTCGCTTCATAGCCCCCTTCCAGCAGGACCCGCTTACTGGGAATGTAACCAGAATAAACATTCGAATAACCGGCGACCCAAATCGCAGGCCCTTCCTGCTCAAACAGTTCCTGCTTGATACGGAGTGCATAATCGACAACGACTTCTGTTCCCAGCGCGACAATCGTCAGGTCATTCCCGAATTGAATCACCTGCACGGGATAATCCCAGGGTTCCCGTTTCTTTTCTGGCAGATATTCGAGTTCAACCGTGCCATAAGCCGTCTTGAGCGGTCCATGCAAAACATGCTGATGCAATAACGTGCGTTGATTGACTTCCAGAGCGGCTTCTATCGCCGTCGCCAGTGCGCGGCCGTGCTTGTGTGCATAATGCAGTTCACTCCGCGGATATGGATTCTGATCGCCGCCACACCCCATCATGAACAGCGCCGTCACGCCAGGATGATCCTTTTCAAAATACTCTTGCGCAAACCCGGCATAGTCGCCCAGCCACTTGCGAAAGCCCATCGTAGTATTATGGCAGGCATAACCAAACATGACCGCTTTCAATTCTCCCTTAGGGTCGTCCACGCGAAGCACAGGTACCTGATGATCCACCCGCCCGTTGGGATTCGGATGATTACGATATCCGGTCGCAGTCGGCGTACGACGATTCATGGCAACCGAACAGCGAGCCGCCGACCAGCTCAGATTTGCGGGTTGCATTTCTTCAATGGCCTCACCGATTGTCTTGACTAGCGTCGGCACCAGCGTGTCATAATATTCTTTTGCATCATCACGACCATACGCGGGGCCACAATGTGTATGCGAGGCATTCATCAATAACGCCTGCGGAGGCAAATTGTATTTTTCCTGAACCTGTTTTGAAACGTCGGCTCGCAGCCGGTCAATCACGCCGATCAAATCGAGAGTCACAAATACAACCCGGTTGCCCTCTTGATCTTCGATCGCCAGTGCTTTGCCATACAGATCTTGCTCGGTCCCTTCCGCCGGCTCCTTGCGGCCTGCATAGCCAGCCATCCGCAGAGGTTTCGCAGGCGTGATCTTCGCCGACGCGACCCCCGCTTTCCATTCGACAGACTCCGCCTTGGCAGTTTCGGCTGCTTCTGTGTGAAAAGTGAGACTGAAAATAAACAGCAGACAAAGCGAGAATCGAATCATGCGGGTGGACCTTTTTGATTACAGGAATGTAATGGTGCAATCAGAATCGAGTCTAATCGCGGAGAGACTCAGCACCTTGATCGTACCCGGCCCAAACGCAGTGATCAACAGTTTTCCCCAATATCAGCCCCTGAAGGGGTGAACACGACCACATCGGACTACAACTGGCCCGTGAATCCCGCTATTATAATTCCTGAAGATCAGCTTTCCTCATCTGGAAATCACAAACGCAGTCATACCGGAGACCACAACAATGAAACATATTTTTCTGGCCGTTTTTTTACTGTTATCACTGGCCGCAGCGCCGATCAAAACACCCGAACCCGACCAGCGGCTCGCTGTCTGGCCTGATCGCCCCCTGTTGGACAAAAGTGATGATGAAGTCTCCTACAGTAACATTATCCGCATTACCAAAGTCAAACGGCCCGCCATCGAATTCTACAAATCCAAAAACGCCAAACCGAATGCCCCCGCGGTCGTGATTTTCCCAGGCGGCGGCTATAACGTGTTGGCCTATGATCTGGAAGGCACCGAAATTGCCGAGTGGTTGAACTCCATTGGCATTCACGCTGTCGTTGTCAAATATACGGTTCCCGGCAATCAGCGCGAGGAAGCCCTCAAAGATGCGCAACGTGCCCTGGGCCTTGTCCGCAGTAAAGCCAAAGACTGGGGCATCAATCCCGAACAGATTGGGGTCCTCGGTTTCTCCGCCGGCGGTCACCTGGCAGCAAATCTCTCGACCAACTATCAGAAACGGAATTACGAATCCATCGACGACGCCGACAAACTAAGCTGTCGTCCCGATTTCACCGTGCTGATTTATCCCGCCTATATCTACCAGAAAGAAGACAAACGACAGTCGGCTCCCGAAATCAAAGTCAACGCCCAAACGCCGCCCGCCTTCATCGTGCAGACGCTGGATGACCGGCGTCTCGTTGACAGCGCGTTCAACTACACGCGTGATTTGAAAGACGCGAAAGTCGACGGCGAGCTTCATCTCTACGCAAAAGGAGGACACGGCTACGGAATGCGTCCTTCTGACAACCCGATTTCCGGCTGGCCGAAATTATGCGGAGACTGGCTGAAACGAACCACCGGAAAGTAACATCACATTCGCTTCGATTTTCTCGCCTGATTCTGATTGAATCGAAGCGCAGTCGGCTGCACAATAGAAACGGTATCTTCTATTCCCGCTAAAAATACAGGAGCCATCATGCATACCGCTGCTCTCCACCAACGACGTCATTTTTTGAACACCGTTTTTCAAGGCTGCGTAGCAGGTTCACTGTTTCCCTCTGTTGCTGCGGTACTCGCCGAGGAACGACCACAGTCTTCCCGCAGCATTCCCGCTGTTCCCGGTAAGCTCTCCATCCACCTGAGAAAACGGACCGCCGAAGCGCCTGGGAAAGCAATCAACGAAGCAACAGAATGGAACGCATCCGAAACCGCCATTATCATCTGCGACATGTGGGCCGACCATCCCTGCAAACTGGCGGCTCAGCGGGTAGATCGGATGGCACCGAAGATGAATCAGGTGATCTCAAAGGCCCGTGATCAGGGCGTCGCCATCATCCATGCTCCCAGTGGCGGAATCGAATTGTACGAAGACACGCCGTTTCGCAAACGCATCAAAGAGGCCAAGCCGTCCAAGCCCCCCGCACCAATTCAAGGCTGGTGTTATCTGAACCCCGAAAAAGAGCCACCTCTTCCTGTCGACGATACCGTACAACGTTCCACAGAATCCACTCTGCGAGGCTGTGATGACCCGATCGCGGATTACAAAAAGAATACCGACCGCCACGAACATCCGGCGATTAAGATGGTCGGCTACGATGTCGTTAGTGCCAACGGACAGGAGATCTATAACTTTCTGGAGCAGGAACAGCGCAAGAACATTGTACTGATGGGCGTGCATACCAACATGTGCGTTCTGGGCCGCCCGTTTGGAATTCGTCAGATGACCTATCTGGGAAAGAACGTGGTCCTGTGCCGAGACTTGACCGACGCGCTCTACGATCCCCGTGATCGTCCCTTTGTCAGTCATACCCGGGGCACCGAAATGATCATCGAACACATCGAACGCTACTGGTGTCCTTCGATTCTCGGCCGTGATCTCACCAAAATCATTCCGGGAACGAATAATCCTGTGACGTAGATCAAAGGGTGTCTCTCAGCTGCTTGACCTGAGAGACACCACCAAAGATCACTTCACCAGATCAAAATTCACCTTGTTTTCCTCATTGACTTTGATGATGGCTTTCAGGCCAGATTTTTTGACATCGTTGTATCTGACGGGAATCAGTGAGATCGTTCCCATCCCGGATGCATCTTTGGGATCCGGCTTTGTCGCAAAGATGGTCACTTTATTCTCACCCACCGGGGCACCATCGCCTTGAATTGTCGTGGTGACTTCCACAATCTCTCCCCCTTTGATGGTTCCTGAAGCGGAACGACCTGAGGTTGGATGAAACACGATCGTCCCTTCATCTAACGGTTTTCCATTCCATATCACAGACCCGTTTACAGAAGCCACTTTGGGTGCATCGTCGATGCCTCCTCCACAACCGCAGATCAACAAACTCAACATCAGAAATACGACATTCTTTATCTCGCGCGAATACACTGACATGTTGCTCCTCTCAAATTTCATACTGGATCTCATTCAGACATCTTACAGCAAACCGTTTAACCGCCGAATCCGTCCACCGGATTCCCGTCAGCTTTGTCTCCCAGATTCCGGTAAAGATTACCATCGATGTTTTCACTCAGAAAATGCACACTGCCATCTGCCAATGTGAAGAAGGCGCCCCCTTCATGTCGGCTGCGAAAACCGATCGTAGCATTCGCATCACCTCGACTGAGTGTGCCAGCAATCAATTCCTCATTCCGGTAATTGATCGGATGCGCCATCGTGCCCCAGCTTTGATAACCCCAGTCCTGCCAAATACAAAGAGGACCTACCACTTCACCGATCATAATCGTATTCGTCGTCCCGTCAGTCACATGGCTGATTCTGGCAGAGTAACCGCTGCGGCTGAACATGCCTCGTACATCCCTTACTTTAGGAACACTACCGAATTGACCATAACTCGCACCAGAAGTTCCGGGTGTGGTCGCGGTACTGTTGGGGTGGCCGCCAGCTGAGATCGCATAATCCGTCTGACCACGCTGCTCACCACCCGCATCGTCAGCCCCCGTATCGGTATCCTGAATCATGGGGTCGGAGGGACACTCAACAACTTTGAGCCGTTCCTTTTTAAGTGCGAGATTCGTTCCATGCATGCCGTCGGTACTGAAATTCATTTGATTGTAAAGCGGGGCCTGATCAACATAAGGCAGGATGCGTACGGTCCAGCTGTGTCGAATCCGCCAGGTCTGCGGGGCGGGGGTGCCACTGTCCCCAGCAGCACAACAGGTCTGCTGCAGTGGAAATTGACTGAACGTTTCGTGATAATTATGAAAGGCTAAACCGAGCTGCTTCATATTATTCTTACAAGAACTCTTCCGGGCTGCTTCCCGTGCCTGCTGAACGGCGGGCAGTAGCAGAGCAATCAGAATCGCAATAATGGCAATCACCACCAATAACTCAATTAATGTAAAACCACGTTTCCGTGAGCGCTGTTTAACCATGATCCCGATCCTTTGAAAAAATGAAGAAGAATTTCTATCGATAACAAAACTTTTTAAGTTGAGAGAAACACCCTCACGCGAGTATTTCATTGAGAATTCACATTTGATTGCAAGAATGGAAAACGACGATTCACACTAAGAATTCAGTGATAAATCCGATCTGATCACTGTGGAAGCCTGCGCCAACGGATACGTTAGTCTATTAATATACATAAGATTAATTAAAAGTTTACTGATATGTTCGCGAAATTGTCAAATGTTTTCTGATTCGAATTGAAAACTGGGGCAATTCCGCCTGATTGGAGCAAGGAATCAATGCAGACACTCGACCCTTTTTTCGATCAACAGTGGTCTGAAGCCCTGGAATCCAGCCTTGGAACGATCGACGAAGTCAGAGAAATCCAGTCCGAGAACCGTCCCGCAATCAAAGTGTTCTACTTTGAAGATCTCCCTGAAACGGGAACACTGACCGCAGTGACTTGTGGTCTCTCCTGTGCTTCTCACCCCGACTGGAAACACGGCAAGCCCGAACTAATCGTTTCGCTGGATACGACAGACAGAAGCTGGGGAATGGCGGTCGGCTATTTTGCGTCCGCGTTCTTCAATGAGAAACGCTTTTCCTACGGCGACCTGTTTCAACTGGACGATCCCTTTTCCAGTGAAAGTGAAATGAACGCCTTTTTTGTTTTCGCGCCTTCATTTCTGGATCAGGAGCAGGCCACATTTCAGCTACCTGACCGCACGATTCATCTGACGGGCATGTATCCCCTCTATAATGCAGAGATCGAACTTTACCAGCGAATCGGCTTAAAAGAATTCTGGCACGCAGACGGGTTTGAGCTCTATAACCCCAACAGGATGAAAATCAGAGTTGACTGAGAAGCTCTTGCAATGCGCAAATTAATTGCTCAAAGTATGAATCAAAGGTTCCTGACACCTTTTTCTATCCCAGGTGTAATATTTAGGATTGATGACTCACGTTATACTGGTCTCTCAATTAAAGCTGACAAAATGGCAGCAGCAATTGGGTATCCACCAGAGCCGAATGCTTCAGAAGGAGCGCATCAAAGGTATGAAATAAAAAGACTAAAATATTTAAAAGCTTATAATGCACTACTCTTCATTCGATTGATGCAGGTTCAAGATGCACTACCCGGACGTGGTCCTAAAGGAAGTGGGGCTGGGGTACGTGCTAGGCCCGCTCGGCGGAGGGGTTTAAGCATCCCGAGAAGGCATTCATACCCCACCAAGATCACAGATAACAAGGTCATAGATAGCTTTCGTAATAGGAAAGCTCACCGATCGATTGTTGCAAGAGCAACGTGGACAAACCATGACAACAAACACCTCAAGGCTAGGACATTAGAAGAGGCACGAGACTTCAGTATGGGACCTCGTGGCGCAGCTCAATATTTACCTAATGTGAATAATAAAGCATTAGAAAAGTTGGCAACAATTAAAGGTCATGTGAAAGTGCAAGAGGGTAATACGATATATTTCTACTACAAATTTCAAAAAAATATCGGATATGATGGTGGGGTTGCAACGAAATGGATTCGAGCAGAGATTTCTTCAGGGACTCTCCACGGTCATCCAATGCGTTATGAAAGATTACCAAAGGAAGTACGGGACTCGTACAGAGGCATAGATTTATGAAAGGGTTACTTAATGGATAGAAGTGAATTACAAAAGTGTGAAATACCATCGAATGATAAGTGGGTGGTGACACAGAATCATATTTTGACGATTACTGCTGAGGAAGCGAGACATGTAACGGGTTTTGATGAAGGCTTTAAAATCTGGGATTTATATTTTTTACAAGACATGTTTCACGCCGTTTCTACAGATGAAATGTATGTGATTGATGTTGGTTGGTATCCAGAGGGTTCACCTGAGGGACATTATTCTTTAGTTTTAATTGAAAGAAACCCGAAGGAAAATATTTATAATTGGGATAAACCACTTGTTGAATTTGATACCCGGTCTCTTGATCAACTACTCTCAAAAATAAGAGACCTGATGTCTGACGAACAGAAAATAGGGGCAGGAATAAATGGCACTTTATAATTCGGACAGAAAAAGACAGAAAAAGGTGTCAGGAACCTTTTTGTTGACTTTCCAGTTCCATCGTGTTAAAATCAGTGATTATGGGTAGACCAAAACGCGCGGCTCAAGCTGGATTCATTTATCATGTTCTCAATCGGGCGAATGCTCGGATGACGATTTTCGAGAGCGATGAAGACTATGCCGCATTTGAGCGCATCTTGTCTGAAGCGGTCGAACGATTTGAAATACGATTGCTCAGCTATTGTATCATGCCCAACCATTGGCATCTGGTCGTCTATCCCAGTGAAGACGGTCAACTATCGCGTTTTACAGGCTGGCTCACTCTAACACATACCCAACGCTGGCACGCACATCGGCAGAGCACCGGCTCTGGTCATGTCTATCAGGGTCGTTTTAAATCGTTTCCGATCCAGAACGATGAACACTTCCATACTGTGTGCCGTTATGTCGAGCGAAATGCGTTAACGGCCAATCTGGTCAAGCGGGCCGAAGACTGGCGATGGGGCAGCCTCTACCACTGGAAACAGGGCACGACCGAACCACAGCCTCTGTTGTCTCCGTGGCCACAGAGGCGGAAACCGGGCTGGGCCGCACATGTCAACCAGCGGCTGACCGACCGCGAACTAAAAGCGCTGACACGCAGTATCCAGCGCGGCGCTCCGTTTGGCAACGACGCCTGGACCACTCAAACCGTCAAACAACTCGACCTGGAAAGCACAATCAAACCAAGAGGCAGGCCCCGAAAACCAGAATAAGGTTCCTGACAATTTTTTTCTGTTCCTGCCCCCTGATTACCCACTTAGAAACAACAGGCAAGTAATAGCAGATATAGATGCTGTTACTTCTTTTCGACCAGTTTCGGAGAAACTTTGATCACGCCCAGGTCATTTTTACCAGGCTTGATCTTGATTTTAATGCTGCCTCGTTTCCATTCTTCCTTTGCCTCAACATACCCAATCGATTCATGCCATATCCGAAACTCACAATCACCCACGGGCAAATTCTTAATCGTAAAGGCCCCGGTTTCGTCTGTTGAAGTGAAGTAAGGGTGAGCGAGGACCATCAGATATGCTGTTTCCCAGGGATGCATATCGCATTTGATTTGGAATGGCAATCTTTCATGGGTTTGGAAACGAAACGTTCTCTGGTTGTTTATTTCTTTTGGCAGCTTATCAGGAAAATAATTTTTGAATGGGAAGAGGTGAATGCGATGCGCATGGGGGTCTTTATTAATGCAGATGAGCTGCTGGCGTTCGTACCAGAGTCCTGATACATGCGGCTCATAAGTCGAATTTTGATGAGAAAGAAAGACTGTTTTCGGCAATTCGTCATAACTGGAATGAATTTTAAAGTTCTGTGATTTTTCCTCTCGCAAAAAGATACAGATATTTTTGATTCCGCCATTTTCCCCAATGACGAAAGACTGGTCTTTCAAGCGTTTCAGTTTTTGGGAGTCAGGCGGTTTTCCGGTGTAGATAAATTGCCCCGATAGATCCCCCCACTCAGTGGCCTCTAGTGGCTGCACTAGGAACAAAAGCAGGCCGAATAGAGATAGGTACTTTGTGAATTGTTTTTTATAGCCATTCAAAGTGATGCTCTCCCTGTGTGATTCACTTTTCACTTCAGAATCAAATGACCTGACGTACTCGTGCATACAACGGTAACTACCAACTGCTCTCGACGAAAGCAGTCAATGAAATCGCGATTCATTATATACTACTTGCTGAATCGTGTCGAATATTTAGTTTGAGTTGCTCGTGGAAACAATAAAGGGGCCAGGTCGACGTGGGTTTCGAAAATCAAAAACGGGGCATTGTGCTGGTAGAAGTTGATGGTAAGATCGATGGCGTCGAAGTGTCAGCGTTTGATCTAAGTCTCAAGTGGTCAGTCCCTTTTTCCACTCATCTCTGTATCAGCATTTGCCCCCAATAGCTCTCCCACTAACCGGCCGCTGGTAATTGCCCAGGCGATGTGCAGGCCGTGTCCCCACAGAACTTGCCCTCCCATACCGTTACAGCCGATCGCGTACAGTCCGGGAATCGGGCTTCCATTTTCATTCAAAGCCTGCAGACTCTCATTGATGGCCACGCCCCCCTCAGTGGTTGTGAAATATGCTTTTGCCGGGCCCAGTAATACCCAACGTTTACCGGTCAGTGTATTGGTATCTGCCGTACGGCCGAACGGATCAGTTTGATGACCGGCGGCATACTCGTTGAATTGCGCCACGGCTTCGCGCAGATCGGCGACATTCAGATTACGCTGTTGCGCGATTTCTTCCAGTGTGCCTGCTATGCTGACATCAGGCCGCAGCTTGAGATAATCATCCACATAAGCGTACGCAATCTTGGGTGCCGTCGAAATAAAATGCGGCCACGCGCTGTAATGAGCGGCGATCCGTTCATCCAATAAAATATAAGCGGCTTTCCCCGGCTGTTCCGAAATCGCAATTTCTCGCTCGGGGGAATCTGTTTCGTTACAGAACCGTTGGCCTTCTGTGTTAATCAATATCGCCCCGTCGTCAAACAGGGAATTTTCCGGATGCTGCCAGGTCAGTAACAACCGCTTGATGCGACAGTTAATCAACGCTTGTGGGAGCAAGGGAACCAATCGCCCCATCACTTTTGCCAGGAACCCACTCGTCGGCAGAAACTGTTCAAAGGGATCGCCGGGAGGCGGCACAAACCGCAGTTCGGGGCCATAGGTGATGTCCATATTCAACAATTGCGCACCAACGTTTTCCGCCAGCAGATGACCGTCGCCGCACGCTTTGGGATTCACGCCTTCAATCGATGTAAACTGATCGCCTTTAAACCGCCCGATAATTTCCGGCGCGTTGGCGTAATCTCCCGCCGCCAGTACAACGCCCCGCTTCGCATTGATCGTTTTCCGTTCGCCCTCGATCTGTGCAACTACGCCTGTCACTCGTTGCCCCTCAGACACCAGTTCCACCACGGGCGCATCACAGACAATCGTTCCCTTGTATTTCAATATTTGAGATTGAAATGCAGCGATATACGCTTTTGCGTTGGGCACAATATTATGCATCCGCGGCACTCGGTTGGGTGGCTCGGGATTCGGGCCATGAAAATAAAGACTCATGCCACGCAGCCATTCCAGTGTCTCGGCAGTCTGTCCCAGAAAAAAACGGCGGAGTTCATTGTTGCTATGTGATTCAATCTCCGGCGTTGCAAACTGGCCCGCATCTGTTTCATGATCGTCGGCGTTGTCACTGATTCCGGCTGCCTGCTGCAGGCTCGTCCCATTCGCCGTAAAGGAACCAATGGCCATTCCTGTCGTGCCCCCCAGTTGAGGCTGTTTTTCCAGAACCAACACGCGCGCCCCAAACTCCAGCGCCCGCGCCGCCGCTGCCAGTCCACTCCCGCCGCCGCCGACAATAATCACGTCATACTCAGATAACACACTGTTCACTCTCTGTTGAAGATCAGTACGGATCAAATCAAGCGACCATGGTAGCAGAACCACGGGTCACATCAATCGGGCAAACTGGAGTGATTAACACTATTCAAGCTATACACAGTAAAAAGGTGGTGTCTGCCGCTTCCAGGTGCCGAAAGATTGTTAAGATTGTTGACTTAAACGTATCAACCAAGTATGATCTATTCTTGTTCACTAAACCTTGCCTGAACGCGTACGACTACTCCTGCCAAATAGAATTTGTCGGCCATGCGTAATAAAATCACCCTGACTTTTGCTGCTTGTTGGTTTCTCGCGATCTCGTTCTACCCATTGGAACCAGCCTGGAGCGCAAAGAAACCGGCGAGAAAGTCAGCTCAGACCAAGATGGATCCGAAGCAGCGGGCATTTTTTGAAAATAAAATTCGCCCTGTGCTCGTCAAAAAATGTTATTCCTGCCACTCCTCTAAATCAGAGGAACTGGGGGGCAAACTGCGGATGGATACTCGCGATGGCATGCGCGTCGGTGGCGAATCAGGCCCGGCCTTTGTTGAAGGTCGACCTAATGAAAGCCTGTTGATTCAAGCCTTACGTTATGATGATCTGGAAATGCCGCCTGATGAACCACTGCCCGAAGCGGTCATCACTGACTTTGTAACGTGGGTCAAAATGGGCGTGCCCGATCCACGCATGGATCATCCGCTGATTGCCATAAAACCAACTGAAGAAGGGGCGACTTCGAAACCGGAACTCTGGTCGTTTCAACCGGTCAGAAATCCGGAACTTCCCGCCGTTCAAGATCAAAGCTGGAGTTATGATCCCCTCGATCGCTTTATTCTCTCACGGATCGAAGCGGCTGAGTTAGCGCCCACACATGATGCCTCGCCGGCCAGACTGGTGCGACGTTTGTATCATGATCTGATTGGCCTTCCTCCGACAGCAGAACAGGTCGAAGCATTTCTGTCCGACTATCAACGCCGTCAACAACAGGCGGTCACTCATCTGGTCGATGAATTACTGGCGTCTCCTCATTTCGGCGAACGCTGGGGACGGCACTGGCTGGATGTCGCACGCTACGGCGAATCAAACGGCAACGATGGTCTGGGCCGCAATCCAACCTTCCCCCATGCCTGGCGGTATCGTGATTATGTCATTCAGGCATTAAATAATGACGTTCCCTACGATCGTTTTCTCACCGAACAGATTGCCGGCGATCTATTAGCCGCAGATGCTCCCGAAGAACGAGATCGTCTTCTGGTCGCAACCGGATTCCTGGCCATCGGCTCGAAACCGGCGAAAGCGATGAACGTGAATTTCGATATGGATGTCGTCAACGATCAGATCAATGTCGTCAGTACCACTGTCATGGGGCTGAGTGTCGCCTGTGCCCGTTGTCACGATCACAAGCACGATCCCATTCCCACCGCAGATTATTATGCAATGGCTGGAATATTCCTGAGTACGGAAACGATGTGGGGTTACGCCGCCAATCAACCATTGACAGCGCCGGAAACGCCCCTGCATATTCTGAAATCAAAGCACCACTACGTTCCGTCGCTAGACAGCGGCGCGAAGCCGAATGTCGATAAACATACTCTCTCCAGAAAAAAGAAACCGAAAAACATCTACCCTGCTGGTACTCCACTGGCGATGGGGGTCCGTGAAAAGAAAAAACTGGTCGACTGCAAAATTAATATCAAAGGGGAATCCAAGAAACTGGGCCCCAGCGTCCCCCGCGGTTTCTTGTCGGCCTGTAACATCTCGCAAACACCAAAGATCGATGCCAAACAAAGTGGCCGTCTGCAACTGGCACAGTGGCTGATCTCTGCAGATCACCCGCAGACCTCTCGCGTGATGGTCAACCGGATCTGGATGCATCTGTTTGGCCAGGCACTGGTCCGCACCCCCGACGATTTTGGCGTCTACGGCGAACGCCCCACTCATCCAGAATTACTCGATCACCTGGCCACGCACTTCCGTACCGAAGGCTGGTCAATGAAACAATTGATTCGCAAGATTGTGCTCAGCCACACGTATCAACTCAGCAGTTTCTGCGACGAACTGATCTTGGATGCGGACCCGGAAAACAAGCTCCTCTGTCGACATAACCGTCGACGACTGGATGCCGAATCGTTGCGAGACAGCATCCTCGCCGCCAATGGTCAACTTAACAGAGAACCCGGCCTGGGTTCGTCAATCGCGAATGTGGATGAGATGGTCAATAAAGCAGGCAACCTGCATCTTCCCCATCAGCACCGTAGCATTTACCTGTGCCTGCTACGTCATTCTGAACCGCCGGAACTGTCTGCCTTTGACCTGCCCGATTCTACGAAACCGGTTGGCAAGCGGAATGAAACCACGCTGCCCACACAAAGTCTGTTTCTCATTAACAGTGATTTCCTAGTTGAACAGTCACAGTTATTTGCAAAGGACATTTTGTCGAATCCGAAATTGGATGACACAGGACGCGTCCATTTGGTTTATCGGCGGGCTTTGAATCGCGCACCGGAGTCATCCGAACTGGAGCGTGCTCTGGCGTTGATTCAAGATGTCGACAATGCACTGAAAACAGAAATTTCCCAGGACGAAATTCGTCGTATCACAGTCTGGGCCACGCTCTGCCAGGCGCTGTTGAACACCAATGAGTTTAGGTACGTTGATTAACGACCAGATTTAGAAATAAAGAATCTCCCAAAGGAACACGCTCATGCTCGGAATGTCGCGACGGGAAATGTTAAAATCAGCCTCTTGTGGCTTCGGCTACCTGGCCATGTCCGCCTTGTGCGGCAAGAACACTCTCGCTGGCGGTTCCTCTGCGATTCACGATCTGAATGCCCGGTCTCCTCAACTGCCGGCCCGCGCCAAACGCGTCATCTTCCTCTGCATGAGCGGCGGTCCCGCCCAACTCGACACCTTCGATTTTAAACCGCAAACCGGTAAGAAGAAACACGCCGGTTCTGCTTTCAAGTTCGCGCAACACGGCGAAAGTGGTCTCTGGATCTCAGAGCTGCTCCCCGAAACCGCAAAACACGCAGACAAACTCTGCGTACTGAATGGCATGCATGCGGACATCACCAACCACGCGCAATCATTCCTGCAACTGCATACCGGCGACCGCCTGCGTCCCCGACCCAGTCTGGGTTCCTGGGTCCTTTACGGTTTGGGTACGGAAAACCAGAATGTCCCCGGGTTCATCAGTCTCTATCCCTCGAAGCCGTCCGTCTATTCCAGTGCCTTACTCCCCCCCGTTTATGAGGGGACACCAATTGGCCTCAATACCACCAACATGTCAACCGCAACGATCAACAACGTCAAAAGTGATCACATACCCGCTGCAGTCAAACGACGACAACTCGATTTCGTGCAGGCAATGAACCGCGAACACGCCATCCGCCGCCCCGATGATGTCCGTCTGGATGCCGTCATTCAATCGATGGAACTTGGTTTCCGCATGCAGATGGCGGCTCCCGAACTGCTCGACCTCAACCAGGAAACAAAATCGACTCTCGAACGCTATCGCGTAGGTCAGGGTAAAACCGTCGGCACTTGTAAAAATTCCGACTTCGGACGCCAATGCCTGCTAGCCCGCCGCTTTGCCGAAGCGGGCGTACGGTTCATTGAAGTCAATCATGGCAGCTGGGATCAGCACAGTAATCACCGTGCCGACCTGACAGCGAACTGTGAATCGACAGACGCCCCGATCGCTGCCCTGCTGGAAGATCTGGAACAACGCGGCTTGCTCGATGAAACACTGGTCGTCTGGGGGGGCGAATTCGGTCGTCCTGGTCTCGTGCCAGAAGCCAAGAAAGACGGTACCGGCCATAACGCCCGCGGCTTCACCTTCTGGATGGCGGGGGGCGGAATCAAACGCGGTCTGGCTTACGGAAAAACCGATCCCACCGGTGCCCGCGCGATCGAAGGCAAAGTACATTTCCGCGATTTGCACGCAACGATTCTGCACCAACTGGGCCTGCAGCATGACAAGCTCACGTTCCATCAAGGTGAACGAGAATTCCGCCTGACCGGCACCGAAGGCGGCAAGGTTGTACACGACATCATTGCCTGATCAAGGCGTTTCGTACACAATGGTGAGTTGTTCGTTCATGGATCACATTGATTGATCCGGGATTCCACTGATTGATTCAACTCACGTTGGCTAAAATATGATGTTACACAATCCCAGACGCTGGTTACTGCTCTTCGTTCTGTTTCTGTTCGTCCCACTCACTCATTCAGAGGCGGCGGAACGACCGAACTTCCTGATCATTTTTACTGACGATCAGGGCATCAACGACGTCGGCTGTTATGGAAGTGAAATTCCGACGCCGCATATTGATCAACTGGCAAAAGAAGGGCTGCTGTTTCGGCAATACTATTCGGCCTCCGCAATCTGTACGCCATCTCGCTTTGGGATCTTAACAGGTCGCAATCCGAGTCGCTCGCAGGACCAGCTGCTGGGCGCGTTGATGTTTATGAGCGAGGTGGATCGAACTCGGGGCATTCAACCGGGCGAAACGACCATCGCTGAAGTTCTCAACCGGAACGGATACCAGACGGCATTGATCGGAAAATGGCACTTGGGTCACGGTGCGAAATCATTCTTGCCGACCTCCCACGGCTTCGATCTATTCCGAGGACACACGGGAGGCTGCATTGATTACTTCACGATGACGTATGGCAATCTTCCGGACTGGTATCACAACCAGCAGTATGTTTCCGAAAATGGGTATGCGACCGATTTAATTACCGAAGAAGCAGAACATTTTCTGAAAGATCAACGGACAGCAAATAAACCGTTCTTTCTATTCCTGTCATATAATGCTCCACATTTTGGTAAGGGCTGGTCTCCCGGAAATCAGAGTCCAGTCAATATCATGCAGGCACGAGGATCTGATTTGAAGCGGGTAGGGGACATCAAAGACAAAGTCCGCCGTGAGTTCGCTGCCATGACCGTCGCGTTGGATGATGGCATCGGACGCGTCATGTCGACTCTCAAGAATAACGGACTGGATAAGAATACGCTGGTCATTTTCATGACGGACCACGGCGGCACCTACGTGTACGGTGGTAGTAATCACCCATTTCGCGGCGCCAAAGCGACTCTGTTTGAAGGCGGGATTCGTGTTCCTTGCATCATGCGCTGGCCTGGAAAAATCAAAGCAGCGACGGAAACGAGTGAAGTCACTTGGGCTCTTGATCTGTTCCCAACGATCTGTCAATTTGCTAATGTCGAAACCAGCGGGCTGACTCTGGATGGACAGGATATTTCCGGCTTGCTCACCAGACAAACGCCTGTCGAAAACAGAGAACTGTTCTGGCAATTGGGGCCGCACAAAGAATTAAAACGGGGCCGCTGGACTGCGTTGCGTCAAGGAGACTGGAAATATATCCAGAACGAAGCAGGCGAAGAATTTCTCTTCGACCTCAAGACCGATCCTTATGAGAAGCAGAACCAGATGCAGCACAAAACAGAAAAACTGGCAGAACTTCAGAAACGTCGGGATGAGATCGCGGATCATTTATCACCTTAGACTTCTGTAGAAAAACAACCTACGCGACAATTTCAACTTAGAGCAAAGATAATCCCCTTATGTCTCAGCACGTCAAAAAGAGTTTCGGTTTCCTGAAAACAACCGCCATCGGGGGGCTAATCTTTCTGCTCCCCTTAATTGTCATCGGTGCTCTGGTTGGACAGGTTGTACCCATCGTCCTGACCGTGGCGGAAGTGCTCTCTGATTCGGAAGTGCTCTCTGATTATATATCCGATAACACTCCGGCTAGCATCGGGCTGCTGATTGCGCTCTCGATTGGCATCGTCCTCCTAATGTGCTTTGCCGCCGGTTTGATCGCCCGCTGGTCGATTGGCAAAAAACTATCGCGATTTATTGAGAAAAATCTGATTCTGCTGTTTCCCCGTTTCGCGATTTATCGGGAGCAACTCAAAGGCAGCATCGGCGGCGATCATAACAAACCGGAAATGATTCCGGTCCTCGTCCGTTTTGATGATGTCACCCGCATCGCTTTTCAAGCAGAACAAACCAATGGTCCCCTGATCTCGATTTACCTGCCCGGCTCTCCCGATCCCTGGTCAGGTTGTGTGATTTTCATGACTCCTGATCGAGTCAATGTTTTAAACATCCCTTTTTCTGAAGCGCTCGGCATCTGCGAACGCATGGGCCGCGAATCGCTGCATTTTCTGGATCAGCAACCACCGCTTACACAAAAATAATCGAAGTTTCGGTTTCGCCGGGTCACCACGTCGTGTAGGATAAAACCATCGAAATCCCGAATATTCCCGCCTGATAAAATCCATCATGGAGACCCAGCCATGCCCGTGCATCTGCCCGCTCAGAACCGTCGTCAGTTCCTGTTCACATTAGGCGCAGGTTTCATCACCTATAGTACGGGCGCGTTTGCCAGTGAAAACCAGTCTGACGATCTTGTCTATCTGTTAAACGACACGCACATCGGCGAAAAGCATCCCACAAATTCCCCCATCCCCAGCCATTTGCGACAGGTCGTCAGCGAACTGGTCAACCTCGAACAGAAGCCAGCCTGTGTGTTGATTAATGGTGACCTGGCTTTGAAAGACGGACAGGCCGGCGATTACCGCCACTTCGCCAAACTAATTCGCCCGCTGCGTGAAGCCAAGATCGACACACACCTGACGCTGGGCAATCATGACGAGCGCGATGTCTTTTACAGCGTGATGCAGGAAGAACAACCAGAAACGCCGCCGGTTAAATCGAAGCACATCTCTGTGATACAGACAAAACACGCGAATTTCTTTCTGCTCGATTCGCTGCACAAAACGATGGTCACACAAGGAACGCTGGGCAAAGAACAGCGTACCTGGCTGACCAATGCACTCGACGCACACGCTGATAAGCCTGCGATTATTGTCACGCATCACAATCCGCGACTGGGCGGCGATCCGAATCATTTTCCGGGTGGCTTAACCGACTCGATTGAACTGTGGGAGATCCTGGCTCCGCGTAAACAGGTCAAAGCCTATATTCACGGTCATATCCATGATCGCGGCAACGCCGAACACAAAGGCATTCATATTCTCAACATGCCGGCCACGTCTTATGTGGCAAACCCCAAATTCTCCACGACCGGCTGGACTGTCGCGAAGCTCGGCCCCGATAGTATGACTCTGACGACGCGTACCACGAATGCTGACCATGCCTGGAATCAGCAAACGAAAACACTGACCTGGCGCTAACTTCAATCGGACTATTTCTGCCGTGGGAGTTTTAATTGCATTTGCTGCTTGCCTCGGACCACCGTCACTTGAGTGGCTTGTCCGGGCTGCAGTGCATTCACCCCATAAGCCAGCAAGTCCGTCTCGCGGGCCAGATCGGTTTTTCCATCAAACCCGATAATGATATCGCCAATTTGAAAACCGGAACGTCGGGCCGTCGCGTGCAATCCGTATTTGCCCAAGCCCCGAATATGCAGCGCCATCGGTGCGTCTTCCGCTAAACTCGCCTGCTTACGTTGTTCGGCGGTCGCCGGTTCCAAAACGGCGCCGCCGAGCACCATCCGACGCAACGGCCAACTGCTCACCCGCCAGGAAAGATCATCATTCCGCTTCCAGCCTTGAGGCAACAAGACCGTCAGATCAAGCCGTTTTCCATTCCGTTCGACATTTGCTGTCAGTTTGTCCTGTTCCCCTGCGTGATGCAACACCCACTGCACATCGGCAATCGAGAGCAAAGGCTGTCCAGACAAAGACAAAATTTGATCCCCCGGCTGAAAACCGGCCCGGGAAGCAATGGAATTCTCCTGGATTTCTTTCACCGTTGCTTTCTGCGTCGGGTCCAGAATCAGCCCCAGAATTTTCGGATGCGGATACTGAAACAGAATTCGTTCCGGCAGTGGTTTCTGCTGACGGAGATAAAAATCACGCTGTGCATCGCCGACCTGATGACAGTGAATACAACTTTTGACGATCTCTTTTTTCTCGTTGATCTTCGAACGGTATTTTCCTGCCAGCAGAGGATACTTTTCCGGTGAGGCTACATCGGGCTGCTTGCCCTGTTTATTTTTCAGTGATGCTTTGACAGCATTATAGTTGGCATGTAATTCCAAAGAACCCTGCATCGCCTGCGCCAGCCCTTCGATTGAAACATCTTCTGACCAGAGCGTATGATGCGAACGTGTGCCGAAACGACCATAGACTGTGCGGTCTGCATTCAGCATGAAAACCGCGAACGATTGATCGTAATCATACTGAAATAGAGACAGGTCCAGTCCGTTGGTCGAAATCAGTCGCACACGCACAAACTGATCCATCAGCGGCTTAAGCTGCTGATCCTTCTCCATCAGTTCTTCGTCCAGCTTCACACACTCTTCGCAGGGAATACAGCGTAATACAACCAATAGCGGTTGCTTTGTTTTCTCAGCCTGGGCAAACCCTTTCTGCAGATCGTTGTAAATCCAATACCCGCCCGCTTCGACTTTCTCGCGATCCTGCCGAACTTTTTCTTCACGTGTTTGTGCTAAGGAAATCGAGGTCGTCGTCAGTAAAACTAAAATACAGACACAAATACAGACACAAACGTTCTTCAGCATCGCTCCGTCTCCTGTCACCGGCGGGTTAAAGGGAATAAGTCACGTCTACTTTCGGCATTATTCATTTACTGCAACTGGTTCGTGCCACCATTTTCTTTTTGATGAATGACAACCGGCCAACCCGGGAACTCGTTGGAAGCTTTGCCATCGGTCGGATCAATCAGGAAACGATAGGAATGCAGCGTATAGGTTTTCTCTTTGGGATCCACCAAGACCAGACCAAAGCCGCTCCCTTTCTGATGTGCTAAATCGTAGCGGTTCTTTTCCGTACCTGGCTCCGGATTTCCAACGGCATAGACATAAACTTTGTTGCCAAAGCCATCCAGATATTCTCCCGTGTTGGGCAAACCATGCTGCGGACGATTTTTGTGAGGCATACCGACTTCATCAGGTCGCCACCAGCGGGGATAACCGGCTGAAATCGCTGGCGTGCAGAAAGACCAGCTCCCGTCACGCTGTGCGTCGGCACCATATTGTGAAAGTGTCGTCAGATGTTGATCGCCATTGATATGCAGAGGCATCCCTTTGCGGAGAATGCGAACCGTTCGATTGCGGGCCGTCTGAGGCCAGCCCCCAGCGTCGAGGTCTGCTTTCAGATAACCATTATAGCCGCCATGATGTGTGGCAACTCCGGAAAAAACGGTTTGACTGAGTAAGACCTTGATACTGTGTCCCCGCCAGTCGTCACACCAGTGTTCGAGGAATTTTTCCTGACGCGCACCCAGTAAGTCGAGGCCCGGTTTATCCAGTTTGGATGCATCAAAGTTGGGATCTGTCACGTGGTCTGCTCTGCCGCTCCCCGTATCAACGTGTTCCGGTCCACTCTTAAACTGCCGGTCTCCCAGAATCGCAAAGCCCACGTCTCCGTAAACCATATCGCCATAATACACACTGATGTCCTGCTTAGAGGGAGCAGGGTCATAAAAATCAGGATGGTGGGCGGCACACGTTTTGTGAACGACATTCACCATCCGCGCCGGTTCTCGATAACCGCCTGTCGATGAAGTCGTTCCCTCTTTCATCTTCATGCCACCCTCTCCCCAGATATTTCCCTGGAAGACATCGTGGTCATCGGGAATACAGACCGTAGGTCGATCGCGCATCGCTTCCCCGAACGCCCAGCCATGCATGTAGAATTTACGGAGGTAATTCAAAATCGCAGGTTCAGCAGGATCACGAATCAAACCGAAGCCGCCATGATCTTCGTATAATTGATCGCCGGAGAAATACAGTAGATCGGGATCCACTTTGAGAAGATTATTCGCCACCGGTTCATAAGGAAATCCATAATCTTTCTGACAGGTCAACGCCCCCAACTTCAACGGACGTCCTGATGGATTAGAACGAATGATGCCCGTTCTCTCATTCGTGGTTTCTGTCCCATCGGTATGTTTTTCTTTGTAGACCAGCTTGAACGGGGTAGTCTCCTTTTCGTTCCAGTTCGGAACCCGAAACGTCGCGGTCCAGGCATCGGTGTCGAGTGCCGCGGTACCCAGCGATTTCCAGGCGTCCCCCTGCTGAATCAGCAGTTCAACGTCTTTGTTATCTTGCTCGCCCAGCGGTCCAGTCAGCGCGCTGATTTTCATCACGAACCCTTCATCGCTGCGGGAATCACTGAGGGTATACTGGGACCACAAAATCGGACCGAACTTATGCTCCGGCGATACCTTGAATGCCGCGCCGTCAACCGACCAGTCACTGAAGCGATACCGTGCCCCGATTTTGCGTTTGAATCGAGGATCGAAGTTGCTGACCAGTGCCACATTTCCCAACACCGCCTGCGGAGGGAACTTTTGAGTCAATGTTCCCAGAGGTTTATCAGATTCCGATTGAGTCACGAGCAAGGTGAGAGAATATTTTTCGCCATCCGGTCTGCCGACGACCGTCAGAACACAGTCTTGCATGTCCACTGGCTGTTTAAGTTTCTGTTCTTTATTTCCCAGTACCAGTTTATCGTTCACAATGCCAGCTTTGATACCGCTTTTGGCAAAACAGTTACTGCGGTATTCGTTGAGATCACTTTTGACTCCCACACGAAAACCGACGCCGCCATCCTGCTGTTTGACTTCGACCTGACTCACACGTACCGACATTGTAAAAGGCGCATTCACATTAGTCAGTTGATGTGTGACAAGTTGAATATTGCGGCTACCTGCGGTGGACTGACATTCGGCGGCGCCATCAACGATCCGCCAGTCTTCCATCGGATTGGCCCAGAATTCTTCGCCCAGCCAGACCCGATCATGGGTTTTATTCCAATGACCGATGACGGGAGAGTGACTCTTCTGCTCTGTCGCCTGAAGCGTCTCCGTTTTTTTCAGGCCGAAGAACGTGGTTCCCAGGGCAAACAGTTTCAAAGCCATCCGGCGGGTAAGCGATTGCATTTGATATTCTCCGATTGAACACAGACAGCCGAAAGCATCGGCGGTGTCAGCATGATAGAAATAAGACCAGAACAGCCATTATTAAGGGCGCAGTGGGCTTTGTCCAGCGTGGTTCGCTGAATGGAACCGCTGTTTAAAGTTGTTTAGAAACCTGAACTCTGCTCAGGGTGCTTTCACTGTCAGTTCTTCAGTCACACTCGCAGGCTGTGTGACTTTCACTTTTGTATCCCCGGCCAGTTTGATCAGTTCTGGCAAATCATACACTTTTAATGCCCCATGCACCGTGTTGATCAACTGGTTCTGTGTTTCCGGCGTTTTCACTACTTCGCCCCAGGAGGGAATCATCTGGCTCAGGTTGACCTTTGAAAACAGATCCGGCTCCAGCGCCGCCGCATGCAGCGCGGGAATCGCCGTTTCACCAATCGCCGTCAGCACAACTGGTTCTGGTTTGGCCTTCGATTGAGTTTCCGAAAGAAATCTTGTCGCCAGCAGAATGTCTTCCGCCCGCAGTTTGACCATCGAATCTCCCAGCAGATACGCCAGCGCCCATTCATGATAATTGGGACCGAGCAAACCGTGCGACCAGCCGATCTTCCGATTGTTCTTGCGCGAGGTTTCACCGATGCAGCGGATATCAATCGCCAACACCACGTCTCCCTGTTTGACCCGCTGTTCGATGGCAGCTCCTTCTCCCGCATCAACCTGTTTCCCACCGCCGTGCAGATACAGGACCAGTTCTCCCGTCCGTTGTTCCGGCTGAAACAACAGAGCCGGCAGAGGCACGCCATGACCGGGCGTGATGATTAGTTTCGTGATCTGATAACCGGGGCGTTGAAGGGTGACTACCTCCTTAAATTCCGGCCGCAATAACTCAGCAAGTTTTTTGACTCCGCTGACTTCCCGTACCTGATCACGCAGCGTTTTCAGGTCTCCACTATTCCACAACTCAGCCCGTTCTTTCGCCAGTTGTTGATTCAGACCATCATTGATTTCAAACAGCGAACGCTCGCCGGCGTCGAGTAGAATCTGTCCCGATTGAGAACACTGTAGTTCTTCATCCGTAAAGACCGGTAGATCGCCTTCCACAATCGCATTTTCTTTGTGGAGCAGCCAACGGTTCATCCAGCGAGCCGAACCTTCACGCAACTGAATCGTGAATCCATGAGGTGCGTCGGCTTCAATGATATCGACCCGCTCGGCGTATCCCATGCGTGTATAAAAGCGTTTGGCTTCGCGGAACAGTTCCCACGTCCCATCGATTTTGAACGTGCTATCATGTGTACCAGCACAAATCAGCGTCGGCTTGGGTGCCCGCATCAATGTGTAATCGGCAATGTCCATCCCATAAGCCAGCTGACCGAAAATAACCTGCTCGCCATCCTGAGGCCCGTTAAAGTCGACTAGATAACGATACATGGTCGAATAACAAACGGGCGCCGCACTCTGCACCCGATCATCAAGCGCCATGATATAGCTGGTCAGTGTTCCGCCACCCGAGTTTCCGGTACAGCCAATCCGTTTCGCATCGATGTCCGGCCGACTGACCAGATAATCAATGCTCCGCATGCCGTCCCAGATCCGATAGCGGGCCGCGTTGCTGCCGAGAGGAATCGAACTGACCGACATCAGCGTATGCTCTGCCGTACAATAATACTGCACCCGTGGATGAGGCGGACGATAGCGACTGCCGCCGCGGAAAAATTCATTCGGCTGTTCTGAGAGCACCTGATAACGCTCCCCCTGGCCGATGGGATCATAACACAGCGCCGCCATCCCGTTTTTCGCCAGCAGGATACAGGCGCGCTGGTACGCGGCAGCCGCTTTTCCATCGTGACTGTGTCCACAGGGAACGAGCACACCTGGATAAGGCGGCTTCGTATTTGGCAGATACAGGTTGGCGGTTACGTGATGACCGGGCCAGCTTTCGTAGATCACATTTTCAACGTGAAAGCCGTCTCCTTTCAATTTGCCAATCACACGCGGGTTCAAAGGCGTTCGTTCGGGGAATCCACCGATCTGAGAACGAAAGAATTCCCGCATCCGTTTCTGATAGGCGACACAATCTTCGGGTGTCTTCAGCTCTTCATAAACGGCCTTCCGTTTGGCAAACGCGGCATGTGCCTGTTGCTGCAGGGCGTGATACACCAGTCCGGACTCGGCTGCATCCCCGGTAAGATGTGGTAGGACATTCAAATCTTCCGCCGCTTCAGACAATAAGGAAACAGCAAAAATAGAAACAAACGCGAGCAGCGACAGCAGTCGATTCATGACTTTGACCTCAACAGTGGGAGTGCGGGCGGGTTGACTGAGTAATGGCAGGAAACTAAGCGTGGCAGATAAATAAACATTCCTTATTTATCGTACCTGTATCCCAACCCAGACTCAATCGATTCCTGTCATTCGAAGGTGAAATCGCTATTTTTTCGAAACAGCAGCCGTAATCTCATGGCTCAGGCAGTGCAGCGTCCCCAGCCCCCAGACGAGATCGACTGCATGAATGCCGATGACACGTAGGTTGGGAAAGAGATCGCTGAGGATACCCAATGCTTTCGCATCATTGGGATCATTAAAGGTGGGTACCAATACACAGCCATTGGTCACCAGAAAATTCACATAGCTGGCGGGAAGTCTTAAATCTTCGAAGTCGAGGCGTCCCGGCATCGGCAGAGACACGATGTTGAGTTTGCTGCCATCTTCCAACCGCGCGTCTTTCAAACAATCCAGATTCTTCGCGAGCCTGCGGTGGTTCACATCCTTTTTATTCGGTTCCACACACGCAACTACCGTCGTCGGATTCACAAAGCGGCAGATATCATCCACGTGACCATGTGTGTCGTCGCCTTCGATGCCATCCCCCAGCCAGATCACATGCGTCACGCCCAGGTATTCTTCAAAGACAGCAGCATAGTCCTCTTTCGTAAAACCCGGATTACGCACCTGTGTTGTCTGATCGAGCAGGCACTCTTCCGTCGTGATCAATGTTCCCTTGCCATTGACTTCGATTGCGCCCCCTTCGAGAATGACCGGGCGCCCCTGATAGACCACTTCGGTTAAAGGCACATTCAACGCCTTTGCGATGGCGGGTGGGACCTGCAAGTCCAGCCGATGATTTGCATACTTGGCCCAGCCGTTAAAGCGGAACTGCAGTGCCTCGCGTTTGCCGTCGCTTCGTTGCACCACAATCGGACCTGAATCGCGCATCCAGCTGCGGTTCGTCTTTTGAATGATGTACTTCACCTGTTTTGTGTTCGCGTGTGCCTGTTGGAGCATCGCGTCGACTTTCTGTTGCTGTTCCTCCGACTTTACAACCAGCAGCACAGGTTCGAACTCCGCGACCTTGCGAATGATTTCGACGAACGCCCATTTAACGACATCGTACTTTCCGGGCCAGTCATTGCCGTTATACGGAAAGCAGAGCAACGTTACCTGATGCGGTTCCCACTCGGCGGGCAGTCTGCGGATGATCTCGCTCATGGGGAGGATTCATCGTGATAGAGTTTGAGAATGTTGCCATACGCGTCAATCCGGCGGTCGCGGAGGAAAGGCCAGTTCTGGCGGACTTCGGCCATCAGATCCAGGTTGACTTCAGCGATCAGAATTTCTTCTTCGTCAGCCGAGGCCTGCGCCAGGATTTCCCCCTGCGGGCCACAGATGAAAGAGGAACCCCAGAATTCAAGCCCCGGTTGATCCGGTTCCGGTTGCTCAAAGCCAACCCGATTGACGGCCGCGACGAATGTGCCGTTCGCGATGGCGTGGCTACGTTGAATCGTCATCCAGGAATCGTGCTGCCTCGGGCCATGCTCGGCTTTTTCATGGGGATGCCAGCCGATGGCCGTCGGATAAAAGAGCACGTTGGCACCACTGAGGGCGGTAATCCGGGCAGCTTCCGGGAACCACTGATCCCAGCAAATCAGCGTACCGATTTTTCCGAACTGCGTTTTCACGGCTTTGAAACCCAGATCGCCGGGCGTGAAGTAAAACTTTTCGTAGAAGCAGGGATCGTCGGGAATATGCATTTTCCGATACAGGCCCGCTTCGCTGCCATCCGCGTCGATAATGTACGCGCTGTTGTGATACAGGCCTTCGGCTCGTTTTTCGAAGAAAGGGACAATGATGACCACGCCCAATTCTTTCGCCAGTTCGCTGAAGGCGGTAAATGATTTGTCGTATAGCGGCTCGGCGAACTCGAAGTATTTTGTGGTCTCTTTCTGGCAGAAATAAAAGGAGCTGTAAAGCTCGGGAAGGCAGATCACCTGGCCCCCCTGCCCGGCGGCGGTACGGACCCACGCGAGGCACTTTGACAGGTTCTGGTCAGGCAGTCCATTCAGAGAAACCTGCACCAGAGCAATTTTGAATTGGCGAGACATAGGACACTTTTCCGAGAACTTTGAGTGAACAGCGTGTGATCCGGCTGACGACGCCATGGGTGACCAGATCATTCCAGAGGATTTGATATTTACGATATCTGAATCGGAGTTGCAAGCAGTGCATCAGAAACTTCATCTGTTTCCAGACAGAAAATAAAGGGCTTTCCGGATTCCAGTCAGTTTCTCAAGAGTCACATCGACAGACTGACTGCTTTTCCACTATTCTATGGCTGATTTCAGAGACCCCGCAGGGAACGGTATGCGGTGGACTCATCATCAACCCACGTCATATTCACATCGGGACAACCTAACCATGAATTCAGGACGGTCTACAGAAGAATTTACTATCGAAAAACGCGGGGTTTTGCTGATTGAAGATCCGCTCCTGAATAAGGGCACGGCCTTTACTCAGGAGGAACGTATCCAGTATGGCCTGCTGGGACTGCTTCCCCCGCACGTTGATACGCTGGAAGAACAGGAAGAACGGGCGTATGAAGCCTTCTGTGATTTTCATACTGATATCGACAAGCATATTTTTCTCAGACAGCTCCAGGACGAAAATGAAACTCTGTTCTATCGCCTGCTATTGGAACACATCACCGAAATGATGCCCATCGTGTATACGCCCGTAGTCGGACTGGCGTGTCAGCGTTTCAGTCATATTTATCGACGCCCACGCGGAATTTTCATATCGTATCCCGAACGTGAATCGATGGACGCTATTTTTGAAAACATCGAACACGACGTTGATGTGATCGTTGTCACCGACGGCGAACGCATTCTCGGCCTGGGCGATCAGGGGGTCGGAGGCATGGGCATTCCGATCGGAAAATTATCACTCTACACACTCTGCGGCGGAGTTGCTCCCGCCAAAACATTGCCGATTGTGCTGGATCTGGGAACGAATAATCAGGAACGCCTGGACGATCCACGTTATATTGGCTGGCGGGAAAACCGCATCAAAGGCGCGGAATACGACGCGTTTATTGCACAGTTTGTGACCGCTGTCAAAAAACGGTTCCCGCATGTGCTTTTGCAGTGGGAAGATTTTGCCTCTGTGGATGCAGAACGGATTATTGACAAATACCGCGATGATCTGTGTACCTTCAATGATGACATTCAAGGCACGGCCGCTGTAACAACGGGAACAATTCTTGCTGCAATTACGGCCGCGGGCAGTAAACTCGAAGATCAGAACATCGTCATGCTGGGTGCCGGATCGGCCGGCGTGGGGATCTGCCTGCAATTGAAACAGGCCATGCTCGATTCGGGGCTCACTGAAGCGGAAGCCCGTTCGCACTTTTATATCATCGACCGCGACGGACTGCTCCATTCCGGTAGAACGGACCTGGACGAACTACACCAGAAACTGGCGCAGTCACCCGAAAATCTGACAGACTGGGACTGTGACGTGTCTGGTTCTGTCTCCTTCGCCGATGTCGTGCGAAACAGCAAGCCCGGAGTTCTCGTTGGTGCCACCGGGCAAGCCGGCGCTTTTTCTGAAGAGATCATTCGCGAAATGGCAAAACATACCGATCACCCGGTCATCTTTCCGCTTTCCAATCCCACTTCACGTGCCGAGGCAATCCCGTCTGACCTGTTGAAATGGACCGACGGAAAAGCAGTCATCGCGACGGGGAGCCCCTTTGATCCGGTCGAATTTAATGGCGTGACTCATTACATCGCCCAATGCAATAACAGTTATGTTTTCCCGGCAATGGGACTGGGCATTCTGGCATCGCGGGCACGTCGCGTGACCGATTCCATGTTTATGGCGGCGGCGTTTGCCTTGAAAGAGACATCGCCTGCACTCAAAGACCCAGCGGCTTCACTGCTCCCCTCTCTCAAAACGATTCGAGAGGTCAGCCGCAAGATTGGACGCGCAGTCGCAGCGGCAGCGATCGAAGACGGTGTCGCTGATTCTGTCACTACAGAAGAAATTGATCAGCGGATCGAGGAAATCATGTGGAAACCAGAGTACTAACACGCTCAATCGTATCATCGCCCAGGCGCATGCACGCATTCATCGATAGAAGGAACTTTCATGTCTGATCATTGTACTACTACCGTAGGTTCGTATCTGGCTTCCCGGCTGGAAGAAATTGGCCTGGAACACTATTTCGCCGTGCCGGGAGATTACAATCTTGTTTTACTGGACAAGCTGCTGGAAAACAAAAACCTGAAAATGATTTCCTGCTGCAATGAATTAAACGCCGGTTATGCGGCCGACGGGTACTGTCGAGCGACTGGTGGTGCCAGTGCGGTCTTCGTGACCTACAGCGTAGGCGGTTTGAGTCTGCTAAACGCGGTCGCCGGCGCGTACGCCGAAGATCTGCCGGTAATTGCCGTCTCAGGAGGACCGAATACCAATTCGGAAGCCGAGTTTGAAATGTTACACCACACACTGGGTAACTTGGATTACGACTACCAGCGCGAGATCTTCTCCAAGGTCACAGCCGAAGCAGTCACCATTCACGACCCGCGCGAAGCCCCCACGCAAATCGACCATGCGATTCAGACGGCGCTCCGTTTTCGCAAACCCGTGTATATTGAAATTGCCTGCAATATTGCTTCGGCCATCACTTCCGCACCCAATGTGCGATCATTCGGTGGGCCGACCGCCAGTGATCCAGTTTCGCTGAAAGCCGCCGTCGAACGTGCTACTGAGATGCTGAATGCAGCAACCAAACCCGTACTGGTTTCGGGCGTCAAATTGCGTTCGTTCGGTGCAGAAACCCACTTTCATAAACTGGCAGACGCGTCCGGCTATGCCATCGCCAGCATGCCCAATGCCAAAGGATTTTTTGACGAACAACATCCCCATTATATGGGAACGTACTGGGGTCCCGTCGGTTCGCCTGGCTGTGGTGAAATTGTCGATTCTTCAGACCTCTGCCTGTTTGCTGGCCCGACATTTACTGATTACACGACGACTGGTCATGCAGCATTGATCGATCCGGCCAAAGTCATTCAAGCCCGACCCAATAGCGTTGTCTTTCCAAACCAAACTTTCAGCAACGTCAAATTAACCGAATTCCTGGAGCAACTGGCAGCAAAAGTGAAATCGAATGACGCTTCAATGGTCGCATTCAAACGTATTCAGGAAGAGGCGGCACCACTCGCTCCCGGTACTCCCGAAACACCGCTCTCCACGCGGCAACTGTTTTCACGGATACAAAAGATGCTGGGTCCCGATTCGACTGTATTAGCAGAGACCGGAGACTCCTGGTTCAACGGAGTTCAACTCGACTTACCCACCGGATCACGATTCGAAGTGCAAATGCAATATGGTTCCATTGGCTGGTCCGTTGGTGCAACACTGGGTTATAGCGTCGGCGCACCGGATCGACGGCCCATCGCCTTGATCGGAGATGGCTCGTTTCAACTGACGGCACAGGAAGTTTCGACGATGATTCGTTACGGACTCAAACCAATCATTTTCCTGATGAACAATCGCGGTTATACCATCGAAGTCGAAATTCATGATGGCCCGTATAATACAATCAAAAACTGGAACTACGCCGCACTGGTGAACGTATTCAATGCGGAAGATGGAAACGGCTGGAGCTGTCAGGCCAGTACCGAAGGCGAGCTGGACGAAGCAATCAAAACCGCTGTTGCGCATGATGGTCCTGCATTTATCGAAGTCGCCATTGACCGTGATGACTGCAGCAAGAACCTGCTGGTCTGGGGAGGACACGTGGCGAAAAACAACGGACGTCCGCCTCGTTTCGCATAAATAGACCGTACCGCCTCGAACTGTGAAATTTCGCCTGACCCAAAAGAGGATTGAGTAATTATGGAAGATGCCTGCGATCTGCCAGAAGGCAAACTGATTCTGCGAACACTGGCGATGCCCGCTGACACCAATGCCAACGGCGATATTTTTGGTGGCTGGATCATGTCACAAATGGACATCGCCGGCGGGATTCTGTCGAAAGAAATTTCGGGAACCCGCACAGTGACGATCGCTGTCGAGACGATGAAGTTCATCCGTCCGGTCAAAGTTGGTGACGTCGTCAGTTGTTATGGAACGGTAGAAAAAATTGGAACCACTTCAATGAAGTTGCAACTCGAAGTTTGGGTTGAACCGGTGCTGAGACACGAAGATTCCAATTGTCCCTACTTCAAAGTCACAGAAGCTGATTTCACCTATGTCGCCATCGATCAACATGGCAAGAAAACACCGATTGTCAAACACGGCTGCTGATTTGCAGACACAAAAACGGTTACTCTTTGACGACAGTGATAATGGGATAGATCTTCATCGGCTCTGTCACCTGATCAATCGTACGAAATCCTGCCGCTTCTACAATTTGCTGAATTTCATCTGCGCTGCGTTTCACATGTTGCAAACCAAAGACACGTTTGGTTCCGTTCTGGCGTTTGCCAGCACGACGGGTCTGCTCGATCTTCACTATGGGAGGCTCGCGCGTAATATCTATGATCAACTTCGCAAACGGACTTTACGCAAAAATCTGACCACCGGAAAAACCACCCCTTCATTCAATAAATCGGCGCAGCCCGGTGAAATAGCGCGTCAATTGCGGCGAAGTGCCTGATGCATTTCAGTGAATTCCCCACGGTGATCCGCTTTCCGTAACTAGCCTGCAGGTCAGTAGATATGGCTCCTCGCTCTGATCGATGACATTAGCGGGAACTTCTCCACCCCCTTTCGAAATCTAAATTTGTCGCATTCCCGATTGGTCTATCGAAGTACTTGATGTACGGACTGGCATTCCAGTGTGTACTCAAACTCGAATCAGTTGATCGAAAGGGAAATCACAATGGCACGTTTCATTCTGTTCGTCTGCTTTGCGCTGAACTCATCCTCTCTGCTGGAAGCGGGAGAAACGCGAACCTGGGAGGGAAAGTGGAACAATCGCAAGTATAACACAACTGGGCCCCTCAAGTGTGTCGCAACATCCGATGACAAAGGAGTCTGGCAGGCGACCTTCACTGGTTTATTCAAAGGGGACCCGTTCAAATATAAAGCGACTTTTCAATCACGGGCAAACGGGAAACAGATGAACCTGGCAGGCGACGCAACAATTCGCGGGCATAAATATCAATGGACGGGTTTCATGAAAGGAGCCACACTCAACGGAAAGTATCGATCGAATATCGGCTACTACGGTGAATTCGTGCTGAAAGAGAAAAAGTAGCCGTCAGCTCATACTTCCGTTTGATTGATCAATCCGAACCCTCTTCTGAATCAATGTGTTCTTTGATTTGTTGCAGATTGGACAATCCTTTCGGTTTTCCCAGCTTCATTATGAGCTTGACCAGCAGCCAGCCCCAAAACGGAATTTCTCTTTCAAAAATGATCCGCTCAATCACCTGAGTAAGTCTGCCTTGGGGAATGATCTCATAGATCACCGAAAAATGCTCCGGCTCCTTCAGTTTCTGGTCTGCCTCTACGACAATATTACAGATCACGTTCGATGGATCATTGTCCTCAGGGACCATTCCAGCGAAATCGACTGTTCTCCCTTTAAATTCAATCTGACCAATACACTTATTGCCATCTACATTAATCGACTTGATTTTGTCATTGATCTTCGGCCAGTTTTCCAGATTACTCAGCCAGTCATGGATGACCTCAGGAGGGACATCGATCTTTGTTTTCTCGGTAATTTCAAGCTGCATCGGTAAAATCGCTCTATTTAAAATGAGTGAAGAAGCTTCTGAGATCAAGTATGCTGGGAATTGAATTTCATCACAAGGCTGGTTGTCCTTTCAAGCTGCCTGTCGCGCAATATCTGATCTGTTTCCTGAATCTGGTTAGTGACGCACAAGCAGCGAAAGACCTATCGTTGTAGGTCGTCGCATAACGGGGGCTATGAAAACAGTCAGCGAAAACAGTCAGCAAATGAGGATGCAACACAACTCAAACATCAGCCCCGGCTACCGGTTGGATCCATTGCGTGTATACAAATGAGCTATGCAATTGGGGATGCAAGAAATTCTAAATGACTTTTTTAAATTCGGTATTCAATTTTTACAAATTAAATTGAAACAAATCCTTCCTTGATCATTTCTTTCATCAAAGACCGCGCTCATCGAACTCATACAACGAAGTCCAGACCAGATCTTCTCAGATAAAGTTTCATCTCATGCGGTAAAGCTCTACAGTCAACATACCGTCAACATCTCGTTTCCATTAATGATAGCACGTACAGGAATACTCACCCACACTCTGACACAGATACCAGTTTTAAGTGGTAAATTCTAAGCTTATTTCTCTGATTCAATTTTTACATTCCGAATGCTACAAATAGCGAACATCAAAACGATCGAGGGGGAGCTCACATTAAGAGACTGGAATTTCTCTTCGAAGTAGACGTCACCAGTTTCTTGTCTTCCTGGGCCTTTAACAACAAACAACCAGTTAATGTTCGCACGTATCAAATCCCACAGAAACATCTATTCGATTGAACACAGTCAATGATCCAACTTTCTACTCTGCAGTAACTACCTGTTCACAATTCGACAAAGCTGAGATTTCAAACATTCACAATTTCTTTATACTGCCACGTACATATCTTGAAATGATTACTGTAGAGGAATCGCTGTTAAGGAAGACACGCATATGAAAAATAATCCTTTGCCACGTCTTGATGAAGATCCACAACTACGAGAGCGTTTACTTCCTCATTGTCGGCTTTCATCAGGAGAGGTTTGGGAAGACCCTGAAGGACGTCATCGTGTGGCGTGTGCGGACGCCACAAATCCCCTTCAAATCCAGGACCTGGTTCGCGATGATCGGGCCTCACTGGCAATTCATGATCCACCTTACAATCTGGTCGCCTTTGATTTACGGAATGTGGATGCATTTATCCACTGGTGTGCAGAGTGGGTCCGCCTTTCGGAACAATGCATGAGTGAGAATGCGGCGTTTTACGTCTGGTTGGGTGCAGACCAGAACCAACATTTCCAGCCGTTGCCTCAATTTATGATTCTCATGCAACAACTGGGACTGTTTGAATCGCGTTCTTTTATCACGATGAGAAATCAGCGGGGATATGGAACACAGAAAAACTGGATGGCGGTCAGACAAGAACTCTTGTACTACATCAAAGGCAACCCCTTCTTCGAAGTCCAATACACGGATATCCCCAAAATCCTGCGCGGCTATTATAAAAAGATAAACGGTCAAAAAACGGAAAACCTGGAACGAGGCCGCTCGGAATATATCCGACCGGGGAATGTTTGGGTCGATATCCAGCAAGTCTTCTATCGCATGGAAGAAAATGTATCAGGCTGTTATGCCCAAAAACCTCTTAAATCGACCGAACGCATTATTCGAGCCAGTTCACAGCCTGATGATTTCGTGCTCGATTTCTTTTCACACTCCGGCTCCACCCTGGTCGCCTGCGAACAACTGGGAAGACGCTGCCTGACATCGGACCTGGATCCGATTTACTGTGAGATCTCCATCCGCCGATTAGAATATCTCCGCGAATCGGGAAAAAGCGGCTGGCAGAATGGGCATCCGTTCGAAGATGTGCTTGAGCCGGATGAACAAATCCTGGCAGACGAATAATTTTGTGCAGCGATTTTTATTTCAGATAGAATCAATGGGAAGTCAGTTCAAAGTTGAATTCGGTTACTCCTTGATTGACCTTCGCAGATAATCCACTGGTTGCTGGATCGGCATACTTTATTGGGATCTCAACCTTACTAGATGGTTTTTCCTGTGAACCTGCCAGGGGATCTTTTTTCACAGAAGATGAGAAAACCGATACTCGATACTCGCCTACGGGAATCCCTTCTCCGTATTGGCTACTTGTAATTGAGTAGGTACCATCCTTGATCTCAGCAATAGCAGCAAAGCCGGAACTTGAGATAAAACTAAGCATCCCTTCTGATATGGGCACTGAGTTGAGTGTAACCGTGCCCGAAACGGTACTTAGCAATTCGTTCGAACTTGAGCATCCATACTGTAAACACAATCCTAACTGTAAGACGAAGATACAGAACTTTGACCTTAAATCTCTGTGTATAACCTGACGCATTGTATTCATCTCTTTTTGAATATCCGCAAAGTGCTCAGCTTGAGCATGCGTAGTTAAATGTTCGAGTCATAATCCGACAAAGCGTCTCAATGCTCTCTGAAGTATGCCACTAATTTGGCTTCAAGATCCAGCTAATATTAAAACTCGCCCAGGACTTTTCCATCGTCGCGAATAGCGAGGTGAATCAAAGTAGACTGATCGAGTGAGGAAGACAGGAAACGAACTCCCCCATCTGCGCGAAGCACAAAAGCGCCTCCAGAATGGATCGACTGAATGGAGTTGTTTCCACCATCGCGACTATTCCCTCCGCTTCCTGGTAGTTCAGTGATATAATCGATGTTGTAGCGCACCGTCGTCATATTACGAGCCCAAGGATTACTAGTAAAAGGATAGCTTTCTCCTGAAACAGGCTTGTTGGGACGACCTTGAGCACCTGGTCCAATCCAGGTCCCCCATTCACCGCTTCCACGAATGTCTACATTTTGACCACTTGGGTTAATCCCCCAATTGGACTGTTCCCCCACCACAATTGTGTTCGATGTTCCATCAGTGATGTCTCTTAATTTCACCGACGCATTGGCAATTAAGACACCGTTCTCACACGCATAACCGACACCGTTACTCACACATCGATTTCGACCAGTCGGATCGATTGACGATGTTGCTGACGCGCTCGCACCAGCGATGCCAACGTAACAACTGGTCGCGTACACACCATCTCGAACACAAAATGGAGGCAGTGTGCTTGATGGACACCAAACGATGCTCGGTGCCCAGTTTTCTAATACCGTCTTGTTAGGTCCACCAGAGTAGCCAGCGAAATCAGCTGTAACCATGCGGTTTGTAACGGTGCTTTGTTCCATTTGTGGTAATATTGCTACCCACCACGAATAGGAAAAAACACCAAATCCACCAGCTGGGAATGTGCGATGCGCGTCGTGGTAGTTATGAAGTGCCAAGCCGATTTGCTTCAAATTATTTCGACAAGATGATCTTCGTGCTGCCTCACGCGCTTGCTGCACAGCAGGCAAGAGCAGCGCAATTAAAATCGCGATAATGGCAATCACAACAAGTAACTCTATCAGAGTAAACGCGCGACGTGGTGTAGTCGGTGAGTACATGATGTTTCCTCTTCTTATTCTGAATGATAGGAAAGTAGAAGCGAATTAATTAATTCAAGAGCTGACGCGAATGCTTGAATACTTGTATCCTGTATTTATATTGACACCAAAGTATAATGTTTTGGTGTCACTGGCAACAACAATTTACTTTGACACCAATATATTTAAAAGTTTTTAATGTGGACGATTCTCTCCACTGGTCATCAGATGGCTACAAAAAACTTTACTCACTTTCTGC
This sequence comes from uncultured Gimesia sp., assembly GCF_963976445.1. Classification (GTDB taxonomy): domain Bacteria; phylum Planctomycetota; class Planctomycetia; order Planctomycetales; family Planctomycetaceae; genus Gimesia. The sequence goes on along the minus strand of NZ_CAXBKP010000009.1, from coordinate 45,426 downwards.
AATCATGTGAAAGGCAAAGAGTTACGAAACTCACATGAGCGAACCCATCAATGAACATTGTTGTGTTCTCGGAATAACGTTTTTATAATACTGATTGATTTGTGTGGACTTTTTCAGTGACTTCAGTGAGGAGCAAATGAGATGCTGGCAACAACACATCGGCAATTGGCTTTAATATGGATTTGTGGAATTTGTTTCACTCTGCTCGGATCGGTTTATTCTGAAGCGGCAGACCAGCCAACTGAAAAAGTCCTGAAAGCGGGTGCCGCCACCTGCAACATCACTCCGCCACTGGGTGAAGCGATTATTGGCGGTTTCAAACCGTTTCCTTCAGAAAAAGTGCATGATGATTTACATGCCCGCTGTCTGGTTCTTGATAACGGGGAAACGAAAATCGCTTTTGTGATCTGCGACAATCTGGGAATTACGGAAGACGTTTATCGGTCCGCTCGAAAGTTCATCGAGTCTGAAACCGACCTGCCTCCAGAAAATATCATGATGGCAGCGACGCACACCCATTCCGCGACACGCGCCAGCAGCCCCAAATATCGTGAACTCCTCTCGCGCCGTATCGCAGACTCTGTCCGTCTCGCCCTGAAAAACAGAGAGCCTGCAAAAATTGGCTGGGGAGGCATTGATGAACCGTCGGAAGTCTTCAATCGCCGCTGGTTCACAAGCAACCCGGAATTCTGTAAGAATCCATTTGGTGGTACCGATACCGTGCGAATGAATCCCCCGCGCGGTAACGCGGCTCTGGTCAAACCAGCAGGGCCAATCGACCCTGAAATCTCCTTCATCAGTGTCCAATCACTGGATGGTCGACCGTTGGCCTTGTTAGCAAATTACTCCCTGCACTATGTGGGAGGGGTTAAAAAAGGGGAAATCTCTGCGGATTACTTCGGTATCTTTTCTGAAAAAATTGGCTCTCTAATTGGTGCAAAGCCAGACCGTCGTCCCTTTGTCGGCATGCTTTCTAACGGCACAAGTGGCGATATCAACAACATCAATTTCAGTAAGCCAGGAAAGCGTAAGCAACTTTATGAAAAGATGACACAGGTCGCCGACCTCGTCGCGGCACGAGTGGCCGAAGCATACAAGAAGGTCAAATATCAGACGTGGGTTCCCCTCGGGGCTGCCAGTAGCGAATTGACTTTAAAAATTCGGAAACCCGATGCAGCGATGCAGGCTTACTTCAAGAAAGTGCTGGCACAACCGGCAGAAGCTCCGCAGTACCATCGCTACGAAAGCAATTATGCAGGCCGTGTTCAGAGGTTACTTGATGGTCCTGATGAAATGACCGTGATGCTGCAAGTACTACGCATCGGCGATTTAAGTATCGCAGCAATCCCTTTCGAAACCTTTTGTGAAATTGGTCTCGAACTGAAAGACAAAACCCCTTTCCGGGATGCGTTCACCATCGAACTTGCCAATGGCTATAACGGCTACCTGCCGACACCCGCTCAGCACAAACTGGGTGGTTACGAAACCTGGATGGGCACGAACCGTGTTCAGATCGACGCCTCAGATAAAATCATCGCGATCATTCTGGATTTGATGGGCAAATTACACACCGGGCAATAATCAAGCCAGGCCGAATGCGGGGAGTGATCTGGAGATCTCTGGCTGGGACGGGGGAAGGGTGCGCCTCTCATACAAAAATAATGAGGTTTCAAAAAAGGAACCATCGACTACAATGCGGTTTCTATCAGGCTTAACCATCTAACGGGAATCGAGTATGACCAAGCGTCCCAAACAACTGATGTATGCAGGGGGAGGAGTTTTGATTCTGGGAATCATTCTCGGCCAGTTTTTCGGTTTGACTCCCGGCATCAACACCGATTCCGGACCAGGCGAAAGCGAGACTACCACAGAATCTACCACAGAATCTGCCGCTGAAAGTCAAGCAATTCTTGCTTCCAGTGAATCCGACATCGTACCAATCCTGATTGCGCCAGAGCCTAAACGAGCCAAATCACAACTGGAAGTCCCTTTGCAGGTGCTCGACATCCTGATTGAAAATCGCAGTTACCTGATCAAATCGGCTGTTCAATCACAGGACGGTTATCGACCTGCAGAGATTGACGAGATTATTCGGTTCGCAAAACAAGCCTCAGGTGATGAAGATGGAATTCGCATCCGCGTTTACCGCAAAGGTTCTGCCCGCGTCATACCAGAATCACAACTCAAGGATGCCCTGAAGAGAGCGGGAGTCCCTCAGCAATCGATCGACTGGAAAACTCATCTGGTCGATTGAATCGTGACTTTTTTCAACAGTCCCTCTCGTTCCACTAAAACAGTGAAGGGCAGTGGTAAGGTTGTCGCCACTGTGCGGAATTCATCGCTGTTCGAAAACGATTTGCCATCAATTTCATAAATCCGATCATTGATTTTGAGGTCAGCCAGACCTGCCGGTGATGATTTTACAATATCGGAAATCACGACAACAGTGGGCTCTGCGATATCTGTCTTCCATTCAATTCCCAACCTTACAGGTTGTCCTGCCAATTCAACAGGAATGTCCAGAATTTTGTCTTCCATCATCCTTTTGATCTGCATCATGATTTTGACGGGGGCACTGCGAATCAGAGCGGCAAAACCCGGAGCAGAAACGGGGGACTTGCCATCGACTTTAATGATCTCGTCACCAACTTTCAGGCCGGCTTTATCTGCAGGAGTATTGGCCAGGACCTGGGTAATCAATAGATTTCCCTGTTCGTACTTATTTGAATTCCAGGCCACTCCCAACCGTGGCGGCTCAGGGGAATCGATGCGTGCCTGCTGATCAATGCCTGCCAGAATATCCTGGTTGGCATTTCGATATTCCGGCTTTTCACTTTGTAGAGAAAAATCGAGGGCAAGCTGGGTCAGGAGTTGTGCACACTTTCGGGTGCCTTCATAGTCAATCTTATAGGCATCGTCTTCGGGTCGGTGATAATCATCATGCTTACCCGTATGCAACATCAGAAACGGGACGCCTCTCTTATAAAACGGCCAATGATCACTGTCCGGTCGAATCGCGTTATCAAACCGAATTTTCACTCCGGTCTCACGGTGATTACATTTGACGGCACAGGACCGCAAACCAACTGAAGAACGTGAACCAAACAGACTCAACGGTTTTTCTTTCAATCGGCCCACCATGTCTAAATTGAGATAGATGGCAATCTGATCGAGGGGCACTGTTGGATGATTCACCCAGTGCTTTGAACCCAACAATCCCATTTCCTCGGCGTCCCAGAATACAAACATCAATGAGCGGCGGGGAAGGGATTTATGTTGTGCGAGTGCTTCGATTGCTTCCAGAAGTGCTGACGTCCCGCTGGCATTATCGTCGGCGCCATTATGGATCTGGCCGATGCCCCCACGACTGTTCGATGGTTTTCCATAACCCACATGGTCGTAATGTGCGCCAATCACGACGTATTCTTTTTTCAATTCCGGATCGTTACCAGGTATAATTCCGATGATGTTGCGGAAGCCGCCGTCAAACTCCTGGAAATAACCTTCATCAACCAGTCCCGGCTGAATGCCGTTTTTCTGAAGCACTCCACGAATGTATGTTCCCGCTGCCTGGCCTCCCTGAGCGCCTGCCTCTCTTCCCTCGAGCGAATCACTCGCCAGGAATTCAATATGCGATTTCAGTTCATCCACTGTGATCGAATTTGCAGCCGCTTTGTACTCAGCAGGATAACTCGACTCTGCCTGCAGCAGATGACTGCCACCAATGAGACAAAAGAGTCCTGTCAGCAACGAATACCACAAACAATTCATGCGTGAGGTTTGCGGCTTCTGCGGACGACAACATTTCTGTCGGCGATGTAAGGACGGAGATTGCGGCTGCTTCAATGATTCGTTCACGCTGAAAGACTTCTGTTGAGGTTGGGGTGAGAGAGCTTCAAAGACTACCTATTCTTACTCTTCACCTCATCTTTGGCTAGTGTGGTGTACATAGGATTCCACCATGCGCTGATCGGGACTGAGTTACAACGACTGGTATTGCATATGTTTACGATTTTTCGATAAAACACGGACTGCACAACACGCAGATGGATCGGCATAATTTGCTGTTAAAAGACTCTTAGGAAATGACTTAGAGTAAGCAACTTTAAGTTCAGATGCAAATCTGTTTGATAAATATCGACAGGCAAGGAAGCCATGCTACGTTCAATCGCTCAAAATCTACTCACATTTTCACTCCAGATTCTAAAACAGCGTTTGGGACTACTCTTCCTGACTGGTTGGATTTGTGGCCTGTTTGTCCTTTCCTGCGTGCAACGCTATCAGGCATTTGTCAGCGACAGCCCGGAAGTGATGGCCGGGATTGGACTGGCGATCGTAGTGGGAATCTGGCTCGGCCTGCCTGCATCGATCTCGCTTTCAAAACTGACATCAGAGTCAACACGTAATCGAACCAGAATTCAATTCTCATTGCTGGTTTTATCACTCTGGTCGGTCTGTTTTCCGCTACTTCTGAATCAACTCAATCAGATCTTGCATCTGATTACCGTTCAGCAGATGTCAAACTTTGTCTTTTTGACCGGCCTCATGATCCTGACGGCGATGGCGCTGATCATGCCTGCCGTCTTCTGGTCGAGCCGCCTGTTCTGGTTTACTGCCAGACGGTCCGTTAATCAATTCGACCCCGTTCCTCGGCTGAGTCAACACATCGCCCGTTTTCTGGCAGGTGTGGGAGTGGCTATGATCACAGCCACCTGCTGGATCGTTCCGCAGTTCGGATGGAATCTGGCTCTTGTCTTGCCTGTCATTCTCGCACTGCTCGTAAGTTTCGGCCCCTGGTTGATGACTTACTTCAAAGAATACCTTCCGGCGCTTCCCCTCTGGCTCAAAATTGAATCTCACAAGACAGAGACAGACTTAGCGTCTTCACCTTCAAGCGAATCCGATCAACGGGAACAGTCAACCGTTTCACCGTTCCTGCTCCGCTCAGGCAGTTATCTGATGAGCCTGGCTGTCGGGATTCTCTTTATCACGTTAAGCCGGGTCCTGTTTCAGCTGTATCCCGATTCTCTGTACCTGAAAGTAACGATCTGGGCGGCCTTCTTCACTGGAATCGCAACCGCATTTGCCTTCATCCGAGCGCGGAGCGCAGCACAACTGTCGCGAGCGACCGCCGGATTGACACTGGGAACAGCTCTGCTTGGTGTAGGTTGTCTGGCCCTCTTTCCACTGTTTGTTTCCGGGATGCTGCGTGCGAACGCCTACATTGAATATGCTCTGGTCCTGGCACTGGTCCGAGGCGGCTTCACGGCTGTTATCTTTTCCCTGCTGGGAGTCTGCTGGGGTGGCTGGTTAACTTTATCACTGCAATCCCAGCTTTCAAAAAACGAAGAGACACCGATCGTCCCGCTTCCAGTCTGGCAGCCATTCTGTTTTCTGGCAGGCATGCTGTGCAGCTTCTGGCTTCTCGGTTCTTCACTTGCGGGTATCAAGTCCATCACAGTCCTGACCTCACTGGCACTGCTCTGCCTGTCAGCCATCGTCTGGTTTTCCCAACAGGGTATTCCGCGCACGCGGCTTCAACGTGCAATCAGCATCTGCGGCTTATCCGCACTCACACTCAGTCTGATCTTTCATCATAACTATGATGCCCGTCATTCTGCCAAGATGCTGTTTTCAACAAATACATTCACAGGACTTCGCTACGGCTTGAAACCGGAAATGTTACCCCACCTGGATGAAGGGCGATGTTTATCTGAAATCGATGGTGAATACGGGACATTCACACTCTGGTCCTATCGCGAGAATCAGATTCAAATCCGGAGAAGCGGCCTGCCGTTCGGGGTCACCAGCGTCGACCCTGGATTGTGTCCCCACACAACAGGCGAACTGATGCCGTTTCTGATTCCTGTCATTCTGCATGAACGACCAGCAGACGTCCTGTTTCTTGGTCTGGGATCAGGTGTCGGCGTCAATGCCAGCCTGGATTTTCCAGTACAACATGTGACTTGCCTGGAACCTGATAATGGCTTGGTGAAATTGTATCAGGAAGAAATTGCACCCCGAAATTCGATTTCCGCTTTTCAATCTGAGCGGGTCCAACTGAATCAACTACCGATCGCGCTGGCGATGGCTGCCCGGTCTGAAGCCGAAACACGGTATGACTTAATCATCAGTAACCCGGTTCAATCGGTGGTTACCCAGTCACAGGCGGAATACACGGCTGAATTTTATCGCAACGTCTCCCGTCATCTGGATGAAGATGGCATTTTCTGTCAACGATTTCAGCACATTGATTTCGGTGCCCAGCCGCTACGTGTAGTTGCACAAACTTTTCTGTCTGAGTTCAAACAGGTAATGGCTCTCGAAATTGCCAATGGCGAGACCTTATTCCTGGCTACCAATTCCGACCTGGGATTCATTCGTAAAAATCTGATTGATCGTATCCAGGCACCACAAGTACGACGGACGCTGGCCCAGGTAGGCTGGGACTGGTCGGTACTGTTGAATCTAGCCGCCTATTCAGCTGACGCGTTATATCAAATGACGTTAGATGTAAAAACCAGCATCAACAATACTTCCACGGGGACGTTTGCCTTCACGCTGCCTTATGAAGTGATGCGTTGGGGACCAAAACGCCGGGAAGTACAGCAGATGATTTCACAAAAGGATCGTACGGGCCGACTGATTAACTGGATGCACAATGAAAAAGAAGATCCCATCGTGCTCCGCAGACTGTCTGAAGTTACCGCACAAAACAAATTGATGGCACAATATCCCGATCAATACTGGAAGTATCGTAAACCAGCCAAAGATCAGATCACGGAAAATCCCCGCTCCCTGATTAAGCAGGTTGCTGCCGAAGGACTGACCAAAGACGATTATATTCATGATGAAGATAAACGCCGCATGCTGTATTTCAAAGCACTCTCGGACGCCATGGAAAAAGCAGATCCGTCAGTGGAAATGATCAGTCGCGTCATCAGGTTTACATCCACATACGATCCGATGATTAGCTACTTCATGCACGATGAAGTTGCTGAACTCTATAAAAAATCTACAAGCGCGCCACCAAAGATGGAATTTGCACATCGCCTGCATGCACTCAATTATGGTGCCGGCTCTGACCGGTCCATCAATTCTGTAGTGCGCGCGATCGAACTGGCGGCGACCAAACCAGAACTGTTCTTAACGAAAGACCAACAGTGGGATCATCTGAATGGGTTACTCCAAGCCTTGAAAACACGTTGGGATAATCGTTCGCAAGCACGCCCTGTCACATCCAAACAGGCATTGCATGATATCGAACTCAGTATTTCTGCAATTGAAATGGCATTTAAAACGATGGCCGACATACACGCTGAAGTCGGCATTTCCGAGGAAGACTGGCGTCTGCGAAAACTCGTATTAGATCGGACTTTGGTACGACCTTTAGAGACCTACCATGATCGCGTCCTGCCTCATCACTACAAGAAAAAAGGCAAAGAAGCGAAAAAGCTGCTGGATAACCTCAATCTGCCGGATGCTTCATCCCTGTAAGGCCTGGTGGATACCGATTTTCTGAGTCGCTGCAAAAAAATGGATTCCCTGAATCTTTTTCTGCGCTGAATGGGTATACTGGACAGGACTGATCACGTTTCCCCGGGAATTGATTTTGCCTGTGGACTGAATTAAATAAAGTAGACGAATTTCAATATTTGACTCTGTCTGTCGAATCAGTCATAACAGGTTCTTTCACGATGTTTCTTAATCTGCGCAAAAGGTGTGCCATGGTAGTTTCACTCACTTCAAACTCAAACAGAAGCTTCCCAAAACAGACTTTACGATTGGGGCGAATACTGAGCCTGTTCGTTACCGTCTGTCTGCTGTTCGGCAATTCTCTCGTTGCTCAGGATACAGATAAAAAAGACGAACCCCCCAAAGACAAAACCAAGAAAGCAGTGGAAGCACTGCTCCCCAAGCCGATTATCATCATCAATTTTGCCAGCGTCGAACGTATTTTGCAGGACATCGATCTGGTATTCGAACTGGCAGAGCGTCCTGAGATTGCAGAAATCGCATCCGCTTCACTGGCCAACGTGAATGATCTGGAAGGAGTGGACCAGAATAAAAATCTGGGAGTGGAACTCTTTCTGAAAACCGGGATACTGCCTCAACCGGTGTTTGTTTCCTATATCCCGATTTCGAAAGTCCGCTCATTTATTGAGACCTTGGAAGCCTTGATTCCCGGCGATGAGGAAACGATTAAAAAAGATACGAAACGCGATGATATTTATACCATCGAAGGCCGACGGGGAGAGTCGATTATTCGACTCCAGGATGGCTATGCACATATGTTGTTCCGTGGTGGCGAGACCGATGAAACCCTGGATATGATTATTTCCCGGGATTTCGGTGACCCGTCACAGTCGTTTCAAACGTTGACAAATAATTATGACCTGGCAGTGAAACTAGACTTCAGTGCGATCCCAGAGTTAATGCGAACAACCTTCCTCGGTTTTTTCCGCACCGCCATCGAAACCCAGCTCCAGCAGAGAGATAACGAGTCCAAAGCCGCCTATGAACTGCGACGCATGTCGGGTAAGCAGAATCTGGAAAACATCGAGTACACGTTGAACGAAGCGCAAGAACTGGTCTTCGGTGCCCGGGTTGATCAGGAACAAAAGCAAGGACATATCGATATTCTGATCAAAGCCAGGCCGAATAGTGATCTAGCCCGTGACATCAAAAACGTTCCTGGGAAACCCAGCTATTTCAGTGTGATTACTTCCCGTGAAAATCTGCCAGTGGCGGTTTCCATGTCGATGAATGTCGCCCGCCGCGATCAGAAAACCTATCTCAATTATTTAACATACTTTGAGAAACAAATTGCAGAGAAGTTATTGTCGGAAGAAGAACGGCTGCAGAAAAATAATTCGATCCAGCAGTTTTTTGCACCGATCAAATCGGAAGTCGACAAAGGGCACTTGGATGTGTTCGCACAACTGGTGGCAACCCCCTCAAAGAAATTTGCCTTGATTGGTGGCTTGAAAGTCTCCCCCTCAGCCAATTTACCAGCAGCGTTATTAGACCTGGTCAACCGCGTGGAGCAGTTGCCTGATAACAAAGCGAAAATATTTACTAACGCGGAAACCGTGCAGGGAATCGCCTTACATCAACTGCAACCCGATATAAAATCAGCTGATGATAAACAAAAACGTTTTCTGGGTGGCGTGCCTTCGCTGTATGTTGGCGCCGATTCACAGGTCATCTGGTTTGCCATGGGGACCGAGATCGCTGTTGGTGCCTTGAATGAAGCAATTGAGCAAATAAACAATGCCTCGCCAGAAGCGCGGAAAGAACAGCGTACCGCACCGTTTCAGGCAGAATTCCACATGCGCCCCTGGCTGAAGTTGTTTTCGGATGCCGAAATTGACCAAAGCGGAATCATGAAGATTTTGGACAGCGCTTTTCAAAAAGATAACGACTTGGTTCTGATTACCACCCAGCCATTGGAATCGGGTATTCGAACACGGATTCAAGTCGATGAAGGTTATTTAAAGCTACTGGGAATTTCCATTTCGAAGCAATTTGACCGTATCCAGGAACGACGGACAAAGCAAGAACGGGAGCGGGCAAAAAAGAAGGCCCCCCAGCCGGCAAACTAATTGCATCGCTGCTGACCGAGAATTAAGGTTGGGATCAATTCTTTTTAATCGCCACATAGTGGCTGACGAATTGTTCCTGCGACATCGATACGCTTAAGTCGATATTCTCCTTTTCAAACATGCGACGCATCGATCGGCTTTTCTTCCATTCTTCGGGAGAGACGGAACTGTCTTTATTTCGGTCGAGCAGTTTGAAAAAGTAATTCGCCTGATTCGTAACCGGATCGGAACTGGGAACCGAGGTCTTTTTCGTGGCAACAGCGACAGGCGATTTTTGATCTGTGGCTGGTTTTGATGTCCCCGCTTTCGCTACCGGTTGGGCGCCAGCTGGTGTGGATGTAGAGGAACTCTGTTGGCCGGTATTTAGTGCAAACATGAATGAGGCAGCGCTGCGTTGGGTTTTGCCTGCTTTGGAAAGTGCAATTTCCCGTGGCGTTAATAAACCATCCCCATTCAAGTCCATGGTAAAGAACTCGCCCAACTTCGTCGGGTTATTCTTCCGCCATTCATACAGGCCAATCTGCCCATCCTGATCCAAATCATGAGGCACAAATTCTTTATTCAAGTCGACCGTGGCACGAACAGGCTTGCCCGGTTCGGTCTTGGATGCACTACCTGACCGACTGCGACTGGACGACGCCTTGGGAGCACCGCCTTGATTGGGCTGAATCGATCCATACCGGCCTCGCATAGAACCCGGGTCAAATCCGCCACCACTTGGTCCAGGACCACCTGGAGTGGGATATGAACGGATGGAAGGACCGCCAAAACCGCTGGGGCCACGGGAAAAACCAGATCGCCCTCGATCATCACCGCCTGAGGAACTTCGTTGACTGCGCATCCGTTCCATAATTTTGGGCATGACCTGCTCAAAGTCTTGTTGCGTCATGCTCCGGGAGGTGTCAACGCCTGCCCCTTGTAACGATTCTTTAAAACGCCCAGGCATTTGATCAAACTCTGAGGATTCGATCACACCATTTTTGTTTTTATCAATGAACGAAAAGAAGCCACGTGTGCGACTTTCGCCACCGGGCTGTGCATATGCCAGATCAGAACTGAACCCTACCAGCATTACAGATAGAATCAGTAGAGAGACAAAACGGAACATTTTCTTACTCCGCGTAATTTTGAGCGGTCTTTCACAGCAATTACCGTGTTTAATAAACAGATACAGAGATTTTGCGCATCAGAAGCATTAACATGCAAGATGATTTCCCCGGTATTAACATAGAAACACCGGTCACCAGAGAAAAGGTCGTTGAATTCCGAAAGTTTCGGCTGATCTTTGAAACGAACCGTAAGTTGTTGAAGTATCAGATGATAGTACACGTTTACAAATTTTGTACTTGTATTTGATTTTCGTCACTCATAGCATGATGGCCATAAGAATATCTCTTTCGTTATCCGTTTTATCTTATTCAGAATAGTGATTTACAATGACCTGGAACACAAAATTGATTGCCTGTTTTGTCGTCATTCTGACGGGAGCCTTTGTCTGTTCAGATCCTGTCCACTATTCCCTGCAGGCTCAAGAACCGAGCGATCAACCAGATCGGGGTGACAGAGGCGGCAGAAGAGACCGTGGTGGTAGAGGCGGTTTCGGTGGACCACGCGGCGGATTTGGCGGTGGTGGTTTTGGCGGCGGACGCCCCAGTTTCGGTGGTGGGTCTCGAGGTGGCGGCATTGGATTTCTTGTGACTCGGGAGGATGTCCAGAAAGAACTCCAGCTGACAGCAGAACAAATCAAACAGTTGCAGGAAGCAGCGCAGGGAATGCGGCCCAGCCAGGAAATGATGGACCAGTTTAGAAATCAAATGCGTGAAGCCAAGACGGACGAAGAGCGGACAAAGGCCCAAGAAGAAATGGGAGCCGCATTTCAGAAACAGAGAACCGAAGGCGAAGCGAAACTAATGGGACTGCTGAACGAAAAGCAGACAGCCCGGATCAAGCAAATACAGTTACAGGAATCCGGCTTTCGACAACTGGCTGATGATACAACCGCCAAACAACTCAAACTGACCGAAGATCAACTGCAGAAGATCAAAGAACTGGAAGAGCAGCGATCAGAGGCGCGTCGTGATCTGGGGCGCCGTGCTTCTTCGGAAGAACGGGAAAAGGTACAACAGGAATTTGATCAGAAAATCGAAGCCGTTTTAACCAAAGATCAACAGGGCCAATGGAAACAGATGCAGGGGCCGACATTCGTCTCTGAGCGAAACCAAAGTCAACCCGGCGGGCCACCTGCTGTCAGCAGCAATGCGACTCCCTCACCGCGTCCACGCCCTCAAATCCCCATGGAACCAGAGGGACTGAAACCAGAAGACCGCCGTATCTCTTTTGGGAGCGGAAATGCGGTCGCGATGAAGAGCACCACCGACCAGCCTCAAGACGGAAAACAGAAAGACGCTGTCAAACCATCAGACACTGTCAAAAAAATGTCTTTCAATTTCCGGTTTGCCCCCTGGGGAGACGTTCTGAAATTATTTGCCGAATCAGGCGGTTATACACTCGACCTGAATGATGTTCCCCCGGGTACATTCAACTATTTCGATAATGGCACTTACACACCTACGGAAGCGCTGGACATTATCAATGGCTACTTAATCCAAAAAGGTTATATCATTGTCCGCCGTAATCAATTCCTGGTGGTCTTGAATATCGACAATGGTATTCCCCCTAATCTGGTTCCGATCGTGGAGCCAAACCAAATTGCGCAACGGGGAAAAAATGAATTAATGAGTGTCACCTTTCAGTTGGAAGGGGTCGACATCGATCAGGTTGCCAAAGAGGTTCAAGCTATTCTGGGTCCGCAAGGTAAATCCGTTGCGTTGAAAACAGCCAGCTCAATCATCGTCACTGATATCGGCAGTAATCTGTCACGTGTCCAGAAACTGCTCGAAGGAGCCATCGCGAATGCCGGACCTACCGACTTAGTTTTTCGCTCGTTTGATTTAAAATATATTGATTCCGCTGAAGCAGAAAAAATTGTCCGAAGTCAGTTCGGACTGCCCGCGGCAACTCAAAATGTCAGTTCCAGTGCCACCATGGCACGTTATTATGATTCCCGATCTCGACGTAGCAGTCGGGATAGTACACCACCGCCTCAAGCCACCAAACAGACAACCACTCAAGTCACCGCTGATCCCCGCACAAACCGTCTACTGGTAACGGCAACACCGGATCAGATCAAACTCGCAGAAGAGATCATCAAGTCAATCGACGTTAATGAGGGAGACCTATTAGCGCCAGGAGGGAATAAGCCATACCTGCGTGTTTATTCCGTCACCTCTGCTGACTCACGCGAAGTCACAAAAACACTGGATGCCATGATTCCTGGTGTGGTCGTGAATGAAGATGCCCGCAACCATAAAATTCATATTGTCGCTACACCGAAAGAACATGAAAAAATCGCAGAAATGATTCGCCAACTGGATGGGGAAGGGGGCAGTCAGTCAGTTTCAGTGATCAACCTCAGTTCCCTCGATCCGATTTCGGCAACGGCAACACTGCGTTCACTCTTTTTACGTGATGGCAATGACGCCCCGACCATTGAGGCTGACCTGCTGGGCCGCCGCCTGCTGATTCGAGGCACACCCGACCAGGTCATCCAGGTCAAAGCCCTGCTGGCACAACTGGGAGAAGATGGATCGGGAAGATCCAATGAAACACGCGACCGTGGTCCCGTTCGCACGATTCCACTTGGTGGTCGCGACTCCAAAGAAATTCTGCAACTAATCGACAAGCTCTGGTCTGCCTCTTCGGGGGATGAGAACCCGATTCGGATCGTCGTCCCGTCTGACGATTCATTGATTCGCAAACGGGTTCTGGGAGAAGAAGAAGCCCCCGCTCAAAAACGTGGTTTTCGTAACCCGTCGCAAAATACCAGTGCGCCGTTAAATCGGCCGATTCAACAAAAACGTCGTGACGTTGAATCAGACAACCAACGTTTTTTCTTCACCGCCAGCGAGCAGCAAGTCGAGGAAGCACCACAGAAACAACCACAGAAACAACCACAGAAACAACCACAGAAACAACCACAAAAACCATCGCAGGCAACTTCCAATACTCCCCCAGAGGATAAAGAAAAACAACAATCAGCAGAACAGAAAAAGCCCACGGAGCCTGTACCACCAGCAGTGAAAAAGAAGCCGGTCGCCATTTCAACCAATGGAGACAACCTGATTATATCCTCAACCGACCTGGAAGCATTGAATCGACTGGAACAGATGATCGAAGCACTGACTCAGGCTATTCCGCCGAAGAGCCAATGGACCGTGTTTTATCTCCGTTCTGCTGATGCAACTACGACCGCAAAAATGTTGGAAAGCCTGTTTCCCACCAGTTCCGTTTCAGACATGGCTTCCGGTTCGGGAATGTTTGGTGGTTTGTCCTCCATTGGTGGTAGCCTGATGGATGCGACGGGGTTAACCACATTAGGAATGGGTCCCCAAACACTACGCATCATTCCGGAATCCCGCTCGAATGCGCTGTATGTCACCGGCCCTCCCGATAAGGTCCGTTCCGTCGAACAGATGCTGAAAGTACTCGACGCTTCCGAATTACCAGACTCGCTACGGGATCGATCACCGGGAATCATTCCGGTCGAATATGCTTCTGTCAATGACGTTGCGAACATCATCAAAGAACTTTACAAAGACTATATGCAGTCCCCTCAACAACAGCAGAATTCACAAAGAGGTAATCCCCTTGCTGCAATGATGGGAGGGCGAGGCGGCTCACAGAATTCTTCAAACGCCAAACCACCAGAAGCCAAACTGTCCGTTAGCGTTGATAGCAACGCAAATCAGTTGCTGGTCTCTGCCAATGACTCGCTGTTCCAGGAAATCCAATCACTGGTCCGCGAATTGGATTATTCCGCAAAAATGTCGCGCAAGTCAGTGCGAGTTGTGACGTTGAATGAAGCCAATTCCGCTTTAATTCAAAATGCCCTGACTTCGCTGTTACCGAATGTCTCTGTTAGTACCACCGGCAGTAGTTCTCAGAAAAAGACCGCCGATCAAACTCCGGGATCTTCCAATCAGTCAACGTCCCCTTCGAATTCCAATGATCGGGGCGAAGATGTTCGTCGATTTTTTGAACAGCGGATGCGCGAACGAATGGGAACTCCCCAGTCCGGCGGCAATTCAAATCCAAGTAGTGGTTCTCCTTTTGGTGGCCGATCCCCCCGCGGCTTTCAATCCCCCGGCAATAATGGTGGCTCTCGTGGAGGCAATCGTGGTGGCAGCCGTTCAGGCCGAGGCCGCTAAACACTCTTTAATTTCATTCCTCATACCTCATTTTGCCCTAGTGTAAACCCTATGGAAATTAGTGAAATTCTCCAGCGTCGTGGCATCCTTGACGAGCGCCAGCTGCAGTTAGCGCAGCAGTCGGCGAACGGTCATCGTCTGGATCGTGTTGTGCTGGAGATGGGACTGGCGACAGAAGAAGTTCTACTCAAAGCGTTCGCTGATGAACTGGGGATGAAGTATTTTGAGTTGAAAGATTTTCAGGTTGATACCGAACTGCTTTCACAGTTTCCCGCCACACCAATTTTTCGGCACTCCCTGCTTCCTCTGCAACGGAATAATGGACGCGTGCTGGTCGCATCAGGCGATCCGTTTGATTTTGAAGCCATCGATGAATTGAGCTCGCTCAGCGGTCAGGTTCTCGAACCCGTACTGGCACTTCACGCTGACGTCGTCGAGCTGATCAAGGATAATCTGGGCGTCGGTGGTGACACCATCAACGAACTGGTTGCACAAAAAGCAGAAGAAGATGGCGTGGAACTGCTCGAAGAGCTTTCCGAAGAACATGGCGAACTGGCAGACATGGCGCAGGCGGCCTCAGTCATTCGGCTTGTCAATGAGGTGTTGATCGAAGCGCTGCAGCAGCAGGCCAGTGACGTGCACATCGAGCCTCACGAATCCGGGCTGGTAGTGCGATACCGTGTGGACGGACTCCTGCGTGTGCAGTCCATGCCCCCGGAAATCAACCATTTCTATTCGGCCATTATCACCCGCCTGAAAATCATGGCGCATTTAAATATCGCAGAAAAGCGATTGCCGCAGGACGGACGAATTAAACTCCGAATTACCGGCCGTGAAATCGACGTGCGTGTCTCGATTATCCCCATGATTTATGGCGAAGGTATCGTCATGCGTCTGCTGGATAAGGAACGTATGGTGTTTCGGTTGGATAATGTCGGACTGAATCCTGAGATGTTATCCGCATTTCGTAAAACGATAGAACTGCCTCACGGGATTGTACTGGTGACTGGACCAACGGGAAGCGGAAAAACGTCGACCCTGTATAGTGCGTTGAATGAAATCAAAAACCCGGAAACCAAAATCATCACGGTCGAAGACCCGGTAGAATATCACAGTGAGGGCATCAGTCAGATTCAGGTCAACTCCCGGATTGGCCTCACATTTGCCGCTGGTTTGCGCAGTATTTTACGTCACGACCCCGACATCGTCTTGATTGGGGAAATTCGTGATGGTGAAACCGCCAACAGTGCAATTCAGGCATCCTTAACGGGGCACCTGGTATTCAGCACACTGCACACAAATGATGCTCCTGGTGCCTTTACCCGTCTGGCAGATATGGGCGTAGAACCATATCTCGTCGCCAGTACGGTCGAAGCGGTTTTGGCACAAAGACTGGTGCGTGTACTCTGCAAGCACTGCAAGAAACCTTACCAGCCGCAGGCAGATAAATTGCCGCCCGATTTTCCAGATTTGAATATCAAAGAATTATGGGAGCCCGTTGGTTGTCGGCATTGTCGCGAATCAGGATACTCAGGACGGATCGGGATTTTGGAATTACTAGTGAATGATCCGGTGATCAGGAAACTATGCACCGAGCATGCCAGTTCCGGTCAAATCCGCGATTACGCTCGCAAAAACGGGTGGCAAACGTTGCGAGATTCCGGCTGGCAAAAAGTCGTTGCCGGACTCACTTCCATTGATGAAATCCTGCGTGTGACCAAGGGAGATATCTAAAGAAATTTCCACGTGAGACGAATAACAATTATGTTAGAAGCAGTTTAGAGTAAATCAGAGTTAATCGTATGCCGGACTTTCAATACATCGCACGAGAAGCAACGGGCCGCCAGGTCACGGGGATTTTGTCTGCACCGAATCAGCAGGATGCTCTGAATTCGCTGGCTGCGCGGAGTCTGTTTCCGGTAAAAGTGGATCTGGCAGATCAGGCCAAAGCACAATTGAAATATTCCGGCCGTCGCGTCGCGTCCCGCTACTTGTCTGTATTCTATACCCAGTTAGCAGACCTGCTGAAATCGGGCGTCCCCCTGTTGCGATCACTGGAATTACTAAACAAGCAATCCACAAATCCCGCATTGAAACTGGTGCTGGAAGAAGTCCGCGGCGAAGTCGCCGACGGGACCCGATTGGCAGTCGCCATGGGACAACACCCGAAAGTTTTTTCCGAGCTTGCCGTCAGTATGGTTCGCGCGGGAGAAGAAGGTAGTTTTCTGGAAGATGTTTTAAAACGGATTGCCCACTTTACCGACCATCAGGAAGAACTCAAAAACCGTGTTGTCGGCGCGATGATTTACCCTGCGTTCCTGACGACGTTTGGCACCGCCACTGTCAGTTTCCTGCTGGTTTATTTCGTTCCCAAATTCGAACCAATTTTTGCCAGAATGTCCGAACGGGGAGAACTTCCCTGGACCACTACAACCCTGCTGGGCTTCAGCGCCTTCATGCAATCCTTCTGGTTTGTGATCTTTTTTGCGATCGGATTCGCCGTGGTCGCTGTTTATAAATATATAGAAACAACCGAAGGACGTATGAAATTCGACCAGTTTCGTTTAAGTGCCTACGGCCTCGGCCCGATTGTACGCAGTCTGGCGATTGCCCGCTTCTGCCGCATTCTGGGAACACTCATGGCAAACGGAGTCCCCATTTTGCAGTCACTCCGAATTGCCAAAGATGCTGCCGGAAATAAGGTCATGAGCGAAGCGATCGGCGAAGCGGCAGAAAGTATCTCTGCGGGTAAATCAATTGCCCAACCATTTTCGATCTGTGGACAGTTTCCGGAAGAAGTGGTGGAAATGATTGCCGTCGGTGAAGAAGCCAACAACCTGGAACAGGTGTTAATTGATATTGCAGACAACATGGAGCGACAGACGAACCGTAAGCTGGATATGTTTGTGCGGATGCTGGAACCGTTGATGCTGTTGATTATGGCGGCCGTTGTCGTTTTTGTCATGTTGGCACTATTATTACCGGTTTTTCAAAGCTCAGGTTTACTATAATAAAAATGAAGTTACTGGTTTTATCTCAGGCAGGTAGAACCCAGAACGTTCCCTTCTGGAAAATGTATAAAGCGAAAAGGATGGAGACATGTATCAAGTCAGACAAAAACAACAAACGCGACAAAAACGACACGGTTTTACCCTGTTGGAAATGTTGATCGTATTAGGAATTATCCTGGTGATCGCAGCGATGGTGGTCCCGAACCTGTTAGGTAGCCAGAAAAAAGCGAACATCAAAGCCACCAGCGCCAGCATTCATAATCTGGAGCAGGCGTTCAAACTGTATGCCGCTGAGAATAACGGAGAATATCCACAGGGAGGCCAGGAGCAGATTCAACTCTTACTGGAGCCGACTAGCGAAGATGGTAAAGCCGCCGATCCTTTTCTCGAATCAATGCCGCTGGATGCATGGGGGCAGGTCTTTCAGTATGAGTATCCGAATAACAAAGCCAAATCAACCAAGCCGGCAATCTGGTCTTCAGGGCCGGATAAAAAGGATGATAATGGCTCGGGTGATGATGTGAATAACTGGAGTCAAACAGAATAATCTGAATTTGCAAAAGGACTGCAACAGATGAATCCAGGAGACGTTGCACGTGACAGACAGACAGAACAAGAATTCGAACTCGCTACAACATCGAGCAGCATTTACGCTGATCGAAATGTTGCTCGTTCTGTCTCTGCTGCTGGTGCTCGTTTCCGTGGTCTGGCCTGCAGTGCTGCGAATCAGCTCCAGTAATCGCTTAAGACAAAGCATGCAGGACGTAAATTCTGCATTCTTGGCGGCACGCATTCGCGCGATTGAACATGGCGTGGACTATCAGGTCTATCTTGAATTGGGAGGCCAGCACTATCTGGTCGTCCCCGTGGATCAAAGTCTCTTAGGACTGGGGACCGATTCAAGTAAGTCCGCACAGGCTTCCAGCGGACACGCTGTGATTGACGGGAAACTGCCTGACGAATTTGAATTCAGTAAAACCGTTTCCACAGCAGTCAGCCAGCCCGCGATTCCATTTGAATGGCTGGCCAAGCTCCCCAATGCGAAAGACTGGAAATGGATCGAAGCCTCGTTCCCGATCACCTTCTATCCAGACGGATCGGCTGCCATCGACTTGCAACATGAGGTCCTGAAAAAAGATCAGCAGGTAGCTCGCATTCAACTGCGGGGTCTGACGGGCAACACAACGATTTCTTACAATCAGGAGAAATCGAAATGAACGCCATTCAAACGAACTCTCCCCAAACTATTGGGAACCGTTCCGGCCTTACATTGCTCGAAGTCCTGATTTCGCTCTCTATCTTTCTAGCCGCATTGACGGCCCTCAGTCAATTAATCGGCATCGGTTCGCGTGCGGCCGTGCAGTCACAACTGCGCACGCAGGCGATCATCAAGTGCCAATCCAAACTAGCCGAGGTGCTGGCGGGCGTCCAGCCGATGGAGTCTGTCAGTCAGGCTGGTTTTGAAGAGAGCGACGAAAACTGGAAATGGAGCCTGAATGTCGAGCCGGGAGACTATACCAACCTTTTGAAGCTGACGGTCCTCGTTCAATATGCGGGCAATTCGGAAACGGTCTCAACCAGCTATCAGCTAATACGACAGGTCCGGGACCCGGCGATGCTGCTTGATGCGGCCAATACGGTGGAATCGAGCGACGATACCTCTGTACTGGAGGGATCGTTATGAACCGTCATCTTGCCTGCCATCGAAAGAGCCCGCGAAAGTCTAGCGGTTTTACCATGCTGGAAGTCATTCTGGCGCTAGGCCTGACCAGTCTGTTACTGGCCGCCATTTACTCCGCCCTTGACCTGTACTGGAAATACACAACCATTGGTCATCAGCAGGTAGAACGTGCGCAAATTGCCCGTGCCGTGTTTCAGAAGATCACACACGATTTACACAGCGTGACCTACCAACAGCAAATCACAGAAGAGGAAGAGTCTTCCAGTTCCTCAGAAGGGGAGGAAGAGACCATTGAAATCCAGGTAACTAACCCAGATGACGCTTATACTTCCGGTAATATTGGCGTGTATGGTACTGCACAATCACTGGTACTGCATACCAGTCGTCCAGCCCGACAACCAATGCTCATATCGCAAACTGCGGGCTCACCAAGTTCACAAAGCGATCTGTTATCCGTCTCGTATTTCCTAGCGGTCGCTGGTTCGGAAGGACTGCAAGGTGCGGTCGGCGATCGTTTCCGCGATGCTTCCAGCCTAGGAAACGGAACACAGGGGCTGGCCCGTCTCGAAGGAGATCGGCTGGCGATGAGCAAAGCCGATGAATCAGCCGACTATGAGCAACTGGCGCAACAGTCACAGTTGCTGGCGCCAGAAATTGGCAGCCTGCAGTTTCAATATTTTGACGGAACTGACTGGTTGGAGGTCTGGGACAGCATCGAATATGGCACCGTACCGCAGGCAGTGAAAGTCACCATTGGCTTTCGAAACGCTGAGGAAGCGCAGGGGGTGTTGAATTCCGTGAATGAAAAGATCAATGGCTCTGGAAATACCTTTAGCATGGTGATCGCACTTCCGTTAGCGTTACCCGCCATCCTGCAAACGACGGATCAGGAAAGCAGCGATTTGTTAAACTAGATTTTTTTATACTAATCGAGACACATTGAAAGTCATGAAACTACGACCTTTACAGCATGAACATCGACCACATTTTCCTGATCAGGAAATACTGTCGAATGTGCGCGCAGGCAGTACACTGCTCGTGGTGCTGGTGGTTGTGGTCATGCTCAGTCTGGGCGCGTATACGTTTTCGGAACTGATGATTGTTGAGGTGGAAGCCACCAATATTTATGGTCGGTCGATCCAATCGCGCGAACTGGCGTTATCCGGAATCGAACTGGCGGCCGCTTATATTGGGGATCGCTCAGAGGTCGACGGCTGGAATTCGTACCATAACCCTGATCAGTTTCAGAATATCAATCTGGTACCGGGAGAGATCACACGCACGAGTGGTTATTTCAGCGTGGTCGCTCCCGTTGTCTCGGATGCTCAGTCAAAAACAATCCGCTTCGGCCTGATCAATGAATCAGGCAAACTAAATTTAAACATCCTGGCCAACGAAGAAGTCGAACTTTCATTGGATCTTGAAGAGGACATTGAAGTTGATAGTGCCATTGATCGCTTAATGTATATTCCCAACATGACGGAAGACATCGCCGCTGCAATTCTCGACTGGATCGATGAAGATGACGAAACGCGTTCCTACGGGGCTGAGAGTGACTATTACGAAACGCTGGAATCACCTTACTTTGCCAAAAATGGCCCGCTGGAATCACTGGATGAGCTGTTGCTGATCCGAGATGTTACTCCCGAGATGCTATACGGCGAAGATACCAATCGAAATGGAATTCTCGATCCGAATGAAAACGACGGCGACGCCACCCTGCCAATCGACAATGCCGACGGTGTTTTGGATGCAGGCTGGTTCGCTTACTTCTCTGTTCACAGCCGCGAGATCAATATCCGCCCTGACGGCTCTGAGAAAATCAATGTCAACGGAACGATGCTCACCGAATTGTATGATGAGCTGGAAGCAGAGTTGGGACCAGATGAAGCACGTTTCATTGTCGCATATCGTGTCAGTGGACCGGTGCTGACTGCAGAAGATTTGGAATCCGGGGGAACCGGAACGATTGTGGGCGGAGGCATGTCCGAAGAGCAAGCCTTAAATGAGCTGGCCAATGGCGTGGCGAAAGCCCTCTTTTCAGAAGAAGGTGTGACCGTCACACGAGCTGGTATCGATCTGTCGGGAGGCGGCCCAGTCGCAATCAATTCGATCTTTGACTTGATTGGTTCGGAAGTAGAAATTGAAATCGACGGACAAAAGACAACGCTCACCAGTCCCTGGGCCGCTGACCCTGCTACAATGACCGCTGAATTACCCATTCTTCACGATCTTCTGACCACATCCAAAAATCAGTATATCGAAGGGCGGATTCAGATCGATGAGGCGCGGCTGGAAACACTGCAAGGCATCCCTGAAATGGACGACGATTTAGCCAATGCGATCGTAAATTCCCAAATGACTGGTACAAACGGAGCGTCTTCTACGGAAATCAGCCAGGCACGTCAAACAACGGGATGGCTTGTGATTGAAGGCCTTACGACAATAGAACAAATGCGAAAGCTAGCCCCCTCTATTTGCAGCGGTGGAGATGTATTTCGTGCTCAGTCTCTGGGCTATTTTGGTCAGGGAGGCCCGGTGATCCGGGTCGAAGCCATCATCGACGGTACCTTTATCCCACCACGAATTACCTATATCCGCGACTTAAGCAATCTGGGTTCTGGATATTCGGTTTCCACATTGCAGGGGACCACTGAGGAAAAATGGCTCTCTGAATAATTTCTTTGAACAACAATATTGATACTGACTAATTTGAGAAGCATCTTATGGCTGACTATCTGGCAATTAATTGGGAAAAAACAGGCCTCTCTGGAGTGGAAGCACACGTTAGCGGATCTGCCATTTCCGTCAAACGTGCATTTCATATTGCCTGGCCAGACGAATTACATCCGACTCAAGATCCGATTTCAGCTGGCAGCTGGTTGAAAAATGAATTTGCACGTTTAAAACTCGCCAGTAAACAAGTTTTGATTTCGTTTCCCCGCCACGATTCAACAATCCGTCTGATCGAAATCCCAAATGTTCCCTTGGATGAAGTCCCTGAAATCGTTCGATTTCAAACCGCCACGAAATCCTCGGTTCCACTTGGCCAGTTATTTCTTGACTACCTGCTCCTTCCTCTACAGGAAGAAAAAATCACGCGTGATGTGCTGGTAGCCAGTATCTTGAAAGAGTTGCACGACCAGGCGGTAAAAACATTTCGGTCGATGGGTCTGGAAATCGTCTCTACGGGAATCAGTTCTCTGACAGCTGCAGAATGGATTGCGCATGTCGATTCTAAAATTCTGAATGTACCGACCCTGATCGTGAACCAGATTGATCACCATCTGGAGCTCTCTTTGATCAACAAACAGCAGTTGCTGTTTTCTTATTCGACGTCGATCACTTCGGGAGATCAGGCGGCAATAGAACAGGCAATGCAGACAGAAATCAATCGTTTTCTATTGTCTCGTAGTGCTCAGCTTGCGGGGCAGAATGTAGAAACGGTTTTTCTGATTGGCGTGCCCCAGTCACAGCAGGAATTTGCGGCAAAACTAGGAGAACGTCTTCAATGTGCCGTTGAAGTGCTTGACCCGCTTACGTATCTGAACTCTACAACCAGCGAAGAGACTGTGTTTGAATTTCCTGGTGTGTTAGCCGGCCCCTTGGGCATGCTGTATTCACAGAGCCAAAAAAAGCTGGATGCCATCGACTTTCTTCATCCACACAAAGCGGAAGAAAAACCGGATCGCCGTAAACTTCAAATTGGCCTGGGAGTGGCCGGCGTTGTTTTGGTTCTGCTCACAGCGATGTTCCTGACTCAGCGCAGTGTTTCAGATCTGGATGAACAACTTGCCGACCGACAGAAAGTATCGAAAGATCTCGCTGAGTTTCTCAAACGAGGTCAACCGACTTTGGAGTCGGTTGCATTGATCGATGAATGGGAAAACTCCAATTCCAAAGCATTAAAAGTCATGCAGGAGTTAAACACCGTGCTGCCAGGCACCGACCGGGTTTATCTGAACGAACTGGATGTCACGCGTTCGGCCGGTCAATCAATCAGTCGGCTCAGAGCAACGGGCCATGCCAAAAATGACCTCGACATCAGAGACCTTAATCAGCAGTTATCTAATAATCATTATCGGGTTCACCCCAAACGCAGTAATCTTACGACCGCAGACTCTGTATACCCGGTTCCCTTTGAGATCGATGCGGAACGGTTACCGGCAAAAACAGAGTCCTTGCAGAAACCCACTTCTGGAAAAATCAATTAACGGCGAACTGTTACACGGTGATTTCGTTAAAGACGTGTGTTTTGTTTTATTGAGTTGAATGTTTGAACGATGCAAAAACGAGAAAAAATACTGGCAGCGATTTTTGGGACCGTGATTATCATCTGGTTCGGGATGCCTCTCATCAACAGCACTTTCATCGAACCAGTGGAATCGCGTAAGAATCAGCTGAAAGCATTGAATCAACAGATTGACCAGAAGGAACAGAAAGAACTGGAACTTCTTCGGTCAGCCAAACAACTGGGAAATACGGTTGCGCACAGTCTGCCTCCCGATGAACACGATGCACAACGACTCTACCTGGAATGGTTAAATGATCTGGCTGAGCTTTCGGGGATTTCCAATCTGAAACTTTCGCCCGGTCGTCGTATTCGCGAAGGTAAAACGTATATCGCAATTCAGGTCTCACTGGAAGGGTCTGCGACGTACGAGCAGTTATGCCGATTTCTATTACATTTTTATCAGGCAGATCTACAACAAAACATCATCGGCCTGGAACTGGACAGCACAGGCACCGGCAAGTCTAATCAACTCGAAGTCAAATTGACTGCTGAAGGGCTGGCATTAAACAAAGCAAAGCCGCGTGAGCAGCTGTTTCCCCGCGCAAATCTGGCTGCCAACTTGAACTTCGATGAAACAAAGATGAAAGTCCAGGGCACAATTGACTTCCCCCAACAGGCGCCATTCCGAATTCGCATCGATCAGGAATTCCTCACCGTCAGTGAGGTCGCCGGGGATACCTGGACCATCGTTCGAGGTGCCGATCTGACAGTTCCTGCCCGTTATGAAACAGGAACTCCTGTGGAGCTGGCTCCTTTGAACCAGTTTTCGGAAGGCAGCACAAAATTACAACAGCCGATCACGGATGACGCACAGTTAATTAAGGTACTCAGTGCCAGTTATTTCCCACAAGAACAAAGCTACCTGGTGCAAATCGATCAGGAGTTCCTCAACGTCACCAGCCATGCTGGAGGCGACTGGACGGTTCAACGCGGCGTGCTCGACAGTAAACCAACGGCGCATAAAAAAGGCGCCAACGTGACACAGGCGCCTCAATATTTACAGGCCGTATTTGACTATGGTCTGGTGGCGACATCCAGCCCGTTTGCCAAGCCGGTTCCCGATAAAGTCTACAAACTGGAGCTGAAGGACATTTCCAATCAGACTGTTGTCAGAGGGAATACGCTGGACCTCACACTGCCTCTACAAGGTGTGAACCCTGGACTCAAAGCCCCCGCACTGTCTGTCATTACAGAACTGCCAAGTCTGGTTGCCGAATCGGGTAAGTTAAAGTGGTCCCCAGCAAAAGAGCAGAAGCCGGGCTTGTATCCGATTATCGTAACAGCCACTCAGGGAGAACAGAACGTTGAAACAATGTTCCAGATCGAGTTCCTGGAAAAGAATACGCCGCCCCAAATTGAAGTCGTCACTTCTGCGACCGCGTATCAGACACGACCAATGTCTCTGTTTGTGAAAGCGACCGATGCCGACATCCCCTCACAAAAACTGAATTTCGCTTTAACCCCCGGTACACCTGAGGGAGTCAGCATCAACGCAGAAACAGGCGAGCTTAGATGGACTCCCTCTGCTACGATAGAACTGAAAGAATACCCGATTACCGTGACGGTTTCCGATTCAGGAATCCCCCCGGTCTCCACATCAAAACAAATTAACGTCAAAGTCACTTTGGATGATGCATTCTTCACCTTCCTGACAGGCAGCATCGACATCGATGGCAAAAAAGTCGCCTGGTTACGCAATCGAGCCACCAATCAGAAACAGGAAGTGCAAACAGGCGATAAAATCAACGTGTCTGAAATTCAAGCTGTCGTGAAATCGATTACAGAAAAACATCTCATTCTGGAAATCGACGGTAAGCAGTGGATGCTCGCTTTAGGAGAAAATTTCAGATCTCTGCGAAACCTGACCGCGACCCCTGTGTTGAATTAGCGTCTCTCTATTTTCGCAGTTTCAACGGGCACAACAGCCCTCTCTCTATACCACCAATCAACCCCATCCACCTCTTCTACCCCAGCCCATCAGGTAATTCATTGCAGGAACCGCCTTCTTTGAAGTGAACGGTCGAGTGGATTATTGCGCATCCCCTTTAATATTAACAATTTACAATCCAATTCACTCTTCCAAAAACCTCGTGTTTTCTTCGCAAATGTATAACCTTTGTTCAACATGAATGTCAGACTTTGCCGATATTAACGATTGTAGGGATTCTGTCGGAGATGATCTCGCTTGAGATACGTCCACACTCCTTCGCTTTAATTCCTGAATTTAACTCCTGATATCAATGGGGTGAAACGTTGTTGTCTTTTAAACGATTAACCAGAACTGTTTCCAGGCATTTGCGGTGCCTGCTGGCAGCGCTCATGCTGTGCGGACCGTCAATTTCGGCTTACGCTGAGAGCAAGCCTGGTTTCTGGAACCGTCTGCGTAAGTCATCCGATGTGAAAACGAATCAGTCCGGTTCTGCCTCAGAGAATCAAAGCAAACCTACTGCCCCACTCAAACGCGGCAGAAAGTTGGCAAATGAAGTCGCCGATATTTCGTTAAATCATGTTCAGACCACATGGGGAAAAGTTCTGACCCAGGTGGCAGAACAGAGTGAGTTGACGTTGGTCATGGACGTGGTCCCGAAAGGCTTCTATTCACGCATCGATAAAAAGCCGCATTCGTTAAGTGAATCATTTCAGATATTAAATCGAGAGCTCGAGCCAAAAGGGTTTCGATTACTGCAAAAAGATCAGTTCTTAATTGTTCTCGACCTTCGCCAGGCGAAGCCAAGATATGTAAGGGCCACTGTTCAGACAAGTGGAAAACAGTATCTTGAAGCAAAAGAGAAAAAGCAGACGGTCAGGCAAGTTGACTATGTGGAACAGGCAGAACATTCTGAAGCGCCCATCAAACAGGCCAACGTTCCTGCAACCTTTGAAAAGAGTGCGCGGCAGATTCCACAACAACCGTCAAAACCACAACAGACTCTTTTTACAGTTCGCCCGCGTACATTAAACAGTACTGAAATCCTGCGGCTGTTTTATCATGCGTTTGAATCACGTGCGGAATTGCAGGGGGAAGGCCCGAATGGCCTGCCTGGAGTTGTTGTCTATTCTCAAAACCAACAAAGTCTGACTGATGTTCAGACAAAAGAGTCCCTCAGTATCGTAGAGGCACAAGTTGATTTTCGTGTCGGGCTCGACAAACAAAATAATGAATTGATTTTCGAAGCCGCGGCTCCCAAAGCACGTGCCTTGAAAGCAACCGTCATGAAGCTCGATCAGGCTGCCAGCAGAAAAGTAGAATCGATTCAACTCGTAACAGGTTCTACTCAGATAGGCCAGGTCGCACAAACGCTTCACACACAAACAAATGCAACGAGTTCAGAACGCGGTACTCAACAGGGATTACCAGCCAAAACTTATTCCAACCGTCGGCTTCCTTCGCGAAATCAGCAGCTTGATCGCTTAAGACAACGCGTGGATCAAATCGCCTTTGATGATGCACAACCTGGAAATACAGCGCAAAATCCACAACAGCCTCAACCTGCAGAAAAACCAGCCGAAGGTGTTAAACACCCCTCTCTGCCAGAGTTGCTGCAGGACCTGAGTGGCAACGTGAATATTGAGAGTGTGCCTGATCTCGGTGTGCTGATCCTGCGTGGTAAAGACGAAGATGTCAACGCGTTGATGAAAATCATCAAAGAGCTGGAAAAACTGAGTGAAGGGACCCGTCCTGACATTCACTTATTGAATTTGCGTCACGTGAATTCAACAGCGCTCGCAGATCTACTGAATGGGGTTTACGAAGACCTCGTGAAACTGCGAGCGATTCAGGGACAGATTCAGAAAATTAAAATCATTCCTCTGGTCAAACCCAATGCCTTGCTGATTCTGGCCCCCGATACCGATATGCCTTCGATTCTCAAATTAGCGGAAGAACTGGATCAGCCAGTGAATCCGCAGACCGAGTTTGGTGTATTTGAGTTAAAAAGTGCCAGTGCCAGCCAAGTCGCAAGCACATTGACTGAGTTTTATAACGAGCGTGGCGGGCTGGGAACCCGCGTTCTGGTCTCAGCCAACATACGTACCAACTCGCTCATCGTCCAGGCACAACCGCGTGATATGCAGGAAGTCGCGGCCCTGATCCAAAAAATTGATCAGGACCAGTCTCAGGCAGTCAGTCGCGTCAAGATCTTCCCGTTAACAAACGCCATCGCAGCCGATCTCGCGGCGACTTTGAATTCCACATTACAAAGCGTGCTGAATCCTGCTGCTGCACAAACCTCTGGTTTAGGATCAAATATTGGTGGTGCCGGGGGAGAAGCAGCTCAGCAGTTACAGGAAGCGCGGTCTGTGGTCCTGGAGTTTCTTTCACAAGAAGGCACTCAAAGCAGGATTCTCAGATCCGGTTTATTAGCCGACATTCGTGTGATCGCCGATCCTCGTGCGAATACACTGGTTGTGACTGCTCCAAAAGACAGTCTGGAACTGGTCGGCGCATTGATTCAACAATTTGACCAGCGGGTTTCAACGGTCGCAGAACTCAAAGTATTTACCTTGAAAAATGCAGACGCACAATCGATGGTCACATTGCTGCAATCCACGTTCTCTCCCGAGAATCAACAGACCGATTTGGGAATTCAAATTGCCGGCGTGAATGATGCGAACAGTAATCTGATCCCGTTGAATTTTACCGTTGATCGTCGCACGAACTCCGTTGTCGCCCAAGGAGGCGCGGATGCACTCCAGATCGTCGAAGCCATTCTGCTCAAACTGGATGGTGCCGACAGCCGTAAACGGGAAACCACGGTCATTCAACTGAAAAACACACCTGTCGCTGATGTCTCAGCGGCCATCAATGAATTCCTCGATACACAACGTTCGCTGATTTCCCAGGACCCAGACCTGATCAGCAGTTTCGAATTACTGGAACGGGAAGTGATTGTTGTTCCTGAAGCGATCAACAATAATCTCATTATCAGTGCCACCCCGCGCTTCTTTGCAGAGATTTCTAATCTGGTCAAAGAATTAGACAAGGAAGCCCCGCAGGTCATCATCCAGGCTTTGATTGTTGAAGTAGAACTGGATAACGATGATGAATTTGGAGTTGAACTGGGGATTCAAGATTCGCTGCTCTTTAATCGAAGTATTATTGATAACATTTTAACGGTGCAACAGACCGTCACCGGACAGAACAACGTAACACAAACCAACCAAACGATTGTGTCCCAGGAAGCGACTCCTGGATTCCTGTTTAACAGTATCAATCCAGTAGGAACCAACAACACCAATAACGTTGGTAATACGGCAGGCCAGGCACTGAGTAACTTCTCTCTGCAGCGTGGTAACAGTGACCTGGGCTTTGGTGGGCTGGTGCTTTCCGCCAGCTCCGAGTCGGTCAGTATTCTCATTCGAGCTTTAGCCGCGAAGCGGAATGTGCATGTGTTGAGTCGTCCGCAAATTCGAACGGTGGATAATGTGACCGCCCAGATCCAGGTTGGTCAGATTGTTCCCGTTGTTAATGGTGTGTCGGTGACTGCTGTCGGCTCTGCCAATCCTGTGATCGAGCAGTCGGAAGCCGGGATTATTCTGACGGTCACCCCCCGCATCAGTCCTGATGGCAATATCGTGATGGAAACGCAGGCTGAGAAGAGTGACTTCAATGGTTCAAGCGTTCCGATCTTCACGGATGCCACTACGGGGAACGTCGTCGAATCTCCGATCAAGAATATCACACAAGTTCAGACAACCGTCAGTGTCCCCAACGGTCAAACTGTTGTCCTAGGGGGAATGATTACCGAATCGGACACGACAATCGAACGCAAAGTCCCCTGGCTGGGTGACATTCCACTCGTGGGAATTCCATTCCGCTATGACTACACTTCCACGCGGCGGAAAGAATTACTGGTCTTCCTGACCCCACGCATTATTCGAAACGACGCCGATTCCGAATTCATTAAACAGGTCGAAGCAGAACGAATTCATCTGCAGGTTGATAAAGCAGAAGAAATGCAAGGTCCTATCTTTGCGGTACCTCCGGGAGAACCAGAATTTATCCCTGAAGGAGACGGCATGTTGGAAGCAATTCCGACCACCGTGATGCCACAGACTAATCTGAATCCGGATGTCATGACCGACCCGAATTCGGAGGGAGCAATCCAGCAGATCAATTATGAGACACAACGACCTATTCGTACTCCGAAAAAACCGGTTAAAAAGAAGCGATTTCAAACGCAATTCCCTTACTGGGGGCGAGATTAAATAATGAAACTGCTGATCGTGCCTATTCGATATTTAGTGTTACTGTTGTTGATCGCGCCGTTATTCACAGGCTGTACGAGCCTTGCATTGTCAACCTGGGACTGGAACGGTGGCAAAAAGTTTGCCACATCTAAAAAGCCGGCTGTGGAAACCGTCGCGCTCTGGGAGGCGACTGAAGGAAAAGGCGTAGACGGTATGCCGACACGTGGATTTGCAGGACAGATTTTGTTTTTCCAGCACAAAAATTCTTCCCCTGTTTACGTAAAGGGTGAAGTCACAATCCATCTTTATGATGACCAGGGAAAGGTAAGCGAACAGAATAAACCCATTCATCAATACAAATTTGATGCCGGCGCCTGGCAGGTCCATGCCGTTGAATCAACATTGGGGCCCGCCTATCAGGTATTTATCCCTTATGTGCGCAAAGGAAGAGATCAGGCAGAATGTGCGTTGCGCGTCCAGTTGACTCAACAGGGTTCTGGCGAAATTTATTCGCGGATGATCTCAGTCAAACTAGATGGAAAAACCCCTCAGCCCACTGAACAGTCTCTGGCTCAAGAGCAGCCTGCCCTGAAAGAAAACGTGCTTGTGGAAACATTGGCGCGGCGGGAACAGGGGAAACGTCTGGAACTCTCTGCGGAACTCCTGGAGTCGCGAGTAAAACAGGTTGCAGAACCGGATAACACAATTCAACAGGTCAAAGCAGAAATCAGTGAGCCTGAATCGGACGCAAGGGATGAACGAATCCGCCGACTGGAACAGCAGCTAAACAGTCTGCTGAATGATCAAAGCAAGGCTCCCGCCGAGCGACTCAACAGTCTGATTCAGGAAAGCGCGCCCGCTCACGCCGGTTATCGGCAATTTAGTTTGAATGCGTCTCCAGAGTAAACGTATTCCCCCCCTTTGAAAAACAGATTATTTGCTTCCACGTTCAAATGTCGATGTTATAATTAGAACTGACGTGGCGCTATTCTATTCTGGCTTCTGTTTTCGGGAAATTTCATGGCACGCTCTATATCCACAAACGCTTTCTGTATCACAGTTTGCGCGTGTTTAACCATCGGAGTCACAGAACAAACCGAGGCGCAGGTGCAAACCCTGTCTAATAGCAGTTCCTCACAGTCATCCGGAAATTCCGGAACGACGATTGGAAATGCCAACACGGGGAATCAGGCGGGGGGAAATTCTCAATTTGGCCTCTCCACAATGGGAAACATGCAATCTCTGAATGCCCAAAACGGTTTCATCGGCCGCTCAGACGCAACACAGAATTCGTTCATCGGACGGAGCAACGCACAAAACACAGGTAATAATGCCGGTCAGGCACGCAATTTTAACCGAGCCAACACTGGCGGATCGAACCAGTTCAATGCCGGTCAAACGGGTCCGAAAGTCCCCTCCTTCCGTCCACAAATGCGTGTCGCCTTTACCGCGCCTCCACTCCCATTGAGCAACGTGCAGAACTCAATGGGACAGTCGTTCGACCGTATTAAGGACCGCAACGAACAATTGCGGGGCGTACAGTTCGAACTCAACGCAGACCGCAGTGTGACTCTGCGAGGTCAGGTCGAATCAGCGGGTACAAAGAAACTGGTCGAGTTTCTGGCGATGCTGGAACCGGGCGTGCGCAAGGTCAAGAATGAACTGACGGTTGCCGGTAAATAAGATCCGCTAAACCAAAGACGACTCCGCTGGTGTGTTCACCGATTTCATTAATAAGGCAAACTGCGAATCGTGGTCGCTTAATTGTCCAGCACTGTCCTCAAGCTGGTTATCGGTAAAGGGGATCTTGACGACATGCCCGCTACCAGGAGCAACATCTACCAACTCAGAATGTTTGTTTAACAGTGCTTTCAACTGAAAGACATGATTTCCAGTAGGCGTCATCAACTCCAGTTCATCGTTCAGCCCAAACTTGTTTTTGACATCCACAATCAGGCCGTCTGCATCACGGTCGATGATATCACCAACAAACTGTTGTTTATTGGCAACCGAGCGCCCGAGCTCATAATTCTGCATACTTTCAGAAGCATGTCGCTGGAAGAAGCCCTCGGTATAACCGCGGTTGGAAAGACTGTCGAGCATCTCCAGTAAACTATCACTGAATTCGATACCAGCGGCCGCATCATCAATGGCTTTGCGATAAACCTGTGCGGTGCGGGCTGCATAAAAGAAGGACTTTGTGCGTCCTTCAATTTTCAGCGAGCTGATTCCCATGTCGCTGAATGTCTTCACATGCTGTACGGCTCGCAGGTCTTTGGAGTTCATAATATAGGTGCCATGCTCATCTTCATAAGCGGGCATATATTCGCCGGGCCGCTGCGGTTCTTCCAGCAGGAAGACTTGATCGACAATCGGAAGCTGCTGCTGTCGTTTCGGTGGGGGAGGATTTTTGAGGACGATATCCCCCTCCAGCGTCTGGACTGCGTCATTAACTTTATAATCCCAGCGACAGGCGTTGGTGCAGTTCCCCTGATTCGAATCACGGTGGTTCATATAGCCGGAAAGCAAACAGCGCCCGGAATACGCAATACAGAGCGCCCCGTGCACGAAGACTTCCAGTTCCATGTCGGGACACTCTTCCTGGATTTCTGCCACTTCTTTGATCGAGAGTTCTCTCGAAAGAATTACGCGGCTCAGTCCGAAGTTCTTCCAGAACTGCACGGTGGCGTAGTTGACCGCATTCGCTTGGACGGACAAATGAATGGGGACGTCAGGCCAGCGTTCCCGGACCATCATGATCAGCCCGGGGTCAGACATGATCAGAGCATCCGGTTTCATGTCAATGACCGGTTCCATGTTCTTGAGATAACTGCGTACTTTCAGATTGTGAGGCGCGATGTTACTGGCAATGTAAAATTTCTTACCCAGTTTGTGCGCTTCTTCGACGGCTCCGGCCATCACTTCCAGCTTGTTGAATTCGTTTTCACGAACACGCAAACTGTAGCGAGGCTGTCCTGCATAAACGGCATCGGCTCCATAAGCGTAGGCATACTGCATTGATCTGTGTGTGCCGGCCGGGGAAAGAAGTTCCGGTTTCATATTGATACCTAAATCACTGTTTCTATCGAAGAACACAAAGTAAACGCGAATCACTCATATCAGAATAGTGTCTTATCAGACTTGAAATATCACGTTATTCGAAATAGTCCGCACGCTCGTTGGCGTGCTCGCCAAGCATCGATCACCTGTTAATTCAAGATTGATGAACCAATAGTATTACTCCTGAGGGAGTTTCCATAGGGCCTGGGCAAATTTCCTGCCTAAATCCAGATAACCTTCTGAATTATAGTGCCAACGATCTGAATAACCATAATCATCGGTACTGGTCACCAGCGCTGCACGTTTGTCTTTTTCGACGAATGCCGCCTGTCCGGACCGAACGATCTCGCCGTACTTCCAGACCTTTCCCTCCGGATTATCACCCGAATCTGAAATCCGACCAATCACCACAGGCAGGTCATCGGTCAGAACCGACGCGCGAATTAAGTCCATCAGACGCTTCAGGTTGGCTTCATATTGTCGGGCGATTTCCTCGGTGTAAACAGCATCGCTTTCTCCCTGCATCCAGACGATGCCGGCAGGAACCAGTGTATCTGCTTCGCCATCCTGATCAATGTCACGTGTTTGCAGTGCCCGTTTCATGCCAGCCAGAAAATGATCGTATTGGTTGATGCCCTGACCTTTGCCGGTTCCTTTTTCATAATCGGGGTCCCAGCAGCCGAAGTTACCTGCCGCATCGATGGCCAGTGAAGTGCCGCCACGCGATATTTTGATCAAGGCGAAGTTTTCTTCCGGGGCGAGTTCTTTGAGCGTTTTCGCAAAAGTCAGCTCGGTACCAAAGCGGTTTGAATAGGTATTTGCCGTGCCATCTGATTTAAAGCCGGCTCCATGCCCCGGTTTCAAAGGAGCCCAAATACCACGACCGTCCACAGGCACACCATCCGGAGCCGGATTCGCATGAAAGATCATTACTCCTGGTACCTGCTGCTGCAGATCCTCGGGTAGATCTTTGACATAGCCATACCCGTCCATGTTAGACTGGCCACCCAGAAAATAAACCTGGTAGGTTTTCGCCGAGGTAGATTCCGCGCCGAGTAGAAATTGAAATTGGACCAGTGCCAGAGCAAGACATATGAACCGAAACATGGAGAAGCCTTTCGCATCCGCTGTGTGAAAAATAGAATTCATCTGCGATTCTACATCGCAAAGAATCAATTATACAGAGCAGACTGCGTTCAACGAAACCGTAACGGGCACTTCAACGTAAATGCGGGCTAAGCGATGATTCCGTCGATCGGGTGTCCATAATCCAATTCAAGGCGTTTCTGACCGGGCACTTCCAGACGGCGGGCATTCAGTCCCAACTGCTTCATCAGCGTGGCGTGCACGTCGGTCACATAATGGGGATCTTCTTCTGCATGGAAACCGAGTTCATCGGTCGTGCCGTGTGCGATCCCTCCTTTAATGCCGCCACCGGCCATCCAGATGGAAAAACCATACGGATGGTGATCGCGGCCGTTACTCCCCTGCGAACCAGGGGTCCGCCCAAATTCGGTTGCGAACACAACAATCGTATCTTTCAACAGGCCTCGACGCTTCAGATCTTTCAAGAGACCGGCCGCGGGTTGATCGACCTGCATTGCCAGCTTGGAGTGGCTTGCTTTCAAGTTGGAATGCGAATCCCAAGCACCGGCGGCTCCCGAACCGTGCATGACCTGAATGAACCGCACCCCTTTCTCAACAAACCGTCGTGCAGCTAATAACTGCATGCCAAACGGCTTGGTGGCGGGATTGTTCAAGCCGTAAAGTTCCTGAGTCTCTTTGGTTTCCTGATCAAACTGGATTACTTCCGGCACCGCGGTCTGCATGCGAAATGCCAGTTCGTACGATTTCATTCGTGCCTGAAGCGTACTGTCATTCGGATATTTTTCAGAATTGAGACGGTTTAACTGATTGATCAGCGAGAACTCGATCCTTTGTTCTTCGCTGCTGAGGTCCAGTTCCGGCTTGGCATAGGGCAGCGGATTTTTCGGATCGATTTTGAGGGGCACCGAATCGTAGGCGGGCCCCAGGTAGTGCCCGTCTCTCACATCAAAAAAACGCGGCCCCATATTGATGAATTGTGGAAGATTCTGGTTCAGTGAGCCGAGGCCATAATTGATCCAGGCACCGATGGTTGGCACGCGACCATCCAGCATATGCCGGCCGGAATGGAACTGGACCTGCGCGCCGTGATTGTCATCGGTCGTCCACATGGAGCGTACGATGGAAAGATCATCTACACAGCCACCGAGTTGAGGAAACCAGTCGCTGACTTCGATCCCGCTCTCGCCGTATTTTTTGAAACCGACTTGGAGTGGATAAACTTTATTCCGCTGCTGGCCGTTGGCATCGTTGACCACGACTACGCGAACCCGTTTCAGTTTTTCTGACTCTTGCACGCCTTTCCAGGGAGTCTCACTGATCGATTTCCCCGCATATTTGGTCAGCATCGGCTTAGGATCGAAACTTTCCATATGACTGACGCCCCCCCGCATGAACATCCAGATCACACTTTTGGCTTTGGGAGGGAAATGGGCTTTCCCATCCGGTGGAACATGGGCCGTCGAAGCCTGGGCGCGATCTTCATCCTGCAACAGCGCAGTCAGCGAAATACCCGCGAGCCCTGAACTGAGGCTCGTGAGGAAATTACGACGAGGAAGACCGCCGGTAGAATTCTGAAAATCATGTTGTGTATTCATGACGCACCTTCATCGAATCGTGATGAAATCGTTATGGTTGAGTAATGCGTGAACCAGGTTTTCACGCGATCGCCAGACGGGATTCTGTTTTTTCGTCGTTTTTAGCAGGGACTCTGTTTCAGCCAACGCGGTCAGACAAATCGCCAGTTCCTGAGCCGTGGGTTCAATGCACAGAATTTTCTCATAGGCGAGTTTGACAAATTTCTGATTAATAAGTTCGGGATGATCTTTGCGTATCTGCTCCGTAATTTTCCGCGCCATCTGCAGCGAGACCTTGCTGTTGGCCAGCGCCAATGCCTGTTGCGGCACCACACTTTCGTTGCGCCGATAGCAGGCAAAGATGTCAGCCGCATCAAACATACTGAGGAACTTATCCTGCGCATCGCGCGAGGTCGTAAAATACATACTGCGGCGTTTACTGTCGGGGTTCTTCGCTGGATCAATGGTCGGGCCCCCGCTGGTCAGATCGAGTTCGCCGGCCAGATGCAGCAGGCTGTCCCGAATGATTTCCGATTCCATCCGCACCATATTGCGCCGCCAGTAGTAATGATTCTCTTGATCTTTTGCCTGGGTTTGAGGATCGGCATTGATCGTGGAACTGCTAAGTTGATAGGCCTTGGAAGTGGTCATCAACTCATGCAAATGTTTCATGCTCCAGTTGTGCTCCATTAACTCAACCGCCAGCCAGTCCAGCAACTGTTGCTGCAACGGCTGTTTGGCGCGGAGTCCAAAATCGGTAACATCCTCGACCAGTGGCTGACCGAAATGCCTTAACCAGATATGATTCACGGCAACCCGGGCCGTCAATGGGTTCTGTCGATGCGTAATCCAACGGGCAAACGCGGCACGGCGCCCGGTACTGGTTTCGGGATAGGGTTGGAATCGGGTAGCCTCTTTTTCCGCTGGCCCTTCCAATGCTTTGAGTGATGCCCGCACGCGTGTGTATTTCTCTCCGGGCTTGCTCAGCGACTGCTTAGCTGTTTCAACCTGTTTCTTAGCAGCTGCGATTTCTGTTTCGACTTTTTTCTTTGCTGCTCCGGTTGCTGCCTCTGACTTTTCATTGGC
This sequence comes from uncultured Gimesia sp., assembly GCF_963976445.1. Taxonomy (GTDB): domain Bacteria; phylum Planctomycetota; class Planctomycetia; order Planctomycetales; family Planctomycetaceae; genus Gimesia. The sequence continues at coordinate 8,552 of NZ_CAXBKP010000009.1, read as the reverse complement.
TTTCGCCAGTTTTTCTTCTGCTTGCGCCAGTTCATATTTTCGGGCAGCCAGAGCAGCGGCCTGTCTTAATGCTATCTGTTTTGCTTCCGGCAGTTTTGAATACCGAGCCTTATCGGCTGCGTGAGCGGTCTGGATCGCGACTTTTGAAAGCTGTGCGATGTGCAACGAAACTTCGACTGTTTTATATTTTGCTTTCGTCAGTGCTAGTGATGGTTTTACAGACTGCTTGCCGTCGATCATCGTTTCATCAGATGAGAGCGAACTGATGTTGATCATCTCGAATTCCGCGGCGGCATCAAATGCCATGAGATCGATTTTCCCGGACTCGCGTTGGAGCGGCAGGCGATAGGAAATCGCGTGCACTCCATTCAGAGAAACATTGACCAGTTGGTCGCGGACTTTAATTTCGAGCTCATAGGGTTCGTTCAGATTGACTTCACATCCATGCCGTCCTTCTGCGGGATAAACAGATTTGGAACCTTCGTTATAGGAAACCTGTAGCTTCGAGCCCGGCTGAACCGCGCTCAGATAAATCATCTTTTCCCGCTTGTCGTTAACATCAAAGGCCAGACCCACCGAACGCCATTTGTCGCCGCCGGTGGTTTTGAATTTGAAGGTTGCTTTGAAATTCTGCGGATGGTCTTGTTTTGAACGCAGATACGCGCGGCCATAACCCGTTTTGGTTTGAATCAACTTACCTTCCTGAAAGGCCCATTGTCCGGGTCCCATCGTCCAGAGCTCTGACTTCGCTGCCTTGAAATCATCTACCAGAAAGGGGGCTGACTTTTCCGGAGTTTGCTGCTGAACCAGTTCGGTCTGTGCGGCCTGTTCCAGCATCGACAGTTGTTGCTTCGCTTTGAGAGCCGATTTCTCGGCGGCGGCAATTTTGACATCTACTGCTTTAAGTTGATCTTTAAGTACAAAGTCCTGGATACCGGGATGATGTGCTTCGGGAGGCAAAGTCACCGATGTGACCTGAAAAGAATCGAAGGTGAAGAGTTCGGGCGGAGCCGGTCTCAGTTCCCGGCTTTGATCGGGTTTTTTCTCATCGCCGCGTATGTGCACGTAGGTTTTCGTGTCGGCATGGGCATCGAAAATACGGGGCAACCCATTTTTCTCCAAGTCGGTCTCGCCAGGCAGGGCGTCGAGCCGCACCTGATACGGTTCGAAAATGGCCCGCATCTGATAATAATCCACGTGCGTTAGCGGATCGTATTTGTGATCGTGACATTTGGCACAATTCATCGTCAGCCCCAGGAATGCTTTGGAAGTATGTTCCAGAGTGCTGTCGAGCCAGGTCGTGCGGTTAAATAGATAATAATGTCGCGCAAGAAATCCAGTCGCACGCAGGGCTTGGTGGTCGGTCGGTTTGAGTTCATCAGCGGCAAGCATGTCCTGCACCATTTCGGCATAACTGCTGTCCCGATTTAAAGACTCGATAATCCAGTCGCGCCAATGCCAGATATGTTTTTGACTGTAGCGAAGTTGCTTGCCCAGACCGTACCAGTCGGTATATCTCCAGATATCCATCCAGTGCCGGCCCCAGCGTTCGCCATGCTGAGGGCTCGCTAACAGCTTGCGTACGACTTTTTGATACGCGTCCTTGTCAGAATCATTCACAAAATCTTGAAGCTGTTTCTGCGTGGGCGGCAAACCGATGAGATCAAGATAAACACGACGCAACAAGACCCGTTTGGAAGCAGGTTCTACAGTGACCAAACCCAGTTGCTTGCGTTGTGCCTCCAAAAACGCGTCAATCGGATTTTGAATCTGGGAGTCGCCAGGAATGTTCGCTTTGACGGGTGGCTGAAACGACCAATGCTCTTTCGGACTGCCGGGAATTTCTTCTTTCGGCGTGATGGCCCCCTGCGTGATCCAGGCTTTGATTAATGCAATTTCATGATCCGTCAGCCGTGAACCTGCTTCCGGCGGTGGCATCTGTTCGTCAGCTTTAGCGATGATACGTTCGTGCAACAGACTCTGATCTGGTTTTCCCGGGTTGAGAACCGTGCCGCTGTCGCCTCCGTCGAGCATGAGTTCGCGTGTTTCCAGCCGCAACTCGGCCTCCTGTTTGAGCGCACTATGACAGGCAAAGCACTTCTCAGCAAAGATCGGTTTGATCTCTTTCAGGTAATCCACCTTATCCGCGGCAGGTAAGGGCGGCGCAATAAACAGCGCCAGGAAACCCAGCCCGAAAACAGACGTGGAACGAATTGTTTTATTGAGTCGTTGTTGCATACATCAATATTTACCAAGGAACCGAAAGCCTGATAAGCCCTTACTTTTGATTTTGATATATTATATATATCTTTCATTATATATTTTATACAAAATAGACCTATTTTCACTCATAATCGTTGTATTAGATCAAATCAGCACCACATCAGTCTATAACCCGAGCAGGTCCCGGGCTTTTCATGTATGGTCACTATTCGGGAACCTGGCTGACTTTTCAGACGAGTATCAGGCTTGAAGTCCAGTTTGATCACGTCTACTATTGGCGTTCAGGCAACAGGGATTGAATAATAGATAATCTGAGTTGCTGAAACGATTTGTGTCACCGGATGTTATCGCGAAAATCAGCTCTATTTCTCTAAGTTGCTGCTGGTTTTGTGATCCTTTTCTGGTGGAAAACCGTTTCATAAGCTTCAGAGCCCGCATTGTGCCTTGGAAGCAGTACCGTCAACACGCGATTACAGATAAGGGATTCGATAATGGCTGATGATTCCAATACGAATGACGAACAGGAACTTAATCAGAGTTCTCCCAAAGATGAGATGCCTTCCAGCATCTATTTGATTTCGTATCCCAAAATTGTTTTTCTCTATCCGACATTGATCGTGTCGATCGCCGCTGCGATTTTTATGACCATCATGGGAGAGTCTGCCCACATTGGTGGCAAAAGCGAGCACATGGCAGAAGTCATGGCCTTAGTTTTTCTGGTGGTCTTCGGATTAAACATCACGGTATTGGCATTTGACTTCCCTCGCACCACCTCTCTGACGCTGTTCTTTTTAGGGGCTGCTATTTTTATGGGAGTCTGGATGCTGCTGCGATTCAATCCTGACATCATCCCCTCTATTACCAATTTTCTGAAAAGTCTGCGTCCCTGGGCTAATTCCCAGATGTATTGGATGTTTTCTGGAATCCTGGGACTGATCTTTGTTGGAGTGGCGATCAGTGTCCGCTTTGATTACTGGGAGGTCAGAGGGAACGAGTTACTGCATCACCACGGTTTTTTAAGCGATCTGGAGCGGTTTTCTGCCCCGAATTTGAAAATTGATAAAGAGATCAGCGATATTTTTGAATATATCCTGTTACGATCAGGGCGGCTGGTGTTGCATCCCCGCAATGAGCCCCGGGCGATCGTGTTGGACAATGTGCCTTTCATTTCCAAGAAAGAAAAACAGATTACCCGTATGCTGGGGGCACTTCAGGTGCAGGTGAGACCGGAGAGTCATTAAGGTCACAATTTGACTGAACCTTCCTACCAGAAGACGTGTCGGTCCTGAACGGGAAATCGTGTTTTTCCTCGTTTCATTCAACAAGCGATCAATCAAGAATATCAGCTGTAGTTCCGGCGTGTGGTCGGGTGGAGATTTTGGCAATGGGTAAAAAAGGAAAAAAGAAAGCTTCGAAAGAAGACCCGAATTCGCGCACTGTTTGCCAGAATCGTAAAGCCCGCCACAATTATGAGATCCTGGAAACGCTGGACTGTGGCATTATGCTGGCTGGCAGTGAAGTCAAAAGTATTCGTGCGAATAAAATTTCCATCGAAGAAGGTTTTGCGCGAATGCAGGACGGCGAAGTCTGGTTATTTAATTGTGACATCGCCCTGTATCCCCAGGCCAACACGATGAATCACCAATCCCGACGTCCCCGCAAGTTGTTGATGAAGAAATCTGAGATCAAGAAATTTGCAGAGCAAAGCGAAAACTCCAGCCTGACACTGGTTCCGTTAAGCGTTTATTTCACGCGTGGGTTGGTGAAAGTGAAACTGGGGATCGCCAAAGGCCGCAAGCTGCACGACAAACGCGAGAAGCTTAAAAAGGATTCCGCACGCATGGATATCCAGCGTGCGATGCGTGCTCGCAATAATTAAGGCCCTTGGAACGAATTCCAAAGGCCTTAAAGGTCCCGCGTCTCTGTGATTTAGCCAGGCTCTATTTCTTCGGTGTACTGGGATCAGTATACAGCAGAAGATGAATGGTATCACCTTTTTTGGCTGTTGTCCCGGGCTGTGGCTTCTGTCGATAGACGTGATACTTGCGTTCTCCTGGTTTTTGTGCAGGATCCCCCGGATGGACTTCTGGTTTAAATCCCATCTGCTGCAACATTTGTTTCGCTGCCTTGTAATCTCTGCCGATTGTGGAAGGCACTTTGAAAGCCACCTGTGGGGGATTCGGCCCTTGCGCTAACGCAACGACTTTCCCTTGTAACTGATAGTCATCCAAATCTGGAACAAATGGATCATTACCAAACACACGTCTGATGAGCCCTTGGTTTTTATTTGCAACTACGTTTCCAAATGTGTAAACAGTTGACTGATTTCCTCCCGGATGAATCAGCTGGACTGCACTTGGTAAAAAGGTCTCTGGATTTAACATGACCTTTGCTTCACTGTAGTTGGCCGCATCGGCGCGGCGCCTGGGCTTGACTGCAATGATGATCCGCTGAGGAGTATTCTCCAGCAGTTTCAAGAAGTAGCGTTTTTTGGCAGTCGCCGCCGGCATACCAAACAGGAAGGGGAGAGGCCCTTCCATAATGTTCTCCCCGCGACGGTTCAGAGGGATCGGATAAATTTCATAGGATTTTTCATCTTCATTGATGGAAAATATTCGTTTCCCATCACAGATCCAGCGTTCATTATCTCCCGGTTTCAGCTGATAGGGTTTACCATCCTTGTTTTGTTTCTTTCCTTGCTTCCCTTTTGGGACTTTGACCCCGGTAATATCAATGCGCCCTTTATCAGGTTGTTCGTAATAGAACTTGCCTTCAGATAGTTTTTCCACCTGAAATACATCGTCATACCAGTAACGAGTATGATTACCTTCCAGTTTTTCGATTTTTTTCGAATGGGTTTCCCAGTCTTCCAGGATCTTTTCCAACGCGGGAGGCAACCCTTGCACCTTGAGGACAGCGTCTGCCGGATTGGGACGTTGTTTCCGTTGTTCCAGCTGTGCCTGTGACTCGTTGTTGATCAGTAGTAACGTGAATGCAGCACAGCAGGCTATAACGAGTGCTCTTTGCTGTAAAACCAGTTTCGATTTCATGTGTTGTCCAAATCCTTCCCTGAATTGCCGGTCTGGTTGATCGACGAGCCAGATCCACTGGCTTGAGGCCCGATATACGATAGCAATCCGTGCTATTGAAGAAGATAGGTGTTTTAGTAAGGTGGGGAGTTGTTGTTTTGTTGTTGAATATTCTGAAATGTCTTGCGACCACATGTGGCCGTAGTGTAGCAGGAAAGAAAATTCCTGACTATCCGTGTTTGTCTCTATGTCATGTCAGTTTACCAGGGGGCTTCCATTAATTGGACGATCTGGTTTGCTAAACTGTCTGTGGCCGTTTTAGTCGCTGTTGCCAGAGATTGCCCGACTTCCGGTGCAAATGAAGCCTGTGAGACCAAATTGACCACATCCGCAGTGATGGGCACTTCCTGTTGAGACAGGATCCTTCCACTGCGCATGTCTTCCCAAGTCACCTCAACTACAAACTGCAGGTTCAGGTTTCGTGGGTCATTATTTTGTGTTGTTCCTAAGACGCTTTTGTTGATCTGTATAATTCTGCCACTGAGCCGGGTATCTGCTTCGACTCCTTTCGCTAGACGAAACGGAGTCCGTGACTGAATTCTCTGCTGCACGGCTTCAGTTAACTGATATTCGAATCCACGACGAAAGGTATTGTTTTCAAAAATTGGTACGTAAACGGTCTGCACATCCTGTTGATAAGAATTTCCGACCGTGTAACCACAGCCCGTCAGATCTATCGACAGTAGTGACAGCAGTAACAATTTTGCCACGATACGTACCATGAATTTATTCAACAGAAAACAGAGTTTCTGCCACGCCATTACATCATTTAAAGTTTAATTCTCGCTGGTTCCGATTCTTCTTCCAGAGGAATTTTCCGAATCGGATCCCCGAACCCATCCAGTTTCAAGCGAGCCGGTGGTTCCAGCTCCTGCTTCGCTGGTGGTGTTGGTCTTGTTTTTGCCGGAGCTGGGTCTGCTTTTCCAAACCCGGGTAATCCCGGCATGAATGATCTTTTCGGTTCGGGTTGCTGCTGTACCATCTTTTTCGGCGTAGCATAGTTTGCCCAAAGGTGGTTGGTATTCTCTTCCCCTAACTCTGACAGTAATTCCCGCGCCTGATTAGCGAAGGGAGATGTAGGGTGATTTTCAATCAGCAGGTTACAGTAAATGGCCGCTGATTTTGGTTTACTGCGACGCATCCAGTATTGAACGGTTTCCCAGTCGCGTTTGGCCTTGGCATGTTCAATTTTTTTCAATTCTTCCTTGAGACGTGCCTGCTCTGCTTTCGGAAAGAGACGCATTGTGGTCGCTTTGAGATCTCCCGCATCCGTCAGCACCGTGGCATCATATTGGGGTCCCTGGTAAGACATCAATTTCACATGCGTGCCCAGCTTGAATGCGTCTTCGAGGTGTGGGCTCTTCGGATATTCTTCTCGCAGCAGACTGAAAGTGCGGTCGGCATCCATATACCGCCCTTTTTTCAGATAATAGCTGGCGGTCAGCATCAGCGAATCATCGGCTAACGGTCCGGTCGGGTCATGCAGCCAGATCGATTTGAGTGCTTCCAGTGCCCGGTTCTCGGTGTCAAAGACGGGACGCGAGCGATCAAAAAAGTTCGGCAATAGTGCCCAGCGCGATTTCCGCTGTTTGCCATCACTGGGAATTTCCGGAGTTTCTGAACCGGGATCTTCCAGGTTGACCTGCTGAATATCGTTCCCCTTCACAATCGATGGTTCCTGCAGCCAGTAGCGGGCAATCGAAAACAGTCGCTTTGTGGTTTGATCCAGATGTCGGGTTGAGGGAAAATCAATCAGCAGTTTATCGTAGCTGTCCTGAGCCCAGGAATAATATTTCTGCTCATACTGACATTCCGCCACCATGAACTGGGCGTCTTCTTTGATCGGATCATTTTTGTATTTTTTGACGATGGCTTTGAATTCCTTCTCAGCCGCTTTATATTCCTTCGCTTTGAATTTTTCATTCGCCTGCTTGTATTCTGCAGCACCTACCGCAGGTTCAAAAAAAGTAGAGTCCTTCTTCTTGTTCCAGAGTGCAGTCTGCATCACGCGCTGCATCGGTCCGCGAACGTCCTCGATCGAAGGGTCGTCGGTCACACTCTTTTTTGACCAAGGAGGCTTCAATGCGGCGAAATTTGAAGTCCGTTCGCCAAACATCGCGCACCCCGGAAGTAAACCACACAGTGCCAGTGTCAGACAAAGACAAATGCTGCGGGCTACAGAGGGATATTTATTTTGTAAGTCATAAGTGGACATGGTCATCCCTGACTTCCACCTGAGGGAAATGAAGTGTTTATAGTTGCAGGTAGGGTGCCATTTTAGGACGGCGCCCCAAGATATGAGACATGGTCGTGGTCAGCAATTGTCGAATCTCTCGTTGTTGTTGAAGGGATAAGTTCAATCGCTGGGATAGTTGTGTATTTTCGTCTAACAGTTTTTGCAGTACCGTCACTGTACCTCGAGAGACACGCACATTTCCGTGTCGCTGTTGTTCACAATGCCGGCAATACAGTCCACCGTTATTGGCATCATAAAGATACGATTCCAACTGCCCTAATTCCTGACTGCATCCAGCACAGTGCTCGAACTGAGGAAGTTGGCCGATCTCGTCTAACATGGTTAACTCAAATTTAATCAACGCTTTCTGAAAATCATCATGCTCCTGCAGGTGTTGTAATACTGCATACGCCGCATCAAACAAATCTGGATGAGGATCATGTTCCTCAGTCAGAGCATTCAATAATTCGGCAATGTAGTAACCTACATACAGGTTGGAAAGATTTCCAGGATAAGGGCGAAAACGATTCACGAGTTGGGCTTCGGTCAAAATATCAAGCCCGCCGGAAGATTTTCGGATGAAGACTATCCGACATGTGGCCAGCAAGTCAATAGCAGCCTCGAATGCGCTTTTCAGCCGTTTCGCGCCTTTCGCCAAACTAGCAGTTTTACCAAAATCCCGGGTAAACCAGGTAATGACTTTACTGGACTCGCTGAAATCAGCCAGCCGAATAATGATGCCTTCCGTTTTCTCATTGGACATAAGTCAGTTGCTGCCAGATAAAATTTGCTACGTTCACTGGATCTGGAATGAGAAGTCGGAGTCTCGAACGACCGATCTGTCAAACAGGAGTTGCAGACGTTCCGTGAACTTGGGTCGTATGATTTTAGAGAATGAGTGACTATTCTGAAAAGGCGAACGGCAACAAATCGTGATTGAGTCTGGGGAATCGGGTAGGAGGGGGGATTTCTCCCCCCGTCCTCCCACACCACCGTGCGTACGG
>NZ_CAXBKP010000008.1:0-263055 GCF_963976445.1 uncultured Gimesia sp. | reverse complement strand
GTGTGTCCTTTCCAGTAGGCGACCAGCGGCACATGCGTGCCCATGTCGGTGGTGGAACCTTTGCCGCCATGAATGGTCTGGCCGTTCCACTGGGAGGTAATTTGCACGTTCGTGCCATTGTCGGCCGTGAAGAGAATGAGCGTGTTATCCAGCTGACCGACTTCGTCAACTTTATTGACAAGCTTGCCGACGATTTTGTCGAGGTAGTTGACCATCGCCACAAAGTTGGCTTTGCGCGCCTGTTTGCCCTTGGGTTGTTTGTTCGCGGCCTGCGTGCGGGGTGCGTCGCCAATCGTATCAGGCGTGGGTACAAACGGATTGTGAACCAGCACCGAGGGATAATAGACAAAGAAAGGTTCATCTTTATTGCGCTGGATGAAGTCACACAGAAAGTCGGACATGATATCGGGGCCGTATTTCCCCTGGTTCTCATTGACCGACAGATACTTGCCGTTCTGTTCCAGAGGTGGACTCCAGAAACGTTCGCCTCCCCCCGATTTGCGATCGTGTACCGTCCGGGTGACCTGCCACAGGCAATATTCATCAAAGCCCGCTTTGAACGGTCGTGTGTTATCGGCGTGGCCTTCCGCACCATGATAGAGTCCGTTGAGCTGCCACTTGCCAGCGATGGCCGTTTTATAACCGGCGGCCTGCAACATCTGCCCGAATGTTTTTTCCTTGGGGTTGAGATAGCCGAAATGCGTGTAGTTACGAAAACTGTATTTCCCCGTCATCAGCTTCACCCGCGACGGCGTGCAGAGCGGCGTGGAATAACAGTTCGTAAAACGCACCCCGCGTTTCGCCAGCGCATCGATGTGCGGCGTCTTGTAATCCTCCGCGCCGTAGGAGCCGAAACACTCCCAACTCACATCATCGGCCATAATCAGAATGATATTCGGCTGGCGCGATTCTTTTGAAGCAGCCTCGGTTTCCAGCAATCCTGCCGAGAATATGAATAACAAGCTGAGTCCGAACTGCTTCATATCTATCACGATCTTTGCAGGGAGAATGAACGGGGAGTCATGACTCAACAGAAGAGACATATTGACCATGCTACCCAGAGACACATCGCACGAACAGCAATTCTGATAGATTTGTTGCTCATCATAAATTAGGGCGGCAATCACATGAGCATTTGTCAGTATTTATAGCATTATTTGTCATCCCCTTAACTTCTCTGCCGATTTACTATTGATGAAATTGAATGACAGTGGATAGATATGGAAAAGCGGATCTTAGACGTTTCTGGAAGATAACAAAATTACATACGTTTATAGGTGCGTATGGGTTTACATCCAGGCCTTTGTTCTGAGATAATTTAAAGCTTTAGAAATCAACAAGCACAGAGCCGTTGGGAATGACGAATGCAAAGTCTTCCACGATCAGTATACAAAATGTACTCCAGACGCGGTCCAAGCTGTCCTCTTGTTGATAGGGAAATTCAGAACTTGGATGACTATCTGAGAGTTCTAGAGTCCTTGGAATCTTCTAGAAAACCTCATGAAAGATGCTGGTTTCGTGGTCACTCTGATCATAGATGGAAGTTAGTTCCATCTGCACTCAGATATGGTCGCGTTCAAAAACGTAATACAGCCCTTGCTTTGTATAGAGAATTCAGACGGCATGCTGAAGACAAAATGGAGCCTGTTTCCTCTCACTCTAAACTTGACGATTTTGAATGGATGCAAAGAGCACAGCACTATGGGCTTCCAACCCGACTTTTGGATTGGACAGAAAGTGAGGCAGTAGCACTTTATTTTGCGTGTCTGAGGACCGATGTTGATGGTCTCGTTTGTGTGATTAATCCATCAACATTAAATCGTCAGGCAGTTCCGCTTCAGCCAAGACCGCTTGACCCTGAACAGGATGAAGACATTCTAGGTGAATATATGAAACTGAGTGGAGCAACAAATCGAGGTGGTCTTGGAACAGTTGCCGTTATTCCTGCATGGAATAATCCACGAATTCGAGCCCAACATGGAACATTTACTTTGCATGGTTCTAGAAAGTTAAGCCTCGATACTCGTGACTCGCCATCGCTTTTGTATGTACCTATCCGCCGGAAATATAAGTGTCGGTTGCTTGCTGATTTGAACCGTATGAATTGGAATGAGATGAGCCTCTTCCCAGAGCCAGATAAAATATGCCGCCATCTACGGCAAGTGGCGAAACTTGATTGAAAGAGGTTGAAATGAACTCTGAAGAGCTTCTAGACTGCATCCCTTTTATTTCGACGACTACTGATTTGGCCTTAGCTGATCAGTATTACCGTGAGCCAACTATTTGTCGTATCACACTTCAAGCAGAAGATAAACTTCGTCATCAGATCAGTGATTCAAAATTTCCGCTTTGGGTTGACCCAGGTGTAGATGGTTTTTTCAATATTCTTACTGGCAAACAATCTTTCCAAAAATACGCTAGCAAGAAAAAAACATCTGAAAAAAATCTAGAAGCATATAATTCAAGGAAACAGAATAAGACACTAAATAAAGATGAGCAAAAACCAGGAAGGGCACGAAAGATTCCCTGGGTAGAGTTTTTCGCCAATTATGATGAATTTCAATTATTAGGAGAGACGTCGTTTGTAAAAAAACCAGACAAGGTTCATGTTTATGAAATGGTCTCAAAACTGTTTGAACTTTGTATGGATCTTAATCCCGAGTGGCTCTCCGTTCCTCAAATCCCATTCAACGATGGTGCAGAATACAATCGTATCAATCGTGAACTTGCGGAGGCCTCACTTAAGTGGAAAACAAAAGCTAGGTGTAAATGTCAATTTGTTCTACCTGCTATTTTCACCCATCAACGACAGACATCCGGGAAAACACAATGGAATAAAAAAATAACCCAAATCGAAAAGTGTGTAAATCTATCAGGAGCAAAAGTGATATGGACTGTAGATAGCAGCCTTGATGACTCAAGTGGCCAATCTCCGAATGAAAAGCGACTTAGTGAAATGATTCGATTGCATAAGCACTTAAATCAAGTGTTTCAAAAACAGAAGCACGTGGCAGGACCCTATTGGGCCTTGAACCTTGTTCTTTGGAGCAGAGGGTTGTGCAACTATCCTGCAGTTGGATTGGGAAACAGCTATCAGTATTTTATCCCCGGTACAGAGACGCGACCAGGTAAAGTTCGGATTCCACTTAGTCCGCTTTGTCGACGGGCTGTAGCCTCGCCGCCACTTAAGCAATGGCTTTTGGAGTCTAAGAAAAAACTCAATCCATCAGATCGGGAATATAAGGTGTTCAATAATCTTCTGAAAGACTGGCGGAAATACACAAATAAAGATGGTGCCAGGGAACTTCTCGCGATGTATTATCGCCGTTGGTTTGATGACCTTCGCAAGGTAAATCCAGAAGGACGTAGCGTTGCGCTTTTTCAAATGTTTTCGTCTGCATTTGTTGTAGGTAGTAATCTTGAACCACTTCCTGATTCTGAGAAATCTCGCGAACCAGCTAAAGTAGCGCAGCAGTTTATGAATAACTGCCTGACTTGAATTCACTCCAAAATTTGTCAACAACATGAAGCTCGACAGAAGAGTCAATGCGATCGCGCTTTCGAATTGGATGTATAAGGCATTTACAGTTAGTATCGGAAACCCCAAGAACACCCACTCCATCGGAAAGAAACATATGCCTTCTATCAGACTCAAGAACTTGTTTTGCGAGGTCGTATGGAAAAGCGACATAGGACTCATCTGCAAAGCCCTGATTTCGAGTCGCCTGACCAAGCGCTTGGCGCACTTTTTCTAATTTAAGCTCGACGGCCACAAGACGTGAGTGTAATGGTTTCCATCCATTTCGGCTTCTTAAGCAACCAGACCGTGTTCGAAATAGAAAATGATGTTTGATGAGAGATTCAATTTCGTGATCAATTCTGCTTCGGTTTCCACCGACTGCAAATTGTTGGCATAAACGTTCTTGTGAAATACCCCTTGTTTGATCTTCATCAGGAGTTGCAAGAAACAATGCTATTTTTGAGTGCGATCCAATCTTTGAAAATTGGCGAAGTTTTTTTCTCGCTTCCACCTTCTGAGGATCAGCTTCGCAGGCTACGATATCACAGACTCCCCATGGTACATGAAGCTCAGTTCGGACTAAAAGGTTTTGTGACTTAAGCCAAGTCATGACCGGCTCACACATCTGTTCTTCTAATCGGAATACCATTTACAAAGCCCTTGTAACTGTACTGACTGGCAAGTTGGCCCTGTTCGGGTAACTCGGCCCAAGCGAGACATGTTCTACAGGTTTTCTAGATTGGATTCTGAAATTTTCAAACATAGTTCATAGCTGGGAAGGACGAAAACGCTTTTTAGGTCTAATTAGCAACATTAGTATACTATGCAAAAGGATTTTGTTGCAATGGTTTTCCTGAGATCTTTTTATGTTAGTTTGTAGTTTATCACAGAGTGGGATTTAAAACTTAGATGAATATTGCACTATTAATTCTTTGCGTATTGAAAATAAGATCATCGGTGAACTCTCACTTAGATATGCGAAACTAAAAGAGCTGGGTAGGTTTGAAATCTCCTAATCTGTAAAACAGTCTTAAAACGGTTCCTCAACCAGAAAGACCGTCAGCGACCGTGCGCCGTGGGCGCCGATGACCAGGGATTGTTCGATGTCGGCGGTTTTGGAGGGGCCTGCCATGAAAGTACCAAAGCTGCGATTTTCGAAGCTGAGTCTTTGATAGGCGGCATGCATGTGAGGCACAACTTCTGAAGCGGGCACAACCAAGGCTACGTGTTGCGACAGGAAATACAAAGTCCGCAGAGGGCCGCCATCGTTGGTGATCCAGGTTGCGCCATTTTCTGCCACGCAGAATTCACCGGGCAATATGGCAAAGTCGATGTTTTCAAAATCATGTGGATCAGTGATCTGATTCACATTGACCGTCGGTTGACCACAATCGGGAATCAGTGAGCAGATATTGTTTGATTCTTGATAGACGGGCAGTTCTGCCAGTCGCTGATTCACTTCTTCGACGTTCTTCACTCGCAGGCATAAACCTTTGATCGACGTTAACAGATCAGAAAACTGCTGACTGAGATCGGGGTACGTGATCCACTGCTGCGTCAACTCTGGCTGTTGCAGGTCGGGCAATTCCGTTTCAGGGACGGAGTGTTTGCGGAGTGTATTTAGAATCGACTCTCTACTTGTCGTCATGATTTTGCTTCATCCACTCTCGGAAACTCTGTTTAGGCATGTCGGGTAGCTCGCGCTGTTTTCCCCAGGCATTAAAGCGATTGTAAACTAAAAACCTTGGTAAGTAGGGCACAACCCGGCGGGCCATCTTTCCTACGAATTGATACAGACGCGGGGCCTGCATCATCCAACTCAACATTTTCATTGAAAGACGTTTTGAAAGCGGTAGTAGCCCTTTCAGACGTATCTGCTTCCGCCACGTTAACAACTGATGATGCAGATCGATTTTGACCGGGCAGACATCGGTGCAGGAAGCACACAAACTACAGGCAAACGGCAAACTGGCATTCGCTTTCGTATCGTGAGCAGGTCCCAGAATCGAACCAATGGGGCCGGGAACCGTGTTACTGTAACTATAGCCGCCGCTGCGTCGATACACGGGGCAGGTATTCATGCAGGCGCCACAACGAATGCAATTTAAAGAGCGGCGAAATTCATCACTGCCTGCGATTTCACTGCGTCCATTATCCAGCAGAACAATATGTAACTCGCCATCCGGGGCCGGGCCATGAAAGTGAGAGGAATACGTGGTAATCGGCTGCCCGGTTGCCGAACGTGCCAACAGACGTAAGAAGACGCTGAGGTCATTGGCGCGGGGTATCAGTTTCTCGATCCCCATGCAGGCGATGTGCAGTTTGTTTAATGAAGTACCCAGGTCGGCGTTGCCTTCGTTGGTACAGACGACGAAGCCACCGGTTTCGGCGATCGCAAAATTGACGCCGGTAATGCCTGCTTCGGCTCCGATGAATTTTTGACGCAAACGTTGTCGGGCCGATTCCGTCAGATACTGCGGGTCGGAGGCTCCTTTTTCGGTACCCAACTTCTCGTGAAACAACTCGCCGATTTCTTCTTTCTTGATATGAATCGCCGGCATCACAATATGGCTGGGTGGCTTGTCTTGAAGCTGAACGATCCATTCACCCAGGTCGGTGTCAACAATTTCAATTCCGTGCCGCTCCAGATACGGATTGAGATGACATTCTTCGGTGAGCATCGACTTGCTCTTTACGACACGTTTGACTTGATGTCGTTCTAAAATGCCGTGCACGATTTCGTTGTGCTCTTTGGCATCCCGTGCCCAGTGAACGTGAACGCCTTTGGCTTTGGCGTTCTTTTCGAATTCTACCAGTAGATCGGGTAAATGCGAAACCACATAAGATTTGATCTTCGAGGCTTGTTCTCGCAGTAGTTCCCACTCTGGCAACTGATGGGCGGCCAGGTCACGTTTCGAACGGACAAACCAGAGTGACTGGTCATGCCAGTGCGCACGATCTTTATCCTTGATGAACTCCGCAGCTAATTCTGGATGTGCAGGCATGTTATAAACACTCGGCAAAAATTTCGGAGATATGCATCACACGAATCGGTTTCTGTTGTCGGCGAATGATGCCGCTTAGATGCATCAGGCAGGACATATCGAGGGCCGTCAAGACTTCTGTTCCCGCCTGTTCATGATCACTCACGCGGTCTTCGCCCATCATGCAGGAGACCGCTTCTTCCGCGACGGCAAACGTACCACCGAAGCCGCAACATTCATCGGGCCGTTGCAGCGTGGTGACTTCAACGCCTTCAATGCTTTCGAGCAGAGCCCGTGCGGGTCCAAACGGGGGGCCTACGATTTCGCTGTCGCTGGCGAGTCTGAGTTCGCGTAAGCCGTGACAACTCTGATGCAGGCCGACTTTGTGAGGAAAACGTCCCGCCAGTTTGTCGATGCCTAAGACGCTGGTCAGATATTCGCAGAACTCAAACGTTTTTGCTTTGAGGGCCTCGAATTCTGGATTGTCAGTGAAATATTCATCGTAATGATGTTTGACCATCGAAACACAACTGCCGGAGGGGCAGACCACGGCATCATACGATTTGAAAATTTCCAGAAAGCGTTTTGCCAGCGGCCCGACTTCGTTGGTGCAGCCGGTGTTGGCCATTGGTTGACCACAACAGGTCTGGCTTTCGGGATATTCGACATCGCACCCGAAATGTTCCAATGTTTTCAGCGTCGCAATTCCCACCTGTGGGTACAACTGATCAATATAACAGGGAATAAACAGACCGACTTTGGGCGCCATAGTGCGGGACTCAAACAGGATGCCAGAGAGAAATCAGAAAACAAACGGTAAAAACAATCTTGATCTTCTACTCCTTTATAGTCCCCTTCATGCCGATTGCCAAGCCGACGAAGGGGGAAGAAAATTCAGACCGCACTGTAGAAGTTCAGCGGAGTAAGAATTCTTCCTGCGGAAAGGGAGCCGTTTTTGTGTCCGATCAACGCACTAAGCCGCCGGTTGAATCGCAACACCGGCGGCGGTTTCCCAGTTGGTCTGAATGTGATCCAGATTCAAACCGCCGACAACCAGATTGCTGACACCGGGATTGCGCAACACAAATGAGATCGCATCTGCCGCGGGGAGATGCCCCGATGCGAGCCCCTTTTTCACGATCACGCCGACACCCTGTTCCGCGGCGGTCTGGATGAGTGCTGCATGTGAACGATCTTCCAAGTGATATTCGAGCATCAAGATATCGGCCCAGTTGAGTGCCTCGGTGGCGCCGGCATGTGTCTTACCGGAAAGGCCAATCCAGCGAATCTGGCCCGCCTTTTTAAACGACTGCAAAATCTCGATGGCGTCGGTTTGGTTCAGGATCTTTTCATCATCGCCGTTCGAGTGAATCAGCACGACATCAAGCACGTCGGTTTTCAATCGTCGGAGACTACGTTCGATGCTGGCTTGCAGACTGTCGCGGGAAAAGTCATACGTCGAGGTTCCGTTTTCAAATGTCTCGCCGATTTTTGTGGACAACAGAAATTCGTTGCGACGATGCGAAAGGAACTGGCCAATGCGTGCTTCACTGATTCCGTAAGCGGGCGCGGTATCAATATGATTGATGCCCAGATCGAGCACCGAATTCAACAGGCGCTCGGTGGTGGTATCGTCAGGAAGATCATAGGCCTGGCTGTATTTGATTTGCTGGTTGCGGCCGATCTTGAACGCGCCGAAGCCCAGGGCGCTGATGGAAAAACCAGTAGATCCTAAATCGCGGTATTGCATGTTTCCGTTCCAGTAAGCCGTTCAGGCTACCTCTTCGTGAGATTGCGAATCGTTGAGTGTGACCCAGTTCTCTGCGGTTTCCCACGGCGGCTGTGCCACCTGCGGCGTGGGAAGTGAGGAAAAGGCTTCTATCCAGGACGTATCGGCGGTTGTCGGCGAGACATTTATCTGAGACAGATTCTGGCAGACCTCTTCGGCCAGTCGGGGTGCCAATGCCAGTTTCGCTGGCCAGGCAGTCAACAGATTGCCTTCGTGCAGGATCTGGGGTGTTTCCGGTCTGAGCCCTGATTTCGTGACGCCTTCGGCCCGATCAACGGCGTACGTATTCCATTCGAGTCCAGCCAATTCGATACCGGGAATGCAGGCGGCAAGTTCCTGCGCGGCATGCTGGATCAATTCGCGATGCTTCATATTTACGCCGACCTCAGCGATCTGGCCTCCCAGCTGCCAGACAGTGCGACCTTGCGAATCAATGTCGGATGTGATCGTGACTCTGGTTTTGGCGCCATCCACACAATGCCCGCTAAAGGCAGGCAAGTCACCTCGGACCAGTGCCATGTGCAGCGGCCGGGTTTGCATGCACGGACTATCGGTAGAATCAGATTGTCGTCGCGCCAGGTTTCGGAGCCCTTCATTGCCGCGCCCCGCCGTCAGCAAGACAGCCGCGGTTTCGATGGTAAGTGGTTCTCCGGTTGCCGTTTGAATCTGGACGGCTGCTATATTTCCGTTTGTATCGAGTTGAAACTCCAGCTGCTCTGGATCGTATTGGAATATCTGGTTCCGAAACGTATCTGCCAGATTGGTGATCAGGCTATACGGGGAGATGACCTGTTCTTCCATCACGCCGATCGAGCCGGGGCAATTGGCCAGCAATTCCGGCGCGTCTTTCGGTGCGAGGTTCTGGGGCACGACTTGCAGTCCCATTTTGGCGCCGAACATGCCGAGCCGTGAGGAGAGCGATTCGGTGCGCCAGAGATAACAATGGGGAGAGCGGATTTCGGTTTGTGATAGATCGGGCGCCTGTTCGCCGGCCAGCGATTTTCGCCAGATCAGAGGCATTTCGCGGATGCGGCGGGCGGAGCCGGTCATCATGCCCTGTAGCGTGTATTTCAAACCGCCGTGGATGATTCCCTGCGAAGCGATCGTCTGGCCGCTTCCCAGCGTGAACGCTTCGAGCAGGATGCAGCGATAGCCCTGCCGACTGGCTTCGTTGAGCGTCCAGAGACCGGCGATGCCTCCTCCAAAAATGATTAAATCCGCGCTTGGCACACCGAGAATCCTTTCTCTGTTCAATACCTGGGTGGCCTTCCATAAACATAATAGAGACGGCCCGCAAGCCGTCTCTATTTTTACAGGTCTGCCTGGATTCGAAAAGACAAATCAGAGAGAAAGAACTGGTCAAATTATCAGTTTTCTGGAAAAAGCAGCCGAAGTCCTGTTTAGCACGTTTTCAGCAATCATCCTTTGATTTGCACGATGGCTTCGACTTCGACGGCGATATTCCCAGGGAGCGAACCCATGCCGACGGCGCTGCGGGCGGCCCGTCCGTTTTCTCCGAAGATTTGCACGAGCAGATCACTGAAACCATTAATGACTTGTGGGTGATGTTTAAAATCAGGGGCGGCATTGACCATGCCAAGCACTTTCACGAAGCGTTCGATCCGATCAAGGTCGCCTAGGTACTGTTTGAGTGTCGCCAGCATCGTCAGGCCGACAGCTCGGGCCGCTTCTACGCCTTGTTCTTCGGTTAAATCATCGCCAACGCGACCTTTGTGCATGCTGCCATCCAGCCTGATGGGGCCATGGCCAGAGACATACAGCATGTTATCGACCTGAACCACAGGATTATAAATACCGCCTGGTTTGGGTGCTTCGGGGAGTTCCAGTTTCAGTTCCTGAATTTTTGCTTCTATACTCATGGTTGGTTCCTGCTTTGATTCGTGGTTGATGTCAACAGTCTGGGAAGAGGGTTTGCGAGAGATCGTCGCCGGAAGCCCCATTCTTTAGTGATTAATGCCAGCCCCAAACGAGCAAGTGCCTTGGGCCGACCTATTTCTTAAGTTTGTTTCTCTCCAGAATAAATACCGGAAAACGGATTTCCAATCGTGGGAAGGCCACTCTTTTGAAAAACAGAATGATCCAAATCAGTGAAATTCGCGTTTTCCTAAACGATCTACAATGAAAAATACAAAAACGGAGTAGAAAATACTTTTTGTTTTTACTCTAAGACAGTTATGATGTTCGAGAGACACTCGTTTCGAAACGAAATACTTATAAGGGAGTTAAGCAGACTATGGAAGATCTATGGCCCGTTGTGGCATTTGCGATTGGCGGCATTGGAATCTTATTTGGGATTATCTTCCTGGCTTTATTTGCTCGCTACTTCAAATTATGGATTCAGGCGTTTAGCTCCCGTGCGAAAATCGGCCCTTTATCTCTGGTCTTCATGTCCATGAGGAAAGTAAAGCCCTCAGTGATTGTTGATACAAAGATCATGGCCGTGCAGGCAGGATTGACGGATATTCCGACTCAGGCCTATGAAGCCCACTATCTGGCGGGAGGCAACGTACACCGGGTTGTCCATGCCTTGATCGTCGCTCATCGTGCCCGAATTGATTTAGACTGGGATACAGCCGCCGCCATTGATCTGGCCGGCCGAAATATTATTTCTGCCGTTGAGACCAGCGTGGACCCGAAAGTCATTGATTGTCCCGATCCGAAGAAAAGTGGTCGGCCCACCCTTGATGG
Organism: uncultured Gimesia sp.; assembly: GCF_963976445.1. Lineage (GTDB taxonomy): Bacteria > Planctomycetota > Planctomycetia > Planctomycetales > Planctomycetaceae > Gimesia. The sequence continues at coordinate 252,053 of NZ_CAXBKP010000008.1, read as the reverse complement.
TGTTGCCAAGGATGGAATACAACTGAAGGCCCGTGCTCGCGTCACCGTGCGTACCAACTTGAAACAGTTGGTCGGGGGAGCGACGGAAGATACGATTATTGCTCGCGTGGGTGAGGGAATTGTGTCTGCCATCGGTTCTTGCGAAAGCCATAAGGAAGTCCTGGCGAATCCATCAGTGATCGCCCGGAATGTGCTGGATCGCGGATTAGATTCTCAGACGGCGTTTTCCATCGTGTCGATCGATATCGCAGATATTGATGTGGGCGATAACATCGGCGCTCGTTTAAGAGCCGATCAGGCAGATGCCGACGTACGTGTCGCCCAGGCCCGCGCAGAAGAACGTCGTGCGGAAGCTGTCGCTTCAGAGCAGGAAATGTTGGCACGGACTCAGGAAAACCAGGCCAAAGTGGTTCTGGCAGAAGCCGAAATTCCTTTGGCGATGGCAGAAGCGTTCCGGGAAGGCAGCCTGAGAGCCGTTTGATTGGTGCATGTATGGATATGACTGGAAAGAATATCGATCGATTCAATCAGTCCGTCTGTAAGGGATTCAACAGCACCGGAAAAGGTTTCAAAGCAAACTTCTTCGAAGAGTCGATAGATAAAAAAGTCCAGACAGGATGTGTTTTTGGAAAAACTAGTTGAAATTTTGTTTGGTGATTGACTAATATTATGTCAGTAACAGCAGCAGGAGGTTGTTGTGGACTGAATTCTCCGGATCACCTCGAGAGAGTTTTCGTTTACCTATGACAGATTTAGCAACAATAAATATTACGGAAAAACAACTGGACCTCCTGTTGTCAGGCTTGCGTTATGTACGCAGTGCAGAGAAATTGCGAGTGGAAGAGCCTACTCCCGAGTATGTTCGGACTCGCACAGAGAAACTGGATGCGATAGCAAATCTGGTTGATACTCTGAATTCTTCTCCACGCAAACAAAGTGCTGCTCAGGTTTGAGATTTTTCAGCGCTTAGGTTGAGTTTACTTCCCAGATCCAATTCAATAGGACGTCCTTCTTGCGCGCAGACCATCTGTTGTCTTCGTGCGATGATGTCGTATGTCTTATCTGCCTGTTGAAATGGGGGTTCTATACCGCTTATGCGTTATGAGCATGTTTGCGTCGAAGCTGTTAGTTGTATTCTGCCTCCGCACGTCGTGACTTCCGATGAAATCGAAGCACAGCTGGCGCCCGTCTACGAACGGTTAGGTCTGCCTGCAGGCAGACTGGAACTGATGACGGGAATCCAGGAGCGTCGTTTTTTCGATCGAGAAACCCTGCCAGGTACGATCAGCGCGCAGACCGTCAATCAGTTGCTGGATCAGGCGGGCTTTGATCGTAAGTATGTAGGAGCCTTGTTTCATGGTTCTGTCTGCCGCGATCAATTAGAGCCGGCTACTGCCAGCGGCGTGCATCATGCTGCAGGCTTATCTGAAAATGCGCTCATCCTCGATATCAGTAATGCCTGCCTGGGTTTGCTGAACGGGATGGTCTTTCTGGCGAATATGATCGAGATGGGCCAGATTCGCGCGGGTGTGGTTGTGGGAACGGAAGTCGGCCGTGATCTGGTCGAAGGCACGATCGACGACCTGCTACAGGATGAGACCCTGACCCGCAAATCCATCAAAAATCACATTGCTTCACTAACGATTGGGAGTGGCTCGGCAGCGATTCTGCTGTGTGACCGTCGTCTGAGTCGAACAGGACACCGTTTACTGGGGGGAAGCTTTCAAACAGACACCTCCAGCCACGAACTTTGCGCCGGAGGGGTCGAAGCACAAAAGCACGGCGATCACCGTCCGCGGATGCAGACCGATTCGGAATCGTTACTGGTGGCAGGAGTCAATCTGGCGATCCCAACCTGGGAGCAGACAAAACGCACGCTGAGCTGGCAGAATGAAGACGTAGATCGCGTGTTCACGCATCAGGTCGGCAAAGCGCACCGCAAGTTATTACTCGAAAAGCTGGGCCTCGATCCCGGCCTGGATTATCCGACGGTGGAAATGCTCGGCAATACCGGAGCCGCTGCCCTGCCGATGGCCTGGGCACTGGGCATTCAGAATCAGGCACTAAAAGAACATGATCGCGTGGCGTTACTGGGGATCGGCAGCGGGCTCAATTCTCTCATGTTAGGTGTCCAGTGGTAATTGAGCCACAGATCATCGCTGGCTGACGCAAATTTGTCGGCACACCCAGAATAGTTTCTCTCGCTTTGCTTTCATGCGCTGGTTGACAAATTTCCGGGTCAGCAATCTTGGATGTGTTAGTTTTTGCGGATTGACTAGAGGCTGCTGGTTGCGGCGACGTTTTGGGTTTTGCCCAAATTAGCCCCGGATCATTTCTAAGTTCTGTTTATTACTGCAAATCCGTCCGAACGGAATGATTGGCTTGAGCGTTACGATCCGATTCAGAGGAAAGGAGATTCATTCCGATGAATCATCTTATTGAGGGACAAGATATGCGCCAATCAGAACTGATCCGTTCAATCAATTGAATGATGAAGTGGGGTCAGGGGTTCCTCTATCCAGATACGTATCAGCAAGGAATGTCACATGCGTCTTCGCGCCATTTTATCTTTAGGTCTGATGACCTCATCCTTCTCGGCAATGAATGTCAGTGCAGAAACAGAACTGACAGCCATTCCCCCGGCACCTGCAGTACAAGCAGAATATGACGGGACAGGTTCGGAACTCAGAGAAGTCAATGAAGTCTTCCAGCCCACCCCGGGGCAGTCAACAGCACAGCCGATGGTAGATCAAGTTCCCGGGATTGAGGGCGAAGAAACAGAAGACGAGATTATCTTTGATGATCCCTCACCAAAAAAGCCAGCGGGCAACCCTTACAAAGGGCTCTTTTTTAATAACACCTTTGGTGCGTATCTGAGTAATCCTGACAGTCCCTGGTTGTTAGGCGAGAATTTGAAGATGATGCATCTGGGAGATGAATGCTCTCCCTATACGTTGTCCGCCGGTGGTGAGATACGTCATCGTTATATGCATGAGCAAAACCGGCTCAGACCCGGTGGTCCGATCAATACGGACTATAACTTATGGCGTTGGCGTCAATACTTTGACTTGCAGATCAGTGATGTGGCCCGTGTCTATTTCGAAATGCTGGATGCCTCCATCTTTGATAATGACCTGCCACCGTTGGGAATCGACATCAACCGCTGGAATGTTCAAAACGCGTTCGTGGATGTCAAACTACACGAGTGGGATGATGCACCCGGCTGGTTTCGTTATGGACGGCAGGAATTGCTCTATGGAGCACAGCGTCTGGTGTCTCCTTTGGACTGGTCGAATACGCGTCGGAACTTTGAAGGTTTCAAATATTTCCATCACTCCGATTCAGTTCACATCGACGCCTTCGTGACGAACCCGGTGAATACTGCTGCAGGAAACGGTCCTGTAAGTCAATACGATAATGGAACGGATAAACCAGATACGTCTGTGACGTTCAGCGGGATCTATATGTCGTTTCTGTCAGACGGGCCGCATGTCATGGACCTGTATTACTTGTGGTTACGCGATGAAACGGTCACGCCAAACCGTCCCGATGGTTCACGGCACACAGTTGGTAGCCGATTCAAAACGACGTCGGAATCACGAAACGAATGCTGTGAAGTGACCGGGATCTGGGACTTTGAAACCGAAGGTGCCTATCAGTTTGGAAATGATAACGGCCAGCGAGTTTCAGCCGGCTTCTTTACCTCAGTGCTCGGACATACCTGGAGCAAGCTGCCTTGGAGCCCCCGTTTGAGTGGTCTATTCTACTACGGTTCTGGTAACCATGATCCCAATGGAAGTACCAACAACACATTCAACACGCTCTATCCTTTGGGACACGCTTACTGGGGGATCATCGATAATTTAACCGGTCAGAACCTGTATGATTACAGTCTACAATTGAACGCGAAGCCCAGCAAAAAAATAAGCCTCGTCAGTGCACTCCACTGGTTCGAAAAAGCAACCGCCAACGACTACCTGTATAACGTAGCCGGTGCTCCGATTGGCTCCACGGGCGGCAGCCGGGATATTGGTCAGGAACTCGACCTGATTGGTACCTACAACTTCAACCCGAACTTCAATATTCAGGCCGGGTATTCCTGGTTCTGGTATGGTTCTTTTGCTGGCACGAATATTCCACCTCGTAATACGGCGACTCAGTTCTACGTGCAGACAACAATTCGATACTAGAACGCATCCCATTTAACCATAGCGTCTCTCATTCTAATAGACTCGGTCCAAGTGGTCCTGGAGACGCTACAGTGAACCTGGACACAGTCTAATTTGCGACGAGATGAAAATCTCAACTTTTACAGGACGGTTATCTGATAACCGTCCTGTTTTTTTACGCGCGGAAATTATTGCTATTGAGTCGTTCAGCAATCCAGACCGCCAGCATTGTGCCGCGGGCCTTGCCTGACAGTGCATGAGCGACCAACCATCCGACCCCAGAAAAGCAAAATGTAGGGGTCGACACATGGGTCGACCCGCCTGGAGAAAAACAAATTCTTATCATTGATCAAATGGATCCGGTTCAACCGTTCGAACATCGTCATCCCATTAACGCGAACACTGCGGGCGGATACTTGAGCCCGCTCCCTACTGCACCAGTAGTCGAAATCGAGTCTCTGAATTGCACGTTTGGATGTCTGTTTTAACAGAACCCTACTTCAACTGCCCGTCGATCCAGTCGGCCATCTTTTCGACTTCTTCATGAATCGTCGGCCAGGGGTGTCCGCCCCCTTGTTTGATGATGAACTTCACCGGGACCTCGGCTTTCTGCAGGGCGGCGACCATCACGCGAGACTGTTGAATCGGCACCATGAAATCCGCCGTGCCATGGATGATCAGAAACGGAGGCAGCCCCGGCTTCACCAGTCGTGCCGGCGAAAACGCGGTCCGCAGTGCATCCAACTGATCGGCATTCATCGTCTCGGAACCCTTGGGGGTGATCAACCGACGAATCGAACTTGCCAGCGCATCTTCGCCGCTGATGTCGATTTTGAAGCCGCCGTAATTCATCAGATCGGTGGGCGGAAAAAAGACGGCCACCGCTTTTACCCGCGTTTTGGCATTTTGTTCTGCCGCCGAAACCGCTGCCATACACGCCAGGTGACCGCCGGCCGAAGCGCCCAGTAGCGCCAGTCGATCGGGGTCCACTTGATATTCCTTCGCATGATCTTTGACCCACACAATGCCCCGATTCACATTTTCCAGCATCTCCGGTCCGTTAAATTTGGCGATCGAACCGGGGCGGATGGCAAACACTGTATAGCCGCGGCTGCAGAAGATATCGAACATTTGAGCCCGCTTATGATCCCGAATTTTTCCCCGATCCGAATGGTATGCACCCGAGGCGACATCTACGATGGCCAGTCCATTCGCCTGACCCACGGGGGTGAAAATATCCAGCAGTAGCCCGACGCCATGCACTTCCGCATACACCACATTTTTTTGCTGATGGTAGGGGAGTGACGGTCTTTCTGCGGCTGTAACCGGTTTCAGGAAAAGGAGTAAGCTAAAACAGCAAGCCACAGGGATACAACGGGAAAGGGCAGCAATCAACATAACATCAGACCTGAATTTGGGTGGAATTATGAATGAAATGAACGGAAATCAGGATTCGTTAAATAAACAAACTGTCTGAGCGTATCTTAACAAAAGAGAGGCAACCGTCGAAAGAAAAATAGGGAAAGATACAAAGCGAAACGGACTCTGCCCACAGTTTCTTACCAGAAAAGACTCGCAATCGTTTCAAAAAACCGACTAAAATAGAGCCAAAGCCACATTTTTCAGAGGATGTCAGTCATGGGTAGTGCAAACCAGATTCGAAATCGGGGTCTCTCACGCCGCGATTTTATGCGGCTCTCTGCGATGGGAGTGCTGGGCACGGGAATGTCTGGCTGGTTGCGTCGGCTGGCTGCCGAGACAGCGAATAACCCACAACGCAAACGTACTTGTATTTTGCTCTGGATGTCGGGCGGTCCCAGTCAATGCGATACGTTCGACTTGAAGCCCGAACATGAAAACGGCGGCCCTTTTAAAGCGATCGACACCGATGTCGCCGGCATTCAGATTTCCGAACATCTCCCCAAGCTGGCAACCGTGATGAAGCATCTGGTTCCCATCCGTTCGATGAGCACGAAAGAAGGAGACCATACGCGGGCGACCTATTTACTCCGCACCGGTTATCTGCCAAGCGGACCATTGACATATCCGACGATGGGTTCGTTGTTGAGTAAAGAGTTGGGATCTTCCGATTCTGAGCTTCCCAACTTTGTCAGTATTTCGCCGAACCGCACACTCAGTCCGAACGCCTACGGACCCGGTTTTCTGGGGCCTCAATTTGCACCATTGGTAGTGGGTGAAGGGGCCGGCTTTGTTCAGATGGATGATCAAAATGTCGACGCGGCTTTGAAAGTCAAAAACCTGACACTGCCTCAAGGCATCACACTCAAGCAGGCAGATAGTCGGCTGTCGATCTTGAAAGATTTAGAAAACGATTTTACCGCAACGCATCCGGGTGTTCCCACCAACAGCCATCAGACAGCGTACGAAGCAGCAGTGCGCATGATGCGTTCCAAAGCCATCGAAGCGTTTCAACTTGATCAGGAGCCGGACACTCTGCGGGACGCGTACGGCCGCAATCGATTCGGGCAAGGCTGTTTGCTGGCGCGACGTTTGATTGAGCAGGGCGTACCGTTTGTGGAAGTCTCTTTAAACGGCGTTCAAGGTTCAAATTCGTTTGGCTGGGATACGCATCAGAAAAATTTTGAAGCCGTCCAAAGTTTGAGCGAAGTCCTCGATCCTGCTTGGGGAACGTTGATGACGGATCTCGAACAGCGAGGACTGCTGGATTCAACACTCGTTGTCTGGATGGGCGAATTTGGTCGCACGCCGAAGATCAACCAGAACACAGGCCGCGATCATTTCCCCGCTGCCTGGACCACCGTACTAGGGGGAGGCGGCATTCGCGGCGGACAGGTCGTTGGAAAAACCAGCGATGACGGAATGAAAGTCACCGATGAACCAGTCGCTGTTCCCGATTTGCTGGCAACGATCTGCAAAGCATTAGGCCTCGATCCGGAAAAACAGAACATGTCGAACATCGGCCGCCCGATTCCCCTCGCCGATCACAGTGCCAAACCGATCGAAAAGATTTTAAAGAGCTAAGAGCGCTTCATTGAGTTTCCGTGTGCCACTGTTCGGCTTGTCCCGACAGTGCAGTGACAACTTCTAGAACACCGCCACCGACCTGTCGTGTAGGGGCTGACCCATGTGTCAGCCCGCAGGGTTCGCGTCGTTTTCGTTTTAAACGGACGATGGATTTTTGTGTTCCAAATGAATGACAATACCCGTTGTTTCTCACTAGGCGGGTCGGCACATCGACCGACCCCTACAAAAATAGTGCGCCGTTCCGATGTTTTGAGATAGTGCCCGTTTTTTTAAACCTCCAGTTATCTGAGCCGTGCGTTTTCTCTAACGGGTTTTTGTTGTCTGCGACATCGGGTAGCCCCGAATGTAATTCGGGGTTGTTGAAAACAACAGGAAACTCATAGAATTCAGAATGAATTGGCCCACAGGATTGAAACGGTAGCAGTAACCACAGTTCTTCTCGATCGTTCTATTGCGCCGTCAACTTCCTGCTCGCTGCGCTCGGCCCGAATTGCATTCGGGCCCACCCATGCTGTCTGGTAACAGAAAGTGTTCCCCATATATCCGAACGCCGGTGTGCCACTGATCGGCTTGTCCGACAGTGCCGTTACAATCACAAAGAAATGTCTTCAACGTGTGTCGTGTAGGGGCTGACCCATGTGTCAGCCCGCAGAGTTCGCGTCGTTTTTGTTTTAAACGGACGATTGTTTTTTTTGTTCCAAATGAACGACACTACCCGTTGTTTCTCTCCAGGCGGGTCGACACATGGGTCGACCCCTACGACTTCAGAAAACACTATAAATCGCGATCTGAATCGCCAGCGCCAGACAGGCCCAGATTTTGAGATTCTGATACCAGTGGGTCGCGTTTTCTGGCGTGGTGGTTTCTCGCGGCAGCTTTAAGACCCAGATCAGGACGGCAATCAGCGTTCCCAGAAACAGGCCGCGAACACACCACAGCGGAATCGGAACCATCAGCTCACGGATAAAATTACCAATATGATGCAGCGGAGTCATGCTTGCCCCCTGTTTGGTTTGAGGCTGAAGACCAGACCGTCGGTTTTTTCAGCGGACTCTGGTTTGGTGAGAAAACTGATGATGACAATTAACGAGAAGGAAACCAGAAAGGCCCAGATCGAAAAGTACAGAAACGGTTCGGAAATCTGGAACAGCGGATCAATTCCTAACGCGGTATAGACGGGTTCCTGATTCAATGTAAACAGCATGATCGAAAAACAGACGCCCACAATGAAACCAATGAAAGCGGCGATCCCGGTCGCTCGTTTCCAGAGCAGCCCCGTCAATAAAATCGCAAACGCAGGTCCCTGGAAGAATGCCATCATTGTCTGGAAAATCGTATAAATGCCTTCGCTGCGCGTCATCAGGAAGAACGAAAAACCAATCGCCCAGAAGACGAGCAGTAAAGTCACGCTACGACCGATCTTCAGCAGCGATTCATCTGTGGCGTCCCGGCGATAAAAGCGTTTATAAAAATCGTTGGTCACGATGGTCGACGCTGAGTTCAGATAGGAGTCGATGCTGGACATCAACGCCGCCAGAAACGCGGCTAAGAACAGCCCTTTCAAACCGACGGGCAATAAATGCGAAATCAGTTCGGGAAACGCCTGGTCGCCGTCCGTCAGTTCCGGGAATTTCACAAACGCGATCAATCCGGGAACGGCGACGATGACGGGAATCAGATTCTTAAGCAGTGCCCCCCAGACATAGGCGGCTTTTGCGTCGAATTCACTTCTCGCACCCAGCGAACGTTGCACAATCGCCTGATTACCAATCCAGTAGGCGGGGCTCAGAATCAGAGCCAGGCCGAAGAAGATGCCCGTCCAGGGGAACGGCGTGTCGGCATCAGCCGGTAAGATGAGCGCGGTATACGAGACCTGTTCTGCTTCCTGGTTCTCCGCGAGTGCTTTTTGTTGCTGCACCTGTTCCTGTTTTTCGATGGCGGCCTGAAACTTTTCGATGCCTCCCAAGTCAATAATGCCCAGTACCAGTACCAGCAAACAGCCGCCAATCATGATCACGCATTGAATCATATCGGTATAAACGACGGCCGCTAGACCGCCGGAAATCGTGTAGACGCCGACCAGAAACGCAGTCAGATAAATACAGGCATCGACGCTCATCCCCAGATGCACGTGCATCATTTTCGCAGACGCCAGCAGCATGATTCCCAGGTTGCACGCCATAAAGATGATCCAGCAGATCGCGAGCGCCGAACGGACCGCGACATTAAAGCGGCGTTCCATGTATTCGGGAATCGTGGTGACGCCGCTGCGCCAGAAAAAGGGGATGAAGACAAACGCGGCGATGATCATCGCGGGCACGCAGCCGATCCATTCAAAATTCGCGACCGCCAAACCATGTTGATGGGCGGCGCCTCCGGTTCCCACGATATCAACCGCACCGATGTCGGTCGCCACCAGGGACATGCCGATCGCCCACCAGGGGAGTTTTCGTCCGGCCAGAAAATAGTCTGAGCCGGTTTTGATTTTGGAACCGATATATAGTCCCAGTGCCAAAGTTCCAATCAGATATGCAGCGATCACGGCAAAATCGAGGAACGACAGGGTCTGCATGGTGAATTAACCTTTGTCGACATTCCGGTTCAGGGAATAGAATGAATATTCACAGTCAGAAAGTACGAGCGACTTCGATCCCACCATACAGCGAACGCAATCAAAAATCGACTCTGCCCGCGAGAATTCAGACTCGAGCCGATGCAGGCGTTCATTTATTCTGTGCCGACACAACCTGCTTGATCTTGGGGATCAACAAATCCGCCACCATCTGCTGCCCCTTCGCATTGGGATGAATCCCATCGAGTAACAGATCCTGAGCCGACTGAACTTCCTGCTTCCCGTAGGTTTCAAAAGCGGCATAAATATCAACCAGCGGTACGTCTTCGTCTTTCGCAATCTGCCGCACCGTTTCGGCATACGACTTCAAAAACAGATTGAAGCCGTCCGGGTCATCGGGATCATACGGCGGTTTACCATACAGTTTTTTAATGCGGGGAATCCACCGCAGCGAATTCGGCGTCATCAGGATCACCGCGATTTCTTTTTTCTTAAGCTGTTTGATCAACGAACGCAGGTTGGCTTCGTACTGCTCTTTCGAGACGCGTGATTTCGTAGCCGGCGGATCTTTCCAGACATCGACGGCGGAATCATTAATCCCATATTGAATGACAACTAGATCGGGATCATGCTGCAGCACATCTTTTTCAAAACGAGCCACCGCCTGCCGCGTGGTGTTGCCACCAATGCCCGCGTTGATCACTTTGACGGGGAAACCTGCCGGCGGAAGTTCTTTCTCAAGAAGCATCGAATACACAATCAGCGGCCCGCGTGTCGCCGTCGTGGAGTCACCGAACGTGACAATCGTAAATGGTTCCGCCGCTGTTTTTTCTGCCGCCGTCAGAATCGAAGTACAAAGTAGACTGCCTGCGAACAGTAAGCAACAAAACATAAAAGACACAACACGATGATACATGAGGAACAGTCCTGTCTGTGATACAAAAATATTGAGTTGTCTAACATGTCAGGCAAACAACTTCTTAAAACAGAGCGGCTTGACCCTGTTCGCGGCGACAGCTGGAGAGTTGCGCCAGATGAAATCCGACATGGCTCGTCAGCATGTGAGCCAGCAACTGTCCGACGGTCTCAATAGTCGAACCGTGCAACAGTTCGACTGGATGAGGTTGTGCCATCGCTGCTGCATCCGCATTGGCCGCCAATGTTCTCAATGTTTCGTAAGCACTGAGATTCGCGTCGATCAGCGCTTCACACGTCAAGCTGGCGTCCGGCTGAACTTCATCACTCGATCCGGGACCAAACAGGGGAACCCATTCAGGATGCGTCAAGCTGCCTCCCAGAAATGTCTGCCCCATCTCTCCGACAATTGCGAGGTGACCCAGAATCCAGACTGGAGGATGTCCGTGCCCTTGCCCCGGCGTGAAGAGACACTCCTCAGGCAGATCCGCTATGATGGTTACGAGTTGATCCAACAGGAACTGGTTGAGTGTGATTTCATTTTCGAACATGTTTTGTTTCCCCAGTATAATTTATTTGATGGTGGATTCAACGTTCATTAACGTGAGCATAAAAATCAAGCAAGATTGAGAGGGTTGCTGCCTTACTCGTCGCTTTCATCACCAAAAACTTCGTAAACCTCGTCGCGTGTGTAGAATTGAATCCCTTCCAATCGTCCCCCATGCGATTCAGCAACTTGCGTAATCTTCGTTGACATTTCACGAAGTTCAAATTCGTTATTCCGTCCGGCGACAAAAGTGCAAACTGCAAAGGCGTCGTCTTCATCGGGTTCATCGAAATCATCGCGATCATTAAGGCCAATGGTACTCAATTCGGCGGCGATTTTTTGCATTCCCTCCAGGTCTGGAACAAGAACGAAAAACGCCCAAGGTAATTCAGCGTTATCTTCAAGTCCGGCGTCAGTAGCCTGTTGCAATTGCCAGCATGCATCATCGGGGGAGAGCCAGCCAAAAAATTCCTCTTCATTGATGGGCTCATAACAGTTGGTGCCTTCGTAGACCAAACCACGTTCGGCAGCAATGGTGCCAAGCCGATCTGCCAGTGATCTTACCTCGTCGGCAGTCAGTGCTGCCCGCCGAATGATACACAGCATTGGGTCGCCAGACGAACTGTTGCCATCAACGTCTGTTTCCTCCACGGATTTATAAAGTTGGACGAGATACTCCTGTTCGAATTCTTTGGCAACCTCTTCCAGTGTGTCGAGATTTCCTGATCGCAGCGAAAAGCTCCAGTCCAGCTCGTCCGCAAGATCATGACCTAAGTTGTTGACCATATGATCGAATAATGCGTCAATGTCGAAACTCAAGTTGGGCTCTTCAGACATCTCTGTCACTCCGTGTAGAAAAAATATTTTGGTCGCAAAATACAATGGGTTAAATATAATGTCATCTGCTGTGAGGCAGAATTGTATTATATCTTACTAAGCCGTTCTAGCCAGAAAGTATGTGAGGTTCCCTGGAAGAGTCGTAATCCCAGTTTTCAAAGGGAGAAAACCAGGGTCTGACTTCGTAGTAAGTATCTCACTATTAATTCAGTCTCTCTATAAGCATAAAACTAACTGGAGACCTTAAAACAAATGGCTTTATTTTCCTTTACTGTGGATAAAGACAACTGTAACAACGAAAAGCTGTTTGGGATTACGATTAAGATCAGGACAATGGATTATCCTGGTTTTAAACCAGATCCACCGACTCTCTTTCAGTGGTCTCTCCCATTTATACAAGACGTGATCGATGGTCGTCTGACACGTAAAGATCTAATTGAAGACGGCATACATATCTTGATTACTTCAGCAGACGGAGAGGTTTTAGTTGATGCGATGGGTGACCGTCGCAAGCTCTGATCAGAAAGAGCTTGAGTTTTTTCTACCATGTAGACAAAGGTGTTCGAATGAAAGACAACGCATCACACAAATCTCCCGCGAATGACAATGCTGGCACGGATAACAACTGGACCGTCTGGCGGCAGGGGGATGATGGAAACCGGTTTGTGATGGAGGAGGGATTAACAGAGGAAGCCGCAAGGCAGATGGTTGCTGAGTTTGAAGCACGCGGGCACAAACAACTCTACTGGGCGGCTCGGAAACAGTGAGAGTGGCAGACCTTGCTGCGTTCATTGAAAACGGCGGCTCGCGCCGTGCCGCTCAGGGGGGATGAGGTTTCAGTGGGCGTTCGCGCAATAAAAAAGGGCTGGAAGCCCAAGCTCCCAGCCCTCGTAGTACGTAGTACTCCTGTTTGTGTAACACTTACAACCTGGTCACAATTCCGCAACTAACTACTCAAACGCGAGCGTCTGTCTTGGGTTCATCAGTTGTGACTTGCTTCCAGTTTAATTGTTATACATGCATAGTTCGGCAGCAGGGAAGCGAGAACTTGAATCCGCAAAACGAAATTTTTTTCAGAAATGACGTGCCAAAAAATTAACCGTCAGGACTTTACTGAATGGTAAAATTGATCCATTCGAACCACTGACGCTTGAACATATTTTGATGCGTTTTGTTTTTGTCTGGAACGATTCAGGTTCTCAAATCAGATTAAAGTTCGGGAATCGGATCGTCGTCTTTGATGTCGACTTCTTCCCAGTTTGCTTGGCCGTTTTCATAACGCAGAATGCGACGCTTGCTGCCGGGCGCGGGTTTTTCGTTGATGGTCGGCAGCCAGGTCCGGTGCTCTTCGATCAGCTTTGCGTAATTGGGATCACCGCTCAGGTTTTTCCATTCGGCAGGATCCTGTTTCATGTCGTAGAATTCTTCCGAGCCATCGGCATAGTGAATATAACGATAGTTCTCGGTGCGAACCGTTGTGTTATTTCGATTATGGGATGTGATCGCAGGCCACTTGCGCGGGGTGTTGGCATCTTTCAACTGGGGGACCAGTGAATGCCCTTCCAGATCCATTCGGGGAGGCAAATCACATAATTCCACCAGCGTGGGATAGATGTCCAGCAATTCCGCGGGCTTACTGCAGACGGCACCTTCGGTGATTCCCGGGCCGGCAAAAATCAGCGGGACACGGGTCGAACGTTCCCAGAGTGTATTCTTGCCGGTGATCAGTTTCTCGCCCAGATGCCAGCCATGATCGGACCAGATGACGATGATCGTATTCTCGTCCAGATTATTTTTCTCCAGCGCTTCCGTCACACGACCGACCTGACTATCAACAAAACTGGTACACGCCAGATACGAGCGCACCAGATTTTTCCACTGATTGGCTTCCTGCAAAAATTTGAACCGCGGCTCGGGTAACTTCCAGTGCAGGTACCAGGAAAAGCGAGGCGTGTCGTCGCGGTCCGTTGCCAGGAACGGTGGGAGTTGCAGCGTCTCTTCCGGATAAAGATCGAACCACTGCTGCGTCGCGTAGCAGGGAACGTGGGGCAGGAAAAAGCCGACCGACAGAAAGAAGGGTTCCTGCGGTTTTTGATTTAACTGATCGACGGCCCAACTGGCGACTTTCCAGTCTCCCTTGTCTTCATCTTTGTGGGGAAAGGTGCCCCAGTCAACAAGGGGATGTGGGTTGGGAGTTTCCACCAGCTTCTTCGGCGGCTTCACACCCACGCTGGCGCCCGGGCCGAGTTCGTTAAATTCTTTGTCGTTTTTCTTACGTCCGTAACCGCCATGATAGATCTTGCCGGTGCTGTAGGTTTTGTAGCCATTCTGTTCCAGATACTGTGGCAGCGTGACACGCTCTTTAAATCGATCCACGTTGCGAAACCAGGGAGCCAGTCCATAAATGCCGGTCGTCGTTGGACGCAGTCCCGTCATCAGGCTGGTCCGCGACGGATTGCAGAGCGGCGACTGACAGTGTGCGTTCGAGAACAGGGTGCCTCGCGCAGCGACCTTGTCGATATGCGGCGTTTTGATCTGAGGATGCCCGTTCAGACAGCCGATCCAGTCATTCTGGTCATCAATGGCGATAAACAGAATGTTCGGCTTCTGAGCCGCCTGCAGCGGGGAAGAGATCATGGAGAGTAAAACGATCAACATCAGCAAGCGCATCTGAAGTACCTTTCGACGAATCTTCGAATGATGAATAAGAATAGCAGCCTTTCATCATACACGCGCGTGAGAGCGAAAGAAAATGGTGGAATTACTCTGGCTGAGTACTTTTCTAGAACCTGTTGTGGAAAATTCTTGTCATACATCTGTATAAATAGAGGATCATCAATGGCATCGGTAAAAAAAATGCAAGTGTCCCGTTCATCTACAGACATGCTTTCATAGATCAATATAGTGAAAAAATGATCGAAACTCCGAAACGGCGCGTCGAGCGAATCCTGCAAAAGTTAGAGTTGGTCCGTGAACAGGGACTGGAATGCTTTGGCTCAGACAGTCATTTCTTTCAACTCAATACTCCACTGGAAGAGAAAGCGCTTCAGAAATTTGAATCTCAGCAGAGGATTCAGCTGCCGGAAGATTATCGGGCTTTTTTACGGTACGCAGGGAATGGGGGAGCTGGGCCGTGTTATGGTATTTATCCCCTGGAGAAGTGGAATCATTTCGTTGAGTGGGTGTGCGAAGAACCGCTTCAGGATGATCTTACGCTGTCCTGTCCCTTGTATTTGGAAATGGAACGTACTCCCGATTGGGAAAACAATTTTCAAACAACCTATCCTTATCAGGGGACGATTTCGATAGGAACACAAGGCTGTACCTATGAAATACTATTAATCGTCACGGGACCTTTCAGGGGAAGAGTCGTTTATGCCGATGCAGATGGCCAGGCACCGTATCTCATCCAAGAAGTCGATTTCCTCGCGTGGTATGAGCGCTGGCTGGATGAATTACTGGCCGGGTATAAAATGGACGGGTTTGGATATGGAGTGGGGGGGACTGAAGAAGATTTTCTGGCGATGGTAAATAATCCGGATGCGACAACCAGTGACAGAGTCGAGGCCGTACAAGCGTTTTGGAAATTACCAAAACTCTCGGCTTACGCACAGCAGCAAATTCAAACTTGGTTGTCAGATCCTGTCGATGAGATTCGTGCCTCCGCATGTCGTTTGATCCGTGATTTTGAGTTACATGATGCTGAAGAAGCAATGGCAACATTATTGCTGGATTCGTCCTCGGAGGTACGACAGGAAGCAATCATGACGCTGATGCAAATTGCTCCCGCCCGTTGGAGTGAAAAAATATTTCAGTATTTGTACGACGATGATGATGAAGTGGCGCATAAGGCATTCAACGCACTTAATACTGAAGGGGCACTTACCAGATCGCACCTGCTGGATCTCATCAATATGTCACCCAATGGACAAATTCAATATCTGGCAATGCATACGATTGAATGGAAAGAGGAAGATCAAGACCTGCTGATAAAACTGCTAGACCATAAACACAACATGGTCCGGTTTTATGCGACTTTGGGTCTGCGACAGATTCAAGCCAGAGATGCCATTGCGAAAGTAATCGAAGTACTTGAGGATGAAACTGACGAAAACGTCATCGGCAGTATTCTGAAAATGCTGGGAGAACTGGGCGGGGAACAGGGCAGGGATGTGCTATTGTTATGGGCAGTCAAAGAGGATGATTATTTTCGCTTGGACGCAGTGGATGCGTTATGTAGTTTAGGAGACGAAAGAGTAGCCCCGATTGCAAAGAAAATGCTTCAGGAGACGAAACCGCCGATACGAGTCGATTCAAACGGCTTTACCACAATGATGCAATTTCATTCAATCAGTCATTTGGTCGATCGGAGTCTGCGTAGCTCACCCAGTAAAGTCTTGCAAAAACTTTCATCCACCCGATCACGCTGATGGAGGTTTTGGTAACCCCCAGCAATACGCGAGTTCCTTAAGATGAAAGCGCATCCAGAACTTGTTTCCGCTTTTTTTCGTCCAATGTTCCATTTTCGATTTTCTGTTTGACCTCTTCCAGTACGTTTTCTTCTTCGCCGGCTCTTTCCTGGAGTTGGTCGATCTTCGTTTTGATGTCTTTGATGATCGCTTCGAATGTGAAGGGATTGCCGCGGGGGCCGTCGTTGCGATCGCCGTCCATTTTTGCTCCCGTTTCAGACCGTTTTTCACGCGCGGGCATCTTATCCAGATTGGTAATGCGCAATTCTAGTTCACGTACAATTTTCTCTGGAGTATAACCCACTTCTTTCAGTCGGGCTTCGATCGGATCTTCCTCTCCGGAACAGCCTGGAAGAAGAGTACAGAGTGAGAAGAAGCTGAATACAAAAAACCAGGGTGTTAATTGAACGGTCATGAGTTGAATCCAAAACAGAAAGGAAACTCATTCATAGCAAATGAGTTTCCTGAAGAAATTGAAGTGTGTGGAGCGATATCAGAAACGGAGCACCGGAATCAGAATTCACCTACCACTTCACGCTGACTTTTAGTTCCGAGTGCCCACCAGGTATTCAAGTCGATCGAATTCGAAATGAATCGCACGGCACCATCCATCATCGCCACATGCACGCCCCCTGTGTGACCGCTGGAAGGAGTGATTCCGGTATCTCCCTCATGGCAGCGAAACGTATCACTGGAGTAGGAAGGGATCGAAATGGTATTGGGGGGAAAGACATGTGTGTAAACGTGTTTCTGCCAGGAGTCTGTGTAAAGCCAGGAGTGGCCTTTGTACTGACTCCAGCTGGACCAGTTGACATAGCCGGAGAGTCCATCCGAGACGACTTGATCGATGTAGGCGTCGTACTGTTCGATCATCGCGGAATTCGTGTAATACAAATTGCGACGGCGGTCCTGATGATTTCCGCTTCCATCATTGACCAGCGATTCAGAGAGAGCTGCGGTGTTTGAGAGGCCGTCTTTGATATCACTAAATCCGAAGCTGGTATTGGTGTTGGAACGCCAGTTGCTACTGTAAGGGCCTGACTGGTTCATCCGGGACATCGAGATGATGCCTTTAGAAGGAGGCGGAGCCGCACCCCCTGTGGAGGGCTGACCGGGAGACAGTAAATTACGAGGTCGACCTGCGTTGGCGACGTAGCTGAAGTTGGCGGTTGAAACGACGGTATTGACGACCGATTCACTGGGGCATTTGAAAAGCGGAATTTCAATTCGTGCCAAACCTCCCAGTACCGAAGTGTTGTTGGCGACGCCACCCCAGGAGTCTCCCAGGCCACTCGTTTCAAAAGGGATCTGGCTGTAAATGTTGGCTTGATCCACGTATGGCAGAAGCCCGACATACCAGGAGAGATTTCCCGATCCACCGCCGCCGGCGCCATCGTAATCATCCGAGCCACGGTGCATGTGCAGAGGGGTGCGCTGGTAAACGTCATGGTAGTTGTGAATGGCGATGCAGAGTTGCTTCAAGTTGTTTTTACACTGACTGCGTCGCGCTGCTTCACGCGCCTGTTGCACTGCAGGAAGTAACAACGCAATCAGAATCGCGATAATGGAAATCACGACTAATAACTCAATCAGGGTGAATCCTGTTCGGTCATTTTTTGCGGCGGGCGGGGTCTTCATCTGGATATACTCCGTGGTGAGTAAGAATTTGAAGGAAGAGCGTGCTGCAGCATGCGAGTGCTACCTTTACACAAACAATACCGCGAACTTTTACCTGAACAAGATCGATTGAAACAGATTCCAAAAGTTTAAACCGATCTTAATGGATTCTCTTGAAGTATTAATCCGATCTTAATGTAACACTTAGGCAGGCAGGCAATCTGCGCACCCGAACTGTGTCGCATCTACTGAAAAACACTATTGATATTAGTGCTTTGTCAAGCTAGGAATTGAGGGTTGGGGGTGTTATTTACGTGCTCCGTTGTCGCACTCTCGTGATATCGATCAACCCAAAATTTAAAAATGACGCTCCACTAGGTAATGTTTTCAATTCGAATGTTAGTCTTCAACTACGATTTCCACGCCAGACAACAGTGTGCGTCCCTGGATGGGATTCAGTTCCACTTTCAAACTGCTTGCCGCGGGAATGCCTTTAAATTCACGCACCATCGCGCGGTTCGAACCTGCAGTTGCTTTAACAACATCGAGTCCTTGTAACACAGGTTTGCCTTGCAAGCTGACATCGAATACGCGCTCTGCTGGTTGCATTTCATCCGGCTCTAAAAAGTGCAGGCGGACCGTGTAGCGACGTTCTTTCGTTTCAACAGGTGAGAGTGTGACCGTTAAAGCAGAGGCGCCTTCCACGCCTGAAGCGGCGACCCATTTCTGGTTGCCTGTTTTGACGAATGCCGAATGTTTGTGGAAGTAACGCAGGTCTTTGCCATCTAGTTTGAGCGAGACGACTGGCGAGGAACCTCCTACGTTGGGGTAGTCCAGCCAGAGGGTGCCGTTCTCGGCCTGGCGGTCGCCGGGAGCTCCCAGGTTAACGCCTAGCTTTTGCACCTGATCTGTTTTGGCATTCATCGCCAGCGCACTGTAACTCCAGACTTCCGATTCCGGCACGTGCGTTAGCGCTAAGGAGGTAAACAGTGAATAACCACAACTGCAGCCGTGTGCCATGTTCGGTGAGTTGAGCACGCCATTCGCAGGAATCAGACTGTTGCGACAGCCGGTGCGGAAGCCTTCCAGGCGGGAGGTATTCGTGCTGTCGATATCGCAGAACCCGGCGGAACCGGCGCGGAACGTCATCAGGTGCGGGCTGGCGATGGCGTAGTTACAGTGGTGACCCGCCTTGGTGAATTCCCAGGGAATCGGTTTTCCGGTGATCGGATTCGTGCGCAGAATAGCTTCGCCGGTTTCCAGGTCATAAGATTTTCCGGGTCCACGTTGATCGAGAATACGGTCGTTCCAGATGATGACTTTGTCCCACAGAGTTTCGGGATGCCCGCGAAATCCCTCGCCGGTGGAATATTTCTTCCAGAGTTCTGAACCATCTTTTCCACGGAATGCCGAGATGCCGTTGCGGTTGGTGACAAGCATCACATCTTTCTGGTCGCTATACGATAACCAGGTTCCCACAACATCGGTCTGGTGCTTCCAGAGCAACTTGCCGGTCTTGAGATCGATTGCTTTGATAAAGCGTTCGGCCAACGCGTTGGGAATCTTGCCGCGGCGTTTCCAGTCTCCATAAAAGTTTTCCAGTGCGCCATCATAAACATAAATTCGGTCTCCACTCAAAGAGACGACGGGGAAACTCATTTGTGCTTGATGTTTCCAGATGACTTTCCCGGTGTGACGATTGAGGGCCACCAGTTCCAGAGGGAGTAAGCCGTATTTTTTGCCGATTTTGGGAGATGTCCGAAAGGCCGACGTTAATAGCAGGTCTTCATGAATACGGATGCGACCCCAGCGGTCTTCGGGATTGGGCAGTTTCATCACGGCTAATGTTTTTCCCGTCGCCGGATCGAGCCGCACGCACGTGTTCTGACTGGTAACGAGATAGATGCTGTCTTTGAGGGCGATGAAATGATGGCCAACCAGTTTTCCTTCGTAGCTTTGGCCGCGGCGTCCCGGGCTGTCTTCGGGTGTTTCTTCCAGGGGAATTTGCCAGAGAATGCGTCCCGTATAAACGTCGACGGCGGTGAGCTTTCCGGGGCCCTGCAGAAACATGCGGCCTTCGATGACCGCCATGCTGGGGCCCCAGTCGTGACGATTGTAAAACAGATCGCCGTGTCCTGCGGGACCACCAAACCAGAGCACGCCCAGCGGCGCTTTGACAAGTTCATCGCGTGACATCAAGGTGTTGGAGGCATCGCCATACTCGTGAGTCCAGTTGGCAGAGCCCGGCAGTGAGCCCACGCGTGACAGCAGCGTGAATCCCTCTGCCTGTTTGAGATCGGCGCGAGGCAGTTGCTTGCCGCCAACGATGGTCTCTAGCAGCTTGAATTCTTTGTCCGTCAGTTCCAGGCACGCCTTGCCGCCGTAAGGTCTCAGCGACTTAAAGATGGTATGCCAGTCTTCCGACGTGAGTGATTTTCCGAACGCCGTTAGATCTTCTGAAACGATCAGCTCGGCCATATAAGCAGGCAGCTCGAACGTCAGTGGGTTCCCTGCGTGAACAACGACCCGCGATCCATAAAGACCAGTGGCATCGAATTTGGCTCGCAGTGCGGCTACTTTTGTTATATCTGGCTCAATGGCGATGAGGGTCAGCTTGGATTGCTGGATCAATTCTTCCAGCAAACGCCCACTGCCGGTTCCCAGTACGAGACAGTATCCGTTACCTGGTTGTGTCAACTTCAATAACTGCTTTGTTTTGTTCGTCCAGTCATCCTGCTGTGCCGCCAGTTCGCGGTTCTCTTCGGAAAGCGTGTTTGGCTTGGTTTGTTTGTCGCCGAAACAGAGTAGGTCGCCCTCTTGTGTTACAACGACCAGCGTGCCGTTGGCAGCGATCATCGTGGCGGGTGTGCCTTTGATGGTTTGAGTCCAGCTGAGCGTTGCACCTTTGCCGTCTTCCGCGAGATCGAGCGCGAAGATGGTATTCGCCTGATGGCCGTACAATCGATTGCCGGCTTTCAGATCAAGCTGCACCGGATGCGTTTTGATCCAGGCGTCCTGTTCTGCCTGGGGCATTTTCTGATTTTGAGATACAGGCTGACTCCAGAGTTGATTCAGTACCTTCTTGGTGACCAGTTTGCCGCGGCGGTCTTTTGATTCGACAGTCTTCAGGTTCTTCAGATCATAGGCGACCACATTGCCGCCGCTACCAAAGTAGAGCACATCCTCGGTGAGGACCGGACTACGGGCGGCGAGGTCGAATGCCTGTTTGGTATCCATCCGGAAAGTCGAGCCGCCGTGAAAAATGTAGGGGCCCACGGAGGAGACATGATAATTCGTCGCCCGGTTTCCATATTTATGTGTGATGAATTGATCGGTCTTGAGATCGAGGCAGGCGGCGACCGAGCGGCCGCAGGGAATCAACAGTCGGTCGCCATTCTTGACGAGATAACCTTGTGGTGTGATATCTTTGAGCGTTTTGATTTCGTGTTTCGGTGGCGCGAGTGCGGCGCCGGTTTCGGCATCCAGTGTGTAAAGGAAAGTCCCTTCGAACGGCCAGACGCCACAAGTGAAATAGATCTTGCTATCCGAGAGGACCGCGCCGCCTCGAATGGGCCAGACCGAAGCGAGCCGTTCGTTCGCCAGCGCTTTGCGGTGATTGGGAGCCGCCTGAAATTTCCAGCGCAGACTGCCATCGTCTGAATTGAGGCAATAAAAATGACCATCGTCGGCTGAGAAGTACACATTCTTTCCGGAAACAAGGGGCGCAAAACGGACGGGGCCGTTCGCATGAAAACGCCACTTTTGCGCACCGGTGGAAAGATCAAAGGCGGTCACGCTATCGTTGCGGGAAGAGCCGACGAACAAGGTTTGCCCGGCGATCACCGGTTCATAGTGTGCGTCGAATTGAATCCGCGGGTCTTCAGGCCAGGCCGGCTTGAGCGGTCCCAGTTGGCGTGACCATTGTAACTGCAACTCATTTGGAAGCTGTTCGGCAGTCACCGCCGTCCGCTGTGCATTGTTTCGCCAGGTCGGCCAGTCGGCGGCTGACGCAGAGGAAGAGAGGATGATACCACTCAGAAAACAGAAGCAGAAAGAACCAGCCAAACGTACCACGAAGGAAGACATGCACAAACCCCTGAATGAAACATATTAATGTCTGACAGCCGACGATCAATCAGCAATCGCTGATCTATTAAACTAACGGAGTGAGAATCGTTTTAACAGGCACGTTTGTCGGCTTCATCATAAATTCACTCGTGTTTCATCTTGTAATCTCGATTCACTCGGAGTGAATCAAAGCGATTGAATCCCTTTAACGGCAGTGATTTATCGCAATCCCCTCTTTTCTCTGGATAGCATAAACAAATATTGATATATTGGTCGATAACTAAAGCAGGCGATTTCCATTGGCTCAGGCAAAATCATGCTTTCTTTCTACGAAAACAACGGAATTTCTGGACGACGTGAATTTCTCCGCGTGGGAGGTCTGGCGTTAGGCGGCTTGACGCTGCCTGGCTTATTGTCAGCGAAAGCGCAGGCGGCCGGTTCGGGGAGACTGCTGAAAAATAAGTCAGTCATCTTTCTGTTTATGCACGGCGGCCCCAGCCAGATTGAAACTTTCGATCCCAAGATGGATGCGCCCGCAGGCATCCGCAGTGCCACAGGCGAAGTCACCACCAAAATTCCTGGGGTGACCTTTGGTGGCACGTTCCAAAAACTGGCACCACTGGCCGATCGGATGTCCGTCGTGCGTTCGTACCGTACAGGCGACAGTCGCCACGATATCAAACCGATTGTGCACAAGGACACGCTTGATGCGAATCTGGGCGCACTCTATTCGCGCGTGGTGGGTGCAAATCATCCTGAGAATGGCATGCCAACGAACGCCGTTCTATTCCCGCAGGCCATCGACGACAAAATGATGCCGGCCATTACGAAGTTTGGCAAGTTCGATTCGCACGGCTTGATGGGCAGTGCGTATGCACCGTTTGTGCCTGGTGCCGGCGGCGATATGCAGTCGAATATGTCATTGTCGATTCCCCAGAATCGGCTCGATGATCGTCGGCTGTTACTCTCGAAGCTCGATCGTGCTCGCTGGGCGGCGGATAAAAGCGAATCGTTCGCCGCGTCGTCGCATCTGCAGCAGCAGGCCTTTGATGTTATTCTGGGTGGCGTTTCGGAAGCCTTTGATTTATCAAAAGAAGATACCAACATTGTAGCGCGGTACGATACAGCGCCCCTCGTCAAGCCGGAACAGATCAGCACGCGCTGGAAAAACTACAAACGCTATATCGACAATGCACAGTCATTGGGGAAACTGTTGTTGATGGCCCGCCGCCTCTGCGAAGCTGGCTGTGGATTTGTGACGATCACGACGAACTTTGTGTGGGACATGCACGGCGACAAAAATAATGCCGGCGTTGAAGAGGGCATGGACTACATGGGCGTTCCCTTCGATCATGCGGTTTCAGCCTTTATGGAAGATGTACGAGACCGCGGACTCAGTGATGATATTCTGCTGGTCTGTTCGGGAGAGATGGGCCGCACACCGAAAATGAACACTCGCGGCGGCCGCGATCACTGGGGCAATTTATCGCCGTTGATGCTGACTGGCGGCGGCTTAAACATGGGACAGGTCATCGGCCAGTCCACTCGCCACGCCAGCGAACCACAGACCGAACCCATCGAACGCAAAGATCTGGTCACCAGCATCATGCACACGCTGTTCGATCTGGGCGAACTCCGCATCACCCGCGGCGTCCCCAGCGAACTCGTGCAGGTCGCCACCGCGGGTAACATCATTCCCGGCTTGTTCTAAGCGGTTTTCCATATCTGCGATGCATTCATAAAGCATTCTCAGTAACGCACTTTCCGCTGCGCGTCCCTTCGAGTTTTTCTCTTGTGAAATTAAACCTTGACTTACATACTATGTCACGCATAGTATGTGCTTAGCTGAGTCGAGCCAAGGGTTCAATCGATTGAAAGGAACTGCCATGCGAGTCGAACGGGAACTGATGCGCGGCGCCGGTCCGGTGGCTGTATTAAAGCTGCTGGAAGAGGGTGCCAAATACGGTTACGAACTAGTCGAAGCCCTGTCCGAACAGACGGGTGGCGTACTCGACATGGGACAGTCGACACTCTATCCCTTGCTCTATAATCTACAATCGCAGGGACTGATTCGACCAAGCTGGCAGGAATCCGACAGCGGCCGGAAACGCAAATATTATTCGTTGACCCCGAAAGGTAAAAAGCGGCTGGCAAGTGATACAGCCCAGTGGCAGGCGGTGGCAACCGCGATGCAGAGCCTGGGAATTCTGCCGGAGGCACTCCCCAAATTGAGAGGGGGTGAGGCATGAATACTCCCAAATCTGGCAATCAACGTTGGCGTAAAATACTACAGACTCCCATTTCAGATCTGCTTTGTGGTCGCATCACTGGCGCACAAACTCCGCTGGAGCGACAGGATACCGCGTCGTTACCCGACAGTGTTGTCGATGCCATTCGCGCGATCACGACGCGACTGAGCGGACGCCGTCGCTCAAAGACAGCGCAACAACTTGTGAAGTCTTGCAAAGGACTTCTGCTGGAAGGCTGTGCTGAAACACAACTGGTCGATCAACTCAGTGAACCAGAAAGCATTGCGGCACTCATTCAAGTGACGGGAAAAACAGACTGGATTCTGCAGACACCGCTACCCGCCCGCTTGTGGCCGACAGTCCATGCGCTCGTTGGTCAAAAGCGCGTTCGTAAAACTGCTGCGCGTCAGATGCTCAGTCGAGTTTGCCGCAGCCTGCAGTGGCAGCTGGAAGCAGGGCGGACTCCCGAAACATTGATACAGACCAACGGCGATGTGATCTCGCTGGGTGGATTGATGTATGAGACGCAATCATTGGCGCCGCTGTTGGATTTTAGTCTGCCTGAGAGTCTCGGTTCTGTCGTACTCGATGTCGTAAAACGGACGCGTCTCTGGCGAGGCGAGAAATTGGATACGGCCCGCGAACTCTGTGCGCATTTTGCCGATGGTTTGGAAAAAGGCGAAACGGAGGCAGCGCTGATCAAGTCGTTTGGTTCTCCCAAAACTGCGGCGCGACTGATCCGTCGCGCCTGTCTCAGGAACCGTCCCTTTGTGTGGCGCGCCTGGAGAAGAACGTGGCAGGCGGCGGCTACCATGCCTGCTGTTGTGCTGGTGCTATGGACGATTCTGACAATGCGATTCATGGTCGCACAACCGACTGTCAATTTCGATATCATTCAAGAAGTGGATGATCTGAGCCGCTCCATTCCAAAGCAGGACCGAGCGTGGCCCCTCTATCGTCAAGGTCTGACAAAGCTGACGCCGAAAGCAAGAGAAAATTTCTACGACATTCGGAAGGCATTGGACGAAGGCCCTGCGAGTGAGCACTGGCCTGAAGCAAAAACCTTTCTAACGAAACATTCAGACGCACTCGCGCTCTTTTTGGCAGCAACAAGCCGACCGAAACTGGGATTCATCAATCGAGATCCGGAAAACAGCCCCTGGTTGCAGAATCAACATCATGAAGCATCATATGTACTGAACTCTCCAGATCCGACGAAGACGAATATGTCAATTCTCTTACCGCAGATGCAGGACTTGGGGTTTCATGTGTTGCCAATGCTGACTGGTGCGACTCACCTGGCCGTGGAGCAGGGAGACAAAGATCGTTGTCTGCAACTTCAGCTTGCGCGTTTTGCGCTATTGAATCATTATAGCCAGGCCGGGCCCTATCCAATCTGTCAGATTGGTACGAATGGACTCACTGGGAGAATAGCGCAAGACATCGCAAAACGAGTGATAGAATCGCCTGAGTTTTTTGATGACCAACAGTTGGAGGCACTTTTTCAGAAGCTGCTTATGACACAGATAAAACAGCCTGATTTCAGGAGGGCTGATGAGCGGCTATTCATCGATGACTTCCTGCAGAAAATTTATACTGATGATGGAAATGGCAACGGACGATTTACCCCACGTGGTTTCCAGGTTCTACAAAATCTGGTGCATTTTTCGCCTGAAAGGCAGGCACTGTTCGAGTCGATTTTTGTGGTTCCCGCTGACCCCAGGAAACAAGAAACTCATGTGACAGAGACTGCGACGTTTGATGTGCTGTCCGCTCCCGTGGCGGCGATGATTGCAGACAGAAAAGAGATGCAGAATGAGCTGCTCTATTTGAATGAACTGGTGTGGAAAGCAAGAATCAATCTCAACGCTGATGATTTGTCAGCAAAGACTGCGTACCTTACTGAGTATCAGCGGTTAATGGATTCGCCGCATTTGCGACTGAAGTATCTTCCGGCATTAATCTTGATGCCGGATGAACTCCCCTCAGACTATTGGACTCACACAGGAAGGTATCAAGTCCAACGTGATGCAGCGCTGGTCCTGATCGCAGCCGAACGCTATCGAAGAGGGCATGGTCAGTTTCCTCAAACGATTGAAGAACTGGTTCCCAAGTACTTGCCTGATGTCCCCATCGATCACTACACCGGCAAGCCGCTTCAGTATTCTGTCAAAGACGGGCGACCGGTGATTGATTCCGTCGGGCTGAAGCCGGACGAAAATTGAATAAAGTGATCGCGTTCGCATAGTGGCGCTCAGAATGTGAAGTCGATCAGTCCTGTTCGATGATCTGGCGAACTTTGACGGCGAGTTCATTTCTTGAGAATGGCTTCTGCAGGAAAAAGATGTCATCATTGATCACGCCATGATCGGCGATGATATTGACCGTGTAGCCGGACATAAACAAGACTTTCAGGTTGGCTATGATGGCTTTCAGGTTGTGATATAAGTCTCTGCCATTCATTTCCGGCATCACGACATCGGTGACGAGCAGGTCAATCGTACCCTGAAATTCCTGGGCGATATGAATTGCTTCACGCGGGCTGCTTGCGACTAATACTTCGTAGCCAAGTGATTCCAGAATTTCTTTGCTGACCTTGGAAAGCATCGGTTCGTCATCAATCAGCAAGATGACTTCATCAATTCCATGGGGCGGCTGAGAAGTACGTCTGGTGGCTTTCGATTTTATGCCGGATTGTTGCCGTGGGATAAATAGCTGGAACGTAGAACCTGTACCGGGTTCGCTGTCGACGTGAATAAATCCGTTGTTTTGTTTAATGATGCCATATACGGTTGCCAGGCCCAGGCCGGTCCCTTTGCCGTTTTTTTTTGTCGTGAAGAAAGGTTCAAAAATATTGAGCAGCGTAGTTTCGTCCATTCCGGCTCCGGTATCACTCACGGCGAGCATGATATATTTTCCAGGAAGGTAACCCGGATGCGCGGCGCAGAACGCTTCATCAAATTCAATATTTTTCGTCTCAAGCGTAATTTTGCCGATCCCGGAAATGGCATCACTGGCATTAACACACAGGTTTGCCAAAATTTGGTCTACTTGTGACGGGTCCATCTTTACCAGACCCAGTCCCGCTCCCGGATGCCAGACGAATTCGATGTCTTCGCCGATCAGCCGTCGCAACATTTTAATCATGTCTTCGATGGTCTCGTTCAAGTCCAGCAACTTAGGAGCAATCACCTGTCGGCTGGCAAAGGCCAACAACTGTTGAGTGAGCTCGGCCGACCGCTCGGCCGCGTTGTGAATTTCCGTCAAATGTTCATAGAGAGGGTTCGTTGAGTCGATGTCCAGTAGCGTCAAGCTGACGTGGCCTAAAATGACATTCAGCATATTGTTGAAATCATGTGCCACTCCGCCGGCCAGTCGGCCGATCGATTCCATCTTCTGTGCTGCCGCAAACTGTTCCAGCAATTGTTTATTTTCTACCTCAAGTTCTTTTCGTTCTGTGATATCCTCGGTGAGAATCACAATACCGCCAATGGAGCCATTGGATTCATGCCATGGCTGGATCACCCAGTGTATCCATTGCACCGAACCATCATCGCGTACGAATTGTTCCTCGTCATGTAAGACGGCGCCGGCCAGCCCCTGTTGATGTGCGATTTTCCAGTGCTGGGGGATTTCGGGAAAGATATCATAATGCGATTTACCCAGCAGGCAGTCACTACTGATTTTGTAATCTTCGAGCCAGCGCCGACTCGTTGCCAGATAGCGCATATTACGATCAAACAGCGCGATGGCGACAGGCGCGTTTTCAATAAACAGCTGCAAATCTTCCTGGCTGAGTCCGAGTTTGGGCTGATTGGATTGCGTATAAATCATAAAGAGGGCACCGATGATGGCCCCTTTGTCATCTTGAATGGGCGATACATTTCCAGTGATGAGTTGCGCCGCACCATCGCGCGTCAGGAGCGAACTGTGGTTGCCGATGCTCACACAATCGCCTGTTTGCAGCACCAGCTCCAGCAGTGGTTTGAGATCCATGTCTGCCTGTTCGTTCGCCAGCCGTAAGACCTGAGACACTGGCTTGCCTTCCGATTCTGCCTGCTTCCAGCCTGTCAGTCGTTCGGCCGCCTTGTTGATTAAAATCACCTGGGCTCCGGCATCGACGGCTATGACCGCATCGACCATATTGAGCAGCGCAGCACGATTCCAATCCAGGTTATGGTGATTCATAAAACAATTCCATTTTATAACGAACCTTCTGCCAGATGAGGAAGTAAATTAGTGACGGTCCCCGATCTGCACTGTAGGTATGCATTCTAGGTATCTAGTGAAGCGGATTGTGAAGGGTATGCTGAAGTTAGTACGGCAGTACCAATGAAAACGCGAACTATCAATATAACGCGCAACTCCTGGTTCGAAAAATAAAAAAGAACGGTATTAGAAATAACAGACAGAATATCACGAAAAACACAGACTTGCCGGTCCAGCAGATTTAGAGAGAGTAACCAAAAATGGTGTCTCAAACTTCGATCAATTACTGTATGCGAAATTCATGCTGCATGGTAGCCGCCTTCGTACTGAGTTCTGTTAATCCGGTATCGGGGTGGATATATCGACCAGTATTTGCAGACGCTCCTAATGTGAAAACGATCATCAGGGAATGGGAAACGGCAGCGAATTCCGTGCGTTCACTTCACATTCGAATGGAAGGCGTCAATTCCCAACGTGCCTTCGAACTGGCGGGTGGTGTTCCCGTGGCGGGCGGCCAGCAAATGACCGACATGCCGCGAGAGATTGAATATTGGTTGCACGCCGCTGACAACCGGGAACGATATCATAAAATCTATATCGGCCCCTCTTCCGACGGCTTAATCCCTTTAGAGTTTACGGTTGTGAATACAAAACGGGAACAGCGGTTATTAAATCCTGGCGGAGTCGGGTTGAATCCGTACGACGAACTTAAAATCAAAGCGCCGGCTGGTGTGCGGGACTTTGAAATCAATGCACTGCGAATCCTTCTCAACAGAACAGGCTCCGGTGAGCCTTACTTTTCTCAATACGAGTTTGCTCTTCTGAAAGAGACGACACAGGAAATCAATGGCATCAAACATCAGGCCATCGAATGTCCTGAGAAACGCGGGGTCCGAATCTGGTTCCAGGCAGCCGCGCCGTTTCGCATCTCCCAAATCGAACTCGGACTGCGCGACCGCAAAGGCTTTGGACATACTGAGTATCGTTATGATTATCAAGATCCCCGACAGCAGCAAGACGTTCCTGATTTCCCAATACTGAAGGCGGTTGAGATCAGCGGCTATGATCCCTCTGGTAAACTTCGGCAACATTTACGGTCTACAATTGCCGAGTGGAATTTGAATCCGCAACTCAGCGATGAGCAGTTTCAAATCGAACCCGACACAGGCGCGATGATCGCCGATAACACGACCACTCCTGAAACGAACTATATCCGTCTCGCCGATGGCACGAACCGACGACTGGAACGCCACGAATTAAGTCGTGATGCATTTCTTCAACTTTCTGCTGATGCGAAGCGGAGTCCGATTAGAGCAGAAGTTCTCCTGGTAGAAGAAAAAATCCGAACAGCAGTGAAATCAAGTTACTGGCAACACATCGTTCTGGTGATTTTAGTCATGAGTCTCTTGCTGTACTTGTTTCTCTTCTGGCGTCGCCGTGCCAATCGATGTCAGCACTAGCAAACGACTCCTGCATCGTACTATTGCGTCCTCAGCGGTCCTGCATTACTATTGGACCACCATCCTTACCAATTATCAATATCTATAGAGGGGCTACGAACCATGATCACTGTCGGCATGAACTATCACGTACTCGAAGGCAAGCAGCAATCATTCGAAGACAAATTTGCCGCTGTAATCGAGGCACTTGAGGCCGCTGAAGGGCATGAAAATTCGAACTTGTGGAAAGACGTCAGCGACGACGCCTCGTATATGATCACCAGCGAATGGTCCGACGAGCAGGCATTTAAAGACTTCATCCAGAGCGACGCCTTCCGCGACGTGACCAACTGGGGCAAAGAGCAGATCCTCTCCGACCGACCCCGGCACAAGATTTACAAGCACTAAATTGAAGACGGTCTAAAAGCCCCATCAGTTGATGGGGCTTTTTTCAGGCAACTTTCGCCGAAATTCATCTTGAAACAGCCCGATCTTGTCGAAAGGAATCGGTTCGAAAGATGCTTTCTGTTTCAGCAAAGTTGTATCCTGCTGTAAGGTCAGCTTGCCGTTTGATTCTTGTACGATGCCCAGTGGAATCGGTTTGCCTGACGTACCTGCCAGATTGGAAAATCCTTTCAGATCCTTGGTCATGGCGACTCCGCTGGAAGCGCCACTCGTATTCACGGCAAGGTTGTTCTCGATCTCGAATTTATCCAGCAGCTCTTTGACATGGCCGCCGAAGTTACAGACTTGTTGCGTGCAGTTCACAAACACATTCCGCTGGATCGGGTTATACAACGGCTCCCGCGGCGAGTCGGTCATGATCTTTGCCAGATGGGGGTAGCGCGTGCTCCAGGGGGGATTCTTATAATTCATCTTTTCCGCTTTGGCTTCCAGATTCCAGCCAGCAGACTGGGGGTTGTTCCACTGTTTCCAGGTCATGCCTCGTGAATCGATATGCAGACCAATCGCACAGTCGATCACCAGGTTATTGAGAATCGGATTATCGCGGCCCCCGCCGATCATGATCGCCCGCCCCGAGCGATAGAACACGTTTCCTTCCACCGTGTCGCCGCTGTCACAGTCGTCCAGGTAGACGCCCATTGTATTCACATGCGTGGCATCGCCGCCGCCCAGATTGTGGATGAAGTTGTGACGCAAAATATTCCCCTGACTGGTCCAGTCACGTCCGGCATAAAACGCACCAGAGTCGCCGGTCTCCATCACGACGCGATAGATTTCGTTTCGCTCAAACCGATTTTCGTTCCCGCCATACAAAATCGCATTATGCGGCGCGTCATGAATACAGTTGTTTTCCACAATCTGACCGCAGCCATGCACGCCAATGCCCGGTGCATACGTGCGCTGAAACAGACCATAATCGTGAATGTGATTATTAATCGCACGGTTGTTGGCGGGGATCAGCTGTTTGCGATCGCCGCCCGAGAGTGAGATGCCCCTGGTTCCCAGATGATACAGGTCACAGCTGCGGATGGTATTATTTTGACCGGTCACAGAAATTCCGCTGCTTCCTAGATTCGCGACGACACAGCCGACCACTTCGACCTGTTCTGTATTACGCAGGTCAATACCCATGCCATGACTATATTCGATGTTCAGCCCCTCAAACCGCATGTGATGGGCACCGTTAATTTTTAATAACGGATCAGTCAGCCGAGCCAGTACAATGGTCGCGCCGTCCAGTTTCTTTGCGGGATAAAAATAGAGCTGCATCTGCTTTCGATCCAGATACCATTCGCCCGGCGAATCCAGTTCTTCTAGCGCGTTGAGCGCGAAGAAACGTCGCTCTTTGGACCCCCAAGTGCCTCCCATGATGCCGTAAGTGTGAGGCGCTGCCAACTTGATCACGTTCTGTTTCGGATCGTAATCGGCGACTCGAATCACCTCATCGCTCCAGTCGTGCGTCCAGTATCCCAAGAGCCAGACCCCATCTTCCAATTTCCAGCGGGCCGGTCGCGGATCATCGAATACAAACGAACCGGGGTGCAGTTTGTGTTTTGCCGGGTCTTTCGCTTTCGAATCAGGCAGGCCTTTGTCGATGACTTTGATAAACGTCGCCCAGCCTGCATTCTTTGCATTCACGTTCGGCCAGCGGGCCAAAGTCATCGGCGCTCCGTCCATGTACAACCAGGGACCGACGGGCACCCCCCGATAAGAGGGCTTGAACTCCGCAAAGGCACCACGCGACACAGGCGTCAGGTTATAGACACGCACATGGTTTCGTGCAGATTCTGGTATCCGTTTTAAAATCGTTTCATCGCTCACAGTCTGAAATAACGCAGGGTCAAGTGTCACACCCCCCTGAATGCGAACTTTGCCGGGTTGAGTGGCCCGATAGACAACAGGTGCGTCTTTTGTGCCGCCATCGTTCTTTTCAAATGTCAGAGACTTTTGAAATTCATACACGCCGGGTTCAATATGCACGGTGACCGCGTCACCCGGTTTCGCCTGCCCATTATTACGTGCTTCACGAATCAGATCGCGCGCCTGCGGAATCAACCGCAGCGGCTTTTCCTTGCTGCCGTCCCCGTTCAGAGGGGCATCGGCTCTGACATAGAGATTCAGCTCCGCCTCGCTACGATATGTCATACTGAGAACAAGCAGACCAGCCAGAATGATGGGAAACGTTTTCATAAGTGTTACCTGAATTCCAGTCAAAGTAAAAATTTAATTGAGCTTGGAATATAGGTAGACAGACTCTCAACGTCAAACTACTTTCCTTTGCGGATTTCACTGTGAACTTGGTCCAGAACATGCCGATGAAACAGATGACCGAAACCGGCTTTTTCCAAGCGGTATATGAGTTCATTCTTGGCACAGGCCAGTTTCTCAGCACAGGCGTCGAGAGACCAGTTGCTGTCTGCCAGTTGCATCAACAGGTAGGCACGTCGGCACTGTGCCGCAGACAGACGATACGATTTCAAATACTCCAGCGTCCCGTTTTTTCTCACAATGGCTTCGCCGATATGGTTTTCTGCTTTCGGGTTCAGTTCCGTCATAAAACGCTGCAGATGAAATGGTCCCATGCGGTAAACCATCTCGTTCCGAACCGGACAGCCTAGCAGATTATTTGACATCAGCGAATGCAGTTTCGACCAGTCAGACCGCACGCGCGCGACTTCGTTACGCAGGTCTTTCAACGACTGAACGTTGCGGGCATCGATTGCATCCGGATGAAGTCGATTCTCTTCTGCGTACAGCCCGTAGAAATAGAGTAATTCACCATACTCATCGGTCAACAGCGTCTCATGCAACGCACGATAATCATCGGGGTGAGGCACGATGAATGCCGAGGCCAGCGCGTCGCCGACAAAGACCAGTGAACCCACCTGGTTTGTATGAATTTCGAACACGCGCAGTGCATCTTCCAACCCTTTGAGCCAGCGACCCGGGATCGAGGTTTCACAGCGCGGACTCAATCCATCGCGGATCGCTTCCCGAGAGTACTCTTCCCAAATAATCTGGGGGCCACCAAAATGCAGAGAGAGAAAACCTTCCAGGGAAACATCCATCGGCAAAAACCGCAG
Source organism: uncultured Gimesia sp. (assembly GCF_963976445.1). GTDB lineage: Bacteria > Planctomycetota > Planctomycetia > Planctomycetales > Planctomycetaceae > Gimesia. The sequence goes on along the minus strand of NZ_CAXBKP010000008.1, from coordinate 218,408 downwards.
GCGGTTCCGATTTTCACGGGCGCGCATTTTTTTCATGACGCGTGCCGTCATAAAACCCAAGTCGTGAGCTTTACCATCACTGGTTTTCGTCGATTTATTGGATCGGATCTGCGTACCGTAGGCGACCGCCGGCGAACCATCGTCCGACCAGTCTGCGATAAAGGCATGCGGGATGTAAGAATAATACGCCGTTTTATTGTCGATTTGGACAGCGGCGATGTCTTCATAATAGGGACGTTTCGTCAGACGCAGATCTTCGCGCAGCTGTTTGCGCAGCACGGGTACCAGCCGCACGCCTCCCAGCACCTGAGACGGTGCGAGTGTCAGGCCTTTGAGAGAAATCGTCTCCAGACAGTCTGTTGCTTTTGATTTGTTATGTTCCATCTGAGTGAAGCATTCTATTGACACGAAATGCCAGATACTCTTCGAGTTCATCCAGCGTTGCAGCCCCGGCGGTAAATTTGGCAAAACCTAGCATGGTGGGTATGTCTTCCGCATCGCGCAGGCCGACTGTCGGGATCGTTGCTCCCAAACGACGGGGTGCGTAATGATCGGCATCGAATACCGGATTCATGTGTACGATCTCCGGCGTCTCTGCTTTCCCAATCGCGTTTCGGTACACGCAGGCAACCTGATCGACGAGTTGAGGCGGATCGTTTTCGTATCCGTCAGACACAATCACAATCAAATCCGGCTGCCATTCCAGTGCATCGAGCAGCGGTTCCGCGAGGGCCGTCTGACCTGCTGCATGCGTCAGAATTTCAAACGATTGGTCTTCCCATGCGGGTGTCCAGAAAGCCCGATATTCGGTGGCCGCACTGCGCAGCAGATAACTGGCGGCCAATGAGACAGCCAGAGGCCGATTGCGTTTTTCACGGCTCCCCGCTGCAGAACGACTGCGGTCAAGAATCGTTGCTACGCGACCCAGCGACAGCGGCGCGCGAGTCAACGTTTTCTCGGCAGCAGATTCCAGAGCAGCCTGCAGTTCATCGGCTCGCTGCACACGTTCACTCTGCTTTAAAGAGAGTATATACAGAGCCAGCTTCGTCAGGCCAGCACGACTCAGATCGAACTCGATCTGGGCACCTTTTGTCCGCGCAGCAGTTGCCTGAAAACGCAGTTTCTCCGTGGCTGTCATTTTCGGTTCGATTTTATTCAGGAACACATCACGGGGGACTTTGTGTTTTTGAGCAAGTGATTCTGCCACGGTAAACGGTAACTCATAAATGGCGGCCGCACTGTATTGTGCCTGGCGATACTGGTTAAGTAACGGCATCGTGTACGGCTTTTGATTGGACCGATCAAACAGGAAACGTCCGACTTCCTCATTTAGACGAGAATGGACGTGCGTCGCAGCGGCCCGATATTTGTTGCGATATTTAATTGCGTCAAATTCGGGGTCACGCCGCCAGTTTAGATAGGCTTTAATCACGGCCCGTGTCCGTCGGTTGTTCACACGATTTTTCTGCAGACGCGCAAACAGAGCGTAAACTCGGTTGGCGGGCAACCCGTGCAGCGCAACAGCAATCAACGCACCTTCTTCAGTACGCTGTTTGAGATCAGCGGGCGCACCAGCCTGGAGTAGGTTGAAAATGATCTGCAACTGGTTGAAATGATTGATGCCCGCTGCCAGCGTCCGTGAATAAAGCAGCCGATAGTTAATTAGGACGTATTGATGCAGAAACTCAATCGATACAGACATTCTGTATTGGTCCGTGTAAAACTCATTCTGACGCGTGGCTGCGAAACAGGCGTTGATAAACATCACCAGGTCTTCCCGCTCGCACTGTTCGCGCAGTTGCTCTCGTTCCGTAGACGTTGATTGAAATTTCCCGTCTGTCACAACAACATTTTCCAGATAAAGAAAAAAGTCCGTTCGGGGAATAAACGCAGTGACGGGCTGTTAAGCTTCAAAAACTCATGCGGAAGTCACTCCAAAGTCCCACGAACGGATGTATGAGTATCCCGCACCAACGCGGGAGATACAAGCTTAGATTATATGACAGTTAAGAGAGAAACAAAGTTCGCCAAATTCTAACAGGCAGTTGACAGCCCGCTTCAGTCTGGTACGATTTTTCTTATACCCACTGCTTGAGCATCCCCATAAAAGGAACCCACCCGATGAGAATCTCAAAGCCCTTTCGTCTGCTGTTGTCGGTCTGCTTCATGATGTCTGCTTCTAGTGCGATGAGTAGTGAAGTAACGGCCGCCGATGCTCCGAAACAGGGGACAGCAAAACAGGTGGACCTGGGTAGTGACGTCTCTCTGGAAGTCGTTTACATTCCGTCGGGCAAATTCAAAATGGGCAGCACGCCAGAAGAGAAAGCCTGGGCGACCGGCATTGAAGGGGGCGCGACGCCGGGCACCGTGCGGGAATCGTACGAAGGGGAGCAGCCGCGGCCGATGCAGGTCAAGGATGGGTTCTGGATGGGCCGCACGGAAGTCAGCGTGGGGCAGTTTAAACGTTTCATCGAGGAATCCGGTTATGTGACTGACGCTGAAAAACCGGACGGCGAGACACAAGTCTTTGATCCCGAATGGAAGATCACCGCCAAAGCGCCGCCGCATCCCTGGATCTCTGTGAAAGACAAAAGCTGGCGCGATCCGAATTTCGGGTTCCCGCTGCGAAACAGTTATCCAGTCGTCTGTGTGAGCTGGAATGACGGTCGCGCGTTTTGCAAATGGCTCACGGAACGCGAACGCAAAGCAGGCCGACTGCCGAAGGGGCTGGAATATCGCCTGCCGACCGAAGCCGAGTGGGCCTATGCCTGTCGGGGTGGTAGTAGCGAGAGCCATTACTTCTGGTGGGGCAATGATCTGCGCGACGGCGAAGGCCGCTTGAACATTTCCGCTGTCGACTTTCTGCCCGGCCGCAACAAAATCTGGCCACTGGCGAATGCACCGTGGAGCGACGGCTTCGCCTTTGTTTCGCCAGTCAATCAGTACGGAGAAAAAGGTCGCAACAGTTTCGGACTGGCCGACATGTGCGGCGGCGTCTGGGAGATTGTCCTTGATGACTTCGATCCCCAAGGGGGACACGAAGAACTGTATGTCGTCAAGCAGAACCCGCGTCCCGTCTGTCGCGGCGGTAACTACTTCGATGTTCCGGGCAACGCCCGCTGCGCCGTGCGGTTAGGTCTTCAGGGGCCCGGTTATTCCGATTCCCGTGACGGCTTTCGGATCTGCCTGGGTGTGCCCCGCCGGTAAAGGTTGTTTCCGTCGGTGAGTGACGAATTGAATTACTGAGCGTTCCGATCTCACCACAGACCTCGTGTGTTTTCTCAAGAAATCGTCTTGGAAATTGAATTCACCCCACCGGTAGAGCATAATGAAATGCATGCTCCCCATTTGAGACCTTCCCAAACTTCCTTTGAACAGGACTGCTCTGATGAACTTACTGCGAAACCCGTTGATGAAAACTGCTTTCTCTCTACTCATTCTGACAACGTTCTTTTTGTGGCAGCCTTTGCTGGCGCAAGCCGAGCATGAGGGAAAAGTTCAGATTCTCTTACTGGGGGACAGCACGGCGGAAGGCAGTATTCCCCGACGACTCAAGCCGGAAGGCCCGCATCTGGAAAAAGTTCTCGAACAACTCCTGGCGGCGGAAGGGGATCTGCCGGCCTGTCATGTGGTCAATTCCAGTCTGAGTGGCGAATATATTCGGCGGCTGTTCGATTCGGGTCGCTATGATCGCGATGCCGCCAAGCTCCCGGGGCTGGATTATATCTTCATCCGTTACGGCTTGAACGACCGGGCGCGGCGGGAGAACTTCACCGAAAACTTCCCGAAAGACTTTCACGAATTACTCGCACGATTGCGCAAAGATCATCCCAACGCCGTACTGGTTCCGATGACCGTGATCCCTTTTGCCAATGAAGAGGACAGCAAGAAAATTAACGACCTGGTGTTCCAGGTTGCCAAAGAAGAAAACCTGGAAGTGTTTGACATCTATCCGCGTTATGCCGCCGAACTGAAGAAGGGACATAACATGCTCAACTATCGTCGATATCCGCTGGCGAAAGTACCTGAAAAATATCACGCGCTGGTCAAGCCGTTCGTCTCAGGCGATCGGGTGGTAGTGATGGCCAACGAACTCGATCCGATTCTGGGAGACCTGCCGGGCTGGTACGGCGATCGACATCCAAATCTCGCAGGCTACAATGTAATCGCCGACGAAACTGCGAAGTACCTTGCGACAAAACTGCGAAAACAAAAGACGGCTGAATAATAGAACTTTGTGTGACGAACCGGGAGGCAGATATCGAAAGTGGAAATCTTTTATCATCCCCGTTTCGTATTGTTTTCCCAGCTGAAAACGTCGCCCTCGGGCAGTTCTTGAACACCCGAAAGCCGCAGCATATAGAGCACCTGGGCGCGGTGGTGCATGCTGTGGGTGATGATGTGGGCGAGGGCGGTGCCGAAGGTTTTTTCGCGGGGTGGATCGTCGAGGTGGTCGGTCCAGAGATGGTCCCAGCCATTTTCTGCCTGGACTTTGACGGCGATGGACTGCAGTCGGTTTTCGGCGACGGATAAGCGTCCGCGCATGCCCTGAATCGTTTGATCTGTTTGTCGTTCAATGGGATCGCCGGCCATGAGTGCCGACCAGATTTCCATGTTGCTGATGATATGGTTCAGCGTCGCGCGGAGCGTGCGGTGGCCGATATCGAATTGTTGATCGAGTTGTTCGTCTGTGAGCGTGGCGCAGATCTCGAGCAGTTGGCGTGTGGTCCAGGCATCGTGACCTAATAATCGATCAAGTAAGTCCATGGTGATGTTGGTTTCTATTAAATCGGTTCGTCAAAGGCTTTCGCAATGGAACTGGCGAGTTGTTCCAGCGAATAAAATTTCGTCGCGACGTCGCGGATGTGGGCGACAGTGGCGGATTTGATGAACATCATTTTGGCTAAATGACGCGAATCACTTTGCGTGCTTTCCACCCGATGCTTGCGGCGTTTGACATAAAGCGACAGGGCGTGTTCCAGAAACTGGTTGTTCGTACGCGAAAGTTCATCGGCGAGGACGGCCGCGGACTCCATCGCCATCGAAGCGCCGATGCCCGCGGTGGGCAGGAAGCCGGCGGCGGCATCGCCCAGCAACACCACGCGGCCGCGAGCCCATTCTTTCGAACGGACGTCGGAGAGTTTCCAGAAGAACAGGTCTTTGCTGTCGTCGGGCAGAGCAGACAGGCAGATGTCAACGAGTTCTCCCATGCCGGAGAACTGTTCGCGGATGCGTTTTTGTCGTCCTGGTCCCGGCTCTGCAAATGCGCCGTCGATGGGTGCGCCGGCGTAGACGCCTGCGCCGTTGATTGTGGGATAGATGCCGAAGAAGCGGCCTGCACCCCAGTGTTCGACGAAGGTCTCTTTCGGAACCGCATTCACGTCGACCCACCAGACCCAGCCGCCCCAGTTCGTGTGGTAGTAGGGCTGTTCGCCGAAGGCGAGGCTGCGAACTTTCGAATGCAGTCCGTCTGCACCGACGACAAGGTCGAAGGTTTCATTTGAGCCATCGCTGAAGGTGACGTCGACTGCTTCTCCCCTCTGGTTGATCGCTTCGATGGCGGTATTAAAGCGGATGTCGGCGTCTCCGAGTGCGGTTTGCAGCAGTTTGATCAGTTGTGGCCGCGTGCAGCTCAGGTTGGGACCAAAGCGGTCGGCGATGGGCTGCATTGACCAGTTCTTAACGAGCGTGCCGTGATTGTCACGAACTTCGTAATGTTTGCATTCGATGGACGTGGCGGCGAACTGTTCATAGAGACCCAGGCCATGCAAGACCCGATAGCCGAGCGGCCAGAGGCCCAGCATGTAACCAGCGTGGTCAAAGTTGGCCGCTCGTTCGATGAGTGTCGCCTGCATGCCTCGCTGTTTGAGTAAAGCGGCGAGCGTCATGCCCCCAATGCCGGCACCAACGATCAGAATGCGCATGATCCTTTTCTCCGTAAAAGGGGATGTGTTTTATCCGTTCGACTTACTGTAGCAAATAGGAGTGACTTAATGCGAGGTGAAAGGCGAAAACAATCTGCGCGGTTTATTTTTTCTACCACGAAAGGCACGAAAAACACGAAATGAAAGCAGAGTCCAAAGCGGCGTGAGGACACGAGAACTATTTTTGCAGTGTCAGCGTGCCGAGATCCACGGGGGCTGCTGTATCATTTATTTTACTGGCAGGTACGGAGATCTGAACCTCTTTTAATTTACCGGCAAGATTTTTAGAGTGCCACATCTTTAACACATAGTCTCCTGCAGGGACATCGTCGATATGAAACGAACCATCGATGTCAATGCTGACCGTGAAGTACGTGTTTTCTGACTGCAGTTGTAGATACGCTTCATACGCAATTCGCCAGGCATTGTACCGTTCGGGATCTTCGAAATCCTGTTTTGTCGTCAACGGGGCCGGTGGTGGCGGAAGAGCGCCTTCGAGTGTGAGCAACTCCATATTCCAGAAGACCTTTCCGGAATAACTGGCAGGCGGCGCCAGTTTGCCGATGATGCGCCGCCCCGTGCCTCCGAGTTCGAGTGTGGTGGTTTTATCAGGGAAACAATCTACCTTCGTTCTGCGTGACGATGTGACCTCGCTCGTCCCTTCATTAACCATGAATGTGATCTCACGCCCCACACGGCATTTGCCGGGAAAGACGCGGTCAAAAACGAAATGCCCGTTTTCATCGGTTGTGACTTCATTGCCAGTGAAGATGTGCGGCCCCTCGTCGTTGAATGTATTGATGCCGTTGTAAAATAGTGTCAGTCTAACATGGGGGGCGACCTGCTTCCCCACGCGGAATGTTCCTTCAAGTCGTGCCCAGGGAGTCAGTTCCACGGGATTGGGAATCGGGCTTTCGTCGGACTTAAGGTGCGCGAATCCGGCGGAATGCAGGATGACCAATTGAAACGGATCATTTCGTGGTGGGATATGAAAATAGCCGGCCGCATCGCTCTTGAGCCGCGTGGCATATGTCTGACTGTTACCGAACTTGCCTTCCTTGATACTAATTTGCGAACCTGTGACACCGACGACAATTTCAGCATCCGCGGCGGGCTCGCCTGTCGCGGTCAGAATCGTTGCAGCAATGTCTTTGGCAGGTGCGAGTGAAAAGTCGAAGTGCACATTTTCCTCGTCTGGCTTGAAAGCACGTGAGGTCGTGACTTCATAGCCGTCTGCTTCGATGCGTACGAAATTCGCTGGCTTATCGCGTGTCACACGAAGTTGATATTTACCATCAAGCGACTCGAAGCTGTCTGACGTGTTCCAGGACATGCGGGGCTGAGGAATGTTAGTCTGATAACCGGGTGTGACGTGGAATATTTTGATGGGCTGCTTCGTCTTTGCGTCCACGACGCTTCCCGATATGACCAAGGCTTTAGGTGGTTTGAACACATATTCTGCTTCGCGGGCCAGCAGTGTCTGATAGGTGAGTTGCATACCGCCAGGACGGCAGATGTCGGCCTGGAATTTATCCAGTGGCGCTTCGTTCCATTCCCAGACGCCGTTTTCGTCTGCGTATGGATGAACGGTGTCAAACTCAAAAGAGTCGATGTTGCCCCGCCACTGCTGGAAGAAAATCCGTGCTTTAGGGATGCCGTTTCCGTTTTTATCGACGACGCGCACGCGAATCTTTCCTCCTGGCTTGAGGACAAAATCAACGGGGGTCATCTCGGGGGCGACGCGGACTTCCTGCATTTCCAGAGCCCGGCCTTTGGCGGAAACCACAACGCGAGTCATGCGGGATTCGCATCCGGGGATGAGATAGACGCCCAGTTCGTCTGTGGTTGCTTTGCGAATGTCGTTCATGAATTTTGTTCTGACCAGAGCGCCAGAGATCGGTTTACCTTGCTCGTCGGTCACACTGCCGGTGATGATGAGTCCCCGGTTGAGAACAATACGGGCGGTGGGGGGGGGATTTTCTTTGACTTCAAATTTGCTGCGCGAGACGCGGTCTCTCCAGGGGCTATAATCAGGATGATTCACGGCGATCTGAACTTCCGGTTTTGACGCAGGAACATGTTGATAACGCCATTGACCTTTTGCATCGGTGGTGATTTTTGTGCCGGCACCTAGTTGACTGGTATCGCCGGGGCGTTTTTGAAAATTGACGCTGGGTGAAACCTTGGCGCCGGCGATTGGTTTCCCTGCTCCGTCAACGATGATGCCTCCAACCGTCCAGGCGGTCTCAAGCTGAGCCGTAAATTCGTCCGGGATGGTTTCCGGATGCTCGCTGGAATTCCAGCCGGCCCAGTAGGGGGCATAGCCGGGTTGTTTAATGCTGAGATTAAATCGCATGGGATGAGCGGGGATTGTCAGTTGGAGCACGCCTTTCTCGTCGGTTTTTACGAAGGGGCCATAGGTGCTCTTGCGGACGTATTCGCCGCGATGAATCTGTTCGGCGGTGACAGCGGGGCTGGTGCGGGCTTCAATTAAAGCGTGCGGCACCGGTTTGTCAGCGGGGCCGACGACGTTGAGTTGAAATGTGCGTGAACCATCTTTTTCTTTTGATGGGTTGCTGGTGGAATGTGGAGTTTTCTGAAGGGGCGTTTTTTTCTCTGGAGCTTCTTTTTTTGTTACTGTTTGTGCTGTGGAAGTTGATACGAGCGAGACCAGCGGCAGCGCTAATGCCAGGGCCAGCAGTACGAATACGCCGGTTCGTGAGACACGTAACGGTTCGCGCAGTGGTTCACCAAACAAACGGGCCACGCGGCGGCGCATTTCGGAGGGTGACTTTCCACTGGCAGCAAGGGACGCCAGATCGCTGCTGGATGCCGTTGTTCGTTTTGCCAGTTCCGCGACACGTAGCAGTGTTGTTGCATATTGCACACGCGATTCGAACGCTGACGTAGAATTGGAAGCGGGTTGCACCCGGCACGTCATTTCATCACAACAGTACTCGCGGAGCGTGCTGATGCGGCGGCTGAGATACCACAGGGCCGGATTGAAAAACAGGACCGCTTCGGCAAAACGCTGCAGTAGATTGACCCACATATCGTAACGGCGGACGTGGGCCAGCTCGTGTGCGAGAATCAGTTCGAGTTCCTCTATTGAGAGTCCGCTGATGGCCGAGGTGGGCAACAGGATTATCGGTCGTACAATGCCGACTACTTTGGGCACGACGATCTGTTCTGCGCGGGCCAGGGCAGGCACGACGTTCATCGACCATTGCTGCGCCAGAGATCGCAGCGTTTCAACAAGAGGACCTTCAGTGACTAAGACGGCGTGCGCACCAAGTCGGTTGGCACGGATGCTGGCGACGATCAGTCGCGTGAGCATCAGAACAACCCCTACGGCGTAGAAGGCCATAATCCAAGGTGCCAGCCACAACCACTGTGATGGCGGACTGACGGTTAGGGGAGTCACTATCGGAGCGCTGGCGGCTTTGGTTGACTGGGTTTGAGTGTTTCGTTGTCTCTGTGGATCACTGGACCGGGTTTTCCGTGAAGCAACCAGTTCTGTTTTGATGGGAGTGTTTGAGCTTAAAATGGGCAGTGGTTCGACCACTTTTGTGCGTGTTGCCGCCTGGTTGGTGGCGTTGATTCCCGGTTTGGTAACGTCCAGCAGTTGATACGTAATCGGGATGGCGACGATCGCCGTCACGAGAGCGGCGACATTCAGAAGATAACGCCGTTCAACGGAGGCGTTGCGCCAAAATCGGTCAATGCACCATACAACCAGCGCCAGCAGTGAGACCTGCCAGATTGAGTGTATGAGTGTCAGGCAAAGGCGCCCGCTGAATTCCGGGTCAATGAGTGCGTGCCAGTTCATTGCTTTTGCTCCTTTGCCTTGCGGGTGATCAGCTTGCGGATTTCGGCGAGTTCGTCCTGATCCAGGTCGACCGTTTCGAGCAGGTTGAGTACCAGATCAGAGGAGGAACCATCGAATACGCGGGTGAGCACGTCTCCCATGATGCCGCCCGCCACCGTTTTTTTCATCAGCTTCGGGGAAAACAAAAACGACTTGCCTTCCTTCTTCCGAGACACAAAACCCTTACGGTGCATAATGTTGAGCATGGTGATCACAGAGCTGTGGGTCAGGGGGCGGTTTGCCTTGGTTTCGAGCCGCGCTCTGACTTCGCGAACGGGCAACGGCGCGTCATCCCACAATATTTTGAGGAGTTCGAGTTCCAGCTCGGTAGGGTGTTCGGATCCCGGACGTGCCATGGAAGCGGTTCCTTATGATCAGAAAAGGGACAGTTGCCAGATCGGCGATATCTTTTAATTCTTTAAAAGATCGTAGTGAGAGATATGTGGTCTGTCAAGAGGATCATTTAATTCTTTAAAAGATTGTTCTGGCCAAGCGGTGACATCACCTTTTCCTGCGGATTCAGCAACCGCACAGGTGGCGGCTGAGATGGGCGAACGTACCAAGATCGAAAACGTGTATTGTTTTAACGTTGGTTGTGGTGACGGTGCATTGGCTTATGAACTGGAGAACTGCGCAGTTGCAGCTATCTGAATAAATCCTGGTTCGCGTTGGAAACACAGACCACGAAGTAACCGGGACGCATTTGATCCTCTCAGCGGCCAGTTGATAGCATTAATGTTAATGGCAGGCGGCTAAGAGTCGTTGTGCGGTGGCATAGAACCAGAGGCCGACGTCTTTGCTGACGAGATTGGCGATTTCGTCGAGATTACGAATTTGCTTTTTGCCGTGCCGCGTTTTGTTGATTTGTTTGAGTTCGGTCGCGACCTGGATCAGCGGAAACCAGGCTGTCTGATAGAAGTCCATGAGTTTGAATCGCCACCAGGAGCGGTAGAATTCAGCAGTCGCCAGGTCCGCAGCCAGGTCACTTACGATAAATACAATCCCATTCAAGATTAATAAGCAGCCGATGATGAGCAAGGAACCTGAAATGGATTCCCCTTTGAAAATCAGACAAAGCAGGGCAATCATTGCTGAAATGACGAAGATCAACGCGAATGAAAGCCACGGGATTTGAACCGCCATTCTGTATTCTGCTCCCGCTCCCTTTTCAAACACCTGGTCGACCAGTTGGCGGGTACGTTGTTCCAGATCTTCCTGATCGAAGCGAGTGAATTCCGAATCGATCCTAGTAAAGACGTCGTCCGCGATTGTATCCCACAGTCCCAGAATCGCTTCAATTCCCCCTGAAGAAATGTCGAATTCCTCCAGCAATTCCTCCCGCTGTGCAACCAGCGAATGCTGACATTCCAGAAAGCTTCGGTCGGCGTCCTGTTCATTGAGCGTACAATAATCAACAATGGTCCGGTCGATCATGGCTCGTAGTGGGCCGCCCGATACGAATTCGTTACGCTGCTCCTGATAGCCTTTGATGACGTACAGAAACTCATATTCCTGTTCCAGCCAGAACGGCATCCGGTCGATGTGTTCTTCAATCTGCGCAAAGGTGTTTTTGATCCAGGTTTTACCGGCTTTCCAGAGCGCCGCCTTCAGAATATGGATGTAAAATACCAGCAGATGATCGACTTGATGATCCAGCAGATTCATTTCACAAGACTCAAGCGTGCGCATAAAAACGGCGAACGGCTTTTCTCGGAGCAGTCGATCCCAGGCGGCTTCGGTCAGATAATAGTATCGATCTGATCGAATCACGCGCGAGGTTGCTTCTAATAATTCTTCGATCCCATCGATGGACCGGCTGGAGACAAAGAACTGGTGTAACAATTCGAAGAGCGCTGGTTCTTCCGGATGTGCCTTCAGTCCTTCCAGCAGCCATTGGGGAAAGGAATATTCGGCTTCCAGTAGCAGGTCAGAGAGCACAGCGAGGGCATAAAAATCGTAGGGTGTTTTCAGCGGTTTGGATTTCAGCTCTGTATAGAGGTCCTGCAGTGACTCCTGTTTCAGCCGCTCTCGAAGGGACAGTGGTTCGACGGGGGGCGTCGGTTTTGCGCCGGTGCTTTCGGAATCGTCATTGAACACCGGTGTCTCGAATGCCTGCTGCTCCGAAGTCGGGTTTTCCTTTGGCGTTTCCAGGTCACTCCATTCAAACTGCAGCCCGGATGTCAGTGTTTCGGAGTGTGGGGTTTCTCCATAGCGCAACGCATCATTGAGCCGTTCATAGGCGGCTCGGATTCGCTGGAATTCTTCCGGAAACTTTTCCGGTTTGAACTTACGAATTAGCGCGTTGTAGCTGCGTTTCAGATCGCGGACATCATACTCGCCCGAGAGCGAGAAAAACTGTTCGGGCTGATCGGGCAGCAGGTGCCATTGTGGCTCAGTCGGATCACTCATCAATGGCTCCCGAATGAGATATCGAAAGCACTAAACACGTAGATCAGGCTGAGCAGAATCGTGATGCCTAAGGTGGACGCGATTAAAAAATAGAGGATTTTGATTGTACGACGGATCGATTTTCCCTGCTTTGTGGTCCGGGCTATCTGGTTCAACCAATATGTTTCCAGTTGGTATAATTCCGGAAATTCCCGCTGAATGATACTGGCAGCGCGATCATAGTCTTCCGGGCCCACGAAATCAAAGTCGGCTGATTCCCGGCGTGATGCCTCGAGCAGCGTCGTGCGCAGTTCGTCTGCCGTTCCCGGTGGTGCGACAACCAGAGAGCAAAATGGCTCATAAAATTCATCAAAGCAGGCATGGTGCTGTTTGAGCCTCTGAAAGGAATCTTTGAGTTCCGCAATCATTCTCAGACGGCTTAACCCCAAAGCGAGGTCTGGAAACTCCGTAACATCGATTTGTTCCAGTTGCTGTAAGAGCATTGGCTGTTTCAGTGACCAGAACACGTTTCTGAGTGATTGGATTTGCTGGACGGCCTGTTCCCGCCGTTCAAAGTGATCAGAGTGTGTATCGAATATTTGTGCAGAATGTGCCTGAGGGTGCAGGAACGCGTGGCGCTGCGCAAGAATCTCTGTCGACTGCTCCAGCGGATTCAGATCCAGGATTCGATCAACGTATTCCGTTTCGGGAGAATTTGTCATGGTTGTCGTATCTGAATGTCGGTCAGGACAGAGCATTAATTTAAAAGAACTGAGAATAGCACCAGGTGATATCACAATAGAGTAATCGGAGCATCACAAAGAGTACAATGACGATTCCAGCATAATTACATTTAGTAATAAGCCGTATCATCTCTTTTTTACCAGCGACAGCTTCCATTAACAGAAAGACGAAGTAGCCTCCATTAAGAATAGGGATAGGAAGCAGGTTCAAACAGCCTGTTCCCAGGCAGATAATCCCAAAACAGGTTAACCAGGCTGGAGGGGACTGAGACAATGCCGCAGCGCATGTAACCATACACCCCATTATGCCTCCCCAGCCTGTTAGGGATTGGAACGTAAAAAAACGATACCAGTAAGTCAGAAAGCTCTTTTTTATCAGTGTGTTCTGAGAATCCCAGTTTGCTTTTTCATTTTTCCAAGCCAATTCCGGTACCGCGGAAGGGGAAATCAATGTTCCTGCATCGGGAGCTACGACCACTTTACTGCCATTAAAAAATGTGGCAGACCACAACAGGATCAGCCCTAAAACAATATTGCTACAGGGGCCGACTAGCAGAATCAGGGCGCGTGAGAAGACTGGCAAAGAATACAATGGTTGAATCGGGTCTTCTTCTGTAAGAAAGAACGAATTTTCTAAAAGCGATTCTTCGTTGACAAATTTTGTACTTCCTCCAAGAGGTAGCAGGCCAACTCTCCATTCTGTCCCATTGAGATAAATTTGAAATAGAGTTGGTCCCATACCAATTGAATTGGTGATAATTGCTGTCCCGGCCAATCTGCCCGTAACTGATTGACTCAGAACATAAAGAAACTGAATGAACTGAAACGCCAAAATGGTGAGCAGAGTGAGCAAGAAAAGGTACATACGATAGGTTCTTTTTCAAAGAAGTGAGAGGATCAAAAGGATGTTCGGAGAAAATAATTACTGGCAGGCGGTTAATAGTCGTTGTGCGGTGGTATAGAACCAAAGTCCCAGATCAATGCGCGTGATGGCGGCAATTTTATCCAGCCCCAGCAGTTTTGTTTTCCCGAATTCTTTGCCGTTAAGGTGTTTGAGTTCCTGCGCCACATCCTGGATGGGGTAACGAGCTGTCTGATAAAAACGCATGATTTCAAGCCGCCACCAGAACTGGGAATAATTGAACGTCGTCTGTTCCCACAAGCGATATCCAAAATAGACCGCGAAGGGGTCGAGCAACACGAGGATGGCGAGTTGGAGTATATCTAACCAGAGCTTTTCCCCCCAGAACGTCGTGCAGTGCAGGATGATAAACACATTGAGTAGCAGGACGTTTGATAAAACTATTTTGAAGATGATATCGGCTCGCTCATTCTCAGGAGTAATTCCCTCTTCGACGAGTCGGCAGGCCAGTTCTTGCGTTTTTTGTTTGAACAATTCTGGATCTTCAGAAGCAAGATCCTCATCAAGGCCCATCAGAATTTCTTCAGAAATATGATTCCAGATGATGCGAACGACGGCGAGTTCCTCTGTCACGGTATTAAATTCAGAGAGGATTTCTTCCTGGGTAGTGACCAGTTCCATTTGCAACTCAAGAAACCGCTTTGTGCCTGCCAGTTCTCCTTTCCAAAAGTATTCGATGATCGCCTGATCGATCACGGAGCGCAGGTGACCCCCGGAGAGAAATCGTCGCCTGTTTTGACGATAATCTACCAGATGTTCCAGGAAATCCAGTTCTTCTTCGATCCAGTGGGGCATTTGGGCCGGCAGTCCAATCTGTGAGAACACTTCGTCAATCCAGGCGATATCGGCTTTCATGATCGCCGGTCTGAGGATGTGCAGGTAAAAGACCAGTTTATGTTCAATGCGATAGTCCAGCAGGTTGGCTTCACATTCGCTGAGTGTTTCGCGGAACAGCATAAACGAAGCGTTTTTTAACAGCTTATCCCAACCTCGCTCTGTCAGGTAATAAAAGCGATCCGAACGCACGACCCGGGAAATCGCTTCCAGCAGCCCTGCTAGGTTTTCTGGGATTTCATCCAGCGCGAGATATTCTCTGAGCAGTTCAAACAGCACCGGATCACTTGGATATTCTTTCAAACCTTCCAGGAGCCAGTTGGGGAAGGTGCGCCCTACGTCTATCACCAAGTCGGATAAGAGGGCCATGAGATAAAACTCATAAGGAGATTTATCTGGCTTGGCATCCAGTTCATGATAAATTTTCTCAGGCGGTTCGGTGGTCAATCGCTCTTTTAAAGTGAGGGGATGGGGGGAATTTACTGAAGACATTTGAGCCTGCCTTGAGTCGACTCGTTCGGAACTGGTATCTATTTCTGGCTTGTCAGATTCCTCCGGTTCGAATGGTGGCAGGGTTTCCCCTGGATCATCCCAATCTGTCAGCAGGTTCGTGTTGTCGATTGGTCGGGGGGGCTCATCATAGCGCAAGGCATCATTCAGCACCTCGAAGGCAGCCCGGATTTTCTGAAATTCTGCGGGATACTTTTCCGGTTTAAACTTTCGGATCAGCGCGTTGTAGCTGCGTTTCAAATCGCGCAGGTCATACTCGCCGGGAAGCGAAAAAAAGGCCTCCGGGTTTGCGGGCAACAGATTCCAGTCGGGTTGGTCGGGGGAACTCATGAGGACGATCCTGAAGAAACGACGATGTTACTGAATAGCAAGAATGAGAAGCAAAAAGCTAGCCAGGATTGAAGCAGCGAAGCAAAAGATCGAACCCAAGAATAAAATTTCCAATGTTTCACTGCGCATTTTTCTGGGTTTGGGTCTCATGGTGATCTGGTTGAGCAAGAGCCGTTCCATCGCTTTCAATTCGGGGTATTCCAGTTCGATTGCTGAGATCACCCGCCGATAGGACTTGAGGGAAGGTGCGTTGGGATTTGTCGGATGACGTATTTCGTCCAGATAACGCGCCCGCAATTCTCCGGCTGTTCGCGGCGGCGCGATGACCAGACTGCAGAATTGTTCATAAAAATCAGGGAAGCAAGCTGGATTCTGTTCCAGTCTTTGGAATGATTTCCGCAGTGAGGCGACCTGCTGCATTCGTGTGATCGAAACCGCTAGATCGGGATAAGCGGAGACATCAATGGTCTCGAGTTGCTGCTGCAGACCTGTCTTATCAAGGGACCAGAACTGAGCTCTGATCTGCTCGATCTGTTTCAGAATCCGGTTTCTCTCTTCGCTTTCGTTTATTTGCGCTGCTGATTCGACAGGTTGTGTATTTCTCCGAAGAAATCGCTGGCGTGTGGCAATGATGTCCTGTGCCTGATCCAGAGGATTCAACAGAAGTTGCTGCTGCAGGTAATTCGATTCAATAGAAGCTGTCATGGTTGATATTCCCAGTCGGAATTAACTGGCAGGCGGTTAACTGTCGTTGTGAGGTGGTGTAGAACCGGCGTCACTGATCTTTTCGTAGAATTTTCCTGAGGGTGCAGGAAATCACGGCGGAGTGTCAGGATTTCTGTTGTTTGTTCGAGAGGATTCATCTGCAACAATCGGCGGACGTATTCCACTTCGCGTGATGTTGTCATACCTTAGTTTTCCAGATCTTCGCGGTAATCAAAGTTCAAAGCGGACAGAGCGAACAGCAGGCTCTCTCGGGCGGATTCAAACCACTCGCGCTCACCGGATGCCATGGATTGTTCGAAGAAATCGATGGCAGCTTCGAGTTCCTCGCGCTGGAACGGGCTGACTTCTCCAATGACGCGTTCAGCGTAGCGCACCAGATGCTGGTTTTTCACGTCATCGCGGGGATAAAACTTCAGCTTCTGCAGTTTTTGAACAGCCGATTTGATCTCTTTGTCTGAAGATAGATTCGCATGCTGCGTCAAAACGAGTGAATATTTCTTGCCAGTCTCGGGCAGATAGGCTTCGACTTCCAAGATGCCATTCATGTCATAGGTGAATCGCAGATGCACGTGTTTTCCGGCGGGGCCCGGCGGGAGACCTTTGATTTCCAGTTTTCCCAGAAAGAGATTGTCTTCTACTTTACGGGCTTCCCCCTGATACACGTTGACCGTGACATGCCGTTGATTGGGGTGTGCCGTACAAACAACTTCTTCGCGCGAAACAGGAATGGTCGTGTTTCGATGGATGATCGGTAAGTAGTATCCATCGGCGTGGCGCGAGCCGAAATCTTTGCTGATTTCCGTTCCCAAAGTGAAAGGGCAGATGTCAGTCATGACCATGTCTTCGACGGCCCGATCGTCTTGGATTAGAGCCGCCTGCACTGCTGCTCCCAGTGCAACAACCTCGTCGGGGTTGAAGGAACACTTTGGTTCGACGCCGAAGAACGTGCGGACAAACGACTGAACGATATCCATGCGTGTGGCACCACCCACGAGAATCACATCGGTAAATTCCTCAGGCGGAATTCGGGAATCGCGTACGGCTCGGGCAATCGGACGTGCCAGACGTTTGAGTAAGGGGTCAACCAATTCTTTAAACTTGTCACGGGTGATCGTCAGTGTGATGGAATTTTGATCAATCTCTCCCTGCTGATTGGGGATGCGGATCGTGGCTTCGGTCTCGGACGAAAGGGCACATTTCGCTGCCTCACATTCCTGTCTGAGCCGAGAGAACAGCAGGGGCTGCTTGACTTCGGTCTGTTCCAGTTGCAGGTTTTGTGAACTAAGCGCCCAGCTTAGCAGCCGGTCGTTAAAGTCTTCGCCCCCCAGCATGCTTTCGCCGGCGGTCGAAATGATTTCCAGTGTGCCTTCGAAAATATCCATGGCGGTAACATCGAATGTGCCGCCACCCAGGTCGATGACGATCAGTTTTTTCTCCGCTCCGCGATCATGGAAACCATAGGTGAGGGCGGCAGCCGTGGGTTCGTTGATGATGCGTCTGACTTTGAGACCAGCGAGCTCGCCCGCCTGCTTGGTGGCGTTACGCTGATGATCGTTGAAATAAGCGGGAACCGTGATGATGGCGTCGCTCACTTCCTGGCCGAGGTAGGTTTCCGCGTCTTCTTTGAGCGATTTGAGTACCAGGCTCGACATTTCGACGGGGCTGAAAGTCTGGCCTTCAATTTCCACTTTTCGCTCGGTGCCCATCAGCCGTTTGAAGACCCAGGCGCAGCGCTCGGGTTGTGTAATGCGACATTCTTTTGCCGCGGCTCCGACGAGCACGCGGTCATCTTCCGAAATACTCACGATCGAGGGGGTGAGGTAAGATCCGTGTGCGTTCGGAATAAGCTTGGGTTGTC
Source organism: uncultured Gimesia sp. (assembly GCF_963976445.1). Lineage (GTDB taxonomy): Bacteria > Planctomycetota > Planctomycetia > Planctomycetales > Planctomycetaceae > Gimesia. The sequence continues at coordinate 200,305 of NZ_CAXBKP010000008.1, read as the reverse complement.
CTTCTTCGAAGACGGCGCAAAGCGAATTCGAGGTGCCAAGGTCGATGCCAATGATGGGGGCCATAACTAATCTAATCTATATTCAACTGAGAGCAGGACTCGGGCAGGTTTCCGTGGGGCGTCGTAACGCATGACCCGATTGTAGTCTTCTGTTCAGGCTATTTCCACAGACAATTGATTCAACACAACAAAGATTTCGATGAAGCGATTTAACGATGCGATGTGTCTGTTTGCGTCTGAGGATCATGTCAGTCAGAACGCGCGGATGATCACGTTCAGGATCAATCAGGAGAGGGGAGAGAAGATTGCGGTGGGCGTGAGAGGAGCAAGACATGAGATGTGTTGCAGAAATGTCGAATCAAGTCTGCGCAAGGGATAAAATGGTTTCGTTCGCGCGACGTATGATTCAAATCATTTTGTTTTCTGCAGCCATTCGATGCCCTCACGAATGTTGCCGTAGACGTTTCCTTTCCAGCCGTGACCGCCGGGGTAGTCGACCAGATTCGTGCGCACGCCTGCATTCGTGAGTGACTCCCGGGCAGCTTTCGCCATCCAGTAAGGGCAAATTTTGTCTTCCGGTGAGTGTAGTACGTAAATGCTGCGATCTTTGGCGTTTTTCGGGTCAGGGAGTTGTTTTGGTTTAAATACGGACATCGCGATTAGAGCACCGTTGACCAGAGTCTCTTTCTGCATCACGGTGGCGTAGGCGGCGGGGCCTCCAGAGGACCAGGCCAGCAGGTAGATTCGGCGGGGATCGATTTTGTGCTGCTTACTGATATCTTCAATAACCGCCTCGATGAGTTCTTCGGTAGAGTACTTCATCGCGTCTGACTTGCTGTCTGTCGTAGGCCAGACAATTTTCTGATTTGATGACCACTGTCTGGCGAGCGGTTGTGCCAACAGGAATTCCTTGCTGAGCGCGTTTTCGTGAATGCGTTTCACGAACGGATGAAAGTCTGCCGAGCCATCGCCGCCGGGCAGGACGATCAGCAGCGGCTGGGCTTTGTCGGAGACCGTTTTATCTGAAGAAGGGATCAACAGATACTGACCGACCCCTTTTCCGGCTTTGACTTCGATGCCTTTCTCTTTCGTTTCTTTCGCGGCTGGGGTTGAGCCAGCGAAGGTTACTTCGAGATCATCAAACCAGACTTTTCCAGGTCCGTAGATTTGCAGTGCGATGGCGATCTGTTTCGTTTTCTCAGGAACCGAGACCTTGCCGGAATATTCTTTCCAGTTATGATTCGCGGCAGAATCACCGGCTTGTTTGATTCCGATATAGCTGACCCATTCGTGGCCGAGGTTGTTTTGGTTTTCGTCGAAAAACTGCACGTCGATGATGGCTTTGGTTGCCCGTTCGGCGCGAACCTGACACTTGACCTGCAATGTTTTTGACTCGCCGTTATAAGGCAGAATCCGATACCACTGTGCGATGGGAAAATATCGTTTTGCTGTTTTTTGAAGAGATAGGCTGCGTTTGCCCGTTTTTCCGCGGCCCTTGTCGTAAACGTATCTGACTCCCGGCAGGTTGGCGCCGCGTTTCCAGCCATCGGGATCTTTTTTCCCCTCTTCAAAACTGTCTTTCAGCAGCACGTCCGGCTCTGTAGCGGATGCGCCCCCTGTTGTTAACAAAGCGAGGACGATCAGTGATGTCATATATCGAAACAGGTAATTCATAACGCATTCCTTTCAAAAGATCAGATGATGTGCGCGTACCTTTGACGCGATACAGTCAGAAAGTTCATTCTTATTGAGAGCCCGGAGCGGTTATCCGTCGTCGAGTTCGTCGTTCGCAGCGGGAGTCAGCACGAGTTCGTTTTTTCCCTTTGGAATTACCAGTTTCCGTGCCTGCCAGTCGCTATCGGGAAAGCGGACATAAACGGTGACATGTTCGCCTGGCAGGAAGTGAGGCATCGAAATTGTTCCTGTCTGATTCGACTTTTGAACAATCGGTTGGGCACTACAGAAATAGACGCAGTGCTGATCGCCATTCTGGTCAATTCGTTTGAAGGGAAACGCGCTAACTCCTGCGATCGGAGTGCCGTCATGGGATTCAAATCGCAGCACAAACGGCGCGGTTTCTTTTAACTGGAAGCGAAACGGTTCCAGGGTTCCTTGACGCATCGAAATATATTCAGACTGCAGCAGATGACCGTCGGCAATCGCTGCGATTTGTACCTCATAATCCTGCTCTGGTGGATAGGCGTGTTTGATCAAAAATGTTCCATCGGCACGCGTGGTTGCCGTAAAGGAATTTTGCCGGAATCCATTGGGTGGCCAAGTTTTAACGACTGCCAATACATTCGCGGCACTCACCGGTTCGCCACGATCGGTAACGATGGTGCCTCTGATCTCACCACCGGTTTCTGCCAGCGAATACCCTGAGGGGGCGAGTGCAGCAGGATCGGGATTCGCAGATTTACTTCGAGTGTAAAACCAGAATAAGAAACCGACGGCACAGATCAATCCCAGAGTGAGGATCTGATGGATCCGATGCCAGAAAACGTGCCGCGAGAGGGAGACATTGCAACAATCCTGAACGACAGAATTGACGTCGCCAAACTGTTCCAGAGCCGTTTGCTGTGACTTCTGTTGATCCATTCCGGCATCAAGATTTTCTTCCGCGCTGGACGACAGATGAAAGGCGATCTCCTCGCGAATGTCATTCATCTCTCGATCCGCGTGTGCAATGAGTGGCAAATGCAGATAAGAAAATAGAGTGTGAATCCAGTTTCGAATCATATCAGGCCTCCGCGAGATTTGAGTTTAAAACCAGACTGATGGCATCTACTAAATGGGACCATGCCTGAACTTCGGATTTGAGCTGTGCCCGGCCCGCGGTCGTGAGTTCATAATATTTCGCACGGCGATTATTTTCGGAGAGGCCCCATTCCGACTTGATCCAGCCACGTTTCTGCATCCGATGCAAGGCGGGATACAACGAACCTTCTTCAATTTGCACCGCGTTTTTGGTCGTAACCTGAATCCACTTGGCGACGCCGTATCCATGTCGCGGGCCATTAATCAGGCTTTTCAAGACCAGCATATCCAGCGTGCCTTGCAGCAAATCGGCTTTTCGTTTTTCTGCCATTTCAGTCTCCCCATGAATGTCTAGGGAAGAGTATCGCGAGGCTCCCCTAGAATGTCAAGGGAAAACTTTGATTTCCATTTATCACTATTTATTCAGTGCCGCTTCGATTTCTTTTTTCATTTCAGGCCACTCGTTTGTGGAAGCGACGAGGCGCCCGTCCGGGCCGATCAGGTAGTAGATCGGGATCGAACTGATGGCAAGCTGCCGGGCCATATCAGATTGATCGCCGAGGTAGTTTTGTGCCCAACTCCAGTGATTATTCTCTACAAGGATTTCGCCATCGGCAGGACGTTTATCAAGATTCAAGCCGACGAATGTGATGGGTTTATCGGCGAATTGTGCCGCCGTCGCTTTGATGTCGGGCATGCTTTTGAGGCAGGGAACGCACCAGCTGGCCCAGACGTGCATCAGGATATAGCGGCCTTTCATGTCATAGATGGTATGCTCCTGCCCGGTGGTGTCAGTGAATTTATAGGCATACATATTCTCGCCCACACGAGGACCGACACGACAAACAACTTCGATCGAACCCAGGTCTTTGTTGCCCGACTTGGTCTCGTCTTCGGTAACTATGACGGGAACCACTTTCTCGCCGATGGTTTCGACCAGACAACCGGCGGGTTGTTCGTACAATCGCAATACCAGATCATATTCTCCCGCAGGCACGCCACCGATCTGAAGCTGGCCTTCGGGGCTGAGTTTGACAAAATAGAACTGGCGCGTTTTGAGCCAACTGAAATTGTTCGGATCGAGAAACCAAGATGATTGAACGGGGGCTGTGGGATCAAAGCTCAATTCCGGAAAATCGTCGGGCAGCGGAATGCCGTCATCGCGGCGGATCAGATAATTGAGCGACCAGTTTTTATTCAGAGCGGCTTCGCCTCTGCCTGTGGCAACGACGGTCCCTTTTAATGTGGTTCCCGTCTCGCCGAGAGAGATTGTTTTGTGATCGCCCGGCTGGAGATCAAGGGGAACTGATTGACTGGATGTCAGTGGTGAATCGCGCCAGGGTCCTAGATGAGCTTGTACGGTACCCGCGATGGGGGGCAGACGCGGAAATTCAAAGCGACCATCAGCATCGGTTTGTGCGCTAAAGGAATCCTGGAATCGTGGCTCCCCCAGCTTTCTGTCTTGAATTGACCTGAAACGAATCCTTTCGTTCGCGATCGGTTTTCCTGCCTGGAATAGCGTTCCGGAAACTTGAGCCCAGGGTTGTACTGTGATCGTACCAATGTCTTCGTTTGGTTGCCGCACCACTTCCGCTAAGCCGGATTTATGAATGACGCGGATACGGGTCGGTTCAAAAGTCGCAGCGATTTCAAACTGGCCTCCTGCAGTCGTTTGAATTGAGATATCGTCCCTGTCCAGAGTTATATTATTTATCATGGGAACGATACTGGGAGTTCCAACAACAACCGTTGCACCTGAGGCCGGTTTACCGGAACCATCTATGACCATTCCTGTGCGAGGCTTTGCCGGTTCCAGAGAAAAGTGCTGAGTGATCGGCTCTTCACCGAGTCCGTACGATTTTTCACTGATCGCTGATCGATAACCGTCGGCTTCAATACGGATCAAATGGCGACGGTCGTACATACCTCCATTCAAAGTAATTTTATATTGGCCCTCTTTACCGGATACCGTCTCGTTAAACGAGGTCGACAAAAACTCGGGACGAAATTCGATGACGGGGATGACGCGAAAATTATTCACTGGTTTTCCCGTCTGCGCGTCAGTCACTTTTCCTGTTGCTATTAGGGGATGATCCAGTTTGACGACGTGTTCTGTTTTGGTTGCGGTCAGTGTTACTTCTTTTGAAGCAAAGGGCCGAGCAGAAATTGCATAAGTGACCGCATCATCGGGAGCCCAGTCCCAGACGTAGAAACCGTTTTCGTCGGCATAGGTGGGGATCCGGGAATTGAGCACATTGGGATGCCGCCAGTTATACAATGACTCTACGCCGCGCCAGCCCCTCAAACCGACGTGGGCTTTGGGAACAGGTTGACCACTGGAATCAACAATTTTCAGTGTGAGCGTTTTTCCGGGCTTCATCGTAAACGATAGTTCGTCCATCGATTTACCGACGTCGACCATTTGCCGTATCGGTTTAAAGCCCGGTGTGACAACCGTGATGGGGTGTTTTCCCGGCGGGAGTGAAATTGTTTCAAAGTGTCCCGAATCGTCGATTTCTACTTCATGCACTGTGGAGCCAAAGTACGGTTCGTCGTGCCAGACGATGATGCCTTTCGTGACGGGATCGCCGGCCGTGTTGAAAACAGTCCCTTTGATGGGAAATCCTTGATGCAGCACCATTTTAGCACTGCCGCCTCTAAGCATGGCGGTCGTCAGATTTTGCTGAGTCTGAAGTTCTCCCCATTCGGAGTCACTGATATAGTCGGGATGCGTAAACTTGAGGCGGAATTGAATATCGTCGCCAGGTTGCTTTGCTGGTGCGGTCGTGATGTGCCAGCGTCCCGCTTTGTCAGTGACTGCTTGTGTATTCAAGCTCATCCTGGGTTTCGGAATGACGGTCCAGGCTGGCTCGTTCTCGTTCGCATTGATGTTGACTGTCACATTGGGAATGGGTTTTCCAGATTCGTCGACAACAATCCCGCTCAGCTTTGTTCCTCGTGCGAGTTGAAATTCAAATGAATCGGGGATCTTTCTTTCTTTGTCCCGTGTGCGTTTATCGAAATTTACGAATTCGGGAACAAAATCGGCTTTACTGACCCACAGCCGCAGACCAGAGACCTGACGGGGGAGCTTGTATTTGGCGATGCCAGCGGAATTCGTAAGGAGATCGGAATTAGAGATCTTGGATCTCTTAGAACGATCGAGATAAGCGAGATTCGCAAACAATTTTGCGCCTTCGAGGGGCTTGCCGTTTTCGTCGCACACATGAATTTCCATGTTGCGGGTATCAAGATCCGCGTCGTTTTTCGTTGTGGATCTTTCCTGCGCCGGCAGATGCGGTGTACCCCATAACGCAACACCAACAGTCAATAATACGAGAAGGGTGCGTGATAGAGAGGCTGGCATCCGAACTGTTTTCAACAGACAGACTCGCATGGGATCGCTCCACGAAACAGGGAAGAGAAGCAGGGTATGCACTGGAAATGTGCCGAAATGTCGATAAACGTTACTGTATGAACGTCTGCTTTGTATGTCAAACAGATTCTGACGATCGTTCGTTTTTCTCGCCGAACGTCACCCAGTAGGCCCAGTCGATTTGATTTTGTTTGCCTTCCAGGCGGCGTAGTTGTTTATCAAATGCACGATTCGGCCAGCGCTGCATTCCGTGCGGACCTTTCGCGCCAACACGGCATTCGAGCCAGTTCACACGGTCTTTTGTTTGATCGATTTGCAATTGGATCAAAGTCGGTACGAGTTTCTGGTCGGTGATTAAATAGCTCAGGCCAAAAAACAACGCTTCTCGCACACCGATTTTTTGCGCCACCAGAGGTACCACGCCATCAAAACTTTCGTACTTCCATTCCGGATGGAGTTCAAACAGAACTTCCGGAATAAAATACTCAAAGCCACTCATGAGTTTCCAATAGTCCTGACAGACCTGAATGCGTTCGGCGATGTCGGTCTGGCTCAGTAGTACCCGCAGCGAACGAGCGACGATGATTTCCGCTACAGAACGCGCTCGGTTGTATTGTTCCTGATTATTGAACGAAGAGTCTCCTGTTATTGGTCGGTCAGTGAGTCCGATGCTTTCACCAAGGCCTCACGGAGAATGTGTGCGTCGTCTTCATCCAGCGAGATCGGTGTCTGTTTTGCCTGGGTGATGACTCGGCAAAGTACTTCCTGCATGTCGGTGTGCAAGTTCCAGAATGACTCGGGAATGCCCAATATGGCGTTCAGCAAATCCCCGTGAAAACAGTGCCCTTCTGCTAGTGGGTCTTCTTCGAGTTTTTCAAGAGCCAGCGGAACAAGAAAAAACAAGCTGATCTGCTGGCCGATCATAATTCGCAGATCTTCTGTTGTGAAGTCCATAAGAGGAATCCGCCGTAAACGATGACAGGTTATGACAAGAGATGAATCGAAGTCTGGTTCTCCCCAGTCTTTTCTCTCCAAGTCCTGCAGACTTTTCCGACGATCAAAATTGGTTTTCACTTTTCACTCCCCAATAATCTTCACGAGGATCCGCTTCCGCCTGCGGCCGTCGAACTCGTAATAAAAAATATGTTCCCACGGTCCGAGGTGCAGTTTACCATCTGTGATGGCAACGACAACCTCGCGTCCCATGATCTGGCGTTTGTGGTGGGCGTCGGCGTTGTCTTCACCCGTGCGGTTGTGGTGGTAGCGTTCAGGTGACGGATCAAAGGGCGCCAGCTGCTCCAGCCAGCGATCATAGTCGGCATGCAGCCCCGATTCGTTGTCGTTAATGAAAACGGATGCCGTGATGTGCATTGCGTTTCCCAAACACATTGTGTTACACACTGTCTTTTGTTGTTCTTGGGAGAACGAGGGATAAATCATGTTAAGTCTATTCCTCTTTCCGGGCTTCTTTGTTCGATGCTCTCCAAAACTCCTGCCACTTAGGAAATACCTCAGCCCATTCTTCCGTGTCGTGTTGCGTTTTGAACCAACATCGTTTGTCTTTAAGTATGCGACTAATGACCTCTGGATGGTATGCGACTTTCGGTCGAAATTTTTCAAGGTGTATAACATTGACAATACTAGTAATGAATTTTCGACTGTTACGATGTAGTCCGATACACACTATGCCATCACAAGTTCCAGCGTAACAGCCTGCAATATAGACTTTCGTCCCACCTCGAAACTGCCGCGTGCCGACCCTAGTTTCTTTCCCATCTTCACCAAAAAGATGGTCTCGTTTGACATTCGCTACGACGCACCATGCTCCTTCTATGGTTTCGATTGTATCATCGTTCATGTGGTTTCATTCCCCAAGAATCTTCACCAGAATCCGCTTCCGCCTACGACCATCGAACTCGTAATAAAAAATATGCTCCCACGGTCCCAGGTGCAGTTTACCATCGGTGATGGCAACCACAACTTCGCGGCCCATGATCTGGCGTTTGTGGTGGGCATCGGCGTTGTCTTCGCCCGTGCGGTTGTGCAGATACCCGCCGGAAGCAGGATCACTGCCCGCATCGAAAGGAGCCAGCTGTTCCAGCCAGCGATCATAGTCGGCATGCAGCCCCGACTCGTTGTCGTTGATAAAGACCGACGCGGTAATGTGCATTGCGTTGATGAGTACTAAGCCGTCTTGTACGCCGCTTTCTGCGACCAGTTGTTCGACATCGTCGTGAATCGATACGATCTGTCGGCGATTGGGGATATCCATCCAGAGCTCTTTGGTGAGTGTTTTCATATCTTCCTCCAAATAAAATTGATCTTACCAAACCCAAACAAAAGTGCCATTGCACACGCCCCTGTCACAGGCTCTGAACCTTACATTGGTTTGTGTACCAAATTAACGCCAGACGCCCCGTAGAACGGCGTACAGAGGCTGGAGTACGTTCTATTTGTTACTCCGACAATAAGTAATACAGGGGGCTAGGGTATGCAGCCCGAACAGCGGAAATCCCTGCCGCTTGCCCCTCTGTTTTTACTTTAGGGACCGTTCAAGGGAAACGATTATGAAAAGAAAAGTCTCAGCCTGGGTAATGCTCAATCGAAAGTACCCACCATCAGAACCAGGTAAAGCCAGTGATTACTTTGCTCACTTTGAAACGCTTAATGCAAAAGACGTTGTTTTGTATTGCCGGGTATCAAGCAGTAGACAACATCAAAACACCAACCTGGCTGATCAGGAAAGAAGCCTAAAAAGATTATTGGAACGATTAGGCGTTACAGTGCATGCAACATACGGTTGTATTGAATCGGGTTGGGATAATGATCATTGGATGGATCGAGCAACCCTAGCCTACGCTGCCGCTGAAGCAGAAAAACTTGGAGCAGTGCTGGTATTTGAATCCACGAGCAGGGCGATACGAAGTATTTGGTATCACCCCAGCCGAAACAACCATGCACAGCCAACGAAGGCAGAGTATGAGAAGTTTTTGCAAATCACCAAAGGCGCGAAACTGGCAACCATTGCCCACCCCGACATCACACCAGAAGCTGAAAGAGGTTTGCAATCACGCCGGGGGATGACTGAGAAAAACAGGAAGGGGGGACGCCCCCGGAAACGGACGGTAACTAAATGGCCCCAAGAAACGATCAGCCGAGCCATTGATTTAAGGCAGGCCGGTAACTCACTTGGTGAAATCGCCAAGACGCTGAACGTGCCACGACCAACGGTGCAGAGTTGGGCAAAACGGTATATGACGCGGGGTGTATGAGAGAGCCAGTAAATTAAGCCCCTGATATTTGTGAAACCCCTGTAATACTAATACCAAAGCGATGTGTGACGCCATGTCAGCCACAGCCAAAAGGGTTACGTAGCAACACAGGTACCAGCTTCTAAAAACTACATCAATCACCTAGTTATCAGAAATCGAAGACAATGAGCGGATAGTCGAGCTGATTATATCATTTTTACAACTAATAGGCTCTATATTAGCCACAAAGGATTTTGGATACCTTTGCAATACGTCTCTAATAGCAATCGCATCATTCTCTGACATCTCATTAGTAATCCATCTTTTGCAGGTCTCCATCGCAGCAAATCGATTCTGATCCACTGCAGCTTGCATTGCGATGTTTAGTGCTTCTGCTTTTATATTCGGTGTTGAATCGTCTGAATCTATCATGGCAGACATGCAGTCAGCAATATGTTCTGCAAAGGACCAGCCATAGCTGCCATTTTGTGACATCCTGCTGTAGATTGAGAGAATTTCAAGGTGTCGATTAACAAATGGTTCTTGGGCTAAGACATAAAACATACGCGGAGTAAGTTCCTTACATACCATCTCCTGATCATCATGTTCAAGTCGACCAAGTAAATCTATAAACTCATCAACCTCACTACCGACATATCCCTTATTAGCCTCAAGTTTTGTCTTAATATCTTCGAGTATACGTTTGCATTTAGTTAAACCTTCGACACGATTTAAAATGACATCATAGGCACCAACGATAGCTTGCTGAACTTCGTGTATTTGTTGGTATCTTAATTCCTTTGTGATCCTACAGCATCGCTCGATTACGGTGAGAATAGCTGGATGTACATTGTCAGGATGAAGATAGTGTGGATCAATATTAGTAAGAAGCTTATAAAAACTCTTGCCGAGCATGAATATGTCATAAGGTGGATCGGCGTTCTTGAAGCCACCAATACTGGCCTCTGGAGGCCAGTATTCTGGAGTCCCCCTATATTCTGTTGTCGCCGTTATTCCCGTCAAAGATAAAGTCGATACGCTGAGTCCTAAGTCTGAAACAACAAGTGATTCTCCATCCATTAGAAAATTCTGTGGTTTAATGTCACGATGATAGATATCCTTCGCATGCAGTTCTGCAATGCACTCACACATTTTAAGAAATGTGGCTTCCTGGTTCTCAGGGCTCGAGATAAGTTTTGGAATTATTTTACTTAGATCCCCTTCCTCATAAAATCGCATTACGAAGTAGGGTGGATCATGCTCAGGATTAAGTGAAATCATCTGTGCGACTTTATTATTGTCGCGAAACTCATCCAATAACCGAGTTTCTCGTTTAAATCTACTTATGGAATTTTCATCAGTCTTTTTGCAACATTTTAGAACAAGCCTCATATCATGAGAATCGTCTTGGTCATCAACAAAAAATAAGATTCCCATCCCACCTTCATTGCTACAGATCTCCGTAATCTTGTACCGGTTATCAATAATTTCTCCGATTTGGGGTTGAATAGTCATATCCTTATACTTTTTTTAGAGTGAGTTTTTAATTTCAAAGTTGACAGTGCAGTCATATGATTAAACTGGAAGAGCTATCGCACAGCTACCTTTGAACTCCAAACATCAAGGAAATTGGTAATCGCTTACAAGACCCGTACAAACAGGTTTCTGAGTTTACCATTGTTTTAGACTCAGAATAGAAAAGAACGAACAAATATATGCATGCGATATATTTTAGTGTACATTGCGTGTTACCATTTAAAAATGCCTATCTACATACTCTTTGTTGATTAATTCATGGGAAAATATTTAAATAACCCACCGTCTGTAAGATCCAATGATTGAGCTGTAATCTGAGAAGAAATAGATTCTAAATTTATGACGTATTCAGACTTATTTCCCAAAACGGTAGAGCTCTACCGTTAACTCAAAATAAAATCAGGATCATAACTCATGGCACGCATACGCAAGAAGGACGGAAAACCGTTTTATGAAGGGGCAGCCAAAGCAGACAAACTGCAAGAGTTAGAAAAGCAAGCTGTATCCCATCACTTCGAGGCAAAAAAAGCATGGCGTGGGGCCCTCGACCATGCACGCCAGGCTGGAGAAGCATTGAACGAAGCAAAGCGGATCAATGGTGGTCGAGGCACTTGGACGCAATGGCTGGACAAACATTTTTGCGAACGGGCATTGGCATCGAGAGAGACTGCTCGTGTTTATATGCGAATCGCTCGTCAGTGGAATGATCCACGATTGGAAGATGCACGAGCTAGAGGGCTCACGAAGAATAGCATCCAAACAGTTTTAAAAATCCTCCGAGGGGAAAAGGATCGTGACTACCCTAAGCCAACAGAACAGGAATGGCAAAAGGAAGAGATGATAAATGATCTCCGAAAACAATTTGCAAAAAAACTAAAAGAACTTGACTACCAAGAGATCGAAATTTTAAGTGAAGGTTTTGAATACTATTTTTGGCCTAAGATGTATAAAGATCTCCGCGATACTCTCTGCAGTATACTCGAATACGACTATTACTACGAAAACCGAGATACCATGGAAGAGCGACGTGCTAAGCGTGAAGATAAACGCAAGGTCAGACGGAAGGTAATAAATGCCTTGAACAAGGGACGCAAGAAAGCTGGGCGAGGTTGAAGTATCGAAAATTTGAGAGGATGGACGAACTACATTTAGTTGCAATAACCGAGTTATTTAGATCTGCTCCAGTACTCCATAGATTGTGGGACGAGATAGCCCAACCGCTTTGGAGATTGCAGTGATTGGTTTCCCTTTCTCTTTCATGTGGCGGATGATCTCTATCTTGTCGTCCGTTACCTTAGTTCGTGTTCCTTTCATAGAGCCTCCCCATTTCTTGCCTTGGGCTTTGGCTTTCGCTATACCTGCGGCTTGTCTTTCAGATCGCACTTCATTGTCATACTGAGCGACACTGGCTAGGACGTTCGCCATTAAACGGCCTGCGGCGGTTGAGAGATCGAGGCCGTCTTTGATGCTGACAAGGTTTATTTTGCGAATTTGCAGCTCATCAAACAGAGAAGTGAGCCCCGATGCCGTGCGTCCTAAACGATCAAGCCGCCATACAACCACCTGGGAAACTTTCCCTGATCGGATATTGGATTCAAGTTCATTCCAGCTTGGGCGATTCATCGTTTTACCGCTGGCTTTGTCCTTGTACCACTTGATACGTTCATCCTGAGATTCTGCCCATCTTTCCAGATCGGGTAACTGGCTACGATGATCCTGGGTCTTGCTCGATACACGAACGTAAATTGAAATATGCTTAGGCATGATTCACTCTCCCTTGATCAGTTTGGGGTTCTTATTGGCTTTGGTTTTGTTGAAGTAAAAACGGCGTGCTTCGTACACACAGGCAAAATCCTTGGTTGTACGCTTTCCGCGGCAGTCGTACTCAATGGTGATTGTGGGGTTGTTGGCGTATCTGCTCCGGTCTGGCATCATTGGTTTGATCTCCTGTTTGTCCTGTCTACGAACCAAGGCCACGGGGTGGTGTCCCGTGGCCTTGGTGGTATTAGCCGTTGTACGCCTATTGTCAGCGTCTCAGTGGTTTGAGCCGTCTCAGTTGTTGTCCCATACCGAGGAGACGCTAAGACAGGCGGCAAAATGGTTACTTGGATGCTTTACGCTTTGCTTTAACCTTGTAACCATTTTCAGTCTTGGAGATGTGGTCCCGGTCCAATAACCATTTCATATGATTACGGACCCGGCTTGTGTTCAATCCAGTTGTCTTTGCCAGATCTTCAATCGATTGGGGTTTGGTAGTCAGGGCCGCGTTGATCTTGGCACTACCTGTGCTTTTGCGTGAGCCAAACTGATCCTTGGATGATTTGGTGGTTTTCTTAGCGGTGGGTTTCTTTGTCGCCATGTTTGGGGTTCCTTTGATACGCGTTATGTGTGGTGGACTAACATGCGCGTATGCTGGACTCTATCCCCCGAAGCTGTCAAGCATGAAGTAAACTTGGCGGCTTACATTTTATGGCAAAGGTGAAATATGAAATTCCTAGGGGAATTGACAGATTAAACTGGGCGACATGGTTATTTACAGTAGAAACTCTGAAAGCTAGTGATTCTTCTCAGCAGTATGGATATGACAGACTCAATTGAGTTCATACTGGATTAATAAATATTTGATATCTCGCCACTGATGCCTTTTAATGAGATTTATTGTGACAATGTTGAATCTCTATCGGTACAGCCGGTCCAGAGCAACAGCATCTATAAAAAGCCAAATATAGGTATAAGAGCCTTTCCCCAACTTTTCATTTAAAAATAACTCGTTGCCTACTAACCGCTTCTAGATGATTGTGCCAGGCCCAAGAATAGAGAATAATGAACGCCCATCAGAAGGAGTTACATTTTATATATTTCGGCGATTTCGATTTTCACAATGACGCATCATCTTAGGCTCAGTGCATGATGGGACCCTTTCAATGATTCCTACTATAAATGAAGAAATCATGCGATCTAAGTGCAATTTCTTCGTCTCCACACAGTTATGGCCATTAAGAAATAAACTCGATCCTGATGGGTGGCTGGCTAATTTCGAACTCAGTGATAAGAAGATGGCACTACAGCTGTTGAACAGTTTTATGTATTTCTCAGATGACCTCTTAGACAGAATGTTTGTTTCTGCTGTTCAAGGATTGAGTAGGATCGTAACAACAAGCCATAAGTCGCTTTCTGATCGTCGAGTCGAATGGTGGCAATTTCTGGAGGATTCTATTTTTACATTTCCAACAGGAGAAAATCCTTTTGCCGGTGACAGCGGACACTTATTTGTTAGGCGTGCGAGAGATCTATTGCAGCTAGACGAAGAAAAAATATTAGATCCTAAAAATGCATTGGCAGAGCTATGCAATGGAGCCACTAAAAATATCATATTCGTTGATGACTTTGTTGGGACCGGTCAGCAGTTTTTTAAGACATGGAATCGATTATACTCTGTTGGATCGCGTTCTATATCTTTTGAAAATCTTTCCTCGACGTATTCTTTTCGAGCATTTTATTGTCCGATTTTTTGCACGAAATATGCAATCGAAAACCAATTAAATCAGCTTAAAGATAAAGTTACATTCGCCCCTTCTCACTGGTTAACTCAGGAGCATAATCTTTTTTCGGATGATTCGATATGGTGGCCAAATTCAATGAAATCAGATGCATATGATTTTGTCCGCAACTATAGTATGCAAATAGGACTTCCGGATACAGGCGGATATGACACTAGAGATTGGCAGGCTTTCCACAAGCTTGGATTAGCAATTAGCTTTCGGCATTGTTGTCCAGATGCAACAATCCCATTATTTGACACGACAGAGGGCGGCTGGTGCCCACTTTGGAAACGGTGATTGAATGACCGAAGTTGAAGAAATTAGAAATGATTTAAGCAAATTATTTGCTTACAAGGCTGAGTGGCTTAAGGGGCGCTTGTTTGATCTATTTACTGCTCCTCAATATCTCTCAAAACTAGCAGTGGATGTCCCTTGTGTATTAATGGGTGGAAGGGGTACTGGCAAAACTACTGTGCTACGGGGTCTCTCATATCAGGGACAATATGCTTTGAGTGACAAGGAACCAGAAACTATTCGTAATTGGCCCCATTTTGGATTTTATCTTCGTATCAACACAAATCGTGTGACGGCATTTGATGGTCCAGAGGTCGCAGATGCAAAATGGCAGAAACTTTTTGCTCATTATGTGAACTTAGTGTTTTGTGATCTAGTACTTGAATTTCTTAAGTGGTACGAAGTTCATACAAAGCAGTCAATTGAGATAACTTCCAATTCATTAGATCAATTTGCTAATAGCCTTTCACTTGAGAATGCAAAAACACTTCAGGATGTACATCACAATATTAGCAATGCGCTTGTTACATTCGAATCATACATTAATAACATTGAGGATGAGCCACCTGTCAAACTATCCCTGCAAGGTGTTCCAATTGACTTATTGATCAAATGGTTGCGGACGACACCTTATTTTTGCGATAAGCAATTCAGTTTTTTAATTGACGAATACGAAAACTTGAACATACCTCAACAACAGGTAGTAAATACGCTGATAAAACATGCAAGCGATGCATATACCTTTAAAATTGGTGTCCGAGAACTTGGGTGGCGATGTAAAACAACTCTCAATGTAGACGAACAATTAATAAGCCCTGCTGATTACAATCTGTTTAATATTTCCGATGAATTAAAATCAGATTTTGCTGAATTTGGTGAAAAAGTATGCAACGCTCGACTTAAAGCTCTCCAACAAGTTCATCCAAACGTGCCAGATAGTATTGTTGACTTATTCCCAGGTTTGAGTATCTCTGAGGAGGCGTTGAAATTAGGTGTTGGAGTAATAGCAAAAAAAATCGAAGCGAGTTTGAAAAATTTAAGCGTAAAGGCATCTGATTTTTTTGCGAGCTTGAGCCCACTCGAGGTTTTCTTTCTTCAATTCAAGGCCGAAGCAGATTCAATTCCAATTGAGGATGTTATCGAACAAGCTGCAACTGACAAAGAGTGGAAGACCAAATTCGATAATAATAGTTATGCGTTACTTTTTACTATTAAGAAGGGGAAGCGGGGTATCCGTAAGTTTTACTGCGGTTGGAGAGTTTTCGCCTTACTCGCTAATGGTAATTTACGATACCTAATCGAGTTGGTTGATGCGAGTATATCCAGCCACCTAAGCGATGGTCGAAATTTTTCTCAGCCTGTTTCTCCAGAGACCCAGACAAAAGCGGCACAGCAAGTCGGGAAAAAAAACTTGGCAGAACTTGAAGGGTTGTCAATACATGGCGCAAAACTGACAAAATTATTGCTAGGGCTAGGTCGAGTTTTTGGGATTATGGCAGGAGACGCAGCAGGCCACGCCCCTGAGGTCAATCAGTTTGAAATTTCTGATAACACTAAACTGGAAGAAGTGGATGATCTTCTGAACTATGGAGTCATGCACTTGGCTCTTGTTCGTTTTACAGGAACGAAGGCTGCTGGACTCGACACGAAAGACTATGATTACTCCGTGCATCCCATATTTGCGCCATTCTTTGTTTTCAGCCACAGAAAAAAAAGAAAAATGAAGATTCGTGGAGAAGACTTTCTATCTCTGGTTAATAATACATCCGTTGCTATAGATCGAATATTGTCAAAGAGCCAGCGATCACAAAGTGAATCGCTTCCCGATCAACTTACCCTGTTTGAGAACTATTTTGATGAGCATTCAAAATGAACCTCTTCTTACTAGTATTTACGAAGAGCATAGTGATTTTTGTCCGGTTGATGGAAGCATATACTTGGCTTTAGACGGTATTGAAGAACGAAGTGGGCACTTCACCGAACTACGGCGGGCAGCTTCTAACGTCTTTTATTTTGATGTAGTTCGTGAAGGAAAAAGTGATTTAGATATACAAATACCGGATGAACCGAGTCCGACGACTTTTCGACTCCGAAGCCGTAAACAACTCAATAATATTTGGGAGAGAGCAGAAAATAAAATAGTCTATCTTGATATCACAGGGCTCCGTCATCATATCTGGATCCCATTACTTCGTTCTGCAGTTACGCTTGGATTGGAAGTGCGAGTTATATACGTAGAGCCAAATAAGTATACCCCAAGTCCAAATCCGACAGAGGGGCAGATGTATGATTTAAGTGAGCGAATTGAAGGAATCGCACCCATTCCTGGATGTGCAACATTTGCGAGAACTGGTGATGATTTTTTATTTTTACCTTTACTGGGATTCGAAGGTACACGAGTCGCATATTTAATAGAAAAAATTCAACCGATTGATGATAAAATCATCCCCATTGTTGGTGTCCCAGGTTTTCGTCCCGAGCATCCCTTCAGTACTTACCTGGGTAATCGAATTGCACTTCAAGAATCGAATGCTTGGCAACGAGTTAAATTTGCTGATGCAAACTGTCCTTTCTCACTTTACTATTTACTTGAAGAAATCAGAACCGTGAATTCTGATGCTTACTTCAAAATCGCCGTTGTTGGCACGAAACCTCATGCATTGGGAGCAGTCCTTTACACCTTACAATACCCTGACAAGAGCGAATTGATTTACGATCATCCTATCCGCAAATCTGAAAGAACCTCTGGGATCGGAAAACTTCTTGAGTATGATATTAGTGGATTTAGAAACGGATGAACGATTCTTTTTATACACCTGATGACATAGCAGCATATATGATTGGACAATCTACTTTGGACTCTCCAAAAAGTGTTGCGGATTTTGCTGCTGGTGATGGTATTCTACTTTCACATGCGACTAGGCGATGGAACAATATTCAAGTGTATGCGACTGATATCGACGAGAAAGCTGTTCGCAAGTTGAAAAGAAAGAATTCTGGCTGGACCATTTCCAAATGCGATTTTCTATCACTGCGATCTCGGATTCAATCACATGTAGTTAAAGCTATTGCTCAACGAATTGATCTCATTGCCCTTAATCCACCCTATTCTTGTCGTGGGGGAAGAAAATACGAAGTCGTAGTTGATGGAAATACCATTGCTTGCAGTAAGGCACTAGCATTTGTTCTGATCTCATCAAATTATTTATCTAGTGATGGCCAAATTGTTGCAATACTTCCACAAAGCTCCTTTGCCAGCGAAAAGGATAAACAAGCTTGGGAATTGCTCAATGAGAAATTTGTAATTCGAAAGGGTACAACAGTCGGAAGAGGAGTATTTAGTGGGTGCTTTGCTCGTTGCATGATTGTGCGAATGTCACCACGTAAACGAGAAAAATCGATCAAAACTGTACCGGCTAGACCTCAAGTAAGAACTAGAGTGAAACTCATACGAGGTTCTGTCCCACTCCATATTGACTCCGGAAATGATCGCACACTTGTCCATTCTACGGATCTGATAAATTCCAAAGTTGTATTAAATGGTCATGTTGGATCTAAGCATCGTCCATCAGTGATTGGTCCGAGCGTACTTTTGCCTAGAGTTGGTCAACCGAGAATAGAGAAAGTCGCTTTATATAAGAGAAGAAAGCGAGTTGTACTATCAGATTGTGTGATTGGACTTCAATGTAAGACTTTATCTGAAGCGAGTTGGTTACATAATAGAATTATAGAAAATGGTGATCTCTACATTAAACAGTATTCTGGAACCTGTGCTATGTATACAACGATGAAAAGGCTAATTGAATTTCTGTCGTGTTTAGGATGTGAGGTCGAAATGTGATTATCTAACGTCACTCAATACATTTTTTATATGACCTCTGAAACAGCTTCAGGGGCAATTACAAGTGTCTGATATAAGCTATTCTTTCCAGTACGCCGAATTCCCCCCCACGATTTTCTAGCTCTTCAAGATGGACCAGAGCGATTTTCTCAGTGACTATTGTCGAAATTTTGGGACGCCATAAAGGCACGAATCGGCGATACAGAGATGAGATATTGTGGTGAAATCGAAGGTATGAACTTACGAGTTCTACGAATATCCGAGTGGAGAACTTTAATTCGTCGGTATCCCGACCAAGTTGGTAAACGAGTTCTCTAAATAGTTCCTCGCGTGCGGCGGAACACATAGCAGATTCGGTGAGTTCTTCATCCCGCCTCTCAGAGAGCCATGTGATACAGAAAAGTATTCCAGCGAAGATAAAAGCGATTAAGAAAAAAGTAGAGAATATCTGTTCCCGCTCCGCCAATAATGCAGCATATTTGGCAGTATCAGCTAAATTCGTTTGGGCATGTGAAGAATAAATCCTTGAGAACTTCTCTGGAAACGCAGCTAATAGCCCTGTGATTGCGGCTATCGCGCCTGAACTAATACGTGGAAATCCATAGACTGATTTACGCGACAGCTGTGCTTCGAATCGAGTGTCACGAATTAAACTTTCGACCTTCTCATCATGAGGAGGACGCTGTAAGTCTTGGATTGATTTGATTAACACAGGTAGTTGATCAATCGGGATCAATTCCATTGTTAGCAGGGCCAGAAGATTGGGTTTTTAGCCAATCTGATGCTGCATGAAGCCGAGAGTATTCCTCTTTGTGTAATTCATTAGTGAATTACACACCACTTTTGTATGGATGTGCAGATGTAAGCTTGATGCGAATTTCAGCATCTATTGCTGACGGATCATCAATAGATGCCTCCAAATCGAATTCATCAATAATCTCTTGCAGGGAAGTCCAGCCTAGTTGAAAGTAAATTTTATAATCACCAAACACCATTTTTAGGATCTGATGACTCTAAGGTTTCAAAGAAATCTGAAACCTTAGAATTAGGGAATGGAGCGTTGGGGATTCGAACCTCAGCCTGCCGCAGTAATCAAGAAAGGCCGTTTTTATAGACTTCCCTGATTGTCGCGGCCGCTCTTCCAGTAAGCTAACGCCCTAAAAAGTGATCAATAATTGGGTCCGATTCTGTTTCATTCAAATTATAATTCATATGTAAATATTGACGAAGCGCATTTCGAAATCGCGGTGGATTGTTTTTAAATCGATTTAGTGCCTTAATATCTGGTGTGATTAGTGCCGCGAGTTCAATATCTGATGGACGGTTAGCCCGACAGATGATTGCAGCATATGCCTTTACTGCCTTCGTATACATTAAGAAGTCGCCATAATCGAAACTACCCAGTTGATTTGGGGGCAAATTATTTGCTGTAATTTTCAAAAGCGATCGAAGCTTAGTTCTCTGGTTGTTTGCTCGGACTGTCTTTATTCCTGGATGTGAAATGATGTTTCTTGCTAAGCGATAGTACTCTATGATTTCCCGTTCCTTTGCAGCACTTACTGAATGGGCAAGTCTCAAATTTTTGGTTATATACTCAAACAAACTTGCATCACCACGATCAGGCCATGAACTGGCAGCAACATGAATCTTCAGAAATATTCGTAAGAATTCTTCAAAATGAGCATGCACTAACAGAATAAACATTTCACCGAGTCGTGGAGTCAGAGAGCCATAATCAACGTCGTGAAGCGTAATTCCATGCCCTTTCGAATATCGAGCTAACCAATCAAAAGGTTCTGGGTTTTGGCCAAGTTCTTCGCCTAAGAAATCAACAGCGATTGTAGCGTACCCACAAATTGCGTCGAATCGTCCCAACGATTTGAGGAGGTCGCGATAACACGGATACCGAAACGTCGTCGTAATGATTTATTCCCTCAATTACTATCCGCCTAAATGGAAAATGGACTCATTCAAATTTGTGCCTGAAATGGAACAAACTCGTGCGAAATGATCAGATTCAATTCAGGTATATTACTTTGAAACTTCGTAGCACATAATGCTGATTTACGATCCATAATACCTAACACCACTTACATTTCAATGTGTCAGTTTCCTCATGGCAGTATATGTAAGTTTCGTAAGGGGGAGGGGAAGTAGAATACACAACAAAGTACTTACATCGAAGGAAACTCATTAAGTTCTTCAAGAAGCACTCAAGTATCGATGGACTGACCTTGAACTTTCGAAATATGAAATATATAGCGGTTTGGTTGAGAACTGAGGATAGACCATGAAGCTGCTCAACTAGCCTGTCAGTAGTTTTGCTCAACGCGAGCAATCAACTCGGATGCCTTAATCCCCATTGCATCACACAGACGAAACAACACGTCCAACGTTGGTGATTTCTTATTTCTTTCCAACTGGCTTATGTAGGTGCGGTCTACCCCAGCCTCGAAAGCGAGAGCCTCCTGGGTCATTCCAGCTTCTTCCCGAAAGTGCCTTAATACGTCTCCTAGCATGAGTGGAGACTACCGGACGTCTGTTGACCTGTCTGTGGACTATAGTCTACAATTCTTGGCAGTGTTCACAAGTCCCCTTCTAATGCCTGGAACTAATTGGAGAAACCATGATTACAGAGAAATTTAAGCCATGTAACCCTACTCAGACAAATTTGTTGCGAACCCTGATAATCGTCCTAGGGTTATGCTTCCTTGGAATGATGTATGCGTGCGGAGGCGGTGGAGTAGCTAATAATGATAACCAGACAGAAGAAGTCGCAGAAACAGATCGTAGAGATACAGAAACCGAATCCTCTACCCCAGTTGCCGAGCCCGAAGAAATAAAGGCTGATCCTACCAAAGAAGCAGAAGAAGTGATGGTACGAGCAACATTCTGGGATGATACAGAAACAAGCCCCATCAATGATAAAGCTGAAATCTGGTTTCGAGGGCATGGTTCATGGTGGCTCAAGCCATCAACAAAATTTGGAGGTGACGTAAAGGAATTAGGAAAGAGGAAGATCGGCGAGAAACTGACTGGAGATAATACGATCGTTCTTTATCCGGACGGGCGACAAACCGATGCCACAGGTAAAGAGCGAGGCCAAAGGATCGACATCCCGATAAAGATGTTCCGCTCCGGCGAGGCTTATACAACCATTGAGATCGGAATTGGTGACAGGGAAATTGAAATCTCCGGCTTTCCTGTTAAAGAAGCAATCGGGAAGGCAACCTATAAGGTAAAGCGAAGTGAATAGCCCTACAAGGATTTTGGACTTCTTTCAAGTGCGGTGAGAACTGATACAACTCCTTATCATCACCTGCGCAGAGTTTAAGTAGCCAACAGTAATCCGAACAGCAGCGTCGCTCTCACTAATAAGTCAGGATATAATACTTGAGGGGCAGCACGGTTTGGGATTGATCCCCTGAACCGGGTTTGTTTGCCTTCGACCGGCGAGCCGGCTGCCCCTCTTAATTATTACGGTCGAAGAAAGGTCGAAGATTATGCCAGAGAAGCAGCTCCGCTTTGCCGCCCTTATCAGGGTATCCACAGATAAGCAGGAGAAACAGGGCGAGTCACTACGGACACAGGAAAAGCAGATCACACAAGCCGTTGAGAGTCTCGGGGGCGTGATTACCAAACGATACTCAGGTCAGGAACACGCAACCGAAGGATACGAGCATAAACAACTCGATATGCTCCTGGCAGATGCTGAAAAGAAACGTAAGCTATTTGACGCTGTTATGGTTTTTGATGCTTCCAGATGGTCCCGTGACAATGAGAAATCAAAGGCAGGCTTACGAATTTTACGTGAAAACGGAATTCGGTTTTTCACCCTTACTCAGGAATTTAATCTCACCCAACCTACCTCAATATTGTTTTTGGGTATGTCTGCAGAGATTGGAGAATTTCAAGCCAGGCAGCAGAAACAAAAATCCGTGCTCAGTTGTATCGAACGTGCGAAGCGGCTTGGTGCTCCGACTTCGGGCAGACGGCCATTTGGCAGAACATGGGATAAAGAAGCTCAGAAATGGGGAGTTGATGAGAAGAAGAAAGCCATGATTGAGGATGTTGCCAAACGATACCTGGCTGGTGAATCACTCTCTAAACTCGCCAAGGAATATGCTACGAACCACTCGTTTTTGAATAAAACATTAGCGGAGAGCTGCGGAGACTCATATACCATCACGTGGGATATTAAGGACCTAAGAATCCATGAGACTGTCGCCATAGACATACCACCTCTACTTTCAGCGAAGACAATCAAAGCGATCCGCAAGAAGGCAGTGGCGAACCGCACCTACCAGCATGGGAAACCAAAATATTCGTATTTACTCCAAGGATATGTATTCTGTGAAGAGTGTGGGTATGCGTTGACTGGACAGGCTAACTACCGACAGGTTCTTTATTACAGACATCGGACCATAGCGAGACATTGCAATTGTGAGGTAACACCTCGGCCATATGTACGAGCCGATCAATTAGAGGATTCTGTAATTAGTCTTCTGTTTGATACATTTGGTAATCCCAAAGCTGTTAAGCGTGCAATAGATGAAGCGACACCGAACTTAAAGAAGGTACAAGAATGCCGGCAAAAAATGCAACGAATAAAAACGGACCTCTCAAGTGTTAATCGATCACGCAACTCCATCTTAACTTTAATCGAACGAGAGTCCCTGACGCTGGAACAGGCAGAAACCAAATTGGCTGAGCTGCAGGAACGAGAAGACTTACTGACTACCGAACTGGATCGGATGGCCGCTTCAATTGAAAATGTCCCCACGCCAAAGCAGATCAAAACAACTGCCGAAGAGGTTGTGAAACAGTTTACGAAGCTTAAAGTAAGTGCCAGAAAACGACTGAAGATCAAAGAAGCAAACAAGTTTGATCAGATGACATGGGAAGACAAACGAGGGCTGATTGAGTTGGTTTTTAATGGTGCTTGTTCAGATGGTCGTCCGATGGGCATTTATATTGAGCCAATCGAAGGGCAGGAAAACTACCGCCAGAAGAAATGGGCATTTACTATCCGAGGCATAGCACCCGTAGATGGACAGCAGTGTGTAACGCAATGTGCTTCGGGTTGATGAGTACGAGTCCGTCTTGTACGCCGCTCTCTGCGACCAGTTGTTCGACGTCGTCGTGAATCGAGACAATTTGCCTTCGCTGGGGGATGTCCATCCAGAGTTCTTTAGTGAGTGTTTTCATAACGGGGAACGTCTCCACTTTTTTTATGGCAAATAGCAGTTTTGAAAAACAGATCGCATGAATTGCTCAATCATAACGAAATAACGATGTGTGGCCAGGTTTGTGAACTCCCAAAGTAGTTGTCCCTGCCACCTGCCCCACGAACGGCGCCAATCAGACACGGCTCTCAGAATCAGATGAGAAATATTTTTTCACTCTGCTTTTTGATTTTTGAACAATAAGGTAACTTTTTAGTTTTGCGCCGAACCACCTTACGCCTGGAATATATTTCAGGAAATTAAATTTCTGTGCTAACCCATTGATTGATTGAACTGCATCATTATCGAAATAACGATAGTCCAGTGCAGAATCGTCTTCGCCACCATTATCCGTGTTCTCTGAAACGAGATTCGATGCTGTGCGTTTTATGTGAAACGCAACAAAGGACTCGTATACTTGGATTGTCCAAACACGACGATCAGAGGCCATCTTGTCCAGCTTGCTAAATCTCTGATTGATTTTGTCTATGTAACACTTTACATACTCGATAAAAGAAAATCGCTTGGAACCAAAGCCATTCATGTACGAAGTATGGGTGTCTTCTACGACAAGCATTCCATTGTCATTGATGCTGTCGAGCAACATTTCAGTAGTAATGATTTGCTGTTCGTATGTGTGACCACCATCATCTAATACAACATCGATACAGCCGACTTGTTTTACAAAATCTTGCCAGAAATGTTCGTCAGATTGGCTGCCGATAAATATTTCAAATCCTTCGCCTTCCCATTTCTTTGCATTCGGATTCAAATCGATTCCTATAATTCTTGCATCCGGTCCTAGAAACTCTCTCCACATAAAGAGAGAGCCGCCGCCAAGAACACCAATTTCGACAAACGTGATTTTCTTTCCACGGTAGCGAGAAAAGAGATCATCGTAGACCTCGAAGTAAGTGCTGTGTTTGATACTTTTATGGGGGCTTTTCAAATAAGCTTTGTAACTGAATGTATCTTTCATTTCTTTTTCTTCCTACAGCAAGAGCGCTGACGTACCCCCACAAATGACAACAGTCACACTGTTAAATATGTTGTCATTGAATTTCGTGCAGACAAAGAGACCAGTCAGATCGGAATGCAAAGAACGCCACACCTGATTGCAATTCGCGGCTCAAGTGACATAAATCATCATTCCCATGTCGCATTCTATTCTTGATGCTTCGAATAATGCATCTATCATACAAAACACAAACCAGATAGCTACTTGAAGCAGTGGGGTGTTTTGTTTCTTCAAGCCAGTGATTGATGCGTTTCAAGTGATGCCTGGAGCCGGAAGCGAAGCTGTTCTGCTCGTCTACTTCCGCTCCAACAGGCGAGCAGAATTACGATTGAAACAACGGAACACTAAGCCATATGACTGGTGTCGTTCGTGGGGACAGATCAGACGCCTGTTCTTTGAACCAATTGTCGTCATCGTGAATCGAAAAGTGAGAAATTGCATGGGAAGAAGCAGGAACGGAATGTGTCAGTAGTTTGCCGTTATGAAATCGTTACTAATCATTGCCTTCTGAATAATTCACGCTGAAGTTCACTTCTGATACCGCGGATGCCAGTTGTTTGAAGGCGGGCTTGGTGATTTGAGTATTTTGCAGTTGAACCACTGCCAGGTTTTTGAGCTGCTGCAACGATTTGAGTGACGGAATCGCTGCATTGGTGAGGTTGGTTTCTTTTAGTGATAACCCTCTTAAATTCGGTGTGGACTTGGTCAAGACGGACATTAATTGAGGGATCAGAGAATCATCAATGGTGGTGTTGCCTAGATAGAGTAATTCCAGATTCGGGAACTGTCGCAGAGATTCGATGAGATCTTCGTCAACCTGTATGCCATTTAATTCAAGGTGTGTCAGGTGTGGCATCTCGCCCAGAAATTTTAGTCCCGTTCCAGTGAGCTTTGTTCCACTCAGGTACAGAGACTCCATTTTCTTGAGAGGTGCGAGATGCTTCAGTCCTGCATCAGTGACCTCTGTTTCGTTGAGGTTGAGCAGGTTTAATTCAACGAGTTGGCTGATCGCAGGCATACCTGTATCGCCCACTTTGCATTGAGCCAGTGACAGGTTTTGTAATTGATCAGAGTTCTTCAGCAGTACAAGGCCTGTATCAGTCACTGAGGTTTGGTCGAGAAAGAGTGATTCTAAATATTCCAAACTGGCGATGTGTTGCAATGAAGCGTCGGAGACACTGCTGCGTTCAAGGTGCAGCCGTTGTAATTCGGGTAACTCTTTTAAGGAACGGGCGGCTTCATCATTCATTGTTGATGTGGTTGCTGACAGCTCTATCACATGTCCGGCCTCATTCAATTTGAATCGAATCGGCGTGATGCTCTCCAGTGTGGTAAGAGCCGACTGTTCAGAAGCTGGCGTGAAGTTAAATAAATTGCCGTTTAGTGAAACGACAATCAAGAACAGGATGATCGGAACCGTTACCAACCAGGATACATATTTGATCCGGGATGAATTTTGTGTCATCACAATACCTTTTAATATTCCGCTTCAGGGAGAGAAATCGAAAAGTCGACTGCCGAGAATTGTTTTACTCGCAAATGATAAGGAACGTGCTTGATTAATCAATGGGCAAGCTTATTGCATGTAATGCTGCACTTGTGACAAGTGCCAGAATGCCATGCGATAAAATTCATCTTTCATATTTCCTTTGCGTCAAATTCATACTTCTTCTTTAGAATTGCCGCGACTGTTTGGTTTACATGTTGTTGAATTAAATGGTAAGCGCGCTTCTTATTTCTCATCTTGTTGTCACTTAACTCTGCCCGAAGAAAGATTGAACATGCTAAAGATCTTGAGGAAGCAAAAGGGATTTACGCTGATTGAATTATTGGTCGTCATTTCGATCATCGCCATTCTCATCGCGCTGTTGTTACCCGCAGTTCAGCAGGCTCGAGAAGCGGCTCGACGTTCGACCTGTAAGAACAATTTGAAACAAATTGGCATTGCCTTGCATAATTACCATGATGTCGCTCGTTCTTTCCCGGCGGGCTCATTGTATGGAGACGACGAATATGGCTGGGCCTGTATGATCCTGCCTTATATCGAACAGGCCAATATCTACAACAAGCTGGAATTCACAGGCCAAGGTCCTGATATTACCATTCCCCTGCAGGCAGGTGTAACCGATCAGGTCATTCCCATTTATCTATGCCCTTCAAACTCGATGTCGCTTACGAAAAGTCCTATTCGTGCAGGTGCCGGTCATAGTGGTGTCGACCTGGGAGGGCATGCGAGAAATGACTATAGCGGAAGTTGTGGAACATCTGCGGGCTCGATTACAGGGGTGTTCGGAAAGATCAAAGACACGCTCACACCCACAAAGATTCGGGACGTGCTTGACGGATCGAGTAATACGATCGCCGTTGGTGAAGCATATACTCAATTTATGCGAGAGATTGATGGACCAACACACGCGAACGTGGGTGACTTCAAAGTCTGGGTTGGCACTAATAATCAACACCAGAATGCGATGGCCGAAGCGGGGCCCGCACAGATCCTGAATGGAACGCGAGACGACTCTTTTGCCAGCCAGCATGTGGGCGGTGCTCAATTCCTGTTTGCTGATGGTTCCGTCAGTTTCGTCTCCGAGAACATTGATATGGTCACGTTCGGCAAACTGGCCGACAAAGCAGATGGAGGCGTCGTCGAAAGACCGTAGTCTCAACAGCGTATTTCCTGATACGCGTCTTGTAAAAATCGTGATCTTCGGAGTGACCCTTTCCGCTGCGGGAGGGCACTCCAATTTAAAAATGATTTCGCAGCGCCTACTTTTTTATCGATGTTAATCAACCAGCTATTTCGCGAAGTTGAATGAATTCATTCAATCTAAAATGTGACAATTTTGTCCGTGCAGTTCTGAAACGACCTATTTTTTACATGGCAGTAGGATGCAGATGACCTTTAAAAATCAAATAGTTTTGCTGGCAATTTCATGTTCCGCACTTTTTCTTTTTGAAGGCTGCGGAGAAGACTTTCAAAAAACAGTCGTCCCTGTCTCGGGGTTTGTTCGAGTTGATGGTGATATCGTGACAGAGGGTTACATTGTATTAACCCCAGTGCCTACCGGCGATGCCAACCCGCTCAATTCCGGTAAGTCCGCCAGCGGAACACTTTCCAGTAGCGGTACTTTTGAGCTAACGACTTATGAGAAGGGTGATGGTGCCCTGGTCGGGAAACATATTGCCCATTTCTTCAGGCCCGATCCCGAAGACGATGAACAGATTGTGGAAGAAAAATATTACCCGGGAGGACAAGAGGTTGAGCTGGAGGTCATTGAGGGCTCCAATAAATTCGATATCCATTTACACGCAGACGGAGCACCGGAGGTCATTCAGGCCGGTTCCTGAGAGTCGAGTTTCTGATTCCGAAGAAGACCTACTCATAGTGGCGAAAAGTAGATGCATGATTGATCCCAAAACTGACATTATGGAGTTTGGCTCGCCGAGCGAACAAACTGGCATCCCAGCGAGTCGCCTTGAATCGCTGTCTCGCTGGTTGTTTCAGCCGGTTGATATTGCGCCCCTGGTCTTTTTTCGGATCTTCTTTGGCCTGATGATGCTGTATCATATTTGGGCGATGACAAGAGATCGCTGGGTTCAGTATTTTTACATTGATCCCGATTTTCATTTCTCGTACCCCGGCTGGAGTTGGATCGAGCCCTGGCCTGGAATTGGGATGCATATTCACTTTGGAATTCTCATGGTGGCTGCTGTGGGAATTTCGCTGGGTCTGTATTATCGTTTCAGCGCACTCACATTCTTTCTGGGATACTCTTATGTCTTCCTGCTGGAAAAGTCTCTTTATCAAAATCATTGCTATCTGATTTGTCTGTTAAGCGGGATCATGGTTCTGCTTCCCGCGCATCGTGCCTGCTCACTCGATCGTTTTTTGTGGCGGATCAAAGGATCGCAAGTCATGCCACAGTGGACTCTGTGGTTATTACGATTCCAAATCGCGATTCCTTATTTTTACGGTGGGATCGCCAAGTTGAATTTCGATTGGCTGCACACACAGCCAATTGGGATGTGGGTCCAGAGACGTACTGATGTGCCGTTCCTGGGGGCCTATCTGGAGGAAGCCTGGGTACCCTGGTTTTTTGCCTATGGTGGACTCTTATTTGACCTGCTGATTGTTCCTGCGCTCATGTGGCGTCGTACCCGATTATTGGCTTACATGATTTCGATCGGATTCCATCTGACAAATTCTATTTTATGGGAGATTGGCATTTTTCCCTGGTTCATGATCGGGGCCTCTCTGCTCTTTTTCCCGCCGAGTTCTTTTCGAAAGGCAGCTCATCTCAGTAAACTGGAAATCGCTTCGCAGGATGCGCCTCTCCGATTTGGCTGGGGACAGCGAATGACGGTTATTACTTTATGTGTGTATATTTCCTGGCAACTGATCTTTCCTTTTCGGCATTTTCTCTATCCAGGGAATGTGAGCTGGAATGAAGAGGGGCATCATTTTTCCTGGCACATGATGTTGCGTGAGAAAAATGTGGGAATTCGCTTTTATGCATATGATCCGGCCACGAATCAAAGAGGCCTGATCAAAGTGGAAGAATTTCTTAACTCGCGGCAACTCAGCCGTATGGGCAAAGACCCCGACATGGTTTTGGAGTTCGTGCATTATGTGCGCGATCACTATCGCGAACATCGAAATACAGAGTTGGAAATTTATGTCTTGAACATTGCATCGCTCAATGGTCGAAAGCCCCAGCTTTTGATGGACCCCAAACTGAACTATGCTGTCGTTGATCGTGTCTGGACACCTCAACCCTGGGTTGTGCCTCTCACAGAGTCACTACCGGAAGAGAGCTGGAACATGCCACTTGATCAATGGGAAAAGGTGCTGGATCTGGATATCCCAAAGCGAATGCAACTGGCCCGCGTACAGCAACCGCCGCGACAGATACCTTAAAAGTTGACTCTATGGAAACTCACTCAAAACCATCGTAATTTCCGGGAATGAAACTATGCTGAAATTAATAAGTATTTGTCTTCTATCACTGATCGGATCCTGCTTTTCTGTGATTGCTTTTTCTGTGATTGCTTACGGTGAAGAAGAAACGGTGTTTGGGCATAAACGTGCTTATGAAGGGATGGTTGTCGAACCAACGCTGCCAGTTGCGACGGATGTTCCCGATCGTATTCTGGCTTCATGGAAGGGAGACCCCGCAACGTCGTTTTCGGTCACGTGGCGAAGTAAAGCCGGCGCAGATGCTGTCGCTGAAATTGCAATAGCAGAAGCTGGTCCTAAGTTTGTCTTTCAGGCAACGTTATTCAAAGGGGAAACTTCAGAGCTGAAAACGAATCTGGGAAGCGTGCAGATGCATTCCGTGACCTTCAATGACCTGGAACCGGGGCAATTATATGCTTATCGAGTTGGCAGCCGCCGCACGGTTGAATTGTCTGAAAAAGATCAAAAGAGTGTTGAGCCCGCGACTGCCGATTATGCCTGGAGTGAATGGATTCATTTTCGAACAGCCCAAAAGTCAGAGGGCAACGTCGTCGAACCAGTTCGGTTTGTGTATGTCGGCGATGCGCAAAATGATGTCAAAAGTCATTGGTCCCGCCTGATCCGAGAATCATTTCGAGATGCGCCTCGTATGACATTTATGTTGCATGCAGGAGATCTGGTAAATCGTGGCAATAACGATCAGGAATGGGGTGAGTGGTTCCACGGCGGTAGTTGGCTCTTTGCATCGGTTCCTCAGCTGGCGATTCCCGGAAACCATGAGTATGACCGGGACCGTATTGCTGCGGGTGCTGGTGTCGTCGATGCGGATATTCCTAAAACACTCAGCAGAAGATGGGGGCAGCGATTTGAGTTTCCTGATAACGGGCCTGAAGGATCAACGGAAAATATCTTTTATGTTGACGTGCAGGGAGTACGAATCATCGGCCTCGATTCTAATAGAGAGGTGGAGGCACAAACGGATTGGCTGGAGCAAGTCCTGCAGAACAATCCAAATCGCTGGACCATTCTGACACACCATCATCCGATCTACTCTTCGAGTGTAAGACGCGACAATCCGGAACTGCGAAATACCTGGCAGCAGCTCTACCTGAAATATAAAGTTGATCTGGTGCTTCAGGGCCACGATCATAGTTATGGTCGTTCCGGCCCGATTGATCTTCAGTTAAGCCGGAAACTTGAGAAGGAAGAGAATGTAGCCACCGGCCTGCGTGTGGCTGATGAATCAGGCGGGCCCGTTTATGTCGTCTCAGTCAGTGGCCCTAAAATGTATGATCTTAAGCAGTACCCCGAAGAAACCATCAAGTCGAATCCGTTTCGGCAACGTGCTAAAGACACGCAACTGTATCAGGTGATTACCGTTGAACAGGATCGCTTGATCTATCAGGCAAAAACGGCAACAGGTCAGCTCTACGATCAATTTACCATCAATAAAGATAAAACAGGCAAAAATCGGTTTGCTGACCAGGCACCTTCTCCGAAGGTAACGCGTAAAGATCAGTGAATCGTTCCGTTCGGTTTCGTCCTTCAATTAAAGCGTTGCAGATATGATTAGCCGGAATTGGAATAGACCAGTAAACCCGCTCACGACAGCTTGCCGTGCGGTTGTGGTGGTAGCGTTCGGGACTGGGATCGAAGGGAGCCGGCTCTTCGATCCATTTTTCGTAAAATCGAATTGTCTGGATTGAGGCTCTATCTTTTGAATCGCTTCCTGCGATAATAATGACACAATCATTGGTTCTTCCGGCATTAATTCACCGGGGAGTTTATTCAAAGCAATCTCTTGTTTTAGATCGACGCCTCGAATCTGGCAGAGAATGAGATCGATTGAGTCTCCACCGTCGTTTGATTCGATATCCGGTCCCTGGAAAGAGAATCCTTTTGGAAATAGTCTGTCATGTGGCTACATGCTTCCTGCTTGCTTGAGTTCAATATTCCCGTTGACACGCCCTTCCTGCTCATGCTGCGTCCCCGCAGCGGGAATCAGCAATGGGTGGGCCGCGAACAATATGTTTTGACTCCCAGTGTCTCTGCCGTCGAATTCACCGATCCATTTGGTAATCTCTGTCAGCGACTAGTGGCGCCTGCTGGAGAGTTTTCGATCAAAACATCGTTTGATATCCAAGTGGCAGACACTTCAGATTCGTCTCCCGGAGCTTACTTCATTCCGGTAGAAAAGTTACCCGATGAAACGCTCCCCTTCCTGTTGCCAAGCCGGTATTGTGAATCAGATCGCTTTTCGCAGATGGCTTCCTCCCTCGTTGAAGGAGTGGCTCCGGGATATGACCAGTGTACTAAGATCGTCAACTACATTCGCGAAACCTTAAAGTATGCCCCTGGCGAAGGACAGGAAATTATCAGCGCCTGTGAAGTGAATGAGAAAACACAGGCAGTCTGCCGTGACATGGCCCATTTAGGGATTGCCTGCTGCCGTGCACTCTCGATTCCTGCCCGTATGGTTGTGGGCTATCTGGAGACACTGGAACCGATGGACCTGCATGCCTGGTTCGAAGCCTATGTTGGCGGGCGGTGGTACATGTTTGATCCGACTCAGGATAATTTGCAGGGAGGACGTGTGGCGATCGCCTATGGTCGAGATGCTGCCGATGTTGCGATCTACACGCAATTCGGCGACCCCGTCGATTTGCTACAATTGCAAGTCAGCATCGAGCAGATCCCGGCTCCCGTTTATTGAGGGTGCGAGTATGTCACGCAATCGCGTTAATGATACTAACCCATCAGTAACACCTCTATCTGTGACCAACTGTTCCACATCATCGTGAAGCAACACGATCTGCCGGCGCGTCCATCCAGAGTTCTTTGGTGGGTGTTTTCATGGTTCCCCCCCCCCAATTAACAACACAAACGCACGGCAGTTTCACACGACACCACCGAAGCCGTTTGTAATTCCGACGAGAGGTTTATAGAGGGCCAGGGTCCCCCAACTTTCGAATGGGCTGAGATAAGTTTTTAATGCAGGCTAACAGCATAAAATGCGTCCTACGCTAAAGTTCAGCCGTTGACTGCGTTTCTTGAGCACCTCTTTTTTGAAGATGCATGAACTTACTTCATAACTCAAGTTGACTTTTTCGGGCAACTGGTGTATTAGTGTAGTGATACACCAATATGTCAAGAGGGTCGAATGACGATAAAGCCGACACAATTTGAAGTGCACCCCTCTTCGGGAGTACCCATTTATTTGCAAATCATCGAACAGATCAATGCGATGATTGCAGGCGGATATTTGGGTGCAGGAGACATGCTTCCCAGTGTGCGGCAAATGGCGACGGAATTGGGTGTGAACCCGATGACGATTTCCAAAGCCTATTCCAAATTGGAAGCGGACGAGGTTGTAGGGCGTGTGCGAGGCAAGGGAATGCAAGTGCAGAAGTCAGCCCATTCTGGCAATCTCAAAGAACGCATGCAGGAACTCAAGCCGCTGATGGACCAGGCCATCGTACGGGGGCGTCAATTAGGGCTCAACGATGCGCAGATTCAATCTGTTGTTAAAAAATTGCTGCGGGAGTACAAATCATGAATACGACAATCATCCAAGCTACCAATTTGCAGAAACAATTCAAAGACAATCCGGTTCTGACGGGCTTAGATCTTAAAGTTGAATCGGGGCAGGTTGTTGGTTTGCTGGGCACAAATGGTTCGGGGAAGTCCACGCTGATTAAATGTGTGCTGGGGCTACTCAAACCGACCTCTGGAACGAGTACGGTATTCAATGAGAAGTCCTGGGATTTGAGTGCAACAGCAAAGTCGCGCTTAGGCTACGTCTCGCAAGAATTCGCATTGCTCCCCTGGATGACTGTGAAAGGAATGACGGAATATACTGGTGCATTCTATGAACACTGGGACTATGCCTACGTGACGCGGCTGATGAAAGAATGGAACCTGGACGAGAAGCAGCGCGTGGGAGCACTTTCGGTGGGGCAACGCCAAAAGCTGGCGGTGATTATGGCTTTGGGCCACCATCCTGAACTATTGGTATTGGACGAACCCGTGGCCAGCCTCGATCCAGTAGCGCGGCGTCAGTTCCTGCAATCTCTCATTGAGTTCACTGAGGATGAAGAAAATACGATCCTGTTTTCGACTCATATCACGTCCGACCTTGAGCGGGTCGCATCGCATGTGGTTTTTCTGGAAGAAGGCAAGATTGGCTTCTCAGGGGAATTGGATTCACTCAAACATCAGGTAAAACGCATCCGCATTTCAGCAGAGACGGACCTGCCACTCAGCTTAAATATTCCCGGGACACTTCGCTCGCAAGTGGACGGCAAACATGCGTTGTTGGCGGTGAAAAACTTTCGGCCCGAATTCATGGAATCGTTCACAAAAGAGTTAAACGCGACGTTTACTGTGGAAGACCTCAATCTAGAAGAAATTTTTCTGGAACTGTCGGGCGTCTCCACTCATTCAGAAGCGGAAGTCATCTTATGAGCGTGCAATCCAATCAGTACAAACAAATCCTCAAAACTTACTGGCAGCGGCCCCTTGTCCTGTTGTTGGTGATTCTTTTATTGCCGTTCTTGGTGTATATGGCGGTGGGGAAGGTAGACGGCAATGTCATACAGATCGGCCCCAGGCCACATGCTCCAGGTCGAATTGAGAGAGTTTATGTAGATTCCGAAACTCCAAAACGGAGCGAGGAAAAGAGTCTTCAGACATATACCGAATTCTTAGAACACGTTGATCCCCAGGATGTCATCGCGCTGAATCTAATCAGGTTACATGTCAATGATCCACTACCCGATTTGAGTCCGTTTCAGAATTTGGTTTACCTCGATTTGAGAGGTTTCGAATTGACTGACGCGAATGTCGACCAGATTTGCCAGCTTCCCAAGTTGGATGCGCTGGTAATCAATCAGCACAGACTTCCCGGTGGTGCTTTACAGCGATTTGGAAAAAAAGTGTCTCAGATCGAATTGCTGGCGCTCACTCTGGAAGAACATCCAGATGAAATTTCTCAGATGTCAAACGTGAAGTTATTGGCACTGCATTTATTCGATGCCGCTCCCGACATTCTGGAAAACGTTGTTCAAATTCCACAACTTCAGCAGCTCACACTGAGCGTGAGCCAAAATTTGGAAGCGCATCGAGGGCAATCACGCAAATCGCAAGCGTGGGATTACATCGACCTGAACGAACAACAAATCGCCTTGTTGCGAAATCATCCCACCTTAAAAGAGGTGTATGCAAATTGGTTCTATATGGATCATGTTCGTAAGATCAAAAAAAGTGCATTTCTGCCCGTGCGCGCTTTACCGATCACGTATTCAAATAACAAAATCCAAGCCATCAGCGGGGTAATATTTTTGATGGTGATCCTGTTTTCTATCGTGTCCCTTCAGCTCTGGGCGCACTTTATTTCACCCGCGGCCAGAGTGGTGCCGCACTATCTGGTTCCACATCGTCGTGTAGCAGTGGGGATATTTTCGGTTGGAGTGTTACTCTTTTGGTTCGCTCTTTTACGCTACGGTTTTGGAATGCTCCCCAGCCTGAATCTAGTTCTCTTCTCGCCAGCGATCTGTTGCATTTTTTTCATCGCCCAACTTTCAGGAAAAACTTACCAGAAATGGTTGGCTGTCCCGATGCTGATCAGTCTCTTTTGGCTTTTTCCCCAATTCACGAACCTGGGTTTTAAAACCATTGCCAGCACCGCCATCTGGTTTCTGTGGGGGCAGATGCCAATACTTTCTCTGACCATCATTGGAATTGAAATCGCCTGCATCTTCTGGAGTATTACCAAACTCTCGGCAATCACAGATATGGTAAATGAAACCTATAACAGCGTGCCTGCGTATTCACCCTGGGGTTCACAACGTTCTAAACAGATTCAATGGAAAAAGGAGACCCGACTCTTTTTCTGGTTCATTGATCATGGCCTCACTAAATTGAAATACGGTGGTGGATCCACCTGGAATATGGTACATCTCTGGCGACAAGGCAATACGTTTCGCCCGCTGGGGGTCCTCACATTTTTTTTGTTAGTGGTCGTCTTTGGTCTGCTGTTCCAGGGGATGCATTGTTACTTTACTGGTGAGGAACTATTCCCTCACAATCGAAGTTCCCTTTCGGTTGCATTGGGAGGTCCTTGTGGTATGGCGATCGTAATTCCCGCAATCATTTGGTGGCAAAGACGCAAAAGTTTGGAACTGGAATCGATGCGCCCCGTCAGCAGGAACCATTTCGTAAAGCAATTGTATTTGTCGCTGGCACTGGATCACTGGTTAGCTGTGATTTGTTTAATCGGACTCAGTGTCCCTCGTTTATTCGATGCGCCGGGCGGAAAAATAGAGATTCTGGGTATGCTTTTACTCCTTGGAATCGCTGGCCCGCTATGGCTAATCGGAATCAGTTCTTCAGTGTTAGCTTTCAAACGATCATGGGTCATCGTTCTTAGCTTTTTCGTATTGTCTGTCCTACCATTTGCTACTTTAGCACCCGTAGCAATTTTAAATGAGAGTAACCCGGTTGGCGGACCAGAGGACGTGCGGCTTCTCATTCAAATGGCACTGATCGCTATCCCCGCCGCTATTGGCTTGAACGTACTGATGTATTACGCAGCTCTGAAGCGAGAATGGGGCTAATCAGTGAGGTGCACGATCCGAGGCTAAATAGACTTTGCTGGAATGCATCCCGTTGTTGGCAACAGAACCGATCCCCGAAAAATCACTCGCTTACGACAGTTTCTCGTGCGCGGAGAGAATCAGCTGTTCGGTTTCTTCCCAGTCGATGCATTCGTCGGTGATCGAAACGCCGTATTGGAGTTGCGTGAGATCTTCGGGCAAGCTCTGGTTGCCGGGGTGCAGATTGCTTTCGAGCATTAAGCCGATGATTGTGTTGTTGCCGGCGACGCGCTGATCGATGACGTTGTTCCAGACTATTCCCTGATTGCGGTAGTCTTTATTGGAATTCGCGTGACTGCAGTCGACCATGAAACGGGGGGAGAGGCCAGCCGCTTTCAGACTCTTGGCGGCTTCTTCCAGGTTTTCTTGTTGATAGTTCGGGCCGGAACGACCGCCGCGGAGGATCAGGTGCCCCCAGGGGTTGCCTTTGGTATTGACGACACAGGTCTGGCCATCGGCATCGATTCCCAGAAAGCTGTGCGGGCTTTGGGCGGCAAGCATCGCGTTGAGCGCGACATCCAGACTGCCGTCGGTTCCGTTTTTGTAGCCCACGGGCATTGAGAGTCCACTGGCCATTTGACGGTGAGTCGGTGATTCCGTTGTACGGGCGCCGATGGAGGCAAGCGAAATCGCATCGGCGATGTACTGCGGCGTAATCGGTTCCAGCATTTCTGTTGCTGCCGGGACACCCAACTCACCGATCTTGAGTAATAACTGGCGGGCGATTTTCAGCCCCGAGGAGACATCGAATGTACCATCCAGGTGCGGGTCATTGATCAGGCCTTTCCAGCCGACCGTGGTGCGGGGCTTTTCGAAATAGACTCGCATCACCAGAAAGAGTCGGTCGTCGACTTTTTCAGAGAGCGCTTTTAAACGTTGGGCGTATTCGATGGCGGCTTGCGGATCGTGAATCGAGCAGGGGCCAACGACGACGATCAGCCGATGATCTTCGCCCGACAGGATGCGTTTGATTTGTTCGCGTGATTCGCCGACGCTCTGGGTGACTTTTTCAGTGCGCTTGTAGGTGTCTTTTAATTCCTGCGGAGCAACCAGGCGAATCGTTTCATGGATGTTGACGTTTTGAATGGGTTGCATCGTTTTCAATCGTTTTCGTTACTTAAGTGATCGGAATCAGTTTATCTTGTTAGAGTGCCAGTTGCTGACGGATTTGGGAGACGATTTCCGGCGGGGTCAACAGGGAGGCATCGATTTTCAATTGGGCATATTTTTCATAGAGCGGGAAGCGACTATTGTACAAGTCTGCCAGGGTCGTACCCGGCTCAATCAGAACGCCCCGCTCAAAGGCGTCTGAAAAGCGTTGCTCCAGCACATCAGGGGAGACATCCAGCCAGACTATCCTACCAAGAGTGCCGAGATGTTGCATGGCTTCGGGGCTATAACAGACACTTCCTCCGGTAGAAATTATGGATCCTGCTGATTGAATCGATTGAACATACGACGACTCGATGGCGCGGAACCCTTCTGCCGTATGTTCGGCAATGATTGCTGCGAGCCGCTTCGACTCGCCTGCTTCGATTAATGCATCAGTGTCGAGGAAAGGCAGACCTGTTTGTTCAGACAGTAGTTTTCCGACGGTCGATTTTCCGGAGCCGGGCATTCCTATCAGGACGACGCCTTTCGAGCCGGGGGGGGTCTCAGAGGGCATTACAAATCTCCCCACAAGCCTGGGGAGAGTCCGGACAGAGGGGGCTCAGCGGGTCTTGAGAATGGTTGGGTCGCAAAAACATAAATGTCGTATCTGTTTATTTAGCAATAAGTTGCGCTGGGTGTTCAGTCTTGTTTCAAAAAATCAACAATAATTCAGAGAAAAGGAAAACAAATATTATCGCAAATAAGGTCTAATAGGAACTATGTGGAAATTCTGCTGAAAAATAAATTGTTATTTTCTGGTTGAGACCAGCACAAGTGTTGAATTGATGTTTGTGGAAATTTCACAGGAATTTTACTCGTCAAAAAATCTTAACAGTTCTGTTAGGACGTCATCGTTATGGTTCTATAACGATGACCGGAGTTTTTTCGGAAGCTTGAAGAATCGAATTCAATCGTGGATAAGCTATCACCGGCTCAATTTGCTGCGAAGATCCGATGCTGTGCCAACGATCTGCAAGATCATGGCGTGGTTCGGTTAGGTTCTTTGTACGATTTGACGGCGAATCGTCTGGTTCGCTATGCGGTGACAGTCACCAAAAATACCCCCGATGCTGAAGATGCGATTCAAGCGACGATGGTGCGGATGGCGATGAAACCAAAAATCTTAGCAACCGCACAACAACCTTGGGCCTATTTATTACGAGTCACGCGAAACGAAGCATTACGAATTCTGCAGAAGCGAAAACCGCTACAGATTTTTGCTCAGTGCAGACAGCTCTGGTCGCGTGATTCAGAAATTGTGGAAGAGAATGACCAGGCTCAGGTAATCAGGAATGCATTGAAACGTCTTCCCACGAATCAGTCTGAAGTCGTGGTCTTGAAAATCTGGGAAGATATGACTTTTGCGGAAATCGCAAGCGTGCTGGATGAATCGCCGAATACCGTGGCCAGTCGTTATCGTTATGCACTCCAAAAGTTAGACAACTATCTGCGTCCGATGGCGCATGAGGATACTAATGTTTGAATTTGAAGATCACAATTTTCTGGAAGCGCAGTTACTGAAGGCGGCTGCTGACCCTGGCATTTCCTTGCGGGTTGGTCACCGTCAGCAAGTGCTGGATGCCGCACGGCAGACGCGGTCTCGTCGAGTTTGCAGGCGCAGTCTCGCTGCCCTCGGTACGTTTTTTCTGGCGGTTGGGTTGTGCTTTCTTACGCGGGATTCAAAGCAGACACCAACAGAAGCCGCCGATAGTGCGCCGGGCTGGTCCAAAACTATTTATGTTAAAGGCAGCCAGGTTTTAGGAATTTCGACACCAGCCAGGCGACCCGAGGTAATCAAGACTGATTGGAATTCCGTGCAGGCAACTCTGAAACAATCTGGTGAATGGGGGCTCGTTGAAGCCGTTGTTCGATTTCGGAATGAGCGTGCGGGTACAATCGAGCAGATCTTTGATCGAGGCGATTGATGCAGGCGACTTTGTCCCAACGTTTCCAGGAACAGCTTCCTGATAAACCGGAGAACCATCCGGAATACGTCACAGAGCTGGTGGATTGCATTTTAACGCAGGCACAATCGGTCAATGCCAGCGATATACATCTCCTGCCAACTGAAAATCAGATGCGGATGGACTGGCGCATTGACGGCGTCTTACATCACATTGCCGATTTTTCGCATGAGCTGGCGCCGCGGATTACCGCGCGATTGAAAGTCATTTCGCATTTATTGACTTATCGGACCGATGTACCGCAGGAAGGCCGCATTCGTCAACAAGGCGAGCAGGCTGTCGAAACACGAATCAGCACGTTTCCAACTCTCTATGGAGAAAAGGTGGTCGTGCGGCTGTTCGTCGGTTCGGGGCAGTACAGGCATTTGGAGAGCCTGAATCTACCGGAAGAAATTCTTGGTGAACTGAAGCGGTTACTGACGCAGACCGGAGGCGTGGTGTTGATGACGGGGCCCGCTGGTAGCGGGAAAACCACCACGATCTACGCCTGCCTGCGAGAAATCATTCGTCAGTCAAAAGGCACACGGAGCTTGGCTTCACTGGAAGACCCCATCGAAGTGGTGGTTCCTACCGTAGCACAATCACAGGTGAATCCGGCCGCCGGTTTCGATATGGCGCTGGGACTACGGTCGCTGCTCAGGCAGGATCCGGAAGTGATCATGGTCGGTGAAATTCGGGATCGCGAAACCGCGGAAACCGTATTTCAGGCCTCGCTATCCGGGCATCTGGTTGTGACCACATTTCATGCGGGTAGTGCCACAGAGGCCGTCAGTCGTTTGTCTGACATGGGCATCGAGCCTTACCTGCTACGCAGCGGGTTGCTCGCGATTTTGAGTCAACGATTATTAAGGCGGCTTTGTTCCTGTGCCACGTTTTCAAATGCGGAAGAAGAGCGGCTGGAACTGCCTGTCGAGCAATGGAAAGTCCCCGTCGGTTGTGTAGACTGCGGTCAGACCGGATACACGGGTCGCATTGTGCTGACTGAAATGTTGCAGCCGAATCAGGTGGATGTAGCGAACGCGATTTTGAATCAAGCCGACGCGAGTGCACTGCATCAACTGGCGATTCAATCGGGAATGCGAACGCAGTGGGATCGGGCATTGGAAGCGGTCAACAAGGGAATCACCAGTTCTGCGGAAGTACGCCGGGTTCTGGGTATGACGCGTCTGGAACATTGAGAGGCGTGGACTTCCTCAATTTAAAGGTGAGGTTACAGCATCACGAAAATCGAGCGATTCTGACTAAGAGAGTGGGCACATGAATTCAAGAGACGACTCAGAATCTAAAGAGGCAAACGAAACCAGATTCGAGCTTGATGAATTAATCGCTTTGAATGAAGAGATGATTTCACTGGTTCAGGCGGGAATTCCCCTGGAACTTGGCTTGCGCGAAATGGGTAACGAATTGCCGGACCGACTGGGAAAGATCAGTACAAAATTAGCCGATCAAATGGAGCGGGGCAGTTCTCTGGCTGAAGCGATGGAATCCGAAGGGGCGCGGTTTCCCAAGGTGTATCGCGTGATTGTTGAAGCCGGGATTAAATCCGGAAAGCTAACGGTTGCTCTGGAAGAAATGTCAAACTATGCCTGGGAGCTGTTTCATTTACGACGCCAGATCGGGATGGCGATGGTCTATCCGCTGATTGTCTTCAGTCTGGCCTATGGGCTGTTTCTGGTATTTCTATTCGAAATACTTACGCGGTTTAATGTTGCTTATGAAGTCTTTCGATTGGGTGAACCGGGCCCGCTTCAATTTTTAAATAAGCTGGAATCAACGGTTGTTTACTGGGGACTGGTTCCGCCATTATTGCTGTTTGTATTTGTCATTTTATGGATGCGCACAGGCAGTTCCCAGTTGTTGAATTTCAAAGGGACCAGCCGCCTGATCGGATGGATTCCCGGTGTGCAGAAAATCGCCAACTACTATCGCTACGGCAATTTTTCAGAACTCATGTCGCTGCTGATTCAGCAGAACATTCCGTTTGCCGAATCGATTGTGTTGGCTGCAGAAGCAACCGGCGATGATCAGTTAGTGAAATCGGCAAACCTGATGGCAGAGCGGCATTTAAGTGCACAGTTTGAAACGGGTGACACGACCAAAGAGTATGGCTGGCCACCCCTGCTGACCTGGCTGTTAACGACGAAAAACCATCAAGGCGAGCTCAGTCTGGCATTAAAAAATGCGGCCGATATGTATCGGAGAAAAGCGGCCCATTATACACGTTGGTTCAGAGTCTTGTTTCCGATCTTCACCGGCACGATTATCGGCGGCGGAACCGTTTTGTGTTATTCTCTCGTATTATTTCTCCCATTCTCCGATATGCTTAAACAATTGGCGAATCCGTGAAGTTCTAAATCTAAGACAAGATAAGTGGTGTTAATTAATGAAGTGTGTTTGTAGTGATTGTTTGTTTTGCAGGGTTCGGTTCAGATGATTTGGTATCGTTACCAGGGAATCAATTCAAAAGGTAAAAACGTATCAGGCCGTATTCATGCGACTGACCGGGATGAAGTCGCAAGTCTGCTGCAGGATCAGGGTGTGAAGATTGAACGGATCGAGGAAGAAGCGACGCTGGAATTTGCGACGACTCACTCGGCAACGACGGCTAATTTAACAAAGCTGTCCTCACGGGACTTCGATGTGATTTCGGATCATCTGTCCGATTTGACGCGGGCCAAATTGCCACTGTCGATGGGACTGGAAGCCGTCTCACATGAAATCGAAAATGCGCGACTTCGCACAGCCGTCCAGGATCTGGCATCACAGCTGAATGCCGGCAATGATCTGGAAACCGTGTTAGCCGATTCCAAAGCACCGCGAGAACTCTGTGCACTGGTTCATGCTGGTACTCGATCGGGTAAAATGAGCGAAATACTGGCGGACTATGTTGCCCATACCAGACAGCTTTCTGAGATGCGAAGCCAGTTGCTGATCTCGCTTAGTTATCCGTTGATTCTGCTGGCATTCGCATCGTTGATGTTTTTGAGCATTATGCTCTGGATTATTCCTTCGTTTGAATCGATCTATCTCGACTTTCAAATTGATCTGCCCTCCGTCACCCTGAAACTGTTTCAATGGTCCACTTTTTTGCGTACCCAGTGGTTGTGGTATCTGCCTGGAGGCTTGCTGGCTTTCGTAAGCTGCCTGTGGTTTATGAGAACAGAGACAGGGCAGGTCTGGACGCAGAAACTGGTTTACCGCCTGCCCTTAATCGGGGGGCTCTTGAGCGGGATTACGGTTTCCCGGTTTTCGCATTTGCTGGCGCTGCTGGTTGATAATGATATTCCGTTTCTCGAAGCATTGAAAATGACGGGCGAGAGTTCGAGTAACCTTGAAATTCGTGCCGCCTGTCGGCAATTTTCTGAATCGGTTTCCTCTGGGCAGGCAGAAATTGCTTCTCTGGCATCATTAAACATTTTCCCGACTACTTTTTTACAGGCACTGGCAAACCAGACAGGAAACACGTCTCATCCGGGGCCCAAATATTCCGTCGAGATTCTGAATGCGCTGTCCGACATGTTGAACAGTCAAACCCGAGTTCGCATTACATTTTTTGCGTCAGTGGTAGAACCACTCATTATCATCTTCTGTGGAACGCTCATGGGCTTTTTGTTTATCGCTATGCTGGCCCCCTTGATTCAACTGATGAACTTGCTTGCATAGTCACAAGTTACCGCTACGTTTCATTTCCCGGCTACTCAAACTTCAACAATCAGAGATCGTCACGTTATGGATCAGAAGTCTCGTTTTAATCACTTTTTTCAATTTGAAAGAAGCCCCTTTCTTCGGGCACGCGGGATTTTTCCACTCTTCGGTCGCGTCAATTACTCACAACAAGTCGCATTGCTGCGAATTTTAGCGGTGGCTGCCGAGAAAAAACTTTCACTGCTGGATGTGCTGGAAGCATTTGAAAAAGATATTCGAGGCCGGTGGAGATATCAGGTTTTAAGGCTGATTGAT
Organism: uncultured Gimesia sp.; assembly: GCF_963976445.1. Classification (GTDB taxonomy): domain Bacteria; phylum Planctomycetota; class Planctomycetia; order Planctomycetales; family Planctomycetaceae; genus Gimesia. Next base: position 156,779 of record NZ_CAXBKP010000008.1, on the reverse strand, counting down.
TTACTCAGAAGTGGAGTGCCGCTGGCAGAAGCCATCGAGACGATTCCGAATGTGATTCCTGCGAACGCTTACTTTCTGGTGAAAGCGGGTGCCGAATCGGGAACGCTACCTTCTGCCTTGGCGCTGGCGGCGGAGGTCTGTACCGAACGGCGGAATGAACGCGATTTTTTACGGCCCGGAGTTTCTGTTTATCTCAGTTCCGTCCTGGTGATTATGGCGTGTATCATCGGATTTATTTGCTATTGGGTCATTCCCAAACTGAAAAAAATCTTTTTAAACTTTGATATGGCATTGCCAGATTTAACCGTGAGTATTATTCAGACGTCAGAGTGGTTCGTCAAATATTTCTGGGTCTTTCCGGCATTCGGTCTCATGGTTTACCTGGCCCGTTTGTTCTTAATCAGGCTGGATTTTCTCGAACGTAGAGGGCATTGGAATTCTGTTCCCGGTCTTTATCCGCGTGGGAGGGCTCCTGACGTTTTGCGGTTTTTACATATCACGACGGAATCGGGGCGTCCGTTAATGGGAGCGTTTGAGACGTTAACGCGCACCACATCAAACCGGTTTCTATCACAACGGTTTCGTGCGATTCTGGAAGACATTCGCAAAGGCAATGATTGCTGGACCGCGCTGCATGATTTTAGCCTGTTGACGCCGAGTGAAGTGCGGTTGTTACAGTCTGCGCAGCGGGCAGGTAATCTGGGCTGGGCCCTCAAAGCGATTGCAAAAAGCATCGAGCGGCGTATCGATTATCGGATGACATTGATCAGAGAATACCTCGAACCGGCGATGATTTTGAGCATTGGTTGTCTGGTGGGCGTGCTTGTGATCGGTCTGTTTTTACCCCTGGTGAATTTGATGCACTCTCTGGCTTAACGTTTGAGTATTGGTTGATATCGTGAGAAATAATAATCAAAACAGATTGATGAGGACAGCTTCAAGTGCTGATCGTGCGCAGCGACGACATGGATTCACATTGGTGGAAATGATGGTCGCCGGCGTCTTGCTCATGACCGTTACGATGATTGTTGTCCCCGCCATTTACTGGGTGCATCGCGAACGCAGGCAAATAGAGTATCGCCAAATTGCGATTGTCGAAGTCGAAAATATGATGGAACGGGTGGTCGCTCTGCCGTTCCATGACATCAATCAAACGAAAGTCGACAAATTCGTTTTCTCGGAAAGTGCTTTACGGCAATTACCCAATGCCGATTTAAATATTGAAATCAGTGAGTCAAGCGGTTTGCCGCTCATGAAAAAAATTCAGGTCCAGTTAGGTTGGAATGATCATCGTGGGATCAACGTGGTCCCCGTTCGATTGACTTCGTGGGTCTGTCTCAAGGAAAAACACGAATGAAGCGACGATGCTTTTCTTTTTCAATCAAGCAGCACAAAACGCTCCCGGGGGTCTCCCTGGTGGAGGTCGTTGTGGCGATGGGGATCGCTACCGTTTTGATGGGCATCAGTATGACCACGATGCACACTGTGTTGCGCGCGGAACGCGAAACGAGCAAAGCGGCCTGGCTGGGATCCAGCTTTCACCGATTCTCGCGTCTCATACGATCGGATATTCACGCCGCAACCAGCCTGAACTTTCAAAACGGGTCCACCGAGCGCAGTCCCGAATTAACGATTCGGAAGGCGGACGACGAAGTCGTGAAATACCAGATCGAAGGGCATCGAATTTCCCGCGTTGTGACCCGGCAAGATCAACGCGTGCATCAGGATACTTTTCATCTACCGGAAGGGAGCCACGCCTATTTCTTTCAGCAGGCGCGATTAAATCAGGCGGGGATTTCCATCGACCAACCAGACCCATTGAGCAGATTGCAACAGAACACAGTGGATGAGAATAAAAATCAGCGGCCATTGATGAGCGAGTTGTCGATCATTTCCACGATTGGCCACGATTATCGATTGGGTGACATTCGGATCAATCAACCAGAAAAAGAAACAAAATAAACGCGAAATCAGGGTCAATCACATGCAAAGTTCATCAAATCCAGAAACAACAATCAGCTTGACCAAAGCACGGCGGGGCGCTGTGTTAGTGATCGTGATGGTCTGCCTGTTGTTGATTAGCCTCTTGATGTCTTCGCTTTTGAAGTCTGCGTTATTGCAGAGACGGCAAATGATCAAAGAGCAGTATCGTGTACAGGCGGAATGGATTTTGGAATCGGCATTGGAACGTGCCGCCCAGCAGCGGCTCAATGACCCTGCTTACCAGGGAGAAATCTGGCAGATCAGCTCTATGGATCTGGGAACACGGTATCCAGCGTCTGCAGAGATTACACTGAAACCCGAGGGAAAAGAGGATCGTCTGATATCGATTCAGGCGCGGGTTCACTATCCTGAGAAGGCGCCATTTACAGTGACCCGGACGAAAAAATTATTCTATGAAGCGAATGATGATAAATAACGAGAAGTGATTCTTTATTGATCCTGATGAGTCAGTTATATTTCCATTTTAATATTCCCAGGAACTGAGAATGATGAATAATGTTCTTTTAAGACTTCAAGCCCGGTTGTCGCAGCGGGGAAGGCCCCGTGGTTTTACCCTGATCGAACTGCTGGTCGTGATCGCGATTATTGCGATTTTGATTGCACTACTGCTGCCCGCAGTTCAGCAGGCACGCGAAGCAGCCCGCCGCACGCAGTGTAAAAATAATCTGATGCAGCTCAGCCTGGCGATTCAGAATTATGAAATGGCATTCGAAGTATTGCCGGCGGGCGTTTATAACCCGACTGGTCCCATCAAAAATGAACCCGTGGGTTATCACATGGGGTGGTTAGCAGGTCTGATGCCTTTTGTCGATCAGCCGAATTTGTACCGGAGTATTGATTTCAAGCAAAGTGTTTACGCACCCGTCAATCAGATAGCCCGTAGAGTTCAAATTCCTGTGCTACGGTGCCCTTCAGATCCCAAAGAATCGCGGACACGTTCCGTCGCCGAAAATAACATCGAGGTCTATCAGACAAATTACGCCGCCTGCTATAACTCAGTCGCTGCTCCCATTAATGTGGATAACACCGGGGTCATGTTCTTAAACAGCAGCATCAGCTATGACCAGATTACAGACGGCAGTACCAATACGATTTTTATCGGCGAACAGATATTTGATGATACCGATCTCGGTTGGATGTCGGGAACGCGTGCCAGCTTGCGGAATACCGGTTCGTTCAATCAGGAATTACCGCATCATCTGGCAGGGCGCCTTCCTGGTTTTGATAATTCATCGGCAGGCCAGGGGGCATCTGAGAATGAAGAACCCATTGACCCGCTACTCAAAGTCGGTGGCTTTGGCAGCAATCATATGGGAGGTGCCAATTTTGCCTTGGGAGATGGCTCGGTCCGGTTTATTTCGGAAAATATCGATGCGGCGTTATTTGAACAATTGGGCAATCGCGCAGATGGAAAGCTGATCATGGATGGTTTCTGAATCGGAATCAGCGAATGACTTCAGCCGCGTGGATGATACATTTGATGCACGGCTTTTAGACGGCTGTGATCCACGTGAGTGTAGATTTGTGTGGTCCGAATATTCGCATGCCCCAACAGTTCCTGCAGCGCTCGAATTTCTGCCCCGCCGGCCATCATGTGTGTCGCGAAACTGTGTCGCAATGTATGCGGGCTGACTTCTTTACTACAGCCGACGCGAGCCGCATTTTTCTTGACGATGTTCCAGACCATGATCCGGGAAAGCTGCTTGCCTCCTCGGTTGAGAAAGAGCGATTGTTCTGACAGATTGCGTTTGGTCAAACCGGGGCGTTCGTGCTTGAGGTAGGCTTCTACGGCAGCGATAGCAACCGGATTCAATGAAACCATCCGTTCCTTATTTCCTTTGCCGACGCACCGTGCATAGCTTTCTTCCAGCTTAACCGCGTTTAAGGGCAGGCTCACAATTTCCGTGACTCGACATCCGGTAGCATACAGCATTGCTAGAATCGCGCGATCACGCAAAGGGTAGCGATCTTCTCTGCAAGGGGCCATCAGAAGTTCGTTCACTTTTTTGGGGCTCAGTACCTTGGGCAAATATTTCCAGAGTTTCGGAGAGTTCAACAAGTCCGCCACGCTCTCCGCCAGAATGCCTTCCAGTACCAGATAGCGGAAAAACAATTTAATCGATGCAAGGTGCCGGGCGACTGAGGTGGCCGCCAGCTTCCGTTTGTTGAGATGCTGCAGATAACCGGACAGAAATTGCAGATCGACTTCACTTAGCGGCAGTGGTTTCTGCTTGCGATACCATTCCAGAAATTGAACGAGATCCGATTGATAAGCGGACATGGTATTCAGTGCCATTCCGCATTCTGCCTCCAGATAATTCAAAAACGGTTCCAGATGGACCGCAGGGTCTGCCGGTTTACGGACCTGAAATTTTGAATTCGTCGGTGGTCGTTTACGGGGAGGCATGCAAAACCTTTAATCGAATGATCGTGAACCAATTCTGTTTAAAAAAAATCAAACAGAAGAGTAATGGCCCGTCGATACTGGTATTTAACAGCATCATAGCCAAGTCACACAGGAACCAATCAGTCTTATCGGTAACAAGCGTTGATTGCCTTGAATTGGCAGCAGGTTATCGCAGTCCCAACGGTTGTAGGGGACAGTGTGCGGCCATGAAGGTCTGGCTTTCATCTGCGTCGTCAAAAATGACGTTGACCGTTCGCTTGCGGGAATAGCCGCTGATTCCCATGACGGTGCCCACACCATACCGCGGGTGCCTGACTCGCATTCCGACGGAAAATCCTTGTGGAATGTCGGCTGCTTCCGGCGTCTGTTTCAACAGGTCGGCTCCCGTCATCAACAGCGGGCGTTTGGGGGTTGTTGCTTTTAATGCCTCGGTATCGACTTCACCGCGCTTGACCGATTCCACAAATTCGTCGAAGTGAGATTTCGTTTCGAACAGATTGTCCGTCTGGTCTTTCACGGCGACATCAATTTCTTTCAGGAAGTCGCTGGTAATCGTTCTCCAGGGACGGCCTCTTAAAGAACGCTCGCGCGTTTGGGTTAAGTACAAATTTTGTTCGGCCCGCGTAATACCCACAAAGAACAGCCGCCGTTCTTCTTCCAGGCCATCGCGAAATTCTTCGCGCAGAACGCGTTCATGGGGAATCAGGTTTTGTTCCACCCCGATGATAAAGACAACCGGGTATTCCAGACCTTTGGCCGCGTGCAACGTCATCAAGGTAACGCGGCCTGCATCAGGGTCTAACTGGTCGGTGGCGCTGGCCAGGGTGCTGACTTCCAGGAACCCTTCCAGGTTTGTTTCTTCGCCGAAGATCTCGTCGTATTTTCTCGCTGTCGAGACCAGCTCGTTCACGTTGGAAATGCGTTGCTGGTCTTCTTCATTAGGGCTTTCTTTCCAGCTGTCGATCAAGCGTGTGCTGTCGATGACGGCTTCCATCAAATGCGCCACCGAGCCGGAGTCGGCCATCGAAAAGCCGGAGATCATTTTTGCAAACCGGGCGACCATGTTCGAGGCGCGTTTGGAAAGAGCAGGGCAGTCTTTTGCCTGATGGGCTGCTTCCAACAGGCTGATGCCTCGTTCTTCGGCCCAGCGGATCAGCTTGTTTTGCGTGGCTTTGCCAATCCCACGCAGAGGTTTATTCACAATCCGTGAAAACGCGACGCGGTCGTCCGGGTTGTTGATTAATTTCAGATAAGACAGCAGGTCTTTGACTTCAGCCCGCTCATAAAAGGCAACGCTACCTGCCAGTTGATACGGTATTTTATGGCGCGCCAGAGCCAGTTCCAGTTCTCTGGAAAGTGAATTTACGCGGTAGAAAATAGCGAAGTCGGTAAAGTCAAAATCACCTTGATCAACGGCGTTTCGAATGTGGATCGCAATCTCGTTGGCTTCCTGTCGTTCGTCGGTGAAGCAGAGCAGTTCAACGGGCGTTCCTTCCTGGTTCTCTGTGAACAGGGCTTTGGGTTTGCGTCTCTGGTTGTGCGAAATCAGATCGTCGGCGACTCTCAAGATTTCTTTGGTACTGCGAAAATTTTGTTCCAGGCGAATGGTTTTACAGTCTGGGAAATCGCGTTCAAACTGCAGGATATTTTCAATTTTTGCACCACGCCAGCCGTAGATCGACTGGTCAGGGTCGCCGGTCACGCAGAGATTGCGTGTGTTCAAAGAAAGTCCCATCACAATCTGGTACTGCGCCAGGTTCGTATCCTGATATTCATCGACAAGGATATATTGATAGCGTTCATCCAGTGTTGCCCGGAGCTCAGGCGACCCTTTCAGGAGGCTGGCAACGTGCAATAACAGATCGTCGAAGTCAACCGCGTTCGATTCGAGTAACAACTTCTGGTAGACCGGATAGACGCGTGCAGCGACTGCCTGCAGATGATCGCCGAACGATTCCTGGTACGCTTCGACAAATTGTTCTGCTGTGATCAGGTCATTCTTCGCACGGCTGATCATGGAGCCGATCGTTGATGGATTATAGGCGACGGTATCAATGTCTAATTCATTCAGGACGAAGCGAAGTAGATGATGTTGATCAGTCATATCAAAAATGGAGAAGTTGCTATCAAGGCCGACGACGTTTCCGTATCGTCTCAGAATGCGTACGCAAAATTTGTGAAAGGTCGAAATTTCTACGCGCGAGTCCGGGATCAATTGCCGAACCCGCGCACCCATTTCGTCAGAGGCTTTGTTGGTGAAAGTGATCCCTAAAATTTGATGCGCGGGAATCTGTGCGTGAATCAGTGAAGCAATCCGGTGTGTAATCACGCGTGTTTTGCCGGAGCCGGGGCCTGCCAGCACCAGTAATGGACCTTGATGATGTGACACCGCCGCATACTGCGGAGGTGTCAGGACCTGCTGAAAATCCAAGTGAAATTCCTTTTCTATCGTTAATTTGGATTCAATTTTCTCAAATCACCAATGTACGCTGCCCGCTCGGAAATTCCAAATCGGACCACCAATTATTCACTTCGGATTGAAACAGAACAATCAGCAAATTGGTACTCGATCAAAGTCTGAGGTAAAAGTCCCTTGATAAAATGCTGTTCAGCTTCGATAATGGTGGACTGTTGTATGTTTTGTTAATGTTGCGAACTCAAGTCGCTTTGGTTGATTGCACAAAATTTGTGGGTCCACTAAACTGCGCAGAGGTGGTGTTATGACGTGCCTGGATATCTTGAACAATGAGAATATCGATGCTTCGACTTTAGCGAAGCGGGGTGCTGGGGTGTTTGGTTAGAATATTCAGCCCGTGATATCACTAAGAAAACCTATAAAACATCTGTAAAGAACGAGATTATTTTCGGAACCTGCTTATAGACAGGGTTTTGCAGATTGTGATGCTTGAAAAGTTAAATGGTCTAGGGATGTGTGAATTCAATGCACATTCCTAGCCGGTAAATGACGATAATTTAATTTACAACGGTAGTTTCTAAGTCTACGAATTTGTAATGCGGGCCAGACTTGGTTCTGTGTTCTTGTAAACATTGGCCGCCGTTTTTCGAATCCCCTTGTCGACGGAGTGCGATCAGACATGCTTCCAACGGAACCAAAACCATCCAGAAAACGCCAAAATTATTTTGGTATGGTCAGCTTAGCAGTTTTAGGTATTGCCAGTCTGGCACTGGTAGTGACAACCACCATGGCTGTCGAAGACAAAAAGCCACAAAAGGCAGATGTCGGCTTACAAGGCATTTTGCCAGTTGAAGTTCCTGAAGATCTTTCAGAGTTTCCTGAAGGCTTGGAAGGGAAATGGGGCACGTGGGCAGATCAGGTTTCTGAACTGCTGGGTAAACTGTATGAATCAGATTTAACTCTGGATCAGCAGAAACAGACACTGGCTGCACTGCAGGCAAAGATCAAAGAGGCAGACGGCCAAGCCGCCCTCGCTGAATATAGCAGCCGCCTTGAGCGACGTGTGCAAATTGCTGATGCGGTTCTGCAAACACTGAATCTGGACTTGGGTGCCATCAAGGCCGCTCAGATGAAGAGAAAACAGGATCAGCTGGCCGCCGCCACCAAAGCACTCGTGAAATATTTGGACACATTGCAAAATGGCAATGGCTGGGTCGATTACCTGCAGTTGAACGATCTGCAGAAAGAACTAAAAAACAGTTATTCTGAAGTCGAATTGCTCGACCTGTTGAAATCGCTGAAAAGCAAGTACGAAGAGCGTGGTGCATTGAAAGATGCAGAGCAGAGAAAGTTCTTCAATCGTAAACAGTTCAAGAATCTCGAAAAATCCGTCAAGGCATTTTTGGCCGAAGCAAAGGGCGGAGCCACCAAAATCGATCTCAACAAAGTACGCGAGCAATTAACGGCTCTGGTCACGAACCTGGAAGATTACGAAGCTTCTCAAAGCAGCAAAAACGCCTTTGAAGCACGTAAATCTTATGCTCTGTTACGACAGGAACTCGAAGGCGGCCTGGGTTCGTTAACGAACGCTCTGCGAAATAATTACTTTAACTACAACTTGCGAGTGATGGTTGCGGAAGACTTTATCAACCGCTTGATCAACGATAGCACTTGTGAGACTGGTCCTGTTGTCGATTGCATTCTGGGTGCTTATGTCACAGGAAATCAGGCAACAACCACAGAAGTTGGCGTTGATTTCAAGCCTAGCGATTCTACACTTCGCTTTGACCTGTCACTCACCGGAGTGACGAACAGTGAAACTTCCGGAACGACGAGTCAGGCTGTGATTTATACTTCAGGTCATCATCAGTTCTGGGGTGGAAAAGAAATCAACTTCGACGGCGATACCTTTGCGACTCAGCCTGCCTGGGTGAAAGTAGATGCAAACAATACCACTGTGGGAGCCAGCACAAAACTGGATCGAATTCCACTATTGGCAGGCATCGGGCGTAGCATGGCTTACCGTCGTACTGAAGAGTTACGCGGCGAAGCAGAAGCGATTGCTGAACAACGTGTTCGTGATCGGGTTCGTCCTCGCTTTGATGAAGAAGTCGATGAACGAATCACGCGTGCCAATGATGAAGTGGGTGGCAAACTCAATAAGCGTCTACGAGACAACGGACTATTCCCATCAGCTCGCAGCTATGCTTCGACAGACAGCCATCTTTATATCCGAACTCGTTTGATGGATACCGGCGAATTGGCTGCCAATTCACCACCGCTTTTAATCAACTCTGATGAAAGTGTTGTTGTGCAACTGCACGAATCTGTGATGAATAACAGCATCTCGCGTATGGCTTTAGAAGGACGTAAAATTTCAGACCAGGATCTGATCACCGAATTCGAAAAATCGTTTACCGATATTTTCGATCGCGAAGTCAAACTGGAACGACCTCCAGTTGATTCAGATAAAGGTCCGAATATTCTCGCCTTCGATGAGAAAGATCCCATTCGGATTCAAATCATTGACAATACTTTGAATATCATTCTGCGTTGCGGTTTCGAACAAAAAGGCGAAACAGCAGTGCCAACACAGATCATTACGGTTCCTCTGCATTTCAATGTAGAAGGGGGCAAAATTCACATCACTCGAGGAGATGTCAAATCGTCTCCCGTTGTGCGACCTGAGCGAATTGCAGCTCAAATTGCCCGTGCTGGTGTTGTCCGTAAGAAAATGGAAAAAGCATTTCCTGATCGCGTTGAAGATTCTCAGATCAAAGCCAAATTGGAAAATCGAACCGTGTATCTCAACATTACCGGTATTGAAACCAAAGATGGTTGGTTGTCTCTGACTATTGGAAACGACTTAACAGTCGAAAAAAATGAAGAAGTACCGCCCGCTGTAGAAGTACCGCCTGCAGTACCTGCTGTAGAAGAGAAAACAGCAGCAAAATAAACTCAGCTCTCGAGCTGACGAATATTACTGAAAGAGGCGAATCGTTTGGTTCGCCTCTTTTTTTACGTAGTGTGATCTCATCATCCACACAGAATTGCTATTGGTCCCCCTGCTACGTCAACACTACAATGCCCCAGATGAATATGCGTCCAGAATGATGTAGCGCTGTCTGTTTCTTCTTCGTTTGACACTTTCTGCAGAGAACGGAACATGAAGAATGTGAAAATAACGCCTTCCGCTTCCGCAAACCGGGTATCTACCTGGAGCATCGCTTTGCTGACACTAACGAGCATCCTGGGCACGACTCAAGTTGCCTCTGCCGCTAACCAGTTTGATGGCTTTCTCAATTTTTTTCGCGTGTGTGATCGCGTTCCCGAGTTACCCCCGCCCCGAAACAAACTCTCTGTAGAAAAGCAAGCGGAGTTTAAAGCTGTCTGGACTCAGGTGGGAATCGCCGGAAAAAAACTGGAAGCTGCCTGGGAAAACTCAGTCCAGAATGATCCACTCATGCGACGCGCTTTGAAAGCCTGTGATCGATATATTCAATTAGAAATGCAGTACAACGATCTTAGTCGTCAGCTTAGAGCTCAATACGGGGCAAAGATGTTTCGTGAGATGGAAACAAAGTGGGCAAACTGGTCGAAAACCCAGACGAATGAATGGCTCGATCTGAAAGATTGTGACCTGATCCGACTGTCGCTCTGCGTGTTAACATATGGCGGTGATCAACGTTGGCTGAAGCAAGAACCATTTTCCCGGTTTGCGAATCAGCAAGCTCTGTTTTCTCAGTCTGACGATCATGTGACCTGGAATCAGACGAGTGAACTCAGTAGGGAAGAGAGACTTTCAAAGTCGATTCTGACCAAGCCCGAAAAGTTGAGTGAGGAAGACGCGATCGAAGTCTATAAAGCGGGTATCCAGTGGCTGAGGCAGCAAAACAGGAACAAATTGGTTCCTGAGATACCCGCCCGTATGCAGCAGTATCTCAAATTACGTGCCGAGGCTGACTATTTATTCGAAGCGGGTGAAACCTATTTAAGAATGACGCCGCGACCAGAGGTGGAATCAGCGAAGCAGGAACTTACGAACTTAATCAAAAAAGCGGCAGTCCTTCGACCCGATCTCAATGAGGCACTGTTGGAAGCCCATCAAGGTCAATGACAGCAGAATCAATAATCGATGTCGTCTGCTTCGATGGCTTCCTGCATGATCAGGTCGTAACGCAGGCTGGCGTCTTTTCCGAACAGCTGGTTGAATGTGGTGTCTGCTTCGATCTGACTGTCGATATCAATTTTCAGTAGAATACGATGCTTGGGGTCCAACGTTGTTTCTTTCAATTCGCTGGCGGTCATCTCGCCCAGCCCTTTGAAGCGACCAATTTCGTATTTCCGATTGGCAGCCAGTGATTCCACAATTTCTTCCTTCTGGGCATCATCCTGGGCGTAATGTTTTTCATTGCCCACCTTAATGCAATACAAGGGTGGTTGTGCCAGAAAGAGTTTTCCCTGCCGAATCAGTTCCCGCATATGCCGGAAGAAAAAGGTGAGCAGTAGCGTACTGATGTGATAGCCGTCACTGTCGGCATCCATCAGCAGGATAATCCGATTGTAGCGCAGATTCATAATTTCAAAGTTCGGACCGATGCCCGTCCCCAGCGTTTCCACCAGATCCTTGATTTCCTGGTTCCCCATGATTTTAGAGATTGCCAGCGATTCGGTGTTCAACACTTTTCCACGCAGCGGTAACACAGCTTGAATGCGACTGTCTCGCCCCATTGCCGCCGTTCCGCCGGCGGACAATCCTTCTACCAGAAAGAGTTCCGATTCTTCCGGCTTGTTGGAACGACAATCCAGCAGCTTGCCGGGCAATGTCGATTTTCGGTTCGTGACCGTTTTTCGGCGGACTTCCTTTTGTGCATCGCGACTGGCTGCTCGGGCACGTGCTGCTAACACAATACGACCGACGACCGCATCGGCAATGCTCGGGTTGTTATTCAGCCAGGTCTCCAATAGAGGACGCACAATGCCTTCCACGAAGCCGCTGACTTCGGGGTTGTTTAACTTTTCTTTGGTTTGCCCCTGAAACATAGGGTCGTTATGAAATACCGAAATCAGACACAACACACCTTCGCGGATATCATCTGTGGAGATTGTGACCCCTTTGTGCTTGATGTTATGCACGTCCATATAATTTTTGACTGCCTTGGCAATTCCGGAACGCAAACCACTCTCATGCGTTCCCCCGGCATGGGTCCGAATTCCGTTGACATAACTGCGAACCTGCTCATCGGTCGCATCGGTCCAGCGCATTACCATTTCTACGCGGATATTCTTGTCTTCCTTCTCCGCGAAAAACAGTTGTTCGTGAATCGGTTTTTTCTGTTGTTCTGCGGTCAGCTTTTCCAGATAACCGCGAATTCCTTCCGGGTGAGAAAGTTCGTACGTCTCTTTTTTGACCTCGTCTCGAAACGTGATCTTCAATCCGCCGTGAATAAAAGCGACATCTTCCAGGTGTTGGCGAATCGTATCTGCATTGAAGTGCACGCGACGGAAAATATCATCGTCCGGGCGGAAGTAAATTTCGGTTCCATGTCCGCGAAACGGTTTCACTTTTTTGACGGGAGTGGTGGGTTTTCCCCTTTTGTAGCGTTGAACAAATTGATGCCCATCGCGAACAACGGTGGCCATCATCTCGGAGGAAAGGGCATTCACGACAGAAGAACCGACACCATGCAAACCGCCACTACGTGCGTAGTTTTTATCAGAGAACTTTCCACCCGCGTGCAAGGTCGTCAGGATTAACTCCAAAGCCGACTTTTTGGTTTTGGGATGCTTATCAACGGGAATCCCGCGACCATTGTCTTTAACGCTGCAAGATGCACCATCTTTATGCAGGGTTACCACAATCGTATCGGCTTCTTTCGCCAGATATTCATCGACCGAGTTATCAACGACTTCCCAGAGCAGATGATGCAGGCCGCGGATATCAACTCCCCCAATATACATGGAAGGACGTCTACGAACCGCTTCCAGTCCTTCCAGGACTTCGATGTCTTTGGCGGAATATTGATTTGCGTCAGAAGATTTTGGTGCAGTTGCCATAATCGTTGTGATGAATTTCTCTAAATAAGCGGCGAACGGAAATAGTAATTATATGCGACTGTCAGAGACTCCGGAAGTTGAGATACGATCAGTTTACTCCTCATCGTCTCCCATTTCATCCCAGTCGACAATTTCTATCGGTGGATACAGGATTTCGGCAAAACCACTTCTCTGACTGGTTTTAACCCCTTTCCCACCACGCGAAGTCACGCCATATTTCATTTGTCCAAACGTCATTTTCTTGCCGCCCGTGTTAACAACCCGCAGGCAATCACTCGGACGCGTCAATTGCAGCGCCCCCATGACTTGGTCCCCTTTTTCCAGTTTGATGCCTTTGACCCCTTTACCGGCGTTAGAAAGCAGAGCTGCTTCTTCAATTTCACAATGCAGCACGCGGGCATCATTCGTGGCGATAAACATCGTTTCGGCATCCTCAACCAGACTGACATAGACGACACGGTCGTCTTTCCCCAGGCGGCAGTATTTGCGACCTGTTTTGGTAGAAGCAGTGCGGAACAGACTGAAGGAAATCCGCATGATCTGGCCTTTTTCCGTCACGATCAATACATGAGGCGTCGGAATCGGTTTTTTGCGTGTCGCCTTATCTTCAGGTGTAAAGCGACTGTCCGTCGTAATCGCGGCCACCAGTTGCGCGCCGTCTCCCATCCGGGCATGCTTGGAAAGAGGTTCGCCATATCCGGAAGACACAGGCACCAGCTCAATCGGTAGCGTATACGCGACGCCATCACTCGAGAAAAAGACAACATGGTCGAGCGTACTGCCCGGTGCGACAGCTAAAACACTGTCCCCTTCACGGGTACGCGTTTTGTCGAGCTCTCGGGTTTCGCCTTTGGTTTTCAGACGACCCACGCGTTTGATCCAACCCTCTCTGGTCACGACCACATTCGTATTTTCGCGAACAATATAAGCCTGGGGATCGAATTCGGTAATTTCTTCTGAAGAACCAAGCTTCGTCTGGCGTTTCTCGGGAAATTCAGCTGCCAGCTCATTTAGTTCGTTCTCGACGACTTTCCAGAGCCGCTTGTCGGACGCCAGAATCCGCCGGATGCGCTCGGCATCGGCTCGTTTTTCTTCCAGCTCTTCGCGAATCGTGTTAATTTCCAGCTTGGAGATGCGATAAAGTTGTAACTCGAGAATCGCCATCGTCTGAATTTCGTCCAGCGGGAAGTTGGCCATTAGTTTCTTGGCGGCGTCCTGCTTACCACTACTGGCGCGAATTAGCTTTAACGCTTTATCCAAACCATTAAAGACAATTTCAAATCCTTCCAGAATATGAATGCGTCTTAACAGCAGTTCCAGTTGATATTCAAACCGGCGGCGGACCGAGATAAATCGAAAGTCCAGGAAATACTGCAGCATCTCTCTCAGATCGCAGCGCTGGGGCACGAGTACATTCGACTCATCAGGCACCAGACAAGTCATATTCACCGAGAAATTCTGTTCCAGATGCGTGTGCTTATATAAAAAGGCCATCACGGTTTCGGGATCAGCATCCGGTTTGATTTCCAGAACAATTTTCAGGCCATTTTTATCGTCTGTTTCATCGGCCACATCCACTAGTTGGGGAAGTTTTCTCGTTTCAACAATCGCACCAATTTCTGAAAGGAGCGAACCTGTTTCGACCCCGTAAGGGACGGAATAGACGACGAGCCGGACGGGCCCTTTTGAACGAGTATTTGACTCGTGTTTCCATTCCCCGCGAACTTTGACTGGGCCGCGGCCTTCTTTATAGACCGTCGTCAGAGAGCGTTTGTCCGTAACAATCCGGCCTCCCAGCGGAAAGTCTGGCCCTTTGATGTATCTCATTAACTGCGCGACCGTCGCATCTTTATTATGGATGAGATAAGTACAGGCCTTGATGACTTCACCCAGGTTGTGAGGGGGAATACTTGTCGCCATGCCGACGGCGATCCCGTGGACCCCATTGACCAGCAGGTTGGGAAATCGAGCAGGCAGTACGACGGGTTCATCGCGGGTACCATCGTAATTCGGTCGCATCTCCACGGTCTGATAACGCAACTCATTCATTAAGTGTTCAGCGATACCCGTCAGCCGTGCTTCTGTATACCGGGCTGCTGCTGCGGGGAGCCCCATGATCGAGCCGAAATTCCCCTGACCGTTAATGAGCGGGCTTCTCAGGTTAAAGTCCTGGGCCAGTCGTACTAACGCGTCATAGACTGAAGCATCGCCGTGTGGGTGGTAGTTACCTGTTGTATCACCGCAGATTTTCGCACACTTACGTGGCTTGGCATTGGCCATTAAACGCAAGTCATGATACATCACATATAAAATACGCCGCTGCACCGGCTTCAAACCGTCTCTGACGTCGGGAAGAGCACGGGATGTGATAACCGACATCGCGTAGTTGAGGTAACGTCTTCGTGTGACATCGCTGATCGGAACGTATTCAATACGATCTGTTTCACTTCCAGCTTGTCCATTGGTCTTACTGGCTTTGCCTTGATTGGCTGATTTTCGCTTAGCCAAGAGTCTCTCCAAAAATCGATCTATAGTGTGGCCGGAATGACGGCAAGGGAGTCTCCGTCGATAGCCATTCAAAGTTATGGTTATTGTTCAGAATTCGGGATATTCCGCCTGGTAGTTTAAGGAAAATGTGTCAAATTTTCTGCCCGCGTAGAGATTGTGGATTGTATCTATTGAATCGGTTATTTAACAGATGAGGCCACTCGTAACCCGTTAAATAGACAATAATTCGGGAAAATAGGACGAATCGTCATTGTGGTTACAAAATGACTCATTCCGATGATTCCTGCCAGCCGAAATTTCAACTAGTGGCTTTCATTTTGAGAGGGTCACTGTCTGGCGATTGAAACATACAAAACCGACCGCAACTCTGGAAAGTCAAATTTCAAGATTTTCGGTCTTTGCGAAGCGACTATGCCTCGTTCGTGAGCCGTCACAGGTTCTGACAGAAGACAATTGATCATTAAAGTTGACTGACAGAGGTGAGATGACCCTCTGCCACAGTCTCATTGGTGGATAAACCACAATCAAATCCAGGGAGGGATTGTTATGACTCGTGCGAGTCTGAAGGTGACCCTGCTTACCGGGCTGTTACCGGCATTTTTACTGATGGCGCCAGCGATTAAAGCTGCCGAACCAGGTGCTGTCCAAAATGCAGTTGTCCAGCAGGAAAGCCACTCAAAAACGTCAAAGTATAATCCGATCAGCTGGTTTAAACGCAAGTTGACCCGCGTAACAGCCAAGCCATCCAGCGTACAGCAGATCGGTCATGAACGGGAAACGACTCCTGTTCCGGCCAGACGAAATTCATTTGCACAACGTCCTAAACTCGGACGTCGCAACTCGAATCATAGATATATTCAGCAGGTCAATAACCAGCCTCGAATGATTCCCACGGCTCCAGCTCGATTTGAAAACGCCCAGCAGGCGCGACCCATCAGCTACACCAACGGACATTTCAAGCATCACAAAAACTACACTGCTGCTCAACCATTGCCATCAGCAGAAGGCATGAGAGTCTTGCCTGGATATCCACAACTGGGAGCGCCAATGTATCCGTCTCCCAAACCAGGTATTCCCGATTATGTCGGCCGAACGATTATTACGAATCAGGCTCTGGCACCTCAGGAAATGTTGTACGCACACGAGTACGACGCCATGTACGGCCCTTATTACTACGACGTCAAAGGGGGCTGGATCTGGACTCCATTCGGCATGCGTTCACATGAACGATGGAAACTGCAAGGCACCCGGGTCAATGTGAAATATAAAACGAGTTTCGGTCTATTCCCTCGTTTCATTCCTCCACATATCAAGTAACGGCTTTCCCGGGAAAAGCTGTTGAAACCAGAAAACGTTTATCAGACTGAGTTCTAAATTCACTCAGCGATACGATCAGGAAAAATAACATGCACAATTTCACTTATAAATTAGCGGGCTTCGTCGCAGTCGCAGGCATCTGCACTGTCCTGTCAGCACAAAACCTGCAGGCAGGTGAACCCGGTAGCCTGAAAATAAGCCAGAATGCCGGCGCACCGATCAAACAGGTCGGTTACAACAATGATAAATGTGGCTGCAAACAAAACCACGTTTATTCCTACTCGAATGGTCCGTCTTACGCAGGCAACGATTGCCCGCAATGTCGTGCCGGTTCGGGAGCTTCTGCTGGTTCGAGAAGGTCTGCTGGTTTCGGGAAACGGGGTTCATTACGCGAATTTTTCCGTTGCAAATTTGGATACTTCATTCCAACTGGCTGCGGCGGAAAAGGCTGTGCTCCTATCGGGCGTTACAACATGACCTACGCCGTCGACCCTTATCAGTTTGATCCTCGCGATGGACAGCTCTATGGCGCTCAGGGTTATGGTGTTCCGATTGCCGTGCCGCTGGCTCCGAATGTACGCAGTACCTACAACTACGGTTGGGGCATTCCTTCAAGCCGTCTGACTCCAGTAACACGCATCGTTCAATAATTAAAACTATTATCCTCAATCGAGTCCAGGAAGATTGATATGAGAATTTTCAACGTGCAGATGCTTGCAATTCTGGCAGTGACGGGCATCATGGCTCACACTGTTTCGAACGCAAACGCTGAAGAGACAAACGGCACCATCCAGCAAGTAGAACATCACGTTCGCGGCGGTGGATATGGCTATAACTGTCCTGCCGGCTATTCGAATCGATTCGACGGCGATGGCGTGTATCGAAATTATCGTTCACGCGAAGGCTTGGCCTTCTTAAGAAAATGCCATACCTCGCCCGGTCATGGATGGTGCCCGCCATCAGCACAGCCGATTCAAAGAACGAACGTGCAATACCAGCGGTATTACTCAAATCAATACATGGGACAGGCGGGCCCAAGAGGTCCTGCGAATTACCCGCAGATTTATATGCCCACTGATACCACGCAACTCGGGTTCTACTATCAAAGCGTACCGACCTGGCAACCACGCGCAGGCATGATTCCTCCGCCACCAAATCCAAATATGTACCACACCCGTGATTGCCGCTCCTGCAGAGGAAACGGCTGCAAACACTGTCGTGGTGGTCAACAATACGGCGGTCGCCCTGTGTATTATTCCACAGGAAACCCGGGATCACCCCAGCCACAAGTCTCACCTCAACCGGAACCAGCTTCGCCAGCAATACCGCCAGCTCCTTCCAAGTTGAATCAGGCTTCCTACGAAAAATAAAACGGATTCTCCCAACGAATTCGTGTCACAATAAACGATACTGATGAAGGCAGAGTCACTCCAAAACTGAATGGAGTGGCTCTGTTTTATTATGCGCACACGGCTCATCAGCCCTCTTGATTCTCTCGGCAACAGTCCTTTCGCCAGATTCAGTGCTGAAAAAATCCGTCTTGACACCGCCGCGCCGCTCTCGATGATGCGCTACTTGCATCGGGCGCGCGAGTGAGCACTCTATTTCATGCTGACTCTCTGGCTCCCTGTGATTCTGCTCCCCATAAAACCCACTGGTTTGAAGCAAATTTGGGAAAAACTCAACACACAGTGGTCCCTGATCGCACGACATGATGCGCCAAACGGAACCAACTTCCGACACGCTTGCGACAACCTTGAACCAGGTACAAACCAGTTCTAACAAACCTGCGACACGCTTCCTGCCTTGACGTTCCCACGCCTCTCGCGAAGATACAATCAGATTCAAAAACAGTCTGACATCTAACCAAATGTTACTCATGAAAAGTTCCCTTAAGAAAACTGAGCGGCATGGCGCCAGCAGCCGTTTTACGCTAGGTGATCGTAACCATCAGAAGTTAACCATCACAAATCTACCAGCCCTTTCTCCTCACTGCCCTTGGGACAAGACCACGTCAAGCAATACCTTCACAGCAGAAAAAAATTTGAACCCTCGCATTCTATCCGATATGATCAACCAGACCGCAGATGAACAATGGGACTTAAAAATGTTCGTGCCTTTCGTGTTTTTCGTGGTAGCAAAAAATGAAACCATTCAACAAGAAAAAGATCGTCTGGTCCACGCTGGCCTTGCTAGGCCTCATTGGCACCCTCGCGGTTTATCAGATCAAGCAGGATGCCCGCGCGCAAACCGCATCCATCAACTCTATACTGGATTCTTTGCTACAGGGTGATTGTAAAATTCAGGTAGAACGCTGTAATCATCCCTCCAAAGAGATGCCCCATCCCATAACCATCGACGTCAATCAGGAACTCCAGGCGTTGGTGACTCAGTTGAAGCAGCTTAAGTATCAGACACAATTCGAACCAGGAGTTCCAGCTTGTGGCGACAGGGTTTTGCTCATATCGCTCTGCAACAATGAATACTCTGTGTGGATTTCTTCGTTTGGCGTGTTTCTCATTCCGGAAGGGGACGCAGCCCGGTATGCTTACTTCAGTCAATCCAGCAAAAGTACAGAGCAGAAAGTATTCAATCAGGCAACCACGTTCTTCGAATCGTTAGAATGAATTCAGTACAACGGTCGTCGACGATTCTTTAATCTACACCGAGAAAAATGATACACAGAGAAAAATGGCTAGGCCCGAATGTATTCTAGCCTAGTGCAGCGAGCAGGATGTGACTGGGAACGCACACCGATCACCTCTCAGTGGGTGGTACTGTTGGCTTGCCAACAGTGATAGAGAAAACGCGTTGTCAGTCACAGTAAAATCAAGGGGCAGACACATGGCTCTGCCCACAATAGTTTAAAATCGAACCAACTGATAGAGATCTCAAAACCGGACACAACGCACTGATGAAACATCTGCCGCCAGGAGTCGCTCTGCTACTGCTGGGCCCGTTTTTCGGTGAACTGGTCTCAGGGCATCAGACACTGTTTCAATTCATCAACCCGCTGAGTTTTGTCCTGTCGTCGCTCCCGTATGGTTTCGGTGCGATTATCTGTCGGGAATTGAAAGTCCGCTGGGGCAAAGGCTGGTTCGCGCTGGTGCTGTTGGGAATCGCTTTTGGGATTTATGAAGAGGCGATCGTAGCCCGTTCGTTCTGGGACCCCGATTGGGCCGAGCTGGGCGCGATCCGCGACTATTCATATTGGCACGGTGCGACCTGGCTTTACGCCGAAGTTCTGATTCATTTTCATCTGACCATCAGTATTCTCTGTAGTGTGGTGTTTGCGGAAATCATGTATTCTGATCAGCGAACTGAGTCCTGGGTCAGTAATCGCGGGCTCATCGCCTGTGGTGTGGGATTAGCACTCTGGATGCCGGCGTTGATGCTCCTTAATCCCTACATGCCGCCCTTGAGTGGTTTTGCGCTTTCCTGGCTGGCAATTGCCGGTTTGGTCTACGCCGCCTGGCGGCTGCCGGCGCAGGTATTTCCGCAACGCAAAGGAAAATCAGTCCACCCGTTCTGGTATGGCGTGATTGCCGCCGTGAATATGACGCTGGTGTTTGTAAGTGTTTTTGTGCTGCCGGAACTGAATCCTTCTTGGCTGCCCGCCTGGCCGATCACATTTGTGTTTGTTGCTTTGCTGGATGCGCTCACGTTCTGGATCATCATGCGCTGGTCAGGCAACGCCACAGACTGGGATGACCGACACAAGCTCGCGCTGATCATCGGCCTGCTCACGTTTTTCATCGTGATGGATTTCCTCAAGGATTTCGAATCCGATTTCACCGGGCTCAGCATCGTCGCAGCGATCACAGTCTGGGGCTTTCGCAAAGCATGGCTGCATGTGAAACAAAGATCCGAAACCTGCTCGCAGCGACTGTAGTAATCGGAAGTCTTTCCCGCTGTAAATCACCCGTTGGGCGGCCCCAGTATCTGAATCTACGACAGAAAACATTTGAACCCCTGGATTCGATCCGATATCATCATGCTGACCGAAGAGGAACAGCGGGAAGTGTTTCAGTTTCCTGCTGTGAGATGTGCAGTGCTCATGCTGGCACGCTCGGGTCTGGAAACTGAGACACGCAGTCCATCTTTTCTCATAAAGTACAAGTTCCATGAACCAGCCAACACCAGTGTCTCCTTGCGCTTCAACCAGGAATAGGGAATGGGCCGGCAGACAATGGCTCGTGCTCTGTTCTGTGTTCCTGCTGGGAATGTTGCTAACCCCGTTTGCGGTGCGCGCTGCAGAAAACAGTAAAGAAAAACAGCTGACGATCAAAGGCACCGTTGTCGATGCACAGAATAAACCAGTGGCGAATGCAAAGGTCTTTATCGATGCACGTGACCGGTATGAAGTCGGCTTGAAAAACCTCGAGACCAGAACTGATACGCAGGGTAAGTTTACGTTGACGGGCAACACCTACTGGATTCTGGGACAGACCTTGCAGGCGAAAGATTCTGATCGCCTGATGGCACAGCTCTACCTTTCCTTGTTGAAACATAAACAGCCCGACCTGAATCACCTGCGCCTGCAGTTAAAACCCCCGCGGCGTGTGGAGCTGGAAGTCGTCGATGGTACTGGAAAACCGGTTGCCGATGCGAAGACGGGCATCATGGCCCAGACGAAAGTCTGGGGAATTGGAACGACAGATACTCAGGGTAAAATTGCATTTCAGATCCCGCATGATGTGGAAATCAAATATGCCGTCGCGCTCAGTGATGGCCATGGTACAGACTACAAAGCTTATACCCTGAATCCGGAGGATGAATACGATCCACAAGCAACACCGCCGAAATTTCCCGATCATCCAGTCCGACTGACACTCGAGGGCACACAACCACTTAAAGTCAAAATACAGTCGACTGAAAGGAAACCCATCGCGGGCATCAGACTTGCACCCTGGAACCTGAATAAGCCCGACCAACCCAGAACACTGAATCTGGCAGCCGTGTTCTATGTCAGCAAAGTGTTGGAACAGACCACGGATGCAGAGGGGACAACCGTATTCAATTGGATTCCCCATTGGCAGAAACAACGGATCATCCTTGTGCACGAAAATGAGGAATATGCTCACCGGCGTATCGTCTATGATCCTGCCAAAAGTAATGGCACGCTGACGATACAACTGAAGCCAAAAGATTTCCCTGCAGATAAAGTCGATGCTCCCTGACGGAGCCCCAGTGATCGATAAAACGCGTTGAGAGTCACCGTAAAATCAGGAGAACCCCTCATGGTTCCGCCTGTGATTTTATTGAGATGAACAAGTTCGTCAGCGTTTCAAAATCACTAGTATCAATATGAAGTCTATGATATCCAGACAATCAAAGATGACAGAGCAAGCACAGCAAGATCATCTACAAGCGCAAATACAAACCAAATACTGGAAAATCTATCGTTGGTTTGGATGCGTTCTTTTGGGGGGCTCATTTATAATTTGGAGACGGAACGATCCAGAAGAAAAAAAAGTCGGTAACTATTTTATGGTTATGGCTGTACTGATACTCTTGTTGCTGGAAAGCACCAGATGAAATCGCAGAATTATTTCACGATATTGGGTAGGCCCGAATGCAATTCGGGCCGAGCGCAGCGAGCAGGAAACTGTCAGTGAAACAAAACAAAAACAGAGAACACTTCCCGATCCGATTCCAAAGAAGGGGCAGACCCACATTTTTGTGCTCCTGTCGTCACAAAAACAGAATTTTTAATGAATTCCCACTTCCAATTGCTATCATAAAGTCAGATTCCGTTTTTCTGAATCGGGTCCGTTCGAGATCCGAATTTCTGACACTGCTTGCCGGCGGGCACACGGCTTAAGCTAAACGATTCTCATAATCTGAAAGCAGATACAATGAAGTATCCCCATTTCCCAATGCCCGTGTTCGCACTTGTGCTAGTGAGCCTGTTCCTCCCTGACATGGCAATGGCGGCTGAGCCAGCCTCGCAGAAGAAAACAAAACAGGAAGCGGAAGATACGATTACCCTGAGCGGTGTCGTCGTCGATGAACAGGACAAACCGGTGCCTGGTGTGAAAGTATTGATCGAATGGAAGTATCTGGAACAGAAACGCGACGAAACCAAAACTGACAAGCAGGGACGGTTCACATTGCGCACTTCAAAAAAGAACGTGCGCGGCCAGATCATTCAGGCGATCACAGATTCAGGGCAGAAGCTCGCACAACGTCGGATTCTGCGACGAAATATTGATCAGGACCATGCTGAACATGAACTGCGACTGCAGTTGCAGCCTGCACGACGGGTGGAACTGCACGTCGTCGACGCAACCGGTAAGCCGATTGCCAACGCCAAAACGGGCATCATAGGCGGCTATCGGGACCAGGGCACCAACACGACCGATGGGCAAGGTCACGTCGTCTATCACGTGCCTCAAGATGTGAAAATTCAATATGTGTTTGCGGTCAGCGATGGGCATGGCGCGGATTATAAAGCCTACGTCTTACCCCGTGGTCAGTCCGGAGACAAAATTACGAAGCCGCCTGCGTTCCCCGATCATCCCGTTCAATTGAAACTGGAGGGAGCCCAGCCACTGAAAGTTCAGCTGAAAGAAACAGACGGCACTCCGATCGCTGGTGTGAAAGTCTATCCCTGGCTCCTGGACAAGCCGGATCAGACACAGGATCTGAACCTGTCTTATTTCTACCGTCTGGTGGAACAAACAACGGATGCAGAAGGCACGGTCGTCTTTGCCTGGATTCCTGACTGGCAAAAATCTCCGCTCACGATCTGGCCTCGGGATCAAGAGCACGTCCATCAACGGGGTAACTATGATCCGAAAATCGGTGATGGCACGTTGACCATCAAACTGCAAAAGCTGGTCCCGCTGGCAGGACGGGTGACGCTTCCCGACGGCTCGCCGGCCAAAAGAATCTCGATCTCCGCTTCTGGTGAGGGGTATCAATTTGACTCATTTCGTTCAACGGCACAGACAGACGAGGAAGGCCGCTACGTCATCAAGGCGGCTCCCAATATGGTTTATCTTCTGGTTGTGAATAACCTTGTGGTTGTGAATGGCAAAAAATGGGCGTCCAAGCCGCACACCAGCTTTGCGCTCTTGCCGGGTAAGCCTATCGAAAATCTGGATTTCCAACTCCGCCCTGCGACCCGATTATTTGGCCGCGTGACGCTTGGCTCTCAGCACGAACCAGTCAAAGGCCAGCGAATAAACGTCTATCAATATGGACAGGCCGCCAACAAGATACAGGGCGTGCAGTTGCCCAATCCGGAAAACAAAAATAAATGGGTGCAGCCAATTACCGTGCAAAGCACGTCGACAGACGAAAACGGGAAATTCGAATTGTCGGTCGGTGATGGCAAATATGATATTCGTGGCCCCAGACAGAACCCCGTTCAAAAATTTGAAATCGCAGGCGAATCGGAAAAGGAGTTCAATTTTCACGCCGCGCGACCGGAGAAAGGAATTCTGGAAGGCACCATCGTCACAGGTGACCCGCCTCAGCCAGTTCCAGATGCCGAGATAACCGGAATCTATCGCGCCAGCCTGGCAGGTATCGATATGAAATCGAAAACTGACGAATCAGGACAGTTTAAAGTCGAGCGCGAACTCCACCGCACCGTGATTTACGCCCGCAGCAAAGACAAAAAACGGGCGGGTGTCGTCGAGATCGGCCCGGATGATAAAACCGTGACCGTACTACTTCGTCCGCTGGGGAGCGCTTCTGGAAAGCTTGTCGATGCAAAAACAAAGGAGCCGATGCAGGAACGCGAAATCAGCTATAGCGTCAAAGTACACGAAGGCCCCAGCAATAACTCACCGTTTCGAAGCAGTTTTGGTGGAAAAACCAGAACCGATCAAGCAGGGCGGTTTGAGATCGTCAATCTGGTTCTGGGGCAGAAATACGACATCAATCTGGTAATTCGCCCGAAAGATCAACCTGACAGAATCAGTTGGCGGACCGTTGAGACAGTGAAAGCGGAAGACAGTCAGCCGCTCGACCTCGGCGTTGTAGAAGTCTCTCCACCTCCGACTCCCTATCAACCTCCCACGCTGGAAGAGCGGATCACCGCCGCATTCAATGTGAAAGGCACACCCCTTGAACGCTTCAACCGATCAAAACAGGATGCCAAAATCACGATGCAGCATCTACTAATTCTGTTCGGCGAACCCAAAGGAGACGCTGTCCAGCAGTTGATGAAACTGCGATACGAAGATCAGGACGTGCGCGAGGCGCTGAATTCGTTTGTCGTTTTGGCCATCGACACATCTGCCGACAAGCGAACCGCCGCTGAGGAACTCGCAAAAACGCTGGGAGAAAATCTTGACGGGGTCCATGCTGACTTCTTTCTGGTCATCACCGACGAACAAGGCAAACGTTTGGCAAATGTTGATGCCAGTTTGCTTTCGACGGACGGCAAGATCAGCAAAGAAAAATTCCTTGAGTTACTAAAAGCACACACCGTACCAACGCTCGACGCACAGGAACTGCTGGCGACGGCTCTCAAAAAAGCGAAAAAAGAAAACAAACGTATCATCATTCAGGAAACCGCCACCTGGTGCGGTCCCTGCCGACTGCTCTCCCGGTTTCTGGTTAAGGAACGCAATCTCTGGGAACGCGATTATATCTGGATCAAGATCGATCACCGTTGGACCGGTTCCAGCGAGATGATGAAAACCATGCGCGCCGGTGCCCAGGGCGGCATTCCCTGGTGGGCCATTTTAGACAAGGACGGCAAAGTGCTCGTGACCTCCAACGACGAAGAAGGCACAAACATCGGTTTCCCCGGCGAGCAAAGCGGCCGCGTCCATTTCCGCACCATGCTGGAAAAAACCGCCATCCGTCTGACGCCAATGGAAATCAATACGCTCGTCGAGTCATTGAAGCAGGAAGAATAATAACCGCGTTCAAGTCGGTTGTGGATCACTTTGATTAGAGAGGGGGCAATCAAATTCGCGAAACGGCGGCTAGCGCCGATCCGCTCACTTTCATTGTGATACATTCCCTGTGTGAAGGATCGCGTTTGCTGTGAATTGTTCTTAGTCTATATCAACCCACAAGAACTGGAGTAGGAGGTGACAGGGAAAGCACGCCGATCACCTCACAGTGGGGGGCACTGTTGGCTTGCCAACAGTGATCGAGAAACCGCGTTGACAGTCAACAGTTAGTTTCAAGGGACAGACCCATGTGTCTGCCCGCCTCATAGACTCTTCTTAGTTCTCTCTTTGACTCACAAGGCCGCTTCATATGTCTTTGGATTACTCATTCGCATTAGACACCACAGATCAGCCAGAGGATTTACTGCGCTGGATGGAATCCACTTTTTCCATGCAAGGACTTTCGGATAAACCATACGTGGTTGTCTTGTCTAGCCTAAATTGTCCATCAGAATTTGTACCATGTCAACCAGTACTGCCTTTTGGCAAAAGTTCCTGTTCTTTTATGAAAATCGCGTGATGTTTTCCGCGGGCCCGCGCCTGTTAAGTATTCAAGGCGTTTTCAACTTCACAAAACAGATACCAAGAGAAAGCCAGTTCCATGAGCACATCAGCGTCCACTGTGACCAAATCGAATCGAAAAACCCTGGTTCTCCCATTGCTCATCATCGCCATCGGCAGTGGCTGGTTACTCACCACGTTGGGGCTTGTACCCGGCCTCAACTGGATCTGGGTTCTCGGCCTGGCGATCATCGGCCTGTTATCGTTTGCCGTCAGTGGCATCGATAAATCTTCAGTCGTGATCGGCCCCTTCTTTCTGATCGCGAGTTGCCTCTCTGTCTTGCGTCAAACAGGACGCCTCACATTTGATGTCGAAGTGCCGATACTCGTGATAGTCATCGGCGCGTTACTACTCATCGCCCGCAGCAAATCGATCCCGCTGCCCGAATGGATGATCCTGGAACCAGACAATAAAACTACAAAGTGAAAGCTGTGGAGCTACAACGAGACTTACAATCTTCCTCGTCTTCAGTTTCTTTTAAACGGCAGTCAACACGGGTTTCACCTCTGTCGTCATAAACTCACTTCGTTGAAAAAAATGACTCGCGTGTTGAGTGGACTTTTGTATGATAGAGGTAAGTCCTTTCTCTTCTCATTTCTGCGGAGTTGATCGCCATGACGATTCGAACAATTCTTATCGCCGGTTTTGTCTGCTGTACCATGCCCCAGGCCGTTCAGGCGGGAATGCCTTCTGTCGGTTTGACCGAAATTGCCAGCCTGCGGCTGCAGTCGATCTCGTTCTTTCTGATGGTGCTGCTGGTCAGTGCGTTTGTTTTCAAGCTGCTCTGGAACCTGCTGGCAAAGGATTTTCCCAAGTTGCCCGTGCTGTCTTACAAAGGGGCCTTGGCGGGAACCGTGCTCTGGGGACTGATGTTTCTGTTTGTCTTGACCATGATCTCCGGTGCTCGGGAACTGCTCACGCCCGGCGCCTGGGAAAAAACGGGTCGCACTTATCAATTGACTGACTCCGAGGCCGAAGAGTTAGGCACGCCCGAGGAGCTACTTGAAGCACGCCGCAAGCAGCTTGGTGAATTGCGGTCGGCTCTGTTTATGCACGTCGCCACCCATCAGGGGAAATATCCCAAGAACGCAGACGATGCGACCTTCGCAGAAGAATTCTGGTTTCAGCCCGGTGACCTGCGCGTGAAGTACGGTTACGTGATCGGCGACAAGAAAACCGCGCCCGCTGAACCTCTCGCCTTCGAGCAGGCTGTGTACGACGACGATCAACAACTGGTACTCTTCACCGATGGAGCCATCAAAGTGCTGCCCCTTAAAGAAGCACAGGAGGTGCTCAATGGAAAATGAATCGACTGAGCTACCAACAAAGAAAAACAGGGTCAAAATATTTCTCGTGAGCGGAAGTATCCTCATTTTATTCATCTGCGGTCTTGCATTCGTATTGTTCCTGGCCTGCCTGGGTGTGGGGTACCCGATTCAAATTCTGTTTTATACATTCGCGGGCTGGTACTTGTTTTTAACACGAGTCATCTCACAGATAACAATGCCTGTTTCCAGTTTGGTATCGGCCTTCGTGTTGGTCGCGATCATGGCGGTGGTGATTCAGTTGCTGGGAGTTTATGCCATAAGGCGTCTACGACAACAAAACAAAACCGCAGTTCCGACAAATTGGCGGTTTCGCTGGACCTGTGCCGTGCTGGTATTGTTGACTATTTCCTTTGCGGGTGGATTTGCTGTGGTGGGGGTCGCCCACCAGAGTGCCTGGCTAATGACCAGTGATGAGAGCTTGATCCGGAACAGTTCCGAGGCTAGAAGTCGTGGTCAGTCTAGATCTAATCTCAAGCAGATTGGTCTGGCACTATATAATTATCATGATTCGCATCAGCAGTTGCCGGTTGGCGGCTCTTTCAGTCAAGTGGGACAGCCTCAGTATAGCTGGGCCACCAGTGTCCTACCTTATCTGGATCAAGGTCCCCTGTATCATCAGATTGATTTTAATCAGGCCTGGAATGCAGAACCGAATCGTAAGGTCTTTGAAACAAGGTTAAGCATATTGGAAAATCCCGGATTGGATTACGCTTTTGATAATGGAAAAAGCAAGGAAGAAAATGCCAAAGGGTATCAGCCCTCCCACTATGCCGCCAACAGTCGGGTGTTGAATGTGAATTCAGGGCTGGTGCTTGAAGAAATTACCGACGGCACCTCCAACACGATCATGGCTGGTGAAATTAAATCTGGAATCAAGCCTTGGGGCGATCCTACAAACTTTCGTGATCCGGCACTGGGCATTAACAAAAGTCCCCGCGGTTTTGAGAGTCCGTTTAGAGGTGGGGCACACGTTTTAATGGGCGATGGCAGAGTTAGATTTGTCAACGAGAACATTGATCCAGAATTGCTCAAAGCCCTCAGTACGCCCAATGGTGGTGAACCAGTGGGCAATTTTTAAATTCAATGAGAGTCAGGTGTTACCATGACCACTGAAGCCATCACACGAAAAGAAAAACGACTGCAGCGCAGAATTATCGCTGTGGCTGCAGTTTTGTTTGTCGGCTTCCTTACCCTCTGCATGGGCATCGTGTTTCCCATTCAAATTGGATTCCAGTTAGTCACCGGCTGGACCAACTTCATCGCGCGCACTCTGCCTGTGCTCATGATTTCTACCGAACGGACGGCTTGGTTCCTGTTTGCTCTAACTCTGTTTACGCTGGGAGTTCATTTTGTTTGTAAAAGACTCTTTCACCGAAAACAGGCGTCTGAACCGGAGTCTGTTGATGTATCGGAAAAATCAAACTGGCATCTGCGCTGGACGCTCTCGCTGGCAGTCATGTGCCTTTTACTGACAATGAGCGGCATCTGCGTCATCAGTATGACGCATCAAACCTGGTGGATCATGACGGGGAAACCAGAGACATTTCTGGAAAAACATGATCCGCCCTTTCCTGTCTTATCATTCTGTCGCGACTCATTCAGAGCCAGAGCCTCTCTGGATAATCTCAGAAATCTCGGATTTGTAATGCACAACGATCATAAAGAATCCCGGCAGTTACCGATCGCGAGCACCTTCAATGAAACGGGAAAGCCACTTCACGGTTGGGGCGCGCAACTATTACCTCACTTGGATCAGGTAGAGTTGTATCACAGTATCGATTTTCATCAGCCCTGGACGGCTGAAGTGAACCGTGCGCCTTTTCAAACCAAAATCTATGTGTTTCAGAATCCCGGAATGAATTCCGATTACGATAATGGCAAGAGCAGTCAAGAGGCGTACCAAAGCTATTGCCCCACGCATTACGCGATGAGCAGCCGTCTCTTAGCAGCAAGTGGGGAATTGGATTTCAATCAGATCACCGACGGCATTTCGAATACAATACTGGGGGGCGAAGTGAACTCAAACATCAGACCCTGGGGTGCTCCGCTGAATGTTCGCGATCCCGCCCGGGGGCTCAACGGAAGCCCGCACGGCTTCGGCGGTCCCTCCCCTAAAAACACTGGCATGGTGTTCGTAGATGGGTCGGCTCGCTTTATTTCCAAAGACATCGACCCACAGGTGCTCAAAGCCCTCAGCACTCCTAACGGGGGTGAAGCGGTCGGGGAATTTTAAATGGGTAGAGATCGTCTATTGGCAATCGGTGATATTCACGGCTGTCGCACTTCACTCGAGTTGTTAATCGAAACAGTACAGCCGACGTCTGATGATTTGCTGGTCATTCTGGGCGACGTCATTTCGCGCGGGCCGGATACGCGTGGCTGTATTGAGCTGCTGATGGAATTGCAGGAAACGAGACCGCTGATTTGTCTGATGGGAAACCATGAAGAGATGATGCTCGATGCCCGCGATTCGGAGATTGCCTGTGACAGCTGGATGTATTTTGGTGGCGAGGAGATGCTGCTCTCCTATGATCCGCAGTATCTAAGAGCTGATATTGAAAATGTGCCCGAGACCCATTGGGAATTCCTCGAAGGCTTTCAGGATTATTTCGAAACCGATCACGAGATTTTCGTGCACGGCATGATCGACCCGGATGTTCCCTTGCAGGAGCAGGACTCCACAGAGTTTCGCTGGCGCAAATTTACTGATGTCCGACCGCATCTATCCGGCAAACAGGTTATCTGCGGGCACACGTCACAGAAATCAGGCATCCCGGTGAATCTGAAGCATTCTATCTGCATCGATACCAACGCTTGCCGCGGCGGCTGGCTGACTTGCCTGGACGTCAACGGAGAAGTCGCCCATCAGACCAACGAGGATGGCGAATATCGGATGCTGGATATGAATACCATCGCTGAGGAATAATGTATTTCGCCGTTACTTCTTTATTCGCGTTTCAAGTTCTTGGTAACGGTTCTTGAGATCGGCGTTGCCGAGTTCGGGGTAGAGTAGTCTGGTCACGCCGAACAGTTTTTTGGCCTCGGCTTCCTCGCCGGAGTCGAACAAGCTTTGAATGATGTGCAGCCGTGTGTCCAGCCAGGGAATGGTGCCCGGCTTTTCGGCTGCTTCCAGTTGCCGCCATTTGGGGGTTGCCTGTCGCAGGCAGGCTTTTGTGCCGCAACGTTCCAGCAGCAATGCCACCTGCCTGATGAGTGCCGCGTCTTTAGGAGACTGCTTTAACAGGTCTTGATAAAATTCAAGGGCTCTGATCGGCTGGTCGATGGCCAGATAGGCTTCTGCCAGACAGAGGTCCAGCCGCTTGAGCTGTTGCGGGGTTAATTCTTCACGGCGGCTGGCCAGCTTTTCGGCTGACTTAAGTTGCAGCATCCCCAGCTCTCGGCGGGCTTGTGGCGTGAGTTCCAGATCGATCTGCGAAACGCCATTTAATACCGAGAGTAATTCATCGGTGCCCGCGGTCTCCAGGTTCTCTACCAGTGACTGGGCGGCGGACGGATTTCCCTGCCCGGCGAGCGCGATGATCTGCAGTCGCAACGCCTGATTCGAAATCTGATTCCAGAATTGAATTTGCTTTGTCGTTTGTGAGACGCTGGTTTCCGATAACTCGTTGTTTCTTCTTAATTGTGCCATCATGCGAGACCCCGCGTGATGGATCAGCTCCAGCAGTCGATTCGCTTTTGTGTATTGAGGCGGGCTGCCATTCAGGAAGATCCGCGTCAGCCGCAATGCGATTTCCGCCTGGGATGGAAGCTTTGTTTTTTCTGTTTTGTCGGGGAAGCCTGTCAGGAAGTTTTCCAGAACGTCAATCGCTTCCGCGCGCCAGGCGTTGGTTGGTTTGTTGAGCGAATTCAGTCGCAGCAGAATCTGTTCGTAGCAGCGGGCAATGCCCAGATGGGCGTCGGCTGCTTTGGGTTGGTTGTCCGGGATTTCTGAATACAGGACGAGTGCTTTTGAGTACTGCAGTCGTGCTTCTTCGAGCCGTGCCAGCATCCAGCCGGCTTCGTAATAACTTTTGCTATTGGGGAAACGTGTTCGTACTTTTTCCAGCGCTGTGGTATAGATGAGCCGTCGGGACTTCGTTCGGCTCTGTGAATAGAGTTGCCCCAGACACCAGGCGGCCAGCAGGCTTGCGTCGGCTGCCTGCGGATTGGCATCATACCGCTCGACCAGCGATTGAAACTGGTTTGCCGCTTGCCTGAACTGTTTCGCTTTGAGCTGTAAAGAGGCGGCGGTGAAACCGAGTTCGAAGGCCAGATCAGTTTTGCCTTCTGTGGCGGCCTGTTTTGCCGTTTTGTCGTAAGCGGCGATGGCCTGTTCCAGCTTGCCTTGAGAGTAGAGCAGTTGTGCCTGCTTCAGGCTCAGGGAAATTTGACTTCCATACTGGTCGACCTGATGTTGTTGATCAACCAGCATGCGTGCCCGCTGTGACCAATAGCCGGGCTGAGTTGCCCCCAGGTGTTGTGCCCGTGTTTCGATTTCCTGCCAGAGTTCATCAGCAAGCGCGTTCTGCTGATTGTCTAAGGCGATTTTTCTGAGTTGGATCAGCGCATTGATTTCCAGGTAACCGAGCTCACTGGAGTACTGCCCGTGATCCTGACGGTGTTTGATGATTTGTGCCGCCGCGATTTGTGACTTGTTTTCTCCCAGTAAGACCCGCATCGATTCCACAAAGATTGGCTCATTCAGATAGGCCGGCGGTTTTTCTTTGACGAGTGCCTGAATCGCACGCGTGGCGCCTGCGTAATCTCCCGCGATGCGATCGCATTGAATCAGCGCCAGTTTACTGAGCCAGGTGATTTGCAGAGTGGTGGCACGCCTGGAGAGTGGTTCCAGCAATTTCTCGGCGGCGTCAAGATTGGTTTTTCGTTGCGGGCTTTGCTTGTCGTATAAATCGGCGAGTTTGATTTTCGTCTGGGCAATCAGTAGTTGAAAGTCCAGCAGGGTATCGCGGATCGTGGTTGTTTTGAGCACCGTAAAGTTTTTAAAGGCGCCCGATTTTTTGAGCAGCTGATTCAATTGAGTTTCCGCGACAATCAGTTCCCTGTCTGCCTGTGACAGTTTCGCCAGGGCTTTCTGTTTCAGAGCTTCATTATGCGGAATCGCTTTGACTTGCCAGTACAGGATCTCTGCTTTCTGTGCGGTGATCCGTGCGCGTTCGGCTTGAAATACCGCCGTGTCAGCCCATTGGGGATTGTCTTTGAGAATTTGTGCGAGCGTGTTCTCTGCGCGGTTCCAGAGTTCGGCCTGTTCATC
Source organism: uncultured Gimesia sp. (assembly GCF_963976445.1). Lineage (GTDB taxonomy): Bacteria > Planctomycetota > Planctomycetia > Planctomycetales > Planctomycetaceae > Gimesia. Next base: position 123,990 of record NZ_CAXBKP010000008.1, on the reverse strand, counting down.
ACCACTGGTTACTATCGCGTGCGCTGCAAGCGTGCGTGCCAACTCCAAGGTGTAGCGGGCACGTTCGGTATCGGAGAGCCGCGCTTCTGACAGGCGGTCTAAACAATAGCCCTCGGCGATGCCAAACAGATGTCGCTGGCGTAGGCCTTCAAAATAGGAACGCGTCTGGTCATCCGCAGAGCAGGCATTCCACGCTGCCAACAGCAACACCAGGAAACAGGCAAGGCCGCGCCAGACACATCTTTCACGTCGGTCTGAGGGAGATGCGGTTTCAGGTTGTACAAAGCAAAAATGCATGAGACAAATCGAGAGAGCTGTGTTTGACTGAGATCAGGGCAGAGGTACAGGAGCAACAATTATCAGTAATCATACACGTCGCAGCCAGATTCTCCCAGACCTTCTTGTTCTCTGCCTGTCGAAATCCAAAACAGGAGATCTGTTTATTTTGTTTCAGGGGTTTTACTGGCTCGTGGCAGTTCCGGCAGGACAAGCAGATCGGCACCGGCATTGGTACGGTCAATCGCGGTAATGGTCGGGCTGCCATCAGTGGGTTGATTAAACTGAAGTTGAGCAGACTGTAATTCGGAGCAGGGGGGCTTGATCAGTTTTTGACGATCGGCAAGCCAGGGGATTTCCATTTGAAAACTATTGACTTCAGAAGACAGTCCCCAGATATCTTTCCAGTCGAGTGCATCCAGTGAAAGAGCACCCGTGGTTCCCTGTTGGGATTGAATGGTCCAGAAAGTTCCGAAGCGATCGAAATAATTATTGGAGCCTTTCCAGGTTAAAAGTTTCTGCCGAAAGTCATTTTCGTTTGTATTGCCTTTCATCTGCACGAGCGGTGCATCGGTCCGTGAGAAGAAAATGTTATTGCGGGCAGACACATTGAGCGGAATCAATTCGCGGGGAATCGCGCCGCTATCCATCACTGCCAGCCCTTTTCCGAGCAACAGCGTCGAATGATTCAAAACCAGTTCCAGAAAATCGCCTTCCGTCGGTTTATTGTTGCAGCCGACCAGTTCAATCAATGCTTGTGAAATCATCACTGCGGAATTAGTAATTTCCAGACGAGTGGGCGCCGTTTCTCGAATGGAGAAGGCGTGGCCGTCACAGCGGAGTACAGAATTGATGACTTCTACAAACGTCGATTCTTTCACCGGACGTTTTCCCATCATCGAATCATCATTCAAACCCTGGTTAATGGGTTCGTTCATTTCAAACAAAGCGACCTGTTGGCTGGTGCGATTGGAACAGGTAACGGTCACCTGGTGTAAGCGAATATCATGCGCATTTTTGAGAGAAAAGATCGCCCATGAGTCAGTATTCAGATCTTTAACATCAACGATGATTCCCAGCTCAAACAGTTCCAGAGAGCCATTGGCGACCTGAATCATGTGGGTCTGAAACCCTTCTGCCGGTTCTTCAACAGACTCAAACTGCAGAATTGGTTTGCGGTTTTTGGCGGCACGAATTCGCACGCGTTTGTTATTGATGTGGATCGGCGCTTCTTTGCGAATTCCGGTAAACCCGAGTTCAATAATACTGCCATCATCGGCGGCAGCACAGGCGGCATCCAGCGTTTTAAAATCCTGCCCCGCCGTTCCATCCGGATTGATAATGGTGATCGCCGGGATTTCCATCTTTCGGATTTCTGTGTCGCTCTTTTTGGGAAACAGATCCGGCTCTATTTCAGGACTGTTGTCCGGCAGGGGAGCGGGAGCCAGTGGAACCATGCTCTTTTTCTGATCACTGCTGTTCGACAACGCCAACTCTGTGCCGGGCGTGCTTTCCCGGAGCACTTTGTTTTTGGGAGGATTACCAGCTTCAATGAAGTCGTTGATTGTTCTTTTAGAAGACAGCAGTGGTATTTCAAAAATTTCATTCAGGTCTTTGGAACCTTCTGTCAAAGTCATTTTTTCCGGATTCGTGTCCGATGTGTCCTCGTTCTTTGAACTGCCTTTGGTGGGAGTGGGTGCTGCTGTCGTTTTGTTGTCGCTGATCGTTTCAGTGGGTATGGCAGATGCGATCGTCGGGTTTGTCGAGAGTGATCCGGTGGTCATTTTCTCTGTTTCTGGCAGAGGCACGCTGACATCCGGACTGATTTCGTCCGGCTTGCTGGTGGCTTGTTTAATGAGGGGAACGGTCTGTTGATTATCATTTTGAGTGACACTCACCGTACCCTGATCGAATGTCGGATAGCGATCCAGCAGGTAAACGACGACTAACAGGACCACTGCCGTCGCGACCCAGCCGACATATTTTTCCAAAAAACCCAGTCTGGAACTGGTCGGCGAAGTCCAGACCAGTCCTTCGGGATTCACGCCACGCAGGTCCAGTTTTCCGGCGACCTGCATTAAATGATACATCAGTTCTTCAGGCGTCTGATAACGGTCTGTGGGATCGCTGGCCATCATTTTTTGCACGATCAGAGACAGCTCGCTCGGCAGTTGTTTATTGATGCTGGCAGGGTCGGGAACTTTTTTTCCGCTGTGATCCAGCAGTTTTTGTAAAACCGTTCCTTCACCGTAAGGCGGTTCTCCGGTCAGCATATGATATAGCGTGCAACCGAGCGAATAAATGTCGCTGCGCACATCCACGGTCCGTGGATCTTTGGCCTGCTCGGGAGAAATATAATCGAACGTGCCCAATGTGGTGCCGGCACTGGTCAGGTCGGCTGAAGCATTGTCGCTCTCTTTTCGCGCCAGACCCAGGTCAACCAGCTTCGCTCTACCACCGGGAGTAATGATGATATTGGAAGGTTTAATATCACGATGAACGACACCCGCTTTATTAATATGTTTCAGAGCAGAGGCAATTTGCAAAGCATAGTTCACCGCTTCCGCCGCTGGCAGGATGCCTCGCGAATGAATGATCTCTCTGACGTTGGTACCCTTGACGTATTCAAAGGCAATGAAGTTTAAGCCTTGATCTTCGCCGATGTAAAACACACGCGAAATGTTTTCATGGTCGAGGCGGGCTGCCGCTTTTGCTTCATTCTGGAAACGTTTTACCGAGCCTGTATCTCGCGATTGGCCCGGACTGAGAACCTTCAACGCGACGACACGGTCCAGTCGTGTATCAATCGCGCGGAACACGGCTCCCATGCCTCCCCGGCCAATTCGTTCCCGAATGATGAAATGTTCCAGCTGCATGCCGGATGGGCTGATCGCCTCTTCCCCTGCATCGGGATCATCGGCAGTGGGGGGAAAGAGACGGTTCCAGATCGAAGAGCGGGCAAAATTGGGTTGTGAACCACCTGTGTCACGGCTGGAATCGGGCTTAGGAATCGCTTCGAGCGGGCTGATAATCGTCTCGGGCCCGTCTGCTTCAGGAACCGGGCGCGCAAAGAATTCCGGCAATGATTTCTGGTTTGTCATTGAGCGTTCAGATTTTGACTCGGAGCCCATGATCTAAGGTTCACTTAAAAATAGCGTTGATTCAACGTGTGAAATGATATCGAACGTCTCTTTGAGCTAGCAACAGCGTAATCCAAATTCACTTCGATTGTTTGAAATAAATGCCGGATCTTGCGTATCCTACGCCCGCCACAATTCTCGTTGGAGCATTGCTTGGATTTAGTTATCCCCTAACTCATTTAAATATATGAGTTTAGGGTCCTCATAAAAAAGTCAGGTATCGCTCTGTCTGAATAAGAAATCAGAATGGTGTTATGAAAACAGAATGGAATCAAGATCTCAGTTTAAAAAGTTGATCAGAGAGCTTCATATATAATACGTGCTACAGCCGCCATCCGTTCTGATAAAAATTCAATTTGCCCGAATTTCATCCAATATTTTTGAGCCGGAATATCGTTGCCGAGGAATGATTTGGCGGTATCTTCCGAGAAACGGGCGCTCTGTGATCCGTCGTAAGGTGCAGGCAAACAAAGTTTCATGCTTTTCGAAACGAAGACGACCCGAACTAAAATTCGATAATCTTGGTTTCGTATTCCTGTTTGAAACCCACCTGGTCAATCTTCAAACCAAAGTGTTCCCCAATCTTCACAGCCTCACCCTGACAGTAAACCTGGTTGTTGATATACATATCCAGCGGATCTTCACAGGGCTTGTCGAATGTAATGAGCGAACCGGGGCAGATGGAGAGCAGTTGCTTCATTTCAATTTTTTTCGTAGCCAGTTTTACGATCGCTTGAACGGGCATCTTGTTAATGCGGTTTAACGGATTCAAACTAGAATTAAGATCCATAGCGGGTATGGAATGAGAGGAATTGGCAGATGAAGCAGACGGTTGAGGTACTGGATCGGGTTCCGGTTCAGGGGAATCTGCAACTGGCGGTTTCGTCAGTGGCCAAATTACAGGAATCACAGCACTCGGGCTCTGGCCGTCGCTTTCATCTTCAGCTTGAAATAGGTTCATTCGCAGTAATGCAGCCCAGTCAGAGGGAGCACCTTGCGACACTTCGTTTAATAAACTGTCAACATAATAAGTTTTAAATTCGTCAACGTCACCCAAGTCCATTGGAATCAGGTTCATTGACCATTCTAGAGCCAGTGTTTGCAACCGCGAGGTTTGCGAGTCTCCCGGAGTGATATACCATTCTGGTAAAGGAATATTTGCCGGGATCAACCCGACCATGGCTTCCCCACCAAGTTGAAACAGAGCAACCAGTCCAGGACCCCGAAATGCATCATCTAATTCTTCGGGAGACCAGACACCTGACTCTCCCAGTTCCAGCCGATATTTATAATCGAAACACTGGTTGAAAGAATCAGAAAGTGCAGGCATACTTTCACCGGCAAGGGCAAAAATCGCTTCTACATTTTCTTGGCTAAAGCCCGACATTTCAGATTAACAAAGTCCCAAAAAATGATAATGTGTTCATCTCAAGATCAGCTGTTTCCGCTCTCTGGAATGAATACTCCTAAGGTCATTCAATCGACCACTTGAATTTTAGTTCTTCAGTCAAAATCGGCAAACTTCCCTTATTCGGAAAAGATTGCCGTTTTCTGGAGGCAAACGGGATTCTTTGATCCAAACGCTGATGTCCAACGTTCTGAGGGATATCCCTGCTGCTGAAACAAAACGCAGAATTCAAGATATGAGGAGAGAAACATGCAATGTCACGAAGTGGACTACGAAATCTTTGGTTCTGATTTACAGATCGTCGAAATTGTGCTCGATCCGGGTGAGACTATCGTCGCGGAAGCGGGCAGCATGAATTACATGGAGGAAGGGATTGGCTTCGAGGCTCGCATGGGGGATGGTTCCAAACCCAATGCTGGTTTCCTGGGCAAGCTGTTTAAAGCCGGCAAACGAGTGCTTTCGGGAGAGTCACTATTCATGACGCACTTTACGAATGAAGGCCATCGTGAGCAGAGAGTCGCATTTGCTGCGCCCTATCCTGGAAAAATCATCGCCATCGATATGAACAAAATCGGCGGCGAACTGACGTGCCAGAAAGATTCCTTCCTCTGTGCGGCTTTAGGAACTGAAGTAACGATGGCCTTTAATAAGCGGCTTGGAGCTGGTTTTTTTGGAGGGGAAGGCTTCATCCTGCAGAAACTGCGTGGTGATGGAATAGCGTTTGTGCACGCCGGCGGAACGGTTACCAAAAAGAAGCTGAATGGTGAAACTTTACGTGTCGATACTGGCTGTATTGTCGCTTTCACAGGCAGCATTGATTACAGCATCGAACGGGCCGGCAACTTAAAATCGATGGTACTGGGAGGAGAAGGCTTGTTCCTGGCGACGTTACGCGGACATGGAACCGTGCTGCTGCAAAGTCTGCCTTTCTCCCGTCTCGCCGATCGCATCCTGGCCCATGCGCCTTCAGCCGGTGGGTCTTCGGTGGGTGAAGGCTCCGTCCTGGGAGGACTGGGAGATATGTTTGGGGATAGTTAGTCTACTTTGATAGACTGACAAATCGGCGAAGCAGGAGTCAATCGATGGTGAAACTTAAAGTCGATTTGTATAAAGCAGGCCGCATCGTTTTGCTGTACCTGGGTGTGGTATTCGTGATTGTGGGCTTTGTGGTGACCTATCTGCTGGGGCTGCCGCTGATCGAACAGGCGAAAGCCAGTCAAAACTGGCCGACGACAAAAGGCGTGGTACTTCAATCAATGGTGGCCTCCCCGCGCAGCAATAATTCCAGCACGTCGTACACTGCAGTAGTCTCTTATAGCTATCAGGTGCAAGGGCAGGACTATGAATGCGGCACGGTCCGGTTTGGCATCGAAATTTCAACATCTGATCGATCCTTGGCGCAAGAGACGGTCAAGAAATATCCGGTGGATAAGCCAGTGGTCGTTTATTATGACCCGAAAAATCCCGCCGCTGCGGTGCTCGAGCCCGGCGTGTTCAAGGCCACCTATTTCTTTTATCGGATAGGCTGGTTACTGATGGGGCCGGGAATTCTAATGGCGGGTATTCCTCTGTTGCGGTGGCTCATTCGAATCGTCAAAGGCAGTGATGAGAGCCAGGCTTCGGCAAATATTGCCGACTGACAGCACAGAATGAATTGTTGTCAAAACCTGAGCTTGTCACTCTCCGGCATCTTTGGTAAACAGCCTGTCTACCTCCCTCTCATCTCTCAATTTCTCCATGGTTGTTTTGCAATGTCTCTACCGTGCGTTACCTTAACGCAGCGACCGGTTTTGCTGGCGCTGCTCGCGTTGTTGTTATGCCCTTTCGCAGTCGGCTGCGCGTCGACTCCTTATCAGTATCAGACGAATCTGATTACACACCCTGATTTGGATTTCGAGGAGGATGAGCCGCAAATCGTACGTGGAAAACCCAGGCGGTTTGTCGATGGCGTTGGCTGGGTCGTGGGAATTCCAGGGAAAATTCTGCTCTGGAATCGTCGCGTTGATAATCATGATATTTCGCCGGAGACCGAAGCCGCCATTGCCGCTTATCTGGAAAAAAATGGCTTAGATCAAGTCAAAGTGCGAGTCAATGAATACGATCCGCTGGGTGAATGGAAACGGCTTCGAAAAAATAAAGCCGTCGGCTGGGGTTGGCGGTATACTGCCGGTACCTTAACGGCCTTGCATTACACGCTATTGCCGGGACGAATTATTGGCGGCGACAATTACAATCCGTTCACGAATACGATCAACCTCTATTCCGATCTTCCCGCCGTCGCCTTGCATGAAGGGGGACACGCCAAAGATTTTGGTTCGCGGAAATGGAAAGGCACGTACGCCGTCGCCGGAGCGCTGCCTGTGGTCTCACTCTGGCCTGAAGCCATTGCCACGAATGATGCCATTGGCTATCTGCGTGCAGAAGAGGATTTCGAAGACGAACAGGAAGCCTACCGCGTGCTCTATCCCGCTTATGCAACATACATCGCGGGTGCCGCTTCCCCTTTGCTGCCTTATGGAGATTTCCTGATCCAGGCGGGCGCAGTCATACCGGGGCATCTTGTGGGACGCTGGAAAGCCAACGAAGTCAAACAGGAGCAGATTGCCCGTCATTCTCAATCGGGTATTCAGCAGGTCTCTGCCGCGGATCCGTTTCTCAATCTGCCAGAAACAAATGCAACAGATCAAAGCCCGGTACAGCAAACGCACTATCAGGAAATCCAAGCGGAACGCGACGCGTTTGAAGTATTTCAGACGGTAGGTGAAATGCCCGACAGGCATTGAGACGATCAACTGCCGGGTTGTCTATTTTGAGGAAGTCGGAGGCGTGATTTCCAGAGTCGTCACGCGGTCGACGGGTTCATTACAAAGTGGGTAGCTGCTGGTGGAGGCAGAAAGAATGTCAGCCAATGATGTGTCAGCAAAAGCCGTTTCCGTTTCCTTCATCGCATCGTCCAGCTTGCGATGTAATGGGCATAAATTGGCACCGTGGCCTTTTAGTCCCAGAGGACAAGTTTTAATCCGGCAAATGGGGTCAACGGCGTTCACGACTTCCAGTAAATTTAACTCAGCCGGCATCTTGATCAGAGAGATCCCGCCGCCGATACCCCGTTGGGAATGGACAACATTTGACTGTCTCAAACTCTGGAGCACTTTCGAGAGATATGCCTGGGGGACTTTGGTCGCTTTTGCGATTTGTTCTGTTGTGCACGGGTTCGGCGACTGGTCAGCTAGATGGACAATCGCTCTGAGTGCATATTCAACAGTCTGTGAAAACATAAGAAAGTCCTTGAAAGCAATAATTGGATATTGATGTCTATTATTGCGTTTGTTATCCTGCGTATCAAATTAATTCTGAATGTTTTAAGTATTTCGAGTCAGGTAATTATAGTCGCTCAATCGAATTAGGAACCAAAAATGAAACACATTGATGAAGAAAAACTGGAAACAGATCTACCTTATCGGTTTCAATATCTGGCCGAATTTATCGGGATCACTGAAGACGACTTAAATGCGGTCCATGCAGCGGCTGGGGCAGTCGCGCCTTTAGTCCCTGGCCTGGTTGATGCCGTGTATGATCAACTCTTCCGATATGATTGCACAAAACGTCATTTTGTGCCACGTCAACACGGTTATGAAGGCGAAATTCCTGAAAGCATCGAAACACTTTCCCTCGATCATGAAATGATCCAGTTCCGTAAGCAACATCTCGGGCGTTATCTGGAAACACTGGTCACAAAACCTTATGACGAAAAAATGATGCAATACCTGGATTTGGTTGGCAAGATGCATACACCCAAAGCAGGCAGTAAAGATCTGAATGTGCCTCTGGTGCAGATGAATGCGTTGATGGGCTTTGTTTCGAGTGCCCTGGTCAGTTCGATTCTCGGATTGAACCTTGATCGGGAAACCGAAGTGAAAACGTTAGCAGCGTTCAACAAATTGCTCTGGCTGCAGAACGATCTGATCACCCGCCACTATCAAGCAGCTTAACGGCAAGCAGCTTAACGGCAAGCAGCTTAACGGCAAGCAGCATAGAGATTGACTTCAGTTTGGATTACAGCCGGAGATCGACGCAGGCAAGATTTCCGGCTGAATCCCGACAATAGACAAGTCCATTGCATAACACGGGAACAGTCCAGCATTGGTGGTCGAGGACTTTGAACCGGGAAATTTCCTGGTATGAATCGGGTGTCGCTTTGGCGGTCACCAGTGTGCCTTCATCCGACAGAATGATCAGTTTGTCATTTGAGATCAACAGCGAGCCGCAACCGAAGCCGGCTTCGCGCCATTTGATTTTTCCCGTTTCCTGATCGAGGCACGTTAAGCGAACGATGCGTCCCAGGTTCGAGTTGCCATCCATGCCATAATAATGATTTTGATAGAGCACGCTGTTGTTAAAATGATTTTTCAGATCACGATTCGTGTAGCGTGCTTTCAATGTCTGGTTCTCGAAATCCAGTAAGGCACAGCCTTTTCTATAACCGGATGAGATAAAGATGGTCTTGCCATCAATGATCGGCGTGGTCGAGTTGGTATCGAAGGGGGAAGCCCACTCGAACTTCGCGACCTCGGTGCCGTCATCCGCGCGGGCCACTGTCAGACACTCGTTATTCAACAGCGCCAGATAAACAGTCCCCTCTATTTCGAATGCGGCCGGCGTACCATAACCGGGCATGTAGGGCTTCGAGTTCCATATCTCGTTCCCTGTCTTTTTATCGAGGGCCACCAGACGCCCCGCTTCAATGAATAATTTGTCACCCAGAATCAGCGGAGAGCAGGTAAAGCCCCACTCGGGGACTTTCATCTGATAGGCTTTCGTCAGATCTTTCTGCCAGACGATCTTGCCGGTTTCGATCTCAAAACAGATCAGTCTGCCGTCGCGGCTGTTGGTATAAAGGAATTCCCCGTCGATCGTCGGAGTCGCACCCGGGCCACCCGCATTCAGACGACTCACGATCTGTGCCGGATAGGACTGCTTCCAGATTTCTGTTCCGGTTTTGGCATCCAGGCAATAGACGGTTTCGTCGCCTGCTTTGTGCCCCATCGTATAGATGCGGCCATCGGCTGTTGAGATCGAGCTGTAGCCCGTGCCCACATTACCGCGCCAGAGAACTTCGGGCGGTTTGTCCGACCAGTCAGCACGCCAGCCTGTTTCCGCAGAGATCCCGTTATACTCGGGCCCCAGCCAGTGCGGCCACGTGTGTGGCTTCACCGCTTGCTGCTTCACCGTCTGTGCATCGTTGAATGAAACTTCGACAATCTTCGCAGGGGCTGTCTCTTCCTGGGAATTATCCTGCGGCGCAGAACGCATCTTGCCAGCCTGTGGCGTTGTTTCACTGCAACCAGCCTGCAATAGACCTGTAACCAAAAACAGAAATAGAGTGACGGATTTCATTCGTTTTTCCTTAATGGGTGTCACCCTATTATGCACGCCCTTTGCTTATTTGGGAATGTCTACTTTGATTTTGAGGTCGCGCAACTGGTGCGGATCGACTTCAGAGGGGGCACCACTCAGCAGATCGGCGGCTTTCTGCGTCTTGGGGAAGGCGACGACATCGCGGATATTATCGTTCCCACACAGCAACATCACCAGCCGGTCCAGGCCTAAGGCAGCGCCGGCGTGAGGCGGAGCCCCGTATCGTAGTGCCTGCAGTAAAAAGCCAAAGCGTTCTTCTGCTTCCTCTGCCGAAATCCCCATTAAATCGAAGATCTGTTGTTGCACACGCTGATCGTGGACACGCAGACTGCCACTGGCGAGTTCATAACCATTGATGACCAGGTCGTACGATTGCGCCCGCACTTTGGAAGGATCGCTTTCGAGGTACTTCAGATCTTCTTCCACCGGCTGGCAGAACGGATGATGTTCGGCATCCCAGCGTTGTTCTTCTTCATTGAAAGACAGCAATGGGAAATTGATGACCCAGCAGCATTTGAAGTCTTTGGGATCGTACAACTCCAGTTCTTTGCCCAGACGATTTCGCAGTGCAGATAAAGCCGCTGAAGTCACAGCACACTGATCGGCGACGAAAAATAGCAGGTCGCCGACTTCCGCATTCATAGTTTCCATGATCTTCTGTTTGTCGTCATCAGAAAAGAACTTGGCGATCGGCGAGTGCAGGCCTTCGTCGGTGACTTTGAAGAATGCCAGCCCTTTCGCACCATATTCGCCGACGAATTCGGTCAGGCCGTCGATGTCTTTGCGGCTGAAGCGATCGGCGGCACCTTTGGCATTCAGCCCCCGCACGCGACCACCCGATTCGATTGTTTTCTTGAACACGGCGAAGTCACAGTTGGCAGCGATCTCGCCGATGTCTACCAGCTCCAGGCCAAACCGCAAATCGGGTTTGTCAGAACCGTATTTTTCCATCACCACATCATAGTCATAACGTGGCAGAGGCAAAGCAACCTCTTCGTTTCGTAGTTCTTTCAGGATCGTGGCGATTAAGCCGTCAACCAGTGTGAGAATATCTTCCTGATCAACAAACGCCATTTCCAGGTCGATTTGAGTAAATTCCGGCTGGCGATCAGCACGCAGGTCTTCGTCACGAAAACAACGGGCAAGCTGGTAGTAGCGGTCATAACCAGAGATCATCAGGATCTGTTTATAAATCTGGGGCGATTGTGGCAACGCATAAAAGCTGCCTTCGTGTACGCGGCTGGGAACCAGATAGTCGCGGGCACCTTCCGGCGTACTACGGCCCAAAATGGGAGTTTCAATTTCCAGAAACTCGTTCTGATCAAAATAATCGCGGGTCACTTTGGACAGGCGATGTCGTAATTTTAATGCTTCCTGCAGACGCTCACTTCGTAGATCGAGAAAGCGGTAAGTCAAACGCAGCTCTTCGTTGGGCAGTTCTGATGTGCCTGGCTCGAACGGGGGCGTTTTACTTTTATTAAGAACTTTCAGTTCATGCGCCCGTACTTCAATTTTTCCGGTTGCCAGCTTTTCATTCTCGCGATCATCACGTAAGACGACTTCGCCGGTCACCTGGATCACGTCTTCCGCCCGCAGGGAACGTGCCAGCTCATGCATGTCGGCATCACGATCGGGGTTGAACACAATCTGCGTGATGCCATAACGGTCTCGCAGGTCGATGAAAGCCAGACCTCCATGATCGCGGCCTCGGATCACCCAGCCTGCCAGAGTGACTGTTTGCCCAACATGGTCTGTTCTCAGTTCGCCACAAGTATGTGTTCGTAACACCGTAATAAGTCCTTGGTTAGAAAGCTTCTTTTCTAATTCACTATTCGTATCTGCAGATCGTGTGAGGGCGGCGGAATCTTCGCTGGAAAGATTCGAAATCCGTAGCCCGTAACGAGAGAATTGGTCCCTCATCAATCATTTCTTTCGGTATGGTTCAGATCCGTACTGATCAGCCGGGGTTTGCTATCAGCGCCTCAGTTCAAAACAATGGTGCTGATCTTATTGGAGCAGCCTGTTGCTCGCAATGAATAGAACGTCAGAGCACTCGCTCGGTTGGTATCTTTTCGGGGATTTACCGATTATTCAGACCGAGGGTACATCTAACATCCATGTGGGTGGCTTCACGTACACCTATCTGCGGCCGCGGATGCGCCGAAACAGTCCTCGACGCCTTTGTTGCGGAGCGCAGTTGCAGTCATCGCTGGCAGTGGCCGCGGCCGCGGAGGCAGGAATCGGCTCAAGAGCCTTACTCTTTTCTTCGTATGGAGCCGCTGCCACTTTTTTCGCTTTGGTTTGCTGCTTGACCGGTTTTTTTTGCGAGACTTTTTTGGGACTGGCTTTTTTCTTACTGACGTTCAAAAACTGTTTGTAAGCATCAGCGACTTTCCCCTGCTGGGTATTGCCAGAGTGAATGTAGATCCCATACTTCAGATTGAACTTTTCACCCGCATTCAAATGTTTTGGGTCAGCAGGCTGTTTCTTATTCGTATAGGAATGATCGCCAAACGGGCTGATAGTAAACAGACCATAATTACGCACATGGTACCGTGACTTTTTGTAGTTCTGAGGCGAGTCCATCAACGTGACGCCATAGACTTTGCCGTTCAGAGGGCCGTAATAGTCAATCCATTCAGTTGGTTTGCCCCAATTGTCTTTGGTCCCTTTGATGCCCGTGTTGTTCTCCACGCTGCCTTCTTCTTTTTCACGCATTCCGTTTGGCAGACGAATTCCAAACAAGCCTTCTTTGGTGTCCTCAAACACAACCGGCTTAGATCCGGCTTTAAAGGTGATGTTGTAAGTCATCAAGCGGTTGGCATAAATCGAAATGACCGTGTTTTCTGTTACGATCGGCTTCTTATCTTCACCCAACCATTGATTGGTCACCTTCAGCACGGCCGGGTTACCAGAGGCTTTGATGATTTTCACACTGCTGTTTTTGATCTTGCCTTTCTCGGCCCAGAAATCGACTTCATTCACTTCATCGACGGCGACCCAGATCCCCTTGTGATGTGGGTGGTCTTCGGGATCAACCAGCGAGCGGGTGATGACCGTACCATCGGCGGCACGCACAGGAGAGAAAAACGGCTTCGGCAGACTGCCGCCGGTGTTGTAGGTGGTAAAAGGCTTGCCGTCGATAGAAACATTGACTTTCGTCCCTTGTTGCTTCAGTTGAACGGTATCAGCGTTGGCTACGGTAGAGAAGCCGACAAACAGGCAGATTATACTGAACACGATTTTCACGGCGAAAATTCCTCGAAAGTGATCGATCGTAAATGGTTTGCGAATAACGATCGGATATTGTGTGCTGAACAGTGCCACTGCGCCAAGTCGCACAGACAATTTCAGCAGTTTTTTCTTGAACTGAGCTAGAACACAGTTTGCGAACAGGGCTTTTGATCTGTTATTCTAAACAGGTTCCATAATGAGTTACTGCCGGTCATCAGCACAAAGATATAGCCAGAAATAATGAATAAACGACGACGATTGCGAACCACTTCTTCTCTGAAATCCTATCCCGAGAAATCCGCTTCGTTTCGAAGCCACTCCGTTTCGGAGAAAGAACCGGACTGGGAAATTGCACTTTCCGGTGATCTGGGCGAAAAAGAATCCGATCTGGTCTCGCGGCTCGTTGATTTGCCGCGAGGCAGTCGCGGGACGATCTTCTTCGATTCACCAGGCGGGTCTGTCTATTCCGGGCTCACGCTGGCCAGTCTGATCCGACTGCGAAATTTAAACGTGGCTGGCATCGCGCTGGGTGAGTGCTCTTCTGCGGCCATTCTGCCGTTTGCCGCCTGTCAGCATCGTTTCGTCACCAGTTATACCACGCTGTTGTTCCACCCGGTTCGCTGGCAAAGTGAAGATGATGTCCGTTTCGAAGAAGCCGTCGAATGGGCGCGGCACTTTAAAGTCATGGAAACCGACTTTGATCGCCTGCAGGCACAACTGTTCGGCGTCGAACAAAGTCTACTCGATAAATGGACGCACCCGGGAAGATTTGTTTCCGGACAGGAACTGGCTGACGCTGGCCTGGCACAGTTGATCGATCCCTTCTCAACAGAAGACCAATGGAAGATGATTGAGGCAAGATAGCCAGGATTTAAGGGGGCTGTGGTTCCCCTTTTTTTGAAGATCCTGTATTTTGGGAACTGTTGCGCACATCGAAGCGTCTGTCGGTTATCAGACAACACTCGTATCTCTCTGGTCCACGAGTATTTCTGCCGTCTTTTTGAGTTGAAAAGGTGTTCTATGAACCGTTTACCACAGATCAGATATGTCCTGCTTGCGATGACTTTGAGCTTGAGCAGCGCGATAGTGCTGAAAGCCGACGAAGCAAAATCAAAACCGGTCACCGTTTCCAAAATTCTTAAAGTAACCCATCAGATTGAGATTGAAGAATCCTTTCCGCCGAATCTATACGTCAAAGCCATCGGTGAAGTTCCGACCGGCGGTTACACTAACGTCAAACTGGAGCGAGCCATCTATGTCACGCCGCCCAAAGACGGAATTCAGGACTATTTTCTGAAAGCCATCCCCCCCTCAGGGCCAGCAATCACTGTAATCTCTCAAGTCGAAGCGATTGATTTATGGCACGGCTTTCCGGGTTGGGTCAAAGGCATTCGTATGCATGGTGTCAAAGACGGGATTGTTGTGATCAAATTTGAGCCAGATCAGAAGCCCGTGCGTCGCCGATTTACGGGGGGACATGTGGGAGACTTTGCTCATCCTGCTTCTTTTGAGAAAGCATTACAGGCAGCCATCAAAAAACTGAATGAGGCACTTTACGCCGGAGGTGTTAAGGATGCGTCAGTCAAATGGAAAGTGGTGAAGACGTCAGGACAGATCGGTGGCATTGCTGATCTGAATCAGATCACTGTGACGATTGTCGCAGAACGACAGCCAGCCTGGCCTAAAAAGAAACAACCCCAAAGAATACGGCAGCAGAAAAAGCCGGCGGTCAGCAAATAACCGCTTAACCTTTGGGTGCGATCACGCCGGTTTCGGGGCTCGAAGCAGTTGCGTATAACTTCTTCGGAATCCGGCCGGCGAGATAGGCATCGCGGCCCGCTTCGATTCCGTTTTTCATCGCCCGCGCCATACGAACCGGGTCCTGTGCACCGGCAATTCCGGTATTGAGCAACACGCCGTCACAACCCAGTTCCATCGCAATCGTGACATCGCTGGCGGTGCCAACGCCCGCATCCACGATGACGGGGTAATCGGGATCGTTTTCTTTCAGATATTCCAGACAGATCCGAATGTTATTTGGATTCAGAATGCCTTGACCGCTGCCAATCGGACTGCCTGCGGGCATGACGGACGTCGCGCCGGCTTCTTTCAGACGCTTCGCGGTAATCGGATCGTCGGTCGAATAACAGAGGACGGAAAAGCCTTCGTCTACCAGTTGTTTCGTCGCCTCCAATGTCGCCATCGGATCGGGGAGCAACGTTTTGGTGTCGCCCAGCACTTCAATCTTGACCCAGTCGGCGCCCGGGTTTTCCAGACCGCGTAAAATCTCGCGACCCATGCGTGCCACACGGACAGCATCTTCTGCAGAAAAGCAGCCGGCGGTATTGGGGAGAATGGTATATTTATTCAGATCGATGAAATCCAGAATGTTGCGGCCATCCGAATCAATCAGACGTTCCCGCCTGACAGCGACGGTAATTACGTCGGCTCCACTGACTTCCAGGCTTTCCTGCATCAGTTCGTACGTCGTGTACTTTCCGGTTCCCACAATCAAACGTGAGTTCAGATGGTGTGTTCCCAGGATCAGAGACGATTCTGTGCTGCCGATTGTTGCCATAATTCTTATCCACCGCCTACCAGCGTTACTATTTCCAGGCGATCCCCCTCCTGCAGAGTACAGGCGGAATGTTCTTCGCGCGGAATTAAAATTAAATTTCGTTCAACGGCCAGATATTTTGGCTGCAGTCCCAGTTGTGCCAGAAGTTCAGCCACTGTGAACTCTTCGGGAACCTCCTGGGCTTCACCGTTCACTTGAATTTGCACCACTGAGGCTCCTTGGAAATGTGTATCATCTGACGAAGCAAACCGTCACAAAAACAGATCAAAGTAGAAACATTTGACCGTGGGCTTTATGATTGTCTGCCAACAGCGAGTTTAGAAGTGAGACTCCCGATCGTCAAGGAATGGCCGGGATGCCAGAAACACAATTTCAAACGGGTTTTACCGCTTGTTGTCTGAACAAAAGGTATCGGCGAGCTTGTTTAGACGCTGTATTTTAGCTTTCACCTTTTCTTTACAATTCGTTAATATGCTTCTATATAACACAATACAAAACAGAAGTTTGCCACAGCCACCAGGATTCAATACCAGGGATCAGCAAAGATGTCGTGCCTTCGTTTACCACAGTTCCTCTCTTTTTTTGCAGGTTTAGCCATCGTGTCAGCGACCTCATCGCTTCCTGCTGTCGAAATCATTGGTCATCGTGGTGCATCCTATGACGCTCCCGAAAACACATTGGCGTCTGTGAATCTGGCCTGGAAGCGAAATGCAGACGCAGTCGAGATCGATATTTATCTCAGCAAAGATGGCCAGATTGTTGCCTATCATGACAAAACCACCAAACGCATCGGCGGCCGCGATCAGGCTGTAAAAGAACAGACTTTTGCCGAGCTGCAAACGCTAGATGTCGGTGCGTGGAAGAATGCGAAATACAAAGCAGAACGCATTCCGACGCTGACTCAGATTCTGGAGACCATTCCGAAACAGAAACGACTGTTTATTGAAATCAAATGTGGCCCCGAAGTTCTGCCGCGACTAAAACAGGATCTGGCAGCCGCCGGTAAAACGGCTGATCAGACTGCCATCATCGGCTTTGATTACAAAACGATGCAGCAGGCCAAGCAGTTAATGCCCGAGCTGGAAGTCATCTGGGTCTTCAAAGTCAAACAGAACAAAAAAACTGGTAAGTGGGAACACAACGCGGATTACTATATTCAAAAAGCCAAAGCGGCCAACCTGGATGGTCTGGATCTCGGCTATAATCAATTCGTCACCAAAGCGTTCGTTGAACAGGCCAAAGCAGCCGGTTTGCCCGTTTATGTCTGGACGGTCAATAAGGTGGCGGACGCGTTAAAACTGGCTGAAATGGGGGTCGAAGGCATTACCACCGACCGGCCCGGCTATTTAAATTCCGCCCTAAAACAGAATGAATAGCGAGATTTCCCGCGTTCCTCAATCAGTCTCGTATTGATTTAGAGGCACGTTTGTCTGAAAATAGGGGGAAGTCGCCTGACTGAGACGAACTTTTTTCTTAGAGGGATAGATCCCATGCTTTCTCGTTTGATTTCGATTGCCGGATGCGCTCTGCTGGCAGCATCAGCCTTACAGTGCATCAGCGCTGTTGCCGCAGAACCAGAAAAACTTCCTCAGCAAGTCGTTGATTATATTCTCGACCTCGAAAGTGACAGCTATCAAAAGCGTGAAACCGCGACCAAGGCTTTGCCCGAATATGGGGAACTGGTCATTGAGCCGCTATTGAAAGTCACGCGCGGCGACAGCCTCGAAGCCTCTGTCCGCGCGATTCTGGTCATCGAACAGGTTTATGTCACAGGCAAAGAAGCGTCCGTCACTAAGGCAGAAGAGGCCCTCGAATCGCTCACCGGTTCCGCGAACCCTTCTGTCGCCCTCCGTGCAGAAGAAGCCATCGATCGACATTCTGACATTCGAGAAAAACGGGCGATACGCGAAATCAGAAAGCGGGGCGGTACCATCAAATTGTGGACGGCAGAAGAGATCGCCAAATACCCACAGAATGAGAACAATGCCCCAGGGCGAGTACGCTATGTCGCGCTCGGCGCACGCTGGAGCGGCGCCGAACTGGGCCTGCGGTTTATCAAACGGATTCGAAAGTTTGATACCTTCTATTTGATCAAAGGGCATCCGCTGAATGAGCTTGCATTAGACGATTTGAGAAAAGCCATTCCCTCCACCCGCTTCCAGGCACGCGACAGTGATGCAATGCTCGGCATTTCAAGTGGTGACGTCAGTGGCAGGGACGGCTGTCTTGTGGGGGATGTCTCAGAGGGATTAGCGGCACAAAAAGCCGGCATTCGATCGGGCGACCTCATTGTCAAATTCGATGGAAAGGATGTCGAAAGCTTTCAGGGGCTCGTCGATCTGATTGGCAAAAAGTCAGCCGGCGATACCGTGGATGTCGAACTCAAACGAAATGATAAGCTGATGACCTTAAAGGTCACGCTCAGTAGCTGGCTCGATAAATAAACGGGCCGTTTCTCGTGCCAATCGAGTCAACTGGTAGGGGTGGGACCCGTGTGTCCACCCGCGGTATCGACGTAGTTCACACGCAGAAGGCCGAACATTCTAACTGATCCCAACCTATGTGTGATAAAAATCATCCCTTCGCAAGGCGGGCGGACACATGGGTCCGCTCCCTACGAAGCTTACTTTGATGGTTGTACTCTTACTTGTCTGTCTGCACTAAGGCTTGGCTTGCCAACAGTGATTGAATCAGCGACGATTTTTACCCAAAATGCAAGATAATCAGCCGTCCAAATTGATGTGTCATCAATCCAGTTTCTGCTGTTCGGCATTTTCCCGTTCATTGAGCCACTGAGCCATTTCATTGGAAACCAGAAACGCCATCGCTCCGCCACGCGAATCCATTCCCAGAATCGCCATGCGGTCGAAATAGCCGCGAACACTGGTCTGTTTCCCGGTTCCCGTGCAAACATCAACGAGCGAGCCATCAAAGGCGACGCGGGTTTTGATCGCGTTCCAGGCCCGTTCAATGATCGGCGTGTACTGTTTTTCATCGAGCCAGCCTTCCCGGATGCCGCGAATCATCGCAAACGTAATCATGCAGGTGCTGGTCATCTCACGATAACTTTCGGGATGATCAATCACCTGATGCCACATGCCGGTTGGGTCTTGATGCCGGGCGAGTGCTTCCAGATGCAGACGATGCCCGTCAATGAACTCTTGTCGTAGCGGAGAATTCAACGGCAACTCAGAGAGTACCAGTGCCAGACCCAATGCGGGGAAACCGTTTCCGCGTCCCCACGCTGCATCACTGAGCGGTGAATTGCGATAAATGCCATCCGGTCGCTGATCCAGTTTCTGAATGAATCGCCAGTGACGCAAAGCCATTTCGTAATACCGTGGTTCTCCCGTTAAACGGCCGACAACGGCGAGAATCGGGCACGACATGAAAACCGCATCACTCATTTCCACATGATGCGGCATCGATTCACGAAAGTTTCCCTGTTCGTCAAACCCCAAATCCGCAGCCTGTTTGGCGAGCTCCAGATACTGCTGATTGCCGGTCGCTTTGGCCAGTTCGGAAAACAACAGATGCCCGGCGATCACACCGCCTCCTCCGCGGCTGTTGAGTGGGTTCGGATTTTTAGCAAGATACTTCTGCGTGATCTGTTCCACATGAGGCAGTCGGCTCTGGTCGCCCGTCAGTTCGCCGAGACGAATTTGACTGATCAGCGAGACCACAGGCAGGTAGGAAATTCGTCCCAGGTCGTTGCCATACACTTTGGAAAGTTGCGTGGCGACTTGAATCGGCGTACGCTGCAAACGGCGCATCAGTTCCAGCCGCGCTGGAGAAGGACCTTGGAATGGACTATTCTGGATTCCCGTCAACAGAGCCGGAAGAAACGCGGGTGCGTTCTTCGGGGGAACTTCGAGTGCGAGTGCAGGTAAACGTCCTGTCTGCGAAGGTGACTTGTAAGCCAGGCTGGAAACCAGTTCCCAGCCAAACACCGGTCGGACTTGTGGCTGCAGTTGTTTACCCAGTTTCCGCGCCGAGGAAAGGGCGTCAACAGGAATCACCCACTGAAATCGATTTCCTTCCCGCACATCAATCACGAGATCGGGGGCGTGCATACCAATCCAGCGCCACAGATATTCGGTTTCGGGTTTTGTCGGGCTGTGATAAGAGGAACCCAGTGGCGGATAGCCGCGGGTCGGGTTCCCGTGTGATGCATTTTTCGGGCCCCGCTGTAAAACCCAGCCATCCGGATTCGCAATCGGAACCGCTGAGAGTGAGAACTTTTCTCGCAGAGGTTTTGCTGCTTCCGCACCATAAAACCAGTCGACGGCATTAATCACCGCATCGACGGACGACTTCGATCCATCCAGGCCACCAATCAGCAGAATTCGTATTTTCCCGGTATTGAGATCCAGATCCTCTTTTGAAAAAACACAGGGGATCGGGGTTTCTTTTCGGGTCACACCAATGGCGGAGTGAATCAGTGTGGACTGTTTTCGCAAAGGCTGCAAGCGAGTTTCGACGGGCGTTTTGAAATCGATCGACAAATCCGGCTTGCGGGCTTCAATGGGCGCTGCGGAGAGAGAATCGAGCAGAGCCGAATTTAATAAACAGAGTGTCAAACAGGACGTCAGCAGCGAAAATTTCATGGAAGGCAAATTCCGGGCAGGGAGAACAAGCGAGATTCAGATTTCGTAGAATGTACGTGGTAAAGAAACCATTGTAAAACCGCCGCTGACCAAATGCCAGCAGAGAATTCGCCAGTACATCCGTTATAAATCGCGAAATGTGAACCGGTTTCGCGCGCTTTGCTATTACGGTTCGACCCGCACATGCAACCGTGTGGTTGCTGGCACGCCATCTTCGCGGCTGCGTTCCACTTTCACCAGATAATCGCCCGGTTTCTGAAACGTGTGCTGGGTGATCGCGTAACCATCTTCATTCAACGGTTTCACATTACCGTCTGATTTCACACGGACGGTCGGGCTGCCATCACCGAAGTCCCAGATCTCGTTGCCGCTGGTGTTGCCAAACGTACGGACTTTGAACGTGATCGGTTCGCCGACTCTGTTTTTAAGCGAAGGCCAGTAAGAGGCATGAATCCGCGGCACATACAGTTCCATGTTCTTTGGATCGAGCACATGCACTTCAGCGAAATCGTAATCGACGTTGCCCGCTTTGTCGGTGACTTTCAGAATTTCACTATAAGTACCCGGCTGATTGTAGGTGCGATTCACTTCCGGTCCGGTCGCGGTTGTGCCATCGGTAAAGGTCCATTCATAGCTCTGGATGCTGTTGTCGATACTGTAAGATTGTGTTCCTTTCAGAACCGTGGAATCACCGGCTTTGAGAAAATGTTTGCGGCGGCTGTTGGCGATCAGCGGGGGATGATATTGAGTGCGGTACGCTTCCCACAGAAAGGGGTACCCGGCTTGCGTGCCCCATTTTCCCGAAGGTTGGCGGCTCTTGATTTCAAAATGCAGATGCGACCAGCCACCACTGGCGCCTTTCTTGCCAAGCACGCCGATCTCTTCTCCCTGCTTGATTAAACGTCCGGGGCGAATGTGATCGTTGATTTCGTGCAGGTGGCTATAACGGTAATACCAGCCTCGCGCATCCAGCAGATAGACCACGTCATATCGCTGCGCGACCGGCGTATCCTTCTTGTGTCCGTCCAGCACATCATTGCCCGAAGAAACCACAATCGCATCGGTGGCGGCGATGACCTTTGTCAGTTTCTCTGCACCGCCGATATCGAGGCCACTGTGATAATAAATTTTCGGAAGAATTTTCGTGCCACCGTCGACCGGTTCATTGTCATACCAGGTGCGAGTCGCGAACCAGCGTTGATCGACGGGATAGATAAACGAACCGGGTTTGATCAGCGGCGAACCGGCGGGCCAGAAACGGAGACGAGCGTCTTTGTCGAGTCCCCAGAACGCCGGCGTGCCGTTCGAGTTGTAACCGCCGGTAATGGAGCAATCGATCTGCACGCGACCAATTATTTGTGGCAGATTATACATGCCCGATTCGAGTGCAATTGTTTTTCCGTCTACATCCACGGTGACAATCGCACTGCGTACCGCGTTGCGAACCGGATCGCGGGTCTCTTTCAAGTCCAGCAGTTTGACATTGACCTGTGCGCCATTACTGAGCGTGACTGTGGTGGATTCGCCGACATCTAAATCAACAACCCGTACGATTGGTTGTAAGGCTGGTTTTTCTTCAGCAGCTTGAACTGAATAAGAAACAGAACAGACGGCGAAGAAATTCAGTAGCAAAAGACAGAGCACAAAACGCAGGGAGGATTTTTTCATGGCAGGGCTCTCTATTCGTCGGTAGGTCAAAGTCTCAGGAAGTCGAGCGTTTCTGGTCGGCGATCAAGCCGGCGATGAAGCCCGCTTTGAAGCCTGCATTAATATTAACCACGGTTACATTGGCGGCACAAGAGTTTAACATGCCTAACAGTGCCGCGATGCCGCCCAGACTCGCGCCGTAACCGACGCTGGTAGGAACTGCAATCACGGGGCAAGAGACCCAGCCTCCGACGACCGAAGGGAGCGCCCCTTCCATGCCGGCGGCGACAACAATCGCGGATACATTCTGAATACGCGGCAGTTGTTCCTGCAGACGATGCGGGCCCGCGACGCCGACATCCAGGATGAAGTCGGGTTGATAACCCATCCAGATCAAGGTTTCAATGGCCTCTTCCGCCACAGGTTGATCACTGGTGCCCGCGGTCAGAACGGCGATTTCGCCGGCGATGAGTTCTTCATCAGAGGCCGCATCTTGTTTCGGAATACGAATCGTCCGCGCTGTTTGATTGTAAATGGCCTGCGGAAATTGTTTGAGGACCGTTTCCGCCTGTTCTTCCGAAATACGCGTCCCCAGACAACGCTGTTTCGATTCCAGTAACAGTGTAAAGATCTCGACAATCGTGGTCGGCGTCTTACCTTCGCAGTAAATGACTTCGGGGTAACCGCAGCGCGAACTGCGATCCAGATCGATATTGGCTGAAGGCAGAATGGCCGATTTATGATGCTCTTGAACCTGGAACTGTGTCATCGCCTGTTCCACGGAAAGCGCCCCTTCTCGTACCTGCTCAAACAGTTCAGAGAGTTGGTCATCGGACATCAGCGCACCTTAATCGACTTGTGATAAAGAACAGCAGGATGGCCAGCAAACGGCCATCCTGCGAAATTGCTGTTTGTGCTCACGCACTACATTTCATTGTAACACTTCTGAAACGAGTTACTCATCACTCTGTTTCAGACTCGCGAGTACGTTCAAGTCTTCGAGAGTCGTTGTGTCGCCCACACTTTCGCGGCCAGCAGCGATGTCTCTTAACAGACGTCGCATAATTTTACCGCTACGCGTTTTTGGCAGGGCGGCGGCAAAGCGAATCTGATCGGGAGTCGCGACGACACCAATCTGGGTTCGCACGTGTTGTTTTAGTTCCTGCTTGAGTTCTTCGGGACCGTCATCGGTAGTCAAAGTCACAAAGCAGCAAATGCCTTCCCCCTTCATTTCGTGCGGGTAACCCACCACAGCGGCTTCCGCCACTTTCGGATGAGAAACCAGCGCACTTTCCACTTCCATGGTACTCAGACGATGGCCGGATACATTGATCACATCATCGATGCGGCCCATGATCCAGTAGTAACCATCTTCATCGCGGCGGGCACTGTCACCAGCCAGATAGCAACCTGCAATCGTACTGAAGTAAACTTCTTTGAATCGATCGTGATCGCCGTACAAGGTTCGCAGCATATGAGGCCACGGTTGCCGTACTACGAGCAAGCCGCCCTGATTGTCGTCCAGGCTTTCGCCATCGGCACTCACGATATCAGGCACCACGCCGGGCAGGGGAGTTGTACAACTGCCGGGTTTGGTTGCGGTCACGCCGGGCAGTGGGCTCATCATGATGCCGCCGGTTTCTGTCTGCCACCACGTATCGACAATCGGGCAGCGTTCCTGTCCAATGACCGTGTGATACCACATCCAAGATTCAGGATTGATCGGCTCACCCACGGTTCCCAGCAGACGCAGGCTGGAGAGATCGTATTTGTTCGGCCATTCATCGCCCCATTTGATAAACGCGCGAATCGCCGTTGGTGCGGTGTAGAAAATATTGACCTGATATTTTTCGATGATTTCCCAGAAGCGTCCTTCATCGGGCCAGTTGGGGGCGCCTTCATACATCACGGTGGTTGCACCGTTGGCGAGAGGGCCGTAAACGATGTAACTGTGTCCGGTAATCCAGCCGATGTCGGCGGTACACCAGTAGGTATCATCTTCTTTTAGATCGAAGACCCACTGGGACGTCATCATTGTGCCCAGCAGATAACCGCCGGTTGAGTGTTGTACGCCCTTGGGCTTGCCGGTACTTCCCGAAGTATAAAGAATGAATAGCGGGTGTTCGCTGTCGAGTTCGACAGGATCACATTCCGCGGAAGCACCATCCATCAGATCGTGCCACCAGTAATCGCGGTCGGGCACCATGTCGACTTTACAACCGGTGCGACGGTAGACGACGACTTTCTCGACGCTGGGTGATTTTTCCATGCTGTTGTCAACGGCTTCCTTCAGCGGAATATTCTTTCCACGTCGCCAGCCTCCATCAGCGGTAATGACCAGTTTGGCCTGGGCATCGTTGTTACGGTCGGCGATTGCATCGGCACTGAATCCCCCGAAGATGATCGAGTGCGTCGCTCCAATGCGCGAGCAGGCAAGCATGGCGATAGCCAGTTCCGGCACCATCGGCATATAAAGTGTCACACGGTCACCAGTCTCGATGCCCAGTTTTTTCAGGCAGTTCGCAAACTTACAGACTTCACGGTACAGGTCCTGATAACGCAGCACGCGTGAGTCGCCGGGCTCGCCTTCCCAGACGATGGCGGCTTTGTTTTTGCGCCAGCTATCCAGGTGACGGTCGATGCAGTTCACCGACGCATTGATCTTGCCACCCGTGAACCATTTGGTCTCGGGCATTTCTCCTTCGAGAACGTTTTCGTAAGGCTGAGACCATTCCAGTCCCTGTGCCAGGTCGTCCCAGAAGCCAACGGGATCTTCCTTTGCACGGTTCCACAGCTCCTGATACTCTTCCATGCTGGAAATGTTGGCTTGTTCGGCAAACTCGGCTGGTGGCGGAAATGAGCGAGTTTCATGAAGAACACTTTCAATGTTTTCGTTAGCCTGGTCACTCATCGTTGTCATTCCCCTTTAGTTTTATTTGGCGAGCGAAATAAGAACCGAAAAATGGTGATCTACGACCTGATCTCTCAGCCACGCAGAATCGATTCTCTCCCTGTTCTTTCCGTTGAATTATTAAACAATGCTAAGTTAGCGATTTTAGGACACTATTTTTTTGAAGTCAATAAACGGACAATTGCTTCCTATCAGAACCCGAAAGGCCCGTTGATTCAACGTATGTAAGTGTCAAAAGAGGGAAAATCAAGCAGAACGGGGTACTCAAGCTGGTTTAAATCACGGGAAAGTAATTCTGTTTCCCGAATTGGTCTGTTTTCGCACAGAAATGTGAACACTTGATATAAACAGAGTCTGTCAGGTCAAGCAAGCATCGCGGCTCAACTCTGACTCGATTCCAGCAAAGCCCGCGCCCGGTGATAAGCGTCTTTCATCTCGGGAGAGTCCTGTGTGTGGTCGCCACGAAAGACCATCAGCAATCCGAGCCGCGGCTGGTCGCTCACATTCGGGGCGCTGAAATGAATCGTCTGACAGTGATGAATCAGAATGTCCCCTTTCGTTAACAGGGCGACTGAGGCGCTCGCTTCATCCACCGATTCTGTCAGCCCGAACGAATTTCCTTTGACACCAGAGGGCGTGTGCTCCCGCAGACCATCCAGATGAGACCCAGCCAGATATTGCACCGGTCCATTTTCCGGCGTGACATCATCCATCGCGACCCAGACGGTGAGCACATCCGGCGGTTCCTGGCAGAAATACGCGTTGTCCTGATGCGGGGGAACGCCCGAGCCCACTCGCGCCGGCTTGTTGAAGGTTTCCACTCCCTTACAGAGCGGCGTCCCCTTCACCAGCGCGGCGATCAATGTTTGCAGCCGTTCTTCCGCGGGGAGTTGTGCAAAGAAAGGATCGTGAGTGTGCATCCGCCAACAGTTACGAATCGCCTGGCCGTCGGCTTCAAAGACGACATCACTCTCGGGAACGGTGGGAACAACGGCCTGATTATAGTGCTCAATGGCCGCCTTAATTTGAGCGAGTTGCTCTGCCGAATAGAATGCGGGGACATGCACAAAACCTTGTTCGCGATAGTCTTGGACTGTGTCTTCCCAATGCATATCAATACTCCTGTCAGGTCTGATTGATACAAAGTCGTGAAACAGGAAACCTGTTGTTCTTGACGATCAATCTACCTGCATCGACTCAGGATTTCATCATAATAACAGGAGATTGCCAGCAGATTGAATATATTTTCAGGCGTCCTGAAATAGGGGCAGCCAAACTCGGGAGTTGATCGGTAACTTCAGCGACGCATCAGCGTGCGTTGGTTACTTTGCTGGCGGAGCGGGCGGCGGGAAATTTCCTGCCAGTGGCGGATGTCGATTTCATACGGGCCATGCGGACGATCAAAGCCGCCGTAGTCGCGGTAATATTTTTCCAGCTTGCCGATTTTCTGATCGACGCGTAACTCGCCGCGCCGTTGACTCTTCGGCGAACGGCCCCAGACGATTTCCGAACCGCCGGTGGTAATCAAACGGTAAATCAAATCATCCAGAGAAAGCACGGCTGTCGTGCGCGGCGGCGCTTCGATGGAAACAATTTCGAGTTCTTTCCAGTGCGGGCCGAGTGCTTCTGCCAGTTGTGCGGCTCCCGTCACTGTCAGATCACCCCAGAACGTTCCCGCAGGGCCCTCAGGCACCGATTGAATTCCTGTAATGACCGGGTAACGTCGGGCATCGGAAACCGAAAAATCTTCGGGCGGCAGCAGAACACCTTCATTGTCCACCGGAAACATTCCCTGCTTGCCTTCGACCATCGCCGCCGGCTTGCGGAACACGACTTCCACTACTACCGTATTCGTCTTGCGTACCGAAACGACATTCTGCACCCAGGGGTGTTTCTCAAATGCTTCGGCGACTTTCAGGACGAGTCCCTGGTCCAGCAGCGAGACCTGCTCGGGCAGCGGGCCCCGTTTGATGACCTGATCGACAATGTCAATCGGAACATAATGGGGTGGCGCAGGAATCAATGCAAGATCTTTGGTGGCAATCTGATATTCTTCACGCTGCGATAAATCGGGAATGTGCTGTTCGAGTTTCTGGTAGAAAAACAGTCCCGAAGCGATACCCGCCAGCGCCAGTAAAACCTTGGGGCGGAACAGGGCATGCAGCAGACTAGCGGGGCTCAGCGCAAAAGCTTCTTCTTCGAGCTCTTCCTCTTCTTCCTCAATCTCTTCGACCTTTGGTTTCACAGGCCGTTTTTTTCTTGGTTTTTTAGGACTCATACGCTCTTGTTGATGGTGTTAACTTCTGATCAGAAATGAATTTCTTCCCGGACACTGCACGCGAACTTGTTCGCAGCAGTGTCAACACAGAGCGCGCAACCGGGGGCGAGCGCACCGCTCCTCTAGTATGGTTATCGCAATCTCAGACCACTCGAGTTGTGGCGCTCCGCAGAAAAGTCGCGATTCCTCGTCGAAACGAGCCACTTAGTGAGGCTGTATCAATTGTGCGGCTTGTGGGCAGCCTGCGTCAGGCATTCGGCGAGAGCACGTTCGCACAGTTCGCCAAAATCGATGCCCGCTTGCGCGGCTGCTTTCGGGACCAGGCTGTGATCGGTGAATCCGGGGATCGTATTCACTTCCAGAACCCAGGGTTGTTGAAAACGGTCCAGCAGGAGGTCAACACGGACAATGCCCGTCGTACCCAACGCTTCACAGGCATTGACGCCCGTTTTGATGATGGATTGAATCACGTTCGTGGGCAGGTCGAATTCAAACAGGTATTGCGTCGAATCTTCGTGATACTTGGCTTCATAGTCAAAGAAGTCGTGTGGTGTCTGAATCTGGATCAATGGCAAGACCTGACCGTCAACGACGCTGACCGTCCATTCGGTCCCTTTGATGGCAGATTCAAGAATGCCGAACGAGTCATAGTGGAAACATCGTGCCAGTGCCTGCGGCAGTTCTTCGGGAGTTTGTACAATCGAGACGCCTAGACTGGAGCCTTGTGCGTCGGGCTTCACGACGAGGGGATAACCCATACTGCGGGCATGCTGTGCGATGCGCTTGGCATTATCCGATTCGTGAATCAGAACATACGAAGGAGTGTTCACATTGTGTTGAATAAACCGCTCTTTCGAAGCCGACTTACTGAAAGCCAGTTTGGAAGTCGCCGCGTCACAACCGGAATAGGGAATTCCCAGCCGATCCAATGTGGTTTGAATCGTGCCGTCTTCTCCATAGGTTCCGTGTAGTGCGATAAAGACAACATCACAGTCGCCCCAGTCGTAAGTGTCGAGATCGATCAGAGACGGATCGACGGTTTTGACCTGATGCCCGCGTGACGACAACACGTGTGACACTGCCTCGCCACTCTGCAGACTAATTTCGCGTTCAGCCGATTCCCCACCAGACAGAACGACAATCTTCAAAGAGGGAAGGGGGTTGTTTTGTGAATCGGTCATCGGGAAGCCTCCATGCCGCCGGACTCAGTTTAGATCGAGTTTTATAATGAAATATTCGTGATTTACAGTGAATCGGAGAATTCTAGCAATTCAGCACCAATCTGGAAATGTCGATCTTGCACCCAACATTAATATTAAAATAAGAAGTCTGCAAAGTATGGGTTGAGGTGTTATTGGAACAGGCGAATGGTTTTTCTGAGCTGCCGATACGTTTTTTTCCCCAGCGATTCCGGCGCGACTGCGATTTTTGCCTGCCCCGACGAGTGAATCAACGGTTGTTCGGCAGGAGCCTCCAGGGTGACTCGAGCCAGATACGAGGTATTGCTCAATTGTCGTTTGCCCGCGGGATCGAGTTCCGTGGTGATTTCTTCGCGATGAATCAGATTCGGATGTAAGTCTTCAATGTCGATTTCTGCAATTTCCTGAATGGTGCCCTTAAAAATGCTCCCCGGATATTCATCCAGCAGAATGCGCACGGACTGACCAGGAGCGATAAACTCGACATTTTCCTGATCGACAATCAGGCGCGCCTGAAGCTGATTGGGATCGCCGACCGAGCAGAGCCAGGTTCCCCGCTCCAGAAAACAGTTCCGATTTTCCAGATCCAGCGGCGAGCCCGACCAGCTGGAAAGTGAGCCCTTTTCTTGCGAAGCCGGTTTGGGGGGCGCGGGAATCAAGGTGCCAGCGATGGGGGCTTTCAAACTGAGCCGCCGCTGATCTGTCTGCCGTTGCTGGAGTTGCTCTTTCAGATCGACCAGATGCTCTTGCGCAGTGGGGAGTTCCTGGGCGGCTTCCGGATCATCCAGTTGGCGTTTCTTCAGTGTGGAGATGCGGATTTCCTGCTGATTGATCAAGCCTGTCAGCTTGAGAAGGTCCTTCTCGATTTGATCATTCTGCAGTTCGGCAATCAAGGAACCTGGCTTGAGTTCCGTTTGAGCCGCCGCTGCCGTTTTGAGAAAACCGGGAGCCGTCACATACACGGGCTTGGCATCTTTGAGTTCGATCAGTGCGGGGGCGGTGATTCGATGAGGCACGGGAATGAAGATCGCGCCAGCCAGCAGAATCAGGACAATCGCGGTACGAATCAGAAAACGCTGCCAATGAATTTGACCTGCTTTGGAATACGTCTGAATTTCGTTGAGACCGGACTTCAAAGGCACGAGTAACATTCCCATCAGAACAAAGGCTCCCATGACCTGCGCGATGATCTCCAGACCATACGGTTCCAGCACATAATAACAGACGCTCAGAATTACGATTACAATAAACCAGCGATAGATGATCGAGGCAACCCCATACGCAAACAGAAATCGTCGTAGCCGTCGCGGTTCTTTGAGCAGAATATCGGCCTTGTGTCCGAAGAACCAGTGATGCAGTCGGTTGGATACGATCGATTGTGCGCGTTGCCTCAGGTTCGGAACCTCGATCAGGTCCAGCAGGATATAGTATCCATCATAACGCAGCAGGGGGTTACCATTCAGTAACAGGGTACTCACCGAACAGACAAAAACAATGTTCAGACACAAGGAGTGAAACAGGCCCGGATAGGAAAACCACCACAGAAACACACAGACAGACGAGATGACCAGTTCGACAAAGATGCCCGCCGAACTCACCATGATCCGATGCCATTTATTGGGCATCGTCCAGGCGTCACTGACATTGACGTACAGGCAGGGAATGAACGCCAGCAGCATGACACCCATTTCATGACACTCTCCCCCAAACTGTTTGCAGGCGAGCGCATGCCCCAGTTCGTGTACCATTTTTACCAGCGCCAGACTGAAGCCGAGCAGCAGTAGATTCTTTGCTTCAAAAAAGGTCGTGAAGTCGGGCAGTTGTGTGGCCACTGTGTCCACGTGTGTCAAAATTAAAGTGGTCGCAGCGATCATCAGTACGAGTGACGCCAGCAGAAACAGGGGAGTAAAACAGAGCGCCGCCCAAGGCTGCAGCCAGTTTAAAAAACGGTGAGGATCGATGCCGCGAAAACGAATCGCCAACGGGTTCATCCAGCGGGACCGGAGTGCCCGTCGTCGTTTTTCTGTCTGCCGCTCCAGCAGAATTTCACCCTGGCCAATCGCATCGGCGATGATCAGTCCCGACTGATGCAGACGCGATAAAAATCCCTGCAGATGTGATGCATCTAGTTTTTGAGGCAGAAAGCGTTGTTCGTATTGTCGTCGAATCGCCTCGAAGGAAGCACAGCCGTCCAGCTGTTTCAGGATGAAATATTCTTCGTCGCGCAGTTGATAGTATTGCAGCGAGATCGGATCTTTGATGCCCCAATAGGTCGAGCCGCCGAACTGCAACGGCTGGACCTGCAGATCCAATCGCATTCGTAGACGCAGTGCCTGGTTCGAAAAATCTTGTAGGCCGAACGACATGATGGCGGCAGTGGCTTTCTCAATCGAAGGAAGTTTATTTGATGATCAGGGAAGCCCGCATACCCGGTTTGAGCTTCAGCTCCGGGTTTTCAATCTCGGCCCAGACACGTGTCTGGTTATTGACCGGATTGACTTCGGGACTGATAAACGAAACTTTGCCTTTGAATTCGATCTGCTGTTTGGTTCCCGGATTGACGAGCAATACCACGGGCCGATTTTTCAAATCCCGCTCCTGCAGCCGCGACGCATTGATCAGTCCTTCTGCACGCAGACGATCCAGCTTTAAGATTCGCAGGACCGTATCGCCGGGGCGGACCCACTCACCCTCTCTGGTCATAATCTGCACGACCATTCCCGTGATTGGCGAGATCACTTTACGTCGCTGCACGGCCAGCTCTGCAATCCGTTCGGCGTTTCGTTTGAACTCGGCTTCCAGTTTTACGGTCTTGGCTTCTTCGGCCGCCTGTTCAATTTCCAGCTCCGCTTTTTCTGCCGTGAGCTTCAAACGGTCCAGTTCGGTTTTGGAAATGCTCTTGGGGTATTTCTTGATCGAATCTTCCGCCCGCTGCAGTTCCGCTTTCGCCACTTCATATGACTTTTGGGCAAAACGAAGATTCACGTCATTTTCTACTTTGAGAAGCGCCATGTGAAATTCCAGTTTTGCCTGCTGCATTAACAGCACCGCTTCGGTAACTTCAATCTGTGCCAGAACGTCCCCTTTTTGAACTGCCATGCCTTCCTTCACCCGCATTTCATTGAGCTGACCAACTTCGCGCGCGGGCACTTCGACCTGCTCAATTAAGCTGACCAGAACTGAGTCGATGCGCAAGTCGTTTGACCCGGTGGATTGATCATCGGCAGTAACTGGCCCACCAATGGTTAACAAAATCAGGGCACTGGTGGTGAACAAAAAAGTCAAGATTCGCGTTGTGTACATGGCGTTCCATTCCTTGTTACGGGCAGTAGCAGGAATTGATGAAGTTAAAGACAGACCAGAGTCAGGTCATCTAAGCTGTATTTTTCTCGTACTTTATCTCATACCATAACCGTTTTCCAAAGACCATCTTAATTGCGAAGACTCTGCTTGCGCAGCCCGAAACAGGGACGAACGTGCGGAGAACATTGTCAGAATACCCTATTTTTTGCGATCCACAATTGAGAACAGGGCAATGTCTCCGTTAAGATCAAGTTAACAATGCGATTTCGCTTATTGTGGATTATGGAAACTTGTTTGAAACTTTTAATACCAGGTCAATTTTATGGATCAGCGTTCCTTGCAGCATTCGCACCCTTCCGACTCTCGCCGCCACTTCCTGAAAACCGCTGGTAGCGCGGTCGTGGGAAGCTTTTTCGCGCCCGCAATTCTCGGTGCGGAAGACAAAGCCGGTGTCAAGAATCCGGTGCTGGGTGAAGGCGCGTTCCAATACGAGGCGATCCATGGTTGGGGTGACGTTCCCAAACACATTCAGTGGGGCGAAACGCACGGCGTGTGTGTCGACGAAGCCGGCTTGATTTATATCAAACATCGCGCACATTCAAAAACGCCCATGGATGCGATCGTGGTTTTTGACCCTGATGGAAAGTTTGTGCGGTCTTTCGGCAAGGAATATCATGGCGGCGGACATGGCATTGATGTTCGCAAAGAAGGCTCTGAAGAGTTTCTATATCTTTCAGACACGAAACATGGAGTGGTCGCCAAGACGAATCTGAAAGGGGATGTGGTCTGGACGATCGGCCGTCCTGCGGCTCCCGAACATTACAAGGACGACAAAGTTCGCTACAGCCCCACAAACATCGCCTTTGCCCCCGATGGGGGATTTTATGTCGGCGACGGTTATGGCTCGCATTACATCCATAAGTATACGAAAGACGGCAAGTTCGAATTCAGCTGGGGTGGCAGTGGGACCGAGGCCGGCAAGATGAAAACGCCTCATGGTATGTGGCTTGATCAGCGGGATGGCACACCCAAAATCGCCGTCTGCGACCGGGCAAACCACCGTTTGCAATATTTCACTTTGGATGGAAAACACGTGGGTTTTGTCAATACGGTCAGCTTTCCAGCCGATATTGATATTCAGGGTGAGACGATGGTCGTTTCCGATCTCCATGCACGGGTTACCCTGTTTGACAAAAACAACAAAGTCATCACTCATTTAGGTTACAATCAGGACTGGACAAATCGAGTCCTGGATGGCTTTCAAATTCGTAAGCAACCCAAAACCTGGGAAGCCGGGCGATTTATTCACCCACACGATGCCTGTTTTGATCACGATGGCAATCTGTTTGTCACCGAATGGGTCTCAGTCGGTCGAGTCAGTAAGTTGAAAAAGCTCAGCTAACACACGCCTTTGATCAAGAAGTTCAAACCCTCCGTTTTTTCTCTTCACCCCGGTTGGAACCTGATGAATTTTTCTCACGAGTTCGATGAACAGCGTTTCTTCGAAATATGGACAGCGGTACGGGTTGAACGTCCCGTGAATTTTTCTCTGTTCACGTTCGGCGATCAGAAGCTGCCTTATTATCTGGTCTGCGGCGCTTCGGAAGCCGGTTCGACGGTCACGATTCGGAAAGGGGAAGTCAGCGTCACCCGTCCGATGATCATCAGACCCGATCATATGGAACCGGAGTTTAGCAACTTCTTCGAAGAACAGGAAGAAGCCGACTTAGCGGCGTTTCTACTTTCCCGCACCGCCGGCTTTTCGAATCTGAAGTTCTCTAATACCAGCGGCCCCGAACGTATCGTCAGCGACAGTATCGAAGAGGCGGTCGCCAAATTAAACAAGCAGCTTGACGACGAAGAAGAAGAGCACACCGCCATTCTGAGCGCCCCGCCCGGCATGGGGGGCATCGCCATCATGCGCTACGCCGCCGAACGCGTCTGGGAAAGTGCGCCCGGCAACATTCAGGAATTACGCGAACGTGGCTTTTTGAATTGATGCATCTCTTACCGTCTGGCTCATTTTGGAATGCGATTCAACGTGTAATACGCCTGCGGGTGCAATAACGGCTGCCCGTCTTTATTTTTCACGCCGTCGGCAAGCAGTTCATGAACGTAAAGGGGCCGCAGTCCGTTCGTTTTCAATTGGACTCTTAATCCGTCATCCGAGACTGTGATGGCGTCAATCTTCAACTCTTTGTTGAGAATCTCATCACTGCCGTAGGACGAGTGATAGGTGTAGGTATAACTTTTCAGCTTGTAAGACTTCGGGTCGACCGCGGTTTTTAGATCCACGGGTTGTGTGAAAACCAGTGCAAAGCCGTCCGGCTGTGCTCGCATCTCTTTGATTTCAAACGGCGTCTTACCCGTCCAGATCAGACGCTGCAGTCCGTAGGATGCCGTTCCCAGACTGCTCCAGCCGCGATTTGTCAGACCGACAAACACGCTACCGTCGGTTCCCTGATCCATCCGCAAGACCGCTGATGCGAAGCCTTCGCGAAACGGAAAACAGGCGCCCTGGTATTCGCCATCCACTTTTTCCAGGAAGACACGATGCATGGCTGCTTGTGTGAATTCGCCGACAAAAAATTGACCGTCGAACGGACCGAACTTACCGCCGCTGTTATCCAGCATGATGTCCGTCGCCGACTGTCCCGCTTTCTTATACGGAAACCAGACAGCGGGCGGCTTCAGTTGCGGCATGCGTTTGATCGCTTCAGGAAAAGGGAGTCCGTTCGGAATCGTTTTGATGCCCTGAATCGGAGAGCCTTCCAGGTTCATCGAAGCCAGCGCTTCGACATGATGGAAGAACGCTCCTTCGCGCATGTGATGCAGAGTGTTGGTGGCGACCCAGTTGCCTTGCTGATCGGTGTAGAACATGTCACCTTCGCGATTCGCGCCCAGTCCGGAAGGGGAACGCATGCCAGCGCAGACGGGAATCAGTTTGCCCTCGGGCGTGCATTTCATGCCCCAGCCACGCCAGCGACCTTGTGAAAATCCGAGTGTCGGGTCGGTCACAGCTCGTGCTTTGTGTTCCTTCTTGAGCCCCAGGCCGATATTTAAGGTGAGCCACAGATTCCCATCATGGTCGAGTTCGGGGCCGTAGGCGTATTCATGATAGTGGCCTGTCACACCCCAGCCTTTGGCAACGGTCAGATATTCATCGGCGGTCCCGTCGCCATCGGTATCACGAATTCGTGTCAATTCGCTGCGCTGCACAGTATAAAACGCGCCGTCTTTCCAGATCAGTCCCAGCGGTTCATGCAGGGCGGTGGCGAAGCGTTTGTAAGTCACATTCTTCGGAGGCTCGTCATACACGCCATCCAGAATCCAGATTTCCCCTTTCCGAATCGCAACGGCCACACGCTGATCATCGAGTACGGCGAGGCCGCTTACCTCAAGCACCAGATCACCAGACGCGGGTTTCCAGTTCTTTGCCCGCGATTCGGTCTGGGCTTTCGGCGTCATAATCGAAACGAGGCGATAGTAATCGTCTTCGCTCTCGGCGCAGACCCGTTCGGTTCGGGCTAGCGTTGTCGTGACTGTGGCCAGAACCAGCGTCAGCAGGAATAAATGGGACTGTTTTACCATTGGTATGTCACCTCAATTGTGGTGGTTTCAGCAGCGGGAACTGGAATGATCCAGTCGAGTTCGCCCTCAATCTCGCGGAGTTTACTCGTCTTCGGTGACGCGTTCGCAACAGAAACCGTCAAGCCAGCCTGATTCGTCACCGTAGCGGGATGGAACCGTTTCAACGATTTCCCTGTTAAACCGCGGAA
This sequence comes from uncultured Gimesia sp., assembly GCF_963976445.1. Classification (GTDB taxonomy): domain Bacteria; phylum Planctomycetota; class Planctomycetia; order Planctomycetales; family Planctomycetaceae; genus Gimesia. Next base: position 88,212 of record NZ_CAXBKP010000008.1, on the reverse strand, counting down.
CCAGAGATTCGTCTGTGCCCCGGAACTGGGGCCGCTTTTGATCTTAATGGTTCGCTTCAGGGATTGCTTTTCCCCGGGGGCGATGCGATCTTCAATCTCATATTGTCCGAAGCGATACAGAAAGGTGGGAACTCCCCCTTTGTCAACGCGATAGCCTTGAAATTGATATTTGTTGTCTTTCGCAGAGAATTCGGGCCACGGCTGGCCTGGTTTATTCAAGAGTGCCAGCGGCGCTCCAGCGGGCAGGAGAACGGGATTTTTGTCCAATGGAATCGCCGGCGGTGCGAAGCGAATAAACCAGGTTCCTTGTGCATCGAGGAACCGTCCTTTCCAGGCGATCGCTGGCCGGACCTGTTCGGCATCAAAGGCGATGTGTACTTTTTCCGGGAAACCCACGGCAATCGCATGCGTTCCCGCCTCCTGCATAAAGGTCCGTAGAATGATCGGCCGCGTTTCAGGAACCAGCTCGTAGTTCTTTGATTTCGCTTCCAGGATTTTTTCCGGCAGCGGCTGTTTTGATCCTGCTTTCAAGTAGGACCAGAGAGACGCGATCTGTCGATCCACGTTGCCGTCGAACAGTGTTTTATTCTGACTTTTTCCATCAGGGAAAAACGTCGGCATGCGAGTGCGAGGTTTCAAGGAAGCCGGATCGAGCAGAAATTCGTGAAACCACTGTGCATGCACACGGTTGGTCACATCACCCAGATCAGTGCCCACCACGCCCGGCATGCTTTCGCCGCGAATCGGATGGCATTGAATGCAGCCGGTCTCCAGCATCACGCGACCTGAAGAGGCCAGCTTGCCATGATCGGGGAAGACTTGTTTATCTGATTGCTGTTTCTGGCTGTTGTCCGCTTGTTCGAAATTCACCGGGAGCGAACCGACAGTTGATTTAGGAAAGACCGGCATACGGGCCTGCATGTGAAATCGCAAATCGCCTTTGCCGCTCAACACTTTCGCCAGCCATTTTTTCTGCAGCTTAAAGCCGATGCCTGTTAGCGTGGGAGGAATCCGGCCTTCATCACCGAGGTCCACACGGCCGACAGTTTCGAAATAAGGCTTGCGATTGAAGCCGACGCCCCCTAGTTTGTCCCGTTCGTGACAGGCATAACAGTTCAGTTGCAGCAATTGAAAGGCCAACTGTTGTTTGGGTTCTGGTTTCTGTTTCTGGGACAGGTGGGCTAATGCCTGTTGAATCGCTGCTTGCTGCTGTTGATCCAAAGGATAGTGAGGCAGGCCTTTCTGGGACTGACCAATGCAGCTTGTCGACGCTTTCGCGTTTAACGTCGCCAGCGGTTTCGCGAACTGTTCTGGTTTCAGGTTTTGTGCCGCATGACAATTCACGCATTGCAATTGAACGAACAGTTTCCGCCCTTCTGCCACCAGAGCGGAATCGTTGTCGGCAGTGTTCTCTGCGGGTTGAGTTTTCTGATCGCGGAGCAGATACGCGGCGATGTCGGCGGCTTCGACCGCTTTCAATTTCAATTGCGGCATGCGGCCTGCGGGGCGCGTCTGTTCCGGATTCAGTAGAAAAAACGTCAATACTTTTCGCGTGTACTTAGCGGGCAGATCACCGTGTGGCACCGATTTGACGGGACGCATTTTCGCCGCCAGGCCCATTTCGATGATATCTTCCGGATCGAGTTGTGCCAGCATTTGATCGGTGGGAGAAATTTTGGTTTCACCGGGCTCGTACGTTTCATCAGGTTCGTGGCAGGCGACGCAGCCGATCTTGTGATACAGCTCCTGCCCCCGTTCGACGTTGCCCTTCTTCCAGAATTCATAAGGCACCGGATTGGCACCGGTCGCTTTGATCGTGGGGAACTCTGTTTGTTGTGACATCAGAAATGCCGATAGTGCTGCAATCGTCTGACGTTTTTCTTCCGCCGGTAAATGCTGCAGCATATCGGGCATGGTGGAGCCCGGTTTGACCGCATGGGGTGCCGTCAGATACTCCTGGAGCCATTGCTGTTGCAGGCGGTTCCCGACGCCCGTCAATCGCGGTCCCCCTTTGGGTGCCAGGTCGGAACGGTCTGTCTGATGGCAGGCGGTACAACTGAGTTCACTCAGTAACAGTTTGCCGCCGACCTGGGGTTCGATTTCTGCGTGCCGGGCAAACCGGTCAAAACCGGAGACAAACGGAGCCGCATCCGTTTCAGCATAGGCAGACGTCCCGGTGAGCAGGAGTAGAATTCCTGACCAACAATATATCAGTGACCGATGCATGATCGAGTTCTTTCTTCGCGAGCAGCCTGGCAGAACGAGTTCTTCATGAATACTAATAACAGTAGAGGATCAATCGATCATAAAGCCGCATTCGACATGAATCAATCCGCTTTTGCGTAGGATTATTGTGTGAATCAGTTGATTCTGGTGGTCCAGGCGATCGTCATGGCTACCCGAATGAGGCATAGAGAAACGGAGAGCGGCCCTTCGTTCGTGAGAGGAGCAAAAAAAACAGGTGATGCATGAAAATAGTGCATCACCTGTTGGCTTGTTTTGAAAGCCGCAAAGCCGTTTCGAAAGAAATCAATGCTGCTTTATTGCATGTCGATATCGAATGTGTTTTCGCCTGCTTTGATTTCGATGCTCAAACCGCTGGTCTTGGGATAATGATATTTTTGCGGAATGTTGGGCATTTCTTTCGGAACTTCGGAGGGAGGCGTGTCTGGGCCAAACGACTTTTCAATCATCGGCGGAACAACACTCACCTGATAGGTTCCCGTCACCAGACCACCGACATTGTTGGTCACGGTATAGGTTCCCTCTTCACTGATTACGGCCTGACCGCCAAAACCTTTTTCGGGGTTGTTAAATTGAACCATGCCTTCTTTGACCGGCTCGCCTTTATAAGTCACTTTTCCCGATAACGACCCGGTAGGGCCGTGTTCTGATGTTCCACCCTGGCAGCCGGGCAGCAGCAAGGCACTCAAAACGAAAATCGGACTGATCATTCTTAAAACAAGCGGCCCCAGCGTCACGAAAATCAGCGTGAACCCAACGGGCGTATCAAATAATTCAATCAGTTTGTGAATTCGATACCGCATCATTTCACACCCCCTCTGAACGGCATCAACAGCGGCTTGCGATCAATCGGGTGATAGCGATGACGTTCGCACTGCGAAATGAAACGATGAAGCTGAAGGATCTGTAGGGCCGTTACAACTGCGGTTCGATTATGGTTGTAATAGAGGCACAACGACTCAAAGGTGATGTCGTCGCAGGTCGCGTCGAAGTGCTCTTTTATCAGCTCGTAAACTCGATAGTTTCTGGGGCTCACAATTCGGATGAAGTGGGGCATATTAACTCTCAGCGCGCAAGGGTAACTGATCAACTCAGAGCGCACACATACGTTAAATTGACTTCCTTGGATATTTTGGATGACCTGGATTCCAGACGGGTCAAAGAATTTCGCGGGTAGTAATCGTGACCACTTTCAGCGGGTCACACGCGGCCGCCATCGGGCGAACTTGGGAATCAAGAACAAAGTGAAGCAATTCACCGTCAAGTGAATTGCTTCCTGCATAAAACTCTATTCTTCTCAATTGAATAGAATATCTTCAAACATGATTAAGGAACAACTGAAACTTCGGCTTCACCTGTTACCTCACAGCTACCACCCAACAGGAGCATTTGATGGGCCTGTAATGGACCTGATTTAGATACCCCCCCCTCCGCACTCACTGTCCCGGTAATAGTATAATAGTCACCGTGAACTGCAGCTGGATCGATGAATGTCACTTCTCCATCAGAAGAAGATGTTAATGACGCTGTCGATGATCCGTTTTTATAAATGGAAAAACTATGCGAAGGGACCCAAAAAAAATCAGGATCATCCGTGAGTGAAATACTCTGTCTGATTTTTAATTTCACTTGTGTCGGAGGTGCGTTAGTTTGCGAATTTTTTAGTGTAAACTTAGCCGAACATATCGCTCTTGTATTACTACCAGTAGAACTTAATATAGCAAGACTACCTTCATAAGTCCCACTATCCAATGCAGCGATCGCTGTGTTGATAGCAAGAGCAGAGACCTGACCATTGGCAACTAAGTCAGGGTTGAACGTCATTTGTGTATTGGAAGACGCTGTGACATAGCCTATTACAGTAGAGGATGTACTCACTGAGCTAGTTAACGCAGCGATCAGGGATTGCTCTCCTGTATCTGAATTGTCCACATCTAGATCGTTGAGATACGGAATACTATTGTATGGAGGAATAGTATTCCATAAGTCGTATCCAATTACAGCGGCTGCCATGTCGTCGACTACCCTTACGTAACTCGTTGGATCTCGTTCAAAATAATATTGTGCGAGAGCGCTTTGAGCACTGGCTAGTTGGACAAAAGTAACAAATAGTGCGGCATAAAATACTTGTTTTGTATTCATCTCAAACTCTTTCCTAAATTAGAATTTTAACAACACGCGAATTCTGAATCATCATTTCAGAAAGAGGGAGTGTTTTTCTCCCAAATCGCTAACAAAAATGGCCCCTATTTGCATGTTCTTCGTTCTTGAGGTCATGTGTTCCCGCGTATTACTCATTCATAGAAAAGCTCTTTAATTGAAATTGTTTCGAGACGGACTACATGCAATGAAACATTCATCAAAGATGATTTCTGAAAGTACTAGGGAGCTCCCTGGGGAATGTAACATCAAAAGCCAAAAGAATGCGGTCAAAATCTAAAGGGGTGTGTACATTATAGTTAACATAAAACGGCATGTTTGTATAGTTTATTCGTGTTTTATTATCCGAAAAAAGCAAATGTTCTGTATGTTTCAGTAGCCTTCGATTTCTGAGATCATTACTAAATCGTCAGGTCTCTCATGCCGGTTTCCCAGTCGTAGCTCAGCTCCACCAGGATCGCGGTCACCAGTCTCAGTAACGATGCCTCTTTGGGCGACATGCCCGCCACGCGGGTACGCCGTCTTAATTCCTTATTCTGACGTTCCAGCATGTTCGTGGTTTGCATCCGCTTTCAGGCCTTCGTGGGCATTACGGACGATCAGCTTCACCCCAGCTCAAAACACACTTCCACAGCCCGAACCGCCAGCGATGTAGCACTAGCTTAGCCTGCTCATCAACGGGAGCTTTCACGCAGTTTATTATTTTGTAAGTTGGTGAGTTCGCGGGGAGTTCAATAGCTTCGGCGATCTCGCAGAGCCTTTGATGGTACTTGTTCTTTCGGTAACCGTCTTCGGCCCAGAGTTTGAACAGGCCGATAACATTGTGGAACACGTCCCAGTTGGGTTCTATGTCATCCACGTGGTTATCGGACTTATGTCAATTTCACTGGTTGGCAGGGGGCGTATTGAGAGAGAAGGGAGCCGGAGGACAGCAAAACCGTGGGCAATATTTTATTAGGAATGCTTATTTAGTCTGCAGGCTGAGAGCACGTTCATCAAGGGCTTTTTGCAGCGCTGCCGAGTAGGCTTTGTACTCTTGATCCAGCTCACTATAAGACTGGCCGGTCAGCTCATCCAGCGTATTCGCGTTATTACGAACGCGGGAGTTGAAGCTGTAAAGCTGTGACATCTGATTGATAAAGGCGTCTCGGTATTCCCCACGTTTGGCGTGCATGAAGAAATGAGACAGCCCGGATGCCTGACTATAGTTGGGGCTGATGTTCGGACTGGTTTGAAAGGCCTGGCGGCCCATGGCGGCGTACGTTTCCAGGGGAACATAATATTCGTCTTCCAGCAGCCGATAGCGGGCCGCGTTGAAGCGGATATGATTCGGGTTGCCGGCTCGAAAAACATTGCCGTCCTTCTCAAACGATTCCATGTAGCAGGCGATGCCTTCAATGGCCCAGAAATGATTTTTCTCGCCGACCTGTCTATTGCTGCGCAGAGAACCGGTTTCATAAAACAGCTGATGCGTGGCTTCGTGATACAGGGTTCCCAAATCGCCTGCTGCATCGGGGCGATGATAAAAGTGCGAGATCCGATCGCCGAACAGGTAGATGCCATGCGTTAGTGCAATTTGCGGAATCTCTTTCTGTAACCGCTGCAAATATTCGTTGCGGGTCCGGTAGTAGTGCATGACGTGTTGAGAATTGTTGTTTCGTCTTTGAAAAGGGTTTCTGGCACCTTCAAATAATTTTCGCAATTGCTCCGGTGTCTTAAAGAAGCCGACGAAGGTTTGATGGAAATAGCGATGAAAATCTTCCATTTCTGTCGCCAGTTTCACACCCATTTCCAGACTGTGATTGGTTTTGATCAGAAAGTGTTCCGTCTTGATTTGCCAGGCATTTCGAAAGTCGCGTCTGATTTCTGCTTCCTGAGCGGCCGACTTCCAGCGACCGTTCACATAACGTTCTCCCCTTTCATAACGGGCGACGTGTGCTGCCGGCAACCAGCCATATTTTTCGTGCCAGACCTGTTTCCGATCCTGCATCTCTTTTTCAAACGGGGTGACCCATGCGTCGCCATTACGTACATAACCCAGGATCAGTCTGACCGAGCGATGGTCTGGGTTATGATAAGCCGTCTCCAGAATCATATCATAGGCATAGCTGGGTAAACCCGCGTGTAATACATTGCGTGAGAAGACAAACAGAGTGTTCGCCTGCTGGTCCTGCAAGTTGCGCAACTTCAATCGCCAGTTACGTTCTGCCGGGGGTAGATTGAGTGGGATTTCCGCACGCACAGCGCTGGGCAGGGAATTCGATTGCGGATCGAAGTCTTCTAGTGCTGTCAGCAATTGGGAAATCGTCTGCAGGCCTTCCAGCTGCTGTTCCTGCTGGCAATTGGCGGCCAACTGTTTCAGTTTGTTTTGAAAGTTGTTTTGCAGGGTTTCGTATTGTCGCTGGTAGGCTTCCCGGGTACGCGGGTTCTGTGCGAAAGTCGGTTGAGACAGGCCAACCATCAAAGTGATGATGAGCAGCCAGTGATACCCGCGGATAAGACCACTCAGTCGTCCTGCGCTAGTCAGTTGCTTCACAACAGAAGCTGCCGACTCGGATCGGAATCGTGAAGGTTGATCTTTCTGGACAGACATGGTTACCGTTTCCCTGATAGATATCTGGCGATGGAAGCGCTGAAACAGGCAGCAAACTTCCTACGTTAATTGTAGGCGAGATTGACATCGGAAAAAAGAATGATTCTATAAATTCAGCCTGAAATCGGGTCAGGGCAACCCTTGTATCCCGGTTACGCCGTGTAATGTGACCCGGTCATGAGCAGGAGCGAACTCGATTTGCTGGGCCACGCTTTGGGTGGGATCGCTGCCCACACGTGAAAACCGGCGGAGGGTTGCCTTGCGATTGCCGAAGGAACGCAACATGTACAGGTCTTTCGATTCATCAAAGCTGATGGTATCGGCGCTGGCACTAAAGGATTGACTCGTCGGAGCCCTTTTATTTTTGACGAGCGCGTTCCCCTCAAATTCTGCATTCCCTTTTGCCAGCATCGAGATAAATTTTTTCTTCTGGCCATTGATTTCATGCTGAATCAGTTTCAGGCTGTTGCTCCGCATCCGGCCGGCATTGGGAGGCAGTTTGTCAGGATCAATAGTGTCTAGTGGACGTTTCACACTGCCGTGGGTAATCTGCACGCGATCATCAAACGTGGTGCTTCGTTGTTCCACATTGCCGGCCATCTTGCCGTTAAAATCGATTCGCGTGTAAGCCCAGCTGTCGGAGTCTGTTTTTTGAGGCCGGTTGGCTTGTGATACGTTGGATTCTGAATTCGATTGGTCTGTATTTTCTCGTCGCCACAAAATCAACCAACCCGGGCCGCGGGCTTCCGCATTCCCGGTTTGCTGATCGACGTTCATTTGCCAGAAGCTGGCGCGGCGGATACCGACCAATCTGTTTTCCAGATACTCGTTGCTTTCCACTTCGACGCCGTCCCGACAGGTGATGAAATGGACGTTGGGTTTTTGATCTTTCGGTTGTTTTTTCGTAAACGAGACGCGGTCGGACAGAATGACTTCCATCTCCTGGCATCGCAGGCGATTGTCTCCCATATTGGTTCTGACTTTGCCGAAGAAATTCGCCGTCAATCCGTCGAAGACCATTTCCTGATCCCAGTGAATTTCCAGAACTTGATCCTGGTCATTTTCTTCTTCCTTGCCGGGTTTCGTCAGGCTGTGTTCCTGAGTAATGCCATCAGCGCCTGATAACAGGCCGGCTGACGACTTTTTACCGCCACGTACCGGCAACAGTAACAGCCCTTTCCCTTCGACCTTAGCTTTGTTTTCCAGGCGGTAAAGAAAAATATTTTCGCCCTCAATCTGGGCCCCCTGTGCGTTGATTTTTGCCGGCTTACCAATCACATGCAGGATCTGGTCGTTCTCACCTTTGTTTTCAATGTGGAGCTGGTTTCCAGTAATGTGTAACGGCTTTTCCGTTTTGCCCTGCAGCTGCTGCACCGAAACATTACCTTGGGTCCAGACCTCTACCACTTCTGCTTTGCCGCGTGTATTTTTCGTCACACGCAATTTCATCAGATCGGCTTTCACGATCACCGGCTCGGGTGGTTCTTCTGGTTTTTGATCATCCATCGAAAACACGGATTTTCTACGAGACGGGAGAACCGTGCGCCCTTCCGGGGAATCCGCTTGTAACCGTTGATTGGTGGGAAGACGCCTTCTTCCGGGATCAGAAAACGGTCCGCTCACATTTCTCGTGCGCGCTTCGCGCGAAGGGATTGTATCGTTAACAGCAAACGCAACCTGTTTGACAGGGGCGCGCCTTAACTGCGGCTGCTGGCTGAGTGGGGCATTGGGAGCCGACTGCGGTGACGTCGCCTGGTCAAACCAGATTTCGAGTCGTTTGGTAGTTCCGCTAAGTTGAGGACTGGAGATGTCCACATCGCGTACCGCAATCATTTTATAGGGATCAAGCTTGCTCTGTACGTCACTGTTGTCAGCACTGTCTTCAGCACTGTCTTCAGCACTGCCGTCAGCAGACGGGTGTTGTTTTTGTTTGAGCGAATCAGACTGTTTCAAGGAAGGTAAATCTCCTTTCAACCACAGTTTGATATTTTGCGCCCGCAGTGCAAATTGTTCGTTGGGCTGTCTGACAATACACTGCTGCTGTAATTCGATCATCTCCAGTTGGGTTTCCGGGTCGATCGATTTTTTCATCAGTTTGGCCCACTGCGCCGCCATCGAAATTTGCCCGGTCTTGGAATCAGTGTGTATGATCCAGCCAGCTCCGTTACAGAGAATCGTTTCCAGGCGGCCCTCTTCATTCTGCTGGACGATAATCTCGGGACATTGGAGTTTCGATGATTGTTGCTTAACACGCACATCGCGTTCGTCTGTGAGGACGATCGTCTTCGTCTGTTCATTATAAGAGAATCGGGTCATCCTGCCTGAAAACTGGTTTTCTTCGGAAATCAGTATGACGTTCGTGCCTGTTGCCACCAGTTCCGCAAATTCCAGTTTGCCACTACTATGGTTGGATGGTCGTCTGTTTTCTGCTTGCTCAGTTACTGTTGCTTCATTCTCTGCATTGGATTCTGCTTTGCGAACGAACTGTAGTTGTAGTTTGTCGCAATCCAGGGTATCAGCCTGGTAGGCATTGGTCGGATGATGTACGCGTACGGTATCTGTGAACGTGCCCTGATTCGTTTCTAAATTAAAGGTGAAACTGCCCGTGCTTTTGACCGTGGCAAAACGTGCGATACCAGTCTCAGAAGCTTTTGCTGCCTCCTCTTTCTTCAATGCCAGTATCATATGGACGTCGCGGCGAAGCACAATTTCACGAATGCCGTCCGCCGCCGGCTTGAGTTCCTTTGGTTTCTCGGCAGACGGAATCAGTTTCATTTCGATGCCACGGGCGCGTCCGCGATGATCTCCGTATGCGAACTGGACTTCATGGTCGCTCCAGATATTCATTGACGATTCGTCATAGAAGAAATTTCGTCCATAAATGATCAGCCCGTTGGGCCCTGTAATTTTTACATCGCCTTCCAGAGAGCCGGCAATCATCCGACCGGGGTCGGTATGTTTGATTCCAAACGGTTGTTCAAACCGGACCAGCGCTTGTTCACTCATCAGGGCAAACGGAGCTTCAGATTCCCCCTTTTTTTTGTCGAACATCAACATGGCAAACGGCTTTAAGCGGGCCGCTTTTTTTTGCTCTTCCTGTTTCCAGCTCTCAGTATAAATGAAGACGTTTTCGTCCTTGAACTGATAGCGGGCATCGGCGGCCCAGGGGATTTCAGGCAGATAGGTCTTGGCCTTTTCGTTACTCCCCGAAGAATGGGCGGGAGACGTGAAGACCTCTTTCGGAAATTCACGTCGAATGATTTTTTCCTTGATGACATGCTGCAGCGCCTGCGCATACACCAGATACGCGCCGGTCAAAGAGAGTGTTGTCACCCAAGTTAACAACAGCCGGTTTGCGATCAGGCGATCGAATAATCCATTCCTGTTATATTGAATGGCTCCGGTCATGGAATTGGAAAAGTCGTTTCTATTGAAAATGAAAGAGTGAAAATGAAAGAGAGGAGTGTCAGAAAGGAAAATCGAAAGCGGGTTAGCCCGCCTGTTTGTCTTCGGTTGGTTCCAGTTGAGGCTGCCAGCCGATGACGTCGGTAATATCGATCAAACCAGCTAAATGCTGACGTTGATCAACGACCGGCAGTTCACTGAGTTTGCGCGTTTTTAACAGCGTGACTGCTGTTTCCAGAGAAGCATCGGATTGAATGGTGGTCGGTTGGGCTGTCATAACTTCAGAGATCGGTCGGTCCAGTTGCACATCGCGGCGTTCTTCCAGCAGTCGGGCAAGGTCACTGTCGGTAAAGATACCTGCGACTCGATCGGAATCATCGACAATAATCACAGCGCCACTGCGACGGCCGGGGCAACTCAAGCTGACAAAAGCTTCGCGGATGGAACTGGTTTCATGTGTCACACGCACTTCGTCTCGCGGACGCATGACTTCATTGATTTGAGTCAGTTTTCGTCCCAGATTTCCTCCGGGATGAAAAGTGGCAAATTGTAGCGGTGTGAATCCGCGGGCTTTGCTGATCACCAGCGATAAGGCATCCCCCATCGCCAGCATCGCAGTCGTTGTTGTGGAAGGTGCCAACTGATGCGGGCCTGCTTCTTCTAAATTTCCCAGGCACAACACAACTTGAGAAGCGCGGCCGAGCGTACTTGTCTTGCGAGCCGTGATGCTGATAGTAGGCAGGTTCATTTTTTGAAAGAGCGGGAGCAGACGCCGTAGCTCTTCTGTTTCACCACTGTTGGAAAGTGCCAGCACGGTATCATCAGAATGCAGGCAGCCCAGGTCGCCGTGAATGGCTTCTGCTGGATGCAGAAAATGGGAACGTGTGCCCGTTGATGAGAGTGTGGCGCAGATTTTTTGTGCGATCAACCCTGCTTTACCCATGCCGGTTAAGATGACAGCTCCCTTGCGGGACAGAATTAAATCGACGGCGTCGCAGAGTTCTGTTCCCAGGGTGTGACCCATCTGGCGCAGCGCATCAGCCTCGCTGAAAATGATATCGCGCGCATCACGTAACTGATCAAATTGGGAAAACTCGATTACCGACCTTACAGGCAGGGAACTCATCACGTCATTCCTTTGTCGCATCCTTGCGGGGAAATTCAGGGGAGCGGGAGTATAAAAGGAGGTCGAAAGCGGGTCAATCCGAAATTAGGGAGATGGAAATGTTGTAAGTGACTGCCTGGAAAAGGTTTAATGAACATGTTTGCCGGAGGTTTGTTTCAGAGAAAGTCAGGAGAATCGTTGCGGCTCCCCTTTCATAGCTGGGATTGTATAAGAAAGCACGAATCGGCTCTCGTATTTTCAAGGAGACCATCTACAATGGATAATCCCTGCCGTACTTTGTAGCAGGTTGTCGTCGAGACGATCTTCGAGTTGTCATGCTGGAAAATGCAGGGTTGTTCGTTTCCACAAATCGAAAACAAAGTGCGAAAAATGAGGCCAGTGGTTGACTCTTAAGTCAATGAAATCAAAGAAGATACGAAGTGTATTCCTTCTGACGTGTATGACGGGCGTCGCAATTCCCCGTTCCCCCAAATCAGTGCCGGAATTGTTTTCGGGGCCGAACGCGTTTCAGAGCGGAATACGTAGCATTCAAAAGTGACAGTAGACGGAACATTATGTTTGTAGATCGAGTTGATATTTATTGTAAAGCGGGCGATGGTGGAGATGGGTCTGCCAGTTTCCGAAGGGAAGCCCATGTGCCGCGCGGTGGTCCGAACGGGGGCGACGGGGGCAAGGGTGGTGATGTTGTCGTCCTGGCTGATGTGAACGTCAATAGCTTAGCCAACATCATCGGCCACAAGCATTGGAATGCCGATCCCGGCGGACGCGGGGCGTCGAATTTGAAGAGCGGGAGATCTGGCCAGGACTTACTCATTATGGTCCCGCCAGGAACGCTGGTATTGGACAGTAAACGTGGGCATCTGTTACGCGATATGAAGAAGAGCGGCGATCGCGTGGTCGTAGCCAAAGGGGGAAATGGGGGCCGCGGCAATCGTCATTTTGCGACCCCGACCCATCAGGCACCTCGCGAGTTTGAAAAGGGAGGCCTGGGAGAACTGCGTGATATTTCACTCGAACTGAAACTGATCGCCGACGTCGGACTGGTCGGGAAACCCAATGCCGGCAAATCAACGTTGCTCAGTCGGCTGTCCAAGGCGCATCCCGAAATTGCAGACTACCCGTTTACCACGAAATATCCTAATTTAGGCCTGGTTCGAGTTGGTTTTGACCATCAATTCGTGATGGCGGATATCCCCGGCCTGATCGAAGGTGCCCATGCAGGCGTGGGGCTGGGTCATGAATTCTTGAGGCATGTCGAGCGAACACGGGTGCTCGTGCACTTGGTCGAACCTTCACCCATGGACCAGACCGATCCGATTCAGAACTACCGTCAGATCAGGGAAGAGATGCGTCTCTATGATCCCACACTGATGGAACGCCCGGAAATTCTTGTGGTCACCAAAAGCGAACTGCCTGATGCGGAACCGATCGCCGAGCTGCTGGAAGAAGAGTTAGGACATCCGGTGATGCAAATCTCTTCTGCTACCGGCAACAATCTCGAAAAACTGGTCCGGATGATTATCAATGAACTGCAAGATCTGGAAGTTGAGGCCTGATCGTGAAGCCGGAGAACCCTTCCCCGTCAGACGATCCTAGTCAGGAACCGGCTTCTCCAGTGCAGGCAGGTGAACCGGCAGAGCCACCGGGAGAAGTTCGGGTTCGTTTTGGTAAATATGGTGCGGCGCTCTTCATGGTGCTGGGGTTTGCCTTTCAGGCGTTTTTCAATGCGACACAGAGCCAGACCCAGCGGATTACCGAGCTGGGAATTCTGATGCTGGTCGGCTTCCTCTTAGGTTGGGTCTTCGCGCGACTTCGTTTCTAAACCTTGCGTCTGCGTCGATTTCTGAATTGTAAAATTTGCATTCCCCTGCGTGATCGGGGCCGCTTTGCAATTTCTACAATCCCGTTTGGGATCAAATTTGACAGCAGTCATTCTTACAATATTTGCAGCAGAAATCTGTAAGCCTTGTGTCTTCTATGGCTTATGGCATCTACTTCTCTGGTTCTGAAAACAAAACGCGTTATTTTCGAACCATTGGCCTCACGTTTGCATTAAGCATCCCTTACCTGACTCACTTTGTTTTGTGTGAATGGAATTCACCGACAATCGATTCAGGCAACAGGAACCTCAGGTTCTTCCAACGATCATATCTCAAAAACCCATTTCGAGTGATCGACCCAAAAACTATCCCGTTACAATCAATTGAGAGTGTGTCAGTCGAAGACCCGCATCTTCGGCTGCAACAATAAGGAACAAGAGGGCATGGAAGCTCAACTTTGTCGCTGTTTCGTTTTATTCCTGGCTGCATTCTTTTCGCTGGGAGCCTCTTACAAAACCTCTAATTTCGTCACCCACGCACCAACGCCGGAAATCGCCAAACAGGTGGGCGATGCTGCTGAGATCTATCGCAAAGAACTGGCCATCACCTGGCTGGGACATGAGCTCCCCAAGTGGTATGCCCCGTGTCCGATTAAAGTCAAAGTCGGCAACTATGGTGCCGGCGGAGCGACTACGTTTTCGTTCGACCGAGGAGAAGTCTTTGGTTGGGACATGCAGATCCAGGGATCACTGGAACGCATCTTGGATTCGGTTCTCCCGCACGAAGTCAATCATACGATCTTCGCCTGCCACTTTCGTCGACCGCTGCCTCGCTGGGCCGACGAAGGGGCAGCGACTATCGTCGAACATGAATCAGAGAAGAAACGCCAACGGTTATTGAATCGTCAGGTGATGGGAACGAATAAACGGATTCCCCTCAGAAGCCTGCTCGCCATGACCGAATATCCTTCGGAAATGCAAAAGGTACTGACACTGTATGCGGAAGGTTATTCCCTGGCCGACTTTCTGCTGCAGACCGGCGGCAAAAAACGCTATCTGATGTTTCTGGAAGACGCCCATAAGAACGGCTGGGATGAAGCCATTGCCAAATTATACAAATACAAAAATGTAGAAGCCCTCGAACAACAATGGGGCAGTTGGATTATGGCAGGCAGCCCGGCATTGAATCTTCCCGCAGGTCAACAACTGGCCGCCAACGCACCCAAACAGCAGCCAGCGACCGAAAACAAGGATTTTGTGATTCGTTCACAGAGTCCTGATGACGGTCCTGATGACGGTCCTGATGACGGTCCTGATGACAGTGAAGATGAATTCGAAACGGCGATGAAAGAGCAAACCGAGTTGGCCAGTCTGGATCAAACTGACCGAGCCAGCCGTAGATCACGGCCGCTTCCCATTAAGTCGCGTATTCCATTCAGTGGACGCCCAACAGAGAGTCATCAAGTCAACGAAACCGTGGCCTTTGCTCCCGAAGCACAGCTAGCATCCCGAACATCGCTGCCACAGGAAAGAGAGCAGTTTGCTCAAGCCCGTCCCCAGACGCGGCGTGCTCCCCAACGTAGAGCACAACAGCAACCCACCGGTCGATATGGTCGCGTTGCCAGTCCTGCACGTGGCATCGATCTGGGTCAGTCGGCTGAAATCGATTTTTAAATCAGTTTGATTGATGTGGCAGAATCGCCACGCGATACGAACGATGATTGGCAGACTCGGTAAACGCAGCCGGGACTTCATCCAGAGAGAAGGCATGTTCGCTGAGTCGCTGAAACGGATACCGGTTCTGATAACGCTCGAGAAAGTTCAATGCGTTTGCCAGGTCGAGATCAATATAATTATGGATGCCTTCCAGCCTGAGTAACTTGCGAATCATTGTTTCTGCTGAGAGCTGAATCGGACGGGCCGGGTAAACCGCACCGACGAGAATCATACGACCGCCTATCGCCAGCGACTCCAGACCGCTTTCCATTACTTCCGGAACGCCTGTCATGTCGAACACGATGTCAACGCCTCGTCCGTCTGTCAGATGTTGAATTTCGGCATGCAGCGGCTGTTCTTTTTTCGCCAGGACCGTGTGAGTCGCGCCAAATTCAAGACTGCGTTTCACACGCGCTGGTTCAATGTCTGCCACAATCACCGATGCAGCGCCTTGCGCATGAGCGACGGCAGAAGCGGTGACTCCCAGCATGCCCGCACCCAAAATCAGTACGGACTGGTTCTGGACTTCACCGGCAAGACGAAAGGCCGCCATCACAGTCGCGGTCGCACAGTTCGCAGGGCTGGCGACCTGGTCGGGCAGTGATTCCGGTACTTTGAAAATCGTCGTCCCTTTGACCAGATGACAATGGCTGGCCAGGCCGCCACTCAAATAATTCTGATCGGTTAAACGCTGATGCCCGTATTTGAACAGTCTCGTACATTTTTGAGTGAGACCGCGGCGACATTGTTCGCAGTCTTTACACGAAACTGCGACGGACCACGTGATGCGATCACCAATTTGAACGGGGCGATCCAGATAATCCCGTATCGGGAGTTCGGAATTCAGGTCAACCACGCGCCCAATCATTTCATGTCCCAGAATGGTCGGGCAGGGGGTAGACCGTGTGCCTTCGTAGGTATGCAGATCACTTCCGCAAATCGTACAGCACAGAATTTCAACCAGAGTTTCTCCCGGTTGCAGTTCGGGTTGTGAAACCACGGTACGCTGTAATGGGGGATCATCGCCCGTCAGGACAATCGAGATACATTGATCGCTCATGATGTGATACGACTTACTATGATCTGGTTAACACGGTCTGAATGAATGGCATTTCAGACAGTGAGAGATTGATTACCACAGAGACACGAAGATTGTGAATCAGTACAGAAAAGTGACCTTTTTTATAAACGCCTTTTTCAAAAACCGAAAGTGTACTTTTATCTGCTGGATATTTTTATGCTGTCTTGCCGGAAGAAATCGCCATAGTATCTAACACCTGTTCAATCTGTTCAACCAGATTCTGCATGTCAGCAGGAACGACATTGCCGATATTTCCGATACGGAAAGTCTCTGCCTGGCTGATTTTTCCCGGGTAGATCACATACCGGCGTTTTTTTAGTTCATCATAAAACTGATTGAAGGAAAAGAGCGGCGAGTCGGGATAATAAAACGAGGTGATAATGGGGGACTGTAATTCGCGCGGCAGAAGCGTTTGCAGCCCCGCCTGTTGCATTGCTGTGACTAACGTCGTTTGGTTCTCCACATAACGTGCATGCCGCTGAGTGATGCCCCCCTCTGCTTCCAATTCTTTCAAAGCCTGCAGGAACGCACACACAACATGCGTGGGGGACGTGTATCTCCATTTTCCACCTTTGTGTTCCATTTCATTCCACTGGTCAAACAGATCCAGACTCAAGGAGCGAGCGTAACCCGCCGTCTGTTCCAGTTTCTTTTGATTGGCGACCACAAATCCAAAACCGGGAACACCCTGAATGCATTTATTGGCCGACGAAATCAGATAATCGACATGGAACGCTTCCATCGAAAGCGGAATCCCGCCGAAGGAAGACATCGCGTCCAGAATATATTCTTTGCCCGCCTCGGCAACGATCTGCCCGATTTCCGCCGCCGGGTTCAACATGCCGGTGGTGGTTTCACAGTGGACCATCGCCACATGCGTGATCGCCGTGTCGTCTGCCAGCGTGGCGCGGATCTGATCGAGATCGGGCGGTGTCGTTTCCGAGTACGAAAGTTCCACAAGTGGAATTTTCAAACAACTGGCAATTTGTGCGATGCGATTTCCGTAGGCACCGTTGGAAATCACCAGCAGTTTTCCGTCAGGCGGAATCACCGAACCGATGGTGGCTTCCACGGCGAAGGTGCCGCTTCCCTGCATCAGGACAGCCGTGTATCCGGGGGCGTTTGTCGCCAGTTGCACCAGCCGTTCGCGAATTTCGACGACGCGCTGGTTGTAGTCAACGTCCCAGGTGGAATAATCGACGCCCATCGCATCACGCACGCTCTTTGTGGTGGTCAGCGGGCCGGGGGTCAGTAATAAATAAGGAATGTCAGCGTCCATATCAGTTCTCGCTTGCTTCAATTTGTTCGATGATTTCAGGAAGTGTCTTCAATGTGGGAATCACAAAGTGTGCCCCTGCGTTTTTTAGTTTTGTTTCTGCGGTTTGCAACACGTTCGCTTTTTGATCGCTGTCCAGCGCTTCAAATTCAGCGACCGTCAGACCGACTTCACTGCCCGTTTGCGTCAAGCCCACGGTCCACGTGCCCGCATTCAAGCCGGCTTCGATGTCGGGAACCGTATCGCCGACTTTCACTACCGACGTGGGAGGAAACACATTCAGTGCTTCCATGTTCCGATAAATCATCCATGGTGCAGGTCGCCCCGCGGGAACTTCGTCGGCACACATAGAAAAATCGGGCGCATATCCCTGTGCTTTGGCTGCTTCCAAAACGGGTTTGGCCACAATGCGCGGATATCCGGTGGTCGAACCGATTTTGATGCCGCGTTCTTTCAGCCGCGAAAGAGTTTCACACAAGCCAGGCACCAGATCGGTATAGTCTTGCGCTTCTTTCACCTGCAGCGGCATAAACGTTTCATAAATGTGTTCGACATCCTCTTCCGACCAGGGGCGTTCGTGGATTGACTTCCACTGGGCGGCGATCTCATCCAGTTGAAACAGGCTGCGAATATGATCCTTTTTATGCAGCCCCATCGGCCCACGCGCCTGAGCGGGTGTCAGTTCGACGCCACAGGCTTTGAAGGCTTTGATGAAGGCAGCAATCGGCGCAAAACAACCATGATCGATTGTTGTTCCCGCCCAGTCGAAAATAACGAGTTGGATTTTGTTGGAGGACATAATGGCTTTCATTCAGTTTGTTTCCAGGGCCTGTTGTTTCAGGACGCGCTGGACATAGGTTAAAAAATACTCAAGTTCCGGTGTTTCATGGCCGGGGATTTTAGCCGCTTCATCATAGGTTCGCAGACGCAGGGAATCTTGGGAGAAGGGGTTCTGTTCGAACACCGCTGATTCCAGTTCATCAAACGGCCCTCCCTGCAACTGGAGACTTAAAACGGAAGCGGGTGACAAGCGAGACGCATATTCCGCGTCTGTCGCACAGCGATAGCGTTTCGCATCGACGTGCAGACGAATCGGTTCGGTCACAGCGGGGGGAAAATATCGAACCAGCCACTGGGCGCCGATGTTTTCATGTAAATCATCAATGCCCTGTGTCGCACAGTCTGCATCGTGTTTATGTAGTAAATGACCGATATCATGCAGGAGCGCGGCCACGACTAACTCTGGAGTTTCGCCTGCCTGCTCGGCAGCAAAAGCGGCTTGCAGCGCATGCTCTGTCTGTGAGACCGCTTCTCCGACGTACATCTCACTTCCTTTTTCACTGAAACGTTTTCGGATTTCCTCAACAATCAGATCAGGTTTCACCTCAGGCATCAGGAGACTCCTTTTCGGGTTCAGATGAGAGTGCTTCTGCCAGATTCATGTCCCGTTCCTGAATCCGCCAGTAGACTGCGCCAGCGATAATCGCCGTACAACAAATGCCGGCCAGACCGCCAAACGCCATCTTCCAGCCGTAATACTGGGCAATCATTCCGATCGTATGACCAGATAAAATCGCACCCAGATAACCGGCGGAATCGACGAGCCCCGCCACCGTCGAGCAGCCACGTTTGCCTCCCAGGTCAATGGCCATCACGCCGGACAGAAACGAATAGGGGGCCATCAGAAAAAAGGCGACCAGTGACAGCAGCGTGAGTGCCAGAACCGGTTTGCCGGAGACATCAATAGTGGCCAGCAAGCTCAGTGCAATTACCAGTAGAATTAAACTGGGAAGCACGACCCGACCATGTCGGCCTCGCAAACGGTCCGAGGTAATTCCCGCCAGTAAAGTCGAACAGCCTCCCACCAGGGGAAACAACATACTGCCGATTGCCGCCTGGCCGATATCAAACTTGGCGACTTCATTCAGAAACGTTGGCGTCCAGAAATTGAATGTCTCCCGCACGAGCGTCAGGCTGAAATTCATGATGCAGATCAACCAGAATAATGGACTGGCAAACAGGGGCTTCAGAACATCTTTGATGGAGATCCGTTCGGCATGATTTCCTTCGGCCCCAAACACATTGGTCGGGTTGGCCTCGGGTTCCTCCAGCCCCACATCATTCGGACTCGACTTTAAAGTGAAAAACACAAAGAGAGTGATTAATGTTAACGAGCCGGCGGCGACAAAAAATACGGTGCGCCAGTTTGCCAGAAAGTCGAGCGAGGAATAGGTCTCTCCCAGCAAGATCAGGCCGCCCAGGTAGAGGCGCGCGAAGGCATCTCCGAACAGAAAGGAGAGCGACAGAACCGCCATCACGGTTGCGTGCCATTTGACGGGATACCAGCGGGACGCCGTCTTCACCAGCGCCACCCAGCCCATGGACTGAAAATACCGGTTACAGGCCCAGACAATGATAAATGCCACGAGGCCTGAAGCCAGACCGAACAGAATCGAAAACACAATCGAGCAAATCATGCCTGTCAGAAATAGCAAGCGGCCGCCGAGGAAGTCGGCCAGATAACCATTGAAGATTTTCCCAATCGCGTACAGCATCACCCCGACGGAAGCCACCGTGCCGATTTGAATTTTTGTGATCCCGATGCCGCCGTATTCTTTCAACAGCAGCGGCGTTGCCACCGCGAGGTTGGAGCGGCAGATATAATAACCGACGTATCCCAGAAACAGACTCGCCAGAGTCATCAGCTGCCAGTTTCGATTCCGATTGTTTGACATCAGGTTTTGCTTTATTAAAGAGAGAGTCGGCCAATATTTTCTTTAGCCAGCCCCGGCCCTGTTGTCATTCCCTTACTGCCGATGCCTGTGACAAGTTGCACGCGATCACTGACATTGTGCTGGAACAGCCCTGCTGACTTTTCCTCAGTATAAATACCACACCAGCGATCTGTGACATGAAAATCCAGATTCACAAACATCTTTCGTGCATAATTGAGAATCAGCGATTCAATTTCCCCAGACAGAAACTCAGTTGGTGGTTCGTCCGTGTATTCATGCGAATCACCGAGAATAAATTCGTTGTTTTCATTTTGGCTGATCCAGATTTGAATTCCCCGATCCAATAATTCCTGAGCGGGCAGCGCCAGCGAAATACCTTGCGAGAACTGGGCGTTCAGAAACGCCGGATAACGCGTCAAGGCGATCGGGGATGCAATGTTCGTTCCCAGCGTACGGTTTTCGGGATTCGACAGCTTGAGCATCTGCAGCTTGCAGTACTGCAGGTTTCCTGCTGTATAGAGTTCCGGATAGAGAGTCTGCAAATCAGCTCCCGAGCAGACAAAAACCTGTTTCGCCTGAAACTGGCTGCCATCAGCGGTGGTAACCTGACTATGACGGGCACTTTCTTTAATCGAGATCGCCGTGGTTTTCGGAAGATAATCACAATCGGATGCAGACGTGATCCAGTTGACGAACGCGCGGAAAAACTGACCCGGATTCAACTGCAGGTCTTGTGGATACAAGAGGCTCCCTTTGCAGAATTCCGGATTCAGACAACAGCTCGTGCGGATTGTTTCTTCCGCGTTCAAAAATTTTGTCGGGCAAAGTGGATCATTCTGTTCTTGTACCAGTCGTTCTAAAAAAGCCGCTTCCTCGTCTGTGTGTGCCAGATATTGGGTTCCCACGCGGCGGAGAGGAATTCCCAGCAACTCGCTTAATTCAGAATAGATCTCGCAGGACGCCAACGCACGTTCGCGCCAGATCCCCGCGGGCATTGCGCTTGGAATGATCAGGCCGAAATTACGAATCGACGCCTGTTGGGGAAACAGATTTCGTTCGATCAACAGGGTTTTGAAGCCCCGGCGCATCGAAAAGAGGGCATGAAACGCGCCCAGCACGCCGCCGCCAATCACAATGACGTCGTATTTCGTTTGAGAGGTGGCTAAAGGCATGATTCGTTCTTGAAACGCGAAATGGGAGAAACAGAGAAATCCATCCTGGCTGTATTCAGACAGCAATAACACACCAAAGAAGTTCGTAGCCTGGCGGAAAAAACAGGAAACTTTCCGCCAGGCTACGGTCAAACTTCATTGTGCATTGAAAAGTATCGGGGTTTCAGGCCAGAATACAATGACAAAACGCGCAGTTAAATTAACAATATTTACATGGCCTTCATGGCTTCTTTACCAAAAACGCACAGAGTTCCTGTAGGATGACCTACAGAGGCACAGGCTTTTTTCAGATTCACGATACAGAACAGGTTGAATAGTGAGGTTTCCCGAACGTCGCAAAATTGCTTTGTTAGTCCAGACTTCCAGCGACTGGAGTCGCCAGGTGATTCAAGGAATTGCCGATTACGCATTCGAACAAGGGGGCTGGGATTTCTGGATTGAGTTCCGGGGATTGAAAGAACAGCTCCAGTTTCCCGCCTCTTGGAATGGTCATGGCACCATTTGTCGGCTGACGGATGCCCGCATCCAGCACTCGATCATCAAGCGGCGCCTGCCTGCGGTGAATGTTTCGTGGTTGGGAAAGCACTCATCCAAAATTCCCAAAGTGGTTTCCGATGAACGAGGCTGTGCGAATCTAGCGGCTTCGTTTTTTCTGGAGAAAGGCTTCCGCTCGTTCGGCTACATCGGTCCCGATCCAACGTTGCATTATCCTGAAACCATCATGCAGGAGTTTCAGACTGCGGTGGAACAGGCAGAGGGAGTCTGTTTTGATTTTCCGTATTATGAATTGACGAAAGAGGCCGACTATCAAAAACAGCAGCAGCGATTGAAACAGTGGCTCTGGGAGCTTCCCAAGCCCGTGGCGCTCTTGGTCTGGACGAGTAAAGTCGGACGTGAGGTGGCGACCGTCTGTGTGAATCATCATCTGGAAATTCCGGATCAGGTTGCCATCCTCAGTATCGAACACGATCCTCTGATGTCGGCACTCTC
This sequence comes from uncultured Gimesia sp., assembly GCF_963976445.1. Classification (GTDB taxonomy): domain Bacteria; phylum Planctomycetota; class Planctomycetia; order Planctomycetales; family Planctomycetaceae; genus Gimesia. Next base: position 65,895 of record NZ_CAXBKP010000008.1, on the reverse strand, counting down.
TCCGGTTCCGCTGTCCTGTATTAACCAGGCGTCGCATGTGGTTGGTTATGAAGCGGCCTCATTACTGGATCAGATGATTCAGGGAAAACCTGCGCCAGACGAGCCGACTCTGATTCCTCCGTTATCGATTGAAGAACGGGCCTCCACCGATACGCTGTTTGCTGCCGACGATCTCGTTCGAGAAGCAATTCAATTCATCCGCCAGCATGCGCATGAAGCCATCCAGGTGTCAGATCTGACTCAACAATTGAATGTCTCCCGTCGGATTCTGGAGCACCGCTTTCAAAAAGCCCTGCATCGATCACCGGCGAGTGAAATTCGTCAGGCGAAATTAAAACGCATCACCAAATTGCTGCAGGAAACCAATTTGCCCATTTCCCAGATCGCCGCTCGCTGTGGCTTTCAGCATCAGGAAGCGATGATTCGCATGTTCGGCAGGCTGATGGGCATGTCGCCGCGGGAATATCGACAGTCGAGTCACGCTCTGAAATAGCCCGTTGAAGTAGAATGCCGTATTCCAATCCGGATTGACCCGTTTGTGAATAGAAACGGCTGTGCTCCAGTGGTACGATCAAGGTAGTTGAGATGACTCTCAAGACGGGCCTTACTGACTGAGGAAGACGACCATGAATCAAATCTGTTACCGGGTGTTGTTGGCTGTTTGCGCGATTGTTCTGTTTACATCTCCCTCGTTCGCTGTGGATGATGATGCGGGTTCGATTTTTATCGAAGGTTATACAAATCTGTTGAGTTATCAACCGGGAGACAAAGTCGCCTTTCATCTTTCCAGTTCGGAGCCGGAATATTCTGTCGAGATCACGCGGCTCGGTCCTGAAAAAAAGACGGTCTTCAAGGAGTCCCGTAAAAATGGTGCCGCATATCCTGTTCCGGAGAATGCATCATCGCATGGCTGTCACTGGCCGGCAGCCTTTCAGCTGACGATCCCCGATTCCTGGCAGAGCGGTTATTATCAAGTCCGCCTGGCGGTCCGCGATCGGGGCGGCAAGTTCATCCAGCGGAATTCCCGAACAGCTGAGACGAATCTATTTTTTATCGTGCGTCCCAAACAGCCGGGCAGTCAGACAAAAATTCTGATTCAACTCAGCACGAATACGTATAACGCTTACAACAACTGGGGAGGCTCCAGCCTTTACAGTTATCATGGCCGGGCGAACCTGCAGGGGCATCGTGTCTCCTTTGATCGTCCGCTGGCCGGACAATTTGGGAACTGGGAATATCCTTTCATCGTCTGGGCCGAAAGCAACGGATATCAACTCGACTACGCCGCCAACAGCGATCTGGAATTACATCCCGAACTGCTGCAACATTATAAACTGGTACTGAGTGTTGGCCACGACGAATACTGGTCGGCACCGATGCGTGACCATCTGGAGAGCTATATCAAGCAGGGAGGCAACGTCGCCTTTTTCAGTGGGAACTCAGTCTGCTGGCAGGTCCGCAGTGAAGAGGGATGTCGCGCGCTGACCTGCTGGAAGCAAGGGTATAACCAGGACCCGCTGTTTCCGGAAGGAGATCATCGTCTGTTATCAACACTCTGGAGTCATCATCTGGTGAATCGCCCCGAGAATCAGTTAACGGGCGTCGGGTTTCTTTATGGCGGCTATCACAAAAGTCATGGTCAGTTCATGGATGGTTCGGGAGCCTATCAAGTGCATCGTCCCAAACATTGGATATTTGAAAAAACGGGCATCAAACAGGGAGACGAATTCGGCGGCAAAGATACCATCGTCGGTTATGAGTGCGACGGTTGCCAGTTTGAAATGAAAGAGGGGCTGCCTGTACCAACATTTAAAGACGGCACGCCACGCACGTTTCAAATTCTCGCTTCCTGTCCTGCGAAATGGGCCCCGGGAGACAGTCTGTGGTATGCCCGGTTTGACAAAGACCGCGTCGGTGCGGCGATACTGGGAATGTATACCAACGGAGGCACCGTCTTCACGGTCGGCAGCACTGACTGGGCGCACGGCTTACGGGGGAAAGATCCGATGGTGCAACAGATCACGAAGAATATTCTGGATCGGTTATCGCAATAAGCGTCAGTTGGGCTGTCGGGCGTCCCAGTCTGTCTTGCAAAAGCGATACAGCACGTGGCGTTTGAGCGGATCGCCATCTTCCAGGGCAGGGTGATCAAAGTTGTCGATATAGGACATACCGATTTTTTCCATCACCCGTCGCGAGGCACGATTGGCGGGAACTGTGAAGGAAACAACCTCGTCCAGATTGCATTCATTGAATCCAAATTCGAGTGCGGCTTGCGCGCCTTCACTGGCATAACCCTGATTCCAGAACGGGACCGCCAGCCGCCAGCCGATTTCGATGCAAGGAGTAAAATAAGCCGTGAACCGGGGAACCGCCAGGCCGATGAAGCCTACGAACTGGGCATCCTCTTTAAGTTCAACGGCCCAGAGACCGAATCCATATTCGTCAAAATGCGTTTTGATACGTTCGACCATCTGCGCAGTCTGTTCGTAAGAGAGTGTTGCAGGAAAATATTGCATCACTTTCGGATCTGCGTTCAGCTTTGCAAAAGGATCCAGGTCGGATTCACACCACTGTCTGAGAATGAGTCGGGAAGTTTCCAATTGCTGTTCCTCTGGGAGGTAAACGTATCTACTTAGTATTGTTTCCATTCATTACGAACCTAACGAGAAAATCCTCAGATTATTACAGAGAATTAAAACAAAATTCAAATTCAAAGTGTGGATTGTAGCGATATGCAATTCTGTCAATGTATCTGGTTAAATATGTAAGCAGCGCTTAAATATCTGATCTGTCGAAAACTCAGTTACTGCATTCATTTTCAGCGATTTTTACACGGACGAATTCAGGAAACCAGAGACCGTTCATGTTGCCAAAAAACAACATTTTGAAACAGCATGCATGCACTGATGCTGATGTAATCAACAGCGGCTGTTTTTAGGAAGCGGGATTAAGCAGACGCACGTTCCCGTTTTATGTCGGAACCGAAGGCTGCATCGAACTCAGTTTGAAAAGCGGTCGAGAATTTGAGCCGCGTAATCGAGTTCGGGGATCAGGCAAGGGTGCTTGTATTGTTCGATACTGCCCCCCAGTTTCTTCTGTCGTTCCTGCGCGAAACGTTGCCAGGTCCCTTTGGCAAGTGGGCAGAGTTGCAGCGGTGCGAGGCGCCCCGATTGGCGCTTCTCTTCATACTCACAATTGGACTGTTGCAGCAGCGTATCAATCTGATTCAGCAACTCGGGCAGTTGTGTTGCAGCCAGAGCAGCCCCCTCTTCAACCAACAGTTGATAATGGGGCGGTTCGTCCCATTTGGGGATCAGTGAATACTGACCAATTTCCAGTGACGTTATCTGAACCGCCTGGCGAACGGAATCGACCACCTGTGATTCCGTAATTTTCTCACCGGTCAGATTAGAAATATGCGCACCCTTATGCAGAAATTCCAGCAGCGGTGTCGCTTGATAAAAGCCCGTACAACGCACGACATCACAGATGTGATAACGATACAGGCCCGACAGTGTCGTGAGGAGAATAAAATAGTTTCGCCCGGTCTCTAGTTGATCGGCGGTGAGCACATTGGTTGACGTCAGCGGGTCTTCATCTTCCGGAACGAATTCGAAAAAGTGTGAGGTGATATCCAATACGCCGGTCGACGTGCCTGACTCTAATGGAATTGTCATGCGGCCTTCACTGGCAGAGAGACCATGATCTCGGATCGGCAAGTCGCCGTAGTAAGGAGTGAGCTGTGACAGATAGGCCCCGGCACTGCCGCCCATCCAGACAGCCAGCAAGGAGAGACCGGGCCAGAACTCGCGCGGATAAAGATGCCCCGTGCGTTCGATAATCGATTCCAGTTCCTTCGCCCGCTGTTTCTGCTTGCGTTGTAAGCGTGGTTTCAGTTTCTGATAAATCGTCGCATCAAGCTCGTCGGCTCCCGTCAGTGTGCCATCGGCGATATCGCGGACCAGTGATTCCCGATGCTGGTCAGTGAATCGTGCCAGATGTAACAGCGTGCTCGGATTCGCCGTCGTGATCATGCCCACGTGGCGGTCGGCCAGCGAGAGACGGATCGCCGTGTAATATTTCAACTGCGCCTGATCAATCTGTGAGACTTCACTGGGAACGGTGTAAAGTAATTTCACAACCGGGCTCTGCATGGCGGCAACCAGCCCGCTGATATTTCCGCAAGGCGTTCCTCCCGGAGTGCGAAACTTATCGAAATTACTCGAGAGTTGAACGATGTTTTGGTATTTGAGTGAAGGGAAATCGTCGTACGCCAGAATGCCCCAGTTCTGCCAGCCCTGACGATAATCTTTGAGAAACGGTTCGGTAATCGGAATGAATTTGGAATCGGAAGTCGTGCCGCTGCTCAGCGTAAACATCAGCAGTCGATTGGCCGTTCCTAATAGTGCCGAAGTCTCACCGTTTTTGACACGATCAATATACGGGCGGAAACGTTCGTAGTCAGAAACCGGAAAGCGGGACTGGAACTCTTCGATCGTGCAGGAGTCGTCCAGGTTCCATTGCCGGCTGAAGTCACTATCGGCATTCAAGCGCAGAATACGGCGCAGCGTTTGTTGCTGGACCTGGCGGCAGTCTTTTGTAAGAGCGAGAAAAGAATGGGCGGCACGACGATAGCGACGTCGTGTGAAAGTGCCTCCGGCAGCCCGTAGCAGATACAGGGCGTGCATTCCTTGCTCCCCGGTTGAATTGTACTGCGCTTAAGTGAAGGGTTGGAGTGAAGGAGAGTTGTCAGAACCAGAGAACTCTCCTTCCCCTTACGCGACCAGACGATTAATCATCTTCGCCGTCTTTCTTCTTTTTCTTCTTCTTGCCGAGCGAAATTTTTTCCACACGAACTTTAGGCAAACCAAGGGCGCCCTGTCCTTCGACCCAGCGATCTTCGAATTTCAATTTTTCAATACGCTCTGCGCGCTTCAATACGTTACGTGCACGAACCAGCGTACTTTTGCTCTTCAAACTTTTGTCGAGTGACACGGTGTCATCCCCTCATAATAGATGTTATTTCGAAGCCAGTCAGTTACTCTAGAAATTGACTGTCAAAATTGGCATAGTGGTGTCTCGTTCGCAAGATGGGCTGAATCAGCCTGCTGGTCAAACGGTCATTGAGCCGTGACGATTTGCGAAGCGACATATGGTAAAAGGAATCGGCTTTGATTGCAACCGCTGCTAAATGAAACCTTTCCGCTGTTTTCCGTGAAATGAGGAAATTCAGCTTCGAAACCAGGACCAAGGGGAGCAGACCATTTCTCTTTACGATACAAATTTCACCTGGATGGACTGGTCGATCGTCGGTTGCTACCTGCTAACTTCGATCGTAATTGGTTTGTGGGCCAATCGTTACGTCGGAAACCTGTCTGATTATCTGGTGGCAGGACGAAAACTCCGTATCAGAATGGCTCTGGCGACAATGACGGGCACCGAACTCGGGCTGGTCACCGTGATGTACATGGCCGAACTCGGTTTTATGCAGCAATATGCTTCTTTGTACCTCGCATTTCTGGAAGCGGGGGCCGTGTTAATCATCGGTCTGACCGGATTTGTCGTCTATCGGCTGCGCGATTCCTCGATCATGACGATCCCGGAATATTACGAAAAACGTTATTCGCAGAAGGTGCGCGTGGTGGGAGCGCTCGTAATGGTGGTTTCCGGCGTGTTGAATATGGGACTCTTTCTGAAAGCCGGTTCCCAGTTCCTGACCGCGATTTCCGGTCTGCAGGATGAAATGTCACTCAAGCTGATCATGACAGGCCTGTTGTTACTCGTGCTGTTCTACACGGTACTCGGAGGCATGGTCTCGGTCGTGATTACCGACCTGATTCAATTTTTGATTCTGGGAACCGGCATGGTGATTGTGACCGGCGTTGTTTTCTGGAGTATTGGCTGGGACGGATTGGCGGCGATTACCACACAACAAAATGGTTACTTCAACCCGTTCAATTCTGAGAATCCGTCGGGGAAAGGGCCGGGCATCGGGTGGTTGCAAATCATCCAGATGACGATCATTATTGGATCGGCGGCCATGCTCTGGCCGACCAGCGCAGCACGAACGCTTTCCTGTCAAAGCGCTGCGGTGGCGCAGAAACTGTATGCACTAAGCTCCGTTTCCTTCCTGGCACGACGTGCCTTGCCGGTGTTCTGGGGTATTGGAACATTCGCGTTTTTCGCTTCACAACCAGAACTCTTCGCGGAATTTGAACACGCGGTCGAAACCAATAGTTCGATTACTTCGTTGTCAGCGATGCCGCTTTTCCTGGCGAAAGTGGTGCCGACCGGATTACTGGGTTTGGTCACCGCGGGTATGATTGCCGCCTTTATGTCGACACACGACAGCTATCTGCTCTGCTGGAGCGGCGTGATTACACAGGACATTGTCGCACCACTGGTTGGTCCCATGAGTCAGCGTTCACGGATTTTAGTCACACGAATTGCTATCTTTGTGATCGGGGCCATGCTGTTGATCTGGGGGCTGTGGTATGAAGTCAGCAGTGACCTCTGGGGTTATCTCGCGGTCACCGGAGCCGTCTATCTTTCGGGTGCCATTCCCACTGTTGTCGGTGGTTTATACTGGAAACGGGGCAGTCAGATCGGCGCACTTGGCGCCATTCTGGGTGGCTTGCTGGGACTCTCGGCGATGGGGCCTTGCGTGACAAGAATTAATCAATGGTTCTCACTGGATGTCAACGGGACCCACCTCACACTGCTGACGTTTCTATTTTCCACTGTTGTTTATGTCGCCGGGTCGCTGGCATTTCCTGATAAAACCACACAACCGAATTCCATCGATTCAGGCACTCCCTCCTGAAGTTAGTGAGAGTAGAACATGTATGTATGGATGACGATCTGGACGATCTTGCTGCTGACCAGTGGTTTGGCATTTCTGGTGGTGCTGGTTTACGTCTCGTTTGGTGTCAAAGCGGAACTCCGTGACACATTAAACGACTTGAAAGCCGACGTGGACGAGTCGCGGGCGCATGAAGAAATTCTGGATCGCCCGATCGAATAGCATGCTCATTTTCAAACGATGTTCATCGAAGTTGATTTTCGTAAACCCCTAAAAATTCTGGATTTCTGAACAATTGACTGGTGAATCGGATACGATCATGCTATTTTTAAATATCAATAGGCAGACTTTCCCGGAATGTGAAGGGGGGGTTCTGTTGTTTAAGTACCAGGAGTCGCGTCTTTATGATGTGCCCTTTTTGTCGTGATGGTGAGACGAAAGTAATTGATTCACGTTTGAGTCAACCTTTTAGTGTGCGCCGACGACGAGAGTGCCTGGCCTGCGGAAAACGCTATACGACTTACGAAAAGATCGAAGAGTCGCCGCTGAAAGTCATCAAGAAAGATGGCGCCCGTGTCCCCTTTGATCGCACCAAGATGGTCAAGGGAATTGAGACCGCCTGCTACAAAAGACCGGTCAGCCCCGATGAAATTGAAGCCATCGTTTCACAGATCGAGGCCGAGATCTATGAGAATTTTGATCGCGAAGTTCCGTCGCGATTTATCGGCGAGCATGTTTCGACTGTTTTGAAAGACGTTGATGGGGTTGCCTTTGTGCGATTCGCGTCGGTCTATCGCAACTTTACCGATGCCAACGATTTCGTGACCGAAGTCCAGCCGATGCTGCGAACCGAAGACTGACACGCGTTTCTGGTCAGGCAAGAATCTCAGGAACCACATTGCCGGCAACACCAGTGACCCGCATGTCGAGTCCCTGAAACTTGAAGGTCAGCCGCTCATGGTCCATGCCGAGCAGATGCAGCAACGTGGCATGAAAATCGTTCACGTGCATCGGGTTTTCCGCAACATGGAATCCAATATCGTCGGTTTTGCCAAATGCAAATCCGCGTTTCACACCGCCGCCTGCCATCCAGACCGTGTAGGCATCTTTATGATGATCGCGGCCGGGTGCTTTGCGGTCTCCCTGCACCATCGGCGTGCGGCCGAACTCAGCGCCCCAGACCACCAGCGTATCATCCAGCAGTCCGCGCTGTTTCAGGTCTTTGATCAGCGCGGTGATCGGCTGGTCGACCTGTTTACATTTCCTTTGAAGGCCTTTGACCAGACTGCCGTGATGGTCCCATCCCTGATCAAACAGTTGCACGAATCGCACGCCGCGCTCGACCAGTCGTCTGGCCAACAGGCAGTTATTCGCGAAGCTGGCTTTGCCCGGCTGGGTGCCATACTGTTCGTGAATGTGCTTCGGCTCGTTGGAAATGTCCATCAGCTCGGGAACGGCCGACTGCATGCGGTAAGCCATTTCATATTGATTAATCCGGGTCGCAATTTCAGGATCGCCGATGTCGGCCAACTGGACTTTGTTTAAATGATTCACGCTGTCAATAATCCGTTTGCGATCTTCACCCGTCATGCCTTTCGGATTCGACAGAAACAGAACCGGATCTCCCGAAGAACGAAATTCGACACCCTGATAGATGCTGGGAAGGAAACCGCTACCCCACAAGCTGTTGCCGGCTCCCGCGACGTTGCCCGTAATCAAAACCACAAAGCCGGGCAGGTTACTGTTTTCCGAACCCAGACCATAATTCACCCAGGATCCCAGAGAAGGGCGACCAAAGCGTGAGAAACCCGTCTGGAAAAACAGTTGTGCGGGAGCGTGATTGAAATGATCGGTTTTCAAGGAATGGATCATGCAGAGTTCATCCGAAACCGAGCCCAGGTGCGGCATCAACTCGGAAATGGAAAGGCCCGCTTCGCCTTGCTGGTTGAAGGCAAACGGACTGCCCATCAGCTTGGGTTGCTCGCGAATGAACGCCAGCCGCAACCCTTTCCAGAGTTTGTCGGGAACCAGTTGACCATCCAGCTCTTGCAGTTTGGGTTTCGCATCGTACAGATCGAGATGCGAGGGCGCTCCTACCATGTGCAGGAAGATTACATTTTTCGCCTTGGGTGTAAAATGCGATTTGCGGGCCGCCATCGGATTGGCGCCAGTGGGAGTTTTCGCCTGCAGATCATTTGCCAGGAGTGAAGTCAACGCAGCGCCGCCGACCCCCATGCCGGCCCGTTGAAAAAATTCACGACGGGTATAATTCAGCAGCTGTTGCAAATGCTCGTTCATGATTAGCCCTTCGTAATTGTTTCATCAAGATTCAACAGGATGTTTGCGACATACAGCCAGGCTGCCATCCGCGTAGCACCGACGCCTTCCGGGCGGTGATCGGCGGAGATCAGTTTTTGAGCCGCCTGTGGATGCTCCTGGAAGTATTTTAATTCCTGCTGAAAGACTTTTGTCAGGTGATCGACTTCCACCTTCTTTGGTTCACGGGCCACACACAGACGAAACGCATAGGCGATTCGTTCGCGGTCACTCAGCTCGGTTTCCATGCCTTTCGTTGCCAGTCGTTTCGCGAGACCAATACCAATTTCCACATAAGCGGGATCATTCAACAGCGTGAGTGCCTGCAGCGGCGTGTTCGTGCGCGAACGATTGATCACACAGGCACCCCGGTCCGGTGCGTCGAAGTTGGTAAAGCTGGGATAAGGGGCACTGCGTCGCCAGATCACGTACACGCCTCTGCGGTAGCGATCTTCTGCAGTCGACGTGAGATACTTGGGGGCATTCCGACCAACGTGCCGCCAAAGTCCCTTCGGTTGCGGCGGGTAAACGGGCGGGCCTCCCATTTTCGTGGAAAGCAGCCCGCTGATCGCCAGGGCATTATCGCGAATACTTTCGGCTGACAAACGGAGTCGGGGGCCGCGGGTATACAGCTTGTTGTAGGGATCGGCTTCTAATAACTCCGGCGTGACTTTCGTCGACTGTTGATAGGTGTCTGACATCACGATCAATTTGTGAATCCGTTTCATCGACCAGTTATGTTCCATGAACTCCACCGCCAGCCAGTCCAGCAGTTCGGGATGCGTTGGTGCATCGCCTTGACTGCCGAAGTCTTCCTGGGTCGCGACAATGCCCTGGCCGAAAAATTGAGACCACCAGCGATTGACGGTCACGCGGGCCACCAGTGGGTTTTCTTTCGCCGCCAGCCATTTCGCAAATTCCAGACGGCTTGGCGTCGCTTTTGTCTTGAGAGGATGCAGGGCGTCCGGCGTTTGCGGTGTGACCTCGGCGCCTTTGCTCAGAAAATCGCCTCGCTTGAAAATGTTGTTCATCCGCGGCTCGGGCATCTCGACCATCACCAGTGTAGAATCTGGTTCAAATGCTTTTAATTCGTGCTTAATTTGATTGAGATCTTTTTCCAGGTCGGCATAGGTTTGATCCTGCTGCTGCTGAAACTGGGTGAGCGATTTGGTCTGTTTGCCCGTTCGCTTTTCGGCTTCCGTTCGTAATATCTTTTGTAAGGCAACGGGGACTTTGGCGCTTTCTTCGCTGTTCTCCAGTAAAGCGAGCGTCGTCTGTTCCCACTCGGACACCGCTTGCGCCAGTGCTTTCTCGCGGGCCTTTAATTGCTTCTGCAGGGCAAGTCGCTCGTTGGTGAGTTCGTCTTTCGTCTTGATTTCTTTGGGGTTCAAAGGTAACGCCAACTTGGGGCCGGTCACTTCAAATGTCACACTTTTACCGACCTGTTTGACTTCCAGCGGCGTGTTGTTGAAGAACGCAAAGATCTGGTAATAGTCCTGCTGTGAGAAGGGGTCGTATTTATGATTGTGACACTGTGCACATTCAAACGTCGTTCCCAGCCAGACCAGACCGGTGGTATTCACCCGGTCAAAGATCTGATTCACGCGGTTCTCTTCTGGGTCGACGCCCGCTTCCACATTACAGGTGGTGCAGCGATGAAAGCCGGTGGCAATTTTCTGGCTGAGTGTGGCTTGGGGAATCAGGTCGCCGGCAATCTGCTGAATCGTAAACTGATCAAAGGGGAGATCCTGATTGATCGAGTTGATCACCCAGTCACGATAGAGCCACATCTCACGCAGCTGGTCCGCCTGAAATCCGTTCGAGTCGGCATAGCGGGCGAGGTCGAGCCATTGACGGGCCCACTTTTCTCCGTAACGCGGCGACTTGAGTAGCGAATCGACATACTTTTCATAGGCGGCCGGTGAAGGATCTTTTTCAAACGCCTGAACATCTTCGGGAGTTGGCGGCAGGCCGATCAAGTCGAGCGAAACACGTCGCAGCAAACGGGCGGGGCTGGCCTGGAGCGCTTGTGTGAGAGGCGGTGTCTGCTGATTCAGTTTTTCGACAACATACGTGTCAATCGGATTATTAATGCGAGCCGATCCCTGGATTTCCGGAACCGGGCTTTTCACGGGTGGCACGTAAGCCCAGTGTTTCGGTGCGTCTGATTCGGTGGGCCAATTCGCGCCCTGATCAATCCACTGTTTTAGAATCTGGATTTCCTGTTTGGTGAGATGCTCGCCGACATCCGCGGGCGGCATCTGTTCTTTTTCATCTTGTGTCGAAACGCGATGGATCAGAATACTCAAGTCACTTTTCCCCACCACAATCGCCGGCTCGCCGGAATCGTTGCGGAGCAGAATGTTTTTGCGGTTCGTTAAACGCAGCCCCCCTTCGCGGGCATCGGGGCCGTGACAGTCCTGACAATATTTGGTAAACAGCGGCCGCACCGATTTTTCAAAATCAACCTGGGGAGCCGTTCCCGGTTTCTGGGCAGGAAGCGGCGCTGCCTGGGTAGCGGACGGGACTGTCAGAATCACCGAGCAAGCCGGAGCAGCCAGAGTGACGATACTTAAAACCGAGAACCCGACGATGAGAGTTCGTGGAACGAAAGAACCATACATACGCGTTCAATCCCTGTCAGGCCGCAACCGTAAGACTGCAATAATCTCGTGGGGTTACCTGGTGAGACAATTGAAAGTATTGCCGGTCCGTCGGAACCGCCGAAATCGGGGGACGGTAGCCAGACACCACTGTCTGACGGGCTGAATTTCGCTGGGAGAGTTTGTGTGGTTGACCTTACTCTAGATCGCATCGCATTTTACCATAGCGTCTCTCAATCTAATAGACTCGGTCCAAATGGCCTTGGAGACGTTACAGTAAAACTAGACACAGTCTAGAGGAGAAAAATCAAGGATTCAGGATAACCGTAATTCGCAGGAATTTCAAGTTTTTCTGTCAAAGCGGCCTAGTTTGATAGCTGGTAAATCGGCGTAACGTGATATCTGTTAATAAGATAGAAAGAGCCCCGTTGGTGCGGGGCTCCGCAGGTTCGACTACGATTTCTTTTTGGGGCGTTTCTTTGCCGGCTTCTTCATCTGTTGCGCCGACTTGCCGGCTTTGAAGATATCGACCGCGCCGTTGTTCTGTTGTGGCTTGCCGGGAGTGGAGCGGCCTTTGTCGGCGTAGCTCTGTAGTAATGTCGTTAATTGTTTGACCACCTCCGGGTGTTCGGCCTGCAGATTCTTCTGTTCTCCCACATCGTTGTTCAAGTCATACAACTGAATCGCCGGGAGATCACTCAGGTTATCCTTACCCGGCTTGGGAAAACTCCAGCCCCCCGAACCCGGACAGAGTTCCAGCTTCCAGTGATCTTTGCGAATCGAAAACGCGCCGCGAATCGAATGATGGACGGCGGCTTCGCGGAGCGGCGTGTCTGCCTTGCCTTCCATCGCTGATAGAATGCTGACACTGTCGACGCCCGCTTCATCGGGAAGCTTCGCACCGACGATGTCCGCCGCGGTGGCCATGAGGTCGGTCAGGCACGTCAATTGATCCGAGTGAGTTCCCGCTTTAATGTGGGCGGGCCAGTTGGCGATGAACGGAACGCGGTGTCCGCCTTCATAGATGTCGGCTTTGTGGCCGCGGAAATGATAACTGGGATGGTGATCTTTGTCGGTGATCTCTTTTAAGTTGGCGGCAGGCGAACAACCATTGTCGGCAGTGAAAATGATCAGCGTATTCTTTTCAATACCTTGCGCTTTGAGGGCACGCATCACCTGGCCGACCGTGTCATCAACCTGCATTACGAAATCACAGTAGGCGTTGATGCCGCTTTTTCCCTGCCATTCGGGCGTGGGTAGAATCGGCGTGTGCGGTGCATTGAGTGGAAAATAAATGAAGAACGGTTTACCCTTTTTCGCAGCAGCGGCCCGTTGATTGATAATCTCTACTGTTTTGTCGGTGGTGCGAGGCAGCACGTCGATGGCTTCAAAGTCTTTGTGCGCGGGCCCATCTCGAAAGAAGGCTTTGGTCACAGTCGGAATGCCCTGACTGCGGTTGTTTTCAATATAAACATAAGGTGGCATGTCGAGCGAAGCGCTGATGCCGAAGAAGTAATCGAAGCCGACGCTGTTCGGTCCATTCTGAATCGGCTGAGAATAATCGACTTCCCAGCCGGGATTGGTTTTTTTGTTATATGATTGTTCGGTCGCGATGCCTCCCTGCTTGAGCGTCCAGTCCATGCCCAGATGCCATTTGCCTACACAGGCAGTATAGTAACCATGCTGCTTCAGCATTTCCGGAACGGTCAACCGGTCGGGTTCAATTAGACGACGGGACAATCCCCAGAGCACGCCACTCTTCAAACGCGAACGCCAGTTGTAGCGGCCCGTCAGAATTCCATAGCGGGTCGGAGTGCAGACGGACGAACTGGAATGGGCGTCGGTAAAAATCATGCCCCCCTGCGCCAGTTGATCCAGATGCGGCGTCGCGATTTTACATTCCGGATTGAGCGCCCGAATGTCACCATAGCCCATATCATCGGCAAGGATGTAAATGATATTCGGGTCGCCTGTCTTCTCAGCCGCAGACACCGTTGTTTGTGGAACGAGGATCAGAGCGAATGCCGCTACAGTCAACACGAGCGTTGTGATTCTCTGAAGCATCGATACTGTTCGTGATTTTAGTTCAAACGAGGGAAGCGCTGTCGCAGCTGGCATGATGTGACCTCTGAGCGAGTAGAGTCTAACGGTTTGTAAAGTGGTTCCCGTTAGTATCAGCGACGTGAACGGTCGGGTCAAGCAAGACCTGACCGGAATCCATTTCGATTGACTGAAAACGATTATGGAAATGCGTTGATTACAGGCCCGGGTCTTGTTTTAGTGAGATCTGCTCTCTTTACAGGCCTTGTGTCGCATCCTGAGATTGTTCTGGGCTCATTTTCGTGCGTGCGATATAATCAGCAGGCGCTCTTCAGTCCAATACTCAGGGAGTGAATTTTACAATGACTGATCAAGAAACAGAATCGAAAAATGAAAAAGAGTTCTGTTCCAGGCGTGTATTTCTTGCTTCTGGAGTATTCGCATTAATCAATGTTCCCATGATTGATTTGCCACTCATACGCTTTCAACAGAGACAGACATCCATTTCTTTTGATGGCCCATTTAAACGGAGAGAAAAATATTTCTTTGACGAAGCGACGCGGAAGAAACTCCCGTTTATTCCAACAAACTTACAAGTGGGCAACAATGACATTGCTATCTGGGGTTATCCTGGAAAGAGGGAACACAGTATTACGATGATTGTAAGCCTGGACTTATATGGCGAAAATGATCATGTGTTATCCAGTCAGAGCGCTCCAATGAGAATGGAATGGAATAAAGGTAAGTTCTTTACCGGGTGTAATGTCCGTTTCCAATTCCCAAAGTCCACACTTTCAAAGGCCCAAAAAGTAACTGTCACATTTTGGGAGTTTCGCTAGACAATTCTGAATGTTCTCGATCACCTGATCCCTTTGTCGTCTTCTTGAAAACACTCAGGTTAATCTTCGCTCAAATCTTCTACGATTTTATCCAAGTAATTTCTTAATTGAGTTTCAGTCATTACAAATTCTGGGCCCATTTCCATCATCATTACACCTTGAATGCGATAAAAAAATTCAGTAGAAGAGTCAACATCCAGTTCTTCATAAATGCCTTGGGCAAATTCCGCAATTCGAACTGGGGCATATCCTTTTTCAATTTCTTTAAGAACATCGTTTTTAAAATCATTTGGTGTATATGCCATCGTAATTCAGTTCCAATTGGCGGGAAATGTGGTGCAATAAATCTTTCACCATTTAATTTAAGAAGTCACTTTTAAGGGACAGATCTCGATTATTCTGGCCCCGATCCCTTTATCGTCTTCGTTCAATAGATTTCGGTTTAATTAGAAGTCATGATTTTGACTGCTTCAGCATCGTTCTTGTTTTTTGCTAAATCAATTGGTGAAATACCATAATTATTATTTTGGTAAGCTAGCTCCGGACTACAGAAGTCGGCTAACAACTTTAAAAATTCATAGGTTCCCTTTGGTTCTCCAACAGCATCCAACAAAGGGGTGTTTCCATTTTGGTCTGCTATCGAAGGGTCCCCACCATTCTCCAGGATTGCTTTCGTTAATTCGGTGTTCTGATAAATGGCACAAAAATGCAGAGGGGTTAGACCTTTCTTAGTTATTGCATTCACGTCGATACCCTTTTTAATTAATTTAAGCCCAATCGGAGTATTGTCATAAGCAATAGCGGAATGTAATAAAGTTGCCCCCAGCTCATCCCGGAGATTAATATCGTCAAGGGAGTTTATGATTTTCAGAGCATCAGATTTCTTGAGTTCAACGGCATGAAATGGATTTGTCGTCATAACTTCAACCTTTATAGTAGTTCTAATTTGAGCCGCATTTAAGTGGGGCTGGTTTCGGATATTCTGGACAGGTCTTTATAGCCCTTTTGTAAAGAAGCATCTAGCTGATTGGCATTGGAATGGTTGCGGGAATTTCAATCGCTCGCCACTGTTGGTTCATGGCGACAACGAGGGCACGTCAAAGCCGAACGGCATCCGCGCACAGTCTGGATCACGCTAAGAGTGTTCGGCCTCAAATTGATCTCATACCTTGCAAAAACGTGATTCTCATTTGGGGAGTCTTTAACCGGGCGATATTCCCAAATTTGACGCGAGCCTGGTTTTCAAACAGGTCACTCAGGATCGTGTCGTCATTGCTTTTTGCGGTAGAACTTCAAATGGATGAAGCACAGCTGTAGTTGGCAAGTCATTGTTGTAGAACAGGTTAGGGGTTTTTGGGGTCGTTTTGATGAGGAAGAAAATGAAACGAAAGCGAAAAAAACAACGCCTGTCACACGGCAACACCTGCTGACTGGCGGGTAACGTATTGGGTTTCATCCATGCTTTCGGTGCATGGCAACCATTACAAGAATGCATTGGAACTATTAGGTGGAAGTGTCCATAATGTATAAAGAGGATTAATGAGTCCACATTAAAAACCGGTATATTTCAACCACAATCCGAGGAGAGACCATGACCACGCCAAGACACTTCGCTCGTGTAATATCGGGCTGTGCGGTGCTCTGCATCGCTACGGTCGCATTCGCTCAGAATCAGCCCCCCCTCATTAAAGATGGCGGGAAACAGGCAGGCGACAAACAGGATATCAGTAAGTGCCCGGTGATGGGCGGACAAAAAAGTCCATCGCAAAGGCACACCGCAGCGGGGGGGATGTCGAATGGGGACTGGTGGCCGAACCAGTTGAATCTGGACATGCTGCATCAGAATTCACGCAAGAGTAATCCTATGGGCGAGGGTTTTAATTACGCTGCTGAGTTCCAGAAACTCGACCTGGCTGCGGTGAAGAAAGACATCAAAGAGTTGATGACCACATCACAGGACTGGTGGCCCGCCGACTACGGACACTATGGTCCGTTATTCATTCGAATGGCCTGGCATAGTGCAGGAACGTATCGCGTCTCTGATGGTCGCGGCGGTGCATCGGATGGCACACAACGCTTCGCACCACTCAACAGTTGGCCCGATAATGCGAACCTGGACAAGGCGCGTCGATTGCTCTGGCCGATTAAACAAAAATACGGCCAGAAGATTTCCTGGGCCGACCTGATGGTCTTAACCGGTAACTGTGCTCTGGAGTCGATGGGGTTCAAGACGTTTGGATTTGCCGGAGGTCGTGAAGATGTCTGGGAGCCACAAAAGGATGTTTACTGGGGACCGGAAAGCGAATGGCTGGGTAGCAAGCGTTACAAAGCAGATAAGAAACTCGATAATCCTCTCGCCGCAACTCAGATGGGTTTGATCTACGTCAATCCGGAAGGCCCGGGTGGCAAGCCGGATCCGCTTGCTGCAGCGCAGGCCATTCGGGAAACCTTTGGTCACATGGCGATGAATGACGAAGAGACTGTGGCGCTGATTGCCGGCGGACACACCTTCGGAAAAGCGCATGGTGCTGCCAGTCCAAAAGGGAACGTGGGTCCCGAACCTGAGGGAGCCGGTCTCGCAGAACAGGGACTTGGCTGGAAGAACAAATATGGAAAAGGTAATGCGGGCGACACGATCACCAGTGGTCTGGAAGGGGCCTGGACATCCACCCCAACCGAGTGGTCAAACGGCTATTTCAATAACCTGTTCGGCTACGAATGGGAACTGACGAAAAGTCCGGCAGGTGCGCAGCAGTGGACTCCGAAAGAGGAATCTGCCAAAGGAACCGTACCGGATGCGCACGATTCATCCAAGTCTCATGCCCCGATGATGTTCACGACCGACATGGCATTGAAGATGGATCCGGCCTATGGAAAAATTTCAAAACGTTTCCATGAAAACCCGGACCAGTTCGCCGCTGCCTTCGCCAAGGCATGGTTCAAGCTGACACACCGGGATATGGGCCCCGTTTCAAAGTGCCTCGGTCCTGAAGTACCTGCAGCACAATTGTGGCAAGACCCCGTTCCGGCTGTTGATCATAAACTGATCAACGCGCAGGATGTCACTGCCCTCAAAGCCGAGATTCTGGCTGCGGACCTGTCGATTCCCCAACTGGTTTCGACCGCGTGGGCATCGGCGTCTACCTTCCGTGGCTCCGACAGTCGTGGTGGTGCCAACGGGGCACGCATTCGCCTCGCCCCACAGAAGGACTGGAAAGTCAATAATCCGGAAGCACTGGCGAAGGTACTGCCGAAGCTGGAGCAAATCCAATCGGATTTCAACAGCGCACAATCCGATGGCAAGCAGGTCTCACTGGCAGACCTGATCGTGCTGGGCGGATGTGCTGCCGTCGAGGAAGCTGCGAAGAAGGCCGGGCACACGGTTCAGGTTCCCTTCGCGCCAGGACGCACCGATGCATCACAGGAAATGACCGACGTCGCGTCCTTCGCCGTGCTGGAACCAAAGGCAGACGGATTTCGTAACTACCAGGATCATGGTCTCGATTTCGATCGACCTGCGGCAGAGATGCTGGTCGATCGATCCAACCTGCTCACGCTGACTGCTCCGGAGATGGCCGTGCTTGTGGGCGGCATGCGGGTACTCGATACGAATGTCGGAGTTCCGGGACTGGGTGTCTTAACCAAGCAACCGGGAACGTTGTCTAATGACTTCTTTGTGAACCTGTTGGACATGAACACGAAGTGGCAGAAGTCTGCCATGTGTGACCACTTCTTCGAAGGTCGGGACAGCAAGACGGGCCAAGTCAAATGGACTGCCAGTTCCGTCGATCTTGTGTTTGGTTCGAACTCACAACTGCGTGCGATCGCAGAAGTGTATGCCAGCGAAGATGGTCAGCAGAAGTTTGTCAATGACTTCGTAGCTGCCTGGAATAAGGTGATGAATCTGGATCGATTCGACCTTGATCCCGCTCTGAAAAAAGGAGCTAAGTCTGTAGCGCTTGGCCAGCGCTGATCTTTTGAGTGAGTGATTGATAAATGACGATTCGAGTGGAAACTCGAGACGGTCAATGAAACGAGCCCCTGGTCTGAGAAATCGGACCAGGGGCTTTTTGTTTCTACATGTGTGGTCATTTAAGGCTTGTTTTGTAGATGTAATTACCGTGTCGTGTGTCACTGTCGGCTGGCCCGACAGTGAGAAAACAGACTCAAACTTGAATCGAAATCACGATTGGACATGCTAACCGTAGCACACAACGCTGATACCTTGTGTGAGTGATTTTACCTCATCCCTTTTTTTATGCCTCTCCTTTTCCGACATCGTCGCATGCTGATTCTGCGAAACTGACAGAAAGATTTCTGAAAGGTGCGAACCGCCGGCGATGGTGCACTGTCTTTCATCGGCAGCCAGCGATTGTGATTTCGTTGGTTCTTAATAATGGGATGCCTTGCGAGTGTGATGGACGCACGGTGGTCTTCTAATCCATAAGACGGGGTTCAACTCCCTGGCGAGGTACTGAGAATATGAGGTCCCTGGAGTGTGCCGGATTCGCACGCGAGCCCGCGAAGCTCGTAGATCAGGTTCAATTCCTGACGGGGGCACTTCACTGACGCTGGAACCTGATGGTCGGGCGGCTGCCTGCAAAGCAGTCGGAACTGGGTTCGACTCCCACTGGCGTCTTAAACCGACCAACTGCCGGCTCGGACTACATCTTTCTGTAAAAAAGAACCCGTGTCTGAGCAAATCCTTCGTTGGAAGGTTGTAATAAAAATCCAACAATTCGTTGGGATAACATGATCACTTTCAAACAGGACCGACTGCCGAACTGGAGTACATGGTTTAGATCCCGGTGGTTGTGGGTTCGAGTCCCACCGGCGCTATTTCACAAAGCGTGTCGCGCCGTAGCTCAAAGGTTAGAGCACCGTAAAAACTCTGGTACACAACTTCGTCGGTCTTTTTTGAAACTGAAATATTGACTTTCTGAGAGGACTACAACGTCACTTTAAACAGGATCGACTGCCGAATGGGAGTACATGACTATTGTGGGTTCGAGCCCCACCAGCGTTCCCTGTTTAAGCATGCCACGCTGTAGCTCAATTGGCAGAGCATTGGAAAAAAACTCTGGTTCAACAACTTCGTCGATCATTTTTTAACAAAACTCACTCGACTGCCGGAGTGGAGTACATGGCAAAGCTGGTTCAAATCCTGCCCGGCCCACTTAACTTTTCAATTTGGTTCGGACCTTGTGATCCGCGCGTGCGACGTCACAGGGAAAACTCTGCCCATTACTTCGTCGAGTGCTGCTTACATGGTTCGACTGCAGTCAACGTTGACTGATCCTGTTTTCGTCGGACCCCTATTTTGAAAGGAGGCTATGATGGCCAACAAAACGTTATTTTCCAGTCGCAAAAGTAACCTGCCACGCGCGAACGCGCGCAACGAAGCGGGAGGCCTGGCATACAAGTTCACACCGAAGCAGGCACTGGCACAGATGGCGGCCACCGGCTGCTTCAACGGCGTGTTCTATGCGAGCGCGCAGAGCCAGCTGGATGAGATACACAAACTGATCGATCAGGTCGATGACAATCGCTTCCTGGCGCAGCTGGCGGTTTACGCGCGTGAGCGTGCCTTCATGAAGGATATGCCGGCGGCGTTGTTGGTGGTTCTGTCGAAGCGGAATACCGAATTGCTGCACCGTGTGTTCGATCGGGTGGTGGACAATGGCCGCGTGCTGCGCACGATGTTCCAGATGATCCGTTCGGGGCAGTTCGGTCGTAGCAGTTTGTCGTCTAGTCTGCAGCGCGCGTATCAACGCTGGCTGAACGAGGCATCGGTGGGTAAGTTGCTGTCAGCTTCGATCGGCAACGATCCGAGTCTGCGCGATGTGTTGCGAATGGCGCGACCAACGCCAAAAGACAATGCGCGACGTGCGCTGTTTGGTTGGCTGACGGGTAAGGAGCTTGAAAAGTGGGCTCCTGCAACGGAAGCTGACCTGCCAGCACAGGTGCAGGCGTTGATCGCATATCGACAGGCAGAAACGGACGCAGCGCAGGCGGAGATTGTGAAAGATCTGTCTGTGCGTTGGGATCTGCTGGCCGATGCGGCCAAAGGTCCGTTGGTCTGGAAGGCGATTGCCCGACAGATGGGACCGCAGGCGCTGCGGATGAACCTTAACACGCTGTTGCGTCACGAGGTGTTCAAAGACAGTGCGCTGGTGGATTACGTGGCCGAACGATTGACGGACGAAAAGGCAATCCGTCGTTCACGGCAGTTTCCGTACCAGTTCCTGGCAGCGTACCTGAATGTGGCGTCGGAAATTCCGCACAAGATCAAAGCAGCCCTGCATACTGCAGCTGAGATCGCCTGCGGTAATGTGCCGGAGTTGGTGGAGCCTGTGGTCATCGGTTTGGATACGTCCTATTCGATGAGTTCGCCTGCGACGGGTTGGCAGGGCCGTGGTGCTGTCAGCAAGATGCGCTGTGTGGATGTGGCGGCGTTGTTTGCGGCGGCCATTCTGCGGCGTAATCCGGACAGCGTGGTGATTCCGTTCGATACCCGGGCGTACGACGTTCGCTTTGATGCGTCCGACTCAATCCTGAGTCTGTCAGAGCGACTGGCGAAGTTCGGCGGCGGCGGAACCGACTGTTCGGTTCCGCTCCGCGAAGCCAATGCACGATTGAGCAAACGCGCGTTTGCCGGTTGTGTGCTGGTGAGCGACAACGAGAGCTGGGTTGGCGCGGGCCACTATGGTTCGACCGGTGTGATGGCCGAGTGGCAGACGTTCGTGAAGAACCAGAGGCGGCTTGGTGTGGTTGATCCGAAGCTGGTTTGTATCGACATCCAGCCTTACGGTTCAACGCAGGCTCCGGAACGAGACGACATCCTGAACATCGGCGGCTTCAGTGACGCCGTGTTCAACGTGGTCTCCTCGTTTGTGGGTAAGGATGCAGGTCGGTTCGTATCGGAGATCGAGTCGATCGAAGTCTGATCGACGGTGTCGTTGAACAGGGGGCTTTTGTGTTTTTCCAGATGTTATTGTTTCACACTTGTTTTATAGTGTATTTACTGTGTTGTGTGCCACTGTCGGCTTGCCCGACAGTGAGAAGACTCACTTTGATTCAACTGTATTTTGACAGTCATTGGAGAGCATTTAAATGATGTTGATTGAAATCACGATGATTATCTCGTCTTTAAGATTAACAAATTACTTACCTTCACCCGAGCAAGGAAAAACCGACCTGAACCATAAAGCGTAATCACTGTTGAGCAAGCCACGGTGTCACCCGACAAGCTAAAAGGATGAGTAGGGCGCATTATTAATGAGACCTGCCTATTATTGTACCCCTACTGAAATCATTCAGTCTAACTCAAGTGATGCTTTATGGATTTGACAAAGCTACAACATGAATTCCTCAAGCAATTGCTGTCTGCGCTGGCAGGTGAGCCGTCGCGACAATTCACGTACGTTACTGAGTGGCTGGGGTATCTTCCGTTTGGGCAATATCACTGGATTGAAGTAGCCGGCCAGGACTTATCAACGACATTTCCAGCGAAGTGGCAGCTCTCTGATCTAGAGACTCTGGAAAGGGCAGGCCACGTGCGTCGGGTCAGCGAGTGGCAAAATCCAAATGACGAACTGCACCGCAAAATTACTTATGAGATTCGAAAAATCTAGCCAGCGGTTCAAGGTGCTACAGCAATCGCTCTGATTAAACCGAACTTGAGACCGAACGCCACAGAAGAGGAACTGATTTTCCGCCAACTGTCCGCAGTGGTGAATGGACAGGAAGCCGTCTTAGCGAACAGAGATCAAAGAGATCTGAGCCTTTTCCAGCTCACTTAGCCCTTTCCTCAGATTTCGCTTGACAATTCATATCCTGTTAAACAAAATTTCACCAGCTCTGCCGATAATGGGTTCTATCGAAATATTTCAGTCTAATTCAAGGTGTTCGCCTAAGATATGACGCAATGTTCGCTACATTCCGTGCTTTTATTTGCCTTGTCTTTTTCCGCTTTGCCGGGTTGTGATCGCATGGAACCTGAGGGTCAGGCTGTTGAACTAATGCAGGAATTCACGTTTTCTCAACTTAAGACTGCCGAGGATGTGCAGCGTGCTGTAGCTGAGGCAACTTCTCACTCTGAAACGATTTTCCTGGTCCACGTCGATTGGGCTTTTATGGTTTTTCAGCGTAAACGTTTTGCTGAATTTGAACGCGACTACAAAACCCGATACCCGAAGAGCGACCTCGCATTTCGCTACATTGACTGCACGCCAGTTACTCAAGGCTACAAACCACTTCGCTCACTGCCCGGCTGGAAAAAACTTGAGGAATTGAAGAATGGGGCGTCCCTCGTTCACGGATATGGAGAACTTGTGTGGTGCAAAAATGGCCGAGTACTGCATGTTGAGAATTCACTAAAATTTGACTCTACAGATGAGCTAATCGCAAAAACCAAATCACTCGGCATGGTCAGTATCGTCGAATAACAATGGCAGGAAAGCGGAGCCGCGAGCGGCTCTGTTAGCTAAAACGTCTGGGATCTTGCAACACATGGACTACGAAATGATCGACCGCGCATTGGGAAGGCTCGGTCAACCACCTCAGCCTCTCGAGACAGGACTTTCACTGACAGAACGTGACGCAATGTTGGTGGAGGCTTTGTGTTTCCCGGAGCGCGCCTTGCCAACGGGAGAGCTGGCCGACTGGGCGATCATACTGATTGAGCTAGGGAAGGAGCCGGCGGTGATTGCTGCCGTAGCCGTAATTGAAGCTGCCCTGAGTGAAGCACCCCCGGAACGTGCGGATGTCGAGTTTGTAGAGAGGGTACTGGCAGAATTACACATCTGGCTGGAGAGTGCGCAATCGGTGGACGACTTGCGACGCCTCGGCGATCTGTGGTGGAGCCTGGTAAGAAACATGCCGCAGTCTGCTCATACGCCACTGGGGGACGCTGCTTTCATGGCCTGGTTTCTCGCGGGATATGACCCCGAGGGTTGGGATGATCCCCCCGAGGACTCCGAGCAGCTTCGCGACTGGCTGGCGGAAGCGGCCCAGAATGTGACGGCTGTTGTAGATGTCTTCAGCCTGATGCAACAAGCCGTAGGACCGGAACGACACGACTTGCTCGTCAAAGGTGTCCGTAGTGCGGTGGAAACATGGCGCGACATGGATTCTGGGATGAGTTGACAATCCGATGTATCCGAGCGGCGAAGTTCACAAAGATGTCATTTCTATTCTGACGATTGGCCCAGTTCATGCCTGACCGGCGTAAGCATCGTGGTTCGCATCCGCAGGATCGGTTGCTGTTTGATCTCGATTCGGAGCCCGTGTTGCGTCAGGCGACCAGTGACCTGAACTGGCTGTTGACCCGCGTGTTCACCCGCTGTATCGAGGTGGTTTGCGTGTTGATGTGCGGAGTTGATTCTGGTTCCATTCCGCGCGTTCTACAAAATGGTATGTCGCCAGGCGGGCGGCCACATAGGGCCGCACCCTACGACAGAACATGCGGGACGTGTTTTATTGTTGTTAGGTGTCGCTCGTTAGTCGACCGGTAAGTCTGGTGCGTACTGAAAGAACTTTGCTTTTGAGCAAAAGGGTGAGGCGGGCAGACCGTCGCGATTATAGAGATGGCAGTGCTGCGGATCGATGGCGCAGGCGTAACGTACTGCCGCGGGATCTTGTACCTGACTGCTGGTGACGACGATGGTTTTTCCGTTGATGATCGCTTCCGCCGGAAACCAATGACCGGAGGCGTCGGCGAGTTCAAAGTGGGATAACGCTTTGTCTGGTGTCTCGCGTGGTGGTAGTAATCCCTCTTTGACGGCGATCATCAGGCCGCTGTCTGCATACGAAAAGTGCACGGTGATTTTTTCATTTTCTATTGTGGCTCGCTGGAACAGGGGGCCACTATAGGGAACTGGTTTTTCATATTCTTCTGCCAGTGCCCAACGTGCGAGACGGTCTCCAACGTCGATTTTGTTAGGGGGATGAATATCTTTGTCGAGCAGATCGATGGTGACCACCATGCCCGTGTGTGGCAGATTACTGCTCAGTCGTTGCTGTTCGCGCAGGTAAGGCCAGCCGGGGCCCGCGCCGCTGCCGGGAAGCTGCACGAAATAAACGGGCAGGCTGTCATCGCCGAGTGCCTTCCGCCAGCCGGTAATCAAGGCCCGCATTTTATGTTGATAATCGCGCGGGTCTTCCCTGTTGCCGCAGTTGGATTCTCCCTGATACCAGATCAGTCCCCGTACGGGAAACTCGGTGATCGGTGCGAGACGCGAATGAAATAAGCGGCCCGGCAGCCAGTTCGCATCGCGGGCATACACGCCGCCGGGTAGTTTCCAGATGCCGCGCAGGTCTTCCTGTTCTCCCAGTTTCAGTTCCTGTTTTAATGTTGGATGAGAGGTAAACGCGTCACGCGGAATGAACGGTTCGATGGGAGTGCCTCCCCGCGATGTGTCGATGACGCCAATCGGGATGCCCAGTTCGTGATGTAGTTTGCGAGCAAAATAGAAAGCAGCCGCCGAAACGTTCGGAGCGGAAGCGGGCGAGCAGGGGACCCAGCCGTTTCGTAACGGCAGGTCAGTTTGTGGAGACGCGGCTTCGTTTTCAGAGATGCGTCGAAATCGAATGGCGGGTAAATTGGCATCTGCGATGTGTTGTTTGGCTTCGGGGATTTTCTGAGCAACCGATCTGACGGTCATCGCCATATTGGACTGGCCACTGGCGTGCCAGACATCGCCGACGACGACATCACGAATGATCAATGACTCCTCGCTACTTTGCACGAAAAGTTCCTGCCCTTTATTGTTGTGTTGCAGGGGCGGTAATTTCACCTGCCAGAGGCCATTGTCGTCAGTAGTCGTGGAAACGGTCTGTCCGTTAAACGTCACGGTGACTGTCTGCCCTTTGTCAGCCCCGCCCCAGACGGGCAGACGTTGATCGCGTTGAAGCACCATGTGATCGCTGAAAATGCCCGAAAGTTTTAATTCGGCCTGTGCAGGAGCGGGGGTTCCTATTCCGATGAGTAGCAGGAGTCCGATCAGAGAATGTCGAAATGGTGTTTGTATCATGGATCGCACTTTCGGGAGTTTTTCTGCTTGACGGGCTGTGATGATTTAAACCTTGTTTTATAGTGTTTTCTCACTGTTGGGCAAGCCAACAGTGACACCTCGACGACAAAGAAATTATTTCCAAGAAGGATGTCAGAAACAGTTGTAAATAAGAAAGTTAGAAATAGCTAGAGTGATATTAATGCCGTAAGGCCATTTGTAATAATGACTTAGTGGTAACAGGGCGGCTGAGAGCCCGGCGTTTGGTATTCACAGCATAACTTCAATCTACCATTGTTTTTATATCAGTCGCGGAGCCGCAATTGACGGTCCCCTGTATCCATCGGTATTGTAGAGTTTGGCGTATGACATGGTGAAGAAGCTGGTAATCGGTCACGGTTACCTCGCGCCGATACTCAACGGACTGGTTTTCGTAAACCAAGAAAAGCCTGCCACTTTGTGTCGTGATCATCACGATGCTGATCCCCCCACGCGAACATCAATGAACTAAAAAGGATACTGGAATGCGACTTTGTCTTGTGATTGCTGCTCTCATTCTGTGCAACTTGCATTCGACTGTGAGGGCTGCTGAGCCTTTCGAACTGAAAAAAAATGAACGCATTGCCGCCGTTGGAAACTCGCTGGCCGAACGGATGAACCTGTTCGGGAATTTCGAGACGCTGATGCAGACGCGCTATCCCGAGAAGCAGATTATTTTCCGCAACTTCGGCTGGCCGGCAGATGAAGTTGGCATTCAGCAACGTCCCAGTAATTACACGAAGATTGACGATCCGCTGGAAGTTTACGGGCCGGAAACGTTTTTCTGTTTCTTTGGTTTCAATGAATCCTTCGCCGGCGATTCGAAAGATAGTCTGGACGCATTCGTCACGAAATATCGCGCGTATATCGCAGAGCAAACCAAACGCTTTACGAAAGAAGGCCGCAAGCCACGTTTCGTGCTGATCAGCCCGATTGCCTTTGAATCAACGGGGGACCCGCTTCATCCAGCGGGAGAAGAAGAAAACAAGAATCTGGCCGCGTATACGGCCACGATTCAAAAACTGGCTGCAGAAGACGGGCATCGCTTCGTGGATCTGTTTACCGATACAAAACCTCTATTCGCAAAAGAACCCGGCAACCAGTTTACTTCAAACGGCGCACATGCCAACGAAGCTGGCGACCGGGTGATTGGGGAAATGCTGGACGCGAGCCTGTTTACCTCGCAGCATCCCTTGGGAACAGGGACGTCGAAATTCGATGCGGTTCGCAAATGGGTGAATGACAAGTCCTGGTTTCACGCGCAAGACTATCGAATGCTGAATGGCTGGTATGTCTACGGCGGTCGTCGCACATGGGATACGGAAACCTTTCCCGGCGAGTATCAAAAGATTCGCAAGATGGTGGCGGTTCGCGATCGGTACATCTGGGAGATGGCCGCCGGTGGTGACGTGCCGAACAAGCCGGACGATTCGAAGACGGGGGAAGTCTTCATTCCCAAAACGATGTTTGGCAGCCGCAGCGAAGGGTTTCGCGAAATGCGTGAACCCAAGGATCTGAAATATCCGACGCCGGAAGAGTCGATCAAGATGATGACGGTTCCCGAGGGCTTCAAGGTCGAATTGTTCGCTTCCGAGCGGGAGTTCCCTGAACTGGCCAATCCGAATCAGATTGCCTTTGATAACAAAGGCGATTTGTGGGTTTCCTGTATGGCGAATTATCCGCAGTGGATGCCCGGTGCAGGCAGACCCAGCGACCGCCTGTTGATCTTTAAAGATACCGACAATGATGGTCGCGCTGATAAATGTATTACGTTCTACGACAAGTTGATTTGCCCGACCGGTTTCGAATTCTGGAACGGTGGGGTGCTGGTGGTTGATGAGCCTCGCATTCTGTTTCTGAAAGATACAGACGGCGACGACAAAGCCGATGTGGTGGAGCAGATTGTGGACGGCATCGCGACCGATGACACACATCATACCGTCGGTGCATGGGAATATTCTCACGGCGGGCTTTTGCATATGCTCGAAGGGGTGGCGCTGTCTACAACACTCGAAACACCACGCGGCGCCTTCCGCAACTCGGGGACGGCCGGCTGTTACACGTTTGATCCACGCAGCCTGAAATTTCGTCACTTCCGAACTCCCGGCTACGGAAACCCGTGGTGCCTGGTATTCGACAAGTGGGGCAATGGAATGGTGGGTGATGGGACAAACGCCAAACAACACTGGACGAGTCCGTTATCCGGCTTGGAAGTCAATACGCGGCGGACACTCGAACCGAACTTTGATAACCAGGGCATGCGTCCTGCCGTCGGGAACGAATTTTTAATCTCGCGGCACCTGCCCGATGCGATGCAGGATCAGTTTATCTATGCCTGCGTGATCAACATGCATGGCATGCCACGCTTCAATCTTCGCGATCAGAAGGAAGGTGCCGGCTTTGAAGGCGAACGTGTTGACGATCTACTCTCGTCAACCGATATGATTTTTCGCCCCGTGGATCCGAAAGTCGGTCCGGACGGAGCCGTCTGGTTTGGTGACTGGTGTAACGCGTTGATTGGTCATATGCAGTATTCGCAACGTGATCCGAATCGCGACCACAAACACGGTCGCGTCTATCGACTGGTCAATACAAAGAAACCGCTGTTGCAGCCGATCACTCAGGCTGGCAAATCGATTGAGGAATTGCTGGAGCAATTGAAGACCTACGAATTGCGGACACGCTATCGTGTTCGTCGTGAACTCTGGGATCGCGACCGGGAGCAGGTGCTGGCGGCTGTCAATCAATGGGTTGATGGTGTGAACGATCCGATGCAGTTGTGCGAAGCGTTGTGGGTTCAGGAAAGTTTTCGTGCGGTCGATACCAAACTGGTCGATCGGATTCTGGCTTCAGACGAATATCGTGCCCGGGCGGCTGCGATTCACGTTCTGGTCAATGAAATGGATCGTCAGCCGAAGCTGAAAGACTACCTCGCGAAAGCGATCAGCGATCCTCATCCGCGCGTGCGTCTGGAAGCGGTTCGCGGTTTGAGTTTCTTCCCCTCGGTTGAAGCGACGCAACTCGCGTTGCAGGCCGCCGACCAGAAACGCGATTACTGGATTGATTACACGCTGGAACACACACTCCACGCACTCAAACCTGCCTGGGAAGCGGCAGAAAAGAAACCGGACTTTCTGGCTGGTTCTTCTGAAGCGGCGAAGAAGTATCTTGCTCACTATAAGAAAATGACCGGTCCCGGTGGTGCGGCGGTGAAACCATTGCAGATTGCTGAGGCTGAAGATGCTTCAGACAGCAAACGTAAAGCGGCCATCAGACAACTGGCGAAATTGCAAGGCGGCAACGCCGATCGGGGTCAAGGCGTGTTTAAGCAGGTCTGCTCGGCCTGTCACAAGGTCGGTGACCTGGGGAAAAAGTTCGGTCCCGATCTCAGCGACATCGGTCAGCGGGTCAGTAAGATTGAAATGATGACGTCCGTCCTGATGCCCAACGATAAGATTTCGAAAGGGTACGAAACCGTCGCGATTCTCACAGAAGAGGGCGAAGTGCATACCGGCTTCATTCTCTCCGAAACCGATGACACGATCTCACTGGGACTTGCCAAAGGGAAAAAAATCGACATCCCGAAAGACCAAATCGATGTGCGCAAGCCGATGAAATCCAGCTCGATGCCTGAAGGCCTGATTAAAACCATCGCCCCGATCGAATTTCTGGATCTGGTCGCGTATCTGTCGAAGCAACGTCAGATTACCGCGGTACAGGATAAAGAGGGTTGGATCAGTGCGCAGCAGAAAACGATCAAGCTGCGGAAGCACAACGGATTCAATGAAATCTCGCGCGGCGCTGCGATCAAATTTGGCGGTAAGTTTGGGAACGGTGGCTGGAACAAAGACGCGTACCTGTTTCTGACGGAAGTTCCCGCGGAGTCGTTTGATTTCGCTTTTCATTCAGACCTGGATACCGATTCGCCGAATGTCACCATTCGACTGGATCAGGATTCTGAAGTCCGTTCCATCTGGCTACGGAATCGGGGCGGCTTGCAGGAACGCGCCAAAGGTCTGACCGTCTGGATTTCGTCCGATGGCACCAACTTCGAAAAAGTCTGGACAGCCGACAAAGTCGCCCCGCAATGGACGATCGAACTGCCTGCAGGAACGCGTGCCAAATACGTCCGACTCGGCCTGGAAGGCAAAGGGACATTCCACCTGCACCAGGCCGCGATCTACGGCAAGTAAGCTGAGCCGCCTTTGAGGGCCTCTTCTAATCTTAAGTGAAAAACACCCTTGGTCTGAGCAATCAGATCAGGGGTGTTTTTGTTTCACTGTTTTCGATATTAATATCACAGGGAATAATTCCTGTCTCAGACTACTAATTTTGTTATGATTGTGGCAGTCTAGCAGAAAAAGGTTCCTAGTATCTTGCCTACGAGCACCATTGTGGTCTTCGGACCATTCATGCACGTGAATAGAAGTTAGAAAGCGAAGAACGATGCTCACACGAGTGGTTTACCCTCATCTGTTTGTTGTTGCGTGCCTGGTTTTGTTGACTGGTTGCAAAGACACTACCACGCCAGTAACAACAACCGCTGACGCGAACTCAGCTCCTGACGAATCGAAATCCAGTAATACGACACGAGCTGATATTCGTCCTCCAAGAGATGAATCGCTATATATTGGTGACTACATTGTTATGGGGGTACCAGACGAAGCGGACACTTGGTCTGGTAGTGAGATGAAACAAGCAGAGGCTGCACTTCTTAGAATATCATTGCAGGAATTCAGTCACCTACCTAGATACCAGAGTGAAAAATCAGGTGAAGTATTCGAACGTCTCACGGCGGATGATAACCTCGACATGTATCGAAACCTTGCCCTGTCAATAGATCAACGAATTCCGGATGCACTGAATTATCTGCAATCAAGCAGTCAGATTTTGGGGCTTTATCTGGAAGCATTCGACCAGCACGCGGTAGGTGGTATTGAAATCGTTGAACTTCGAGGCGCGAGTCTGCGGTTGTGTGTCGTGATTTTGAACTTGTTCAACGAATTCTTACCAACGATTGACAAGGGGGATCCAACCTACCTTGTTCGCATGAATGGTCTAAAACAAATGAGACACGGTACCGCTCTCATGGTCGAAGATCACTTTCAAGTTTTGACAGAATCTCAGATCTACCGCACCTCAGAAATCAAGAGATTGGTAGGGTACATGCAGAATACACTACCAGAAATAATACCCGAACTCTCCGAGGGTAGTCGCTCAAAAATATTGACCCGTTTACATTCACTCTTGGATGATCCGAAGATGCAACATCTGAAACCAGAACTCGGTGCTCTCGTTAGTGCCATCGAGAATTCCACTCAGCCCGACACGTCGCCCTGACGCCTATTTATTGGTCTCAAGTCAATATTACGGTGCGATAAACCCTTCGTCTTGACGTACGCAAAATTGACTGTTAAAAAGTATAGTCTCTTGAAAGCTGTGCAGCAAAGGTGGCAAATGCGGAATGAGGCTCCTTCTATCCGGCATTTCTTTGAATTGTCAAACCCCCGTAGAGCGCTACGAATACGGATCTTTTCATGAATAAACCAAGCGACTTGCAACGAGACGGCAGCATGTCTCGTCGGCAGTTACTACAGTGGGCAGGCTTCGCAGGTGTGGCTGGAATTCTTCCCGGCGGTTGCGCATCCGAAACAGCCGAACAAAACACATCTCCTTCGTTCGATCAATCGATTGCACGCTTCCCGGAGAAAGTACCGATGCACATGATCAATGATCGTGCGCCGCAATTGGAAACACCGCGCGCGTATTTTGCCGAAGATTTGACACCGAATGAAGCGTTTTTTGTCCGCTGGCATTTGCAGCCCATTCCGACCAAAGTCGATTTAAAAACCTGGCGACTGAAAATTGGCGGTCATATCGATAAGCCACTCGCATTATCGATGGACGAGTTACGGAAGATGGAGCCGACCGAGTTGGTTGCCGTCTGCCAATGTTCGGGCAACTCGCGAAAATTCTTCGAACCACGCGTCCCCGGCGGTCAATGGGCTGATGGCGCGATGGGCAATGCACGCTGGAAAGGCGTTAGCGTGCGAGATCTATTGCAGCGGGCGGGGGTCAAAGCGGGCGCCGTCGATACGACATTCAACGGCCTCGATACCGGGCCGCTTCCGGCCACTCCCGACTTTATCAAATCATTGGAAATCGAACATGCGCTGCAACCCGATGTCATCGTCGCATACGAAATGAATGGTAAACCGCTGCCGCTACTGAACGGTTTTCCGGTTCGCTTAGTCGTGCCCGGGTGGTATGCGACGTACTGGGTGAAATCCCTTTGGGAAATCAACGTGTTGCCTGAAAAGTACACCGGCTACTGGATGGCTAAGGCGTACCACGTTCCCGATAATGCAGATGGGTCGGAACAACCGGATGATCATGCCAAGAAGAAGATCCCGATCAGCCTCATGAATGTACGGTCATTGTGGGTGAATCCGAATCCGGAAGCCGCTATGGTCCGGGTTCCGGCTGGCAAGCCGGTTCCATTGGAAGGGATTGCCTTTGATGCAGGGGCGGGGATCAAACAGGTAGAGTTTTCAGCGGATGGAGGGAAGACGTGGACCGCGTCTGCTCTCGAAGCCGACTTGGGGCGTTACTCGTTTCGTCGCTGGCGTGCGAATTGGACTCCTGTCCAACGTGGCAGCTATCGTTTGCTTGTACGCGCAACCAACAATCAGGGCGAGACACAGCCGATGCAGTCCAAGTGGAATACCGGCGGTTATATGCGTAACGTGATTGAAGAAGTGACAGTGGAAGTAAGTTAGTGGAGTGTCATTTTTAAATATTGGGTTGATCGATATTACGAGAGTGCGACAACGGAGCACGTAAACAACACCCTCATCCCTCAATTTCTAGCTTGACAAAGCACTAGCACGACCGAGTATTTACCGGATAAATTAATGGCAGAACCAGAACCAAAATCTGAACAAACCGAGACACATCAGCAGCATCGTGCGCAACGAACCACGGTGATTCTGATCATTGTGCTCGCAATTACAGCCGGCGCGATCTCGTGGTATGGAATTCGCCCTGGTAACGAGATGGTCGTGACCAGCAAATCGTCCGTCATTTCATCCAATAAAGAAGTAGAGACGATTAGAAAAATTCCTCTGGCTTCGATTGCCGTAGATGAAATCAGACTGCCGCATTTTGACCCCATTATGCCGCTGGGACCGCACCGCGATGTGTTCATGACAAATTGTATTACCTGTCATTCGCCGCGTCTTGTCATTGACCAGCCACACTTCCCACAGGAGAAATGGGAAGAGATCGTGAACAAAATGGTCGTGACGTTTGGCGGACATGTTTACAAAAAAGACCAACCAAAGATTGTCGAATATCTCGTTTCGATTCGTGGCAAAACAGAATCTGCTCAGAAGAAACTACAACGACCATGAATATCATCCCCAACGAATCGACAACCGATCTTTTAACGCCGCGCGTTGAAAATGGATTGATTCGAGCCCACGGTTATATGGCGCTGATTATGGTTGTCATCTCCGCGCTGTTTGGCATCGCGGTGTCGATTAAATTTAACTGGCCCGAGTTTCTTGGTGGCTCGTCTGTGATGACATGGGGTCGCCTGCGTTATTGTCACACTCAAGGCATTTTCTTTGGCTGGTTGGGTAACGCGTTTTTGGCGTTTCTCTATTATGCTGTGCCACGACTGGCAATGAAGCCGGTGAGCGGTCGTTCGCTTGGTTGGCTGATGTTTGTTGTCTGGAATTTTGTGATGGTGATTCCCGGCTGGATGTTGATGATGCATGGATTCAGCCAGCCACTGGAATGGGCAGAATTTCCAATCGTCGTCGATATTGTTGTCATCGCTTGCTTTGTACTTCTCAATTTACAGTTTGTGGTGCCGTTTCTGCGAGGAAAACTATCTGACTTGTATGTCTCTGGTTGGTACTTTCTGGGTGCGATCACATTTACCACGTTGGCTTATCCCGTGGGTAATCTGGTTCCTGAATTCGTTCCTGGTGCCCGGGGTGCCAGTTACAGTGGATTATGGATTCATGATTCGATTGGTTTGTGGGTCACACCTCTCGCTGTTGGCATCGCTTATTTTGTGATACCTGCGTCGACGGGCCGGCCGATTTATAGCCACTTTCTATCGATGATCGGATTCTGGCTGCTGTTCTTTGTTTATCCACTGAATGGTACGCATCACTACATTTTTTCCTCGATCCCGATGGAAGCACAAATGGGTGCGATTGTCGCGTCGGTTTATCTGGGGATGGACGTCATTCTTGTCGTGACCAATCAGTTACTCTCGTTGCGGGGTAGTGCGGGCAAGGTTGCCTCGAACGTGGCTTTGCGGTTCATATGGGCGGGCATCGTCATTTATCTCATCGTCAGTTTGCAGGGAGCAGCCCAGGCTTTGATGCCGGTTAACAAACTGGTGCATTTTACCGATTGGGTCATCGCGCATTCGCATCTGGCGCTACTTGGCTTTGCCAGCTTCGTGGCGATTGGGGGGTTGCTGCATGTGTGGAAGGACACGGCAGGTGTTCGATATAGCCCGCGTGCGGCGAACTGGTCTTTCTGGTTGCTGAGCATCGGTTTGTTTTTGATGTTCATCGACCTGACAATCGGTGGGCTCGTACAAGGTCAACTCTGGGAATCTTCGGCTACATGGATGGAGTCAGTCAATGCTTCACGTATTTTCTGGATGACGCGAACGCTGTCATCGATTCCAATACTGGCGGGCTTTATCTGTTTATGCTTGGCGATGACCGTCGGTGAGCGAGTTGGTGCAGGCCAAGCAGAGGATACGTCGGATGAGTCGGTAGAAGCCGTGAATCTTGTGCGACCAGTAGAAGTGCCGGCTGATGTGGCAGGCAAGTTTGCATGGTTGAGGAGTGCTTACGTCCTAACAGGAGTCGCCGGAATTGGTTGTTTTGCGATGTCGTTTTTAGTGTTAGCTGTCTGGCCAAATCAAGAATTGGCTCGAACGATTGCTCAAACCAAACCAGCCTTCGCCGTTCCGATGACAAAGAGTGAACTGCGCGGTCGCGCGATCTACGCACGTGAGGGTTGTGCTTATTGCCATACGCAAATGGTACGCTCAACCGAGTATGATACGCGGCGTTTCGGTCCCGTTAGTCGTGCGTGGGAGACAGAGGATGAGTATCCACAAATGTGGGGTACGCGACGTGTTGGTCCTGACTTGGCACGAGAAACGCGGCGGCGTCCGGCGGACTGGCAACTGACGCATCTCTACAATCCGCGTTATGTCGTTCCTGAATCGATGATGCCAGGTTATCGATGGTTGTTTAAAGGTTCGCCCGACGCACCTACTGAGGACGCACTCAATTTGGTCGCCTACCTGGAGTCGCTTGGTCGCAACGGCGTGCTCGCTGGCCTCGGTCGCAGTCGGCTTGAGTCCACTTCCTCGATTGAACTGACCACTGGCGAAGTCATCGCGGCAGGCAATGCTCATACGGGTGGTTTTGATGAATCACTGATTCCCATGGATCGGGGCCCGGCTCCGATGCTGGCCGGCCAATGGTCAGATCGCGAGAGAGCATCGCTGGCAAATGATGGACACAATTTATTTATCGCGAACTGCTCAGGCTGTCATTCTGACTGCGGTTGTAGTATCGCACCGGGAGCAGCCAGTCTGTTTCCGAAACCAAAAGATTTGACCGTTGTGATGCTGTCTGACAAGCATTTAAGTAGCGTGTTGTGGAATGGGATCGAGGGTTCGTCAATGCCTGCGTGGAACGAACTTCCCTTATCCGACTTACGCGCGCTGGCCGCATTCGTGAATCAAATATCCAAACCAAAATATAAACATCCCCAACCATTGCCGGCTGACGAATTCGTGACTGCGAGAAAACTCTATCGTACACATTGTGCGTTGTGTCACGGCGAGAAGGGGCAAGGGGATGGTATTTCAGCCGCCGCGCTCGCTCCACGACCAACCAGTTTCTATGACGAATTACCGACGGTCAAATATGCGACTGACGCACTCAAAGCTGGTGTTCCCGGCACTGCAATGGTCCACTGGAACGCTAAACTAACCGAAGACGAGCAAGCTTTGTTAGTAGGTTACCTGCGGTCGTTTTACCAGAATGATAAAATGACAAGCAACAGCCCACAGGAGAATTCAAAATGATCGTCAACCTGATTGTCGGCAGCGTGACTGTGTTGATGTTGCTGTTTGTACTCGTCTGGATTTTCTTTCCCGCAACACGCAACTGGTTCGAGCGGCCCAAACACCGCTTCATGGAAACAGAGCAGTTAATGAATCAGAAACGCAAGCTATAAGCTGAGGCAGCCAACCCAGACCCATTGCTGAACAGGCTTTGGCACGCAGCATCCAGCGCGGCTTACCATTCGGCGATGATGCATGGACCGTGCAAACTGTCAAACAACTGGACCTGGAAAGCACCATCAAACCGCGAGGCAGGCCTCGAAAAGCAGAAAGCGGTTCCGGCACATTTTCTGTCTGCGTTAATTTACTTTTCGGAGCATGTCCCAATTGGGAACCTGTAGATTGGGATCGGGATGTGGGGCGTCGACTCCGGATTCGGGAAGGAGAGTACAACAGAGTAAGTTGAGTGTGAATTCTTCCCCCAAGTCCTCTACCAGAGCACTCAATCGCGATCTCCATGCACTATTCAGTTTCAGCCAGCGGCCGGTGGACATGTCCATCACGAAACACATCAACTTGTCATCCCCGGACAAATTGATGTCTGGTCGAAAATCGCCCGGCCCTTCGGCCTCTTCAGAGCTGACATAGTTGGGGATTTCTATTCTCAGTTGTGCATCGGTCACCGTCGGATCACTGGTCAGTGTCGCCACCAGACGTCGTGCCGCTGCCCCCGACAAGAGTGAACCAAAATTTCCGCGATAAATGACCGTTTGGCGATCCTCGAGATGAAAGCTTCTATCTTGGTTTAATCCACCGTGGCAGAGCAAGATGTAGTTGCACATGGAGCCTCCTGTTGTGAAAAGTTCGCTTGGTTCAACGCGCATGATTGATTCTGTCGTCTTAGAAAAACGACCGATTGCCTCTGCATTCTGTCGGGAGGCAACCGGTCTTCAGACAAAACAGTCTCAAAATCACTAGGAGCCAAACCCGCTATCAAACCCTGCAATAAAACCATAAAGCAAAGCATTTTCACCGCTGGGATCAGCGACATCTCCATACATCACTGCCCAGCAAACTGCCTGATTGTTATTCAGATAAGTTTTTCCAGCACTCTTTCCTGTGATACCTTGCCGGGCTTTCATCTGAGCCTTGATGGTTTGAGCCATCTTGGCCGCAGGGTTGTTGGTTGTGGGAATATTATTGCGAGAGAAATAGTCGTTCATTTGAGTGATCGCGGTAGAAATATCACCATTGACATCGAATTTTGCTGCGAAGCCAGCATCGGCCGGTTGTGCAGCAACTTTGGAAAACTGCGTTTGGTAATACTTCGTGACTGAGCTGGTTGCCGCATCCAGGGCCGCCGAGGCAGCCGATTTCGCATCTTCTGGAGTATCCAGTTCTGTGGCAAAATCGATGACAATGGGGGTTCTGGAAACTGGCAAACCAGCCAATGCAAGCATGGCATTCTGCTCGGCATTCGCCTCGCTGGTAAAACTGTCTGCCATTTTCTTCATGGTGGCAATGGTCTGTGGATTATCTCCGATAAACCCCAAAACACTGGACAACACGGGAGCCACGGCCGAGGCTGCTGCTGCGATAAACTGTCCCATCTGAATCTCCTTCTCGCTCGGAAATGTAAAATGAAGCCGGTGGATGCTTCTAAAAATGAACGACGAAACGGTACAAGTCAACGTCGATGAACAAGAGTGTTTATCAACCATGCCAGAATTGAACGCAACGTGCGATCAGAGATTGGTCAGGTCTTGGTTGAGGTGGGAACGAGTCGCGATGAGGGCGAGATCACCCCCTGTGGGTCGATAAATTCAAGCGTCTTATTCGTTTCCAGGCGAGCTCCAGAAGATTTTGTCCCCACCACAAGTGTGGAAGCGAATCCGACCTTCCGCCTGACAGCGGTTGAGTGATTTCACCGTCGCCTGAAGTCGGCGGCGAGGGTCGATTTTGGGATCTGAAGGAAGTGGATCATCAATAAACTCTGGCCAACTCTCTTCCTCGAACACAGTCAGCACTAAAACCTGATTCTGGGCCGGTACGCGAAAACGTTTTACCAGGCGTTCCTCATACCAAAGTTCACGATGATCGGCAGACCAAGTGGGGCAATTGCGATTGCCTGATGGGAGGGGCCGCGATACCAACTCCCGAGAGGAAAGATCTGGGGGAGCGATCTCCTCATTCATCAGGCGTTGAGTGATTTTGATTCCACTTTCTGTTAGTACATAGGCGGCATCCTGAGTGATTGATGTTACGCTTAACCGAGAGAATGAACGTGTCGGATCACCAGGAGCAGTAATCTCCTTACGATGAATGACGAACTTTTTGTGGATCAACCAGCGAATGTCGCTCACCGTTAATCCCATCTCTCGAAGAACCTCATGTTCAATAGCAAACTGCCACACATCGACACCCGAGTCATGCGCGTACTGCAACGATTGAGACAAGGCCGTCAGCGCCTGGAGAACTGATTGACGAGGAATCATCTCAAGAGACTTCATTCCAGGATCGCGAATACCGATCGAGATATCCGCAGGGAAAAAAAGTAAACAGATAGTCACAGAAAGTTATTTGTATAACATTCGATTGTACTGAATACCAGAAGTCTTACTAAAAACCTAGCAACACTTTATGACGCAGTGGGCGGGCACGCAGAATTAACGCCCTAGATTGGCGAGTTTATCACAGAATGGAAACAGCAAAGAGGCCGCGCCAGGTTGGAGGAATCAATCTCCACATGGCGACGGATTTCCGAGGCGCTATGTGATGCGGGAGTTGTCAGACCATGTCACGGATGCGGGATGGGCCGAACATGTCAGTCAGCGACTGACCGACCGAGAAGAACAGGCTTTGGCACGCAGCATCCAGCGCGGCTCACCATTCGGTGATGATGCATGGACCGTGCAAACTGTCAAACAACTGGACCTGGAAAGCACCATCAAACCGCGAGGCAGGCCTCGAAAAACAGAAAACGGTTCCGGCACCTTTTTCTGTCCAGCGATCACAGGCGGCCTAACAGCACCAGAATGATGATGATGATCAACACCAACCCGAGCCCACTACTGGGAGCATAACCCCAGTTGCGGCTGTGTCCCCAGGTGGGAATGACCCCCAGTAACATCAGGATCAAGATAATGATTAAGATCGTTCCCATAAGTGTCGCTCTCCTGTGAATTAGAGTTCATCAGCAAAATATTCTATCGCATTCTTTGCTGTATGATACTCGTCCCAAGCGGCTTGAGAGACGTCACAGCAAACTTGAACAGAGATCAAGTCAAACAGAAAATAATTTTAGTTCTCTTTTGTGAAGGAACAGTTTTCTCGACATTGTGTAATTTTAACTCAGATTGTTGTTCCGTTTGAGGTACCGGCTGAAAAGGTCCCCAACACGAATGACACTGCCGCAGTGCTATTATAGCACGAAGGGAAAAAGTTCCTGACAATTCTTTCTTTCCTCTCAGCGCAACCCTGGTTAATTGAAATACTAAGACCTGATAGTGGAAAGGGACACGGATGCCATTCGGGATTGTTGTTCTTCACTACTGCCGGAAATTCAGCTCGGGTTGTTCGTGGCGATGGGGTATGATTTGCCTTGTGATTTGAAGTCTTAACGGCGGCTCGTGCTTTGTCAAGCTAGAAATTGAGGGTTGGGGGTGTTGTTTACGTGCTCCGTTGTCGCACTCTCGTGATATCTATCAACCCAAATTTGAAAAATAACACTCCACTCGTGCCGAGCCGCTCAGTTTGTGGTAGGTGACCCGCTAACTGCGGGCGGACAAGTGGGTTCCGTCCCGACTATTTTTGTGGATGAATTCATGTTCTGTTTTTGTAAGTCGATCTGTCAGTTTCCTGCTCGCTGCGCTCGGCCCGGATGTGCATCCGGGCCTACCCATGGTTGGAATGCAAATGCAATATTTGTGATGCAGATCATCGTCTGGGGCGTGGGGGCGTCAAGAGGAAAGCAGGTTTTGATGTGGTGCGGACTGTGGTTGAGCCTGTGTCTGATCGGGCGGGGAGTTGACCTGACGGTGTCGGGAATGCGCGGATGTGTGTCGACCCGCATAAAAATGAAGCGTTTCATTTTGAAAAAACGCTCTGAAACAAGCGGGTTTTGTCAGGTGAGTTTGAGACTGGTTTCAGTTCTTCACCTGAACCAGCAGTCTTCTCGCGCGCGACACACAACAGGGGTTATCGCGGGTGGCGTGGGGCGGTCAAGTGCAAATTGTGTA
This sequence comes from uncultured Gimesia sp., assembly GCF_963976445.1. Taxonomy (GTDB): domain Bacteria; phylum Planctomycetota; class Planctomycetia; order Planctomycetales; family Planctomycetaceae; genus Gimesia. Next base: position 25,889 of record NZ_CAXBKP010000008.1, on the reverse strand, counting down.
CGGACTATTTTCGAAATCCCTGTTGCCTGTGCTGAATTTCGGTGATCCATTTCTGGATTCCTGCCGTTACACTTTGTAGTATATACTTGTATTGTTCTGTTTCGGAAAATGGGATAAACAGGGGAAAAGTCGATTCTCTCTGATTAAAAATAGAGAAAGCCGTTTCTTCCCGTTAGAATATAGACTAAATTCAAGTCCTTATCGTATCACATTTTAAACAGGCCTGAGTCTGACACTTCGGTCAATTCATTTGATGAATCAGCTCCATTTTGAGGAACAACAGCGTGAAATTTTTCTGGGCGTGTCTTTTCGTAATGCTCTGCATTATGGGATTCTCAGCAGATATCCAAGCGCAACGACCTGATCCAGATGGCGGCCGCGAGACTCAAGAGACGAATCGCGTTGTCGCTGTTTCGAATGCAGGAGAATATCCGCCGCTACCGGTCCCCTTTTATCGCGGCAATGATCACCGTTTTGCCAGCTCACAGGGGTTTTATCTTCATTTCTGGAAACTTCTGCTGGTGGTTTTGTTGTTTCTCCTCTGGGCAAAAACATCGTATTGGGTTGATGAAGACAGTCGTGGTTTGAAAACCGATACTGAGTTCTGGAGTTCCATCGTTTTAGTTGCTGGTGGGCTTGGTTTTCTGTTTGTCTTCTGCATGCCCAGCTTTTTGCTTGGCTTTTTTGTTCTGATGTTGGCATATGGCACGCCGCTGGGGATGTATATTCGTGAGCGGAATGCCAAGGTCCCTGCTTCGAGCCGGGTGATGACGCCTGATCATATTCAGAATTTAACCCTGCGTTATCTGGCCCGTATGGGAATTCGGATAGGAGGCACGAAGACACAGCAGGCGGCGGTCGGCCCTGATATCCGCTTTATTGGCAAATCGTCGACGGGGCGAGGAGATGATCCTTCAAGTTCTCGTCGGGTTGAAAATTCACGTGGTTTTCTGGCAGCCAAGGAACTGGTTTATGATGCAGTCATGCGTCGTGCGACTGACGTGCATCTGGAGCCTAAAGAGGATGAAGTGGGTGTGCGGCTGCGTATTGACGGTGTGATGTACCCCACAGAAGGATTTGACCGTTCGATTGGTGACGCGGTACTGAATATTCTCAAAGTGCTTGGTGCGATGGATATTACCGAGAAGCGTCGTCCACAGGACGGCAGTTTCCGCGCCATTATGCCCGATCGCGAAATTGATTTTCGTCTTGCCAGTCAGGGGACCCGGCACGGTGAGAAAATGAGTTTGCGTATTTTGGACCAGACGAATTCGATTGCTTCATTGTCAGAACTGGGAATTCGAAAACAACTGGTCGACAAGCTCTGTTCGATTGTCAAACAGCCGCACGGTCTGTTTTTATGCTGTGGTCCGACGGGTGCCGGTAAATCAACCACGCTGTTTGCTGCTTTGCATGAGATCGACCCTTATCAGCGGAATATCATCACCGTTGAAGATCCGGTCGAATATCGGATTGATAATGTTTCCCAGATTGAGATCAACCAGAAGGCTGGCCAGACATTTGCCGAGTCTTTAAGAAGCATTTTACGTCAAGACCCGGATGTGGTCATGATCGGCGAAATTCGCGATGCCGAGACAGCACGCATCGCCTGTCAGGCAGCGAATACCGGTCATATGGTGTTCTCGACGATCCATGCCAACGATACGTTTACCGCCTTGTATCGGTTGCTTGACCTGGAAGTTGAGGCGTTTATGCTGGCCAGTTCGCTTTCGGCGCTTCTGGCACAACGACTGGCCCGGCGGCTGTGTCCTGAATGTAAGGAAGCATATCAGCCGAATCCGGAGTTTTTGAAGAAAGCGAACCTGCCTCCCGAGAAGGTGAAATGTTTCTACAGGCAGCCTAAAAATCCGGAAATTGTCTGCCCCACTTGTGGTGGCTTGGGATATAAGGGCCGGATCAGTGTTGTCGAACTGCTGGACTTTAACGAGCGGATGCGCGATATGATTCGCGATACAACCGGGATGTCGCAGCTCAAGGCGCAGGCACGAAAGAACGGCATGCTGTATATGAAAGAGGAAGGTCTGCGGCTGGTGGTCAAAGGGGTTACTTCCATCGACGAATTATTGCGGGTTGTGAAGTGAAATCGCGTAAGAGTCATCTTACATCTGAGCTGGTTTTCATTGAGTTATAAACTATTTTGTATTTGATCTGATTCATTCTGGACATCGACTATGATCGACATTTTGTTACTGGCAATCTTAGGGATTGTGACCTGGTGTGTTGCCAGTGAAGGGGCCTGGGGCGCCGCGTTTATCTTTGTCTCTGTGCTGCTCGCCGGGTTGCTGGCGATGAACTATTTCGAACCGCTGGCAACGTTTTTGACCGACAATGTTGCCGATTCTGGCGCCTGGCGCCTGCGTTGGGATAGCATTGCGCTGGTTGGCCTGTTTGTGGGATTTATTTTTCTCTTTCGCGAAATCACGGTTCGGATTGCGCCGACTTATATGCAGGTCCATCCGCTGGTCCATGAATTGGCACGCTGGGGATTTGCAGCGATGACCGGTTACATTGCGATGGCATTTTTGCTGACCGCGTTACACACGGCTCCTTTGCCGCGTGAATTTGCCGGGTTCACTCCTGAACGCGATAACTTTTTTGGAGCCGTCGCCCCTGATCGTCAATGGCTGGGTTTCACACAATATGTTTCTGAAAAATCGATGCGTAATGGTGCGATGGGGCATATTTTTGACGGCCCCGAATATTCTGTTCCGCAGCAGCAAAACAGCATCTGGCCTTCGTTTCCGATTCGTTATGCGACACGCCGAGGACAGGGAGCCGCCGCGGGAGCACCAGCCAAACCCGCTTCAAAAGAGAAAGCAAGCCGCTCTTTTTAGCTCGTTAGACACTCGCGCTGGAACAGATCGACCAGCTGCGGGATGAATCGTTCAAAGGCTCGTGCGCGGTGGCTGAGATGCTGTTTGACAATCGGTGCTAATTCACCGAATGTTTTATGCAGCTCAATGATCTCGAAATAGGGGTCGTAACCAAATCCGTTCTGGCCGCGCGGTGATTCGGTCATGCGACCTCGGCAGCGGGCTTCCACCTGCAGGCAGATCTCGCCTACTGGATTCGAGAGTGCAACATTACAGACATAAGCGGCGGTCCGCTGTGCCAGGGGAACGTTTTCCAGCTCTTGAATCATCTTGGCGTTATTCTGCTCATCGGTGGCATCTGCACCACTGAAGCGGGCGGAATAAATTCCCGGTGCACCGTCCAAAGCGTCGATCATCAAGCCACTGTCTTCGCCAATCGTCCATTGAGAAATCGTGCGTGCGGTCTCTGATGCTTTTTTCGCTGCGTTCTCTGCGAAGCTAGTGCCATCTTCCACGACTTCAGTCGCTTCAGGATAGTCGGCTACACTTTGAATCTGGATGCCATGTGGACTAAGTAGCTCCGAAATTTCGCCTGCTTTATTTTGATTACGACTGGCCAGAACAATGACGGGGTGTTGTGACATGAGCGCGTGGAATTTCTAGAGAACTGATAACAAAAATACCGAGTCAAAGCAGGCGGCGCTCTCGCGCAAAAAAGAAGCCTTCCCGACTTCAGGCACTGTAACAGGCCCGATTGACAGAGGGAAGGCAACCATAAGTATCTGGTTCAGCCGGCTTTGGTTTATCTGGATTTGGGGGTTTGCATCAAAGTTGGTTTGGGATCAAATACCCACGATGCGGCCGGTGGTGACTGCCGCGTTTTACCGGGAATTACGAAGTATTCAGCGGTCATCGTTTCCACGCCCGATTCCGGATGCGGTTTCAATTTTGCACCAAACAGCTTGGCATATTCGGCAAGCCGAGGATCATCTGTCGAATCAAAGGAACCGACGGCTACGATAGAGCGGTATTTTTCATGCAAGACATAAGCGTCGATATTTCGCGGGCTCCCGGCTGGGAAGCCATAACTTTTCGCGTTGCGTAATGCTTTCGCCAGAGTCCAGGCATTTTCTGCTGCCTGATCCAGACTGTTGCTGACTTTCAAGTTGCTGGAGGCGTTCTGGAATCGAGATGTCGCGGTCTTAGTAACGGAGTTACCATAAAATGATGCGATCACCAGAGAATATTTTCCTTTGTTCTTCAGCAGAGAATATTCAATTCCGGAGTTCAGCTTGACGATCAGCGGATCTTGTTTTCTTTGCGCGACTTCCTGTGGAGAGAGTTGCGGGTTGATAGTGAGAAACGCGCCACTTAAGGGACCTGGTTGTCCGGGTGTTTTTTTATAGACGCCGTTTTCGGTCAGCACTTTAGGGTGGAAGTTTTTGACATATTTCAATGTCTTTTGGGCGACCTTGTCCTCATTGTCGGAGTAATTGCCCGCGATCACGGAAATCATGGCGCGTTGTGCTGCATAGCTGCGGCGTTCTTCTCGCCCCAGACGGTCCAGTGTATTAAATCGTTGAATGACTGAGTCCTGGCTAAACGTGTAAGCAGGAATGCCTCGTTTACGGAGTTCGTAAACCAATTCATCGGCTGCATCCTGGGCGCTCAAGCCTTTTGAACGTCGACTTTCAGGAATGTCTCGCAGACTGGCGACCATGATCATCCAGGGGCCGTGCCGTTTGGTGAGTTTGTATTTCTTACCTTTGACGGCTTCAATTCTGGCGTCTGCTTCCGGCAAAACTGCCGTCATGCAGACGACGATTGCGAATGTGATGATCAGACTTTTTTTGAACAGTTGCAGGGTCCGCATATCAGTATCCCTTCTGAAAGCGTCCGAACCGGATGGTTTGAATTAGAGTGAAGAAGCGCTGTTTCTCCCGACATCCTGTTGGGAAAACGACCTCAAAATAGACTGTATTAGTAGTGGTGATGTTGAGCTGCCTCAGACATGTGGCGGGAGTCTAGCACTTCTGGAAAAATGAGTCTATAGATGATTATTCCTGTCTGCTTCTGAGTCAGTTTTTGCGTAACAGGAATCGCATGAGTCATAGTATTTCCAATATGGTTTCCAAATGGTGGGGATGTTTCATACAATCTAAGTGATTATACAACAACAGGATAAGAATGGTTCTCGCTACCCGTTCCGGGAGCAGACAGAAATCAGGGCAAGAGTGTATGCGTGTGCTTGTGATATCGGATATTCATTCAAACTGGGCGGCGCTTTCTGCGATCCAGGAAGAGTTTGATTACTGCCTCTGTATCGGTGATCTGGTCGATTACGGTACGAATCCATTACCCTGCATTGAATGGGTCAAGCAGAATGCGAAAGCCTGTGTAAGAGGGAATCACGATCATGCGGTGGCCCAGCGCGTGGAGGCCAAAGGGACAACCGGATTTCGCAGGCTGGCCTGCGTGACGCGGCCTCTGCATTGGAAGCTACTGGATCGCGTCAGAATGAAATATCTGGCGCGGCTACCAATTTCGCAGCAGATCACCATCGAAGGCACAACATTCTATCTGGTGCATGGAACGCCCCGTGATCCCCTGGATGAATATCTCACCGATAATGAAGCTGCCTGGAAAATACGGTTGCAGGGCATCAATGCTGATTTTATTTGTGTCGGCCATACCCATGTTCCCTTTCACCTTGATCTTGGTGAGAAGCATGTGGTCAATCCGGGAAGTGTCGGGCAGCCTCGGGATGGAGATCCTCGTTGTTCTTACGCCATTATCGAAGACGGAAAAGTCACACTGAAGCGAAAGGAATATGACATTCAAGCCGCCATCCGTCAGATGGAAGAAGCAGGACTGACCGGAGAATCGCTGGAAATGGCTTCCAGCGTTCTCCTGAATGGTCGTATGTCCTGAATTTCGTCTGAGAATTTCGTCTCAGGCCTGTGGTTCTGTCATACTCATTGGGTCGAGCGCTTCCTTGAGGACTTCCTCAGGCAGGATTTTTTGCTCGGTACACAGTTCACGAATTGTCTTGCCTGACTTGAACGCTTTTTTGGCAAGCGCCGAGGCTTTCTCGTAACCAATATGCGGGTTCAGGCTGGTCACCATCGACAGGCTGTTTTCAACGGCCGCATTGCAGGCTTCTTTGTTTGGCTCCATGTTGTCACAGCAGAGTCTCACAAATTCATTGCTGGAATTGGCGAGCAGATGAATACTTTCCAGAGCCGCGAATCCCATGAGGGGCATCATGATATTCAATTGGAATTGTCCGCCTGCGGCTCCAGACATGGTCATGGTCTGGTCGTTGCCCATCACGCGGGTGCTCGCCTGCATCATACTTTCGCACATCACCGGATTCACTTTACCAGGCATGATAGAGCTGCCGGGTTGCAGGTCAGGGATTTTGACTTCATAAAAACCACAGCGAGGACCTGATCCGAGCCAGCGGATATTGTTAGAAACATTGAACAGCGTAGTCGCGATCGTTTTCAGTTCGGCATGGCATTCCACCAGACCGTCTCGTTGAGCATTGGCTTCAAAGTGATTGGCCGCTTCGACGAAAGCAATGCCCGTCAGTTTTGCGAGTTCTACACTCACGCGGTGACCAAATTCTGGATGGGTATTAATACCCGAGCCGACTGCGGTGCCTCCTACGGGTAATTCATATACGGCAGAGGCAGCTCGCTTCGCGCGATCCACACAGAGTTCCAGTTGACGGGCAAAGCCGCCGAATTCCTGTCCCAGTCGGAGCGGAGTCGCATCAGCCAGATGAGTACGACCGATTTTAATAATCTGGTCCCACTCTTTGGCTTTTTGTGCCAGACTGGCGGCAAACTTTTCGAGTCCCGGGATCAAATGATTGTGAATACTGGAAGCGACGGCGACATGAATGGCCGTCGGAAAGGTATCGTTGGTGCTTTGGCCCATATTGACGTGGTCGTTTGGATGTACTGACTTTTCGGGAGCAAAGCGGTCTTCTCCCAAAATCTCAATCGCACGATTACTGATGACTTCGTTCACATTCATATTGCTCGAGGTTCCCGAGCCCGTCTGGTAGACGTCAATCGGGAACTGGTCGTCATATTTGCCTTCAGCCACTTCAGTCGCAGATGAGATCAGCGCTTTGATTTGAGTTTCATTGAGCGGATTTTTACCAGTGCCCGCCAGTTTTCCAAGATCACGATTGGCATGAGCGGCCGCCAGCTTGACCTGTCCCATTGCATGAATCAGGCTGGGGGGCAGCGTATTGCCGGAGATTTGAAAATTCTCGACAGCCCGTTGTGTTTGTGCGCCGTAGTAGGCGTCTGCTGGAACCTGCACTTCACCCATTGAATCACGTTCGGTTCGAAACCCGGACATTGGTTTATTTCCTGTCTCTGCTAGAGTTGCCATGTGGAAAAGTAAAAAGAGCCGGCCCTCAAATGGTTTTGAAAGCCGGCCTCAATTCTAGCAAGTTGTCCTGTTTTCTCAATCGCCGTTTAGCATCAGATCAAAAATGCTTACGGCAGAGGCTGTGAACTCCTCAGGTAGCTGAACAGGTCGCGGACTTCTTTTTCAGAGAGTTTGTCGAGCAGACCCTCTGGCATCAACGATTTCTTCTGAGGCAGCATTTCGTCGATGTTATTACGTTCGACGGTGATACTCTGGCCGTCGGCACTGCGGATCACAATCACATTGTTGTCCTGGTCAGCCAGGAATCCGTTGACGGTTCGCCCATCCTCAGTGATGATGAGGAACGTTTCAAATCCTTCGCGGATCTCTGCAGAGGGATTCACAATATTTACCAGCATCCGATTTACATCATCGCGTTTGAAGGCGGTCAGGTCGGGGCCAATTTCTCCCCCTTCGCCGAATAGTTTATGGCATTTGCCACAGCTCTTCTGGAAGAGTTTTTCTCCCGCATAACGGTCTGGCTCTTCTTTACTGTTTTGCAGCAGTTTTTGATTGGTGGCGATCTGCTTTTGCATTTCTTCCGTGGTGGCACCGGCGATGGAGCCGAAGTGTTTCGCGATCAGATCTACGATACCTTCATCACTGTAAACGGTCATCTTCCGTGCTGTTTCAATCGAGACTGTATCTTTATTGATTTTTCCGGAATCGATGGACGTCAGAAATTCAAGCGACCACGGTTTCCGAATCGACACTAGTGTCTGGGCAGCACTCCGTAAATCGTCTGACATATCCGGATACTGGGTACTGATCACTTTGCCGATGGTCGCATCCGGGTATTGCTGCAGGGCATTGATGGAGGCAATCTGCATTTGCAGGTCGCTGGAGTTTTGAATGATCTCCAACAGCACCGGCACACACGCGGGGACTTTCACTTCACCGAGGATCTGAATCAGGTCCAGTCGTTTTTGATTGTCGGCTTTGGTATCGGCGACGATTTTGAGTGCTTTGGCGATGGCTGTTTTGTCGCCTTGACGAATTCCCAGGGACATGGACTGACCACCATATTTAGACATCGCCGTGATCAGTTCCTGGGGGAAACTGGCTTGGGAGCGACCCTTCATCGCCGTCTCAAAACCGGACATCAGGATTTCCGCATGCGATTTTTCGGGTGCTAATTCCAGAAGCCTGGCGCAGACCATCAGGTCGTTTCGAGAACCCGTTGAGGCATACCGCCGCATGATACGTTCCAGGATGTATTTTTCGACGATCGGATACTGCCAGACTTCTGCTTTCGAAAAATAGGCCAGTAATGCGTCGCGGTTTTTATCGGCCCGTTTTTCCAGTGACCACCAGAGAATTAGCGGCAGATGTACGTCGTCAAGATCTTCGGAGCGGCTTAACAGATTAAAGGCGATCGGCAGACCGATTTCTGCTGAAATACGTTTCGAGGAACTGGCGAGCTGGCTGCGAACCTGCACGTGCGGTTCTTTTGACGCGAGGTCGATCAGTTGCTGCCCGATTTTTGCAGGCACCCGGTTTTCATCACACAACAGTCTGATGGTCCAGGCACGAACGAATGGATCTTGATGCTGTAGTGCTTTCTCTGCTGCAGTTTCATCCAGGCCGCCACTCAGATTTAGCGCCCAGAGTGCTTCCAGCGCCGATTGCCCCTCTGAGGTAAACAGTTTTTGTTTCAAAGCCGGAATGACTGACGCATCTTTACGATCGCCGAATAACCGCAAGGCTTGCTGACGGTACCATTTGTTAGGGTGGTCGAGAACTGCGATTAATTCCAACGAAGATTTCTTCCCCAGATCAAAGGGCGCGACTGGTTTCGCATCTTTGGCTGTGATGCGATAGATACGACCGTCCTCTTTTTCCACCTGACCTGCGTAGTGTTGTCCGTGAGCGATTTGATGTTCGTACATGTCACAAAAATAAATCGCGCCATCGGGGCCGACCTTGATATCGACGGGCCGAAATCGTTTGTCGGTTGTCGCCACCGGTCGCTGCAGGTCTTCGGTTTGATAGGAAGAACCGTTTGCGGTAAGTTTACTTTCGACCACGCGGCCCTGCAGCGGTTCGATACCAAACAGGTGCCCCCAATATTTTTTGGGGAGCGTATCTGCTTCATAGATGATGAAGTTATGTGTGAAGCGTGGAACCTTGGCGTGTTTCATCGCCGGGAAATAACCAAAGGCATACGGATTGGAAAGCGGGCCGTGCTTGCCAAAGCCTTTCTGGTAGTAGCTACCTTGCGTGTAGTGAAATCCGCGTGTGTTCCCGCCGTTGTGTCCAGAATAGAGTCGTCCTTTATTATCAAACTCGACACCGAACGCATTTCCGCCCCCCTCGGCGAAGACTTCGTAAATTTTCTTTTCAGGATGATAGCGCCAGATCAACTGACCAAGCGATTGGATGGCTTCACTGTCTTTCTGCCCCGGTTTTTTTACTTTACCGGAGACAGTGCTTCCCTGTGATGAATACAACCAGCCATCCGGTCCCCAGCGCAGGCTGTTGACCACCGAGTGCGTATCTTCCATGCCGAACCCTTCGAGATGCACGACAGGATCGCCATCAGGAACGTCGTCATTGTCTTTGTCCGGATAGAATAGTAGATAGGGAGGATTCAATACCCAGACGCCGCCACGCCCTTTGACAAACGAAGAGGCAATGTTCAATCCATCAACGAATGTTTTATGCTTGTCATATTTGCCATCGCCGTTGGTATCTTCGTGAATCGTTATTTTATCTGCCCCTTTTTCGTGATGCGGCGGAGGCAGTGGTACTTTGTCATAAACAGAGCGGTGGTGTTTATCCTTGCTTAGAATCCTTAAACCTTCGGGGTAAGGATACTGCAGATAGTTGATGACCCACATGCGGCCGCGTTCATCGAAATTCTGAAAGATGGGTTGCTTCACAAAGGGTTCGGCAAGTACCTGCTCGATTTTAAGATCAGCGGGTACTGTGAATTGTTTCAACGAGTCGGCGGGGCTGAAGAATTCACCGCCGGTATTGTTCGGAGGGGGCACTGGTGGCGCAGCCTGGGCTACGGCCAATGAAGTCATTGTGAGTGTGATCGTCGCCAAAAAGAACAATCGCTGGTTCATTGTTCTCGATCCTTTATTTCTATGATTCAGAGAATCTTTTTCAGATAAACAGGTGGGGATTTTGTATGATATTTCTGGTAAGACGATTCCGAGCTATTTTATAAAGTAAATTCAGAATCTTATTCTTAGTCTGTAGAGAGCGTGTGGCAAAATCAAGGATCAAGCCCTGATTCCCTGTTGGTTTCTTTGATTGTTCCGGCCTGTCTCTTGCGTGCTGAGACGGAAAAACGGAACTCGATGGTAGCTATTGGCTACTTCCTTTCTTTACGATAAGGGAAGGCGTTATCCGCAATCACAAAACGAACTTTTCCATTATTCGTTCAAAATCAGGATCATTTCCGATGTTAAAACACTCTGCGATTACCTTCGCCATGATTTATTTGTCTATTTGCTCTCCCGGGGCCTTTGGTCAGGAGCAGAAGCCAGAAATACATCCCTTGCCGCCGACTGTGGCAGAGAACGCCAAACTGCAGGAAGAGTATGCGGCCAAAGCATTTTTTGAAGGCCCGATCTGGGACCCTGTGGGACAGAAGCTCTACTTTACTTCGTTTGTCGATAAAGACACCAAAATCTTGCGTTTGGACGAGCGAGGGCAAGCCAGCATCTGGCTTGATCAGACGAAAGGCATCAATGGAACGTATCTCTCCAATGAAGGGCGTATGCTTGGTGCGCAGGCCTATGGTCAACATGTAATGAATTACGGCTTCGGCGATTCCGGTCCGAGTGACACGATTATCGTGGCTCAGAATCCCCAGTGGAATCAGCCGAATGATGTGTGTCAGACTCCCAATGGGAATATTTATTTCACCGATCCTGATTTCAAGAATCGCAAAACAAGCGCCGTTTATGTGAAGACAATTGATGGGGCCGTTAAGAAAATCATCACCGAGATGCCGGTCCCCAACGGCGTGATCGCCGCCAACGATGGAAAGACGCTTTATGTGGGTGACAGTCACGAAAAACTCTGGCGGAGTTATTCGATCAAAAAGGATGGGACGGTAGGGACCGGGGAAATCTTTTTCAACCCCGATACGCAGCGAAAGGATTCCCCGGATGGCATGAGCATCGATGCGAATGGGAATCTGTATCTGTCAGGGCGGGGAGGCGTCTGGGTTGCCAGTCCCTCGGGGAAGTCGCTGGGTTTAATTCCGATTCCAGAATTCTGCTCGAATGTGACGTTCGGCGGAGCAGATGGAAAAACCTTGTATTTCACTTGCGCAAATAAAGTTTACAGCTTGCAGATGAATGTGAAAGGGGCTCAGTTTCGCTGAAAAAAAGAGGGAGCAAATCAGAAACGAATCAGCTCCATTTCAAGTTCACAGCTTGAACGATCTATCACAAAAAAACGGGCGACGTCTTTTGATGACGTTGCCCGTTTGAGAGTGCGGAGGTTGTAGAAACCACGCTTACAGAATCGCGGCCCCTTTGACGTTGATTCCTTTAAGGACCATTTTCAATTCTTCCACGTTTGGTGAAATTTCGAATGCATCAGCGCGGCTGATAAATTCACGGTCAATGAAACCTTTCAGGCTGTCGTTGAACTGCTGCATGCCTTCATCTTTACCAATTCGGATCGCGGCTGCCAGTTTTTCATCCTGCTCTTCAAGAATTAGTTTTCGCACGGTGGGGTTGAAACTCATGATTTCGATAATAGGCACGCGACCCGGTGCATCGACGATTGTCTTCAACAGTTTTTGCGCAACAATGGCGCGCATGTTAAACGCCAAACTGCTTCGCAGTGCTTTATGCATATCCTGCGGGAACAAGTCGAGAATACGGCCGATACAACTGGGGGCATTGGAAGCGTGAATCGTTCCGAATACAAGGTGGCCCGTTTCTGCAGCGTGGATCGCGGTAGAGAATGTTTCCATGTCACGCATTTCGCCCACCAGCATGATGTCGGGGTCCTGACGCACCGCATGTTTCATCGCAATTTCAAAGTCTTTCACATCAATCCCGACTTCGCGTTGATTGATCAGACATTTATTCTGGGTGTAAACGAATTCGATCGGGTCTTCAATCGTGAGAATATGTTTGCGATAGTTGTCATTGACCCAGTTCAACATCGAAGCAATCGTCGTACTTTTACCACTACCGGTGACCCCCGCCAGCAACACCATGCCCTGGTCGAATTTACAAAGTGATTCCATGACGGGAGGCAGGTACAAGCCATCAAAGTTGGGAATCGAGCGTTCGATTTTACGGGAGACCATTCCGGGAACTCCCAACTGGATAAACAGGTTCACACGAAACCGCCAGGGCACGCCTTCGTATTCCACCACGTAAGAAAAGTCGGCTCCCCCTTCATCGACGAAAATTTTCTGGTTTCGCTCATCCATCATAGGTTCAAACAGTGCCATCATCTGATCCCGGTCGATGGGGTCCATCTGCAGTTCGCGCAGGGTCCCTTTCACTCGTAAGATCGGCGCTTTTCCGACTTGCATATGCAAGTCGGAACCGCCATGCTTGATTAACTGGCGGAATACTTTATCGACTTCATTTTCAGCATGCCCGGTTAAAGGAGAGATATCTTTCGCTTTCGCTGGAACGGTTGTCGCCATAAACAAACTCCACTTATCAAATAATCTGTTCGGCTACACGACCCTGTAGCAGAGTAGAAATGAAATACTGACTGGATTCAGGAAGCAGGATCCACATGGATGGCCTCGCTGGTTCAACTGGTCTAAATTCGACCGCTATTACTATTTTGATTACTCTGGAAGAACATGCAAGGCCCTTTTGACACGACAGGGGTAAATTTGTCACTCTTTGGGCATTCAATCCGGTTGTGTGAGCCTGTTATTTCGGAGTCAGGGAAACCGAACTTTTGAATCGAATGGGAATGCCACGTTCTGCTAAATACTGTTTTGTTTCATCGACAGGATGGGTGCCATAATGAAAAATACTGGCGGCTAATGCGGCGCTGGCTTTGCCTTCAGTGAGCACATCATACAAGTGTTCGGGGCAGCCGGCGCCTCCGCTGGCCACGACCGGAATCGTAACGGCCTCGGCGACAGCTTTCGTCATCGGCAGGTCGTAACCATCTTTGGTGCCATCCGCGTCCATGCAAGTCAAAACAATTTCCCCTGCGCCCAGGTCTTCTACTTTTTGAGCCCATTCGATGGCCTGCAGGCCGGTGGGAACACGTCCGCCATTGACGTGCACTTCCCAGAATTCTTTTCCGTCTTTTTGAACCCGCTTCGGATCGATATTCACGACGATACATTGACTGCCGAAACGTAAAGCGGCTTCCTTGATCAAATCTGGATCTTTGACCGCGGAAGAGTTGATCGAAACTTTATCACAGCCGGCATTCAACAAAGCGCGAATGTCTTCCAGCGTTCGAATCCCGCCGCCAACAGTGAGAGGCATGAAGATCACTTCGGATGTCCGCCGGACAATATCCAGGATGATCTCGCGTTCTTCGTGGCTGGCAGTAATATCCAGAAAAACCAGTTCATCAGCGCCTTGTTCCTCATACCGCGCAGCGACTTCGACGGGGTCACCGGCGTCCTGCAGATTGACAAAGTTAACCCCTTTGACAACGCGGCCCTCATGGACATCAAGGCAGGGAATGATTCGTTTTGCCAGCATTTATCAAAACCTCAGAGTGGATATTAAGAGTTGTTGAGCTCACTTAAATCGGAAACACAGAGCTGATGGGATTATAGCTCCCAGCATGACCAGATTAAACCAAGGTGTGCTGAATAGGGAATGTCCTCAGGGCTGAGTGACTTACTAATTATGAAGTCCGAAGATTCTGAATGCTACATGAGTGGCCCTGTGTGCCAGTGGGTTATTGTACCTATTTGTACGCGTGTTTTAATTTAAAAACTAAGTATATTCATTAATAATCTTGTTGACAAATAAGAATTATCACATGCATAATTAGAGTTGTTGATTATTTCAACACATAGTTTTGCATCCCGTCTTTTGCTGAATTACTTAGTAAGTCTAGATATTAAATTGTTTGTGATTATTTCGAATCCCGCAAATTCTTCGTGGGTGGCACTAACGAATTTAGACTGTGTCTTTGAGTTAGATTCTTAGAACTGTGTTTCACACTATTTGTTTTAAGATCGTTTCAAAAGCTCGTTTTCTTTTGTTTGAGCCAAAACACGTCATAGTGATTTTATTTCATTTCTTTCAAATATTTTCCGGAGGTGGAAGATGCAACGACACGAAAAAAGACGCGGCTTCACATTAATTGAACTCCTGGTTGTTATCGCCATTATCGCGATTTTGATTGCGCTCTTATTACCGGCTGTTCAACAGGCACGTGAAGCAGCAAGACGTTCAACCTGTAAAAACAATCTGAAGCAAATTGGACTGGCTTTACACAACTACCATGATGCCCATTCTGCTTTCCCGTATGCAATATCCCACAGTTCCAGTATCACTGGGGATTCGGCCAATCATACAACAGCCCTTAATCATAAAGGATGGTTGTTAGTATTGCCTTATATTGATCAGGCCCCTTTATACAATCAGTTTAATTTCAGCCTGGCTGCCAGTACGGCTCGATTAAATGGTAAGACCGTTCCCGGTGGTTTGAATCCAGGGGATCCAGGAAATGCCAATGATTTGGTAGTCACTCGAATCATTCCGGCATTCATGTGTCCTTCTGATGACAATCAAACACATTACACCAGTACCTCTGACGCAAACTATTCTGTAGCAAGTGGAACCTCCACACAAACGGGAGCTTATACAAACTATGATTTTAGTGTCAGACGTGCTTCCAGCAGTGCCCCCATTTGGGATCGAGATTCACGGTCGAGCCGCCGAATGTTTGGATTCGATTCCTGCAGTAGGATCAGGGATGTCAAAGACGGGATGAGCAATACCGTTGCGATCGGCGAAACTCTGCGTTGGACCTATAATGGAGTTTCGCAAACCTGGGGTTATTCCAAATGGGTAGGAAATGGTGTTGATTTAACCTACTCACGTGGCATTAACTGGTGGCCTTGTTGTTCCTGGGATTCACCGCCATTTCAACGTGCTACAGGTCCGGGAAGACTCGGTGACTGGTCTACAGTCGGTAGCTTACACACAGGTGGCGCTCATGTCTTAATGGGCGATGGTGCGGTCAGATTCATTAGCGAAAATATTGATGCAACGACTCGCAATAACCTAGCCTACATTTCAGATGGAAATCCAATTGGAGAATTCTAAACTCTGATTGAGGGGCGTTGTTGAGGTACCGCGAGGACCACGGGTGATCTGGCTGCACCCGTGGCCCGTTTCTATTTTTCCGATCTTCAAGTCTGCATTCATTTTTTGATTTATCTGGTAGGACAGGATATTAATTCAATGCGTTATAATCGATCCCTCTTAAGCTGTTTGCTTTTTTGTTTGGTGGGTTGCGGTGGTGCTGCTGTCGAAAATACACTAGAGGTCTATCCCGTGAGTGGTATGGTATTAGTGGATGGAAAGGCCTTACCTGCTGTTTCAGTCACTTTTTTTCCAGAGAAAGCGACGAAAGGCAATGGTGGATTTGGTGCCACGGATGAGTCTGGAAACTTTACACTTAAAGATCGTGACCAACGCGAAGGTGTTTCAGAAGGAACCTATCGTGTATTGTTTACTCGTCTGGTGAAACCCGATGGGAGCCCCATTGGAAATGATCAAATGGCGGCTGATGTCGGCGCTGTGAATCAACTCCCGGAAATTTATAACGATCTGAGTCAGTCTCCAGTGACAGCGACTGTGGGAAAAACAAATGAACCATTCAAGTTTGAATTGAAATCAAAGTAGTTTCGCATTTCATTCAAAGAACCCCCATGCCTGACCGTCTGCATTGAGAAATGGTTTTAATTACTGAAGTCAGTCATTAAAAGTACGAATTGCACTAGTCCCTGGTCTCTAACAAGGGCAGGTCTCTCTTGAGATCTGCCCTTGTTGCATAAAATCTTGGTGACGCAGGCGACACTTGCTCGGCAGTTCCTCGCATTCTGCCTCTGAGCAAAAGTTGAAATCGCCGCTCACGTCTTTGCTATGGCGCTGTTGAAGATATTTCCGAAGACGCCCGAACTCATTTTAAATGCTGTTCGGTCCTTCACTTCTACAACCAATGGTGATGACCTGGCAATTTCAGATCGGGCCAGCCTCCCCTTATGCTAAGAATAGGGGAAAATACCTAGGTTTCGGTGTCCGTATGACCAATTTCATGATTTCCAGTATGGACTGTTGACATCGTAAAGGAGACCTCTGTAAACTGCCCATTAATCGTTTGTATATTAATGCACGAATGTATTAATCCGGCTTAATTCCTAAGCAGCAGGCACAAATACTCTCAAATTGGATCCCACTTCAATCATCTATCAATGAGTTCGTTCAAGAGCTCTTTTTATCGATGGAATATAGCAGCTCATTTCTATCGCGAGCTGCTTAGTTGCGACTGTCATTTCTTATTCTTTTTTCTAAGGAGCAGGAACGTGAAATTAAATCCTTTACAGAGGCGCGGATTTACGCTGATTGAGTTGTTAGTAGTGATTGCGATTATCGCCATTTTAATTGCTTTACTATTGCCTGCAGTGCAACAGGCACGGGAAGCCGCACGTCGAACTCAGTGCAAAAATAATTTAAAGCAACTGGGTCTGGCATTGCACAATTATCATGAAACCTACGGTTCGTTTCCGCCAGCACAAATTCGTGGTTGGAATGGCACAAATGAAACAGGAAACGCTGCAAGCTGGGGGGCCATGATTTTACCATATATGGATCAAGCACCGCTCTATAACCAGCTTAATTTTAACATCGGCATTTTTGAGGGAACAAATAAAACAATCATTCAGGGATTGAGTGGCATTCCCGGTGTCTTGTGTCCCAGTGATACCGATCGCGCTCCAACGCGAAATGTCCACGGTGCAACTACTCCCAATTATATGAGTTCCATTCCCAGTACAAGTTATGCGGGGAGTGCGGGAGGATTTCAGAACGCAGATAGTACTACCGCGATTGTGTCAGGTGGATTTTTTACAATGGATCCCGCACGTCCCTCCAAAATCGCCAGCTTTAAGGACGGAACTTCAAATACGATTGCCGTCGGTGAAAGATCGTACCAGGTCTGGACCGGTGGTTCCTGGCTGGGACTGCAACACAGTACCTATACCACATCCAGCCCCGGAAATGATACTGCCTGCTGTTGGGACTGGTTCATGGCAGCCGGTTTATATCCGATTACCAACGAACTCAAGCCAGGAATGACTTCTCAAAACTGGCGGTTTGGTAGTCCGCATACGGGGGGGGCTCAGTTTCTGATGGCAGATGGCGCTGTCCGATTTATCTCGGAAAATATTCAGCATGTCGTTTCAACAAGAAGTGCTTCGACGTGTGCTGTTCAAGGCTGTGGCTGTGAATGGAGCAATGACGCGAATGCCTGTGCGACAGGTGTACCCGGTGGCGGGTGGAATGATAAAGCCTATCTGGCAAATCATTTTGGCGTTTATCAGCGGTTGCACCATCGAAACGATGGGTTAACGGTCGGCGAGTTTTAAACGAACTGCTGTTCTTTGAGCCAAACCGACTCAGCGAGCAGCCCAGAATGGTTTCTGCCTGCACTCTTCGAAGCCGGGGAGTGCAGGTTTTCTGAATAACATGCAATCCAGAGCGATGTTGTTTTTAGTGCAATGCAATTGAAACGCTTTTAGTCCGAAAGGAAGGAATGATGAGTCAACTTACAAACAAATGGATACGCAAGGTAGTGGGTGCCTGTTTTCTGTTTCTTTGCCTGATTGTATCAGCTTGTGGAAATTCCAATAACGCTGAATCGACTCAACCCGATCCTGGTTTGAACGCGGAAGAAGGCACAGCAGCCGTGGATCAGAATAAGAAGTAGCTGGGCTATGGTTTCCTGAAAAACAGGGCTCTTAAAAATGAACAAAGCCGACTGCTCATAATAAGGAGCAGTCGGCAAAGAGTAAGAGCAATTAACAAATGGTAGAAGCGAGAAAAACGCTTCTCTCAACCATTTGGCGGAAGAGCCAGGGTTTCCTCATCTCCCACTTCGATGGGGGTTTCACTATCATCTGAAGGGCCTTTCGAACTCCCGGTGCAAGCAGTGATTGAAAATAGGAATACAAGGCTTAAGAAAAATGGCAATAGTTTGTGAAACGGTTTCACAATTCTCTCCTTAACGTGATCAACAAATGATGGCTTAACCAAACTGAGGTCAAATAGTAATACAGGAATTCCCAGTGTTGGGACCAGGATCGATTAATACTCGCCTAAGACTTCACCATCGTTGATCCGCGTCAGCAAAGCGTAAGTATTCTTATCCATGTTTTCGCTGAGGAACCGTACGGAGCCATCTCCCATCAAAGTATGAATGCCCCCTTCATGGACACTGGATGCAACGCCCACATGATGTCGTCTGTCGGCAGTGGTTCCGGAACTGGTCATTCCAGGTACGTGGTAGGCACCATTGATGTGATACCGTGCATTATTGATGTGGTTGGCATCGATGTTGGGGTGGTTGACTGCAAAAGTACCATAGCGGCGGTACCCGCCCCAAATTGGAGTATACGCATCATGTGTACGGCCATTGATGGCGCCTTCACAGACAGCGATAGTCACGCTGGTTCCGTCCTTGATATCTTTGATCTTCGCAGCACCGTTAAAACCAAACATTCCGCGATAGCGAATGCCTGTGCGTCCATCTGCAAGGTTACTGGAACTGGTTTGATAGATTGACCAGAGTCGTCCTCCCGACCATCCATTTCCATGTCCACCAGCACAAAACAGATAATTCGTTCTAGCATGATTGGCAATATAATTGGCTACGTCAGTCCTGTCACTCTCAAGTGTATCACCATCATCAGACGGGCAAATCAGGACAGGCAGGATCGTCTGTACCAGAGGGCTATTCGCATTCGGCCAGCCGCCAACGACTCCTGTAATTGAATTTGAAACGGTACTCGAAGGGGCGGCGTAATGGCCGTTGGTAGCGATGTTTAAGTTGAGCTGGTTATAAAGTGGTGCTTGGTCCATGAAAGGCAGTAACATCAACCAACCTGTATGATTTAAAGCAAGGGTCGGTTCAGGAGAGACATCGCGAAAGTCTCCACTCCCAATCTGATTGGCGCCGAACGGAAAAGTCCGGTGAGTCTCATGATAGTTGTGTAACGCCAGGCCGATCTGCTTCAGATTGTTCTTGCAAGTGCTTCTGCGGGCTGCTTCACGTGCTTGCTGCACTGCTGGTAAAAGTAGTGCAATTAGAATGGCTATGATCGCAATCACCACCAGGAGTTCGATTAGGGTAAAACCCCGTTTTGTTGTGAGCCGTCTCATCTTCACCTCCGGAATATAGAGAAATAAGAGAAATGATGACCATTTCGAACTCTCATCCGGCTCTCAAGTGAATTGAAAACGGAAATACACACAGCATTTAGAGATGCAAACAAAGAAAAAGAAACTGTGCGCAAACAAAATTCAGTTAACTATTATAGAGCGACGAAATCTTTTGATAAGAGGACGAAATTTGTACTTATACGACAAATTAACTGCCAGAACTGACAGGGTAATACTCACAATGTTTAGAGGCGAAAGCCTGATGGATTTGTTGCATTAATAAACTTCATTAAAAGTCAGAATATGAATTTGTCAATAACTTAATTGGTGCATTTATTAATTTTATAGTCTTGAATACCTACTAGAAATGCGTATCTACTGTTGGTTGTTATTGTTATGCATATTAATGAATTTACTAATAAATATAGGTGGATTCATTAATTTTATGTGTTGGTTTCTGGTGGCGGATGTCATTCTTAGGTCTATCGTGCATCCAAATCCGAACGCATCCCATCTGGGTATGATCTGTTTTCATTGGAAAAAATGGAAAATATGATAAGTCAACTTGTGATATGGCTATTGTCCCGGTTCAATCGAACTGATCCGGTAGTAAAGACCTTATCAAGTCAGATGCGCAATGATTCGAGCGCGCTCCGATTTTTGTCATATCATTCACCCGAGGAGAGAGAGATGAAATGTTTGATTACCTGGAAGTTGTTATTGCTCTTTTCTGCTTTGATTGGTCTTTGCAGTCAAAGAGATCTCCTCGCCAGCGAAAAAGGCCAGAGCCTTGTTCCGGTCACCGCCAAAACAGAGCGCGTCCTGCAATTGCCGCCACATGGTAATAATCCCCGTAATAGTGAAGGGGACTTTATTACGCTCAAGGACGGTCGCATTCTTTTCATTTACACGCACTTCACCGGCGGCGCCGCCGATCACTCCTCTGCGTTTCTGGCAGGCCGCTATTCGTCTGATGGAGGAAAAACATGGACTCAAAAAGATCAGACGATCATTGAGAATGACGGCAAGCAGAATATCATGTCAGTCTCACTACTGCGGCTGCAGTCCGGTCAAATTGCTTTGTTCTACGCCCGTAAAAATTCGATTCATGATTTACTTCCCGTGATGCGTCTCAGCAACGATGAAGGAGCACACTGGAGCGAGCCGGTTGAAATTATTCCTGCAGAGCAGGGGGGCTATTATGTTCTGAATAACGATCGGGTCATTCAATTAAAAAACGGCCGCATTGTGATTCCTCTGGCGTTGCATCAAAATCTGAAAGGTTCTGATCGCTTCAATCCCAATGCCCGATTTGTATGTTACTACTCAGACGATAACGGCAAGACCTGGCAGCGCGGCGAAGAAGTGACCGTCGAAAAACAACCGGGCAGCAAACAACCCTATATGCAGGAGCCCGGCGTAGTCGAACTCAAAGATGGCAGGCTGATGGGATTCTGTCGCACCAACGGCGGCAGTCAGTATGTCGCGTATTCACAGAATGGCGGCAAGTCATTTTCCAAACTCAAACCATCTAATATCATTTCACCAGTGTCACCCGCTTCGATTGAACGTATCCCTGCTACAGGTGATTTACTGTTGGTCTGGAACAATCATCGCGACATCAGCCCACAACTGCGCGGCAAGCGAACACCGTTAACAATCGCTGTCTCTAAAGATGAAGGCAAAACCTGGGAACACATTCAGAATATCGAAACCAACCCGAATGGCTGGTATTGTTACACCGCCATCGAATTCACAGAGGACGGCGTTCTGCTCGGGCATTGTGCCGGTGATCGGACTAAAAATAACGGCCTGGCAGAATCACAAATCACTCTGATTCCGCTCACAGCGATCTATGAAAAGTAAGCCGGCATCAAACTGACGATCACAGAAAGGTCCCTGATTAACAGGATTTAATCCAATAGTACTCGAAAAAATGGTCTCAAGTGGTCTCATTCAGAAAATGACTTGAATTGCGGTGCGCGATCAGACACACTGATTTTAAAGAGTGTTAAATAACTCCCCTGTCCGATCATTCTGGAGTCCTGATATGAGACCGTTTTCACTATCCCGCCGACAGTTTTTAGGAACCACGTTCGCCAGTAGTCTGGGATCACTGGTGCTCCCTGCGTTTGCTTCAGGACAGACGCCGAAAGTGAAACAACTGCGGGCTACTGACGGAGATCAGCGATTCGAACCAGACTGGGATGAGCGGCTCTCGATCTCGGTTGGCACTCAAACAGGCGACATTGTCGGCAGTAGCGACAAAGCATTGCAGGCCGCCATCGATTATATCGCCGGCAAAGGAGGCGGCACGGTCCGGATTCTGCCGGGAACGTTCACGCTGCGACATGCTCTATATCTTCCTTCCCAAATTCGTCTTCTGGGGAGTGGTCCCGAAACCATCATTACCAAAGGTGCTTCTGAAACCATCGCACTCTCGGAAGATTCTGACTGGTACGATCAGGAGATCACGCTTGAGAAATCAGCCGGTTTTCAGGTGGGGGATGGCGTCGTACTGATCACCAAAAATCCGAGTACGGGAAGCCAGGATGTGATGAAGCGTACGCTGGTTGCACGCTCAGGAAACCGATTCAAATTGAATAAGGGACTCCGTAAAAATCTATGGCTTTCCGGCAAGCCGACAGCGTCGTCTCTGTTTCCACTCCTGACCAGCGAATATACGAAAAACGTGGTCATTGAAAATCTGACGCTGGACGGCAACCGAAAAAATAATACCAATCTGAATGGCAATTATGGTGGTTGCATCTTCCTGCAGGACTGCAATCGTTACACCATTCGCAACGTGACCACGCGCAATTACAACGGCGATGGAATCAGCTTCCAGATTTGCCACGATGTGAAAGTCGAGAATTGTCACAGTCACGACAACGCCGACCTCGGCGTGCATCCGGGCTCTGGTTCACAACGACCTCAGATCGTGAACAGCCGCTTTGAAAACAATCATATCGGCCTGTTCTGGTGCTGGGGAGTCAAATACGGGCTGGCGGAAAAGAATCAGATGACGGGAAACAACTTCGGTATTTCGATCGGCCATAACGATACCGATAACGTCATGCGCGAGAATGTGATTTCCAATAGTGGAAAAGTAGGCATCTTGTTTCGCGATGATGCCCGCGGGAAAAACTTCTGGGCCAACCGCAATACGGTGGTGAAAAATCAAATCATCAACAGCGGTGCAGAACAGGGAGTCGCCATAGATATCACCGGAAAAACATCAGACCTGATCATCACCGAGAATACCATTGTCGAACAGCGAAAGCCCATGCAGCGCACGGGCATTCGCATTGGACCAGATGCGGGAACCGTCAATCTGGCTGATAATCTAATTCAGGGATTCATAAAATCCATCGACGATCAACGCAAAAACAGCTGATGTGATCTGAAACTCTCAAGGCTTCAGATCGCATTGGCTATTCCGCGGCGATTTCTTCTGACTTCATGCATTTTCCGATTTGCTTGACTGCCTGTCTGAGGCGTTGCGAATTTTCAACGATGGCCATTCGCAGGTAACCTTCTCCATCTTCGCCGAACCCACGACCGGGACTGACCGCGACACCCCCTTCATCAAGTAACTTCATTGCAAAATCAATTGATCCCATTTGAGCCCAGGGTTCGGGAATCTTCGCCCAGACAAACATGCCGGCTTTGGGACGTTCGATTTCCCAACCCAGTCGTTCCAGGCCGCTACAGAAGACATCGCGTCTTTGCTGATATTCCGCGGCGATACTATCGACGGCGGCTTCACAGTGACGCATGGCGACGATCGCAGCAATTTGAACTGGCTGAAACAGACCGTAGTCGTAGTAGCCTTTGATGGTCGAGAGGGCTCGCACCATTTCCGAGTTGCCCGAGCAAAAGCCGATTCGCCAGCCGGCCATGCTAAAGCCCTTACTCATCGTCGTGAATTCCACACCGACTTCCGAGGCACCAGGGGTCGCTAAAAAACTGGGGGCTTTGTAACCGTCGAAACAGATGTCTGCGTATGCAAAGTCGCTGATCACCAGGAATGAATATTTTCGCGCCAGGCGGACCAGTTCCACATAAAAGTCCTGCTCGATCACCGTGGCGCTGGGGTTGTGGGGGAAGTTCACCACAACGACGCGCGGCTTCGGGTAAAGATGTTCGCAGGTGTAAGCGATATTGGAAAGAAATTGATCGGGCTCGCGGACGTCGAGTTCAATCACATTTCCTGCAGCCAGCATCACCGCATAGACGTGGACTGGAAACGAGGGGGAAGGCACAATGGCCGTGTCGCCGGGCCCCATCAGTGCCAGACACAGATGGCTGAAACCTTCTTTGGAACCGATGCAGGTAACGACTTCCGAATCGGGATCCAGTCGCACCCCATATTTTTTCCAATAACGGGACGTCACTTCTTTTCTCAGATTTGCAATTCCGTTGGCCACTGAATAACGGTGGTTTCGGGGATCAGCGACCGCCTCGGTCATCTTCTCCACAATCAACGGATCGGGTGGATCGGTTGGGTTACCCATCCCCAGATCGATCACATCAACACCCGCCACACGCTTCTCGTATTTCAGCTTGTTGATTTTTCCGAAAAGGTATGGGGGTAAACGCTTTACTCTCTCTGCAACGGGGATGGTGAAACCATCGTCTGAAGAGGGAACTTCCGATTCGCCACGCATAATTGAAACACTGCCTGTATAACTAGGAATATTTGTCGACTATCTGTCGGTAGCTCAGATTCCGCCGCCTTTACATTGAGCAGGGGAAGCACACCCGACAGAGACTATTTTACGCGATCGCCCCGAAAAATGCGCCTGCGGAATACGAGGAATTTTTCGCAGATTTTATCAGGACATGAAAAAACGCGTGTCAGTAAACCAGGACTGACACGCGTTTTGACTATCTGGTTCTCTGTTTCAGAGAAATAAGACTATCTACCAGACGGGCTAAGTCCCTGGGTTGGGTTAGGAATCGCTTGTTTCACTCGCCCTTTCGAGAAATTCGTCCCCGAAGTCTGGGAGACCCCACCGGTTGTGGTGTTCGTGATATAATTGTCCACCCTGGTTTCTTCTTTCAGTTTTGCAAACACGCGAGCAACCGCTTCCTGTGTTTGTTCTTCTGTCAACTGTTCGACCAGTTGATTTTGCACTTGGCTGAGGTCCGTCACGACTGGTTCTGTGCGGCCTTCGCAGAGTAGAATCGCATAGCGACTGGGCCCAATCTGAATGATCCCGGAGACCTCTCCTTCTTTCAGCTTGAAAGCGGCTTTCCAAAGGCTCTCATTATCAGAGTATTGGGGAATCGGCTGAATGGCACCACCCAGAGCACGACTGTTCGGCTCAATTGAGTAGTCGCGTGCAACTCGCTCAAACTCAGCGGGAGTTCTTTTGACGTCATCCCAGGTTTTCTGAGCACGATGCAGGTTGTCCAACATGATCATCCGAGCTTTAACACGCGGGCCGTAATCACGAATAAAAGCTTTCTGGACCTGATCCTTAGTCAAATTGGTTTGTTGACCGGCCAGTTTTCGTAAAGCCAGCATCGGCCAGATCACATTGCGGCGATACTGATTGGGATTCATTTTTCGTTCTGCCTGCAACATGTCATACCAAGTTTTGGTATCCAGATTGAAGCGTTTTGCGATCTTTTCGACTTCGGAGTGAACTTCAGCCTGTTCGACTGCTACGCCAGCTTTCTGGCAAGCCTGCTGAATGATGGCGCGGTTCACAACGTTTTCCAGAACTTCTGGTCCATACAGAGCCACGCATTCACGAGCCAGCTCATCTTCGGTAATCACGACACTGCCCACTTTTGCAACCGGCTGGCTACGGAGCGTTGGTTGTGAACCGGAAAGGCGTACTTTACCAGCTTGTTTCTCTTCACCGGCAGCACCGTCTTTGGCGTTGAAGGTCTGGAAGAAAAGAATGCCAGCGAAAAGAACCAGCCCTGTACCGGCTGCGAAAAAGAGTATTTTTCGTTTCGAGTTTGTCTTGGCGTTGGTCGCATGCGGGTTTGGGGTTGGGTCGCCCATTGCTTAAAATCTCCATGTTTTGTATCCGACGCGAGGGGATCATGTGATTGCCTGTTATCAGCCCCACCAGCATTTAAACTGGATTCAACAATCCTTTGGGTCCTGGATCGTCGGGAAGCGGTTCCGGATCTGTCCTGAATCAGGCAGTTCCAGAGCCACCAATCACGTTGATACTTAGTCGTCAGAAGATTTACGAAACTTCCTTGTCTCAAGCTCTACCAT
>NZ_CAXBKP010000007.1:0-279134 GCF_963976445.1 uncultured Gimesia sp. | reverse complement strand
GCGACGCCAGTGGCGTCACCATCAACGGAAACCAGCTGGATATTACCCCGAGTGCGTACAACGATCTGGCCGTGGGTGAATCCGTGGTGATTAATTATTCTTACAATGTGATCGACGGCGAAGGGGGCGTTGTTGCTCAGACCGCTTCGATTACGATCAACGGCGTGAATGATGCCCCGGTGGCCCAGGACGATACGTTTTTAACTGATGAAGACACGGTTCTGATGAACGGTGATGTCTTCGCCGATAACGGGAGTGGTGTTGACAGCGATCCTGATAACGGTGCTACCTTTACCGTGACCGGTATCAACGAAGGGGTGTCTGTTGGCACGGTAGGAATTCCGTTTAGCCTGGCTTCCGGTGCCACTGTGACACTGACATCAGGTGGTGTTTTCGAATTCAATCCGAACGGGCAATATGATTATCTGGCCGTTGGAGAATCAGCCACTGAATCATTCACTTACACGATTGATGACGGCGAGGGGGGAACAAACACTGCGACCGTTATGATTACGATCGACGGTGTGAATGACCCTGTTACCGCAGCCGATGATGATGCCACGACGGACAAGAATACGTCTATTGTGGTTGATGTGCGGCTCGACAACGGTCATGGGGCTGACAGTGATCCCGATAACAGTGATGTTCTTCGTGTGACTCATATTGCTGAGGGGGTGGAAGCACCTGTCGTTCTTGTTGAAAGTAATCCAGAAGAGCTAGACTCAGGGGCAACGATCACACTCAATCCTGACGGAACGCTCACTTATGATCCGAATGACGCACACAATGATCTGACACTGCCCACAGATAAGTTTACTGAGACATTTACTTACACAATTACAGACGATCAAGGTTCGACCAATACGGCGACCGTAAGTATTATCGTCACAGGATCAAATGAGCCATTGATGACATCAGGACTGCCTGATGTGACCAGCGATGGTCTGGCAGAAGTGATCATCAATCTGGATAATCATTTCAGTGATGCGGATCCTGGTGATACGATTAGTTATAGTATTGCTAGCTTCCCTCCCACCCTGGTGGGAGGAGATCCTCTGCCTGCTAATTTCTGGGCCAACAATATCTTTATCAGCGGGAATGAATTGCATATTCAATTCAGTGATTACAGTAATATTCAGGTTCGGCTGCCAGCGGAGATTACTGTCACTGCCAAGTCCAGTGACATGGTCTCCCCCGACGTCAGTAGCATGTTTACGCTAACTCCTGACCCTCAAACAACGGCTGCAGTCCAACTGGTGGCTCGGTCTACCGTATCTTCAGATCGTGACTTCATCACTTTCCAGGCAGAAGCCGATTTTGGTTCTGCTGTTGGAAGGGCGCAGTTAGCACTGACAAATGGATTACAGGACCTTGAGTTCAGTATCTATTTACAGGACTTTGTAGATCATCCTACCTTTCTGTTGGACTTTGACGGAACTCGTACGATTGGGGATTCGAACGATGATCTGGCACTTGTTCAGCTTATTGACAATGACTCTTTTGACCCAGTGTTCGTCATCTACGATAAGTCACTGATGAATCAAGATCCCAACCTTGTCTTAGATGCCAGCACTAACACTGTGTCGGGAATCTGGCAAGGCTTGAGCAGTGATATGATTGATAAGTTATATGCTGGGGAATTGGCAATTCAAATATTTAAAGAAAGTGGTGATTCCGACACCGTTGGTGGGGAAAAGATCATAGTATCTCCTAGAGTCGCAGATGCAGGACAGCTTCCTGCGGGGCAAACAGAATTTGCGGTTGATGAGAGATACTATGTGGAAATCTGGGTGAGCGATCAAATAATCCAGTCATTGATCGCGCAGTCGGGAACCGTATCGGGGATTGGCGGAAGTCAGCTTGATATAACTTGGGACAGTAATAACATTGCCCGAGCAGTGAGAGTAAGTGCTACAGATGAAGCCTCTGCTTTTAACGGCAGTTCCGATAACGGCAGCATAAATAATAGTGCCGGTGTTATTTCTAATATTAGAGGATTAAGCTTGCTTCCTGGAATCGCCAGCGATAGTGGTTATGCTAGGTTAGGATATGTATTAGTTGAAGCGGAGGGGGTAACATCGGATACCAATTTTGAAGTCAGACTATCTGACAGCAATGATTTTGTAAAAAGAAGCATTGGTAATATTGACAATAGTCAGGTTTTTCTGGGCGGGCTTTCCCTGACTCATACGCCGGCTGCGTCTCCTTTGCACGGTACCGTTGGTGAACCGGAAGGAACGACCGTTGATGTCGTTGTTGTTCAGGAACAAACGGAAATCGATCAGACAGGTCATGTGACCGAGTTACCCAGCAGTATTACCTGGATTGATGAATGGAGTTCCTTCTGGGCTGAAATTTATGTGGAAACTTCGAATAATGATTCCGTTGAGAATGCATTGGTCGATTTGAATTACAACACGGAATTCTTTACCGCCACTGAGATTGAGTTCGGCAGTGATTTTACTGGTAGTGGGAATGTTGTGATTGATGATTCGACGGGAGTTGTGACCTCGATCAGCGGTACCGCGATTAACTCTGGAACAGGAAACCTGGGAAGTGCGTTGTTAGCACGTGTGAAGTTTGAATCATTGGAGCAGGATGATGTCTCGATTGACTTCAATGATAAATTCCTCGGCCCTCATTCTCTGGGGCTTGAACTGAGTAATGTTGAAATTGGTCTGGCTGATGGTGCTGAAGCGAATATCATCGTCGGAGATGCACCGGAGACTGATTTATGGGCCATGGCCTATGATGTGAACGATGATGATGCGATCAACTTCAGTGATCTGGTCATCTTAACTTCTGTTTATGGTCAGAATGTTCTTGACCAGAATTCCCCTTATGTCTGGGCACTTGATGCTGACAAAAGCGGTACCGTTAACTTTAGCGATCTGACTAGCTTCATCTCAAACTATGGTGTTTCAAAAGGTGGCGACCAGCAAGTCGTTTATCCTGAAAACTTCCTGCAGCGTTGGTATGGGCAAACCGATGATCTGGTCGGAAGCTCTTCCATTGACGACGTCATGGATGAAGCTCTGGCGATCTGGCAGGATGCTCTGGGACTGGAACAGCCGCTGGACATTCAACTGGTCATTACCGATTTGGGTGGAACACAGTTGGGTGCAGGTCAGATTACAGCCGTCGATGATGAAGGGCGTCCTGTAGCAGGGATTGTTACATTGGATGATGATGCCGCTGGTCAAGGCTGGTATTCTGAAATCAATACCAGTGCCTTTGGTGGAACGGAACTGGAAGGGGGCGTATCGTATACTGCTGACAGCGGCTCTGATGCCGTCGGTCATTACGACTTGCTCACCGTGCTATTACATGAAATTGGACACGTGGCCGGGTTCACAGAAACCTATGCTCCATTCCAAAGCCATATCGAAGTGGGCGTCGGTGGAACTTTGAGTTTTGTCGGCAGTGGATTTGAAGCCACATTAACTGATGACGGCTTGCACCTGGATGATACCGTTCATGCTGGCGATATCATGAATGCGACACTGGATCCGGGAGTTCGCAAACTGCCTTCCGTGCTGGATGCTCTGATTCTGCAGACCGTTCACGAAACGGCAACGACAGGGGACTTTGAGATTCTGGTTGGCGTGAATGCTCCTTTAATGGCGAATCTGCCTGCTGGCGAGCAGCTCAACACCGGTGCTGAGTCGTTGACTGCCTTGGATTCCAATATCGTTCTCGTTTCCAACGACTTGTCGGAATTGACCGAAAATGGACTGCCTCAGGTCAATCTGCTACTGAATCACTTGAATCCCAGTTCCTCTGCTCTGAATCAGGTCGAACTTGATTTATCCGTTCTGGAAGGATTAAGTGAGGAACTGATCAGCGACCTGCAGCTCAACGGACTATCCATTGTTGACAGCCGCGAACACAGCCCAAGTTCAGACACCGACCAGACTGATTCCGATTTTGATCTTCTGGGGCTGACTCAGGAATTTGATGCCGGATTTGACGATGTCTTTTCTGAATGGGCAGGTCCGATTCTTTAAGTCAGAAGTGTTCAAGAGGTGTACGACTCGCCCTTATGTGTGTTTTACAGGCCACCATAAGGGCGAATTTCCCCTAAACTATCTCAACTGGCTGTTGTAGGAAAGCTGGGGAAGAGCGTTGTGTTTTTTCAACATGCAGTCAATTTCGTTATACATTTATGAATGTCTTTAAAGACTTACAAAGTCTATACGATCTTTTCTTGAATACTGAACAATCTGATGTTATGTTTCAGGAGTCTTTGAACAAGTCAGGACAAATCAATCTAATATTGGGGGGATCTGTTTTCTTATAACAGGTCGTATTGATTCCCCATCAGTTCAGGTCCCTATTTCTGGAACCAATTACTTCTTAAGATTTTATAACATTGAGGAGAAACTAAGCGTGAGTGCTAAGAAAGATGAGAAATCAGCTGAAGCAACAACAGAAGCAGCAGCAGGACAGGCTCCAGCTCCAGCTCAGCAACAGCAGCAGGTTAAGGTGAACGATGACAACATCGTAGCCAGCTATGCCAACTTCTGTCGCGTTTCCAGTACTCCAGAAGAATTGATTCTGGACCTGGGATTGAACCCGCAGCCGCTTGATCCTTCGAATACCGAGATCACCGTAGGCCAGCGAATTATTCTGAACCATTACACAGCCAAACGACTGTTGAGTGCACTTTCAATGGCATTACAGCGCCACGAACAGGCATTCGGAGTTTTGGAAACAGACATCCGTAAGCGTGTTGTTCAGAAGTCATAATGCTTTTAAACGAGAGCGTTTGACGAAAGCTACATCAAAAAACCGGCCCGATACGAACTGTATTAGGCCGGTTTTTTTAATGCGCTGCGCACTTTTTCATGCTGCTTTGAAGAGCTGGCATCTACCGATTCAGGCACACTCGTGACAGTTATTCTGGTATTTCCTGAAATTTTGGATAAAAGATTGGCAACGGATGAGTAGGAAAGCCAAAACGAGTTTGGTAACTTTCATAATGACAGCGCAAGTCAACTAGAGGAGAGAGCTTTAAAACTCTGATCTTATACCATATTGTAAAAGAAATACGGTTAGAACTCGTTTCATCGATAATCCATTGGTGATTCCTTGACCAAGGGGCATTTCTAATGCCTTGTCGGTTGTTCGTCTCTAAGCCCGGAGAGGGCATAATGCTAGATAAACCAGATTCAGTATCATCCCACTTCGAGGGCAATGGGCACCACGATAGTCAGTTGCCGGAAGAATTAGTCAACGAAATCAGCTCAGAATCATTAACCTTCGTTGAAGATCTGTACGCGAGCTACTTGAAGTCGCCGGGGTCCGTCTCCCAGGAATGGCAGGACTTTTTCGCCCGCTTCCCCCACAAGGTCGCGCGTACGCAAAGACCTGGATTTGGCCCTTCGTTTAAACGTCATACGATGTTTAATCCGCCTGGTTCGCAGAAGACGGAAGGGACGGACCGCCAGACAATGAAAATCGCTGATCGGCAGGAACGTCTCGATCAGCTGATTCGAAATTACCGGGTACGAGGACATATTCTGGCATCGTTAGATCCGTTGGGGAAAATACAGTCCACTCCCGCCGAGCTGATGCCCGAGTTTTATGATTTCTCCGAACGGGATTACGACCGGATTTTTTCCACATCCACTTTTGGTGGTCCTGCTCAACGAACATTGCGGGAAATGATCCAATGGTTAAAGAACACCTACTGTCGATCCATTGGTGCGCAGTTTATGCACATCGACAGTTTGCACGTTCGCAAGTGGCTGCAAGACCGGATGGAAAGCACAGCCAACTTTCTCAAGTTTGAACGTCCCGAAGCGTTGCGGATTTTACGTCGTTTAACCGATTCGGTTGTCTTCGAAGAGTTCATTCAGAAAAAGTACGTCGGCTTGAAAAGCTTTTCACTGGAAGGGGCGGAAAGCCTGATTCCCCTCTTGGATCTTGCCATTGAAAAAGCCGGTGAGCAAGGCGTTGACGAGATCGTCTTTGGAATGGCACACCGCGGCCGATTGAATGTGCTCACAAATATCATGGGCAAAAAACCGCGTGAAATCTTTCGGGAATATGAAGACTCGGTTCCCGAAATGAGCGTGGGACGCGGCGATGTCAAATATCACCTGGGGTACAGTTCCGACTGGATGACCGAATCGGGACACAATGTCCATCTGACACTTTGCTTTAACCCCAGCCACCTGGAGTTCGTCAATCCCGTTGCCATGGGGCGAATGCGCGCCAAGCAGGACCGCTGGCACAACATCGATCGAACCAAGGGCATGGTCCTGTTGATTCACGGTGATGCGGCTTTTGCCGGGGAAGGCGTAGTTCAAGAGAGCCTGAATCTGAGCGAATTGAAAGGGTATCGAACCGGCGGTACGATTCATGTCGTCGTTAATAACCAGATCGGTTTCACGACGGACCCTGCGCAAAGTCGTTCTTCGACCTACGCGACAGATGTCGCCAAAATGCTGCAGATTCCCATCTTCCATGTGAATGGAGAAGATCCGGAAGCAGTCGCCCAGGTCGTCAAACTGGCGATGGACTTTCGTAAGGAATTCCATCGTGATGTCGTGATCGATATGTATTGCTATCGCCGTCGTGGACATAACGAAGGAGACGAACCCTCTTTCACACAGCCGTTAATGTACGATATCATCAGCAAGCACCCCTCTGTACGCGATAGCTTCCTGCAGCGAATGCTGGAACGCAAGTCGGTCACACAGGAAGATGGCGATCGTCTGCGGGACGAGAGTATCTCACACCTGGAATCGGAACTGGCAGCAGCTCGAGTGGATAATTATCCGCATACGGTTGAATTACCAGCTGGTATCTGGGCGGGATATCGTGGAGGAGAAGAATTACCAGCCGACCAGATCGACTCGGGAGTTCCGGAAGAAAGCCTCGTCAATCTGTTATCGAAACTAACCGAACTTCCGGAGAGTTTTACACCGCATAAGAAAATTCAAAGGTTATTGCGCATCCGCAAGGAAATGGCAGATGGTGAGCGTAAGTTAGACTGGGGTGCAGCGGAATCACTTGCATTTGCTTCCTTGTTGACCGAAGGGTATCGGATTCGCGTGAGTGGTCAGGATGCGCAGCGCGGGACGTTCAGTCATCGCCATGCCGTGCTGCATGATGTTAAAAGCGGTAAAAAATATACGCCACTCAAACATCTGGTCGACGGGCAGGGACCTGTTGAATTCGTCAACAGTCCTCTTTCGGAAGCGGGGGTTCTCGGCTTCGATTACGGCTACAGTTTAGACTGTCCCGATGGCCTGATTGTCTGGGAAGCGCAATTCGGCGATTTCTGTAATGCGGCCCAAGTGATTATCGATCAGTTTATCGTCAGTGCCGAAGATAAATGGCAGCGTTACAGCGGGATCGTGCTGTTGTTGCCACATGGATTTGAAGGGCAGGGGCCTGAACACTCCAGTGCGCGATACGAGCGATTTTTGCAGATGGCTGCGGAAAACAATATTCAAATCGCAGTCCCCACAACACCGGATCAGTTTTTCCACCTGTTAAGACGGCAGATGATTCGCAAGTGGCGGAAGCCATTAATCGTGATGACACCCAAAAGTCTGCTGAGACATCACGACGCGGTCTCCAGCTTATCCTCGATGAGTTCGGGCTCCTTTTTCAAAGTCATTGCCAATACCACAGACATCGAACCCGAAAAAGTCACCCGGATATTACTATGCACCGGAAAGATCTATTATGATCTGAATGAGCATCGAAAACAGGCGGAACGCGATGATATTGCCATCATTCGGATGGAGCAGCTGTATCCCATTCCCAAAGCAGAGCTCGAGAAGGCTTTAGCCCCCTATCCGGAAGGGACCCCCGTGTACTGGGTCCAGGAAGAACCGGAAAACATGGGGGCCTGGCAATTTATGTATTGTCGCTTTAAAGGAAATCTGTTTGGCCGCCATCCACTGCAGGGCGTTTATCGTCAGGCTAGTGCCAGCCCGGCGACAGGGTCTGGCAGGAGCCATCAGTTTGAGCAGGAAATGCTGATTTCAGAAAGTTTCCGAGAAGAAGCATAGCCGCATCTGGAATCAAACTTTTTTTCACTGGCTTGTGGAATCCAGGATATCCTTCAGGTGAAAATGATGTTTTCCTAACTGGCCACCATAATTTCCAGCAGTGATTTCGAGGACCCCCGGTTGCTGGCTGGCGATGTGTAAGCCAGCCTGCATCGCCTGTTGTACCGCGTCGAACGAGTCGCCGTCGATGACGATTTCGTAAACGCAGCCGGTACCTTCAGGCAGTTCTGATGTGGTCTGTGCACGAAGCGTCGGGCAGTAGGCATCGTTGGTGCTGGCTTTCAGTTTGGAATAACGCGATCCGACTTTACTGCCGCTTCTGACGATGCCTCCTGGGAAAGGCAGGATGATATGTTCCCGTTTCTGCATGGCGGTAACAGCGGCTTCTGTCGCGAGTAATCCACTTTTCTGATCCGTTGCACAGATTAAAAGGTTACCACCTGCGACCCCTTTAAACGTGCCAACCTGATCTTCGCAAACGAATTCCCCATCCATCACCGGGATCCGCCAGAGTCGGCGGTCGCCCCATTTTTTGGAAACCTGAAAGCCATCACCAAAAAAACGAAGCTGACTTCCCAGTGCGATCTGTTTTTCGGGATCAGAGTCTGTGATTCCGGAATAACAGGCGGTTGTTGGACAGGTGAGAATGCATTGGCCGACCCGGTTCGAGACCGCTTTTTCCAGCGCAGAGCGGCTGAACGCGAAAAACATTAAGCTGACTCCCGGTCGTCCGTCGGGGCTTTCTGCAGGCGAGAGGAACGTTTCAATACCGGCTTCCGCGTCGCAAGCGATGACGCTCGTGGCATATCCACTGACTTCGGCTGCGGCTATTTTGACCCAGGATTCAGTCAGTGCTGTCACGATAATTCGCGTTCCCACGGTTGTGAATGCTTCAGCAAAGGTATCACAAATGGGAACACCATTTAGTTCCAATTCAGTTTGAGTATTCAAATTCGTTCCCAGACGAGATCAAAAAAACGGTTTTTAGTAAGGTTGTTTGCAGAATGCAGTTTGCGTTAGTTCTGCGATTTTCAAATTAGAGACGGTCAGGATCAGCGATAGAGGTTCCTTGAATTTGCAAATCCATTTGAATCAGTTTAGGAACACTTTTGACTTGCATTTTTTTCATGATTTTTGCGCGATGTGCTTCAACCGTTTTAAAGCTGACACTCAATTTTTCTGCGATCTCACGACTGGAAAGTCCGGCCACAACATATCCCATCACTTCTCGCTCTCTGCGGGTCAGCGAGTCTTTGCGTTGGATGAGTTCCTTGTTTTGTGACCGCGCCATTTTATTTTTGATATCCTGCCCAATTCCTTTTTGGATATAATCCAGCAAAACCTGATCACTCACTGGTTTTTCCAGGAAATCGACTGCACCGGCTTTCATTGCACGCACCGCCATCGGAACATCACCATATCCGGAGACGATGATCACGGGAATATCATATCCCCGTTCCCGCAGTTTCTCCTGAAGTTCCAAACCACTCATTCCCGGAATTCGAACGTCCAGGACGAGGCAGCCGGGAGAATCGGGAGAGTAGCTTTCCAGAAAATCGTTGGCTAGCTCATGAGTCTGAACTTTGAGACCGACGGATTCGATGAGCCACCGGAGCGATTTTCGTATCGCCGGATCATCATCAACTACAAATACGGTCGCTTCCTGATTGACGGTCGCTTCCTGATTGATAGGCATAACTTCAGAAACCACGATGATGTTCTCCATTAATGACAGGCAGAGTTATGAAAAAACTCGTCCCTTTTTTATTTCGACGAGGGAATAGTTTGCCGCCGTGCGCTTCAATAATTGTCTGGCTGATAGACAAACCTACTCCGAGTCCTTTTTGTTTAGTTGTGTAGAATGTTTCGAAGATAGAATTTTCTTCCTCTTTTTTCAAACCTATTCCGCTATCTGTGACACAAATAACCAAATTTCCATCTTCATCCTGGTCGGATTGGATGATTAATTTTCGTTCTTTGACTGGTATCTCAGCCATTGCTTCGATTGCATTAATGATCAGATTCACCAGAACCTGTTCAATTTG
Organism: uncultured Gimesia sp.; assembly: GCF_963976445.1. GTDB lineage: Bacteria > Planctomycetota > Planctomycetia > Planctomycetales > Planctomycetaceae > Gimesia. The sequence continues at coordinate 269,059 of NZ_CAXBKP010000007.1, read as the reverse complement.
AATGGCATCACCAATGGTCTGCAAAGGTCCTGGACTGAGTTCCAGGTGCAATGATACGAAATTTCGCTGTATTTCATGTTCGAGTAGTGAGATCGAATTCTGAATCACCAGATTCAGATCGAGGGGTTTGTGCTCGACTTCGCTTTTTTGGACATGCCGACGTAGACGTTTAATGGTTTCACTGGCACGCTGGGCCTGGCGCGAGATCTCTTGCAGTGGTTCGATCAACTGGTCCTGGCTGGTAGTTCCTGACTGAATACGGCGTATACAGCCATTTGTGTAGTTATTGATGGCGGCGAGCGGCTGATTTAGTTCATGGGATAATTCAGCCGCCAGTTCGCCCATGGTAGACAGGCGGGAAAGATGGGCCAATTCGGCACGGCGCCTGACCAGTTCCTGCTCAGCCTGTTTCTGTTGTGTGATATCGGTGGCAATCACCATGGCTGCGATGATCACTCCTCCACTCACCATGGCCCCCACGCGACATGAATACAGGGCTTTCTTTCCCTCCGCATTGAGACCTTCGGTTTGTATGACCTGGGGGATACCGGTTTGGAATACTTCTTTTAGAATCTGTTTTGCTTTGGTAAGATCATCCGTCTTCATGTATTGAAAGATGTTAGACCCAATGATGCCTTCAATGCCCACTGATGCGATGTTATGGTTGATGTAGAGAATCGTACCATCACAGTCCAGAGTCAAAATCGTATCGGGCGCGTTGGTGACCAGAGAACGCCATTTGGCTTCGGTCTGCTGTAGCGCGCGATAGAGTCGATTTCGTTTTTTATACTCTTCATTCAGGATCGCATGTGCGTGTTGTAGTTCGGCTGTACGAGAAACCACTCTGGATTCCAGATGCTCATTTAATTTTTCGAGTTCTTCCAGCGCTTGATGCTCTCCGGTGACATCTTTGATACAGGACAGAAGTAGGTTTTCTCCTCGGAAGTAAATCTGAACTGCCGACAATAAGGTACAAAGTCGGCTGCCTTTGGGGTTCACGAAATCAAAAAATAGTTCCCGCGCGGTGCCTTCCCGTTTGACTTGTTCAATCATTTCCTGGCGTTGTTGTGTGTTTGACCAGAAACCTATATCAAAGGCACTTTTTCCCAGAATTTCTTCCCGACCGCATTGCAGTGCAGACAAAAAACCCTCATTGACTTCGATAAATAATCCTGTTTCCATTTCCGTGATGCACATGGCAATCGGATTGACCTGGAAGATTTTACTGAACCGTTCTTCGGAGAGTCGAAGTTCTTCTTGTGAAAGCGTTTTTTCGGTAATATCCGCCGCAACGGACAGAAAACCATCCACATCACCCTGTTCATCAAACAGGGGCATATATTCTACGTCGAGGATCAGGTTTCCAACGAACCTTTCCAGGCGTGATACTTCACCATTCAGCGTTTTTCTGAAGATCGAGATCAACTCCGGGTCATCCGCATATTCTTGAAAGACAGACCTGCCGACCCATTCACCAGGTTGGAATCCGACTTTTCTCAGGCCGCCGCCTTCAGAGAAGGTGACTATCCCGTTCCGATCAACGGCCCAGATAATCAACGGGGTATTGGCGAGAATTTTTCTGAGCAGTTGATGATCGATTTGCGCGAGATTCTGCAAGAACTCGCTGGTTTTCAACCCCAGCAGGTTCTCACCCAGCGACTGGGAATCAGCAGAGGAGCTTTGAAGCGAATTATTCTGTGTCACTGCTTACCTCGAAATCGCATAGGGAAGATCGTACTTAACATTGTGGTCCGCAGAAGCGCGTTACGGATGTGAGCATTTCTGATCAGCTGGTCATCGTGCATGCCAGAATAAAAAATCGCTGAATGTAAATAGATTCACGATTGTTTATGTTAACTTGGCAGGCAGGACAAAGTCAAATTTGCATTCTCTTTAAGTGATTGATCAGGCATGGTTCTATGAATTCTCGTCAGATTCCAGGTCAATCTCTCTGCCTGTCTGTCCCTTTAATGTTTCATTGAGTTTTGCATGATCCGTTAAATCAAATTTGAGAGGCGTGACGGTCACATATCCTTCTGAAAGCTCCTGTATATCGGTGCCTGCTTCCAGCCGGTGATTGCTGATCGGATCCAGGCCGCTCCAGTAATAAGGCCGCCCTCGTGGATCGATCCGTTTTTCCATCACATCAAAGTGTCGTTTCACGCCGAGAGATGTCCATTTTACGCCGCGCGGCCATTCGGGTTTCGTTTCCGGAAAATTGACATTCCAGAGTCTGTCAGAGTCAGAGCGGGAGTTTTCCTGTAACAGTTTTTTGATAATCGGAATACTCTGTTCCGCACATTGATCATAATCCGGTTTGATATCGTTAGCAAAACTACTGGCGGCGGAAATGGCAATCGATGTGATGCCGGCAAACGCGCCTTCGATCGCGCCGGCGACAGTTCCCGAATACAGCACGTTGATTCCCGCATTGGACCCGGAATTAATCCCACTCACGATCAGATCGGGGCGTTGAGGACAGAATTCCAGGATTCCCAGTTTGACACAATCTGCCGGACTGCCGGCAACAGCCCAGCCCCAGTGCTGTTCCCCTTCGAACTCCTGATGTATCATCAGAGGATGGAGATAAGTAATACTGAGGCCGACGCCACTCTGCTCTGACAATGGGGCGACGACTTCAACATCGCCCAGTTGTGTCAGCGCTTTTTGCAGACTCCGAATACCAGGGGCATGAATTCCATCGTCGTTGGTTAATAAGATTTGCACTAAACTACCTCAAGTTATAGAAGAGAGCAGGGGGCTTAGTAATCAAGCTTCCCTGTGGCTTTGCGATTTCTCTGTTTGAACGAGTCATTGGTATATTATCCGAATGAGCGACTTAAATACACCACCACGACTGTTTGTCATTATTCCTGCTGCTGGCAGGAGCCGTCGCATGGGCACGCACAAGCTGTTGCTGACCCTTGGTAAAGAAACCGTCATCCAGAGACTGGTTCGGGGATTAAGCGCGCCTTTTATAACCCGAGTCGTCATTGTCGCTCGCAAAGGGGATGATCGATTGCAGGATCATCTTTCCGATATGGATCTGGATTTGATCCAACCCGAAGTTGATCCTCCCGATATGAAACAAAGCGTGCAAATCGGGTTGGAATGGATTAACACCCACTACGAACCGGTGGAACAGGACAGCTGGCTGTTAGTCCCCGCGGACCATCCGGTCCTCAATCGTGCGGTACTGGAAGTACTTTATCAGGCCTGGGTGCAATGTCAGGCGGAAGTCATGATTCCTACCTTTCAGAAACAAAAAGGACACCCGGCTTTCTTTCGCTGGTCCATTTCAAAGGACGTCTTTCAGCTTGGGGATGATGAAGGCATCAATGCGTTGTGGAACAATCATCGGGTTCAACCACACTTGTTCGAATGCGATTTTCCGGAAATTCTGATTGATCTGGATACTCCCGAAGATTTCGAGTCGGTAAAGCAGCAATTTTCTGGAGATTTCTGAACCTCAATGCATCCAACAATTTAGATGCTTGGATGGCTGGCGTTTTTCAGCGCAGTTTTGCTGTAGCATTTAGTGCTCATGTTGCTATCTGACAATAGGTTAGCGCGCCACGGTGTTGCTTTTGTGAAACTTTGCAGGTGATAACGATTGTAAAGTGAAAGCGTGATCGACCTCTTAACTAAAAAGTCATATCCCCCTTTTTTCCTCAAGTTACCAAAACTATGTGATCTATGCTTGAGTGCTAAATAGATCAATCCGATGCGATTTTGTTTTTTCCATACGAGACGTCTGCTTTTGATTTGCATCTTTTTTCAGGTCATGTCAATAATGCAGGCAGTCCTGTATGAAATGAAAATTCGGAAAACGCACACTTTCATCATGTGACGAACTTTTTTGGAGGGGGAAATAATGAGAAAGACTTTAGCCTTGGCATTTGCCGCAGTGGCAATGCTGGCTGTTAGTGATTCAGCGCAAGCCTGCAGGTATTTTGGAGCAGCTAGTTATAACTGCTGTCCTACAGTAGCCTGTCAACCAACGGCCTGTTACACCGCTTGTCGTGTTGAGCGGAAGACATGTTACCGTACTGTATACGACCGGGTTTTAGAGCCTCAACAGTATACTGCGTATCGTACTGAATACGAGACAGTCTACGAAGACAAGCAGCAAACCTGTTATCGCATGGTGAATGAGACGGTTTACCGCGATGTCGAATATACGGTACAGAAACCGATATATCAGACATCGGAACGTGAAGAACGTTACACTGTGCGTCGCCCTGTCGTCGAGACTAAATATCGCGATTGCAGCTATCAGGTACAGCGTCCTGTCTGGGAAAATCATGAGCGGGAATGTCGTCGTACTGTGATGCGACCGGTTGTGGAAACAATCGAGCAGGAATGCCGACAGACTGTCATGCGTCCTGTCACAGAAACGATCAACCAGGAGCGTTGTTACACGGTGATGAAGCCCGTAACTACGTATCGTACGGTGCATCGTTTACGTGGCGTCTGGGAAACAAAACAGATTACCAAACCTGGTAAATGTCGCCCCTGCTGGTCGACGAATGCTTGTGGTGTTCCCCAAATGACAATGGTACAGGTTCCCGGAAAAACACGATGTCGTAAAGTTTGGCGACTGCGAAAAGTCGCTTGTCAGGTTCCTTGTACGCAATACGTACCTCAGGTTGTTCGTCAGAACTGCCCGGTTCAGGTTACACGGTATGTTCCTGAAGTGGTTGTGAACAAGTTTCCTGTCAAAGTCTGCAAAATGGTGCCTGAAGTGGTTGTTACCAAGGTTCCGTACCGGACTTGTCGCTGGGTTACCGAAACCGTTGCTCAGAAAGTTCCTTACCAGACCTGTAATTGGGTCTGTGAAGAACGAGTTCGTAAAGTTCCCGTGCAAACCTGTAAAATGGTTTCAGAGAAATGCACCCGCAAGGTTGCTGAGTGCGTGACTCGTAAAGTTCCTTTTACAGTGACACACCGTGTTGCTCGTTGCGTACCAAAACAGGTCGCAGTGAATTGCACACGTTATGTTTCCAAGTGTGTGGCCCGTAAAGTTCCTTACGAAGTTTGCACCATGGTTCCATCAACGGTCTGTCCCACAACTGCCTGTGCAACTGGCAATTGTGGGCTGGTACCTCAAGTTCGGGAATCAGCTAAACCAGTGGTTCCGGAACCACAACCAGAACCGGAAGCAAATCCTAAATTGACTCCCGCGAAACCAGATGTTTCTGCTTAGTCGACTTGGCGAATTGCTTGTGATATGAACGAATTGAGGCAGGTTTCAATTGAAACCTGCCTCTTTTTCTATATCTCCAGTGAGAATACTTGACGAAAAGCAATCAAACTCTTGCCGGCAGCAGATGATCGAAATACCCTTTATGTTATTTCAGATCAATCGACCAGGCTCAAGGCTTAATAGCCTCCTTCAGATGGCAGGCCTTCAGCCCCACAGACGATGTCACAACTTGTGTTCAAGTCACAATCGTCAAAGGCATCATCAAATTCACTGCCCATGTAGTAGCTTTTGGTTTTGCCGTGGCTACCCGACCAGAAACCGGTGAAGGCATACGTCTGGTTCAACGCACCAATCGCGTTCGAAACGTCGTTCAATTCCGTATTCACGGCGACGGCGACTTCGCTTAAGCCAACGATCATTGCCAAGACAGCAATCGTCAGAACCAAGACTAATTCGGCTGAAATGATGAATCCTGATTCGTCATTGTACAAACGGCGTACGATACCTAACATTTGAGAGTCCCCTTAACTTAATTGTAGAGTGTGCCAAAAAATCGAAGCATCGACGTCCGGCACTGTGAGAGAGTGTTTGTTTTCGTGAGAGAGATTTTTACGTTTCCGTCCATTTGTAATGAGCGTGCACTCAAAAAATCGACATGAAAATAACAGAACGCAGACTGTGTGCCAGAACAGCTCGGAAGGGAAAATCCGCGGTCGGATTTGCGGCGTTATCTCTTTTGTTTCCCTTTGTTTACGCGTTTTTTGTACGGGTAACCATTCGGAAACCTCTTTCAGACAAACGCGTCCGGAATGTAAAGTGGATTGAACACTTTTTTTGAACAAAGTGTAAGATCTGCTGATCGTAAAAAAAGAACCGGCGGGAGTTCCGCCGGTTCTATGAGAGAGTTGAATTGTCGCAGTTTGAAACTACGGAGTGACACTTTCAGAAGCAGTCACCGCGATTGTTCCTGTCACCAGATCGCAGGACGTGTTCAGATCGCAGTCATCGACTGAGTCATGAAACGTAGAACCAGCGTAGTGACTTTTCGCTTTGCCTTCACAAAAAGTGCTGGCAGTAAAACCGGTATAAGCATAACTCTGATTCAGAGCACCGATGGCGTTTGAGACGTCGTTCAATTCGGTGTTTACAGAAACAGCGACTTCACTCAGTCCCACAATCATAGCCAGCACAGCAATGGTCAGTACTAGAACCAGTTCTGCTGAAATTACAAACCCACTTTCATCTTGCCATATAGCCCGTAACATGATTTTTATCCCCTATTTTGAAGAAAACTCTGCCCAGGAAGCTCCTGAACAGAGTTTTGTGAATTTGATCGTAATCAAAATTATGGAGTAACTGATTCAGAAGCAGTTACAGCAGTTGTACCTGTAACCAGGTCACAAGTGGTGTTCAAGTCGCAGTCATCGACAGCGTCATTGAAACGTGAACCAGCGTAGTGGCTCTTGTTTTTTCCACCAGTTCCAGCGAAACCTGTGTAGGCATAGCTCTGGTTCAGTGATCCGATTGCGTTTGAAATGTCGTTTAATTCAGTATTAACAGCAACAGCAACTTCGCTCAATCCGACGATCATAGCCAGTACAGCGATGGTCAAAACGAGTACTAATTCTGCTGAAATTACGAAACCTGCTTCATCGTTCCAAAGTTGATTTAACATTCTAATGAGTTCCTTGGTTTTTTTCAAAATTTAGTTGAGAGACTTTTACGGATCGATTTCCCGAAATGAGAAACCCATCCAAAACGATGAGATCCATATCACACATGCGATATATTTCTCAGAGCCAGAGAGAGACAACGCTCCATTCAGGCACACTTTGTGAAATTACCGGCCAGCAATTTCACGGTACAAACTGCAGTATTGTTTTCATAAATATTTTTAAATTCACACGTTATGACCCGCGGAGCAATGGAAGCCCAAAATGGTGCCTGTGGCATCATTCGCATTGAATGCTCTCTCACCTTCATGCAATGCCGTTGGCTTCTCTTCTTCGTTCGGGGACTAATCGCAAGAAATAGAAGAAGCCTCAACACGGGTCACAACGCTGCGAATCAATGTGTGTTTATTTGATCAACCAGTATTCCTGGCATTTTCAATTCGATTCAACTTGTCATGCCTAGACCATAACGCAGTCGGTGTGCCAGACGGAAAAGGAACGTTGATGACCGAAGTCCACAAAGCGTGTGGAGAGAAAGAAACACATCTTTGGAATCGCTATAAATGTAATCAAAGATAGAATTTACATAAATAGTCGATGGGAGAGTCACAAAGACGTAGAAAGATCGATTGGTTGTTTTCAGGCAACACTGGCTATTAAAAATCTTGAACAGTCTGTTAAAGCAACTGTCAATCAGATGAGCGAAATTTTATACACCAGCCCCCAACAGCGTCTGACTGTCTTGCCAGGTCTGGAATTCAGATCAAAACTAAGTTGTTTTTGAAGAACCCTGCTCAGGAACGGCCCTGAGCAGAGTTTTCGTATTTACACACAATCATCTCAAACTATGGAGTAATAGCTTCAGAAGCGGTAACAATACCGGTACCTGTTACCAGGTCGCAAGTGGTGTTCAGGTCACAGTCATCAGTAGCGTCATTGAACCGTGAACCGGCGTAGAAGCTCTTGGATTTTCCACCATTTCCAGTGAAACCAGTGTAGGCATAGCTCTGGTTCAGGGCTCCGATGGCGTTTGAAATATCGTTTAATTCAGTGTTTACAGCGACAGCGACTTCGCTCAGTCCGACGATCATAGCCAGGACAGCGATCGTGAGTACGAGAACTAATTCCGCAGAAATTACGAAACCAGCTTCGTCATTCCAAAGTTGATTCAACATGTTTGAGTTCCTTAATTGTTTTACTAGAGAGTAAGAGTGTTTGTTTTCGATTCAGATCGAGAAACCTAAATCGCGAGAGACTACATCTGCATCTTTCCATGCAAATGCACCAGCATTGATCATGGAAGGTCCAGACAAGAACCAAGAAACTTGTCAGAATACTTCCCATGACCGGGGAATCAGACTGCCCCAAATAAGATATGAGAACCGGTTCACTCATATGGCCTTTGGAACGAGAACCCGCTATTCACAGGTTCGCAGCAGAGTATTCCCACTATGCTGATTATGGTGATCGCACAGATCGTGCCGAAGGAGTATTCTTTACAAGCCCTACAACACGCAGATCTGGAATAGTTTCTCTAACACCTTTTACTGTTCAAGTTTAACACGCACACTGTTTTGGACCGTGTATCAGAAAGCAGCTGGAGACGTACCTCGTTTGTAAGGAATCTGAAACACTGCTTTACATTTCCTGTTTACGAAATCCAACAAATACTTACATTGAACATGATGGGTTCAATAGAAAAGGGAATCTGACTTACGAAGGAACATAGAACTGAGTTCCCGTTAGAGATGTGATAAATTTAAGTGAGACAGAGCGAATTCTGTTCTGTCGTTGAGAGATGTGCCATTAGCTCAGGAAAGTATATTTAGGCTATGCAGGTTACTATTACCGCCGTCGGTCCGGACAATCGTGGATTAGCCGACCCTATCGTGCACTATGTCACCGGTGTCGGGGCGAATATTCATGAAATTCAAATGTATGACCATGATTCCGAGCATCTGTTTGCGATGTTACTGCGAATCGACTGGCCGACCGACGTAGAGCCGGTTGCGGTCCTGCGCGAGCGGATCATGCAGATTGGGACGCAAAAGGGATTGACCTTAAGAGTCTGGGCGCGTGACGAACATGATCGTCCACCACGCGTTGCCATTTGTACGACCTACCGCAGTGAACCCGCGGAAGCCGTGCTGAATGCCATCCAGGATGGCCTGATTAAAGCAGAGCCTGCTGTGATTCTGGGAAACCGGGACCGCTGCCAATCCTTAGCCGACAAATATCAGGTCGATTTTCACAATATCGGCGATGATCACGGCAACCCGGATAACACTCGCATGGTCGAGTTGTTTGACTCGTATGATGTCGATTATGTGCTGCTGGCCCGGTACATGCGCGTTTTGCCCCCCAGCATTTGCTGGAGTTTTGCTGGTGGGAGAATCATTAACCTGCATCATGGGTTACTCCCTTCGTATCCCGGGTTCCAACCTTACGAAGACGCCTTCAGCCATCATATGCTGACATTTGGAGCCACAATTCATTTTATTATTCCGGAGTTGGATGCAGGCAATCAAATCATCCATCAGAATGCGTTTACGGTATCGCCGGGCACTACGTTAAAAGAAATTAAACGGATCGGCGAGACCGCGCATGAGCCGGAATGCCTGGTGGAAGGGGTCCGTCGGGTGGTGAATCGCGAAGTCGAACTCCACTTTCATCGTGTTGTGGGCATAGAAGACAGGGAATGATGTTGTCCCGAGCGCTTACGGGTTTTCTTTCAACTTGGATTTGACCTGCTCAAACACCGAGTCGAACATGGGTTCTGTCAGCCGCCCGGTGAAGGTGTTCTGCTGGCTGGGGTGATAACTGCCGATGAGCCAGTGCCCATCGGGGAACTGAAATGAGGCACCATGCGAAAAGGCAGGGCGCTTGCCGGTCCATTTTTCCTGGCGTTTTTTGAAATCCAGTACTGCTTTCCAGCCGATCCCTCCTAGTGCCAGAAAGACTTTAACGGGAAGCAAGTCGACCGTCTGTTCCAGCCAGGGGTGGCAGTTTTCAACTTCTTCACGCGTTGGTTTATTCGCTGGCGGAGCACAATGACAGGTAGCGGTGATCACGCAGTTATGTAATTGAAGACCATCGTCGCTACTCTCTGCTTGAGGCTGATTGGCGAAGCCCGCTTTGAACAACGCCCGGTACAGCCAGTCGCCACTTCGGTCCCCCGTAAACATTCTACCGGTACGGTTCGCCCCGTGTGCTGCGGGCGCGAGACCCACAATTAACAGTTCGGCACGCGGGTCACCAAAATTCGATACCGGTTTGCCCCAGTACTCCCAATCTCGGAAGGACTTGCGTTTTTCGGCGGCGATTTTCTGACAATGGGCCAATAATCGCTCGCATTTCGTACAATTCACGATGTTCTGATTCAGCTGATTCCACTTCGATTCTGGCATCATTTGCTCTTGCGTTCAGTTCTATTGGTGAAGAATGCCGGATTGTGACCGTTGTGCTGCTTAGTTCAGATAAACCGGTTCAATGCGACATATCTGTACTACCAATACCAGCAAACAGGCGAAACAGTCAAACCGGACTCTATATTTAAAGAGAACATTTTAAAATCCAGACTTGAAAAGCCATCTGATGCCACTTTACGATAGTATCAAAGCGCCATGTGTTCCGGTTTTGTGTCGGCACGGCGTTTGTCAATGACAGACAGCTTTTGAATATGAGTCCCTTTCAGGAACAGCGATTGTGTCCAAACTACAACTCCCTCTCATGTCACTCGTGGCGGCAATCCCCGGCGGTTTTTTGACTTACCTGCTGGTGATGGCATTTCTGAATCATGCAGAAGCCATGTCAACCACCCTGCTTGGCATAGCAGGATTGACACTTTTGTTGAGTGGCTTTCTGACGATCTTACCCGTCGGCGCCCTCATCCTTGGCCCCAAGGGAGCCTCGAAGAAAAAGGCCAAAGGCAAAGATCAACCTGAGCCCGAGGATGAAGAAGACGAATTCGTCTCCGATTCAGCAGCCGAACTTTCTGATGAATTCGCCGAAGACGAATTTGCTGATGAAGAAGACGGCGAGGACGACGATGACATGCTGGCCTCAGGAGATGATCTCGATTTCGGTGAAGTCGACGAGATCAGCGATAGTGAAATCAGCGGCGAAATCGAAGAGGAAGAATTTGATTTCAGCGATGAGTATGAATTCGATGATGAGGATGAAGAGGACAAGTAACGGGCCATTGCCCTCTTTCATTCTCATTATCACGACACTCTTATTTCAGGTGTTCCTGAAAAAACTGATCCATGTCTGCGACCATGTCGTTGAACCAGGGCAGTTGATTCCAGCAGCCATGTTTCCCGTTCGGATACACTTTGACGCCAGTTTTGACGCCCAGCGATTTTAGTTTTTCACGCGAAGGCGCGTTTCGTTCGGGATGATCATGCTCCCCCATCATAAATAATAGCGGTGGTGTCTGCTTGGAAAGATGCAGATGCGCATCACTAAGCTCATACAGCTCGGGTGCTTCATCAATCGTTTTTCCCAGCCAGATATTTGAGTAGGAGTTCTTGGGGCTCTTGCGTGAACGGTCAGCGACAGTGCCCGAAGCCATCTGCATTGGCCCCGCCATGACAATCGCAGCCTGCAGTGCGGAAGACTGATCTTGGTGTCCCGCCTCTCCCTGTAATGATTTGACATCCGATGCCGCCGCCATGAGTCCTACCAGATGACCGCCCGCAGAACCTCCCACGGCACCAATCTGCTGCGGATTGACGTGATACTGTTTTGCTTCTCCCCGTAAAAACCGGACGGCAGCATTGCAGTCTTGAATTCCCGCGGGAAACTTTGCTTCATGACCCAGTCGGTAGCCGGCTGCCATCGTGACATAACCGCGTTCCGCCAACGCAACCGCCAGGGCGCGGAACTTGGCTTTGTCCCCATTTAACCAACCTCCACCATGTACAACGACCACGGCGGGAAATGGGCCTTTCCCTTTCGGTACGAAGATGTCAGCCAGTAAATTTCGAGGTCCAGCCTGTCCATACACGACATTCAGATGGGGAGTGACTGATTCGGGTACATTAGTCGAAGGACGTTTTGAACTGGTTTTTGTTGTCGGTTCGGAAGCAGGTTCTGGCATACAGCCGTAGGCGTTCATCCGTTGGCGATACAAGCCGCCAAAACCAGTGATATAGAGCGAACGCATATCCTGATCGCCGAAAGCGCAGTTAATGGGTCGCGTTGGAGTATGAATTTTCGCCAGCAGTTTGCCTTCTGGATTCCAGATCCAGATATCCGCAGGACCGGCACAGTAGACGTTGCCTGCACGGTCAACCGTCATGCCATCGGCTCCTTTATCAGGACCGGAATCCATCTTGGCGAACAATCGCCCGTTGGCAGTGATACCCGACTTTGTTACGTCATAAGCCCAGATTTCTTTCGGCACATAAGCGGCGACATACAGCGTCTTGCTATCTGGTGAAAGGATTAAACCGTTGGGGGTTTTAATGTCTTTAATAGCGACAGATTGCTTCCCTTCGGGCGAAATATAGATGACTTCTCCCTGGCCGGTGAGTGTGTAATAGATCCCGCCTTGTTGATCAACGACCAGGTCATTCGGACGGCGGGGAGGCTTGGCGTCCGCCGGTTGGCCGGCAATCCGGATTTTCTGTTTCCCTTTCAACACGCTGATCTGGCTGGCACCATTGTCTGACAGATAGAGTTTGCCATGGTTGAAATAGCTGGCGCTGATCCGGCCTGCGTCTTCCAGGAAAACGGAGACTTTCCCAGAGCGGGGATGATAGCGATATAGTTTGCCCCCTTTTACATCGGGGAAATACAGATTTCCTCCCCCATCCCAGGCAGGGCCGTCCGCCAGGCCGAAGTCAGTGGCAATGGTTTCCAAGGGGGATGACGTATCGACGATTGAATCCGCGGCGGTGCCGATCTGATTCAATAACGCAAGCGACAAGAGAAAAAGGGCGAGCTGTTTCATAAATGGTTCCTGTTATTCGGTTCAAGGTGTCAGTTCGTTAGATTGATATCAAAGTCTGTTATTGTCTGACGAGGCGGATTTGTCGCACGTCCATTACGGCATTTTTCGCTTTTTGGATTGGTTTCACCTGGAGTGACTGCACGCCGGTTTGATCAATTTTCAGTTGACCAATATGACGTTCTTTAAAATTCTGAAAGTGGCCGGTATCTTCGACGATAAAAATCACCTTTTGGTCATTGATCCCCAGTTCCACTTTACTACCTCCCTGTCCGCGCCCGCAGCCCTGCAGTAAATAGACATCAAACACGCCGGGCGTTTTCAAATCCAGTTTCCATTCGCACCAGTCTTTTTCATTGGCCCAGTAGCCAACGGTATTTTTATGCGGCTGCGGTTCATAGCGTAACAATTTGCCATGCACGACCGCATCTTTCGCATCCAGCACGATCTGCTGATCGGCATTTTCTGGAGTCACCTTCGGTTTCACGGGTAGATAGGGAGGTTCCTTGAATTCGACGATGACTGTTGCTGCTAGCGGCAGTGCTTGAGGCAGCTGGATTTCCCATTCCTCAATGCCCGGCTTGAGCGTGAGCGGTTTTTTCTCGGTATCATTGGCAAGGTAAATCGTTTTCAAGCGATTATTCATGCGCGGGATCGAGATACTTTTAGGGGGCCTGGAATCAGAGAGTTCCAGTTTCAGACCTAGAGGCAAGGCACTGATGCTTCCCCAGCTTTTTTTGATGGGAAATGCTTTCTGGCCAGACTGACGAGCAAATTTCGTCGCTGCCTGGACTGAGTGACCGTGGAAAAAACAGCTCACCGTCCCTACAATCAGGAGCATAGAAAACAGGGAGATCACATTTCGAGTGAACCTCAACGTCAAGTTGTGCATCAAAACAGCGCCCCTCGATTGATGTTGAAAAAGGGTGTGAGTGAAATTACTCTCCATTCTTGATCATCTCAATCGGCAGATCAATCGATAAGTGAGTGAATGGGGCAGTTCTGCGTAAGAAACATTCATTGTCAATCTGTGGATTGGCGGGACAAATCTGGAAACGTAAAGAAAGACATCGATGAGTGATGAAGATCAGACGATCGTTGAAACCCGTTTCTTAAAATTAATCAAACGCGGACGCTGGGAATTCGTCCAGCGCGCGAATTCGACCGGGGTTGTCTGTCTGTTCCCACTTACAGAGGATTACCGGGTGATTCTGGTCGAACAGTTTCGGCCTCCCGTTAATGCGCCCGTGATTGAGTTTCCTGCAGGTCTGGCCGGAGATATCAAAGGTCAGGAAGAAGAAGCATTCAAGACAGCCGCTGCCCGAGAACTGATCGAAGAAACAGGATATGAAGCACAGACCATGATTCCGCTGGGATCGACCGTCTCTTCTGCCGGACTGACTGACGAAGCCGTTGAATTCTTTCTGGCGCTCGATCTTAAAAAGGTGGCGTCTGGAGGCGGCGATGAATCGGAAAACATCACCGTTCACGCGGTTCCGTTCCAAGAAATTGAACCCTGGTTGCAGGCGGCACAAGAGCGAGGTTGCCTGTTGGATGCGCGGGTTTATGCCGGCCTTTATTTTTTATCGAAACACATTCCCGAAAACCGCTGATTTGTTTCCTTTCTTTCGGAGTCATTCCTGAGATATAATCAGCGTGCCAATCAAAAATAATCTGATATACCAAAGCCCTTTCAGAAAAAGAACGTGAATCCTATGAGCGAAGAATGGATAGCCGACCGCATGCATCTGATTGATGCTTCAGGAATTCGAAAAGTATTCGATCTGGCGGCGAACATGAAGAACCCGGTTAACCTGAGTATCGGGCAACCGCACTTTGATACTCCTGATACGATTAAAGATGCCTTGTGTCAGGCGGTCAGAGATGGCAAAAATGCCTATAGTCAGACGCAGGGGATTGCACCACTGCTTGAAAAAATTCAATCGCGGGTCGACGCAGAGTATCAGCATGAAGATCGCCAGGTGTTTGTTTCCAGCGGCACCAGCGGAGCATTGATGCTGGTTTTAAATGCGCTCATCAATCCGGGCGATGAAGTGATTGTCTTCGACCCCTACTTTGTGATGTATACACATCTGACACGCGTCGTCGGTGGCAAGCCGGTCTTTGTGGAGACTTATCCCGATTTCACCATCGATATCGAAAAAGTACGCGCTGCGATTACCGATCGCACCAAGTTGATTCTGTTCAACAGTCCCAGCAATCCGACCGGGCATGTCGCTTCGGAAGCAGAGACGCGTGCACTGGCGGAATTGGCGGCGGAAAAGAATATCGCGCTGGTCAGCGATGAGATCTATCGTTCTTTCTGCTACGACGAATCGTTTGTCAGCCCGGCTGCTTTTAATGAGAAAACGATTGTGATTGACGGATTTAGTAAATCACATTCGATGACCGGGCATCGCCTTGGCTTTGTGCATGGACCGAAGAGCGTCGTTCAACAGATGATCAAACTGCAGCAATACACGTTTGTCTGCGCGCCGCATCCGGTGCAATGGGCGGGACTGGCTGCGCTGGATTGTGACATTTCAGATCGGGTAGAAGAATATCACCAGAAACGTGATCTAATGCGGGACCGCTTGTCAGACAAATTTGAAATCGCCGGTGCTGGCGGAGCCTTCTACATGTTCCTCAAAACGCCTTGGGGATCGGGGACTGAGTTCTGCACCGAAGCGATCAAAAACAATCTGCTGATCATACCCGGCAATGTGTTCAGTAACCAAGATACGCATTTTCGGATTTCCTATGCACAGGAGAACCCGGTTCTAGAGGAGGGAGCCGCCATTCTCAATCGTCTGGCAGATCGTAAAATGTGAAAAATCGGCCCGAAAACCAATAGACTTTCTCTTGGCAGTAAGTTTTTTGAGACATTTGAAAACTTTCGCTATACCTTAAAGGGTATCACCTCTATTATGGAGAGTGTGTACTTCTTTCTATCAGGTGATAAACGACTTACGATACTGCCAGACAACAACTTATGCCATCTGACAAACGACGAAAAAAGATCAAACCGGTCTCGGCTGGAACGACCGGAGAAAGTTCCGCGACGCCTCCCAGTCAGGGGAAAGGGGTGCGTACACCGCCGGTGTCAGGTTTTGATGATTCCGATTCCACTCAGGAAACGATTTATCAAACCAGCAATTCATCGCAGCCTTCGGGTGACGCCAGATCAACGAATCTGATCGGTTTACAGTTGGATGACTTCAAGATTCTGAGAAAGCTGGGGCAGGGCGGGATGGCAACCGTCTATCTGGCCGAGCAGGTTTCTCTCAAACGCGAAGCCGCCATCAAGGTAATGCATAACGAACTGATGAGCGACGAAACG
Organism: uncultured Gimesia sp.; assembly: GCF_963976445.1. Classification (GTDB taxonomy): domain Bacteria; phylum Planctomycetota; class Planctomycetia; order Planctomycetales; family Planctomycetaceae; genus Gimesia. The sequence goes on along the minus strand of NZ_CAXBKP010000007.1, from coordinate 252,887 downwards.
CATGTCAGACGATTTGAACGCGAGGCAAAAGCAGCCGCTGGCCTGACGCATCCGAACATCGTTCAGGTCTATATGACGGGCGACTTCGAAGGCACCCACTATATTGCACAGGAATACGTGCGCGGGGTCAATTTACGAGAACATCTCGCCCGCAATGCGCCCCCTGATTGTGCGTTAATTCTGCGAATCATGCGTCAGGTAACCGCAGCCTTAAATGCCGCTGCGGAAAAAGAGATTGTGCATCGGGACATCAAACCTGAAAATATCATGATCACCTCCCGGAAACTGATCAAGGTGGCCGACTTTGGTCTCGCGCAAATCGCTCAGTCGGATGAACGCGTCGATTTGACTCAGGTCGGCACGACTATGGGCACGCCTTTGTATATGAGTCCGGAACAAGTTAACGGCAAGCCCCTTGACCAGCGGAGTGATATCTATTCGCTGGGGGTCACCTGCTATCATCTGATTTCAGGGCGTCCCCCGTTTCATGGAGAAACGGCACTTTCGATTGCCGTCAAACATCTGAATGAACCGCCGCCACCACTGGCAAAACGTCGACCGGATCTCCCTGTCGCGCTCTGCAACCTCGTCCACCGTATGATGGAAAAAGATCCAGACAAACGTCCGGCGAATGCGGCTGAGCTGATGCAGGCAATTAAGAAAATTCCAGAGCAGCCTACGGTCAAGCAGGGGAAAAACTGGACTTCACTGGTTCCCTTTCAGGGCAATCGGGGATTTCAAAAACAACTTCTCGCGTTTGTATTGGCATCGCTGTGTCTGGGGAGCGTGGCGGCTGCCATCGGTTGGGTCAATCGCCCCGGAGATCCATTGAAGGCACCATTCCAAGAGCAAGTAGGCGGAGGGGCTGTCGAGAGTATCATCCCCCATGAAAAAACGGCGTTTGCGCAGTTTTTTCTCGCAATGCGATTGAAAGAAAAAGAAGCAGCCTGGCAGGCGGTCATCGATTATGAACCTGTTAGTGAAGTTTATAAAAAACGCGCCCAGATTCGCTTAGGCGTATTATTGATCAAACCGGATCGATATGACGAAGCCAAAGCTATTTTTCAGGACCTGGCAAACTCGGGTCAGACTGAGTATGAAGTCAATGGTTATGCGGGGCTGATGGCTCTGGAAAGTATCAACGGGAATGCGCGGGGGGCTCAGGATATATGGGATATCCGAGTGCGGAACCATTGGAGGGATCTGGATGCAGGATTGATCGAATACGTCGTAACGGCGCTGGAAGAGAATCAGATTGCTTTGGAAGCGGATAAAGTAGATAACAGTGAGTTTATTCTCGACCTTTCCAGTTTTGACGATGAGGAAGCCAGACCCCCTGGAACTTGAAAGCGCCAGGAACACCTGAGAGAAATCAGCGAGAGTTCTGACAATCTTCCGAGCTCCTGTTAGGGAGAGTGTCTTTTCGTGAGCAATGGCCTATAATGGCTGCAGGTTCAGCTTTGTTTCCATGACGCCAGAGTTGTGAGCGTCGATTTCGTTTATCAGACAGTTTTCAGAACATTCGGGCACATCGGTGGCGATTTTACAAATTTTAAAAGGGAAAGTTCCCGAACAGATTATCGAACTCAGTGGCGACCGGGTCATCATGGGCCGGCATCCCAACTGTGAGATTGTGCTCGATAATGTCGCCGTCAGTCGCTATCACGCACAGATTCTAGAAAGTCACGGCTTCTTTTATCTGGAAGATCTGCACAGCCGCAATGGGACTCTGCTGAACGGGACGGTCATCGAAGGCCGCACGGAACTGCACGAAAACGATACGATCAGCATTTGTGATATTCAGATGCAGTTCTTATTGGACTATCAGGATTCGCCTGATTTTCTCGATTCGGCCATTCAACAGACGGTGGAAGTCAGTAATCAATCCTTGAAACAGGGTTCGCATTCACTGGCACTGGATGGAAGCGCTCATGAAGGCGTGTTGGATGGCTCCTCGATTATCAGCCAGCTCGATCTGAATACCAGTAGCCAACTCCGAATCAGCGTCAAGCCGGAAGTGAAGCTGCATGCGGTTCTGGAAATCAGTCAGATTCTTAGTCGTGCCTTGAAGCTGGACGAAGTACTGCCCCGAATTCTGGATGGCCTGTTCAAGATTTTTGCCCAGGCGGACCAGGGCTTCATCATGCTGCAGAGCCCGGAACGGAAAAAACTGGTTGTTAAAACAACGAAAGCCCGCCGCGCGGAAGATGAAGATTCGATTCGGATCAGCACCACAATTGTACGTCAGGCGATCATGAGTGGTTCTGCGATTCTGAGTGCCGACGCGGTCGGAGATGATCGATTCAAAATGAGCGAGAGTATTACCTCGCTCCGAATCCGTTCGATGATGTGTGTGCCGCTGGTCTCACAAGGGGGCGACATTCTAGGAGTCATTCAAATTGCGAGCCGCGATATCGGTCAGCAGTTTACTAAAGACGATCTGGATGTGATGGTGGCGATTGCACAACAGGCAAGCCTGGCCGTTGAAAATGCCAAGCTGCACGAGGATTTAGTCAAACAGCGAGATATTGAACGCGATCTGGAATTTGCCCATCAGATTCAGTTAGGACTGCTGCCACATACTCGACCGAAATTCAAAGAGTATGAGTTTTTTGATTACTACGAATCAGCCCAGAGTGTGGGCGGCGATTATTTTGATTATATCGATCTCCCGAATGGAAAATTGGTTGTCACATTAGGCGACGTGGCGGGCAAAGGCGTCCCGGCGGCGATTCTGATGGCGCGGCTCTATGCATCAGCACGCTATCAGGTTCTTTCGAGGAATACTCCGGAAAAAGCCCTGGGAGAATTAAACACGGAAATTGCGTCCAGTGAAGTCGGGCTGCGGTTTATCACGTTTGTTCTGGCAGTGCTTGATCCGAAGAAGCATACGGTTTCGATTGTTAATGCCGGACATATGGCGCCATTGCTTCGAAAAAGTGCCGATGGAAGCGTAGAACCGGTGGCACAAGAGAAATCAGGGATGCCATTGGGAGTGTTGAAGAAACAGACGTTCCATGTCGAAACGATTACGCTCGATCCAGGGGACACACTTTTGTTTTACACGGATGGAGTCACAGAAGCGATGGATCAGGATAATAACCTGTATCATAAAGACCGCCTGGTAAAATATCTCAAGTCGGGGCCGGATGAAGTGGAGCCACTTGTGAAAGGCCTCCTGGTTGAAGTCGAGGCGTTCCAAAACGATTCCATACAAAAAGATGACATGTGTGTTGTCTGCTTCCGTCGCAAGAAATAAAACACGCTCTCAGAGTCCATTCAATAATTTACTGGTCTCTTTTTTGTTCCCACTCAACAGATGAGGCCCACTTTGACAACGGATGTGATTTCAATTCTCGGCGACGAGGGCAAGGTTGCGCAGAGGCTCGAACGGTATGAGAATCGTCCCGAGCAACTGGAAATGGCCGAAGCAGTCGCACAGGCGATTGAAAATAAGAACCATCTGCTCGTGGAAGCCGGAACCGGGGTTGGAAAAAGTTTCGCCTATCTGGTCCCTGCAATACTGGCGACCTGTAAACAGAATGAGACCAGATCGGGCAAAGACCGCAAACGGTTGATCGTCTCGACGAATACGATCAGTCTGCAGGAACAGCTCATCAACCGGGATATCCCATTCTTGAATGCGGTCTTACCGGTCGAGTTTTCGGCGGTGTTGGTGAAAGGCCGCTCGAATTACATGAGTCTGCGTCGCTTGAAAGGGGCCGTCGATCGAGCCGGCAGTACCTTTTCACGTGAAGACGAATTACATCAACTCGATCAGATTGTGGAATGGTCGCGTAATACCACTGACGGCAGCCGCTCGGATCTGGAATATCGTCCTCTGCCGAAAATCTGGGATGAAATTCAAAGCGAGCATGGAAACTGTCTGGGGAAACGGTGTCCCACTTACAAAGAGTGTTTCTATTATCGGGCGCGCCGCCGTGTCTGGAATGCAGATGTGCTGGTGGTAAACCATGCCCTGTTCTTTTCAGATCTGGCAATCCGCCGGGAAGGCAGCAGTATTCTGCCTGATTATGATACGGTGATTCTGGATGAAGCACACACGATTGAAGCGGTCGCCGGCGATCATCTCGGTCTATCCATTACCAACAGCCAATTCGATTATCTGTTTAACAAGCTCTATAACGACAGAACTCAGAAAGGGCTGCTGTTGCATCACAATCTGATCGATTGTCAGCAGCATGTAACGCGTCTGCGATTTATGGTCGAAGGTTTGTTTGATCATTTACTGGAATGGCAGTCGAGCCACGGCCTGTCGAATCGACGCATCCGGCAGCAGCCGCCGATTGAGAATTTGGTCACACACGAGATGAAGTTGCTGTCAGCACAGATATTCGAGTATGCCTTTTCCCTGAAAAACGAAGAAGAAAAGATCGAGCTGCAGGCCGTCGCAGAACGCAGTTCTGCTCTGGGAGATGCGGTAAACAGCTGGCTGACGCAGCAGGCGGAAGGAGATTCGGTTTACTGGGTGGAAGTTTCGCGAGGACGAACACAACGCGTGAAAATGGTCAATGCACCGGTCGATGTCGGGCCGGTACTCCGCGACGAATTGTTTAATCAGACAGATACCGTCATTCTGACCAGCGCTACACTGGCGGTCGGCGACCAGGACTTCAGTTTCACGCGCTCCCGTCTGGGCTTAACGCAGTGTAAAGAATTGAAGCTGGGAAGCCCGTTTAATTACAAGGAGCAGGTCCGCTTGATTCTGCCTGGATCAATGCCCGATCCCGGCGATGCACCGGCGGCGTATGAAGCGGCAGTGGCTGATAAATTAAAACAGTATATCGAACAGACAGACGGTCATGCGTTTGCTCTGTTTACCAGTTATAAAATGATGACGCAGTGTGCCGATCGAATCAGTGGCTGGTTACAGGAGCATAATCTGGCCTTGTATCTGCAAGGAGAAGGCTTACCGCGTTCCTTAATGCTGGAGCGGTTTCGGAATAATCCCCGGGGAGTTCTGTTCGGAACGGACAGTTTCTGGCAAGGCATCGACGTACCCGGTGATGCGTTAACCAACGTGATTATTACCAAGCTTCCTTTCAGTGTGCCCGATCATCCTCTGCTCGAAGCGCGTGTCGAAGCGATTCGCAATCGAGGGGGAAATCCGTTTATGGATTATCAGATTCCTGAAGCGGTGATCAAACTCAAGCAGGGCTTCGGGCGGTTGATTCGCTCTGCCAGCGATCAGGGGCAGGTCGTCATTCTCGACCCGCGGGTCCGCACCAAACGTTATGGTCAGAAGTTTCTGGACAGCCTGCCTGACTGTACGGTGATCATTGATCGGGAAGAAAACTTCGATTAATCGGAACCGAAAATGATATCGCTGCTGCAGTAGGAGCCGCCAAAATTATTCGCCAGTGTGACGACCTGATCCAGTCCGTCGAGAAACAGGGGCCGGCTCAAGTCGGTCAGCGGATGTAAAAACAGGGACCAGAGCACCTCGTCGCCAATCGCATAGCGTGCATCAAGGGAGCGGTCGAAATTGGCTTCCATCACTTCCCATAAATCATCTTCGTCCAGGTCTTCCTCTTTTAGAATTGGCGTCATGATACGCACACGGTCATGGATTTCATCCACAACCAGAAACAATACCCGCTTTTTATATTCTACTTTCCAACAGCCTGCTCCCGTTTCAAGGAGGGTACTCACCTCTTCAATCAACTCCGATATAGATTGCGTATTCAACGCCGTTTTTATTGTCGCAATCATTGTCCTACTCCTTGAACAAATAAACCCAGTGATTGAAATCATGGCCCGGCTTTTAGAAACCCGGGCAATCGAACCTGATGTGCAGGTATTCTGTCTAAACCATTACTTTCAGGATGTCAGGCCTTTTTTTGCAACAGAGATCTGTTACGATTTCTGAGATCGGGCTGATTTCAATGTTCCTCACATCTCTATTGTTTAGCAATTCGCTTCTAAAAAGCAACATATTTTTTAATACCTTGCCGAATTCTGTTTTTTGAAGATAGGAAAACCTGGAATTCGGATTAAAATCAACTCGGTTTTTCACTTGATGATTACTTCAGATGCAGGCAATACCTGAAAGTAATTCTCATCCAGTTCTTGCGGAGTTCCATTGACGAACCACGACTCAACACAATCAGGTCACTTGTCAGAATTAGAGCAGCAATATCAGGATTTGCTCAACAATAATTTCCTGCAATGGAACAACCGCCGTACGTTTTCGCGTTGTCTGGGTGTGGGAGGCCAGGGGGTTGTTTATCTGAGTGCGCGCGAAGGCGCCGATGGGTTCAATATTCCCGTGGCACTCAAACTCTTTTCTCCCAAACGCTATGACAATGGTCGTGCTTATCAAAACGAGATGGCCCGACAGTCTCAAGTCGCTGCCCGTGTCGCGCGGGTTCAGGAAAATCATCTGGTCGCTGTACAGAATTTTGTGAAGCGGAAGCAGATCTACATCATGGAAATGGAATGGGTTGACGGCTATGACTTGCGCAGTCTGCTCACACCGGCGACGTTCAAACAGATTCGAGAACAGGTGACGCTGCGTCGCTGGAAAAACATCAATAACAATGTTTTTACCAAAGGGGTGCAACAACCGCGTTTGAAACCAGGCATTGCTGTGGCCATTCTTCGTGAGTGTCTGGCAGCTTTGGCGGCATTACATCGCAACGAGATTATTCACTGCGATATGAAGCCGGCCAACATCATGCTCAAACGCAGTGGGAATGCCAAGATCATTGACATCGGTTCGGCCGTTGATTTGAATAACCTGCCTTCCAATCAACCCTGCACGCCAACCTATGCTGCCCCGGAAGTTCTCTCGGGAGAACGGGCCACTCCGCAATCCGATCTTGCCAGCCTGGGTTACATTCTGATTGAATTCATTACCGGATTTCAGCCGTTTGCGAATTTAAAATACGCCCAATTGATCAAAGCCAAACAAAATATTCTGCAACAACTTCCGCGATGGTTTCCTGATGAAGAATTCGCGTTAAGCGAACCGTTAATGAAACTGATTCATCGCCTGGTGCATCCCGATCCTGCCGAGCGTTTTAGCAGCGCCGAAACTGCTGACTTGGGCGAAGACGGCGCCGCCGAATTCCATCGCTTACTCGTGAAGAGCGATCTTCCCAGCGATTACGAGAATGAATTACGGCTCTGGATTGAAGAAGTCGAAACCGATTATTTCGAAGAGGGTCAATCTACCGCCGACCCCAATACGACCGTGTTCACGACCGCACCCTGGCAGGACGAAGATCAGGATGAATTGTCCGCGGAATCCTGATTCATTCCTGATTTCGCCGATATCTTTACAATGCTAAGAAAAGTAGGCACTGTGCATCTGACTTTGATCGGCTTTTCCCTCTGATTTTTTTACAATCCAGATTTGCTGTTGCCCTCAAAGCCTGTTATTTTAGTTAGATACAACATCATTTGCTCTCAATCATCATCAGAGGTCCTTCCGTGAAAAAGCGTCTCACCTTATTTCTGCTTCTGTTTGTTTTCGTAGCTTCGCCATCAGTGCCGGCTGCCCCACCGACATTTGAATTAAAGTCGGGTGACCGGATTATATTTCTGGGCAATACCATGATCGAGCGGGCGCAAAAGTTTGGGAGTTGGGAAAGCGTCTTCTTGCGAAGTTTTCCGAAAGCCAAACTGTCGTTCCGCAATCTGGGATGGAGTGCGGATACCGTCTGGTCTGATTCTCGCGGCATTTTTGATCCACCAGCAGTCGGTTATCAGCGGATGCTCAAACAAGTCAAAGGTTTGAATCCGACTGTGATTCTACTTGGCTATGGTGGCAACGAAGCATTCGCCGGCAAACAGGGCTTACCCGCATTTCAAAAACAGTTGAATCAACTGATCACTGATTTGAAACCAACGGGGGCCAGGTTGGTGATTGTTTCGCCGCATCGCTACGAATATGCAGGGCATCCGCTGCCGGACCCTGCCGCACACAATCGGGATCTAAAGTTCTACTGTGATCTTTTACAGGAGACTGCTGCCGCGGGAAATCATGATTATGTTGACCTGTATTCCGACTTAATTCCTGAACCTGCCGGCAAGCCACAACTCAAGTTGACGAACAATGGGATTCACTTGACTAAAGCCGGTTATCAGAAAGCCGCCGAACTGATCTCCGTTGATCTCGGCTTAAAACCCATCACTTTATCTCCCTCTGTTGAGCAGGAAGTGAGCCAGTTAACCTTTGATAAAAACCGTGAGTATTTTTACAGCTGGCGACCACAGAATATCACCTACCTGTTGGGCTTCCGCAAACATGAGCAAGGCCAGAACGCCAAAGAGTTGCCACAGTTCATTCCACTGATTGAAGAAAAAGAGGCGACCATCCATCGCCTGATTTCCACTCAGTAGCTGTGACCATTGGTTCTTGGCGTAAGAAATTCTTTCCGACCTGTTTTTGATCTCTAAAGGATCGTTCCTGTGATAAATCAAGCCGCTCTCCCGCTGAAACGCATTATTTCCGGTTCTCTTGCTCTGCTTTGTCTGTTGACCAGTTCTTCTCTCTGGGCACAGCGGGATTTGACCGATATTCCTCCCACAGATCCTGAACTCGAACGTAGATCATTCAAAGTGGCGGAAGGTTTCGAAGTCAATCTGTATGCGGCTGATCCGCAAATTGCCAAGCCGATTCAGATGAATTTCGACGCCCAGGGCCGGCTCTGGATCGCTGCTTCGGAAATTTATCCACATATCAAGCCGGGCGAAAAAGCCAACGATAAAATTCTCGTCGTGGAAGACAAAGACGGTGACGGCACCGCAGATAAAACGACGGTCTTCGCAGACGGTCTCTTGATTCCAACTGCTGTCATGCCAGGCGACGGTGGTGCGTATGTCGGAAACAGTACGGAACTGCTGCACTTGAAAGATACCGACGGCGACGGCAAAGCAGACGTGCGCAAGACGGTACTCGCCGGATTTGGAACCGAAGACACGCACCATATTCTCCACACACTCCGCTGGGGACCGGGGGGACACCTTTATTTCAATCAATCCATTTATATTCATAGCCACATCGAAACACCGCACGGCGTAAAACGCTTGAATGGCGGCGGGATCTGGAAATATCGCCCGGAAACGATGGAGCTGGAAGTCGCTATGCGTGGCATGGTGAATAGCTGGGGCCATCATTTTGACCGTTGGGGACAATCATTCGCCACCGACGGTGCCTACGGGCACGGTATCAACTACACGTTCCCCGGTGCTGCTTTTGTGACGGCGGTTGGCGCGGATCGCATTCTGAAAGGTCTGAATCTCGGCAGTCCCAAACACTGTGGCCTCGAAATTCTCAGCGGCCGCCATCTGCCGGATGACTGGCAGGGGAATATGATTACCAACGACTTCCGCGGTCATCGCGTCTGCCGCTTTGTTGTGTCGGAAAATGAAGCCGGTTATGTTTCACGGGAACAGGTCGAAGTCATCAAAACCGACCACGTCGCGTTTCGCCCGATTGATGTCAAAATGGGGCCCGACGGTGCGATCTACATTGCCGACTGGTACAACCCGATCATTCAGCACGGCGAAGTCGATTTCCGCGATCCCCGCCGCGACCATACACACGGACGTATCTGGCGTGTGACTTACAAAGGCAAACCAACACTGCCCCGACCCAAACTGGTCGATGCCACCAATCAGGAATTACTCGATGCTTTGAAAGTGCCTGAAGAGTGGACGCGTCAAAATGCGAAAAATGTTCTGCGGGAACGGGGACAGGCCAAAGTTGAACGCGATTTGAAAACCTGGGTGAGCCATCTCGATCCCAAAGATTCGCAGTTTGAACACAATCAACTGGAAGCACTCTGGGTGGCTGAATGTATTAATAGCGTACAGCCAGAACTATTGACGCGTTGTTTGAATTCCAAAGACGGCAGAGCCCGCGCCGCCGCGGTCCGCGTCGCACGCCACTGGAAAGACAAACTGCCCAACTCGTATGAACTCATTGCACCACTGGCCGGCGATACGCATCCACGTGTGCGTCTGGAAGCCGTCCGTGCGCTTTCGTTTTATGATCGACCCACAGTCTTGACCGACTCTTACCAGGCTCTCGATCAACCCGTCGATGAATTTCTGGACTACGCCCTCTGGCTCACCACACGCGAAACGAAATCAACCTGGCTACCACAGGTCTTGGAAGGAACCTCTTCGCTTCAAAAAACGCCGAAGAAACTGCTGTTCGCGTTGACCGCCGTCAACTCTCCCGAAGTGGCACCGGTGATTACAAAACTCATCCAAACGGGACAAATTCCCGACAGCGAATTACAAACCAGCCTGAACCTGATCGCCAAATTTGGCAACGCCAACGATTTACAGCAACTGTTTGCACTCGCTTTGAAAGACGATACCAAACCAGCCCAGCAGGCCGCTATTCTGCGGGCACTGTCGCAGGCGTTTCAAGCGAGAAAAGTAAAACCGGCGGGTGACTTGAGTTCGTTGCAGCAGCTGTTTACTTCGAAAAATCTGTCGGTCCAGCAGGCGGCCATCGATTGTGCAGGGCTCTGGAAAAATAAATCTTTACTATCGCCAATTCGTAATCTGGCACAATCGGATCAGACCAAATTAGAGTTACGAAAATCGTGTCTCTTTGCATTAGCCCGCTTGGGTGGCGTAGAGAATCAGGATATTCTCGAGAATCTGAGTATTTTCAGTGATTCACAAGATCTTCGCATTGCAGCTGTCGCCGCGCTTGCGGAAATGAATCTTAATCTTGCTGCCAAGCAAACAGTAAGCTTGATGAACGATATCACTTCACCTCCGCAGCTTTCCGCACTGTCGAATATCTTCCTGCAGCGAAAAGGGGGCGCGGGAGTGCTCGTCAATGCACTCAAAGGAAAGACGATTGCCAAGGACGCTGCCATTCAACTGGGACGATTGATTCAATCGACGGGCCGATCGAATCCGAAGCTTGCCAAAGCGATCGCTGTTGCCGGGGGCTTGACCAGCAGTGGTGCGCCACAACCGGTGAAACTTTCGCCGAAAGAAATGGCCAGCATGATTAACGACGTCAAAACCAAAGGGGACGCCCATCGCGGCGAAGCCATTTTCCGTCGGGAAGATCTTTCCTGTTTGAAGTGCCATGCGATTGGGGGCGCCGGCGGTAAAGTTGGTCCCGATATCATCAGTCTCGGCGGCAGTGCACAGCCGGATTATATCGTCGATTCACTGTTGGACCCGAATAAAGCAGTCAAAGAAAATTATAACGCGCTGACCGTCATCACGGATCAGGGAAAAGTCTTCTCGGGAGTTCTGGTCCGTCGCACAGACACCCAGCTGGTACTGCGGGATGTGAATGATAAAATCATGAATGTTCCTTTGGACCAGATTGATGAAGAAGTCCCCGCTGCGTCTCTGATGCCCGTTGGTTTATTGGATAAACTGACGCAGCAGGAATTGATTGACCTGACGCGGTTTCTGTCGGAACTGGGGAAAACGGAAGCCTATACGGTCGGGAAAGAACGTGTCGTACGTCGCTGGCGTGTGATGAAAGGGACACCGGAAGCAATGCACGCGATCCGTCGTACTCGACACGCGACCGCCTCCACGGAAAACCCCGCGTTTGTCTGGGAGCCAGCTTACAGTCGCGTCGATGGCAATTTGCCCGTCAGAAAATTTGACGAGATCGGCAAGCTGCACGTATCGAATCGCGCCACGGGCGCTGCGTTTGTCCGCTGTGAACTGGAAGCGACTTCACCCGGCAAAACGATTCTGAAATTCAATTCAGTCGATGGCCTGAAAATGTGGATCGGCGAAAAGCCGGTAGTCCTCAAGCCCGAGACCGAACTGGAACTCACCAAAGGCAAGCACCGGCTGACCTTCGCCATTGATCTGACTCCCGAACGGGACGTGCTGCGTCTGGAATTATTGGACTCAGCAGACTCTCCCGCGCAAGTGGCGATTGTGAACGGGAAGTAAGTCTGTTCAATCCGATTCAAACATTATTCCAGAGCGTGGCATACTTTTTTTGATATTTGAGCTCCGATTCGATTTCGATTAATTCTTTAGCCAGTTTCTTGATCTCTTGATCCTGAAGCTGGTCATAGAGTGTTCTGAGCCCCTGCAGAAAGTCATAGCGGATCAACGTGCAGTTTTTCTCGGCTGCACATTCTTTAAAACGGAATTCAACCCCTTCCAGAAATAACTGAAGCTGTTCCTTTCCTGCGGCTCCCACTTTCCAGAGTGACTGAATGGTGTGCCGGGCGGTGACGAAGCGTTCGTCTCTGGTGACTTCGAGCAGGGCCGGGAATGCGTTTCGCATTTGATTCCTGGGGTCACTCTTCGCCAGATTACAGAGCAGCTGGGCGGCGATGGCGCGCTGACGATTATTTTCGTGACTGAGATTCATGACCATCTCGTCCCAGACTTCATAGGTCCACTCAACTGGCTGATCCGTTTCTTTTATCAGGCTGAGAAACGCCTGGTGTTGCAGCTCCCGATCATCAGAAGCGAGTTGATCCAGGTATGTTCTGGTCGTTTTGTTCATGAAGTGATCCGCTATCAAGAGTCGTTTGTGGAACGAGTTGCCAATTTTAGTCATTCTGTTCTGCTGCAACCAGATCACTCTGAACTAACAAACTAAATTGCGTTTTGAGTTTAAATTCTGAATGCATTCGGGTTATGATGAATTGAGGCAGCAGGACGCCGTCGGGGTTTATTAACGCAAGAAATCAGCCTTGGATCAAACAAATTACTATTTTGAAGATCGAGGCACGAAGCATTCTTTTCTGAAAATCATTGAACAGGAGCGCACAATGTCAACAACTACAGCCAGTGAACTGTATCCCGAAGTGAAGTCCTTTCTCGAAGGGGGACCGTTAAAAGGTGTTGTCGGGGGGAACGAAGTCGAAGCGAACAGCGGTGAAACGTTTGTGACGTCAGATCCGGGTACTGGTAAGCAATTGGCCGAAGTCTTCAGCTTCCAAGCCTCAGATATCGATATGGCCGTCGATGTAGCGGATGCCGCTTTCCGGAAAACCGGCTGGGCGCAAATGCCACAGAACGAACGCAGCGCACTGCTACATCGTCTGGCGGATGCCGTTGAAAAACATAAACCAATGATTGCCCAAATCGAAGCATTGGACGCCGGCAAAATTGAAGCACAAGCGCAAGGCGACGTGCAGAACTTTGTCGATACGATGCGGTACTTCGCCGATCTGGCACAACATGTCCAGCGTCGTTCGGTTCTGGCTGTTCCGAATCACGAAGCCTGGACGGTGCGTCAGCCTTACGGTGCGTGCGGCTTTATCTTTCCCTGGAACTTTCCCTTCCTGTTGATCGGCTGGGGCATCGCTCCCGCGTTGGCTGCTGGAAATACGGTTGTCATCAAACCGGCGGAAGACACCCCAATGTCGGCGATTTATCTGGGACGTCTGGCGAAAGAGGTTGGCATTCCGGATGGCGTGATTAATATCGTACCCGGGCTTGGTTCAGTCGCGGGCGCCGCATTGTCTGGCAATCCCAAACTCAAACGTATGTCATTCACTGGTTCTCCTGAAGTGGGCCGCATGGTTGCTGAATCCTGCGGTCGCAATCTGGTGCCGGTCAAGCTTGAACTGGGTGGAAAGGGAGCAGCCGTCGTCTTCAATGACGTCGATATTCCCGACACTGCGGAAAAACTGGTGAATGCGATTACGTTCCATACCGGGCAGGTCTGCTGCGATGCCACACGCTGGCTGGTTCACAAAAACATCTACGATGAATTCGTTAATGAATGTGTGAGTCGTCTCAAAAAAGTCCAGGTCGGTTATCAGTTGGATGATGCCTCACAGATGGGGCCTGTTGTGAATGCGAAGCAACACCAGCGGGTGCTTTCCTATCTGGAAAAAGGACAGGACGAAGGAGCCGAGTGCCTTCTCGAAGGGGGGCCTGCGGAAGTGGCCGGCTACAATGGTTTCTATGTGAAGCCGGCACTACTGGCAGGTACGTTGGAAAATGTAGCTGCTCGTGAAGAAATATTCGGACCGGTTGCCTATCTGGCACCATTTGAAACGGAAGAGCAGGCCATTGAGATGACCAACAGTACCGATTACGGTCTGGCGAATAGTGTCTGGACATCGGATTTGAGCCGTGCCTCCCGTGTTGCCGAAGCAATGTGTGCCGGCAATAGTTGGATCAATGCTCATAATGTCTTCGCACACGGCGTTCCTTATGCCGGCATCAATAAGAGTGGTATGGGAGGCGGCGTATTGTCCGTCGAAACCCTGTTCGATTACTGGCGCAGCCTATCGGTAGTACGCCCTCTGTAAGCGGCATTTGCTTGTGAAATTATCAGGCCCGCAGCACGTTATTTTCAAGACGTTCTGCGGGCCTTTTTTGTTATGTTTCTTGGTAAAATAAGTAGTTTTAAACTCAGACCTCATAAATGGTTGGGACGCGTTGATTACTTGCTTGACAGTCCCCGTTCCGAGGCTTTAAGATCAAGGTAACGATCCGTTTGCTGGGACCCACCTGTTCTCCCGGACCATGATGGCATGGTTTGGTTTCTAAGAGACGCACCAGGATCGCTATCAGATGATAAAATACAGGGCATGATAAGTATGCGTTCTCGTTCCCTTTTAATCTGGCTGCCCGTTGTTGTATTGGGTGCCACGTTTATTTCTGTGTTTGCTGCGGAAGACAGTAAGCCACAAACGGCGTTGGCCGAAGCGAAAGTCGATTTCAGTCGAGATATTCGCCCGATTCTGTCCAACAATTGTTTTTTCTGTCACGGTCCGGATGAAAAACACCGCGAAGGCGACTTGCGGCTCGATACCAAAGTCGGGGCGTTCGAGAGCGCGATTGTACCGGGCAATCTCAAAGAGAGTGCTCTGATCGAGCGGATTCTGGCGACCGACGCGGATGAGCGAATGCCGCCCGCTGACTCGGGGAAAACATTGAAGCCCGCAGAGATCGAATTGCTCAAGCAATGGGTTCAGCAGGGTGCTGACTGGCAGGATCACTGGGCGTATGTCAAACCAGAACAGGCCGCGTTACCAAAAGTCAAACAGATCGATTGGCCGCGGAATGAGATCGATTATTTTGTGCTCTCGCGATTAGAAAAAGCAGGACTTACTCCTTCCAAAGCAGCCGATCGTCGGACTTTAATCCGCCGTCTGTATCTGGATCTGCAAGGACTGCCACCCTCAGCTACTGAAGTTGATGCGTTTGTGAATTCAAAAGATCCAAAAGCGTATGAAAAGCTGGTCGACCATCTTCTGGCATCACCCCAGTATGCAGAACGGATGACACTCAAATGGCTCGACCTGGCCCGCTATGCTGATACGAACGGTTATTCGATTGATGGCGGACGTCACATGTGGCTCTGGCGGGACTGGGTGATTAATTCGTTTCATAAGAATCAACCCTTTAATCAGTTTATCACCGAACAGATTGCCGGCGATCTGATTCCCGAAGCGACCCCCTGGCAGAAAGTTGCCACCGGTTTCAGTCGCAACCATATGATCACGCACGAAGGGGGCACGATTCCCGAAGAGAATCTCCTGAACTACACTGTCGATCGTGTGAAAACCACTTCGGAAGTCTTCATGGGCTTAACGATGGCGTGTGCCCAATGTCACGACCATAAATACGATCCGATTACCATGAAAGACTTTTACCAGTTCATCGCGTATTTCAATACGCTTGAAGATCGGGGACTGGATGGTAACAGCGGGGTTAACGCCGGTCCGAAACTGTCCGTTAAAACAGAACTCTCTTTTGCGGCTGCGGAATTAAAATCGCTGGATCAGGAGCTGGCCCGGCTGCAGAATGAACTGGCGCATCCCGATGAATCAAAGCGTGCTGCCTGGGAAGCACAAGCCCAACGGGAGCTGGCAGAACGCGGGGAGGGTTTGAAACTGCATGAGCTGGAAATCGTTAAGGTCTCTGATCCCAATACGCGGACCGCGTTTGAAACCAGTGCGGACGGGCATATTCTTGCACTAACGGCGAGCGGCCGTTCGCCTTCCATTTCATTGAAAGTCAAACCGGGCGTGGAACAACTGACCGGCTTACGGATTGTCTTTTATCCGAATGAAAAACTACCCGAAGGAGGCATCGGGCACGGCAAGAAAGAATCGTTTCCCGGCGGATTCATTTTGACGAGTTTCGCTACTTCGGGAACCGCAATCCATTCCGATCAACTCGACCTGTATGCGATGTTTAATATCGCCAGGATCACCGCCAGCAATTCGCACGCCGATTATCCGGTCATCGATTGTCTCGATCCGCGTGACCACAATGGCTGGTCGCCCGCACCGCAAAATCAAAAACAACAGCATTTGACCGTGACGTTTGACAAACCGTATGCAACAAAAAACTCTCCCTATGTCACAGTGATGCTGGTCTGGGGCGGCGGAAAATTTGGCGGGCGTCAGGCGTTAATGGCTGGCGATTACCAAGTATTGGGAATCTCTGGCGTGGATGATGGAACCAACATTCCGGATGACATTCAGAAGATACTGGCAGTCGATCCAACAAAACGCGATGCTAAACAGATTGCCGCTCTAAAAACCTACTATAGTCAAATTGCACCCGAATTCGAAAACCTGCGGTATCAACTGACCAATCTCAAAGAACGCCAACAGATGTTGACCAGTTCGTTTGAAACGATGGTCATGAACACCGCGAAAAAACCACGAGAAACGTTCATTCTGAATCGCGGGCAATACGATCAGCCGACCGAGAAAGTCTCGACAGGCGTGCCCGGCTTTTTACCCGAATTACCGGGGAAGGCCCCCGCAAATCGAATGGCGCTCGCCCAATGGTTGACCTCGCGGGAGAATCCGCTGGTAACGCGTGTGGCCGTCAATCGATTCTGGGAAATGCTGTTTGGTCAGGGAATCGTCTCGACGACAGCCGACTTCGGTTCACAGGGTGATCCGCCATCGCATCCGAAATTACTTGATTGGCTATCAGTGGACTTTTACGAGTCGGGCTGGGATGTCAAACGCATCATGAAAAAAATCCTGATGTCGGCGACGTATCAACAGGCCTCCGCGGGAACGCCGGAACTTTGGAAGCAGGATCCGCAGAATCGTCTGTTGGCTCGTGGCGGTCGGTTCCGTCTACAGGCAGAAGCCATTCGCGATGCGACGCTCAAAGTCTCTGGCCTGCTCGTCGAACGTGTTGGCGGAGCGAGTGTGAACCCCTATCAGCCGGAAGGGCTATGGCGCGAAGTCAGTCACTATGGCAGTTCGCCTGCGACCGCGCAGGTCTTCGTGCAGGATCATGGCGAGAAATTGTATCGCCGGAGCATGTATACGTATTGGAAACGGACCGTACCACCGCCGAACATGCAGACATTTGACGCACCGAACCGCGAAGTCTGTCTGGTCAGCCGGGCGCGAACGAATACGCCGTTACAGTCACTCGTACTTTTAAATGATGTGCAGTTTGTGGAAGCTTCACGGAACTATGCCGAGCGGATCATGAAAGAGGGCGGGACGGAGATCGACTCGCGAATTCAGTTCGCGTTCAAAGAAGCACAGGGGCGTCTGCCTGAAGCGTGGGAAGTGAAAACAGCCAAAGCCGCTTACCTGCGTGAGTTGAAAAATTATCAATCCAATGAAAGTGCCGCGCTGGCGTTATTAAGTCAGGGAGAGTCGAATCGCGATGAAGGTCTCCCTCCCGCAGAAGTGGCTGCCTGGACCGCCGTTGCCAGCATGATTTTCAATACCTACGAATTTATTACCCGGGGATAGTGATGGACCCAATATTTGAATACGAACGCAATGTAACACGGCGTACGCTGCTGGGACGCTCGGCGCGTGGCATCGGCGGGGCAGCTCTGGCTTCTTTGCTGTATCCGGAACTATTCAATCAGAGTGCGCATGCGGAAGCGGTTCCTGAAGCGGTAAAGCAAATTGCGCCCAAGGCAAAACGGATTATCTATCTGTTTCAGTCGGGCGGCCCTTCGCACGTCGATCTGTTTGACTATAAGCCGATCCTGCGGAAACTGCATGGCTCAAATCTGCCTGATTCGGTTAAAGGAACACAACGTGTGACGGGAATGACGGCCCGCCAGAAATCGTTTCCGGTGGTCGCGCCCTTCTGGGAAATGAAGCAGTGCGGTCAGCATCAGACCTGGATCAGTGAACGGCTGCCTTATACGCAAACGATCGCCGATGACATTACGATTCTCAAATCGGTCAACACCGAAGCGATCAACCATGACCCCGCGATCACATTCATTAACACGGGCACACAGCAGATCGGGCATGCGAGCCTTGGCGCGTGGCTCAGTTATGGACTGGGAAGTGAAAATGAGAATTTGCCTGCGTACATGGTGATGCTTTCACAGGGGACCGGCAAGAACCCGGGGCAACCTCTGTTTGATCGCCTGTGGGGTTCCGGTTTCCTGCCACCCAGTCATCAGGGAGTCAAGCTGCGTCCCGGCTCCAGTCCCGTGTTGTATCTGTCGAATCCAGCGGGCATCGATCGAAAGCAACGTCGCAAATTATTAGACGATTTAGCGACGTTGAATCGAGGACAGGCCGAGGAAATTGGCGATCCTGAAATTCAGGCCCGCATCAATTCATATGAAATGGCGTACCGGATGCAGACGTCGGTTCCCGGCTTGATGGATCTTTCCAGCGAGACGCAACAAACATTTGAAATGTACGGCCCGGAATCACGTAAGCCGGGCAGCTTCGCGGCAAACTGTCTGCTGGCCCGACGGATGACCGAACGCGGCGTGCGGTTTGTGCAGCTTTTTCATCGAGGCTGGGATCAGCATGTTTCACTCAAAAGCCAGTTGCCTAATCAGTGTCTCGACGTGGATCAACCCTCGGCGGCGTTAGTGAAAGATCTCAAGCAGCGCGGTTTGCTGGATGAGACACTGGTGATCTGGGGCGGGGAATTCGGTAGGACCGTTTACAGCCAGGGCGCGATCGGCAGCCCGAGTGCGGGCCGGGATCATCATGGCCGCTGTTTCTCGATCTGGATGGCAGGCGGCGGTATCAAACGCGGATTCGAATACGGCAAGACTGACGATTTCTGCTACAACGTTGTCGAGAACCCGGTTCACATTCGTGATATGAACGCCACGATCCTGCACTGCATGGGCATTGATCATCGCCGGTTGACCTATAAATATCGCGGCCTCGATGCAAAACTAACGGGCGTCGAAGAAGCTCACGTTGTGCATGATGTTTTGAGTTGACGCTGGTTTGGGATGGATCTGTTTGGGGTAGGGATACTAAAGATGATCCGCACTGTCGGGCCAGCCGACTGTGGCACACGCCGTTGAATAGATTGTGATTAATGGTTCTTTTCTGACGTTGTCTTTTCTCATTGTTAATTCTTGATCTTCTGAAAGTTTCAGCATGAAGTTCTGTTTCATTGTGCTTGCGTTTTTGTTCTGTTTGCCGCTTTACTCACAGGCTGCTGATGTTTCAAAGACGGAGAAACATATTGGCAACTATCGTCGGGGGCGTGCTCTGTTTGCGCAGCGGGGATGTGCTGCCTGTCATGCCTTGGATGGGAAAACCGTATCGCTGGGGCCGGATTTGACCAAGCCTGAGAAACCGTTGACGCGTCAGGAGTTTCTAGAGTCGATCAACGAGCCGAGTAAACAGATTAAGAAAGGATATGAGGCGTACTCGATCCTTTTGGAGTCGGGAAAAGTTCTGACGGGACGAATTACCAAGCAGACCGATGATGCGGTGACCGTGCTGATTCCTGATAATCAACTCGTGAAAGAACAGACGATTCCACGCGATGAGATTGAGGAAATGATCAAACAAGCGGTTTCCGTGATGCCTAAAGGCCTCTTGAAAGGAGTGCCCGAGTCACAGGTGTCTGATCTATTAGCATACCTCGCGTCCGTCGGTGATCCCAAATTTACCACGCCGCCGAGCGCCACGATTCCCACGAAACTGTCAGGTGTGATGCTTGAACCGGAAGCAACCGATTCGACTGTTTATTCACCTGAGGAGTCCATGAAGCGGATTCATGTGGCTACCGGTTATCGACTGGAACTGGTTGCTGCTGAGCCGATGATTGAAGAGCCGGTACTCTGTGTCTGGGATGGCAACGGTCGGATGTACGTGGCCGAGATGCGAACCTATATGCAGGATGCCGATGGTATCGAGCAGGATCTTCCCAAGTCGCGCGTGTCGTTGCTGGAAGATACTGATGGCGACGGCCGCATGGATAAGGTGACCCGGTTTATCGACAACATGGTACTGCCGCGGATGATTCTGCCTCTCGACGATCGCATCATTGTCAATGAAACGTATACCGAAGATTATTATAGCTATCGCGATACAAACGGCGATGGAGTGGCCGACGAAAAGATTCTGCTTTATCCGGGAGGCAAGGCTGGCGGGAACCTCGAACATCAAAACAGTGCTCTGACCTGGGGACTCGATAACTGGATTTATTCTGCACGACAGGGGACCCAGCGACACCGCTACCGGAACGGGAAATGGGAGTCCGAGCGGATTTATGGGGACAACGGTCAATGGGGTCTGGCGATGGATGATGTCGGGCGTTTCTTTCTCTCCGCGGCAGGAGGAGAGAAACCGGCGTACGGATTTCAGCAACTGCCGCAGTACGGCAGAATGCAACTGCCGGGAGAACTGGAGTCGAATTTCGAAGCTGTTTACCCGATTGTAGAGATGGTCGATGTCCAAGGTGGATTGGGACGCGTCGACAAGGAACGAGGCGGGTTGAATCGCTTTACAGGCTGTGCCGGGCAATCAATCTTTCGCGGCGATCAATTGCCGGATGATTTTTACGGGGACTACATTCTCCCCGAGCCGGTCGGTCGTCTGGTGCGACGTGCAAAAGTGACGCAGATCGACGGTAAAAGGGTTCTCAGTAATGCGTATGAAAATTCCGAGTTCATCGCCTCAACGGATAAAAACTTTCGACCGCTCTGGTCGGCCACTGGTCCTGACGGCTGTCTGTATATTGTCGACATGTACCGCGGCATTATTCAAGAAGGGAACTGGACGAAAAAAGGCTCGTACCTGCGGGGCGTGATCGATAAAGAGGGTTTCGCGAAAAACATCGGCCGCGGTCGCATCTATCGTGTGGTTCATGACTCGACGGTTCGCCAGGCGTCTCCCAAGCTGCTGGATCTATCGACCGCACAACTTGTCGAAGAACTTTCCCATCCCAACGGCTGGCGGCGCGATACAGCACAGAAGCTAATTGTTCTACGAAATGACAAATCCGTCGTGCCGACTTTGGAGCAGTTAGCTCAGGCAGGTGACTCACCGCTGGGGCGGATGCATGCCCTGTGGACGTTAGACGGACTTGAGGCGATAACGAAATCCATGATTCTCACTGCTCTCGGTGATTCTGATCCGCGCGTGAAACAGGCGGCGATGCGACTTAGCGAACCGTTGCTGGCAGACGAGGCTGATCTCGTCAAGCAAGTTGCCGATGCCGGCTATGATGATGACACTAGTGTCGTCGTGCAGGCGGTCAATTCGTTACGGTATGCAAAATCAGATCTGGGGCGGCAATTGATTAGTGAGTTCGCCGCCGCGTATGTTGAGAATGATCTGGTGCTGGTTTCAGCTCAGGCCAGTCTGCGGTATCGGGAAGGGGGGGATCAACCCACGTTTACTAATCTGGATGCGAAAACACTGGCGCAGATGAAACAGGGCTATCAGACTTATACGCTGTTGTGCATCCGATGTCATGGGCATGATGGCAAGGGGGCGCTCTCCAGTGATGGGCTGCAACTGGCTCCCTCGCTGGCGAAATCACCACGCTTGCTGGCCAATCCGGAATTGCCTGCTCGGATTTTGCTGCACGGTCTCAGTGGCCCGATTGAAGGGAAGAAATACCCGGGCCTGATGGAATCGATGAAGCGGCAGGATGACGCGTGGATCGCGTCGGCGTTGACGTACGTCCGCAACAGTTTTGGCAATGCCGGCTCCGCGGTCACAGTCGAGGATGTGGCTCGCGTGCGCAGCATGACACACGACCGCACACAGCCTTATACGATTGCAGAGTTGGCCGAATTTCTGCCGATCTCACTGGATGTCATGAAAACGTGGGAACTCTCTGCCTCACATGGCGGAGAGCATGTGGGGGCGGCGATTGATGGGAATCCAGATTCGCGGTATTCCACGAACGGAAGCATGCAGCCCGGTATGTGGTTCTCGTTCGACATGAAGCAGCCTTACAACGTGACTAGCATTCTACTCGACACACAGAAATCAAGAAACGACTACCCGCGCGGGTATGCGGTCTCGATCAGTGACGACGGCAAGACGTGGTCCACGCCGATCATCGAGGGTAAAGCGACGACGGCAATCACTGATATCCCGTTTCCTCAAGACGTTTCTGCCCGCTTCGTGAAGATCGAGCAAACAGGTCAGCACGGTCTATTTTGGTCGATCCATGAATTGAAAGTGTATGGCAAGCCGACTGAGTGACGGCTTGCGTCTTTTCAGGTCCCGTGTTTTTGGAACTACCACGAAAAAACTGGATTGTCGTTCATGCAGGGAGCCTGTTCCTGATGAGCACGTTAGTTCTTCGTCAGTGAATCGAACAGTTGCTCGTATTTTTCTGAGGTCGCGCTGATCGTGATATGAAAAGTGGATGATAAGGGAGTGATGACTTTCGGTACTGAGACAACAGTTCCGTTGATCAACATTGCAATTTGCATCCCTGCGGGATTTGCTGTTGCCAAAGCCAGCTTGGTCTCGCCGGCAGGTGTGAGATTTACGATAAGCGCTGGAGGGATATCCGGTGTGTCCTCGGACCGTTGAACAGTCGCCACATCCGCAGCCGTAATAATTGCCGGCGTTGTCAGATAAATCGTTGCGTTAGTATCAGGGATCGTTGCCTGCTTGGTAGTCGGGGTTTTAATAGGGGAGACTATGTAGAGCTCCAGCGTGGCTTTTTTTGCCAAGGGGCGTGGAACGTTCTTGATCTTTGCGCATCCGGTTAGAAGTAAGAGGGCAAGGCAGGCGCATTGCAGTATTCGCATGGTTCATCCTTCAACATTTAGCATGGTCAAACTCGGATTGAGAATAATCTTACAAACCAACTGTATACTTCAAATTTATTGCGGCAGTGCAGGCATGTAAAAATCCGATACATAATAAATCATAGTTTTGGCTTGCCAGTGATTCGCTACTTTTTCTTCGTGCCTTGGTCTTCGTCTTTACTGTCGGTTTATTTTAGAATACTTGCAACAACTTTAGGGGTAAATATCTCTGACCACAATATTGGTCGCGACAGTGTTCAAAATAATCAATAACAGTGTTCAAAAGTGTCGAATGTGGCAGGTGGCACTCACAAACCAAGACGATATTTCTATTTGAGAAGTCATTTTTATGGGTGTTCTATTGTGCGCTTTGTTCGGGGAATATAATTAAGAAATTCACTAAGGTACCTGTAGGATTTGTGTTGAGTGCCTTTACTGAATATTGATTATGCAGTTCATTACGCATATGATAGCACAATAGTAGTCTAATGATCCGGATGGCGTCGTCGTCAAATGTATCACACATCTCTGGGACTCTATTTCATCGACCTGTTTCGGGTTATTCTTCTGAGAGGAAAGCATTTTCTATGTTTCATCGTCATCAGTATTCTCTGGTTATCCTACTCTTTCTTTGCATGGGTTGTGGTGAAGGCGTTCCACCAAGCAAGTTAGATCGGCAGTCTGTGAGCGGTTCCGTCACGCTGGATTCCAAGCCGCTGTCCAACGGTTCAATCACATTTCATCCACTAAGTGCTACAGGTGAGTCAACCGTGTCAGGGACTCTGGTCAAAGAGGGTGCCTTTAAGCTATCTGAAGAGAACGGGCTTCCCCCAGGCAAGTATAAAGTGGTTATTACGTCGTCAGCTGCGACAAGCAGTCTCCCCACGGACCCGGAAGCAGCTATGGATGCGGCTTCCAAGCCACCAGCGGAAGGCCCGGAAATTCCTGCAAAGTACAATTCGAATACAGAATTGACATGCGATATTGTTGATGGCCCCAACGATTCACTTTCATTTGATTTAAAATCGGGATCCTGATCACACAACTCATCTAATTCATTTTTATTGTTAATGTATAAATGTTCTTTTTTCTTTTCATTTCTTTAAGGATGTTGCTATGTGTAACAAACGAAAGTCAGGTTTTACTCTGATTGAGTTACTGGTCGTCATCGCCATCATTGCCATCTTAATCGCGTTG
Source organism: uncultured Gimesia sp. (assembly GCF_963976445.1). GTDB lineage: Bacteria > Planctomycetota > Planctomycetia > Planctomycetales > Planctomycetaceae > Gimesia. Next base: position 228,751 of record NZ_CAXBKP010000007.1, on the reverse strand, counting down.
TTGTTGCCCGCTGTGCAACAGGCGCGTGAAGCAGCCCGCCGTTCACAGTGCAAAAACAATCTGAAACAGCTGGGGTTGGCCATGCACAATTACCATGAAGTGACGGGCAATTTCCCGATCGCCTCAATGGGGATCGGGGTTCCCGGTCTGTCCAGTTCACAAAGTGGGCATGTCTGGATGCGCTACATTCTTCCGTATATCGATCAGGCGAATATATACAATCAGTGGGATGAATCCCTGCAGTATGCTCAGGGAGTTAATACCGCCCTGATCCGGACTGTGATCAAACCATTACTCTGTCCTTCGGATTCGGCCACGAAAACCTGGAATAACACTCCCAACTATAACTATGCGGTTAACTTCGGAAATACGACGGTTCAAAATGTGACTCCGTTTAATGGTGTCGCCTACCTGGGCGGCCCATTCAAGTATTCCATTTCGGCCACGACAGGGTTTTCATTCAAGATCCGTGACATCGCGGACGGTACTAGTAATACGCTGTTGTTAGGCGAAATTCGTCAGGGACAAAATGGCCAGGATCTACGAGGTCTGATCTGGTATGTACCTCACGTGGGGTTCACAGCGCATTACCCGCCCAATACCAGTGTACCGGATAACCTGAATCCTGGTTTTTGCGTTGCCGCGAATTCGGCAATCAACCTGCCATGTCAGGGAACCAGCACAGCGGCTCCACTCAACTTCTCAGCCCGCAGTATGCATACGGGTGGGGTGCATGTGGCAATGTGCGATGGTGCAGTCCGCTTCGTTTCGGAGAACATCGATATCGGCACTTGGCGCGCACTCAGTACGCGGTTTGGGAACGAAGTCATTGGTGAATTCTAGATCTGCCACAGAGTTTGCGCCATCAGGCCTGAGGTGACATTGCCGCAGGCCTATTGGTGCATCCAATTTTACGAGTTATCATTTCCATTTATATTAGAGGAGATTCCATTGAGACGCTCTAAAAAATCAGGTTTTACACTGATTGAGTTACTGGTGGTGATCGCGATTATCGCAATCTTAATCGCTTTACTGTTGCCCGCAGTACAGCAGGCACGTGAAGCGGCCCGTCGTTCGCAGTGTAAAAATAATCTGAAACAACTAGGATTGGCTATGCAAAACTACCATGAAGTGACGGGAAATTTTCCGATCGCCTGCATGGGGAGCATCGCTGCAGGCGACAATAATCAGAGTGGCTGTGTCTGGATGCGGTATATCCTGCCTTATATCGATCAGGCGAACATGTATAACCAATGGGATGAATCCGGACAGTATACCCATGGACCAAATAACGCCCTGATTAAGACCGTCGTTACGCCACTTCTCTGTCCTTCTGACTCGGCCACGAAGACCTGGAATAATACCCCCAACTATAACTATGCAGTCAACTTTGGGAATACTACAGTCGAAAGCGTGACTCCTTTTAACGGTGTCGCCTATCTGGGGGGGCCATTCAAACATTCCAATTCGAGTACGATAGGTCATTCCTTCAAAATACGAGACGTCGCAGATGGCACGAGTAATACTATTTTGCTAGGTGAGATTCGTCAGGGACAAAATGGCCAGGATTTGCGAGGTCTCATCTGGTACGTGCCACACGTCGGCTTTACGACGCATTATCCTCCTAATAGTAGTGTGCCGGATAATCTGAATCCCGGTTTTTGTGTCGCTGCCAATTCTGCAATCAAGCTCCCTTGTCAGGGAACGAGCTCAACAGCCCCACTCAACTTCTCCGCTCGCAGTATGCATACGGGCGGCGTGCATGTGGCACTGTGTGATGGTGCGGTCCGCTTCGTTTCGGAGAACATTGATATCGGCACCTGGCGCGCACTGAGTACGCGGTTTGGGAACGAAGTGATTGGTGAATACTAGTACGCCTCAAAAGTTTCGCTATCAGATCTGGATCTACATCGCCGCAGGCCTCTTGACCTGTGGCGGTGTTGTCTATTACCTGTCTGGTTCATCAACAGATTCCAAAGAGTTGCTCGCGCATGCGAATCGTGAACTGGCGGCAGGTCACGCTGCCAGTGCGCAAGCATTAGCAGATCAGATCATAGCCCGGGACCCCAAACAGATTAACGCCATTCTGCTGGCTGCCCGAGCAGCACAATCGCAGAATGATCGTCCTGCGACCCTGGCTTATTATGAAAGCCTTCCTCAATCATCGAGTCCCGAACTCGTCGACAGTCTCTGCTTCGGTGCCGACCTCGCCATACAATGGGGACAGGTTTCGGCTGCCGAGAAGCTGTATCGAAGGTGTCTCGATGAATTACCTCTTCACCAGCGAGCGAACGCGGGGCTGGCCTACTTGCTCGGAGTCGAAGGCCGCTGTGCGGAATCCGTGGAGCCTCTGCTTCGACTTGTTCAGCAGAGCCAGTTCGGTTTACATCATCTGGTCTTGCTGGGGGCGAGCCATCCTGTCATTGCCGATACCGGCTTCATTGAACGTTGCCGCACAGAGAATCCTCAGGATCCACTTCCGCTGATCGGCTTGGCGCGTACTGCCGCCTCACAGAACGAATTCGACACCGCGCGTGAATGGCTCGAAACCGTTGTCAGCCAAGAGCCGCTATCAGCTGAAGGTCAGGCCCAGTTGGGGCAGGTTCTGCAGTCCATACATGCAGAAGAGTTCAAGAAATGGAATCGTGACCTGCCTGAAGATGTAGAATGGAATGCGGGAGTCTGGGTAGCGCGGGGGCTGTGGTTTCGTGAGCACGATGATCTTCGCGCGGCAGCACGGTGCCTGTGGGAGGCGGTACGCCGCGATCCTGATCACAGGGTCGCCAACCTTCAACTCGGACAAACACTGGTTGCTTTGGGATTAAAGGAAGAAGCGCAGCCCTTCCTCAAACGCGGTAAACAGTTACTGGAGCTGGCGCAGGTGGTGGATGATCTCTTCGCGCATCCACGAAATACGGCTGGCATGCAGCGAGCTGCCCAGCTTACGGAAGAACTGGGGCGTCTCTGGGAAGCCTGGGGATGGGCGATGCTGGAATTCACACAGAATCCTCAGGTCAATTGGCCACGCACCGTGATTGAACGCCTGCAGCCCCGACTGACTGCAAATCTACCACGCACCCTGATCAGTGCGAATCCTGCAGCACGCATTGATCTTTCAAGTTATTCACTGCCCGAGTGGGAGGGAGCGGATATCGCGGAAACGAATGAGCGTTCCGTGTCTAATCTGTCTGTCGCATTTCGGGATGATGCAGTGGTGTCTGGAATCGACTTTGTCTATCGCAGTCGCGGAAAGGCCGAGACGGGTGAAATGCGGATGTATGAGAGCAACGGCGGGGGCGTTGCCGTTTTCGATTATGACAGCGACGGGCACCCGGACCTCTATCTGACACAGGGAGGAACGCTTTCGCCCGAAACACAAGCACCCGGCATGACTGATCGCATCTTTCACAATCTGGGAACGGGGGCTTTTGCTGATGTGACCATAAATGCTGGACTCGGTAGCGCGTCCTACGGTCAGGGGGTGACCGTAGGAGACTTTAACAACGATGGTTTTCCGGACCTGTACGTGGCCAACCTCGGACAGAATCAGCTGTATGAAAACCTGGGCGATGGAACATTTCAGAAAGTGACCCACACATCGAAAGACAGTCCCGAACAGTGGACGACCAGTTGCCTGATCGCGGATCTAAACGGCGACGGTCTTCCTGATATTTACGATGTAAATTATCTGTCGATTGAAGATGCGCGCCGGGCCACCTGTCGCAAAGGGGAAGAGCTTCAGTGGTGTAATCCCAGCAGCTTTGCCGCTTCGCAGGATCGATTGTATTTGAATACTGGTGATGGGACTTTTAAAGAGATCAGCGAGCAGGCGGGGATTGTCGTTCCGGATGGAAAGGGATTGGGGATTGTCGCCGCTGATTTTAATGGCGCGGGACAATTGAGTCTTTTTGTAGCGAATGATGCCGTGGCGAATTTCTTTTTTCAAAACGACTCGAAATCTTCTGCAGCACCGCAGTTCAGAGAGTCCGCGACCAGTCTGGGGCTGGCATTTGAAACTAATGGTTTCCCGCAAGCCTGTATGGGAGTTGCGGCAGGAGATGTCAACGGGGATAGCTGGCTTGATCTATTCGTGACGAACTTTTATGCACAGTCCAACACGCTGTACCTCAATCAGGAAGGGGGCGTGTTTCTTGATGCCACTGGTCGCAGTGGCTTACGCGAACCGGGATACCATCGGCTGGGATTCGGAACTCAGTGCCTGGATGCGGAATTGGATGGTTGGCCTGATCTCGTCGTCACCAATGGTCACGTGCTCGACCTGAGCGCGGGGGGCATACCGTATCAGATGGCGCCACAATATTTTCGTAATGTCGGTCAGGGAGAATTTAAAGAGGTCGCCGCCAGCAAATTAGGCGACTACTTTGAACAGGCCAGGCTCGGCCGCGGTCTGGCGCGGCTGGATTGGAATCGAGACGGGCGGCCCGACTTCGTGGTTTCGAATATCAATGCCCCTGCATCCCTGGTGACCAATCTCACAGAGACACCAAATCACTACCTCGCCATTCAACTCTATGGCGTTACCTCGTCACGCGATGCGATCGGAGCAGTCGTGACAGTTCGCACTGGTGAGCGTGTCCAGGTGCAACAGTTGACTGCCGGCGATGGCTTTCAGGCCAGCAACCAGCGTCAACTCCTGTTTGGACTGGGAGACAAGATGATCATCGATGAACTCACCGTGCGTTGGCCATCCGGCAAACAAAGCAAATACTTGAATGTGCCCGTTGATCGAGAACTGAAGCTCATCGAAGGCGAAGAGGCGTCCTCGATTTAGGAACTGGTAACCGAAGTCAGGCCAACTTAACGAGCCGCAGAGCAGGATGTTTCAATACGCTGGGCATTCGTGATCTTGGTTTTCATCGCTTCCGAAGTAACCGATGCAGTAACCAAAAATAGAGGCACCGCAGGAGGGCAGGCCCGCATTGCCCCCCTGCGATTCAGTGCCTGTTTGCACCGTGAATCTAGGGCTGGTTGGAGAACAGTAACTCATGCAGCTTGGCGAGATCTTTGGCGGGAATTTTGATTACCTTGCGGTCGTAGGTCATTAAACCGTTGATTTCCCCTTCGACATCGGTTGTCTGGGTGTAAACCCCGGCTGCGATGCCGCGTTTGCGGAGCTCGTCCAGCAGTTGCAGTGATTTCTGGTAACGTGATTTGTACTCGGCTTCGTCCTTCGGTAGATCACCATAACCCCAGTTGCGTCGGGTGGAATCCCATAAGTGATCTTTCACTGGATAGCCGTGACCGCCGAACTCTCCGATGACTTTGATGAATTCATCGTCGTAACGATCTGCATCGAAGGGAAAACCGGGATGGGGATATTGATGCGCGTCGACCACATCGCCTACAGGCCAGAAATTGCCGCCGCTGGCGATGTTGATCAGTCGAGACGGATCTCGTTTGACGGTCCATTTTCCCACTTCTACAGTGCGGTGTTGGCCCCAGGCTTCGTTGAACGGAACCCAGACCACAATTGAGGGATGATTCTCTAGCGTGTCAATCATGCTTTCCAGTTCGACCATGTACTGATCGTGCTGTGGATCAGGCCATTTGGCATCTTTAGGATTGGGTTTGAGTCGTGTCCAGGGGGGATTGTGTCCTGCACTGACTTGATCCTGCCAGACCATCATGCCCAGTCGGTCACAGTGATAATAAAAACGCCGCGGCTCAACCTTGATGTGCTTACGGATCATGTTAAAGCCGGCGGCTTTGAGATACTCAATGTCGAACAGCAAGGCTTCATCGGAGGGGGGAGTCAACAGGCCATCAGGCCACCAGCCTTGATCCAGAGGTCCCCAGTGGAAGATGGTTTTTCCGTTGAGCGTGAAACGCAAATGCCCATCTTTATCACGAATTTTGCTGACACTGCGAATTCCCGTGTAAGACTTGACCTGATCCGAGACATTGCCCTTTTCGATCAAGGAAATTTCCAGATTGTAGAGATGCGGTGAGTCGGGAGACCAGAGTTTTGCGTCGGGAACGGTCAGCGATAATTCGTTGGTGCTCCCTTGGGCCACTACGTGGGTCTCTGCGACTTTTTGATCCCCGTCTTTGACGATGATCTGGATGGTTTGATCTGGCTTACCACCGATGATCTGGGGACGAACTGTAATGGTTCCCGCCTTAACGTCCGTTTGGATCTTCAGATCTTTGATATAGCTCGATCCGACCTGCTCCAGCCAGACGGTCTGCCAGATCCCCGAGACCTGGGTGTACCAGATTCCGTGTGGGTCCAGGATCTGCTTACCGCGAAGTTGCCAGCCTTCAGTGGCATCTTTGACACGGACGACGACACTATTTTCTCCGGGGCGAATCAGGTCTGTCACGTCAAAGGAGAAGGGGGTATGCCCGCCTTTATGAGAGCCGACAAGCTTCCGGTTCACGAATACGTCGCAGAAATAATCGACGGCTTCAAAATTCAGCAGGGTTCGACGATCGGCTGACTCGGGCGCTGTAAAGGTGCGACGATACCAGAGTGCTTCTGAAGGATTGAGCAACCGTTGGACACCACTCAATTTCGATTCCAGGCAGAACGGGACCAGGATTTGACCAGCCCAGTCTGTGGGGATCTTCTTCTGATCGAGGGGCGTGATTGCATAGTCCCAATTGCCATTGAGGTTCTTCCAGTTATCACGGACGAGTTGTGGACGAGGGTATTCGGTCCAGGCGTTTTCAGGGGTGACTTGTTCGCCCCATTTTGTGATCAATTTGGAATGAAAGGGGACGGTACTGCGTTTAGGAGGAGGCAGTACGGGGACCTGCTTGGCATCGATGACGTGCACATCAATAAACTGGCCCCCTCCATCCTGGTAGCAGTGTACTGCCAGCAGGTTCTTCCCTTTTTGAAGGGCCTGTCGCCCTTTTTCGTCCAGGGGAATCACGCTAAAGTTGGTAGTCCAGCCTGTTAAATCTGCGACCTGCTGACCGTTAATATAAATCTGGGCTTCATCATCATGATGTACCATCAACGCGGGTTTTTGTGGGACGTCTTTCAGCTGGAACGATTTTCGCAGCCAGATGTTTTTCGTTTTCCATTCGGTTCCGACGCGTGAACCGGGAGTTCTACGAGTGCCGAATCCTCCGAAACCTGCCTGCCATTTGCTGTCGTCAAACTGAGTTGATTGCCAACCGTCGGCAGGACGTTTGAGCGTATACTGCCATTGATCGTTGATTTCCTGTGCCATCACGAATGTGCAACTGAAAATCAGCAATGCAAATGCTGAGACAATGCGAAATAAAACAGAGGACGAGAACAAGTTTGTTTTTCGGGTTGGATACATAGCGCCGTTCCAAAGGAGTCGTTGTTGAATCTGCTGTAATTGAAGTGTTTGATTATTTGGTTGAGAATTGAAAGACCGTCGTCGACTTATATTCTTCACCCGGTTTCAAAATCGTTGTCGGAAAGTTTGGTTGATTGGGACTGTCGGGATAATGTTGTGTCTCCAGGCAGAAACCGCCGCGATGCAGATACGGTTTACCAGACTTGCCACTCAAACGCCCGTCCAGAAAGTTGCCACAATAGAACTGGATTCCAGGTTCCGTGGTACGGATTTCGAGAACGCGACCTGATTCGGGTTCGTATACTTTGGCAGCGAGTGTCAGCTGATTTTCTTTACCGTGTTTGTTGAGGGCCCAGTTATGATCAAAGCCGCCTCCGAATTCCAACTGCTGGTGTTGCTGATTGATATCCCGTCCGATTGGTTTGGGGGAGGTAAAGTCGAATGGTGTTCCCGCGACAGCCGCCAGTTCGCCGGTGGGAATCAGAGTCTGATCAACGGGCGTGTATTTCCTGGCATTCAGCATCAGTTCATGGTCGAGAATGGTCCCTGTGCCTTCCCCCTTCAAGTTGAAGTAGGTGTGCTGCGTCAGATTGATGGGCGTTGCTTTGTCGGTCGTTGCGAGGTAGTCCACGATCAGCTGGTTTTCGTTGTTCAGCGAATAGGTGACTTTGATGTTGAGGTTTCCCGGATATCCTTCTTCCCGATCTTTGGCAAGATAGGTCAGTTCGATTTTCGTAGGAGAAACCAGTGTTGCGTCCCAGACGACTTTGTCGAGACCGATGACGCCGCCGTGCAGATGATTCTCGCCATTGTTTTTTGCCAGCGTATAGGTTTCACCATTGAGCGTGAATTGACCTTTGGCGATGCGGTTGCCGTAGCGGCCGACAATGGCGCCGAAGTAGGGCTTGTCAACCGCGTTGATATAGTCCTCAACACGATTGTAACCCAGAGCAATGTCCGCCATTTTTCCGTTCCGGTCGGGGACGGAAATGGACGTGATGATGGCACCATAGTTGGTGACTTTTACTGTCATGCCTGAGTTATTTTTCAACGTATACAGCTTGATGCTGTCGAAATCTTCGACCTGACCCCGTGCAGGGGCAGCCAGGCACAAAACAACGGCAGTAAATAATGAGAATATTTTCATTTCAACTTCCTTACGAGGCGAGGACTGAGAAGTCTGCAAACGTAGCGTAAATGGTGAATACAATCACGATCAGGATAAGTCCGGCTGGTTTGGCGAATTGCCACGGCGTCATATCGACGGCTCCCACATCTTCCTGTTCAAATTCAGTTTCGCGAGGGGCGACTTCACCAATCACCAGCATCAATATTAGTAACCAGCTAAAGACAAGTCCCAGAAAGTGGAATTCGTGCAGGGAAGCGACGATAGTATCGAACGGAGGGACGAAGTACCCAATGGCAATCACGGCGAAGCCCACAATTAATCCGGCCTTGGCGGCAATCGAAGGCACGCGTTTGGTTAACATGCCCATCAGAACCACAGCAAAAATGGGGATGAAGTAAATACCGTTCATTTTCTGCAGGTAGCCGAAGATGCTGGTGGTATTCGCCAGGAGGGGAGCAAGACTCATCGCTACCACGGCGACAATCCAGCCGAATATTTTACCCGATTTTACCACAGAGGCCTCACTGGCATCCTGTTGGAACACGTTTTTATACAGCCCCAGACTGAACAGGGTGCAGGAACTGTTCAACGCGGAATTGAAACTGGAAAGGATGGCACCGATCATGGCGGCAGCGAAAAATCCAGTCAGCGGCGCGGGGAGTACGCGGTTCACCAGTAACCCGTAGGCATGGTCTGCTTTGATATCTTCGCCCGCAAACATGGTGAAGGCGATCATGCCGGGAATCACAAGATAGAGCGGTCCGAGCAGCTTCAATGCGCCTGTCAATAGAACGCCTTTCTGCCCTTCGGCTAAACTGCTGGCACCCAGCGTACGTTGAATAATCTGTTGGTTGGTCGTCCAGTAGAACAGGTTTAAGAGAAAGATACCTGAGAAGACGGTTCCAAAAGGGACTGATGATTCGGGGCTGCCAATCGAATTGAGTCGCTCTTTCTGTTCTTCAAAAATCTGTGAGGCACCTGCGGAGATTCCCCCATCACCACCAAGCATTGACAGTGCGAAGCCGGTAATTAAGAAGCCTCCAACCAGCAGGCCGATGCCGTTGATTGTGTCTGAGACGGCGACTGTTCGTAAACCGCCGAACAAGGCATAAATGGATCCGATGATGCCGACAATCCAGACAATCAGCCACAGCGAGAGTGTGTGCGCATCGATGCCCAGTGATTCGGGCCAACTGCCCAACATCGAAGGGACGTCAAGAATGCCGAGCATGCCTGTGGCACCGGTGTAGAGAATAATCGGTAACAGGATTCCCACATAAGCTACCAGGAAGATCAGGTTCGTAATCACCTGTGTCTGGTGATCAAAACGAATTCCCAGGTATTCAGGAACAGTGGCGACCCCACTTTTGAGGAATCGCGGCAGAAAGAACCAGGCCATAAAGACCAACGCAATCACACAGAGCACTTCCCAGACCATCACGCACAGTCCGTCAGTGAAAGCAGCGCCGTTAAGCCCGACCATCTGCTCGGTGGAGAGGTTTGTGAGTAACAGTGAACCAGCGATTAAGGGAAAGGTCAGCGAACGCCCGGCGAGAAAATAGCCGCTGCTGCTGGAATGATCATCGCGGCGCGTAATCATCCAGGTCAGAAAGGCGACCAGGCCTGTAAAAAACAGAAAAGAAATAATTGTCAGTAGCATGATGTTTCGTTCCCATAATCGTTTGAGGCTATGATTTGGTTCAAGTGCATCGAAATCGTGCGTTAGTTGAAAGGCATTCGATACAGTACACAGCCTCTGCTCTGAATACCAGTAAAACAACAGCGTTCAGGGGCTGTTGCACTGGTTTCCTTCAGTGAGACTTATCTGTTTTCCGGATCAGTAATTTTCTATTCCTTTTTAAATGGTAGGGTCGAGAATGACTTTCATAGCGCCCGGCTCACCAGCATACAGGCGCGCAAACCAATCGGGACCTTGTTTCAGTGAAGCGGTTGCGGTGATGAGTGGATCAACGCGAATGGCCTGTTTCTGCAGTAAATCAATACAGGCGGGATACTCGCCGCTGGAAGCACATGATCCAAAGATGGATAACTCACGTGTGACAATCGATTGCAAAGGCATTTCGATCGTGGGGGAAAGATTGCCAATCAGGGTGACCGACCCTCCTTTCCGTGCGCAGTCAACGGCGGTACGCACGGTGGCCGTGGTTCCGACTACTTCCAGTACGACATCGGCACCATGGCCGTTCGTTCGTTGTCTGACTTCAGTGGGCACGTCTACTTCATCTGCCTTCAAGGTTACATCTGCACCCAGTTGCTGCGCCAGTTCCAGACGGCCTGAGTCCAGGTCGACGGCAATGACCTGGGAACAGCCGGCGAGCCGGATTGCCTGGATGACCAGCAACCCGATCATTCCACTTCCGACGACGACTGCCGTATCGCCGAGCGAAACGGGAGTCCGATTGGCGGCATGCACGGCAACGGAAACCGCTTCGATCATCGCCGCATGGGCAAAGGGGAGATCTTTCGGCAGCGGGTAGCAGATATGCTGTGGAACCGAAACAAATTCGGCAAACGCACCATGTCGTCGGTATTCCTCGCACGAAACACCCAGTACCTTGCGCTGATCACAGAGGTTGATCTCACCACGGCGACAATAGAAACATGCGCCGCAAGAGACGGTTGAATCAAACGTGACATGATCGCCGGGCTGGAATCCGGAAACGTGGTCACCTACTTCTGTGACCACGCCGGCAGCTTCATGCCCCATTACCAGTGGCGGAATGCGTCGTCCGGTGCTGCCATCGTATCCATGAATATCACTGCCGCAAATGCCACAGGCGCGAACTTGAACCAGGATATCAGTCGCGCCGATCTCTGGTTTCTCAAAGTCGGTCAATTCAAGTTGCTGATATTCCGTTAATACCATTGCTTTCATGTTATTGCTTCTATGATTAATGCGAGCGAGAATCATCGGTTGAACAAGGGACTCTGTTCAGGAGTCAGGGACTTTCCCGCCAAGAAGATTCCGAGGAAATCGCCTTTTTATAGCCAGATGATCTACTTCTGAGTCTAATCACCGAACAGGGAGAGATGCTTTACAAGAGTCGATTATAAAAGCGTGCTGATTAGAATCAATGAGATGGGACGTCAGTGGTATAAGATATATTGTCACGTCGGAATCAGGCCTGAGCTTGCTGACGAAACTCTCCAGGAGTGATCTTGGTCAGTCGCTTGAAGACGACGTGCATGTACTCCGGATGCTCGAATCCGCATAAAGTAGAGATGCGTTCGATCGAGAGGTCTGTTGTATGCAACAGCTCCTGAATGCGCCTGACTTGCACATGTCGGATCTCTTCCTGTGGAGTGCGTCCGAGATATTTTCTCAACTGACGTTCCAGAGTGCTGCGCGAGACAGAAGCGTTCTGTGTAACTTCGTCAACACTGATCCCCCGGCAGGCATTTTCGCGAATGAACTGCAGCGCTGCTGCGATATTCGGGTCATCAATGGCAACAACATCTGTAGATTGTCGGGTGGCGATTCCAATCGGTGGGATCACCTGAGAAGACTTTGCGATCTTTTTGCCGTTCATGACCTGGGACAGCAGATCGGCGGCACGGAAACCGACGGCTTCCGCATTGGGAATGACACTGGACATGGGAGGGGCACAGATGCGACACAGTAACTCGTCATTATCGACACCGATCACGGCCACATCTTCTGGTACTGCCAGTTCGGCATTCGAACAGGCGTCGAGCACATGTTGCCCGCGCATATCGTTGCAGGTCATCACGGCGAACGGTCGCGGAAACTGCTTCAGCCATTTTGTCAGTCTGCTTTGAACATCTTCCCATGATCGTACTGAAGGACCATGCCAGGGAGAGTTGTAGATATCACAGTCAAAACCGGCTGCACGTAATGTTTCGACAAAGCCGTCCTGTCTGCGCTGGGACCACGCTTCACCCGTGAAGCCACAAAAACCGAACTTTTGAAAGCCTCGCTCAAGTAAATGTTCGGCTGCCATCCTGCCAATAGCCGCATCGTCGGACCTGACTTGCAGGAGTCCCAGATCTTCCCCACGATCTGTGAGTTCTACCAGAGGAACGCCGGTCGTCGCCACCGCCTTGACGAGATCGGGAGTAGTGGCGCGGGAGATGATTCCATCGCCGTTCCATTTTCCCAGCCACGCGGGCGGTTTTTTTCTAAGGTCGCGTTGTTCCAGAAAGACGGACCATTCATCATGCATTCGCATAAAGCGGACGATGCCCGCCAGCAGATCTCTGCCGTAGCTGCTGGATGTTTCGATGATCAATGCTACGTGTCGCTTCATCCTGCATAGCTTATCGGTTTCGAAACGGACCGTCGAGGCTGTCTATGCTGGGGTGAACGAGGGTAAAGGGATTTCAACAAACAGCAACGCTTTATCGCAATGAAACAGGCCCAATGGTACCGTTTCATTGCGATGTTTGCTGATCATAAGCGTTTCAGGTCGATATTCAATGACTCATTATTACCATTGGGGTCGATCTTGATTGTGACCGGTGATTTCACCGCGTCCGAATAGAGAGTCGGGATGCGATCCTTCTTTTCCACGGTTTGAATCGGCTCAGTAGGAGCAGGTTCAAAGTTCTTTCCCGATGCAGTCCCATCACTGTCCGGCACGGTTTCTGGTTCTTGCATCGTTGTTTGATAAACGACGACGCGAAATTCTCCTTCGATCGAACCATCGCCCGCATCGTAAGTTGACATCACAAAGGAGCCATCCTCTTTGATGATTCCACCGGCAGTCTTTCCTTTTTGAGTCGAAATCGGAACAAAAGAAATAGCCCCTCCTCCAACCAGCGGCTTGCCATCATAGTGGACGATGCCACCGGCCGGGTAAACTGTTGCCTGGTCGTTGCCACCACAGCCAGTCAGTAGGCCAGGCAACATGCCAGTCAACAAAATAGACAAGTTTAATACCAGACAGCGATGGATAGTTTTTGGTGTGAATGAAATCATAGTATTTCTTTGAGCTAAAGTCGTTTCACGTAACGTCCTTGATCATGATTGAAATCATTGCATTCAAGAAGTCAACATGAGACGAGACAGAGCGGATCGAATTATCAGTATCAGAAAGCAGGCCGTTTTTCTGTGGTCAAGACTTCAGATTAGAAATCGCTAATCACTTCGCGACCGCCCCGCGTACCCAAGGCTTGCCAAAGTGTCAAATCGATATTCTCAGAGAAAAATCTCACTGAGCCATCCGCCATTGCTCCCTGGACACCACCCGTGTGATAGCTGCGTGCCGCCGAGTACATTTCGGTATAAGGCGAGCCTATTTGAACACATGGCATGCCTTCCTCAGGGTAATTACGACATCCCCAAACTCCATCGGGAGTCGAGCTGTTTGGTCCGGTTTGGGTACTGAAAATGTTCCCTCCCATGACTCCATAAGTCCAGGTACCACGGGAGTCCTGTCTGGATGGTCCGGTTGAACTTTGCAGACGAAACTGGAGCTCGCTCAATGCCAGCGTGTTGGAAGTACCATCAATGATGTCACGAATTCCATAACTGGAATTATTGCCGAAGACGCCCCCTATTTTCATATCGCTTGTATGAATACTGCCATAACCAGCTTTGCCGTAGTTGGCTGCATAATTGCCGCGGGCTAAGTTTTCCAATCCGGTCCCATTTGCCATTTGCTCTTTATTTTTAGGATGAGAAGGGCAGAGCATGATGTTGATTTGTTTGCTGCCCACATCCATGCCTTGCGAAGTGTATGTTCCATTTCCCAGCCAGTCGAGAACTTCAGGTCGTTCGTTGGCAATGGTCATGAAATCGTCGAACATTGCCGACTGCTCAATATCTGCCAGCAGCATAAGAATCCATGAACCACCAATGGCGACTCCTCCAGACCCATTTGAGCCATTTGGATTATCACCTCTGCCGTTAACACTTCCAGGAGGAAAAACCATGAATGTCGAGTGGTAGTTGTGTAAAGCTACCGCAAGTTGCTTCAGGTTATTTTTGCATGTAGATCGTCTGGCCGCTTCGCGTGCCTGCTGAACAGCCGGAAGCAATAATGCCACAAGGATCGCAATGATTGCGATGACCACGAGTAGCTCAATCAAAGTGAATGCAGAACGGCGAAAACTTTTTGGATAAAATCGACAAACGAAATGATTTCGCATCAAAAATTCCTTATTCTGTAGAAGTGAAAGGTGGAAGATCCTTAAACATCGGACAATCTTGAAATTCTACTTATGCTATCTATACGCGATCTACAAATGGTATTCTTGCGGATACGTTATCTATGGATAGTTTCGTGTTCAATGGTAGTATGCTCATATCAGCATTTATTCATCAGTTGTTAACCTGACGTTAACTTAAGGTTTTGGCATAGATATCTCACTAAAAGTAAAGCAACAGAGATCAGTTCTTCAGGACTCATTCTTCTCTTTGTTATTTTTATGGTAGTTCGATGTGGGACCGTGTACGATTACTGATATCGAATTCAGATTCTCCCAAAAGAAAACAAAGGCCGAATTATGGCTCGCTGTCAATGTGATCCTGGCATGTTCCGATTTACGGTCTCGTATGCGAGTCGTGTCATTTTGTGTTTATTGATCACGCCTGGTGTGATTTATTCTGCTGATACAAAATCTAAAACTGCTGCTCCCGAAGAACGGCTTGAGTCGCTGAGGACTTTGATGCAATCGGCGCAGACTCCGCAGCAGGCCTTTGAAGTGTCTGTCATTGGCCTGGATCTTGCGGACGATTTGCTCAAGCAGAAACTGTTTTCAGATGCAGCAAAAGCGGCAGCCATTTCGAAAACGGCAGCGAAAAATGCAGACAATTCATATCTCTATCAGTCCAGTCTGTATTATTCCAAATATGCACTTGGCTTGGACGCCGATTATCGAGAAGTGGAAAAATCGCTCAAGGCTTTAAAGGCAGACCCAAAAGATCGAGATGCGGCTCTGGCAGCCGGGTTCTTTTACTGTTTGCAGAATTGGGACTGGAATCAAGGGCTACCACTATTAAAACGGTGCTCGGACGCATCGCTGGTCTCACTGGCCAATCGAGAACAAGAATTTCCCTCGATCGCCGCCGATCAGATCAAGCTGGGAGATCTCTGGGCCAAATATGCAGCAGAGGGGGACCCCCAACTGAAAACAGCTTTACTGCAACGAGCCAAGTTCTGGTATCTGAAAGCATTACCCCAGTTACCTGTATTAGAACAAGCTGCTTTAGTGAAGCGGATCAAACGCATCCCGAAAAAAACATTTCAATTAAATATTGCGGTCCGCATTGATGGTTCCGACACGCTCACGTTATCGGAAGACAGATTAACGTGGCGGAATCACGCTTACCGATATCCCAGTATTCTGATTATGAATGGAATCGAATGGAAAACTACGCAAACACAGGTTTTAGCCAATCAGGGAGGGACCCGGGTATTACCGCATCACATTCATCTGACGAGTGTGCGTTTAAAGAAGCAGCGCGGCCGCGGTCCTGTCAGTCTCAAGGTGACAGAGAGCCAAATCCAGGTTACATTTGACGACTCGAAACCAGGGGGCGCCAGCCACTATGTGATTGTGCTCTCGTTTGATACTTTTTGAAGGTGGTGAATTGGCGCATCAGACTGTTGGATATTAGTCACCATGAAAAACACGAATTCAAGTGCAGCGTCGGAGTTCAGGAAAATTAACGGCTGACATTGAGGATGATCGTCGCGCCTTTTTTTCGAAATGGAGACTGCATGTAGCCGCTGGTGGGCAAGTCGACCTGGATATGTAACCGATGCCGATCGCCATCCAGCTCTACGGTATAACCAATCATTCGGTACTGCAGGTCTTGTCCACCTGCACGTGCTGCAGTGACATCGACAGTGCTGACTTTATTCCAGCCTTTCGGCAGATCGACGACGATAAGGGCGCGATCGTTGAATAGCTGCTTATTCGAAGACAGATCAGCGTGATAGGTATCTGTGTATTCGCTCTTCAATGCAGTATTTGACAATACTGCCGTGATCTGTAACTGATCGGGAGTGATGAGTGATACCGTCTTCTCAAACGGGGGTTTCGTAAAGGCCTTTGAAATGACCAATGCAGGGTCACCAAATAGAATCCGGGAGGCGGTCCCCTTGAGCATCACTTCGCTGGGAGTCCATTTCGGTGATCGCATCTTGTCTGCAAACGGCTCGAATGTTGGCAGCGTTCCACCATTTCCCAGTATGACTCCGTTGTGAGTGTGTCGCATGATATCGCCGAGCGACTTTCCGGAGTAGGCCAGGTACTCCATTTCCTGGTAAACAGGAATCCCGTGGTCGGGATGCAAGGCCGCCAGATAGGCGATGGCGCTGTTACTGAGCAGGTTCAGGCAGAAGCAATCATCATCGGCGACCCTCTCACTCTTTACGGTTCCGTTCGCCGTCCATTGGTTAAACCAGCGACTGGTGACACCGGTGTAACAGGCGCCGTTAAACACGATGCAGGGAGCGAGTTTTAGCTGTTTTGCCTGCTGGCCTTGTAGTCCGTCAACAATTCGATCCGGATAGCCGTGCCCTCCCAGATGGATCAGGCCTGCGTCTTGCATTGAGCCCAGTTTCGTGTTGGTGAATCCGCGTGTTCCGTGGGAAATGCTCGCGAGTGCGGTCCGTTCCTGAAAAACGGGAATCATAAAGCAACCTGGTTGCTGAATGAAACTGTTCTGTGTGGCTTGAGAATTGGGACCGAAATTATCAATGAGCTTGCCTGGGAGTGTTAATTCCCCGCTTAGGGTTTTCGCAATTCGATCTACGAACATGGCGGCTGCTTCCGGAGTCGTGCCGGTGATGAATCCGCTGCTGACATCCACGAGTGGGTCGTCATCAATCTGTGTCGTCAATTTCAACCATTTCCAGGCAAAGTTCACATCAAGTTCGTCCGGCTTGATAAAAATTAACGCATACCGCGGCTGTATTGTTTTGAGTTGTTCCAGAACCGATTCAAGGTTGTCGGTAGAGAATATCAAACAGGTGGCATCCGGATGCAGGGCCTGCGCTTTCTGAATCGCCTGCCGATAATCGCGATCCGCGGTTTCGGAAGCAAGAATGATATAGGGGCCTGACGAGTCCAGTCGAACGGCAAGTGGCTCACGAGGCTTTGACAGTGCGAATGGCTGGCAGGCAGAGAACATGACAAAACCGGTGACAGCTATTCCGACCAAACTCAAGTTCCAAATTGAAGCGATGCGTGTCTTTTGTTGCATGATCATGTTTCGTCTCCAGTCATTCAGCCGACGCGAATTGACTTTGCGGCGATGCGGCGGTTTTCAGCTTCTTCGTAATTTTTGCGTATCACAGGAATCAGTGCGCCATTGACAATTGCAAAAACGAATCCCGATAAAAGGAACGGATACCAGATCCCATACGGTTGTCCGTTAAACAATGCGACCAGGCCTGTGGCAACCAGAAGTAGTCCGACGATGAAAAACAGGAACATCCCGCCGAGAATGAATCTTCGTCCCTTCCCTTGTGGACTCAGGATCCCACAAAGTGCCCCCAATAACCCGCATAGTGTGCCTCCACCCCCGCCAACAATCGTGCCAAACCAGGCACCAAATGTATTGGGATCAAACCAGAGTGCGTCCATAATTGTATTCCTCTCTGCTTTTAGTGATTGGAACGATGTAACTCGAGAATGCTCTGGGCCGCTGTGCTGGTAAGCTGACCAGCTTCAACAAGATTGGCAAGCAGATTCGCCATTTCATCTTGCTCACGGCTTTCGACAATCAATTCCAGCCGCACGATTAGCTTATCCAGTCGTGCGCGAACAGTCGGGTAGCTGATACCGTAATAGCGTGCCAGTTCCTTCAGTGAACCGGATGCCAGTACAAGCTGCAGTACGAACTCAAGATTCTCCTGATCCAGAGACAGTAATGGGTGCTCAGGTCGTTGAGTTTGACCAGGAATCAGCCTGGATTTGTCGGCGATTTTCTTCACAGATTCATTTAGCTCGATATTGTTCATGTTTAATAATATTAAGCATTTTGTTAATAAAGTAAATGTTAATGTTCAATAAATATGATAATAGTTAAAAAATATCCTGGTTTGAGCCAGATTCGATCGGAATGAAACGTATTGCACGATAGGACTGTTCTGGACTACATTACGCGCGGCGGGGGCCTATCTGATCGCGGGGCCGGAACTGGTACCCTTACCCATTTTACCACTCAGGTGTGTGTATCCAGCAATCATGCAATCATGCAATCTGAATCAGGATATTTTCATGTCGAATCTGCTCAAACTTCCTCTATCGGGGATCGTCCTCTGCCTGTGCTGTCTCGCGGGGTGCATTCCGGTTTATATGAATGCTCCCGAACGGTATAAGCCACTCTCCTATTTTCGCACATTGGATGATGTGAAAGAATATGAGGATCGATTAGCGGAATATAATGTCGCCATTGATGCTGATTCAGGGGATGTCGATGCGCTCTTCGGACGGGCGGTTTTGTATATCGGCGTCGGGCGATATACGGCTGCGAAAGAAAATTTGGATCAGGCGATTCAGCAGGCGGACAAACAGCCTGATTATAATTCCACCCGGCTCGCATCAATCTACGTGCACCGAGGGCTCCTCAACTGGGATGACGAGAAGGTCGACCTGGCGATTGCCGATTATTCTCAGGCGATTGAACTCAAACCTGATGACTGGGAAGCCTATTTTCATCGCTGGCTGGCTTATCAATATCAAGGCAAGGACGAAAAAGCAAAACAGGATCGCAAGCGAGGCAAAGAGTTGATGCCCAGTGTGTTTGAGAAAGAGTACTCATTCACTGATAGGATCATCTAGCTTCTGTTCAGCAGCAGTTTGAACGAAAACGGTGCCATGTCCGAATGGTTTTCTGACCGCTGAAATTCTTTCGCAAGAAAAGTGATGGGGTTCGTATTTTACGACACGACCCCTTTGACCTTTTTTTGCCTCTTTCCTATTCTCTGTGAATGCTTCCCGCATTCATGTTTGTTTTTCTGGAGTTAGATCGAAGTCAATGTCGCATAAATTGTCGTGGAATAAACTCCTGTCATCGAGCAGAGTTCCCAACCCCAAAAGAGATACATCAAAAGAGGTGAGCCGGAGTTATGTGAAAGCAGATCGGCGAACCGCGTTTGAAGCCGACTATGACAGGATCGTTTTTTCTCTCCCCTTTCGCAGGCTTGCCCGAAAAACGCAAGTGCATCCCATGGCCAGCAATGACCATATACATAATCGACTCATTCATTCGCTTGAAGTAGCCAGTGTGGGGCGTTCGTTGGCAGATCGTGTTGCTGAACTTGCAGTGAAGAAGAGCGATCTTTCTAAGGATGCCAATCTCGATTTAAGTTGGATTCTGCAATCTGCCTGCCTGGTTCATGACTTGGGAAACCCCCCCTTTGGTCATGCGGGTGAAGAGGTGGTTCGGGCCTGGGTCAAAGAGCATTTGACCGAATACTTCTCCAGCAAAGCGTTTGAGGATGACGATCAACGGGCACGTTGTATCAGCGATTGTCTGAACTTTGAAGGGAATGCACAGGGCTTTCGTATCGCATCACGTTACGACAATCCGAGTGCCGGGTATTTAAGATTAACATACGCCACGCTGAGTTCTGCCGTGAAATATCCGTGGCTGTCTACAGATGATCGCACTCCCCGAAAAATGAAGCACAATGTCTATACGACAGAGGCGGACATCTTTAAGGAGATTGCAGATGAGTTGGAGCTCTATAACGCGCAGGGAAAGTTCTGTCGGCACCCCCTCTCGTTTTTGACGGAAGCGGCTGATGATATCTGCTATCGCATTCTGGATCTGGAAGACGCCGTCGAAATGGGGATCTGTAAGCGGAACGAAGTTCACCAACTCTTTCTGGCGATTTCGCATAACAAGGAAAATGAATGGATGAGTCTGCCCCAATTGAGGGGGCAGGCGATTCAGAGTCTGATCAATGAGTTCTGGAATGTGTATGAAGCTGATTTCGATAGCATTATGAATGGAGAACGTGAAGAAGATCTCAAAGCTTCGTTGGATGAGAAACACAGAAAACTACTCGATGAAGTGAATCAGTTCTACGAAGATATCTTCGGGCACCGGAAAAAAATCGCGACCGAATTGGGCGCGTATCATATCCTGGGGCGAGTTTTGAAATCGCTGTTCAAAACGATTCAATCGATTGTCGAATCCGAACACTATGACGAGATCCATTTCCTCTCGAAACGCTGTATCGAGCTGACCTGGGGAAAAGATCATGTCGATCAGAACTTAACCAATAATTACAGTTGGTGGGTGCAACAGGTCATGGATTATGTGAGTGGCATGACCGATGATTACGCCATGAAAGTCTCAGGAGAAATCGGCGGTTTTTCACTGGATATGAAATAATACGGATATGAAATAAGACCAGCGATTCGCTCCAGCAGTGATGGAATGAATCCTCGCCTCTGTTTTACTTCATTATCAGGCACTTTGATCGCTTCGAGGTCGATTTCTTGTCCCGGTTCGATTTTGATCTGACTTGGCGGAGGATGCTTTACTAAATAGTACTGTATACTTTAGTATCTGGTTGATTCGTATATGTTTCGGACACACGCTGGGGTTTCGTATTTGATCGCGGAAGGGGACCTGATTCATGGGAAGCAAACCTGCTGTAACCGGCACAACGCATATTTTGCCGTACAGCGAGTTGTCACCAGCTGACTTTGAACGGATGTGTCTCTGGCTCGCTCTGCGCGAGGGGTATGAAGAGGCTGAGCATTTGGGGGCAGCCGGAAACGAACAAGGCCGCGATATCCTGTTACGCCTCGAAGAAAATCAATGGGCGATGCAATGCAAACGCGTCAGGAGATTTGGGCCTACGGATGCGATTAAGGAATTGGACAAGATTTTCTCACTAGATCACTCGGAACGACCGTACGGAGTGATTTTCGTCGCGACTTGTGATATTTCAGCGGAAACACGAAAACGGGCGAAGGCTCGATGTGCGAATGAGATCATATGCGAGTTCATTTCACTGACCGAATTGGATCAGCGTGTCAAATGTCATCATGATCTGGTGATGGAGTTTTTTCAACTTCCTCACGGACAACTTGACATTTCCCCCCTTTTTTTTATGGAGAGTTTTAGCGACATCATTTCGCAGGCGCTGAATGAGATGCGACTGTTTGAGTTAATTGAGCTACTCGCGGCACTGCTGTGCCATGATCAGGCTCACAACTTTGCAGCAGATGATGTTCGCCTCAAATTTTCAAATCTACTGAGACCAGCATTAACCGAAGTCGCTGTCACGTCTCTGCACTTTTCCGATCAGGACTTTCGTGATTATCTGATGCAGGAGGAAGAACAGTCTATTGAATCATTTCAGGAGTATTTACAAAAGCAATGTCGGAGCCGAGCGGCGTCGTGGGTGCGAACCCGGCTGAAAGAAGATCTGTTCCATGAACTCTTTTGTGATTATTATGAAGCCTATCAGCTCTTTTTTATACAGGACGAGACAGAGTTGAAATCACTGCAGTCACGTGTGGGATCGAAAAACGGACAGGCTTTGCTGGCGCAATTGAACGATCAATTGCTGCTTGCGAAAGCAGCAGGCACATTGGTTCCGCGACTGCAGCGAAGTTTTAGTGATGAAATAGTGATCCTGTTAACGTCACTTCAAATGACTCACGAAGTCATTGAGAAGTCTCACGATTCGATTGACGTTGTGATTTTCGACGTTTCAGGGCGTTTTCCAACCAAAGTATTTGTCTCCGCGACATCTCGGGAGACTGATCAGGACTGGATTGAGATGATTGAAGCACGACGAAAGAACCAGTCTGACTTGACGCATTCCTTTTTAGTAACGGACAACAGGGTTGGTGCCGAAGCAGAGAGGTTTGCATCTCGGCGTGGATTTTTGATCAAGCGGATGACAGAGTTTCGCGAACTCTTACAGACTACCTCTTCCGATGAAAAATATATTTTCGGACGTTTGGCGACAGAGTCTTTGTTATCGGCGATCGCCGTAAGTGATGTCTATGTTGAGCCCAAATGTGAGATTGTCCAACCTGGCTTTGACTCACAACAACTCTCAACGGCGACGGAACTGGCACGCGGACAGTTCGAGGCATTTTTAAATGATTCCGAACTGAAAGTGTTCATGGTCTTTGGGGAATATGGAGTAGGGAAATCAGCCTTTCTGGCTCAGATGGCCTATAAGATGTGTGATCCTGGTGCACGATATCGGGTGGTTTACGTTCCGCTACGGAAACTCGAACATGGCGATCAGATTCCCGAAGTTGTTGGCAAAGCAGTTACTCTGGCTGAATTATATGAAGGTCCGGCGCAGCGCACCTGTGTGGTGTTGGATGGCCTGGATGAGATTCCCGGAGCCATGCAACCCGATGAGCGACGACATAATATGTTGCGCATCATTGAGGCGTCTCGAAAAGCGGAGAAACTGGTTGTCTCCGCACGCAGTTCCTATTTCAGGGGATTGCCCGAGTTCTGGTCACTATGGTCTAAAGACGACGATCATCCATTCTGGAATAAACTCACGAAACATATTTTGCCGCAGGGCATCCGACCGGCGGTTCGCTCTATCGTGTTGCGGGAATTTAATTACGATGATATCGACGAATACGTCGCGAAATTCGGCGCAGAACGGGGAAAGGGGGCGGAATATACCAGTCTGTTTCACAAGCGGCTAAAACAATTCGACCCCCAGGGGGTATACAAGCGGCTGGCGCGAAGTCCGTTGTATTTGAGTCTGCTCGTCAATACAGAGCCCTGGGATGACCCCAGTATCGACAGTATTGCCTCGGTCCTGAAAATGCTGATTGAGTTCTGGCTGGCACGCGATACGGAAAAAGGCCCGGCACGCTGGTTACTTTCGCCCGTCGACCGAATGGAGTTTGTTTACGAATTGGCCTGGTTTATGTATCGACAGCAAAAAGTTCAAATTCCTTTTTCCGAACTGGATGAGTTCGTTACCAGCCTGTATGGCGTTGAAGGGAAGGTGGATGAAGCAATTGCCCTGGATTTACAAACGACCGGCTTTCTCACCACGGAAGGACAGGGAATGCAGTTCTGTCTCCCGGCTTTCATGGACTATCTGGTGGCCCATCGCTTTGCTCGAGGGGAATTTCCAATTGCTCCCCCGAGACTGCCGACCGGCGGTCAGGGACGAATCTGGTTGAGTCTGCTCGAAAAAGGGCTCACCGCAGCCGACGAATGGAACGATTCGAAAACCGATGCCTGGCTCAACTCCCTGGGGATCCGGTTCAGTGATTATGACGTGCCGATTTCCACCAGTCCTGTGGGGATCTTGTACAATGTCGCTGATGAAGAATCATTCGATTGGCCCGTAGCTAATAGCGAGTCGCATGGTAAACAGCGGGTGGTGTTGAATGCTACTTTTGGCCAGCACACGGGAGTCGGAGAACGCTCCATTCGCGTCCTCTATGGTTCGCCAATGGGCCTTCATTGCCGGCCGAGTGCCTGGATTACCAATCAAAGCCTCAAATGGCAGGCTGAATTACCCAGTAGACCGAAAAACGCTTTTGTTGAATTCAGACATCAAGGGGCGAAAGCGGACCCCAGGTCACTGCTGGAATTGGTAACGATCGCGGTTGAGGGAAATGTAGTCTTCGAAATATTCTATGATCATTGCACCGATGACGAATTCGAACAGTTATTGCTGGCGATCGGTGGACATCGAGCAACCGGTAAAGATTACGACTGGGTCATGCAGGTGTCCGGTAGTGCCTACGAGTAGGGTTGGTTTCAGTGGTAATAGAAGGATTAATAATGGGGAATCCCTTATCGTGAGAGAAGGGGTTCTGGTCTTCTTTTATTTTGAGATTCGGTTTTCTTAAGAGTAAGAAAAAATATGTTCTCTGATGAGCACTAGTGTGGAATGATCGACTATTGCCACTGGTTCGCATGGGTAGAATGTTCTCAACAATTGGCATTCCTGATCAAGGAATTGGTCAATTCATCGATGAGCAGGATTGTCTTTCCTGATACCGAGTCGCTTACAAAAATAATGGAGGCATTGAGAATGTTGACTATCAAATATCTTATTGAACGGCACGAATCGGTCAAGCGGAAAGCTGGTCGAATGCTGGCTCAGCTTGGTCAGCATTTTGTTCAAGCTTGTCGCAGCCTGGTTCAAATCGTGACCGGTTTGTCGCTAAAAAGCGTGCAGCCTGTGCAGTGGGGTAGATTGTTCATCAGCGAAATCGTACTGAAACCAGCGGGTTTTATAGTGCGAAGATGTTTCGCTGTGGATGTGGTTAGCAAAAAGTGTGATTTCACTCGCGCGCCCGACGCATGTGAAACATTTTTGCGGTGTGCGACAGCGTGTCAAGTTCTGTTTCGTCACTGTGGATCAACGGGTAATGCACAGGGAAATCAGATGACATCTTGCGCAGGCTTTGGTAGGCTGGGATCACGAACTAAAAACCGTACCGCGTTGATTTAAGAGGAAAAGCATCATGCGAGTGAACTTAAATAGGAATCTGTTGTGGATTGGATGCGCAGTGGTATTACTGCAATTGAATGCAGGTCGTCTCTCTGTAGCTGCTGAAAAGTCTGCTGCGAAGCTGAGTGAATCTCAACAGACGGCTGTGGACGATGTGACCCAACGCGCAGAAGAACTGAAAGCCGTCAATCAGTCGATCTGGAATTATGCGGAGGTGGGACTTCAGGAAACGAAGTCATCGCAGTTATTGATAGAGAAGTTGAAAGCAGACGGGTTCACGATCAAAAGTGGTGTGGCGGATATGCCAACGGCGTTTGTGGCCAGCTATGGGAGCGGTAAGCCGATCATTGGGATTCTGGCAGAATATGATGCGTTACCAGGGTTGTCACAAAAAGCGGTCCCTTTTCGAGAGTCTCAAACAGAAGGGGGCGGGGGGCATGCCTGCGGTCACAGTGGATTAGGGACGGCTGCTCTGGGGGCGGCGCTGGCGGTAAAGCAGGCGATCGACAAACATCAGCTTAAAGGGACGGTTCGTCTGTATGGAACGCCGGCGGAAGAGACGGGACTCGGAAAAGTTTACATGCTGCTCGACGGGCAGTTCCAGGATTTGGATATCTGCCTGCACTGGCATCCTGCGAATAAAACCAATGTGCATCTAGGGAGTTCTAAGGCGCTAGTTTCGGTCAAGTTTACATTTACCGGACTGCCGGCACATGCTTCAGTGAGTCCGGAAAGTGGTGTGAGTGCCCTCGACGCAGTCGAGTTGATGAATATCGGCGTGAATTATATGCGGGAACATGTCAAAGAAGACGCGCGGATGCATTATGTGATTATCGATGGCGGAGGGCAGCCGAACGTGGTACCTGCGAAAGCGACGGTCTGGTATTACGTACGGGCGAATACGCATGAGGATCTGGAACGCAATTATCGCTGGGTGGTGGATATCGCGAAAGGGGCGGCGTTAATGACACGGACCAAACTCAAGATCGACGTCGATACCGATAATCACGAGCTGATTCCCAATACGCCTTTGTCGAATATGATTCATCAGAAGTTGACGGCCATCGGACCTCCGAAGTTTTCAGCGGAAGAAAAGGGATTCGCGCGACGGATTCAACAACCTTTGATTGAGAAATTCGGTCAGAGTTTTCCCGTCGCGATTGAGAGCCGGGTGCATACGCTGGTCGAATCCAGAACGTCATCGAAAGGTTCAACCGATGTCGGGGATATCAGCTGGCATATTCCCACTGGAGGATTGCGGACAACCTGTTTTGCAGCGGGGAATCCGGGTCATAGCTGGCAGAATGTCGCCTGCATTGGTTCATCAATCGGTGAGAAAGGGATATTATACGCGGCACAGTCGCTGGCGGCGTCAGTTGTGGAACTGCTGGAGAACCCGGCTTTGGTGACGGAAGCGAAAACGGACTTTGATCAACGAATGTCAAAGCGGAAATATATTACGCTGATTCCCAAGGGGCAAAAACCGCCCGTGAAAATTCGTTAAAGTAGGGTGAGTAAGACTGAGGTCGACTGTGCTTGTTGAGGTGGTCTGCGCCTTTGGCCTGTACAATATCGATTACGATGAAGAATTTTTTTTAATTATTAGTAATAAAGCAGCTTAAGTTAATACCGGGAATCATCAGGAAAAGAGTACATCGATGCAAAACTTTAATCTGGCACTGCTGGGAACGGTTACTACACCAGAGCGACAGACCGAATTTGTCGAACGCAAGGGGATTGGTCATCCAGATACGATATGTGACGGGATTGCTGAGTCGATTTCCCTCGATTTATCTCAGACCTATATTCAACGGATCGGCCATGTTTTACATCACAATATTGATAAAGGTTTACTGGTAGCCGGCCAAACGTCCCCCGCACTTGGTGGGGGGATTGTGAACGAACCGATGCGTCTGGTGATTGGGGACCGGGCCACCGCAGAAAGTGATGGTTACCGGATTTCGATAGACGAAATTGCCATTTCCAGTGCAAAGAATTGGATTCGAGACAATTTGCGATTAGTGAATCCTGACAAACATCTGGTCTTTCAAAATGAATTGAAAACCGGCTCCCCGGAACTGACTGATATCTTTGCCCGGAAATTACTCTGCGCTAATGATACTTCCGCCGCGGTGGGCTATGCACCTTTGTCGGAGACCGAACAGCTGGTATTGGCGACTGAACGGCGGATCAACTCGGATGAATTCAAGGCCGCGTTTCCGGAAACGGGGGAAGACGTCAAGGTGATGGGAGTCCGCCGCGATCGGAGTTTGTATCTGACGGTCGCAGTGGCGATGGTGGATTACCATTTCAAAGAAGCACAGCAGTATTTTGACCGAAAGCGGGAATTGCAGCAGGAACTGACTCAGTTTCTGGAGCCTCAGCTCAAGGAGCTGGATCAGGTTCAACTCGAAATCAATACGCTCGACGATCCGGAGCGCGGTTTGGGGGGAATGTATTTAACGGTTCTGGGAACTTCTGCAGAGGGCGCCGATGGTGGTCAGGTTGGACGTGGAAATCGGGTGAATGGGTTGATTACTTTGAATCGACCGATGAGTACGGAAGCAGCCGCTGGTAAGAACCCGGTCAGCCATGTCGGAAAGATCTATAATGTGTTTAGTCATTATCTGGCGGATCAAATCTACAAATCGATTGCCCCTGTGAGAGAGGTCTGCGTCAGACTCTGCAGCCAGATCGGTCGCGAAATTAGTGATCCCTGGATGATGAGCGTGGAAGTGGTATTAAGCGCGAATACCAGCCTGGCGGACATCGAGCCGGCTCTCCAGGAGATCGTGCAAAAAGAGCTGGCGGGGATGGACGATTTTGTGCTTCGGCTTTCTCGGGGTGAGTTCAGCGTTTATTAATCTGGAGGTGTTATCGGGACCAGCCATATTCTCCGATCAAGGGGACAAAGGCGAACGCTCCCAGGTCTTCCTGTGATAATTTGCCATTGATCATCGTATACCGGCACATGGTCTGCCCCATGAATTCTGATCCGATGGGGATGATGATTCTGCCTCCTTCTCTGAGTTGTTCGACGTAAGGTTCCGGCAGGGTTTCTGCACCCGCAGTGACAATGATGGCATCAAAGGGAGCCGCTTCGGGGACTCCCAATGTTCCGTCAGAACTGTAAACGTGTACGTTGGAATATTCTAGACGCGTGAGCCGTTCGCTCGCCTGTTTGACTAATTCCGGTATGCGTTCGATTGTATGAACTTCGCGGGCCAATAGAGATAAAACAGCTGCTCCATAACCGGACCCAGTACCTACTTCTAATACATTCTCTTCTCCCGTCAGTTGAGCCGCTTCGCACATAAAGGCAACGGTATACGGCTGGGAGATTGTCTGGCTGCAATCGATGGGCAAGGCACAGTCGTTGTAAGCGAATTGTTTCTGCTCTGGTGAAACAAAATCCTCGCGGGGGATACGATCCATTGCATCCAGAACGCGAGGATCTTTGATGCCTCGAAATCGAAGTTGATTTTCGACCATTTTATGCCGTGATGCTTTCCATTGATCACTGCTCTGATTCGATGCTGGCTTGGTCATGATGACTCACTCTCTAAAGGAATAAAAAAGATTAAGGCCGCGTTAAACTGGCAGGTCCTTGCTTTCTAATTCGAGTAAGACTGCAATTGTAGCCGTACATCACAATTGAGAGAACGTTGTCGTACAAATGTGTTCGACTCGATCCAGGCTTTCTCGTTTACCAGCGAAAATAAGCAAGCAGCGGTTGTTCTTCCGGCATATCCCGGCTATCAATGATGTAGGGGGAGCCGCCATGCTTGTAGGTGTGTCTGACTGCATAATTCAGTAACGCAGTATCCCCTGTCTCGGGTTGTGAATGCGTTTTTGCCAGTTCGCCATCATTGGGAACGTTCCCCCAGAGTTCGCTTCCTAATGGAGTAAACAATGCTTCGACACGGCCTTCACCAGCTGCCTGCAAAATCTCTTCTAGCTGATGCGAGATCCGTGCTGTACCGAGATGCTTTTTGTATTGCTGCAGCGATTTGTTTAAGGACTCCTTGGAGAACTGTTCTACCAGCGGTAAGGCCAGTTCGAGCAATTCCTGCTCGCCTAAGCGGTCGGGCGAGGTCTGAATTCGATCAGCGAGAAGATTCTTCGAGTGAAAATGTTTTCGGAACATGCTTTGTTGTTTTTCGGCGGCGACCAGAATGATGGGAGTGCTATCATGATTCAGGTGCTTTTCCAATTGTTTTGCCAGCAGCTGAAAATAGTCAGAAAGTAGTTTTTCATTCTGTTCTTTGGTCAAGCCGTGACCATGCTGTATACCCGCATTATCTCCACCCGGATTGTTGGAAGAAGTCGTGTGCTGTTGGAATGATTCTTCAAATTGCGTATCAGCAGAAACTTCTTCCAGGCTCGTCGGAACATTATCCGGGAGCTCAAGCTGTGAAATATCACCTTTCTGATGGTGAAACAGCCGCACCGATTTGGGGCAGATCGCCAGCAAATGGAAGTGGTCATCTTCGAATGATTTATAAAATAAGGGGCTGACATAAAACGCATCGTCAACAGAAAGCATTTTTGGGCATTGATGGTCAAGATCGTATTGATGGGATAACCCGGATGCTAACAGCAGGCAGAATCCCTGAGCGGGACCTCGCTCCCAAAAAGTAGCATCGTTTTGAATTTGTCGACCCACTTCCAGAAACTTGCGTGTTTCTACGGAGCCCAGTCCTCGCTGCTGCAGTAAGCTCTCCGCTTCATCGAGTAAATTGCGCAGATGGATCGCGTCTTCCCCATGTTCTGAAACCGCTTGATGCCGTGGTAGATAGATCGAAACACAAGGTCCTTGTTCCCATTCGGACAGTGATTTGAGTTTATCGTGTGACAGGGTCTTCATCGAACGCTCCTTGATCATGAAATTCTGAGTAAGATGGTGGCACTCAACAGATAAGTCTAATCCTAACTCGCATGGAAGAATCTCTGGAATGAGGATCCATTATGAAAGCACTGCTTATTAGTTGATTCTGATGTGGCTGAAAAATGGACTCTATTACAATCTTATAATAGGCGTACTTCTCTGAAAAGAAAACGTAGATCGTAAAAATATGAGAGTGATTAGATACAATCAGGCGGGTAGGGCTCTGTCATTCTTATGCAATTTAAACAGAAATAAAGAGGGGAAATAATCGGGATCTGTTTCTCAGTGCCATTGAGGATTCTGATACAATGGACCCAAGCTGAATCTGTTCGGCTTCGAAATAGTGTAGAATCGCTAAATAGATTTTACATCAGGCGATCTCTCTAATTCATCTCAGAGGATATGCTTCACAGGGTATGGGGGGATTCCCTATGCAAGGGGTGGCCTCGATTCATTGCATGCAAGCCCAGAAGATAAGATTATGATGTAAAATGAGATTCAGGAATTCAATCGTAAGGACAGCGCTTTCTTTCTATAGACGGTACTAGAAAGGAAGGTTAAACTTGAAGCAGATTTTAATGTATTGTTTCTAATATAAAAACAGGAGAGGCTGCGATGGAGATTCAACAGCTTCAGCAAATCTTGAAGGAACTTCGATTCACGGCGGGGCTGTCAGAAGAGGATCAGAAGAAACTGGCAGAGATCTCTCGTTCCCAGGATTTTCCTAAACATGCCACGATCTTTTCAGAAGGTTGTGATCATAACGACGTTTATGTTATCCGTAGTGGGCGTGTCGAAATATGCATGAGTATTCCAGCCCGTGGTTGCTTGCCGGTTCTGACTTTGGAAGCCGGGGATCTGGTGGGGTGGTCCTCGGTGTTGCAACAGGGGGAGATGACGGCAACGGTTGTGGCAGTCGACGATACACAAACGATTGCCATTGATGCTGCCAGATTGCGGACGTTGTGTGAGGATGACCATGATATTGGCTACCAAATGATGCGGCGGATTGCGATGGCGCTATCCCAGCGGCTGGTAGCCAGTCGGCTACAGGTCCTCGACATGTTTGGTGACGCCAGCTCTTATAATAACAGTAGTCCGGAAGGGGCCTCTGAATGAGTGAGGAACTACAGGTTGAAGACGTCCGATCCTGTTTTCTTTCAAGCGAGCAGTTTGCAAAACTTTTCGAAGTCTTGTACGGCTTGGATTATGAAGTCATCGGCCCGACCATTGATCAGGGAGCGATTACTTATGATCGATTGACATCAGTAAATGATCTACCGCGTGGTTGGACTGACATTCAAGAGCCGGGTAAGTATCGTCTTCAAGAACGAGACGATGATGCCTTGTTTGGATATTCAGTCGGGCCTCATTCCTGGAAGAAAAATCTATTTCCACCCGTCAGTACGCTCTCTGTTGCGGATCGCACGGATGAAGGTTGGCAGTTTACTGAAGTGGAAGAAGATTTACCCAAAATGGCGTTTTTAGGAGTGCGGGCGTGTGAATTAGCAGCACTCAAAATTCAGGACCGGGTATTTCTTGGCGGTGCTTATGTCGATCCGATCTATCAGGGGCGGCGCGTGCAGGCATTGGTAATTGCTGTGAATTGTACACAGGCGGCTGCAACCTGCTTCTGCACCTCTATGAAGTCGGGCCCGCGTTGTCAGTCTGGCTTTGATCTCGCACTGACTGAGTTACCAGACGGCTTTGTGGTGGAAATCGCGACTCCTGCAGGTGAGACCGTCATTGAGGCATTACGAACACAGGAACTCTCAGAAGATCAGTTGTCACAAGCCACCGCGGCGCGGCAGCAAGCCGTCGACCAGATTGAGCGGGAACTGGATACAACCGATATTCGCGATTTGCTGATGTCGAACCTGGAATCTCCGCGTTGGGATGATATTGCCGAACGCTGTTTGTCCTGTACGAACTGTACGATGGTTTGTCCGACCTGTTTTTGCAGTTCTGTCGAAGAAGTCAGCGATTTGACAGGAGATCATGTGGAACGACAGCGTGAGTGGGACTCTTGTTTCAATATGAACTTCAGTTATATGAATGGGGGGCTGGTACGGAATAATGTTCGTAACAGATACCGTCAATGGATGACTCATAAACTGGCGACATGGATTGATCAGTTTGGAACCTCTGGCTGTGTCGGGTGTGGCCGATGTATCACATGGTGCCCCGTTGGGATTGATTTGACACAGGAAGCTGCTGCAATTCGGAAAGACAGTCAGAAATGAATTCATTGGGCGCGACAACCGAAGGGAACAGCGATTCAACGAATAATCCCTGGTTACCCCAGACGGCGGTGATTCGTAAAATCGTGCACGAAGTCACCGATGTCGCCACGTATCAATTAGCGTTAGCTGATCCTGCCGCTGCAGAGGCATATCGCTTTCAGCCCGGGCAGTTCAATATGCTGTATGTGCCGGGGGCCGGTGAATCGGCGATCTCGATGAGCGGTAATCCTGAAACGCATGATTCACTGCTGCATACCATTCGGTTTGCCGGAAATGTAACGCGCAGCATCGCAGCCATGAAAGTCGGCGATACTCTGGGGCTTCGAGGCCCCTTTGGAACCAGTTGGCCGTTGGAATCTTGTGTTGGTCAGGATGTGATCCTGGTTGCAGGAGGAATTGGCTTACCGCCGTTGCGGCCGGTGATTTATCGTCTGCTTGCTGAACGCCAGCGATATGGACGATTACATTTACTCTATGGAGCGCGCTCTCCCGAAATGCGGCTCTATACGGAAGAGTATCCGCTCTGGACCGAAGGCGGGCTGGATGTCAGACAGACCGTTGATCGCTCCAGCCCCGGGTGGCATGGGAATGTGGGAGTGGTGCCGTTGTTGCTGGAACGGTTAGAAGCGTTTGATCCCGCGCGGACGATTTTGATAATCTGCGGACCAGATTTAATGATGCGGTTTACTGCCCGGGCAGCGCTGCAGATGGGAATGACAGCCGAGCAGATCTGGGTCTCCACCGAACGCAATATGCAATGCGCGGTGGGCCTGTGCGGACATTGTCAATTAGGGCCGGAGTTTATTTGCAAAGATGGCCCTGTTTTCCGTTACGATCAGATTTCACCTTATATGAAAGTGGAAGGGCTGTAATCGTGGGACAGGAAAAACCCCGGCTTGCCGTTTTTAAATTTGCGTCCTGCGATGGATGCCAGTTATCACTGCTTGATGCAGAGGATCAGATATTAGCTGTCGCAGGTGCGGTTGAGATCGTTTATTTTCCGGAAGCCACGAGTCGGATGGAAGAGGGACCTTACGATATTGCACTGGTTGAGGGGTCTGTCACAACGCCGCACGATGCCGAACGGATTCAGCAGATTCGACGCGATTCAAAGTATTTGATGACGATCGGTGCCTGTGCCACAGCCGGAGGAATTCAGGCATTACGGAACTGGGCCGATACCGATGAATTCATGCGGGCCGTGTATGCGAGCCCTGAATACATTCAAGTACTGGAAAGTTCAACGCCGATTTCCGATCATGTCAAAGTCGATTTCGAATTGCGTGGCTGTCCGATTAATCAGTATCAGTTAATTGAAGTCATTCAGTCGTTATTAGCAGGCAGAATTCCACGGACGCCGCAACATAGTGTCTGTCTGGATTGCAAACGTCGTGGAACCGTCTGTGTCACCGTGGCACAGGGGATCGCCTGTCTGGGCCCCGTGACGCAGTCTGGCTGTGATGCATTGTGCCCGAGTTATCACCGAGGTTGCTATGGATGTTATGGGCCGGCTCCTCAATCGAATCTGGTGAGTCTGACGACACTGATGAAAAAAGAAGGCGAATCCAAAACAGAGGTTGCGCATCGCCTGCGTAACTTCAATGCCTATGCACCCGCTTTTCGAACTGAAAGCCAGCGGTTACTCGAACAGGATGAGGAGTAGAGCTGATGGCGGACCGAACAATCAAAGTCGAAACAATGACGCGGGTCGAAGGCGAAGGCGGTCTGTACATTCATTTGAACGGTGACTCTGTTGATGAAGTTCGGCTGGAGATATACGAGCCACCTCGACTGTTTGAAGCGCTCTTACGTGGCCGTCCTCTGGAAGATACACCCGATATCACAGCACGCATTTGTGGAATCTGCCCGGTTGCTTATCAGATGAGTAGCGTGCATGCATTAGAAGCGGCGCTTAACGTGACCGTTTCGCCAGAAATTCGTCGACTGCGGCGGCTGTTGTATTGTGGTGAATGGATTGAAAGTCACGGTTTACACATGCACTTGTTGCATGCCCCTGACTTTCTGGGATTCGATAGCGGTCTGGATATGGCGAAACAGTTTCCGGACGAAGTCAATCGGGGACTGCGATTAAAAAAACACGGCAATCAACTGGTTGATATGCTGGGCGGCCGGGCCATTCACCCTGTGAATGTCTGCGTCGGTGGTTTTTATCGGATGCCTACTCGAAAGGAATTTCAGAAGCTGGTTCCCGATTTTGAATGGGGATTGAACGCGGCAGTTGAGACTACGCGTTGGGTCGCCGGTTTTGATTTTCCCGATTTCAATACCGAATGCGAATATATTTCGCTGTCGCATCCCGATGAATACCCGATGAATGAAGGATTCATGAAAACCAGCAGTGGTGATACCATTGAGGTCAGTCGGTATGATGATGAGTTTCAAGAACGGCAGGTTCCCCATTCAACGGCACTGCAGGCGATTCGAAAATCAACGGGGCGTCCCTATTTGCTGGGGCCGTTAGCACGCGTCAATCTGAATCGGGAACAGCTTTCACCGACGGCACGCAAATTAGCAGACGAAGTCGGGCTGGAACCTGTCTGTCGCAACCCGCATCGGGCAATCATCGCACGCGGGCTGGAACTCGTGCATGCGTATGAAGAAACCTTGATGATTCTGCGCGGGGATCACCCGACCGGGAAACCGCGTGAGTCCTATTCGTATCAAGCCGGCGAAGGGACGTCTGCCACGGAAGCACCCCGGGGAACACTGTTTCATCGTTATATCATTGATGAGGCTGGTAAGATTGTGAAGGCAGTGATTATTCCGCCGACCTCACAGAATCAGGCGCAAATTGAAGCAGATCTGAAGCAATGGGTCTCGCAAGTAATCAGTGATGACGAAAACGAGACGGCCCGACAATGTGAAAATCTGGTGCGAGCCTATGATCCTTGTATCAGTTGTTCGACGCATTTTCTGAATGTGAAAATTGAACGGACCTAAAAGGAAAAACGAAAGTGCTCATGCCATGAAACCAGAGACCATGATAGCGGGGATCGGCTCTCCTCACGGTGATGATCGTGTGGGCTGGGAAATTGCCAACGCCATTCAAAGCAGAACCAGTGATCGAGCTTCCGTTCGTCTGGTGCGAACTCCCGATGAATT
Source organism: uncultured Gimesia sp. (assembly GCF_963976445.1). Classification (GTDB taxonomy): domain Bacteria; phylum Planctomycetota; class Planctomycetia; order Planctomycetales; family Planctomycetaceae; genus Gimesia. The sequence continues at coordinate 193,652 of NZ_CAXBKP010000007.1, read as the reverse complement.
ACTGGACTGGTTAGAAGGCATTCAAGAACTCGTGATTTGCGATGCCTGTCAGGGCGCCGGGGAAGTTGGCAGTGTCCATCAATGGGAGTGGCCTTGTGCAGATCTAGAGTCGATTAGCTGGTCGGGGACGCATAATCTTTCACTGCTGGCTGTTCTGGCATTGGCCCGGCAACTGGACCGGCTTCCTGCATCAGTCTGGATCTGGGGAGTGGAAGTGCAGCAGGTCCAGCCTGACCAACCCATGTCGAATGCCGTCATGGCGGGAGCAACGAGCGCAGCAGAGTCGATTTGTAAAGCACTTTCGATTCCCCAGAATGAAACGGAGAAGCAGCATGCATGAACGCTCGTTGGTGCATCGTTTACTACAGCAGGTGCAGCAGATCGTCGCAGATGACGGGGGCGGTCAGGTCACGGAAATTCGCGTGCAGCTGGGAGATTTGTCCGGTGTCGAGCCATTATTATTTCAGGTAGCTTTTGAGGAGATGGTTTCAGTCATGTTTTCGTCAGCCTGTCAATTGTCGCTGGATGTGGTGCCTGTGACGGCTGTTTGTGATCATTGCCGTCAGCAATTCGAAATCGTCGATTTTCAGTTTCGGTGTCCTGACTGTCAAACGGGCGCAGTGCAAGTGGTTCAGGGCGATCAGGTGAAACTAATCAGTATCAATGTCAATTCAGACAACCCGGTGGAAGGAGTTGCCTCATGAATCAGCGCACGATTATCGTCAAAAAAGATATCCAGGCAGATCAGAAAGCGGATGCAGCCGTGGAACGCGAGAGGCTCGGGCGCCGGGGGACATTGGTCGTCAATCTTCTCTCATCGCCGGGTGCCGGGAAAACCACGCTTCTGGAAGCAACGGCCCGACAGTTCGCCGGACGTCGGAGCATGGCCGTTCTGGTTGGGGATCTGGAAACGGATCGGGATGCGCAGCGGTTGGCACCTCTGGTTCCTGTAGCGCAACTCACAACCGGCGGGGCCTGTCATCTGGAACTACCGCTGGTACAGCGCGGGCTGCAAGCTCTGGGGGATCCCGCTGTCGATTTTCTGTTTATTGAAAATATCGGGAATCTGGTTTGCCCCGCATCGCATGATTTAGCAGAACATCTGCGGGTAGTGCTGATCAGTACGACCGAAGGGGATGACAAGCCGGGGAAATATCCGAAAATGTTTCGGACCAGTCAGGCGATGGTGATTACGAAACTCGATTTACTGCCGCATGTTCCTTTTTCCGTCGACGCGGTTACCGAAGACGCACACCGCATTCAACCAGAGTTAGACATTTTAACGAATTGCGCCTTGGATGGAGATGGTGTGTCGGACTGGTGCGAATTTCTGGAGCAGCAACATCAACAGCTTTTGGCTCGATACCATGCAACGGCAGTCAATCACTGAGCTCGCTAAACCGCAACAGGCCGTGCAGTTGACGTTAAGCGGTCGTGTTCAGGGGATCGGTCTGCGCCCCGCGATCGCACGTTGGGCAGGCACGCTGGATTTAGTTGGTTACATCAAAAATACCACGCAGGGGGTTGAGCTGATTATCGAAGGCCCAGTTTCTGTCGTAGCGCGTTTTGAAATGCAATTAGACACACATCTGCCTCGAGAAGCCCGCATTGAAAAGCGGGAACGGAAACTTTGTACGGTCAGTGGCTTCAGCGACTTTGAAATCATCGGTGGAGAGACAGGAGGACCTCTGGCGACACAAGTCCCTGCCGATCTCGCTGTCTGTCAGGAGTGTCTGGCTGAGGTTTCAGATGATTCTAACCGACGTTTTGGATATCCCCTGACGAGTTGCACGAATTGCGGTCCCCGGTATTCAATTATTAAATCGATGCCTTATGAGCGGGCACAAACGGGAATGTCCGAGTTTCCGCTTTGCGATTCTTGTCGGGATGAATACCAGTCTTCCCGTGATCGCCGGTTTCACGCACAGACGAATGCCTGTGCTGAGTGTGGCCCTGGTATCTGGTGTACCGACGCCAAAGGGCGGCGTTTCGCTTCAGCAGGTGAGTCAATTGAAGTTGCATCGGCCGCGTTGCAGCAGGGGCAGATTCTTGCCTTGCGTGGGTTGGGCGGTTATCAACTGCTGGTAGATGCGACATCCGAAACCGCGGTAGCAAGACTAAGAGAACGAAAACGTCGTTTTGGGAAACCGCTGGCTGTGATGGTGGCTTCCGTAGAACATGCGGCGCAGTTGGTCTTTCTGAGCGATTCGGAACGCGGAGATTTAAGCAGCTCCGCCGCCCCGATTGTACTGTTGCCTACCCGAAGCAATTCTGGAATCGCTTACAACGTTAATCCCGGCTTGAATCTACTGGGAGTGATGTTGCCAACCACGCCCCTGCATCGGTTATTGCTGCAGCAGTGCTCTGGTCCTCTGGTTGTGACCAGTGCCAATCAGGAAGGGGAACCGCTGGCCTATCAACGTGGGCAAATCGGAGATCAATTGATATCAGTCGCCGACCTGTGGCTGGAGCATGATCGACCGATTGAACGTCCGATCGACGATAGCGTCGTACGCTGGATGGCAGGACGGAGAGTCACCATTCGACTGGCCCGTGGACTGGCCCCCTCTCCTTTGGAGTTGGAATGTGACGAACCACTGATCGCGCTGGGAGGACAGCAGAAAGCGGCGTTGGCACTCTGTAATGGCAGGCAAAGTATTCTGGGGCCGCACGTCGGCGATTTGGGAAATCTGGCTTCCTGTGAACGTTATCAGGAACAATTACAGGCTTTACAAAAACTATATGGGATTGAGGATGCGGCGTTTGTCTGTGATAGGCATCCGGAATATTACACTACGCAGTGGGCGGCTCAGCAGTCGGCTTTACAAGAAACAGTGCAGCATCATCATGCGCATATCGTCGCCAGTATGCTGGAGCAGGGGTGGCTCGATCGCCGTGTGTTAGGAGTCGCCTTTGATGGAACCGGTTGGGGCGATGATCAGACAATCTGGGGGGGAGAATTTCTTTTATCCACGGCGACCAGCTACGAGAGGGTCGCACACTTAAGACCGTTTCCGCTTCCTGGCGGTGAACGTGCAGTCCGCGAACCGTGGCGTGTTGCGGTCTCTCTGGTGGCACAGGCTGTTGGAAAACAGGCGGCTTCCCAATTGAAACTCACTACGGAGCCGGTGGAGCCGTTATTGAAAATTATCAATTCACGACACTTCTCACCCAAAACGACCAGCGTCGGTCGCCTGTTTGATGGTGTGGCTTCACTGATTTTGGGTGTGACGCATGTGGATTTCGAAGGGCAGGCGGCAATGTTGCTGGAAGCAGCCTGTGATCTGACAGAAACCGGGAGTTATGAAATGATATTACAGGCGAAGAAGCCGATTCAGCTTGATTGGCGGCCCCTTGTTTCTCAGATCCTGGAAGACCGAACCTGGGGAGTTGCTCCGGCAGCGATGGCGATGCGCTTTCATCGTGGACTAGCCCAAGCGGTGGCCCGGTTGTGTCGTCAGTTTAAAACTATGCCCGTTGTTCTGGGGGGCGGCGTTTTTCAGAATCGATGTTTGGTGGAATTAATCGTCGAAGAATCTGCACAGAACGGACAGCCACTTGGGTTGCCCGGAACGATTCCCCCCAATGATGGCGGTCTCGCGGCAGGGCAACTGGCGGTTGCGGTTTCCCGCCAGAAACAGAAAGGGGCGGGCCGATGTGTTTAGGGATACCCGGAAAGGTGGTTCGCTGGCTGGAACGGGAAGGGGCGTTTGCCCAGGCAGAAGTGGAATTCGACGGAGTCCGCCGGGTGGTGCATATGGCGTGTGTCACTGAGGCGGCGTTGGGAGATTATGTGGTCGTTCACGCGGGAATTGCCATCAGCCGTATCGATCCGTTAGAAGCGAAACGAATCTTCGAAACGATTGCCGAATGGGGCGACGATGAAGGCTGGCGTCCAGAACAACCCGAAGCACCTGAGGCTTCACAATGAAATATCTGGACGAATACCGTGATCCCCGGGCTGCCCAGTTATTGCTGGATGAAATACGCAGGGTCTCTACGCGTAGCTGGACGTTAATGGAAGTCTGCGGAGGCCAGACTCACGGTCTGTTAAGACATGGCATTGCCGCGGAGCTAGAGGGGACGGTGGAGTTAATTCATGGTCCCGGCTGTCCTGTCTGTGTGACCGATCAGGAAGCCATCGATTTCGCCTGTCAACTGGCGCGGCGTGACGATGTGATTCTGGCCAGTTTTGGTGATATGCTGCGGGTGCCGGGGAGTCGCGGTTCATTGCTGGATGCAAGGACGGCCGGCGCGCGAATACAAATTGTTTATTCTCCATTGGATGCCATGGCTCTGGCACGGAAACATCCTGATAAGCAGGTCGTGTTCTTTGCGGTGGGTTTTGAAACGACGGCACCTGCGACCGCTCTCGCCGTTAAACAGGCCGGGCGGGATCAACTTGACAATTTCAGTATGATTGTTTCGCATGTGCGCGTGCAGCCTGCGATGGAGGCTTTGGTTCAGGCTCCGGATCACCGGGTGCAGGCATTTCTGGCAGCCGGTCACGTCTGTACGGTGATGGGGTATGAATCGTACGAGTCGTTTGTAGAACAGTATCGCCTGCCGGTCGTTGTGGCTGGCTTTGAACCGTTGGATTTGCTGGAAGGGATTCTGGCGTGTGTGAAACAACTCGAAAAAAATGAAGCACGGCTGGAAAATCGGTACGCCCGCACGGTACAGGCAGCTGGAAACCGGGCAGCGCAGGATCTGGTGCGGGAGATTTATCAAGTCTGTGATCGCGCGTGGCGCGGGTTTGGTGTCGTGCCTAAAGGAGGCCTGGAACTGCGCCCAGAGTGGCGTCGGTTTGATGCCCGTGCTCGTTTTTCTGAACCGGCTTTACCCGTGATTGAGGTCGATGAGTGCCGCAGTTTCGAAGTGATGACGGGACACCTCAAGCCTCCCGACTGTCCTTACTTCGGGAAATCTTGTACTCCCGAATCGCCGCTGGGAGCTCCGATGGTTTCTTCTGAAGGAGCGTGTGCGGCTTATTTTCGATATGGTATGACTACCAGCCGCTGATCGAACTGAAAGATCAATCTCAGTAAAGTTCTTGACGACCATGCATGACAACGAAAAAAACGCATTTTCCTCCTGGCAGATGAACTGTCCCGTTTCGATTCCCACTAATGCGGACTGTGTGACGCTGGCCCATGGAGAAGGGGGCCGCCTTTCGCGAAAACTGATTCAGGAACGCATTGTCCAAACGTTAAAGAACGAAACTCTGCTAGCTTTGAACGATGCCGCCCAACTCCCACAGGTGAATGGACCTTTAGCGCTGACGACGGATAGCTTTGTGGTTTCCCCTTTGTTTTTTCCGGGTGGTGATATTGGCTCGCTGGCTGTATATGGAACAGTCAATGATTTAGCCGTCAGTGGTGCCAGACCGCTCTGGCTCACGCTTTCGTTGATTATGGAAGAGGGCTTGCCACTGGTTATTTTAGACCGAGTACTGGAAAGTATTGCCGAGGCGGCACGGCAGACGGGAGTTCAGATTGTGGCGGGCGATACGAAAGTCGTTCCCCGAGGAGCCGCGGACGGTTTGTTTATCAATACGGCGGGCGTCGGCGAGTTGATCGCTCCCATTCCCCCTGGCGCTCCAGCACTACAGGAAGGGGACGAATTGATTGTCAGTGGTTCCATTGGTCGTCACGGGATTGCCATTTTAGCTGTACGCGAAGAACTGGGGCTGGAACCACTGCCATCCAGTGACTGTGGCTCCTTACTTCGACCTGTTGAAATCTTACGCGAAGGAATAGGGAATCAGATTCGCTGCCTGCGTGATGCAACTCGGGGAGGCGTCGCGGCTGTGCTACATGAATGGGCAGAGGCGAGCGAAATGACTCTCAGCATTGACGAGCGCAGTCTCCCGGTTTCGCCTGATGTGCGGGGGATCTCGGAACTGTTGGGACTTGATCCTTTGCATATCGCCAATGAAGGGACGATGGTCATTGCTGTCAAACTGGGGGCCGGCGCTGAAGCCGTTTCCCTGTTACAGTCATTACCGGAATCGGCTGATGCCCGGGTAATCGGTGTCGTGAAACCCCGGGGCATTGCAGCCGTTACTATTCGACGTACTCTCGGCGCAGAACAACCTCTGGATGATCCCCTGGGAAGCCCCTTACCACGAATCTGTTGATTATTTCAGGACTCTCTCCTGAAGACAGTAGCTTTTAAGTGCGGTCGATGGTAAATCGAAGATTCATGATCTGAGAGGTGTCGCGCAGTTGCCGTTCATGTTCGCTCGTGTGGACGATTTGATTGTAGTAGGTTTCCATCTCTTTCAGAATGTCACTGCGACTCACGATGCCCTGCAGTTCACCGTTCTCTACAACAGGCAGATGATGGATGTTATGGCTCGTGAAAATGGAGACAATCGAAAAAAGTTCTGTCTCGGGAGCGATACAGATCGGATGCGCCGACATGATTGTTTTCGCACTTTGTGGCGGACTGGGGTTACCAAAAAATAGTTCGTTGGAAACCGCCGATAGACAATCTCCTTCGGAGATGAAGCCCAGAAGAAACTTTTTGTCATTCTTGATTTCTACGACAGGTGCATTCGAAAGCTTATGTTTCACTAAAAAGCGAATGACTTGAGTAAGAGTCATGTCTGGTGTGACCACTTCCACGTAATGTGTCATAAAATCTTTAGCATGGGGTGATTGTTTGGGATCGTTCATGGCTTTGCGCTTTCTATGATGAAATTGTTTGAATGAGTCACATTTAGGGTTCTTTTAATTTTTTCCCAATTTGTCCTATTGGGAATCTTTCAAGGCTTCGAATCCGGTGACGACATCGAGTAATTCTTCTGTAATTGAAGTCTGTCGCTGCTGGTTAAATTCTGACTGCAGGTTCACGAGGCGTTCTTTGATATTGCGTTCGGCGGCCTGCATGGAGGCGATCCGGCTGGCGTTTTCACCCGCCAGCGATTCTGCACAGGCACGAAATAGCGAGACGAACAAATATTGGCGAATCAACCGTGATAAAAGCACGCTGTGGTTCATTGTAAACATGGGGAGTGTGCGTGAAGACCAGTTTCGCTTTTGATGACGGAAAAAACGTTCCGGGTCAATCGGCAGCAACTGCAGGGCATGCGGTTTATAGCTCGAGGCGGAAACACGCTGATTATAGAAAATGAATATTCGTCCCAAACGTCTTTGATGTCGCCATTGGTCAATATTAGTCAGGATATCAGTGACCAGGGGTGCAATGCTCGTGGCAGAGCCGGGGAGAGTGAATTCAAAATCGACGTCAACGCCTGTGTCCTGCACTTTTCCCTGAACGCGGGAACCAATCACCATCCAGGAAAAACGATCTGTTTTCGAACTGTCATTGGAAAAATATTCAGATGCGTAGGAAGCAATCTGCTCATTGAATTGGCCACACATTCCCTGATCAGATCCAAAAATGATGATCCCGGTAGAACCATCCGCTTGTAATTCTGGGAGACTGGTTTCCCGTTCCAGATCCCAGAGGACCATTTTGAGCCCCTGTTCTACCGTTTCCGAATAATCTTCCAGAGAGTCCACGGCCTGTTCGTACTGTCGGATACTGACTGCTGCCAGAGTTTTCATGGTACGTACGACGGACTGCAAATCTTTGGTACTATCGATGCTTCGTTTTAGTGTTTCCAGGTCTTGCATCTTAAGGGCTGACTTCAGGAGTTTTGTGATGAAATTTGTGAATCAGTTCTTTGGCCGTATCGATAATTGTTCGTTGATTTTCTTCGGAGAGCTTCTTGCCTGCGAGAATAGATTCACTCAGATCGGGGAAATCGTTGATCAGGATTTTCTGGACAAATTCTTCTGTTTTTCGAATTTGAGATAATTCGGTCTCGTCAAATGCCCCTCCGGCCATCGCGAGCAAGACGGTGATCTGTTCGGGCACGGAAAGTGGTTGATACTGCGATTGCTTAAATATTTCACGAACACGACGGCCTCGTTCAAGCGTAGCCAGCGTTTCTTTATCCAGGCGGCTGCTGAACCGGGAAAATGCTTCCAGTTCTTCAAACTGGCTGTAAGACAGACGTAAGTCGCCAGCGACGGCCCGGTAAGCCGGGAGTTGCGTTTTTCCGCCGACACGAGAAACTGATCTACCGACATCTACTGCCGGGAGAATACCTTTTTGAAATAGATGAGGCGAAAGATAAATCTGGCCGTCGGTAATCGAGATCAGATTCGTCGGTATGTAGGCAGCTAGATTTTGGGCTTCCGTTTCAGCGACGGGTAATGCCGTTAGGGAACCGCCACCCAGAGATTCCTTTAAATGCGTCGAGCGTTCCAGCAGGCGGGAATGCAGATAAAAAATGTCGCCGGGGAATGCTTCTCGACCGGGAGGGCGTCTCAATAGCAAAGATAATTCCCGATAAGAGCGGGCATGTGATGTGAGATCATCATAAACGACGAGTACATCCTTCCCTTGATCCATGAAATATTCGCCCAGGGTTGTCGCTGCGTAGGGGGCGACAAATTGCAGGCCGGGGGGCGAATCACTCTCGGCAACGACTACAGCCGTGTATTCGAGGGCACCGTGTTGCCGTAAATCGTCGATCACTTTGGCAACAGCAGAATTGCGCTGCCCGATGGCGCAGTAGATGCAAATCACATCTTTATTGTGTTGATTGATAATCGTATCAATTGCGATGGCGGTTTTTCCCGTTTGTCGATCTCCAAGAATCAGTTCGCGTTGACCGCGACCGATGGGAATTAATGAGTCGATGACTTTGAGTCCGGTCTGCAAGGGCACGGTCACCGGTGCGCGGTCGGTAATGGAAGCGGGATCCCGTTCGTAAGGTCTACGCTCGGCTGCAGACACCGGGCCATGACCATCCAGGGGCCGTCCCACCGGGTCGATGACGCGACCGATTAATGATTCGCCGACAGGTACATCCAGCAGGCGATGGGTACGCCTGACTTCATCGCCAGCCGTCAACTGCTCGCTGTGGTCAAGCAGGACGACACCGATCTCATCGACGTCCAGGTTTAATGCCAGGCCGAGGACATGGTTTGGAAACTGTAACAACTCTTCCGACTGGACATTGGGTAACCCGCTGACGCGCGCATGACTGCGACCGACATACGTAACTTTGCCAATTTCGATGGGGCGCGGCTCATAATTATGTTGTGCCAGTACGCCATCAAATTTTTCAAAGGTACGATCGAGAAGTGATTTGATCTCGGGGGAAGTCGCCATGTTTTACTTTCAATACGATTCAGTCAGCCTGTCTGAAAACTCGCTCCAAACTAAGATGTTGATGGAAGTTCATTTTCTGATTCCAGTGTGATGACTTCATTCAACGATTGGACAAATTCCTCTTCTAATTCTTCGAGCGGTTCCAGGATATTCCAGGCGATTTTGTAGCCTCCGACATGAAAATCAATTCCACAGATTAATTCCGGCTTTTCCTGAAAATCAATATCCACATCAGTAAACAGAAAATCGTGTACGAATGCGGTGATATTATCGCGGTCTGTTTGACTGAGGGGAAACGCACTTTCCACTAGAATGCGATGTTGTTTCGATTCGAGCAGAGCTACAACATTCTTTTTTTGTTGCTCGTCAATCCCTTTGATCCGGTCAAGAAACACTTGAATCGTCTGTTGTTGTAAATCCGTATTGGCCAGTTCTTTTAATACGCATTGACTCATGTGATGGATGTGGCCTGCCATGCGGAGCCGGGCTTCGCGTAGAAACGATTCACGTTCCCGATGCAGGGCGCGATACCATTCTGTTTTCTCTTCATCCACTTCGGCACGGGCGCGTGTCAGGTGTTCCTCGCGCCAGATTTGAATGTCTTTTCCTGCGTCGGCCAGTAGTTCATCTTTTGCATGAGACAGTTCTTCTGTTTTCTGCTTAAAAGACGCGGCCTCTGATTCTGCCTGCCGTTGAAGCTTGATTGCGTCTTCATGTTCTATCGCAATCTGTTTTTCCCGTTCCTGCATGGCCTTGAGGATCGGCTTGTACAGAAAGTGAGATAACAACCAGACCAGGACCAGGAAGTTGAGAATCTGAGCGGTAAATGTAAACCAATCAATGGACATAGTTTATTCCTGCATAACTTTTCAAACTGATTAACCGCCATTTGTCTGAAGAAAGTGATTCCAGAACGGATTCGCGAAAATCAAAATCATCGAAATCACGAAACAGTAAATCGCCGTTGATTCCACCATCGCCAGCCCAACAAACAGGGTACGTGTGATGGTGCTTGCTTCGTCGGGTTGCTGGGCGATCGCACTGAGTGCCTGGGCGAGTGCCCGTCCTTCACCCAAAGCAGGCGCCATTGATCCAATGGCGATGGTGATTCCTGCGGTAAAGATTGAAACGGCGGCAATAATCGTATTTGAATCCATAGAAACGTCCTCTTTTATTTTGTCTTTGTGTTTACAGGTTCCGGATGATCGTCCGAAATGTTGTCTTCAACTTGTTTATCATGGTTTGCTGAAGCGATATAGACCATGGCCAGCACAGAAAAAATATAAGCCTGAATAATCCCGGTCAGTAATCCGAACGCTTGCATCAGAATTGGTACAAACAGGGGAACAAATCCTAGCAGAATTGCTCCGATCACTGCGCCGCTCATCATGTTCCCATATAGGCGAACCGCCAGAGCCAGGGTGCGTGAGAGCTCACCGATAATAGTAAAGGGCAACATAAAGATTGATGGACTGATATATTGCTTCATATACCCCAGAATTCCCTGTTGGGCAATTCCATAAATGGGCACGGCCACAAATACACATGTAGCCAGAGCGGCGGTTGTGGAGAGTGAACCTGTAGGGGGATAGTAGCCGGGAACAATTGCCATAATATTGGAAACGGCAATAAATAAGAATAACGTACCTACAAAAGGCAGATAGGAGCCGGGATTCTGCTGGCTGACTTCCTGGATTTGATCGCGCAGACCCAGTACAAGCACCTCCAGCAGGTTCTGCCCGCGGGATAACTTCGTAGTGGAAGAGAGCCGGCGTGTGATCAGCCAGGACACAAACACCAGCAAGGCCATGACGAGCCAGGTAAACAGAATGGTCCGGTTCAGGATAATGAATTCCCATTGCCAGAGCGGTTCATCAGGCGAAAAATTCATGAAACAGTTTCCCCTGAGATAGAAGCGTTTTCCGGTCTGAACTGTCGCGTGCAGGCATAGCGCGCGACCATGAACCCGAGCAGGCAGGCGACCATTCGTTGCCAGCGATCGGTTTCTGAGAGCCAGATTCCAATAAACCAGAAGCCAGCAAGCGTGATCAGAGTTCTACTCAAGGCACTCATCAGAAATAAGAGCCAGGGGTGCCTGACTTTGGGGAGCTGCTTGATCGTCAACCACAGTCCGCCGAAAAAGATCACTCCCAATATCGTGCCCGCAACAAAACTCACGATAAGCTGGAATATAAAAAGAGGATTCATTACTCGATATTTCCTTCTTTGTGTAGCCATTTCCAGGCATTAAAACAGCCGAAGCAAATTCCACCGATCAGCAGCATCAGGCTCCATGAGTAGCGGGAAGGCCAGCGTGAGTCAATCCACATGCCGACGATGGCCCCGACGACAGCTGGCACTGTGACGGACCAGCCTATGAGACCGAACATCCCAAATCCAAACCAGATCGTATGATGTTTTTCGTTTTTTGCTTTTAGTTTGCGCATTTCCTGAGAGGCGATACGTTGTTCAATTTCTGTCTGATTATGCAGGTGTAATTGATGCGGCTCAAAATTCGCGTTAGTTGATTCATTGCTTTGATCCGGGGTCTGGTCAGGCATCGGTGTTCATTCCCTGCTTCACAAAGTGCCTGAGAATATCCGCTTCCAGTTTGGCTATCGCGGAGCGGATCAGACGTTCTCGTTCATGATATGCTTCAAATTGTTCTGTCACTTTCTGACGGAGTGTACCCAGATCGTCCCCTTGAACGGCGTAGATCGTTGAGATACGCACTTCTGATCCCGTTTTTGTCAAGATGCCCCCACCAATGCCCAGGTAATTCTCGCAGTTCTGTTCATCGACAAATGTCAGAATGCCTGGCAGAAGAGCCGATAAAAAGTCGACATGCTTTGGCATTAAACAGAAGGAACCGTTTTCCGCTTCCGCAATGACCTTCGTCACCGGCTGATTAATCATGATCTCCGTGGGTAACAGTACCTTCAGGTTCATTTGGTTTCACCCTTTTTGACTTCTGCAATGGAGCCAATCATATACAGGGCGCGTTCCGAGACATCATGGAATTCATCATTTAGAATTCGTTCGCAACCATCGAGGGTTTCGTCCAGTGAGACGAATTTTCCATCATAGCCGGTAAACTGCTCGGTGCTGAAAAAGGGTTGTGTCATAAACCGTTCCAGGCGACGTGCCCGGTTCACTGTGCGGCGGTCCTCACGGGAAAGTTCTTCCAGACCCAGCATGGCGATGATGTCTTTGAGGTCTTCATAGTTCGCCAGTGTTTCCCGTACCGCTTGAGCGACCTGGTAATGTCGTTCTCCCACAATCGGAGGCATCAGCATTTTAGAGCTGGAGTTCAATAAATCAATGGCGGGGTAAAGCCCTTCCGAAGCCCGTTTGCGAGAGAGTACCACAGAAGTCGAAAGGTGTGCGAAGGTATGGACGGCGGATGGGTCAGTGAAATCGTCGGCGGGCACATAAACGGCCTGTACCGAAGTGATCGATCCGTTTGTGGTGGTGCAAATTCGCTCCTCCAGCTCTGCTAAATCAGAAGCGAGCGTCGGTTGATAACCGACGCGCGAGGGGAGTTCCCCCATCAGCCCTGATACTTCGGTTCCTGCCTGAATGAAACGGAAGATATTATCAATCAGTAGTAGCACATCCTGCCGTTGGTCGTCACGAAAATATTCTGCCATGGTCAAGGCTGCATGGCCGACGCGGTAACGGGCGCCCGGCGGCTCATTCATCTGGCCGAAAACCATGACCGTGTTCTCGAGTACTCCCGCCTCTTTCATTTCACGATATAATTCTTCCGCTTCCCGGCAGCGCTCGCCTATGCCGCAGAACAGACTGACTCCTTTATGTTCACCGACTACATTATGGATCAGTTCGGTAATTAACACAGTCTTTCCGACGCCGGCCCCGCCAAAAAGTCCTGCCTTTCCGCCCCGTTCTAATGGGGAAAGCAGGTCAATGGCTTTGATTCCGGTCTTGAAAATATCGGATCGAGGTGGGCGTTCGACTAATGCCGGTGAATCATGATGGATCGATCGCCAGTCGGTGCTCTCAATCGGATCACCGACATCGATGGTCTGGCCGAAGACATTCAGCATTCGCCCCAGTAGTTCGCGTCCAACGGGAACTTTGAGCGGATGACCGGTATTGATGACTATTGAACCGCGTGACAGACCGCGTGTCGCTGTTAAAGCGATTCCGCGGATGGTGTGATTATTTAATTGAGTGAGGACTTCAATCACGATTTCCTGATGATCACCGGTATGTAGCTCACTTTGGACTGGTGGCAAATGATGAGGAAAGTAGGCATCAATGACACTACCTCTAACCGAGAGAATCGTTCCCTGGTCGAACTCATTGGTCAGGATTTTCTGCTGCATTGAGAATCTCATCCTTCCTGCGTTGAACAGGTTCGCTGTTGACTCATTACTGCATGCTATCAAATCAGCAGCCGTCTGACTACTTGTCCTTAGCTGTGAAAATGATTGATTTTTCATTAGAACTCAAGCGATTGAAAATGAAATAGGACTGTTTTACATGAGAATACAATGTCGACGAATGGCTGCTGGCTCTGACTAATGGTTTTCCCTATGCGAGTACCGGGAATGGCCTCTATTGAAGTCCAGTACATTCTTGGTACTAATGACACTGAGAAAATATAGAATGTGGAAAAGTGACAGGAAAATTTGATCGTTGCTCTTAAATTCTCTATAATGACTTTTTGGTCTCTTAGTGAATTGGTTCAATCCCCCGTGGATGGGTCAGTTGCGGTCAGGATGAGATTAGCTATGACGCACAATCAAAATTAGAAAGCAAGGAGCGGAGCCGTGACGACAAAGGAGCCTCTGATTTTATGGTTCGAGAAGCTTAGCATCGGAGATGTCCCTGCAGTAGGAGGGAAAAATGCTTCGCTGGGGGAAATGTATTGCAATCTGAGTTCCAAGGGGATTTCGGTGCCCAATGGATTTGCCACGACGGCGGCTGCGTATCGTCTGTTTCTGTCTGAGACCGGCCTGGATCAACAGATTCGGGAAATACTCCAGGATTTGGATACCTCAGATATTTCCAATCTTCAAGCGCATGGTTTAAAAGTCAGGCATGCCATTCTCTCTGCAGAGATCCCGCAACCTATCCAGGATGAAATTTATCAAGCGTATCAAACACTAAGCGAGAATCTGCCTGGAGGTGTTGATGTTGCTGTCCGCAGTAGTGCGACAGCAGAAGATTTACCCGATGCCAGCTTTGCGGGGCAGCAGGAGTCTTATTTGAATGTGCAGGGGCAAGCCAACTTGATGGAGACCTGCCGTCGCTGTTTTGCGTCCCTGTTTACGGATCGTGCGATTTCGTATCGCACGGAAAAAGGATTTGATCATTTTGATATTGCGCTTTCGATTGGCATTCAGCGGATGGTGCGCTCAGATTTGTCCTCGTCAGGGGTTATGTTTTCCATTGATACTGAAACTGGGTTCCGAGATGCGGTTTTGATCAACGCCGCCTATGGTTTGGGTGAAAATATCGTTCAGGGCAGTGTGAACCCGGACGAATATTACGTATTCAAACCGACACTCAAAACTGGTTTTAAACCGATTTTGAAGAAGTCATTAGGGTCGAAGGAATTCAAGTTAATCTATGATGCTGGCGGCGGGAAAATGACTCGCAATGTGCCCGTCGATGTAGTTGATCGAAAGCAGTATGCCATCAGTGATGAAGACATTTTGACACTGGGACGCTGGGCCTGTGTGATTGAAGACCATTATTCCAAGGTGCAGGGGCGCTTCTGTCCGATGGATATGGAATGGGCCAAAGATGGTATCACAGGGGAATTATTCATCGTCCAGGCGCGTCCTGAAACGATTCATTCCAATAAAGAGTTAAACCGGCTCAAGACCTATCATCTGAATCAGCGGGGAAAAGTTCTCTGCACCGGGCACAGTGTGGGGGAACGAATCGGTCATGGTGTCGCGCGGGTGATTCATAGTGCGGAACATTTAGATGAAGTGCAGCCGGGCGATGTGTTGATTACCGACAAGACTGATCCGGACTGGGAACCGATTATGAAAAAAGCGGCTGCGATTGTCACTAATCGTGGTGGGCGAACCTGCCATGCTGCGATTGTCAGCCGAGAACTGGGACTCCCGGCGATCGTCGGTGCGGAAGATGCCACGAGTGCGATTTCCTCCGGAACGATGGTGACTGTTTCCTGTGCCGAAGGTGATACCGGCTTTGTGTATGAAGGACAGCTTGATTATAACGTCGATGAAGTCGACCTCTCTCAATTACCACGCCCCAAGACCAGCGTGATGATGATTGTAGGGAATCCCAACGAAGCATTTCGCCTTTCCATGCTTCCGAGTAACGGCGTTGGTCTGGCGAGAATGGAATTCATTATCAATTCATTCATTCGGATCCATCCAATGGCACTCTTGGAGTATGACAGCCTGGATGATCCGATTCTAAAGGAAGAAATCGATCGTCTGACTCCTGCTTATGCCAATAAGCCTGAATTCTTTATCGATACTCTGGCCCAGGGAGTGGCAATGATAGCGGGTGCCTTTTATCCGCGTGATGTGATCGTGCGGATGAGTGATTTCAAAACAAATGAGTATGCCAATTTGATCGGCGGGCAGCTTTACGAACCGAAAGAAGAGAACCCCATGATCGGGTTCCGAGGAGCCTCTCGATACTATCACCCGCGCTACCGGGATGCGTTTGGTCTGGAATGTCAGGCCATGCGCAAGGTCCGCGAAACGATGGGCCTGAAGAATATGAAACTGATGATTCCTTTCTGTCGTACAGTGGAAGAGGGAAAAAAAGTTCTCGAAGAAATGGCCAAGCATGGCTTGCGTCGCGGGGAAGATGGACTTGAGGTTTACATCATGTGCGAGATTCCGAGTAACGTGATTCAGGCAGAGGCGTTTGCCGAGATCTTTGATGGTTTTTCAATTGGTTCCAATGATCTGACGCAATTGACGTTGGGGGTTGACCGGGATTCTGAAGTGGTGGCGCACATTTTTGATGAACGCGATCCTGCGGTGATGGATTCACTGGCAGCGGCGATTCAGCGAGTCAAAGCGTGTGGGAGAAAAATCGGGATCTGTGGTCAGGCTCCCAGTGATTACCCTGAAATCGCGGAATTCCTGGTGAAGCAGGGAATTGACAGTATTTCACTCAATCCGGATGCCGTTCTGAAAACGGTCACACGCATTGCCGAGGTCGAGGCTGAGTTGAGCGCCAAAGTCAGTCAGTCTTAAACACATAACAAACAGAAAAATCGATGATAATAAACGAACCGTAAAAAGGAGTTGAAGAAGATGAACAAAAACACAAATTCTCACGAGCATTTACAGAATCTGTTGGATGAGCACGAACAGATACTATCACACATGAAAACGCTGAATGACTGGTGGACCGAACTTGATGAACGCGGATTACCGAAATTTGGGGAAATGGGAACCCGTGTGCAAAAGTTTCGTGATCTGTTAGCAAAGCACTTCGAAGATGAAGAGCAGGAAGGTTATTTTAAGCCTGTACTAGATGAGTCTCCTGGTTTTTGTATTATGGTACCTGATTTCAAAGAGAAACATTCAACGATCCTGACTCAGATTGATGATTTTATCTCACGTCTCAAACAACCAGAGCCCCCTTTTGAAAACTGGAGTGCTGCCTTGCAGGAATTTGAGACATTACTGGCAGATCTGCGTGAACATGAAAACAAGGAAATCAAAATGGTTCAGGAAGCATTCGATAAGTCTGCTGCAAACTAGGATGTAACAAGCGATCCGAAATATGATCCGGACTGATTTCCCGTTCGTGTAATTCAGAGTGTGGGAGGACAACTTCTGATGAAAGCGATGGTACTCAATCAGCGTGCCGACATCAGTGGTTCGCCATTGGTACTGGCTGATGTTCCCGCACCCAATCCGGGGCCGAATGAAGTCTTGATTCGGGTGCATTGTTGTGCGATTTGCCGGACTGATTTGCACGTAATAGAAGGTGACTTACCTGAAACAAAGTCACACATCATCCCGGGGCATCAGGTGGTGGGAACCGTCATTAAAATGGGGGCGTCCTGCAAGCGTTTTCAGAACGGTGATCGAGTCGGTATCGCCTGGCTGCGCAGTACCTGTGGTGTTTGTGAGTTTTGCCAGTCCGGACGCGAAAACCTGTGTGAGCAGTCTCGTTTCACAGGCTATCATGCCGATGGCGGCTACGCCGAGTTGGCCGTAGTTCAGGAAGATTATGCTTATGCCATTCCGGATGTCTTCAGTGATTTAGAAGCGACTCCCTTATTATGTGCGGGAATTATTGGTTATCGCGCCTTGAAACAAAGTGACTTGCAGCCTGGTGAACGACTGGGGATTTATGGATTTGGTTCCAGTGCGCATGTCGTGATCCAAATGGCATTGCACCATGGTTGTGATGTCTTTGTCGTCACACGCGGAGAAAAGCATCGAAAACTGGCACGTGAGATGGGAGCGGTCTGGGTCGGAGCGCGTTCCGATCAGATGCCTGTTAAAGTTCACTCGGCGATTATCTTTGCTCCCGCGGGCGAACTCGTACCCGCTGCCCTGAAACATCTCGAAAAAGGGGGCACTTTGGCGCTGGCGGGAATTTATATGTCTGATATTCCTCAATTGAATTATGAGGAAACACTGTTTTATGAACGCAGTCTCAGATCCGTGACAGCGAATACCAGACAAGATGGGCAGGAACTGTTAAAGGAAGCGGCTGAAATCCCGATCTGTCCTCACATCACAACCTATTCATTGCAGGATGCGAATCGGGCCTTGATCGATTTGAAAAATGATCAAATCAATGGGACCGGTGTGCTGGTGATGGAATCTTGATCGAGTAGCAAGCAGCAATTTCAGACAGGTTTACTGTGTACAAGCCTGTGTTACCGTGTCAAACTTAAACTGAAGAAGATTATTTTCTTGTCAGTCAGTCAGTCAGTCAGTTTGTGTTTGTGGTAGGAGTTGTTTTCTGTGAAATCAGGTTTGTATATGCGGATGCTTGTTCTAGTTCTTTTCTTTCTTTTGTACTGGATACCTGGAGCAGCCGCTGCAGCGAGGCGTCCTAATGTGTTGTTCATCGCTATTGATGATTTAAGAACGGAATTAGGGTGTTACGGGCTGCCTTATGTGCAGAGCCCTTCTCTCGACCGACTGGCTTCACAGGGGGTTCTGTTTACGAATCACTTTGTCCAAGTTCCAACGTGTGGCGCTTCGCGTTATGCCTTGTTGACCGGACGCAGTCCGATTAATTCAGGCGTCACCCGCAGTAATCAAGCCTTCTATCGCGGGAAGTCAGCACTCTCAGCCAGACAGACCGCAGGAGCGCAGACTCTGCCGGAACTGTTTCGTCGCAGTGATTATCAGACGACCTGTATTGGAAAAATATCACATACGGCCGATGGTCGTGTATTCGAATATAATGGGAAGGGAGATGGGCGCGAGGAATTGCCTCATGCCTGGGATGAACTGGCAACTCCCTTTGGTTCCTGGAAACGGGGCTGGGGTATCTTTTTTGCTTATGCGAACGGCCGCAGCCGCGAGGATGGATCTGGTATTCGTGATCTGATGCAATTCACCGCAGAGCAGGATGAAGATCTGCCCGATGGTTTGCTGGCACAACAGGCGATTCAGAAATTAGGTGAACTCAAACAGCAGGAGCAGCCGTTCTTCATGGGGCTTGGTTTTATCAAACCCCATCTCCCGTTTGTGGCTCCGAAGCAGGATTGGGAGGCCATGTCGCGTGTTACGATTCCCCCGCCGCCTCATCCTGAAAAAGTGAATTCTCCCTATTGGCATAAGAGTGGTGAATTTTACAGTTACAATATGGAATCTGAAAAAACACGTCCCTTATCTCAAGCGGCTCAAATCAAGACGCGGCGGGCTTATCTGGCCTGTGTGCGCTATGTGGATCGGCAGGTGGGTAAGGTACTCACCGCGCTGGATGAACTGGGGCTAAGTGAGAACACAATTGTCGTTGTCTGGGGAGATCATGGCTGGTTTCTGGGCGATACTGCACTCTGGGCCAAGCATGCACCCTATGAACGTGCTTTAAAGAGTACGCTCATTATTCGAGCACCGGGCGTTTCCCAGGCAGGGTTGAAATCCTCTGCGCTGGTGGAGACGGTTGATCTTTATCCGACACTCGTTGATCTTTGTCAGCCGGAATTTCAAAAGACAGAATTTCCATTGGATGGAATCAGTCTTAAACCGATCCTGAATGGTAACAAGTCTGATGTGCGTGAAGCGGCGTTGAGTTATTGGAATTCTGCTGTCAGTGTGCGTACGAAAATGCATCGTCTGATTGTCACCACCGGCAAAAAACAGCCGTCGAAACGGGAACTTTATGATATTTCTAAGACGCCTGACCCGGTGAAGAACCTCGCAGAAAAACACCCGGAGATCGTGCAGGAGTTGTTAGAGCATCTTCCAGCGCGGAAGTAAGTTGACTGATTACACACGATTCAAAATAAATGTGTTTTCATCCAGGTCAGATATTCAGAAGCATACTCATTCAGGTTTTCCAGGCTGCCACCACCACGAAGGGGCGAGCACATTTCATAGGTTGCGGTTCCTTTGAAGCCACCTTCTTTCAAGCCGTGGAAAAAAGCAGAGTAATCGATGAAGCCGGTACCGAATTTGACGGCACGGACCATATCAGGTTGTTGTCGTTGATAATTGATCACATCGGGTTGGTAGTTAAAACGCGGAAGTCTGATGTAGTCAGCATTTGTGGTGATGGCGGTATATGGTGCCATTTTGCGTGCGGCTTCGAACAGATTTTCATCGCGCAGAGCAGGCGACCAGGCATCAAAACCAAGTTTGCAGTTCGGGCGGTCAATATCGTGCAGCAGTTCTAACAGGGCATCAGAGTGCACGCCGACGTCATGGTGATTTTGGACAGCGATTGTGACACCGTAAGACGCGGCACGGTCACAGCATTCCTGGAGTGCAGAAACGACCTGGCACCAGAGCGCATGTGGTGTCTGCCGTGGGGAGTCGTAAGCGGTAAAAATACGAACGGTCGGAGCACCTAATTGTTGTGCCAACTGTGCCAGTTGCTCGACATACTGGATTTGTAATTCCTGGTATGGAACTTCAGCGGCTCCGGTACCTGAAAAGTCTGTGTAGCCTCCGATGATCGAACATTTGATTTGGTGTTCTTCGAGCGATTGTTGAATCGACGTGACTTGCTCAGACGTCATGTCCAATGGAGACAGGTGAGGTCGTTTTCCCATTAACATCACCGAATCATAACCCAGCTGAGATGCCTGGGCGATGAAGTCGGTGATACTCAAAGTGGATTGTCCCCAGAAACCAGCATAACTGACAGAAAAAAGGCACAGCTTCATGATCGGGCTCCAATGGACAACGTGTGAAGTCAGTTCTCGTTAACAAACGATTATCCTATTTCCTTTCCGAGTGCTGCGGCAACTTTGCGACAGGTTTCCATCGTATCTGCGAATACTTCTGGCGTCAGTGACTGAGCGCCATCGCTCATAGCGCGAGAGGGGTCAGGATGAACTTCGAGAATCAGTCCATCACAGCCGGCGGCAATCGCAGCAGCACACATGGGGGGAACCAGGCTGGCGATTCCGGTCCCATGACTGGGGTCAATCACAACAGGTAAGTGGGTCCGCTCATGCAGGTAGGGCACCGTTGCCAAAGGCAGAGTGAAGCGAGTGTGTGTTTCGAACGTCCGGATTCCCCGTTCACAAAGTATGACCTGCTGGTTTCCCTGGTCGAGAATATATTCGGCGGCAAGCAGGAACTCTTCGATAGAGGCGGAGGCCCCTCGTTTGAGCAGGACAGGAGTACGGGTTTCGCCGACCGCTTGTAACAGGTGGTAGTTCTGCATGTTGCGCGCACCAATTTGCAAAACATCCGCATATTGACAGAGCATATCAACATGTTCGGGAGTCATCACTTCGGTGACGATGGCGAGCCCCGTTTGTTCACGCGCCAAGGCCAGCAGCTTTAATCCTTCTTCTTTCATGCCCTGGAATGAGTAAGGGCTGGTTCGTGGTTTGTAGGCGCCACCCCGTAGTCCAGTCGCGCCGGCCGCTTTGACCTGATGGGCGACCTGCAGGATTTGTTCTTCGCTTTCAACAGAACAGGGGCCTGCAATCACTCCGACATGGGAACCACCGATTTTGAGATCTCGTATTTGAACGACAGTTGGTTCCGGTTTGGTTTCTTTGCTGGCGACTTTATAAGAAGCGACAATCGGAACGATTTTTTCCACTTCTTCACAGGACTCCAGTTCTGCCTGATGGCCGTCTCTTTTGATCCCCGCGGCTGCGATGACGGTACGTTCTTCACCAACAATGACATGCGCTTTCAATCCCATTTCTTCCACACGCTTCACCATAGCCTGAACCATTTCCGCGGTGGCATTGGGCTTCATTACTACTATCATGGCTTTGACTCGTTTCTATTTTAGACTCAGGGTACAAAAAAAGCCCTGTAACCAGTCAGGTTACAGGGCCAATCGAATTCGGGGTTTGTTCATCTACTATGAACAGTGTATGCTCGATCGGTCAGGTAACCTGTTTCGGTAAACCAATAGCTAAAAAAGTGCCAGGCTGAGAAAAAGTACAGCCGCACAAAATTAAAGCTAAAAGTACCAAACCGATGTGTCACGGAGAAACTCCAAAACAAATAAAATAGGAATTCAGAGAAATTTCTTTCTGAATATCTTCAAACTTGATCATACCCCTGTGCAGGGAATCAAGTCAACTGCTATTCCCCAAAGTTTCTTCTCACGATTACTAGAGTCAAGATGACGATTCGTTTGGGTTACGTTTTTTGAGCTTAGAAAAGCTGATCGACGTTTTGTGATTGAGGGGGGAAAGATCTGCTTTTAAATTGGCAGGCTGCTTGTGGATTGTCTGTTTTTGAGAATGAGTTCCAAACAGGCTGCGATACATGGGTGAGTTAAATTGTTCTGGTAAACGATCCGGTGTTGTTTCCGGATGCAGTCCACTTCGCTCGATTCGAACTCGTTGGAGGGATTTCATCGTTGCGGAATCGTTAAAGCATTCAGCCGGGTAACAGGCGATGATCGCCCCCAGCATTTTTTCCCAATGATCGTCGGTTTTGCTTGAGAGGCCGGCGGGGAAAGAAATGCGGAGACCGGCTGTGATCAGATCCCAGGTTTGAATCGGATGCGGTACATTCAGATTAGAAACTTGGTCTTCCCCAAAATCTTTGGAGCGGGCTACGTCATGAGCGAATTCTTCCAAGCCAAATCGGAAGACCAGCTGCCCGAGAAATAAATCGGTCCAGCGTTCGATT
This sequence comes from uncultured Gimesia sp., assembly GCF_963976445.1. Lineage (GTDB taxonomy): Bacteria > Planctomycetota > Planctomycetia > Planctomycetales > Planctomycetaceae > Gimesia. The sequence continues at coordinate 171,183 of NZ_CAXBKP010000007.1, read as the reverse complement.
GAACGTCTGATACGATTGATGCTTTTTAAGGCATCCAGGCTTATGTGTTTTTCTGATACGAGAATTGACAGCGCCAGCCGTTTGACGTCTAAAAATGATAAAAAGAGACTACGGGCAATTGGTTCAGCCTGGCATTGATTACGTCTTTTATCAGCGGCGGTGAACACTGCGGTAACGACACGAACCAGCATTTCTTCAGCAAAGAAGTCTTTGAGGATCACTTCCAGTTCTTTTTCAGAAATCTGGGAATTCTCATCTTCATTGGCAAATGGCTCCAGAACGTTTCGACGTTGTTTCAGGTGTTCCTGACCATGAAACCAGAAATCATAAAGTGCGGTGGGAGAGAAGGGTTTTGTGCCTTCTGCCAGAGAAAGACTTTGCGATGCAATCAGAGCAGCGACTTCTGCAGTTAATTGTGAGTTCAAGATAGTACCGTTTTGCCCAGAGTAAAGAAAAAGAGGGCTTGAAACCACGCACTATTTCAAACCCCTCTGTCTCTATACGAATGCAAAACCGATACCGGTTGTTTACTGAATCGCTGCTTCTTTCCTAAACGCAGTCTATTTATTGCGTTAGGAGTGAAATCGATTCCAAATCGGGTTCGCGGTTGGTGAGTTTCCCCATCAGTGTGTTGATTATAATCAACACGGTGTTCTCTACTTGGGAGCTGTTTTGGCGACTTCCTGCTGAGTCAGTTTGCGTAATCGGATATTTTTTAAGGCGGCCGTCGTGGCGAAAGATGTGATTCCAAAGGGACGGGAAAGCTCTACTTCGTATCGGATCGAGATTTTGCGGTCTTTCAAATTCTGATCGACAATTTGTTTGCCATCCAGCCAAGCCTGGATTTTATGATCCGTCACCTGGAGACGGATTTTATACCATTGATTCTTTTTAAAGGTCTGAAATGTGGTGGTACTGTTTTGAGATGCGTCATCTCCATCGATACTGGAGATTCCACACAGACTTCCGCCCCAGCCACCCAGGATAAAGGAACACGGGTCCTTTTTAACGGGAAATGTGAGACCACAGAAGAAGTCCGTTCCATCGACGCGTTTCGCTTCCAGCTCGATTTCATAGTTGGTTGTGGGCAGATTTTTGACTTTCGTCAGCGTAACGCCGGTCAGATCGACGCCCATTTCCAGCATCAGGTTTCCATCCTTCACATGGACTTCTCCTTCGCCACCAAATTCAGGGGCTTTCCAGCCATCGAGATTTTTTCCGTTAAATAGTGATACCCATGGTGTTGCGCTCTTCTTTTTCTGGGCGTCGGCCTTAGCGGTTTTCTTGTCAGGTGACTGTTCTTTTTTCTTTTCAGCAACAACAGGCGCTGCTGTGGTCAGAAACAAAGCCAGACAGAACAGCAGACAGATAATATTGGAACGATTTCCGGACTGTGAACAGGGATGGGCAGTGCTTTTGTTCATGGAAGGACCTGACACTCTATAAAAATTTATCAGTAAAGGGGTTAGCTACATTATTATTAGAAATGAACTCTGCTGGATCTGAAAGAGAAAAAAGTCTCTTTCTTTGGATTATAACGAATTCAGCGGGGAATCAGAAGGAGTGGGGGATTTCCCTATCGGTGAATGAAAAATGCATGCTCCCCAACCCCGTTTATTAAGCTAAGTTTTAATGAAGACTACAAGATTCACGTAGATTTTCTATTCAACTTAATTTGGCCTGTATGTTAGAAAGCGCAGGAGACGGTTGTCTTATCTTATTGCATCAATCATAGACGTGTTTACGAATAACGTGGCGCATGGTGTATCCAGCATGAGTGTAGTGGCGATCGCTTGCGTATGCCTGCTGCAGTATGCCGTTTACTCCTTGAAAATGTCTGCTTTTCGTAAAGAAAACGAGGAATTCCAACGCAATATCTCTGCCGTTGAAGAAGAACTAAATGATGTGCAGTCAGATCGTGCAATGACGCTGATCGAGAATCATATTCTGCGAGAGTTTGTCACTCAGTCTGAGTTTGACCAGACGATAGAATTATTGTTGAAACGGTATGTACCTTCTCTACGTGAAGGATTTGGGGTTTATCTGAATCTGATTGATGGTGAATTTCGCTTGGGTGAGTCGCGAGGTATTATTAAGAATACCAATGCTGTTTTCGAAATTGATCGGGATTTGCTCCATCAATTACGCAGTGAAAATGTGCTTGTCCTGCGCGGCAAAAGACTGCGCGAATCACAAATCTATGCCAGTTTCCACGAACAGGATCGGACTCGAGTTCAAAAACTCTGCCTGATGGCAGTCTATGATAAAGAGGATGTTTCCGGCATCTTTATCACAACGGACCTGTACCCCAAAGGGGTCGAAGAAAAACAACAGATTAAACTGGCAAAACGATTGCTGATTTGTATCTCGCGGAACATCGTGAAGAATCAAGATTTTGAATCTCACCGCTATGAATTGCGGGTGACACGAGAGCAACTTGAATTACGTTCCTTAGCCGATCAGCAATATAAAACTCCCGTCAAAATGCTGGAAGAGTTTATGGATCGGCTTCGCCAGCTGACTAATTCAAGCAGAGCAGGATTATTCCTGTCGACCCCCGGTGAAGAAACGGGATCTAAAGCGATTGTGCAATGTGGGATTGCACAACAGGCAGGCGTGAAGGCCCGTTGGCGAGAGCATGAAATCAATCTGGTCAAAATTGGTCTAAATTCGGGTGAGAATACTTCACTGACAGGCGATCAATTGGAAAAACATGGGATTCGATCTTTGATCGGGGCTGCTTTAGTTTCTCCACTAGTTACGAATCGAAAACGAATTGGCGCAATCTGCCTGACCAGTCAGGAAGGCCAGCCTTACGATGAAAGATCACTGCGTCTGATCTCCTGGGCTTCTCAATTTCTTTCCAATACACTGCTCAAGGTGCTCAGTCACGCCACGATTGAACGGCAGGCGAAACAGGATGGTTTAACCGGTCTGGTTAATCGTCGTTCGTTTGATGAATTGATTGAGGATGAATTTAACCGCGCTCATAGTATGCAAATGTCTTGTTCGTTGATTCTGATTGACTTGGATCATTTCAAGTTGGTCAATGATAACTATGGTCATCAGGCTGGTGACGAAGTTCTTAGACGGGTCGCTCATATTCTTAGAGAACGCATCAAGGAGATTCGCTCTTCGGACAGTGTCATTGCTGCACGCTATGGTGGGGAAGAGTTAGCGATTTTATTGCCTGATATTGGTCTGGCAGGTACTGAACGGATTGCCGAAGTCATTCGTCATTCGATTGAATCAGCAATGATCGATTTCAATGGTACTGTCATTCCTGTGACAGCCAGCCTTGGGATTTCAACTTACGCACCTCACGTTATGGAGAGTGTGGAAGCGATGGTTGCCGCTGCAGACAGCGCGCTCTATCAAGCTAAGGCAGAAGGAAGAAACCGGGTTTGCAGCCTGACGTCCTCTCCTGTTTGATTGATTCTCTAAAACTCACGCTTTTAGACTTGTTTACGGACAGTTTCTCGTAAACAATGCATCGCAGTCTTTTGCTGAATTCGACTCTGATTGTCGTTCAGGCTTTCGATGTAAATTCTCACAACGTAGCCCTTTGCTACTCCCGTCTTTTCCGATTGTACAATGTCCGATCCAATATCTCATGAGCCTGGTTCCGTTCCTCCGCGAGGGCGCGTTATTGCAGTCATGCCGGCTTACAATGCAGCCAGCACGCTGGAACGAACCGTGTCTGATATTCCTGAAGGATCGGTTGATGAAATTGTACTGGTCGATGACTGCAGTACCGATAATACAGTAGAAGTTGCCAAACGCCTGGGTTTAACCGTGATTCAACATGACCGGAATACCGGTTATGGAGGTAACCAGAAAACGTGTTACCGATATGCGTTAGAGGCTGGCGCTGACTATGTTGTGATGATTCACCCCGATTATCAGTATGACAGCCGCGTCGTACCAGTCGCGATTGAATTAATTCGATTGGGAATTTGTGATGTCATTCTTGGTTCGCGGATCCGAACCAGAGCGGAAGCGCTGGAAGGTGGGATGCCGCTTTATAAGTATGTCGCCAATCGTGGTCTCACCATCATGGAGAACATCGCACTTGGTCAGAATCTCGGAGATTTTCACAGTGGTTTTCGCGCTTACCGGCGTGAAGTTCTGGAAACGATTCCCTTCGAAAAAAACTCGGACGACTTTGTATTCGACAGTCAGTTTCTGGCACAGGCGGTACGATTTGGCTTTAAACTAAGCGATATACCCGTACCAGTTCGTTATTTTGAAGAAGCCTCAAGCATCAATTTCAAACGCAGTGCCCGCTATGGCTTACTGACACTGGGGGTGCTCGTACAATACTGGGGAAATCGGCTTGGGATCTGGAAGTCAGAGATCTTCTCAGAGAACCGACAGCATCTGGTCGATTGAATTCCGCTTGCCTGCGGATGGCAGCAATTATTTTTTCTTCGCGCTTTGACTCAGGTCATATTCTTTCCAGAATTCACCCGCCGCTTTCACATTCTCGAAGTTCGTTCCAATTCCCTGAATAGCCTGGTTTTCTCGAACAATATCCAGGCCTTTCGTGATTTTGGATGGTGTGAAAATCAGCCGTTGTAAAGGCATCCCTTTGAGTGGTGTCAGGTCGGTGACTGCTGAGTTTGCCAGATTCAACCTAAGAAACGGCATGCCTTTCAGCGGCGATAAATCGTCCACTTTCGTGTCTTGAATATCAAGGCTTTCCAGCAGCATGCCTTTCAGCGGAGAAATATCGGTGATCTCGGTTTTTGGAATCCACAGTGTCTTTAAAGGAAGTGTATTGATCAGGCTAAGATCTTTGACTTTCGTGTCAAACAGGTTGAGTTGATTGAGGGGCATTCCTTCCAGGGGTGAAATATCTGCAATTGGTGTGTGTTCCAATCGTAGAATCTGGATCGGCATGCCTTTCAAGGGACGTAGATCGCTGACATAGGTTCCTTCCAGATAAAGTTCTACAAGCTTCATTCCTTGAAGGGGACTTAAATCAGTGATTGGGCAATTGGTCAGGTCAAGATATTGCAGTTTCAATCCTTCGAGCGCAGAAATGTTCTCTACTTTGGTGTTGAACAAATTGACCGAAACGAATTCCCCTTTCATTTTACCGAATTCAGCATTGTTCTGGTAATCTGGATTGTCTTTTTTCAGGCGTTCATGAAGGTCCTCTTCGGACAGAATTGCAGGACCGGCTGGCGCTGTGGGAATGGGGGGGTCTTCTTTGACTGAAGCCGGTTGGGTCGCCGTTTGAGATGATTCCTGATTACATCCTGCCAGAGTCAGTAAAGTCATCAGAAAGCAGGCTACTGATATCGTAGAGCGAAGAGAGAGGTGTTTCATAATCAGCAGGGCTTTCAATGTCCGGAATGATAAGAACTCAATTATTGCGTTAATTTACAAGGGAAAGACTCTGTTCATCGAACAGCAGACCAAAACCGGGACGGTCCGATAATTCGATTGTTCCCTGTTTCACTTCAGGCTGTCCGGAGACCCATGTCATCCAGGGGCGGCCGGTTTCAGCGAGCGGATCTGGATCAAGGGCCGCAATTGCATGCAGGGCCCAGGTTTCACAACCTCGATGAGGACAAACGCGTAATCCTGCTTCATTTGCCATTGTGTAGATTTTAATGAGTTCCGTCAAACCACCACACCAGCAGACATCGGGTTGTAAGACAGAATGCAGCTGCTCCTCAATCAACTGACCGAAGGCGGCTGAGGTAAATTCATGTTCTCCCCCGGCAATCGGAACCGCAGATTGTTCCTTGAGCATTCGATATCCGGCTAAATCGTCTGGAGAGAGCGGTTCTTCAATCCATTCAATTCGAGAGGATGCAATTTGTTGTGAAATTTCGATTGTTGACTCGACGTCCCACTTCATCCAGGCATCAACCATTAAGAGCGGGTCGGGGCCAATAAAATCACGCGCCTGTTCTACGGAAGCGATGATCAATTCCCGTTGATCAGAGGCAGCCACTTTTCCGAGGTGTAACTTATAACCGGCGTGTTCCGTAGTCGTCTGCAAATCCTGTGGGTCCCAGACTGTACGATAGGTGGGGATTTTTTCTCCGGGATTCCCACCCAACAAGGAGACAAGTGGCTGCTGTTCGTATTTTCCCCGCAGGTCCCATAAAGCCAGATCGACTCCGCTGATGGCCATGATCGCAATTCCTTTGCGGCCGAAAGCCAGCGTGGCCTGATACATTTCCTCCCATAGTTGTGAAATCTCTTCCGGATTTCTCCCGAGCAACAGATCGCGGAGAACCGTTTTCACGACATGGCTGCCTGCCAGCCCGCCGCCACCAACTCCATAGCCAGTGATTCCCGAATCGGTATCAATGGCAACCAGGATTTGGCCCAGGCTGGTACGCCAGTCAGCAGGCGAATTTTCACCAACTGGTTGTATTGCGCGAACGTCTGTGATTTTCATGCAGTTAGTTTACATGAACCATAAGAAAAATGCAGTGACCAGTTTTCGATTCAGGCAAGAGAAACTGTGATTTATTCAAAGCATTTGAGAGCGGGAGAACGTCCCGTTTAGCAGAAGGGTTAATTTCCTTCAGCGACTTGCTGATTTTCAGGCTTCGCTTGAACTGGAGCAACGCGGAAGTTTTTAGGGAGATTCTTTTTCAACCAGTCATCCATTGCTTTGGTGACGTCGGGAGCAATTTTGGGTGGCGGTCCCGGTTGAAGGATCGTGGCTACAGATTTGATTATTTGTTTGTAGGCATCATTGACGACAGACTGATTCACGGGTTTTTGAGTTAGGCCGTTATCCATGCCTGCCGCTAGTGGTTTGAAGGCCAGGTACACATTCCAGAAACAACGCTTCCAGAAGCGGGCGTTGTTATTCCCATTATAGGCCGTGACCATTTTGCGGGTCAGATCAACGATCGAATAAGTGATCAGTTTGATATCTGAATTGGCTTTGAGCGGGAGCTTGCCCAGATTGTAAGCTGCCGCTGATCTGACGCGCCAGGTTCGCTTTGGATCACTCATTACCTTGAGTAAGGCATCAACAACGACCGGGCGTCGGGCCAGATTGTCCGTGATCCCCATAGACCCTAGAGTATCGACCAAGCTTCGCTGGTACCAGGAATGTTCATTCAGAGAGAGGTCCAATTCGGGAATCAGTGCTTCGACGATTGAAACACGACGAGAATTTGTGGGATCCCCGATTTCTCCAATACGCGCGAGGCCATTGGCGGCGGTGATTTTTAATTCTATTGGTTGTTTTGGGGAAGCGATGATTTTGAGCAAAGGAGCATAGGCTGGCACATACGCGACTCGTTCGATCTTTTTCCGCCGATCTTCATCTCGCAGATCAAGGCTTGATAATAACACGACCGCGCTGAAACGAACGAGTCGGTGATTATCAAATAAGTCTTCTGCCTGTTTGGTCAATTCTTCGAGATACAGTTCTCTGGCTTGATAATTGCCTGACACTCGACCCGAAAATTGAATGTCGCGTAAAACGTTTGCTCTGAGTTTTTTCAGGTCTGTCTTATTTTCCGGCTTGCGGGGATCCTGCTTCAAAGTCATCAGGTACAGGTTATAGCGAGCACCCGCGGCAATGAGTTTTTTGTCAGCAGCAGCATTGATCTTACCTCCACGCAGCAATTCCTCAAAATTCCTCAGTTTTGTTTTACGAAACTGCTCTGCCTCCTCGGGAGTCATCAATTCCTTGATCTGCTCCAAGGCTGGATCTTGCTTACCAGTTTTATTTGGTGCTGCTGCCGCATTGCCCTTCGCGGCCGGATTTGCATTTGGCTGTACAGGCTTGGGTTGATTTGGGGGGGCAGGCTGTTGGCTAAGAAGCACCGAACTGCTTGAGAGTAACAGACCGGTTGCTATTAGAGGAATCACCGTTATTCTGGCGGTCAGCATTCCAATTCGCGAAAAGGCCTGATACGAGCATGTAGATTGTCGCACGGAAAGTTCCTTCATTCAACGTTCTGCTCGAACCCCAGTGATCTAATAAACTTATGGGGTATTCTAGACTACAATAGGGAGCTTTACATTCAAGGAAAATATTACACAAATAAGGCAAATAACTCTATGGCAGCCGAATAGAATTCCTGTGATTAAATGATGGCTGCTATAATGGTTCCGAACGAAGCGGAATGAAGAGATGATTTACTATAAATAATACGATAAATATGGATCAGATTCCAATTAAATATGCCAATTTATACTGGCAGTTACAAGGAATCGCTGTTTCAAAGATACAATGGAACGTAGAAAAAGACACAGAGATGGTCGTGAATGACACACAGGCTGTCTCTCATTACTCAATTTTATTATCTTAAGGTATCGCTTTACCTTACGAGCTGTCAAGAAATATCTCTACCCTGATAGGGGTTTTCTCTTTAGAAGGGACAGAGAGAAATGAGGTCTGTCATAAGGCTTTCTTTTTTGTCTACAAAATTCAAGTTCTGTTGCTGCTCATTTGATAGAGCACTGTGCCTGTTTTTATGTGCACTTTTTCAGGGGCTGGATTTTCTTTTGGTATTGGTTAGATGACTTACACGGAACTCCAAAAATTTGAGATATCTTGGATGAATGGGAATTATTATGGCTGATTTTTTTCAGAGTCCCACTTTTTTGCTCCATGAAACAGGGCAACATCCAGAGAACACTGCTCGTTTGAAAAAAGTCATGGAACGTGTCGCGGCAGAAAAAATTGCCAATCTGAAGCTCGTCAATCAATGGACCACAGGGACCCGTCAACAGATTCTCAGAGTGCATACCGCTGATTATTTACAGGAATTACAGCAGTATTGCAGTGAAGGGGGAGGCAGAATTGAGACGGATACAGTGGTCTGTTTAGAGTCTTATAATGTCGCGAGTTATGCTGCAGGATGTGCCGTGACAGCTGTGGATGAGGTGCTGGGGAAAAAGACAAAACGGGCATTTTGTGCAGTGCGACCGCCGGGACATCATGCGTTGTCGGATCAGGCGATGGGTTTTTGTCTGTTCAATAACGTGGCGATCGCAGCACGGCATGCCGTTGAGCAGCATAAATTGAATCGGGTTCTGATTGTTGACTGGGATGTTCATCATGGCAATGGAACCCAGGACATCTTTTACAAAGACGGACAGGTGTACTTTTTCTCGGCCCATCGGTTTCCCTTTTATCCGGGAACAGGGACCGCTGAGGAAACGGGTACAGGGGATGGTTTGGGGAGCATCTGGAATCTGCCACTGGCATTTGGAATTTCGCGGAAAGACTATTTCGCAAAATTCGAACGGATGCTGCTCGAAGCTGCGCGTAAATGTCGACCGGAGCTGATCCTGATCAGTGCTGGCTTCGATGCGCACAAGGATGACCCGATTGGCTCATTAGGCTTAGAAACCGAGGATTTTGGAACACTGACACAGTTGGTGCTGAATGTCGCCCATGAATATTGTGACGGACGTATCGTCAGTCTTCTGGAAGGGGGCTACAACCCCGAGAAACTGGCAGAGTCTGTCGTGAGTCATTTAAAAGTGCTGAATCAGGAATAAGTAATCACTGATCCCATGTAAAATGGCAATGGTGCTATTTCTGATAAATTGGCAGATAGCCATTATCCAGTTGCAGGATGGTCGCATTGATTGCCGTTGTATAGACCGGGCCAACGTGACCTTCCATCCAAGCACCGGACGCAGATTGTTTGCGTAAAATCTGTTGGCCGATATCTTTGATATACTTGTCCCAGTTTTTTGATTCGCCGCGGTACATGACCTGTGCATAATAAAAATGAGCGTAGTGCCAGTGTCCGAAGTAACGATTGGCACTTCCGCCAGGCCAGATGTTTTTTCGGCAGTATTCCAGCATGTTTTTCAAATGATCAGAATCAAATTCGCCGGCGTTGAACAAGGCAGCACAGGCGGCTGCTGTAATTGCCGGCCGAGCGCCTCCGCCACGAATACTGTATTGAACTCCGCCATCCTGAGTCGTGCAGTCTGAAATATATTTTTTCGCCCGGTCAATGATCTTTTTGTCAACAGGAATACCGGCATTGCGGCAGGCACGTAGTCCCTGAACCTGGGTAATACAGGTTGAGCCTTCGTCAAAATCATTGCCGTCTTTAGCGGAAACGTATCCCCAGCCACCTCGGGTCGTTTGGGCGCCGGCACAGAATTCGACTGCTTTCATCAGTACTTTTTTCAGTTCATCACGACGTAACGAGTCTTCTTCTTCGCCATAAACCTGCGATAAAAAGACCATTGAATACCCATGGCCATAGGTGTAATGGTAGTCGTTCTTGTAGCCGATCAAGCCATTCGGCTGGCTCATTTCAAGAAGATAATCAACAGCATTCTTGATATTCTTGGCGTATTTCCCACGTGTGGTTGTCGAACCTTCTGCCAGCAGCGCATTCCCGGCAAGAGCCGTCATCGCGACACGATACTGGCCTCCGTTGGCTTCCCAGTATCCCTGACGACGTTGTTCTCTGGACAGATATTCCAGAGCGTTGGTAACCGCCTTTTGTAGCTTGGGGTCACGGGTCTTGGCAAACACCGAGTCTGTGACAGGCAGGATGAACCAGCCAGTTACCAGTAGAAAAGTCAGAACTCGTCGCATGAGGTTCTCCCTCGATTAAGAGGAGCTATTTCCAGTCACATGATCGAAATTAGCTTAAAGAGAAGCCCTGATTTGTGCGCACCAGAGCTTCCCGTTTTTTTGATCATCGTTTATTTATCAACCCACGCAACAGGCTGTGGTTCAATTTCATCTTTCGGAATATGACCAGCATCAGCGCGTCCACTGCCTTCCAGGCGACTGATAACGCGGACCGTCATATCATGATCACAAAGAATTTGACAGCTCAATCGGCACCCGGATAATTCCCGGGCTGCAAGCGTATTCTTTTCTGCGACCGTCATTTGATTCGGTTCACCTTCAACATACTCCACACGACATGTCGTGCAGCGACCTGCGCCACCACAAGCATGTAATTGATCGACGTGGGCATCATCAGTTAAGGCCAGTACCAGCCGTTTACCTGATTCCACTTCGAATTCTCCTACATTTTCAACAGTCAGTTTCGGCATTATTTCCTCTATGTGATGTGGGGGGATGTATTTGGGGTTTCATCTGGAATCAGAGTGTATCAATCGTTCGAAGTCCTTCCAGAAGGAAAGTCTCCAGCTATTATAGGCCTTAGGGGCATCTATTTTAAGTCGGCATTACAAATTCTCTTTCGGGATGAGAAACCGTTAGTACAGGACAGGGGGCTTTGCGGACCACTTTTTCCGCCACACTGCCTAGTAACATGTGTTTAATCCCGGTTCGGCCGTGTGTACCGATCACGATCAGGTCGATCTTTGCTTTATTTGCATAACGGATAATTTCGAGAAATGCAGGGCCGACACGTACTTCCCGCACCACTTTCAGGTCCTTGGTTCCCGGTAGATCAGGCATCTCTTCCAGCTGTTTTTTAGCTAAACTCTGCATATCTGATACGAGATCATTCATCGATGTCCCCATCATATTGGGTTCTGGAAACATCGCGACGGCATCTTGAACGACATTCAGCAGATGTAATTCTGCATTGAACCGTTTAGCCAATTCACAACCATATATTAGAGCCTGCTCGCCAAATTCACTGAAATCGGTCGGTACGAGAATTCTTTTGAGTTCTATCATGGGGTTCCTCCTGGCTTCTGTAATCCTGATTGAGTCGATCTTTTCTCATTGTAGTAAATCACCGGTCCTCTTTCCGAGTGATCTGGGCGCGGTCTTATTCAATATTAATCATTAATCTATCTCGCCCCTCTTTCGGCAGGTGGATGCGGCTATCAGGAATAATCATTATATTTTGACTAATTCCTAAGCTGTGAAATATCTGAAAAACTGGTTTTTCAGTGATTATCCTCATTTTGAATCTAGTTATAAACAGTACGATCGTTAGAGAACGAAAAACAGAATTATCAATCACGACACTGTTATTTATACGAAATCGTCTTAGCAAGAATAAACGGATGCTTGTTGAACCTATTCTAACTGATTCATCACTTTCGTATATTAGAAAGCGGCAGATTTAACCGATTTTTATTCCGTGTGCCATACCACATTTTTAGAGTTTGTCAAATTTGAATCGTGGTATTTTAAAATGGTGCCAGTCGCACGACACGGAAAGAGGAAATCAAGATGACAATGCCGTATAAAAAAACAGTCTCGTTATTCGCCTGCCTGGTTTCATTGACGGGATCCTATGGCTGTCAGTCTGCCCAGCAAAAAGTGCATCAGCAAGCTTCTCAATCCGGTGCGGAATACCAGTCGGCTCCGTATAGCCAAATGGAACCAGGGCAACAGGGCTCTGATCAGTATTTGAATGAACCAGCTCCTGCACCGGCCGAGAATCGTTTTCCGCCGGCGGCGCCACCAAGTTTGAACTTTCCGCAGCCTGACCGGCAGAGCAACAATAGCGGTCCGTTGATTCAGCGGACATCACAGGAAAAGCTTGCTGAAGATCAGGAGTATTTTAAATCTGTATTCAGTGCAGATCCAGTTGAACCTGCCCATGAACCTGCTCAGAAACATCTGGGGCTGGTTCCTCGGTATTCGACAGTTTCCTCATCTGTTTCACAGAAAGTCAAACAGATGAATGGGAAGGTCAAAGGTTTCTATTCCAAAATGAAGTCGCACGTGAAAACGCCTGAGTGGATTCGGAAGGTCTCAGGCAGCCATGTGGTTATCCAGGAAGAAGAAGTATTTTGTACTGATATATCCTGCGTAGAAACAACGCCAGTTTTTGAGGAATTTCCCGCTCAGGCAGAATCCGTTGATTCAGAGCCCCTCGGACCGCAACCTGTGTTTCCACAGCCCCAGAAATTGAAACCGATGCTCCCCCAGCCGGAACCGGAAAAGAAGAATCTTCCGCGACTGCCCCCGCCGGGAGAAACAACACATTGGGACAATAACTGGAGAGTTTCTGCCACACTGGAGCAACTTCCCGTCGACAACTACTCAACGTTAGAAGATCAACTCGAACAGTGGCCCCATTCGAAACAGAGAATGCAGCCGAATGCACAGGCATTTCAATTGAAAAAAGCAGCGCCAGTGTCAACTCCACAGTTCATGCTGATTGAGCCAGAGCAGAAGCATCCGAGTCAATTGTCGGTACCCGCGATGATCTCACAGGAACAGTCTGCCACGATTCAAAAAATCGGTTTGCAGAACGGCCCCAGGATGAACGGGCCTGCAAATGTTTCTCCTTACACGCCACTGCCAGCCAAGGCGACATCGCGAAAAGGATATTAAGTCGGCCGCCGTTTAAGGTGGGTCGTATCCACCAGGGTGAAATGGATGACAGCGGCAGATCCGCAGGATTCCTTTCACCGCCCCTTTTACGGCTCCATACTTCTGGACTGCTTGAATAAAGTATTCGCTGCAGCTCGGGTGAAACCGGCATTGTCCGCCTAGAATATAGCGAAACGTCTTCTGATAGATCCGTACCAGTCCAATCAGGATGTAGGACGGAATCTGATACAGAAATCGGATTATTTGCAAAGCAATCTGTTTCATCAGCTTTGCTTTTGCTCCAGACGGCGGTTGAGTGTCTGAGATAGTCGTTTCAACGAGCTCTGATACTGTTTCAGATCACAATTGACTGTAGGACGCGGTATGGCGACCAGGTCCAACCCTTTGGGAAGTTGATGTTGTACGAGCCGAAAGGCCTCCCGAATCAGTCTTTTTTTACGAGCACGTTTGATGGCGTTTCCGTTTTTTCGGGAAACACTGACTCCCAGGCGGGTTTGGTTCAGTTCATTTCTCACGGCAAACAATAACAGACATTGGTCGCCTACCCGCTGCCTGGCAGAATAGATCGTGGAAAAATCCTGCTGGCTGCGTATTCTGTTCGTGTTTGGAAATCCGAATTGTTTCACAGGGAAACACTGCCTCCCACAGGCGTCGTAGAAACGTTTATTCTTTTGGTGGTTCTGGATTGACCTGCTCTGAATCTTCAGAACTATCTGGTACTGGTTTTGATGGAATCTGCTGGTCAGGATGCGTCTGATTTGGGTAAGGTCTTCTGATCATACTGCGAACGGAGTGACCAAACAGGGAAGTGAAAATCAAAATCCCGATCCCCGTTCCCGCCAGAATCCAGACAATAAGGATCAATACTCCCAGTTCTCGCGGGCGGACTTCTTTCTTTTTGCCATCTGGTTTCCCATTCTCCCCCTGCTCAGAATCAGCAGGTACGTCGACCCCTGTTTGTTCATTGGAATCGACTGTGGTAGAGCCAGATTCTTCGTTCTGTTGTGCAGACAGCTCAGCGACAGGCAGACTCATAACGCACAGTAGCATTATCAATAAACGTAACCCAAGTCGCTTTTTTTCGCGTCGGAGTTGTGCTTGCATTGAGATCACCATGCTTTCGACCGAGGGGCTTCTTGTTGAATTTGCTCATAAAGAGAGCGATCCTGCTCACTGAGATCTTTGGGGGCGACAATTTTGATGGAGCAGATCTGATCCCCCGGTTGTTTGGTTTTCTGGTCGGTAATTCCTTTTCCGCGCAGTCGCAATTTGGTTCCGCTGGACGTTCCCGCGGGAATCGTAACGGTGACTTCGCCTTCCGATAATGTGGGGACGTCGACTTTCGCGCCTAAAGCCGCTTCAGGAAGTGTTATCGGCACTTCCAAGAGAAGATTACTGCCATCCCGTTTGAAATAGGGGTGATTGCCGACTTTGATTGTGATCAGTAAGTCGCCTGCAGGGCCGCCATGAACTCCAGGGCCTCCCTGGCCACTAAGCCTGATGACCGAACCGTTATTGACCCCAGCCGGGATTTTGATTGTCAAACGTTCGGAGGAACTTCCTTTTTGAATCGTGACCTCGTATTCTCCACCTACAGCTGCCAGATGGAAGGGGATCTCGATTTGAAGTCGTTGCGACTCCCCTTTCTGGGGCCGCGGTTGTGCGCGTTGGCCCCCACGGAATGCACCGCCAAATAAATCGCCCAGGTCGATCCCGCCACCGCCGAACAGGTCTTCCATATCAACCGGGCCGGCTCCCCCGCCGGGTTGGTAATGGCCTCCCCCGGGTCCTGCCTGCTGGAATGAGTGACCATATTGATCGTATTGTTTGCGTTTACTCTCGTCGCGCAGAACCTCGTATGCTTCTTGGACTTCTTTAAATTTTTGATCCGCCGATTTATCGTCTGGAGCCATATCAGGATGATATTTTCGCGACAGTTTTCTGTACGCCTTTTTAATCTCATCAGCGCCGGCGCTGCGGGACACCTCCAGAATATCGTAATAGTCTCGTTTGTTCATAGGTTCGAAATTCGTTTTAAGTATCAGGCATCAAAATAGAGTATTGTATAGAGAGTTCGTTTCGGGCTATCTGAAAACCAAGACGTTTTCATGAGTCCTCCGAAAATTCAACTGGCAAAAACCGCCAAGCTTCAAGTTTTGGTTGAATCGATCATTCACTGATTTGAGCTGGGAGCATTCTACGTTTGAATTTGACTGGTTTTCAAGTTAGCTCTGTCTATAACTCCTTATTATCAGTTCTTTTATTATGAGAATACGAATCAAATTGATTCATTGATGGAACTGATCTGCGTAGAATGACGCGTAGAATGACACAGACACTTTGAAGGCCGGAATGAATCGACTTACTGGAAAACAGCCTAAATGCTAAAATTTGCCTTACGAAACCTTCTAAGCCGCTCATTGCGTTCGTTTTTATGTTTGATGGGATTGACCATTGCCATTGCCGGCATGGTTGGCCTGTTTTCCATCGCCGGAGGGCTGGAAGAGACCGTTTCCCAGACATTCGGGAAAATATCAGGCATTGTTGCGATGCAACCCGGCGCGCCAATCCCGCTGTTTTCCCGGATTCCCCGATCATGGGGGGCTGAGATCGAAGAGATCCCCGGCGTATCGATTGTGAATTCCGAAATCTGGTCCCGGGTCAATATCATTGAAGGCAAACCGGTTGTCAGTCCGCCTCGGTTTCTGTTTGGAACGGATCTTCCCACCCGTCTGCAGTTAAAAAAAGGTATCTATCGCGAAACCATTTATGAGGGCCGGTTTTTAAATCTGGAGGACCAGGGCAAACTGAATACGGTGATCAGCCGTCAGATTGCAGAACAGCATCAGAAGCAGGTTGGCGATCAGATTGAGGTCAACGGTCAGCAGATGACGATCGTCGGGCTCTATGAATGTGGCTCGATCCTACTCGATGTGGCAATCATTCTTGATATTGATGTCGTGCGTGATATCACACGATTCGATCCGGAGAGTGTCAGTTGTTTCTACATAGAGCAGTCAGACGATTTCAAAAACGATGTGATTGTGAAAAATATCAAAGACCAGTTTTGTGATCGGGAACTGGCATCCTGGCAACCAGCGTCTCTGGCGTTAGCGAATGCTTCGCAATCCAATATCCTCAAGGATTTCGTCGACGCCATCGATCAAAGTTTGAAGGGGACATCGGACCAAGGGGCAGAGAAAAAACAAAAGTCAGAAAAGCAATCTTCATCCAGGAAAACACCCGTAGTTAATGCCGGGAATGCAAATACAAGCGAACATCCCAGTGCGTTGGAAGTACGGGCGGCATCAGATTGGGGAGAGCGACTGGAAACATTCACTGCCGACCTGGACATCTTTCTGGGGTTGATGACAGGCATCGGAGTTTTAATCGCGATGCTGAGTATCATCAACACCATGTTAATGAGTGTGATGGAACGGATTGTGGATTTCGGAATTCTCAAAGCCAACGGCTGGTCAAACCGGGACGTGATGCTGCTGATCACCGCCGAGAGTTCTCTGCTGGGCGTCACCGGCGGAGTGCTGGGATGTATCTTGGGATTAGGTGCCATCGCGATCGTGAACTGGAAGTTTGCCAGTCAGGTCCATCTTTACGCCAGTCCTGGATTACTTCTGTTCGGCGTTGTCTTTAGTACGTTCCTCGGCATTTTCGGTGGTTTATATCCTGCCTGGTGGACCACACGAATGACTCCCATTGATGCAATCCGACGTGGCTGATAATGAAAATTAGATAACTTTAGAACGTGTTCGCAGAAAGTTGACTTCCTATGATCGAAATTCGTGATGTAACGAAAATTCACCAGTGTGGTGAGACGGAAGTTCGTGCACTGCAGGGAGTGAGCTGCCGTTTCCCCGGTCAAACGTTTTCGTTTATCCTGGGACCATCCGGAAGCGGAAAAAGTACGTTGCTCTACTTGATGGGGGCGCTGGATTCGCCTTCATCAGGCGAGATATTTGTGCAAAATCGGTCACTGTCGACACTGACTCAAACCGAACGTGACACGTATCGGCGTGAAAAAGTCGGCTTTGTCTTTCAAAGTTTTAATCTTTTGAAAAACCTGAATGCGCTGGAAAATGTGCTGGCTCCCTATTTGCCTCAGGGAGTGACTGCCGAACAGAAACAACGTGCAGAAGATCTGCTGAAACAGGTGGGCTTAGGGCAGCGGATTACCCACCGCCCCAATCAATTATCAGGCGGAGAGCAGCAGCGTGTGGCGATCGCCCGTGCACTGTTAAAACGCCCTTTGCTGATTTTGGCCGACGAGCCGACGGGCGAACTGGATACAAAAACCGGCGAAGAAATCTTTCATTGTCTGCGCGATATGAGCGAGCAATATAAAACGACCGTCGTGATTGTAACGCATGACGAACGCTACATCAGAGAGACCGATTATATTCTCCGATTACGCGACGGGAAACTTGCGGAAGCGAATGCAGCAGATTAGTTCGAATACCTCGTCTTCGCTGATCGGTATAGAAAAACCGCTACGATTCGGGATTCTGGAATCGTAGCGGTTTTCTGGTTTGCGATTTTGAGGTCTTGAATCAGACCGTGTCAATTTTTCCATCGTGTGATTTGCGAAAGCCCGGACCTGCCTTTTCAGGGGGAGTGGCGTAGACGTTCAGACGTACAATTTCCAGATCGGCCAGATGACCTTCAATTGTGATATAAGAGGCTGCCGGGGTCCTGGCAACGGCTGGCTCAGTCTCTTCCATGAAATGAAAGTGGAAGCGATTGACTGATTCAAACCGGTCCAGAAGTTGTAACAGGTCGAACTGAAAGCCAGCGGCAATAAATTGACCGTCGCGTTGTCCACCAACGATTTCTGTACTACCCAGGAACAGGCCTACTTCCCAGCACTCTTCAGTGAACTGGCAGTCGAAGCCAACCCGACCGACTTCATCGTAAGGATTGAAGATGTCAGCGACCTCGTCCACAAAACTACTGAGCCAGGAAGGACGACAATTGATATTAGTTTGATCTGAAGCAAAGTTTTCCATTTGTTTCATCAGGTGTTGAATCGGCAAGTGTGAATGGGCCAACGTTGTTTCTCCGTCTCAATCTCTTAAGGTCTCTTAGTGGTTGTAAAGCAATGCAATTTCGTGAGCGATTACGATCTTGTTCTGTAGAGTTAGATATCGGGGGATTTCATAGAATGGCCACACACCAATTCTCCTGTTCTCCTGAGATGACCGGTATCTGTGTCTGTGAGCGCAAAATTGCCGAACCGGCCTGTCGCACCATTCCCTCCATATGCCGGGGCCGTATTGATCAGTCCGATTGTGTTGCCTCTTGGGAGGTTGATTCAAGTTGGGTTATGCCAGTTTGAGACTTGAAAAATTTAACGAATTCCTGTTTTGAGTTATTTGAAATTGAAGTTGAGTGAAAAAATGCGGAAACAGTCTTAAAAACGAAAAAAAACATGTTCTATTGTGGACTGGATGTCGTGCCGTTGAGGATTTGGGGCAGTCGTTTGACAGTTCACAAAGGTCACTTACAATAAGTCTGGGATTGTTGTGTCTTCAGGATAATTTGAAATGTCATTGAAGAGATTCATTTCAGCATACAAAATTGCATTCGTTGATGTATTGAGAAGGAATAAAGGTCTACTGTGGAAGGTGCCGTTCGTAAAGCTGCTGTGTTGATCGAAGCGTTAAGCTGGATTAGAAGATTTCGTGGCCGATACGTTGTGATCAAGCTCGGGGGGAGTGCGCTCGAAGAAGAGTCTGCAGTCAAAGCATTTCTGACGGACGTGATCTTTATGCGAACGGTGGGCATGCATCCCATTCTCGTACACGGCGGCGGAAAAGCCATCAGTAAAGCAATGAGCGAAGCTGGAATCGAACCTCGGTTTGTGCATGGTCGACGTTATACTGATGAAAAAACACTGGAAATCGCCACCGATGTCCTTGCCAATCAGATCAGTGAATCGCTGGCTCAGGAAATCAGATCGCAGGGGGCGAAAGCAGAACCGCTTCACTTTGGGACACGGAATTGTCTCAAGGGAGAGCAACTGACACTCCAGGCGGAAGACGGCTCCGCTGTGGATCTGGGACATGTCGGTTATGTAACAGACGTAGATCAGGAACTTTTAGCAGAAATCTGCGGATCAGATGCCATTCCCGTGATACCGTCCGTTGCTCTGGATCAAACAGGACAGAAATTAAACGTCAATGCAGATACCGCTGCTGCTGCGCTCGCCCGCATTCTGAAAGCGGAGAAGCTTGTCTTTTTGAGCGATGTACCGGGAATATTTCTCGATCGAAATGATCCCGAGACACTGGTTTCCCATCTGGAAACCGAGCGATGCCGGGCCTTAATCGCTGATGGCACTATTGATGCGGGTATGGAGCCCAAGGTTGATGCGGCGCTCGAAGCTCTGGCAAGCGGCGTCGGAAAAGTACACATCGTTGACGCCCGGCTGCCCCATTCGATTCTCTTGGAAATTTATTCGGATAAAGGGATTGGGACTGAGATTGTCAAATAGTCATTTCAATCGCTGGGCTGCTGATTCTCCGGCGTGACGGCTTCAACCGGATGGGAATCGGAAAACCCAATCTCCGGGTGTCTGATCATGCCGCCCCAGTGAGCGGCGATCGTCCAGAAAACTGCTAGTGAGATAGTGCCGACTACAATTAGCGACCGTTGCCATCGCGGGATATTTTCGCCTTGAAATCGTTGCATCAAAGCGTTGCCGACAATCATTGCGAGAACGACCATCGCCAGCAGGCAAGAGCGTGCCAGGATGGCGTGAAATTCGACCGTTTCCTTTTCGACGCTGTAATGTTCTTTCAAGATTTCATAAGCGGGAGGACCAGAAAAGTAGGCCACCGTTGCCAGCAGTAGAATCGTCAGCAGCAGCCAGCAACAGATTTCAAACAGACGGTCATCGCGTAACAGTCGAGCCAGAACGAATAAGATCGACAGCCCCCAGCATCCTACTATGGGGACATGGACGGTGATGAGATGAATCTGGGCCGCGTTCATTGTCGACCTGTCTTGATCGCTTCACTGGGATCAATTCCCTGGTCAACCTGACTGTAATCCAGCTCGCTGCCCCCCATACTGTGTGGAATCAGATAACAGACCGTCATCACGATGGATGCCGTGAAGACGACAATTCGCATGATAGCGGTCACTTTTTTGTATGGATTCAAACCGATCACCGAGCAGGCGAAAACCCACGCCAGAAACATAAACAGCATTTTATTATCAGTCCAGTCGCCCCCCAGCGGAAAGCCGGTCCAGTATTCTCCAAACGCGTACTTCTGAACGCAGGGCCCTAAAATCATCCCACCGACCATCATGCCACATAGGGTGACCCAGGCCAGTTGACGCAGATTGTAGGGAGCAAAAAGTGCAGCCAGACCGGACCGCATACCTAACAGAATCGAAAAAATCATCAAAGTGATATGCGGGATCAATATACCATCAGGAACGGGATCTTTAAAACGAATCAAAACAAATTTATCCGCCTGCTCTGGGAAACGACGTTGTTTGCCGTCGATCTTTGCTTCAATGTAATACTCTAGTTTCCCCGCAGCCGGTTGTTTGGGGAGCGCACCTTCCAATTTGTACTGTTCTTTTTCCTCGACTGTCGTCATAGGGGCAGCCGTGAATTCATCAGTTGTGCGATACCGTTTGTAGAATAAAGTCGCCGCTGGTTTTGGTTCGGATAAGGGAGCCGGTAATTCGACAATCGCGTCATCCGTGGATTCATGTGTACGAATGAGTTTGGCGGTAATTCCGTCAGCCACTCGGATTTTTACAGGATAAGTTGGCCCTGTCGCTCGCTGATAAATCATCGCGGAAGCAGCCAGAAGAAACGCTAGAAACCAGAGTCCACTGCGTTTGAGCAGGCTGGGTTTAGGTGGGAGAGCTGTTTCTGCTGTAACTTCTTGTGTTATTTCAGCTTTGGGTTGGCCTGAATCCTGTGTTTCTTCCATGGGAGAGCCTTTTTTCTCAATCATTGTGAATTCAATAATCGTAGTGTCTTATAAGCAGACCACGATTGCAATTCTATACTCTCTCTCGGTACGATCAAATAGTACAGAAATGTAATAAAACCTGCCTGTTTGATACGCTCCTTTCCATTTTAAGCTCCCTGTTTTTCCAGTTTGAAATTCCGCTATGACCTCACCAGTTGCTGCTTCAATCTGTCGCCGTAAGAAACCGTGTGGCTGTACTTACAAACAGAGAGCAAAAATACGTTTGGTGCTACTGTCTTGTCTGGCGCTATTGTGCAGTTTAGCAGTACCCCAAATCAGCGAGGCACATCCGATTTCCGTCAGTCAGGAAAATGTCTACGTCACCCGGGACAAGGTGATGATCTCGATGCAGATTTACGTCGAAGATCTCTACTTCTTTCAAAAGCTGGAACCGGACAAAGAAAATATCGTCTCTGCTGACAAAATCAAAACAGCAATCGAACAGCACAAGCAGTTCCTGTTGGATCGCCTGATCGTTCGGGACATCAACGGCGAGAAGTTAAAGGGGAAGGTGGTTTCGGTCGATGATTCCTCGATCAAGCCGCAGGGGGTCGCGATGTCAGACCTGATGCTGTTTACGCTGGTATTTCAGATTGAATATCCACTCGCCAAGCCACCCGAATTTCTCACCTTCAGCCAGCAACTAGTCGATTCCAACGCCGGCTTCCCGGCGATGGTCCAGTTTAATCTTAAGCAGGAAGGTTCCGAGACCCCGTATGCGGTTTCGATGAAACCGCGGGAGCCACAAACAATTCGCTTTAGCTGGGATAGTCCCCCGTTAGCCCCAGATGCCTCTGAAGCCGACTGGCAGAAGTGGCTCAAAGAACGCCGCGAAGAGACATTGGGGATTACCAGTTACGGCACCATCTATTCCTTTCTGTATATTGAAGATTTTGAAGTCAGGCACGAAATTCTGATTCCGCTGGCAACACTGGAGTCATTCTTTACGCTTGAACATCAAGATCCAGATTTTTTGTCTGTCACCGAGCAGGAAGCATCGCGGGAAAAGATTGAACAGTATTTCGCGAAAGCGAATCCGATTGAAATTGATGGAATCACTGTCAAACCAGTCATTTCACGGCTCGATTTTTATGGCCTCGATTTCCGAGATTTTGCCAAGTCAGCTGAGAAAAAAAGAGTCAGTACTGCCAACGCCCGGGTAGGTATTATTCTGACTTACAGCACCAAAGGAACTCCCGATGAAGTCAAAGTGACGTGGGACATGTTCAATCGAAATGTCTGGAGTGTGGAGTCGGTCTGCTTTGCCTTCGATCAATCCTATAAACCGGTCTTTTCCAAACTGGAACGGAGCAGTGTATTTGAATGGACGAATCCGGGGCGCAAAGTCAGCCTGGAAGTCAATCCCGTGAAAGTCAGCTTGCAACCACGTTCACTCTGGTCCATTCCCCTGATCAGTGCAATCGGCTTTCTAATGTGTTTTGTTGTAGGTCTGAGCCTGTTTCGGAAAACACAATTGCGCAAAAGTACATTGGTTGTGGTCGTCATATTATTCATCGCCAGCCTGTTGTGTTGGCCGTTTTCGCGAGTCACCTTTGCCAACCCTCTGGAACCGATTCCCCAAGTACCCGCTGAGAAGGCAGAAGCCGTCTTCAAAACGCTGCATAAGAATATTTACCGATCGTTTGATTATCATACCGAAAGTGATGTCTACGATGCGCTGGCGAAAAGTACTGACGGCGCCTTTCTGGAAACACTGTATCGTCAAATTAATCAAAGCCTGAAAATGCAGGAGCAGGGGGGGGCGATTTCGCGAGTCACTGATGTGCAATGGGAGACGGTTCAGCCAGAAAATGAGACTGTGTCAGAAAATCAACCAATGCGAGATGAACGCAGTTTTGCGGTTAAGACAACGTGGACAGTCGCAGGCACGGTAGAGCATTGGGGCCATATTCACACGCGAACCAATCAGTATCAGGCGATTTTTTATCTGGAACCGGTAGAGGATGCCTGGAAACTGACCGGCATGAATTTGCTGGATGAACAGCGAGTGCGGTTTCAGACTAATTTACGCGAAGTAAACACGGAAGAAATGAAGCCCCCTGAAGACAATTCGCCGAAAACAAAGTCAGCTGACTCGAGTTCATCATGATTCAGATGCAACAACTCAAATTCGGTTATCCTCAGTCCCATTTTCGATTGAGTATTCCCGAACTGGAAATTAAAGACACAGAAAAAGTAGCCGTGATCGGCCCCAGTGGGTGTGGTAAGACAACACTATTGAATTTGATTTCCGGTATTCTGATTCCGAATCAAGGCACACTGCTTTCCTGTGGAATTGATTTAAAAACACTTAACGATAGTCAGAGACGCGTCTATCGCATTTCCAGAATTGGCTTTGTCTTTCAGGAATTCGAATTAATCGATTATTTGAATGTCCGTGAAAATATTCTGCTGCCCTATTTTATCAATTCGGCACTGCAACTGGATGAAGGTGTGCTACAGCGGGCACAAGAACTGGCGGCGGCCATGCAGATTGATTCGTATTTCAACTCACGCATCGATCGTATCTCTCAAGGAGAACGGCAGCGGGTGGCGATCTGCCGGGCTCTCTTACCTCAACCGCAGATACTGTTAGCAGATGAGCCGACTGGAAATCTGGATCCGGTCAATAAACAACACATTCGGGATTTATTACTCGAACATACCACCAAAACCAATGCGACCTTAATCATGGTGACTCATGATGACCGCCTGCTGGATCAGTTTGATCGGACCATTGATATCGAACGTTTTCATGAAATGGTGAAAACGGCATGAATGGGATCCTCAGACTGACCTTACGCTATTTAGCGTATAATAAACTCAAAACCATTACACTGATTATGTGTGTCTCGCTGGCGTTGCTCTTGCCCGTGTTGCTGCAATTTGGCGTGGCACAGTTTGAACAGGATCTGATGTCTCGAGCCCGGTCTACTCCTCTGGTTGCGGGGGTTAAAGGGAGCCGCTTTGATCTTGCGTTGCAGAGCATGTATTTCAGTCGTGCCGATCTGGAGCCGACATCAATGCGGGAAGTGGAATCGATACAGGAGACAAACTATGCCCTCCCGATACCACTGACACTCCGTTTTACCGCACAGGGATTTCCTGTTGTCGGGACAACACTTGATTATTTCGAATTTCGTAAGCGGGAGATCGCGGAAGGAACGCAGCTGAAACGGCTGGGAGACTGCGTAATCGGAGCTAATGTGGCGGCAACTCTTCAGTTAAAGCCCGGCGATCGACTGATGTCGGACCCGCTGAATGTGTTTGATCTTTCAGGAAATTATCCGCTGAAGATGCGGGTGGTGGGCGTACTGGGAAAATCGAATTCTCCCGATGATGAGGCTGTTTTTGTTGATTTGAAAACGGAATGGATCATCTCGGGCATCGGCCATGGTCATCAAAGTATCAATGCGGAATCGAATAAAGATCTTGTATTGAAGCAGGAAGGTCAGACGACCGTCGCGAATGCCGCCGTCCCACAGTTTAATGAGGTGACGGACAAAAATCTGGCTTCGTTCCATTTTCATGGAGAGACAGATACATTTCCCATCTCAGCCATCATTGTGGTTCCCTTTGATCAAAAATCGGAAGTCCTGCTATTGGGCCTGTACGATACGAAAGGGGCAGAGCTACAATTGATACGCCCGACCGAAATCGTCAATGAGTTGATGGGCATGGTGTTTCGCGTGAAGCAGTTGTTCGATATGAACGCCTTGCTGGTTTCGATTTCAGTGGGACTATTATTAGCACTCGTGTTTGTGCTTTCGCTCCGCTTACGCAAGCGGGAACGACAGACGATGTTTCAATTGGGCTGCAGCCGATCGATGATTTGGAAGCTGCAACTGACAGAAGTGATTTTTATTTTA
Source organism: uncultured Gimesia sp. (assembly GCF_963976445.1). Taxonomy (GTDB): domain Bacteria; phylum Planctomycetota; class Planctomycetia; order Planctomycetales; family Planctomycetaceae; genus Gimesia. The sequence goes on along the minus strand of NZ_CAXBKP010000007.1, from coordinate 146,062 downwards.
GCCGCCAGTCTGCTGATCGTGCTAGGCATCACAGCCATTGTCCGGGTTTATGCGAGTCAGTTGCTACGTCTCTGGTTTAGTTAGTGATATTTTAATATGCGACGGTTTATTTTCTTCTCGGCATTGTTTTCAGTGATGACACTGTGTGCCTGTCAGCCAGACACACAGCCGAAACCTAAACAGGCAGCAGAAAATAAAACACCGGTGGTCGTGGTCGTCAATTATCCTCTGCAGTTTATTGTCGAGTCACTCGTGGGGCCAGAAATTCAGGTTCTCAATCCGGTGCCCCCCGATGCGAACCCGGAAACCTGGCTTCCTGCTGACGCGATGATCCAGACAATTCAACAGGCGGACCTGATCGTCACCAACGGAGCCAACTTCGCCGACTGGGTCAAGAAATTATCGTTACCTCGATCTAAAGTCTTAAGAACGTCACTCTCATTGAAAGACGCGTTGATCAGCGTGCCTGATTTTGAAGTACACAGTCATGGGACAGGCGCCGCTCATTCACACGCCGGGACTGTGGCTTTTTTCTGGTTAGATCCGGCATTAATGGAGAGGCAGGCCGAAGTGATCGCGCAACGATTAATTCAACTTGTGCCTCAGGAGAAGGAAAGTATCACAGCCAATCTGGAGAAACTGAAGGACTCCTTAAAACCGCTCAGTCAAGAATTGGATCAACTGCAGGCTGAATATCCCGGATTGCACTGGTTTTCCGAACGCCCCGTTTATCAATATCTGGCGCGGCGTTGTGGCTGGACGATGCATCATCTGCACTGGAAGCAGGGGACTGTTCCCAACGAGAGTGACTGGGACAAATTAAAGACAATGCAGAGGGAGCAAAAAATCCCTTTTCTCTTATGGGAACATCAACCGGAAGAGAAAAGGGTGGAAGAACTCGCACAACATGGTGTCAATTCCGTGGTCTTGGATCCACTGACGATGAAACCGGCTCAAGGGGATTATGTGACCGAAATGCAACGCCAGTTAGTACAACTGAGACAGTTTCTGAAACAACATCAGTCAGAAACCGCTGAGTCAAAGGAGTAAACGATGATCATTCGCCCGGAAGAACCAGAAGATGCCGCTGCGATCAGGCACGTTGAGGAACAAGCCTTCGGACAGCCTGCCGAAGCAGATCTGGTGGATCGGTTAAGAGCTGCATGTCCGGAACAGATCTCTCTGGTCGCGATCATGGAAGATGAGTTAGTGGGGCATATTTTGTTCACACCAGCGGTCATTGAATATGAGGATGGTTCAAAGCTGAACGGTTTCGGTTTGGCTCCTGTGGCGGTGTTACCCGCGTTCCAGAAGCAGGGCGTGGGAACAGCTTTGATTCAATCAGGTCTGGCAGAGTTGCAGCACCGAAATCAGCCATTTGTGATCGTGCTGGGACATCCTGAGTATTACCCGCGATTTGGCTTCCAGCCCGCTTATCGATATCATCTTACGTGCAAATTTACAGGAGAAAATCGAGACACATTTTTGATTCATCTCCTGAAAAATAAAGGGTTTCAGGCGAAAGCAGGAGACGCTCGGTATCATCCCGTTTTTGACTCACTTTAATTCCTACGACTAGCCAATTTATACTGAATTTCTGTTTCAGATTTGCGGAAAATCAGTTGAACTCAGTTTAGAGAGTAGGAAGAACCGATGTAAGGTGTATAATAAAACGTGACTGATATCACTCAAATTGGATGTGGTAGTAGCGTTTTTCGAGACCCTGCCGGTTTTGTTGAAGACGCTTTCGTATCATGAAAGAGCGACCACAGACGTAATAATCCGAAAGGTTTTAATGATGCAAACAGCTTTACAGGTTTTGGATCGAGAGTATCTCGAAGCCCGTTGTTCCCTGGTGGAGCTTGCCGCGACATTCGATCGCATCGATCGGGCCAGCGATGAAGAGGAATCCAGCGAATTCAATGATTCCCGCTTGGATCTACTGAGTCAGGCAATCGCACTATTGACTGAAAAAAGTCATCTACCGAATCGATCTGAACGAATGCTGCTCCTCTTTTCTGATCTGGATTAGACCCGGTTCCATCAAACGAATTCGGAGCAAGCCGACGCGAAATCCTCCCACCCGCTTACTTTTGAATAAACAGTGAGACGATCATGCAAATTATTCAACCCCATTATCATGCCATTGCACGAACCGCACAAGATTACGAACGCATGGCGATGTCCGGCGTTGTCGCCGTAGCAGAACCTGCCTTCTGGGCCGGTTTTGACCGCCTGTATCCGGAAACCTTCCTCGATTACTTCAGGCAGATCAGCGAGTTCGAACCGACGCGTGCCGCCGAGTATGGCATCAAGCATTATTGCTGGGTCGCCGTGAATCCCAAAGAAGCCGAAAATCCAGAATTGAGCCGCGAAGTGCTCAAACATATGCCCGAGTTTTATAAAAAGCCGACTGTGCTCGGCGTAGGAGAAATCGGCTTCCATAAAACCACGAAAAACGAAGAAGCGATCTTCGAAGAGCAGGTGGAACAGGCCATCAAGTATGATCAGTTAATACTGATTCATACGCCTCACCTGCAGGATAAAGTTCGTGGCACAAAACGCACGCTGGAAGTGTTATCTCATATGAATGTGAATCCGGAGCGCGTCTGGATCGATCACGTCGAAGAACACACCATTCGTGGGCCTTTAGAAGCCGGCTACTGGGTTGGGTTTACTCTGTACCCTGTCACCAAGTGCACTCCCAAACGGGCCGTCGATATGCTCGAAATGTATGGGCATGAGCGAATCCTGGTTAACTCCTCTGCCGACTGGGGGCCCAGTGATCCCTTTACTCTGCAGCAGTGTGTTATCCAATTCCGGGCCAGAGGTTATTCGGTCCAGGATGCGATTGAAGTCTTCCATAATAACCCCGCTCGTTTCCTGGGGCAGAATCCAAAATTCGATATCAAACCCATTCAACTGGAAACGATTGAAGAAGAAATCAGTTCCAATCTGCTTTAAAGCAGTGTGTTGATAAAATGTAATCAGAGCAGGAGCCGTTATCAAAATAGCGGCTCCTGTTTTTATTCGCTTATTTCTTTTTTGGCCGGAATGCAACGAGACGCGTTTCATTGGTTTCCAGGAAGGGGCCTTCAAGCAGATCAATGCAGTAGGGGACAGCTGGAAAAACCGCGTCCAGGCATTCCTGGATCGCCTTCGGCTGACCTGGCAGATTGATAATCAACGAACCGCCCCGAATGACCGCTGTTTGACGCGAAAGAATAGCAGTGGGAACTTTTTCCAGTGAGACTTTCCGCATCAATTCACCAAAGCCCGGCATCTCTTTTTCAGCAACCGCCAATGTGGCTTCCGGTGTGAGATCTCGTTTCGCAGGCCCCGTGCCTCCGGTGGTGACAATCAGACAACACTGTTCCAGATCAGAGAGTTCTTTCAGGGTCTCAGTGATTGTGGAAAGCTCATCGGGGATGACGCGTGCGACCGGGGTCCACTTGCTGCTGAGAACTTCAGACAGATAGCCCAAAATAGCAGGGCCGCCCCGGTCTTCATATTCACCTCGACTGGCGCGGTCGGAAACCGTGACAATTCCTATTTTGGCATGTTCCGTATCTGGCACGAATACCCTTTCTTATCACATGACGTTCGCTTCGATAATAGTAAAATCAATCCACTAACGACTTAATTCATCCACTGTATTCGATTGCCAGAAAGCCTTCCATGTCCGCATCGGGTTTGATGAGATATTTTCTCCCAATAGGCATTCTTGTCTAACGGGCAAAATTTCAAAAAGCGTTTCTTTTCTGGGCAACAGCCATCATTTAACATCATGAAAGCTCATCAAAGGTTTTACTGTTTTCGAAGTGTCAGTGATACCAATCGCTGGATCAACGGCTGGTGTTGATTCATTGAGGACAGCCCCACGCAGGCGAATCAGTTCCATGGCGGCATGATGTCTGGAAGTTACTCCTGGTTGTGGATAAAGTCCCCCACCCAGAATCAGGGCTACCAGGATTAAAATCGCCACATGTTCTGAAGGTCGTGCACGGAGCGAAATCGAAGATATGTGCCGTGCTCCGGTAAAGACGCGAAAATAGGCCTGCAGAATTGCAATACTGTTTAACGCGGCAGCAATCACAACAGCGGTTCCGACGAGAGGATAAACTTCAATAGCCCCCTCAATAAGTAGCTCGGTTCCGATGAATCCGACCGTTCCGGGGAAACCAATCGATGCCAGTCCGGTTACCAGAAACAGTGCTGCCAGTGTGGGAGTGTGGTCATAGAGTCCGTGATATTCTACGAGTGAAATTCGCCCGATTCTTGCTTCGATTGAGCGGAACGTCAAAGCAAATCCGGCTAGCGAAATTCCGACAGAAATCCAGACACAGAGTCCTCCTGTTAATCCCAGGGGAGTCGCCATTTCTAACCCGACCAGCACAAGAGACGAGTGACTCAGAAACAGATAGCAGAAGAATCGACGTGCTTCCCGTTGCACTAGTGTCATACCGGCCGCATAAACGGCGGTTGTCAGTGATACCAGTGCGATGCCTTGTAGCGCCCAATCGGGGGCAATCGGAAAAACCAGTCTCACTATCGCATAGGCTCCAGTCATCGGAGTGACAAACAGCAATGCGGTTCCGAAAGTTGCTTTCTCAAACAGATCCGTCATCCAGCAGTGCAGTGGAATGATGCCGCTACGTAGCAGGGCGGCAGTCGTCAGAAAAGCCCCTGCAATCAGCGAAATCGAATCACCGGCCTCACTGAAGCTGGAAAGCACGCCTCCGATTACCATCAAAGCAACGAATAGTCCCATATGCAGTACATATACGCGAGTTGATTGCTTATTGGCTTTGATTTCAAGGTAGGGGAGGATCGTAGCAACGGAAAGTAACGAGATAATTACCCAGGGGTCTCGGCTGCTCAATGTAGCCAATAGGATAGATTCGGAGAGGAGAGTGTTACTAAATGAAAAACGGTGTCCCTTGGTTTTCAACGTCGAAAGAACTGTAAGCAGATAAAGCAAAGCTGCCAGGGGAAGCAAAGGCGCGCTTAGTTCGTCCACAATCAAGATGTCTTTATTAAAGATCAGTTTAAATACATTGAAATGGTCTCGTGCTTCAAAAGCATGCAGGCTTTCGAAGTCAATCCATTCACAGACTGATGTGAGAAAAACCAGTGCGCAGACAAGGAGGCAACTCCTGTAGGCCTTGTCACGATCTTTTATCGTTCTAACCCAAAGTGCGCCAAGCAGCGTAATCAGGATCGACAATTCCATCCAGGGAAGATGGAGTTCGGGTATCATAAATATTCCTCCAGGGATTCCGTATGTGGCTTAATAAGATCCGACTCTCTGGATGTTTCTCCTGAGAGGAAGTTGGTCCAGCGACGTTCCAGGCGATCACACATACGGAACAGGGCAAGAAAAGGACGCACGATTAACAGATTAATAAGTATATCCAGGTAGCCGCGTTCGAGTTCAAATCGATAAAGTTTGATCCGATAACGTTTTGGCATAAAACGAACCCATAAAGATAGTTTTTGGGAAAGATGAGAGCCAATGGCATTTTCCAATGTGTGATAATCGTGCAATAAAGAAGGCGCTCGCAGAAGTTGCAAGGTTCGCAGACAGGCATGACCTATGATATGAATCAGCGCAATATATCGTAATCCGCACCCGATCTCGACAACGATAATGCCAACCTGGGTGAGAGACGCGAATGCGAGCGCACTTTTGATATCAGTCTGAACGCGGGCAACAAGCGTGCCGAAGAGAGCCGAGATCAGACCGAGAAAAATGACAGCCAGTCGTAATGTCAGCGAAAGTTCAAGGATGGGACTGACACGTAACAGCAGGTAGGCACCAAGATGGACGGAAAGTGATCCGTAAAAAACGGCGCTGGAAGGTGTTGGTCCTTCCATCGCGCGAGGAAGCCAACCGGAAAATGGGACCAGTGCGGATTTTCCGGCTGCGGCAATGAGTAATAGTATCCCGACAAACAAAGCGTGTTGTTCGGAAATGGTGGCTTGTCCATCCGGCCACGATCCGGTTCCCATCAATCCATCAAAATCTCCTGCTCCGGTCAAATGATGCAACATCAAGGCTGCAATTAAAAATGCGGCATCGGCAATTCGATAAATCGACCAGACACGCATACCATTGCGGACAGGATTGAGTCTTTCGTGAAAAAAGGCAACCAGTAATGCCGAAGATAAACCAACAAGTTCCCAACCGAAAAAAAGTGTCTCGATAGTTCCCGCCAGTGATGAAACAATCATGCCCAGCAGGAAGATGGCATAACAGACGAAGAAGCGGTTATAACCGGGTTCTCGATGAAGGTAGCGGCTGGCGAATGCGCCAATTGTTCCACAGAGAACAAATGACAGGATACAAAATGGAATCGACAATCGATCGAAAATGAATTTCAGATGAAAGTGAAAGTGCTGTTCGGGGATGACAACCCAGTTGCCGAGTTCTATGGGGACATACCGGATATCAAGCGAGAGCATCAGTCCAAGAATGGCTATTGATGCAAACAGTCCGATCATAACCATTGTTTGCGTTGCCTGTGCCATCAGGCGTTCCCCGATCGGCCGATTGATCAATGAGGTCACGCCGAACAACGCTAAGAGCAAAGCAGGACTCACCACCACGCACACACCAAGAAAATGAAATACAGCATCAGTGTTCATTGTAATTCAGTCATTTTATTCAGGATAAGGAGAATCAAAATTCACAGATTATGACGAAAATTCATGAGCTCGAATGGATGCGAACCCTAGATGATCGCGCCAGCCTCGGTACCAGTCGATTGATGAATCCACTACAGGGAGTTCATTCGTTTCCGGTTTGTAAATTTCAAAATTACCATTACGGTAAACATGTATTTGAGATGTCTCGGTATCGATGACAGCCAGTTGTACCCAATTGCCGTTTACAAGTCTGGCAATCGAAACGTTGTTTGCGATAATTCGCCTCATAGCCTCTTGCGTGGTTTCAATCACAAAGAGTAAGCGTACCGGTTCATGAATCTCGACCATTTGCAAAGGTAAGCCGGGACGCAGATCGCTGGAAGCGCCATCCATCACTCCCAGTAGTGATGTGATGTTGTGCGCCAGTTTTGTTCCACAACCATATCCTGTCGAATCTACATAAGAGAAATAATATTCAAGGTTGATTCCGGCACATACCGGGATGACGGCCTGAAGTAGCTGTTCGAGAATGGAACTGTCTGCGTCATCCTGTGTCGGATCATAGGATGTCAGAAATGCACGACGATCAAGATAGAGTCCGCGACTCCACTTTCTGCGGCCTACAAAGCATAGTGAATTCGTCGCGTGACCGTACTCGGGGCGCGTCTGTGAGAGGTCCTCTGCACGACCTTCAACATGCCGCAATGCATCGTTCACTGAGAGTAACAGTTCTGCTGATTCAAATCGGCGGCAGCGTTCATGAGCACTATGCGCGCGAGCTTCGTTGAGATCCTTCTCAGCTTTTTCAAACAATTCACGTTGTAAGATGGGAAGTCGATCCAGATCGTACCAGATGATACTGTCATCGCAGGTGTTATGATAACATCCCGCAAAGACGGTCTTGTCTGGGATAACCAGATTGCGTTCCAAGAGAATACGTCGCACGCGAGGGTCATTCGCCATTTGTGCAAAAGCCCGCGCATTCGGGCCACCACGACCTCCACCGCATGCACCACAATCATGAGCGGCTTCATGCGGGTTATTGAGACTGGCCGAGCCATGCCCGCATATAATCACCAGCGGTGAGAATAACTCTGGTTTCGCAAGTCCCAAGGCCCTTAGGCCGCCTTCAACAATATTAGCCATCTCGTCAACCGAATAGCCAAGTTGATCGTTATTCGGTCCTGGCTGGGCATCCACTCGTTCCAGACGTAATTGCGTGATCGGAGGCTCTACGATGCTATCAAACATACGCCGGATTTGTGCTGTTGTACGCGGAAATAGAATTCGGGCGACTAGAGGAAAGGCTGCCAATGAACCGAGCAGTCCTGTCAATAAACCTCCGATGAAAGTTCGAGTTCCAATGTGAGCTTGATGAGTGGCCCTTCCAATTCGTCGTCGGGTCTCGGCTCGTCGTCGGCTGACTTGTGTGAGTGAATAAAGCGTCTCTTCCTGGACGTAGTGAACTGGTTTGATATTTACCGGACAGAGCGGAGTGAAGTGTGCATCAGCGGCACCACGGTAATACATGGCGACGCCGAAGAAACCTGCAATACCAAAGGTTTCACATTCAGGAGCAATTTCTTCCAGATGTCGTCGAAAGGATTCTTCGCGTTCGTCAATACAACAGACAACCTGATATGCGGGATGAGGTGTTTTATGGGACTTCGATTGAGTCAGTTGTGTACGATGTCGGGTGGAGTGCACAGTGACTGCGTCGAGTGTTTCATTTCGATATTTTCGCTCAAATGCCAGATGGTAAACCCGTCGACGCTCGAGGCTGGAAAATAATTCAAATTCTTGAATGAGAGTTGTCCACTGTTCACATGAAAGATGCAGAAGATCCTCAGGGTTCCAGCCTCGCACCTGAGCGAGTTGGAAGATCGTAAACGCGCGCTGACTGGTTTGGCATCTTGTGTCTTTGCCAATTTGCTTGAGAATCTCAGTTCGGAAGGAGGCCAACTCCCCTTCAAAGCCAAACGAATTCTGCATCACATATTCGACTGCCAGTCGATCAAGAATCAGACGTACTGCCAGGAATTCGATGAGACTCCCCGGAGGGGCTGTATGAGGCATCCATTCGGCATTCGTTTCCATTTGCCAGACCATACCGGCCCAGCCACGTAAGACTAGGAGCGTCTGGGAAAGAAATTCATCACGCTCCTCTTCGGTTACTCCCATCAAAGAAAGTGATTCTGCGATCGATTCCAACGGACCGATTTCCGAAGATTCCAGTCGTTGAATTTCTCTTTTCAATCCGGAGAGTTCGATAGCAGGGCTGATCATTGATCCGGAATACAGTTGCAGAAATGAATGATAGAATCCCAGTTCGCGTTCGGGTAATGGCCAGGTGCCGAACCCCTGGTCTAGAAAGGCTGCACAAAAACGGATCAGCAAATCGTGAACAATAAAATCCGTATCCTCGCCTGTGGCTTTCAGTAAAAGATCACGGTGTCTGAGATGCTGCTGTGAAAACTTCGTTTTTAGCTTAGCACTTTTTGCACCATCGTAGCAGACTCGCCACAGGAAATGTAAAACAAATGATTCCCACTTACGGTCGTCCCATTTTCCAATCGATTCTTTTCCAAATTGGGAAAACAGACTGTCTAAAATGTGCTTTGCCCGCTGATCGCCCCTGTTGCTGCCATTCAGGAAGTCGCGCATGATCCAGTGACGTGTCATTGTAATTGTTTGTTCGCGAATCGCGGGTTCGACTTCTTGACGGAAATGCCGCAAGGCATCGGTTTCTGCTATGAACCAGCGTAATTCAGAAACTGGTCCGGAATGCAGAGGGAACTGCAGCATCGCTAATCGGAGCGCATACCGTGTTCCGAATTTTCCAATCAGTATTTCAGCGTTTTCGCCAAGATCGTCCAGTAACGATGCTTCAATGTCTGCGACACGTATCCGGTCTTGATCAAACTTTTTTCGATAACGATCCTCCGACAGAAATGGATGGCATCCAAACGTTCGTCCTCCTTCTACGACTCCTTTTTCAAAGGGCAGATCTTCGAATGCATGCAGAGTATTGTGATGAACGAAGACTGTAATTGGCCCTTGAGCTGGCAAGAGATGAGCAACGTGTTCGATCGTATGACGAAGTTCGGAGAACTTTTCGAGATGAGTCGATTTTGAAGTTTGATGGTCCGTGTGAATATTTGCAGATTCGTTCATGGTTCTTCACAGAAAAACAGATCCAGATGTCCGAAATTATCCGCGTATGAAATCCATTAGATTAGTGCATAACCATAAGCAGGAAAGAAGCGAATACCCAATATCATTTCACCGGATGAAATGATTTAGGAGCTTCAGCTTTGGCAGATGCACGCGATAAATTCGATGCACCAAGCTATTGCAAAATCGAGATGGAAAGCGGCCGTGGGGTTAGCAGAGAGAAATCGGTGGGGCGCGAGAGCCGTCCAGACTATGATTCACCGGCAGGGCAATAATGGATACTTCATGAAGAGAGGAGTCGATCGATTTATCGAGGAAGAAATCGATCGTTACCGATCCAAAAAGAGAAGTGGTCAACTCCCACTTTTTCAGTTCTTCTTTGGATTCATTCTCTTCAAACTTTTCGAACGGCTGGTCGAGTGGATATTCTTGGCCATCTTCCCCTGATATCAGGGGCAGCGCTGTTCCAAACAACACCGCCCAAAAGAGAACGAATAAAACTAAGAATTTCATCAAATGTTCCAGCAGCATTAATTGTTTTAGCAGAATTCGCTTCCTGAAAGGTAGTTCAGGGCCGCTTTGATTAATGCTGATATAGAAGAAGTACACAAGGAGCGAGACCATAATATAATATTATTAAAGGGTCACGGCAAGTTCGCTTTCAGGAATGAGATTACTCTTGGTAGTGTATAAATGATCCAGGGTTGGTGTGTGGTCCTTGTTGCTGTCTAAGGATAATCCTGAAAAGTTTTGAGAGAGATACCGTTGAGCTCCAAAAAAGACTCGTTTTGGGAGAGATACTAACTAGAATGAAATTATTGACGAAGTGCTTGATTGCACGTTGAGACACATTTCATATTTAAAGTGTAACATTCAGCAAGTAGTCTGAGGTCAGCTTTTGCACGCGTTACACGAGTCATACTAAGTAGGAGAAGGCAGATGCAAAAGCTCGTTGATGGGATCCACGAGTTTCAAAGGAACTACTTCAGTCAGGATCAAAAATTATTCGAAACACTGGTTGAAGGCCAAAACCCGCTTGCATTATTCATTACCTGTTCGGATTCACGAATCAATCCGAATCATTTAACTCAGACAAAACCGGGCGAACTATTCATTCAGCGAACCGCGGGAAACATTATTCCACCTTACGGCGCTGTGTTTGGAGGTGAGGCCGCGACAATTGAATATGCGGTCAGTGCTTTAAAAGTGAAGGATATTATTGTTTGTGGGCATTCTCATTGCGGTGCAATGTGTGGTTTACTCGATCCGAAACTGATCGAGAAGATGCCTGCAGTCAGGGCTTATTTACAACACGCGGAAGCAACTCGCAGAATTGTGGATGAGAATTACTTGCACCTTACCGATCCTGAAAAACGTCTGATTCTTACTGTTCAGGAAAATGTACTCGTTCAAATCGAAAATTTGAAAACGCATCCGGCAGTGGCCGCTGCGGTGAGTCGAGGAGAGTTAAAGTTGCATGGCTGGGTCTACAAATTCGAAACAGGTGAGGTTTTTAACTTTCACCCGGACGAGGGGCAGTTTCTTCCAATCGAAGATGAAGAAATTGTCTTGTCAAAACCGGAAATGGATCGGACATTACCTCCCATTTAGAGTCTACGAGTCAGTAAAGGTCTGTTTTAAGCAGGGGCAGTTGAGTGAGTTTCGGCTTGATTGGCTGACTCTGCTTTAACCATGTATCTTGTTGCTGCGCCCTCCGCATCACAGATTGAGGGGCAGCACTTTCTGCGGATTAGCCCAAGTTCATTCCGCAAGTGACTTCTTCTGCATGAGGAATTTCCTGTTTCTCAATTTGGTAGTTCCTGAACCGGATCGAGTAATTTTCGTCAAACCAGTCTTTGATATGCGGCAAAAATTCCTGGTCATAGTCGGGCGCTGTGTAATACGTTCGGCCGAACTGATGTTCCTGAATTTCCCCATCTTCGACGACCAGCTGACCGTCTTTAAAGACCCAACGCGGGCGTTCGAACATTTCCTGACGGTTTTGTTGTGGCGCGTAGATGGTAATGTCAGCATGCGCTCCCACACCGAGATGCCCCTTGTCCTTCATACCCAGGACGCGGGCGGGGGCGGCCCGGGTGATGATGGCGATTTCATATAGCGAGTATTCACGCTCCAGATCAGCCAGCACGCTTCGTTCGTAAATTTCTTCCGGCATCTGAGACAGAAATTCCTGGCGAAAATTCTTATCCATCAGTAAATAAATGATTTCCGGATAATGATAAAAGGCGCCACCATTCGGGTGATCGCTGGTCATGATCACCCGCCAGGGATCTTCCATCAACAGATACCATTCCAGTGCGATGGCCCATTGGACGGCATTGATTAAGCTACGTTGTGGGCGGTATTCAATCGGAATCACGCCACAACTGCTTTCCAGTTCACAGTCGGCGGTATACCATTTGTTGCGGTTGATGTTGTGCAGAAATTGACTGAAGGGCGTGTCCCCAGTCATCGACAGCGTCAAGCCTGGGTTGATATGCCCGACATCGACAGTGATATTTTCATGAGAATTGACATAGTCAACCAGCTTTTGTGTCGCCGAGGAAAAGCTGGTCGGATCATTTGGATCACCGTCATACGAATGAAACTGGACATGTGCCAGATGACCGCGATGACCTTCTAAAGACTCCATGGTATTCAGCGTCGTTTCCCAGTTTCCGGGGATTCCCAGGTTATTACAGTGAATATGTACCGAGTGCGGCAATTGCAGTCGATCTGCTGTTCCCGCTAAACCGCGTACAATCTGTCGAGGTGTGACTCCGAAATTCTGGACGGGAGAGTCCAGTTCCTTGATCGATTTGCGGCTGATTTGTTTCCAGTCTTCAACACCACCTGGATTCACAATTTTGATCGTGTAACCTTTGGCTGATTCCAGCAGCCAGCTGCAATACGCGTCTAATGCATTCTGATCCTGATTTCGCAGATGTTTCATCACGAAATGGTTATTGCCGAACAGTAGATAAAACCCCTTGTCCAGAATCGGCGTATCCTGCAGTTCTTCGTGTGCGTGTCTCGCATGCAGGCCGGGGATCGCGGCATCCATGGCTGTGGTATAGCCGATACTGGCGAATAGGTATCCGGTGGCGAACGTGCTGGGAACCACGCCTCCCGTGCCCGAGCGGGTGTGCTCGCTTCGATAAATGGGGGGCGCGTTCCGTTTCATTTCGGGCGTCATTTTGCGCCCCGCGTTGACTTTCGGACCGGCGATATGACAGTGCATATCAATCCCGCCAGGCATCACAACATAGCCTGTCGCATCCAGCGTCTTCCCTGAAAAAGAGTCTGCATTGGGTGGGGTAGAGATGATTTTACCATCCTGAATCCACAAGTCACGTACTTCGCCGTTCACGCCGTTCGCAGGGTCGTAAATCGTTCCATTTTTAATTCGGGAAACAGACACAATAAACCTTTAACAGCGACAGTAGGATGATTCAGGTGCGCATTCACGGGGCGGGGTAGTTAGTGGCGGCAACAGTTGGAACTACCGCATCCGGGATCGGCCATCGGGAGTTGTGACTTTTTCTTGGAACTCTCCCCTTTAAACAGCAGCCCTCCCGAAATGAGGCGTTCAACGGGAGTTGCTTTGGGAGTCTCATCCAAGGGGATTCCCGCTTTTTGACAAAGCTCTTCCCAAGTTTTGAGAGATTCCGACATGCGATGGCTGACTTCGACGGTTTTGCCGTTGGCTTCGCAATAATATTCATAAGTAATCATGCTGATTGATCCACGAAATAACTGAAAGGAACTATCCAGAGGTCTGTCTTGCCTGCAGAATCGCTCTGCGTTTTTGGGCATAGCGTTTTACAAGCTCATCTGAGATTACCCCGACTAAGATGACTGCTCCAATGATAGCAAATTCCAGTTGAGAGGGAATCCCCAGCATGGTAATTGAATTACGGAGAACCCGCATCAAAGCGGCTCCGATCACAACTCCCAGAATACTGCCTTCGCCCCCGCGAATGCTGCACCCTCCCAGAACGGCGGCTGCAATGGCGTACAGTTCATAAAAATTACCGATGCCTTCCGGCTGGACCGAATTAATATCCAAGGCGAATAAGACACCACCCACACCGGATAAAAAGGAGCAGATCACATAAGACATGATCACCACGCGGTCTGTTCTAATTCCGGAATAGCGTGCGGCTGCTTCATTATTACCAATGGCCTTCAAGTAGCGACCGAAAATGGTTTTATTCAAAAAGAAGGCAGCTACGACGGCCAGGCCGAGCATGATCAGAAAGGGCACGGGGAGTTTGAATCCTTCAATCAAGGGGATTTCGACTTTTCCAGTTGCTAAATAGCGTAATCCGGTATATCCCGTTCCAAAGCCCTGCGTCTGATCTTCGGTAATTCCCCGGGCAATTCCCCGGTAAATCAGCAGCCCACACAGTGTCACAATAAATGGTTGTAATTTGAGCTTGGTAATCAGTAATCCATGAAATAGCCCGATTAAGATTGAAATTGTCCCGACGAATAACAGGGCGCTGGTGATGGAAAAGTTTTGTTCTACAAGAAGATAGGGCAGTAAGCTTCCCACGAGACAAATAACCGAACCGATCGAAAGGTCGATGCCTCCGGAAATAATCACGAAGGCCACACCAATACTGATAATGCCAAACAACGAGGTTAATCGAGTCACATTTTGCATGTTGTAGGCGGAGAAGAAATTTTCATTCGAGATCGCTGTCACCGTACACACGACTATCAACAATATTAAAATGCCCAGGATTTTATTCATGATTCAAACTCTTAAGCGCTATTCAGTTTTGGAAAAATAATAGATCAAGTCGTCACTGCTTTACCTGTTTGCCCGGTTGCCAGTTGCATTATGGCTTCTTCGCTTAGTTCCTCTCGAGACAGTTCTCCTGTAAGCTGGCCTTCATGCATCACGAGCACACGATCTGAGACTCCGCGAATTTCTTCCAAGTCACTGCTGACAAACAAAACAGCCATTCCCGAGGATGCCAGTTCATTCATCAGGTTGTAAATCTCTTCCTTAGCACCCACGTCCACGCCGCGTGTCGGTTCATCCAGTAGTAGGACACTGGGTTTCATGGCCAACCATTTTCCTAATACGACCTTTTGCTGATTCCCCCCCGATAAAAACTGAACAATCTGGCGATCACTGGGGGTCTTGATCTTCATGGCGGCAATCATTTCTTCCGAGATGACTTGCTCCTTCGAAAAATTGATCATTCCCAGTAACTTCTTGTCGCGGGAGAGACTGGCCAGACTCATGTTCTCGCGAACCGCCATTTCCAGAATCAAGCCCTGTAGTTTGCGATCTTCGGGAACCAGTGCCAAACCCGCTGTGATGGCATCTTGGGGTGAATGAATTCGAATTTCGCGACCATTTATGAAAATCGTTCCCCCTTGAGGGGCGTCGATTCCAAACAGGACCTGCATCAGCTCTGTTCGACCAGCGCCGACCAGACCAGAAATTCCAACGATTTCATTTTTTCTCAGTGAAAAGTTGATTGGGTGTGTCGGATTTGCCGGAGTACGCAGATTTCTTACCTGTAGAACGACCTCACCTGGTTGATGAGGAGTGTGAGTAAAGAATTGGGAAACATTGCGTCCCACCATCATCTGCACCATGCGATCATGCGAAATGGAATCCCGATCCAGATCGCCGGCATTTTCACCATCACGCAGCACAACTACCCGGTCAGCCAGATCGTTGACTTCACCCAGACGGTGGGAAATATAAATGATACTGACGCCTTGCGCTTTCAGTTCCCGAATGACGGAAAACAGTGCTTCAGATTCATGCAGCGAGAGGGAAGATGTGGGCTCGTCCATAATCAGAATCCGAGCATTGATCGAGAGCGCTTTCGCGATTTCCACCATTTGCTGCTGTCCAACAGTCAGGTTACCCACCAGTGTCTGCGGTGAAATATTTAACCCGACCCGTTTCAGCAGCTTTTCGGATTCAAGATATGTCTGCTTCTGGCGAATGATGCCCCGTGAATTCGGCTCACGCCCCAGGAAAATATTCGCTGCAATATCCAGATTATCACACAGGTTTAATTCCTGATGAATCAACGCGATTCCGCAGTCAATCGCATCCTCTACATTGGAATTCGAGACGGTCGTTCCGTCGATCAACAAGTTTCCGGAATCCGGGGGCTGGACACCTGCCAAGATTTTCATCAAGGTGCTTTTACCAGCCCCGTTTTCCCCAATCACTGCCAGCACTTCCCCACGATTTAAGGTCAGACTGACCTGGCTTAATGCTTTTACACCGGGGAACTGCTTTGTAATCTTCTGTACTTCCAGAAGCGGTACTGAATGAGCCGAACTGGTACTACTCATCCGACTTCGCATCTTTCTGTTTTTCTGTAGATATATCTGTTGGCTTGAGATCTTGATTCAAAATATCCGTTTTTACTTTCTTTTTTTGATCGGCATCAGTGGTCAGGGATTTCAACTCTGCCCAAAACTCTTTTACATTGTCTTTTGTAATCTTGCGAGCAGGGATGTGTATGATTTTATTTTCTGGCACGACTGATTTGTCGCCGTTGGCCAGTGCATTCAAAACTCGTACTGATTCATAGCCATATTGATAGGGGTTTTGAACTACCGTTCCAACAACAGTTCCGTCGATGATACCTTGTAAGCTTGGTCCCTCTTCGTCAAACGAGACGACTTTTATTTCTTTCAATTTATCGGCATCTCGTATTGCTTCTAAGCATAAGGGCGGATTATAGGCAAACAAGCCAACCATACATTTCAGGTTGGGGTGTTTCGCAATCGCATCCTGTGCATTTGCTTTTGCCTGTGGGAAATCAAAGTCATCCAGGCGTGTATCGAGGATCGTGTATTTATCGTTTTTTATAACTTTTCCCGGTTCATCATAGCGTTTGTTATCATGCGAACGTCCCATTACTTCATCAATTACACCCTGACGTCGAAGCTTGGCATTGGCCTGCCCCAGACGCCCGACAAACAACATGATTTCGCCACCTTCAGGTAACGCATCCTTGACCAGTTCACCACACATTCGGCCTGCTTCGTAGTTGTCCATCCCAATATAACATTGCCGCGGGCTTTTGGGGGCATCGGAATCCTGTGTGACCAGAATGGAATTGTCAGCGATTTCCTGTAAAAGGTCATGTTGATTATCTGGATCAATCGGACTGATGGCAATTCCGTCAGTGCCTTGTGCCAGAAGTTCCTGTACCATTCGTTTTTGATCTGTCACACCTTGGGGAGGCATACGAACTTCTACGTTCACATTCAGGTCTTCTCCCGCTTTTTCTGCGCCTTTCTGTGCAATGACCCAGAACGAAGCGATCCCGTTTGTGACAAAAGCCACATCATTTTTCTCGGGAGACTTTGTATTCGAAGTATCGGAAGGTTTGGGGTCAGATGCGCCCGAATTTTGATTTCCCGTTTGCTGATTACAACCAGCAAAGAAGAGTGAAATACTTAATATTGTTGCTAAAAGAGTGCAGTTCCGAATCATTTCACGACAAGTCATCAAGCGAGGCTCCTTGTTTGTATGTTGTGCAGAAGATCAGATGAGATTGGAATTATTATGATGATTGACTTACTTATATGATGCAATGATTTCGTAGAAATATCGAGCTTACCTGATAGAAATCAAATAAATAAAAATGAATACAGTCCAGTTTTCAATGCGTCAACCAGCTGTTATTATGGAAGATCGCGATATTGGGTGATTCGGGTTCCAGCAATATGAAACCCTTTCTGTTTTCTGGTTGAGACGAATTCAGGCTGTTTTATTTCGAGAATTAGATCAGGCCAACCCAACATCACAAATTGATATTAATTCATTTTCCATTTGACACCGAAGCAGGGGCAGCAACGTGATTCAAACAGTCAAAACTTTATGTATTGCCGTTAGCGCAGTACTGGTCTCACATCCGTTAATGGCAGACGATGCCAGCAAATCGCATTCGACCCAGAAATGGACGTTTGCTGATAGTGACCATGGCTGGGCCGCCTATACGGATTGTTCGTTAGACGTGAAAGATAAAACACTTCAGGTCCATAGCACCGGCAAAGACCCTCACTTCGGTCGAGAGTTAAAATCGCCGGCCGGCTGGAAAAAAATCAAACTCCGTGTACGGTCCACTCAGAAACTAAAGGGCGAAATCTACTGGAAAACCCAGGAACAAAACGGTTACGCCGATTCCCGTTCTGAAAAGTTCCAGACAAGAAACAATAATAATAACAAATGGCAGGATCTGGCGTTTGTTTTTTATGCAGACTCCGAACTGACCGGTTTACGAATTGATCCTGCCAGTCGAAAAGGTCTGGTCGAAATCGAATCGATTTCACTGGAAAATACGGAACCACCCGCTTCTGCAAAAGCGACCCTCGTCGATCAAATTAAATTACTGAAAGATTTCAAAATCGAATTGCTGTATTCCGTTCCCACCGATGAACAGGGTTCCTGGGTCAGCATGACGATTGATCCTAAAGGACGTCTGATTGCTTCAGATCAGTATGGCGATCTCTACCGGATTACGCCTGCTAAAATTGGATCCGAAACAAACGATACTCAAGTGGAAAAACTTCCCGTCGATATGGGAATGGCGCATGGCCTGCTGTATGCGTTTGACAGTCTGTATGCTGTCGTCAATGGCGGCAAGGAACGTCCTTCCGGCTTGTATCGCTTGAAAGATACCAACGGTGACGATCAGTTTGATGAAGTCAAATTTCTGAGAGAAATCAAAGGGGCCGGCGAACACGGACCCCATGCGATTATTCTCTCGCCCGATAAAAAATCACTTTATATCGCAGCCGGTAATCATACCAACCTGCCTGCTCCAGAAAAATCGGTTGTTCCTCGTAATTGGGACGAAGATTTACTCCTACCCCGCCTCTGGGATGCGCGCGGTCATGCCGCCGGTAAATTGGCACCGGGGGGCTGGATCTGTCGTACCGATCCTGAAGGAAAAGAATTTGAGATCGTCAGCATCGGATTCCGTAACGAATATGACATCGCCTTCAATCCTGAAGGAGAGCTGTTTACTTATGATGCCGACATGGAATGGGATGTGGGTTCGCCTTGGTATCGTCCCACCCGTGTGAATCATGTTACCAGTGGTAGTGAATTTGGCTGGCGTTCTGGAACCGGTAAATGGCCCGACTATTATCCCGACAGT
Organism: uncultured Gimesia sp.; assembly: GCF_963976445.1. Classification (GTDB taxonomy): domain Bacteria; phylum Planctomycetota; class Planctomycetia; order Planctomycetales; family Planctomycetaceae; genus Gimesia. Next base: position 127,082 of record NZ_CAXBKP010000007.1, on the reverse strand, counting down.
CTGCCTGCGATTGTGAATATCGGTCAGGGATCACCAACCGGGATCGTCTTTGGGACTGGTACGAAATTTCCAGCGAAATATCAGGATGCATTGTTCATTTCTGACTGGAGCTACGGAATCATTTACGCCGTACATATGAAGCCACAGGGTTCTTCGTATGTCGCTACTTACGAAAAATTTGCTTCTGCCACACCACTTCCGGTGACGGATCTGGTTGTCAATCCTGTAGATGGCGCGTTCTATTTTACAATTGGTGGTCGTAAGACACAGTCTGGTTTGTACCGTATTACGTATACCGGAAACGAATCCACGGCTCCTGTGGAACCGAAACCAGATCAGTTGGCAGCCCTCCGTGAACTGCGTCGCGATATCGAAGCCTTTCACGGTCAACAGGCGGAAACCATTGTTCATTCTGTATGGCCTTATCTGGGGCACGATGATCGACACATTCGCTATGCCGCACGCATCGCGCTGGAGCACCAGCCTGTGGAACAATGGCAGAATTCTGTGCTGTTAGAAAAAGATCCAGCCACGCTGATTAACGCTGGCATCGCTTTGGCACGAAATGGAAAACCAGCATTTAAGACACCGTTAATTAACCGTTTGAAGAGCCTGGACTGGAATGCGTTAAACAAGACGCAGAAAATGGATTTACTGCGGTTGTATCAGCTCGTGTTTATTCGATTGGGTGAACCAACGGAATCAGAACGAAAGGATGTGCTCGCCCAAATTAACGGCGCTTATCCGGCAAAGAATTCATTTATGAACCGCGAATTAAGTCAAGTTCTGGTTTATTTGAACGCACCCAAAGTCATTGAACGGACACTGGAATTGCAAGGGAAAGCACTGACACAGGAAGAGCAGATTCATTATGCCAAGGTGCTCAGTAGTCTGACGACGGGCTGGAATGATGATTTGCGTAAGAAGTATTTTGAGTGGTACTTGAAATCAACGGCTCACAAAGGGGGGATGTCATTTAATAAGTTCCTCGTGAATATCCGTGCGGAAGCGATTAAAACTCTGTCTGACGCTGAGAAAGAAACGCTCAAGTCCATTCTGGATGTGAATCTGGAAAAGGCAGAACCCATTGCTCAAGGGCCACCACGACCGTTTGTCAAAAAGTGGACCGTCGCGGAACTCTTAAACGCAGCGAATACTGATAAGGTTCAGCGGAACTTTGAGCGGGGGCGGGAAATGTTTGCTGCCGCCACCTGTTTCAAATGCCATCGCTTTGCTGGCGAAGGAGGAACGATTGGACCGGATCTCACTGGAGCAGGTGGTCGCTTTAATGCACAAAATCTGTTGGAGTCGATCATTGAACCTTCCAAAGTGATTTCCGATCAATACGCATCAACCATGTTTGTACTCGACGATGGTCGTGTTGTGAACGGACGCGTTATCAATCTGCATGGTAAGAATCTGATGGTGCTCACCGATATGGCCAACCCCAGTAATTTGACCAGCGTCAACCGGGATACGGTTGAAGAAATGATGCCTTCCAAGTCTTCCATGATGCCTACGGGTCTCGTGGATACGTTGACTAAAGAGGAAGCGTTGGACCTATTGGCCTACTTGAGATCAGTGGGAAATCCTGATCATGAGCTGTTTCAAAAGAAAGACTAATTCCAGACCAATTACAAAACCAGATTTGGTCACGGAGATGTACCTGATTCCTGTGGGAGTTGATTTGAGAGTTCTCAAACACTTCCACAGGAAACATGTCTGTTCGTATGGAATCGATCATGCTGCGGTAAGATGATGAATCTGATTCAAACGTGTCTCGTTTTCTGCGCAAGAATGGGAGTATCCCGGTCTTTGGATCAACAACTTGAATCCTTTGAGGGCTAAAGTGAAACGATGAAGAATTCCATGCTTATTTCTCGCAGAGACTGGCTGGCCAGCGCAGCCGCCGTCGCCTGTGGTGCCGCTACTCAGCGTGCAGGTGCGACCCCGACGAAGCGAGTCAAAGTGAAGTCGGTCGCCGCGATCGTATCAATCTATGAACCCAAAACACACGCCGATGTGCTGATTGGGAAAATTCTGGAGGGGTGGAAACAAGATGGTGGAACCGGGCCGGCATTGAAACTTTCTTCTTTGTATGTTGATCAGGTTTCCGATCGGGATCTGTCTCGTAAGATGGCCGCGAAATATAATGTGCCAATTTACGATTCAATTGAAAAGGCAGTTACTGTTGGAACGGATCAGATTCCCGTTGATGGCGTCATCAGCATCGGAGAGCACGGTGACTATCCTTTCAATGATAAAGGGCAGCAGCTCTATCCACGTCGGCGTTTTTTCAAAGAGATTACCGATGCTTTTCGGAAATATGACCGCGTCGTGCCCGTGTTTAATGACAAACATCCCGGCCCCGTATGGACCGATGCGAAATGGATGTATGATCGTGCTCAGAAGATGAAGATTCCCTTCATGGCCGGGTCGTCACTTCCTCTTACATATCGTAAACCGGATCTCAATGTTCCACTGGGGTCTGAAATAGAGGCCGCGGTGGGAATCGGTTACTCCGGTCTCGACATCTATGGGATTCACGCGCTCGAGTGCTTTCAATGTCTGGTGGAGCGACGTCAGGGAGCTGAAAGCGGCGTGGAATGGGTGCAATACTTAGAGGGTGATGCGATGTGGAATGCCCTCGATGCAGGCATCGTTTCCCAAGACGTGTTTAACGCCGCACTGGCGTCGGTACCGAAAGTGGGGAAAGGTGATATTCGTGCTGATCGCGATGCGGGGCTGTTTCTGTTTAAGTACAACGACGGTTTTCTGGGAGCCTTGTTTATGCTGCAGTCAGTCAACCGAACTTCGGTGGCGCTGAAACTAAAAGGGCAAAAGCAGCCAGTCGCCACTCAGTTCGAAGAGCGAACCGAACCCGCTCATCCGCATTTTGCGTATCTGTTGAAAGCCATCGAGTGCATGGTCCATACCGGACGTCCGAGTTATCCCATCGAGCGAACGTTATTAACAAGTGGCATTCTCGACCGGGCTCTGACTTCACGAAGCCTTGACGGCAAAAAACTGAAAACGCCTGAACTGGCGATTCGTTATCAACCCGTCGCTTATCCCCACGCACCACTGCCGGCATTGACTTCGAATCCGTCGCAGCCGTTAGTAAAATAAAGCGTGTCAAACTCGTTTATACTGCACGCTTCAAACGTACAACTTAGTTCGAAGTTGTGGCCAGTTTATCTTTTCGTTTGACATGTAGTAATACGGGGATCGAAGTCTGTTTTCCATCCTGGGCGGCTTGGATATGGAATAGCCGCGTTGTTTCGGGTACCCACTTGGCCGCTGTCAGATAAAAGGTTCGTTCATTCATGTCGTCTAAAAGTAACAGTCCGTTTAAGCCGATGTTATCCACATAGACTCCGTGGGGCAGATTGCGTCCCGCATACTCGCGACCAAATCCGACTACACCTTTGTAGCCGTTCCGTAATAGCAGAACCTTGGCAGCAATGGTTTCGCCGGGGTGTATAGTCAGCTCCAGCGGTTTGTTTGGGATCAATTCCAGATTGTCACCCGCAACGCTCAATTTATCTGTATTCATTGGCACCATGCGGATAATTAATTTGGGTCTTTCCAGTAGCTGAATCGTTCCCAAAGAATTCACAGCATCGGTTTGTTTCACACCGGCGATAGTCGCGGTTGCGGTAACTTTGATCGGGGTGTAGCGGGCATCGTCTGGTCTGGATGCTATCAGCGGACCTTTAATTAGAGGGGCCGGGTCAGCTGAAATTACTCCGTAAGCCCGGTCATGGCCTGCCTGAATGATGATCGGGCTGGTCACATGAAATCCGGGGGGGACTTCGGAGATATCAATTTGAATCGGTCCATCAAAACCATCCCTGCGCTGGGCAACGACTTCAAATTCTTTACCGCTGCCTGCGTTGACTTTTGGGTTGGCTCCTTTCAGAGTGACTTTGAATCCCGGTTTTCTGGGACGAACCGTCAACTCATAGTGGAACTCTTTTCCCTGGAATCCACGCACATCAGAGACACGCACATAATAGACGCCGTCTTTCGGTGCTTTAAAAAACAGTCGAGAATCATCGCCCAGTTCGCGACGGCCATCATCGTTGTTTTCATAATAGACTGTGAAAACGGGCAGTCCGTTGGGTGGTAATTCGCTTCCGACTGGATGTGGCTCAACAATGTAACACGGTTCGTGCAGCGCGTGTGTGATCGGGCTGGTTCCAAAGTAGGTATATCGTTTACCACCACTGCCGGGATAGACGTTGAATCCTGAATCTGGGCCACGTGGATAGAGCCAGAGCTTGACGACTTCCCCGTTGGCATACAGATATTCGTTTAATTCCATTTCTTGCCAGTTATGAATTCGGTAATCGCTCAGGATATTCGAGTCTTTTCCGCGGAACGTGAAATAGGAATCGCGGACCGCTTGCAGTAAGACGCGCGGAATTTGTTTGCCTTCTGTATCGAGGACTTCAATTTTCGAGTCGAGTTTTGATTTATTACGAGCCGCGTTGGTTTCAATAAGCCACTCTTCACCCGCTTTGGATTCGAATCGATACAGGTCCACGTCGGTTTGATTCTTTTGCGCTGATTCAATGATACCACTGGCGACAACAGCGGGGGACGTCAACCCGGTTGCCTGGCTGGGTTGGTTGTTGGGTTCCGATTCTTTGATTTGAATTGGTTTGGGATTGTCTTTGCGAGTGGACATTGAAGTTGAATCGGTTTTCACGACTTGCTGTTTATTAGCAGGAGCAGCAAGCGTTGTCGGTAGTGGAAAACGTTTTAAGAGTCCGTTACTAAATCCCACAATCGCCGTTCTGGAATCAGGGGAAAAAGTAACCGAGGTCGGGATTGTCGGTAGATTTTCTACGACGTGTAAGAGCTGAAGCTGCCTGGCATCCCAGATTTTGAGAGCAAGATCATCGGAAATAGATCCTAGCAGTTTCCCATCGGGTGAATGCACGATTTGAATGACTGGGTTTTCATGAGCAAATCGGGCATAAATCAGGGGATTGATTTTCGCCGATTTTCGAGAAACAAATCGCCATTTCCGAATGCGGTTGTCTGCCCCTGTCGCCAGGATGAAATTGCCATCGGGACTGAATGTGACAGAGACCTGTTCCTTGAGCGGCTGGCTCAGAGTATCGAGACGATTTCCGGTCGTGACCTGCCAGACTTTAACAGTCGAGTCGGCGGATGCACTGGCTAGTGTCGTACTGTCCGGGCTGAATGCCAGATCAAAGATGGCACCATTATGGCCGGTCAACGAACGGATCTGTTTACCAGTCGCGACATCCCACAGAATGATATTCTGATCGTAACTGCCCGTCGCCAGCCATTTCTTGTTCGGACTGATCTGAGCGGCGTACAAGACATCTTTATGGCCGATAAATTCCTGGAGCTTCTTCCCCGTGGCTACATCCCAGATGGCAGCCTGACCGAATAAACCTGTGGTGCCGGATGATGTAATCAGCCACGTTCCATCCGGACTGAAGCGAACGGAATTCACTTTGCCGGGGAGACCTTTGATAGTGCGGATGATTTTGTTCGAGGCTCCCGATAACAGATTAACTTCTGAATAACGGGCAATCGCAATCAGATCGTTTGTCGGCGACCAGTCCAGCGAAGCAATCGGTTTGGGAACTGTCTTGGATGATGCGATTTCCGGCACCATCAGTTCCCTGCGGGCAGGTGTTTTTCCGGAAGGACCTTTCGCGCCCTGCTTGACCCATTCGACCAGTAGCGTGATTTCCTGGGGAGTGAGTTTCTCGCCACTATCTTCCGGAGGCATCACCGGTTTGGCTTCGCCTGTGATCATACGAATCAGACGGCTGCTCTTACTGTCACCGGGTAGAACCGCAGGTCCATGTTTTCCCCCTTTCAGCAGACTTGCGTAGGAATCGATGGCGAATTTTCCCTCGGCATCATCGACACTATGGCAGCCTTCACAATATTTTCGGAACAGAGGGGCAATCTGCTTTGAATATTCAATCTGCGTTTCGGCGGCCGGGAGAGAGTCCGACCGGCCGATTATTAAAATGAACGTGAGAAGCAAGCTGGTTTTTGACAGGAGTTGTAACATCGATGACCTCAAGTCAGCTGTATATAAAGGTGTGTTTTATGATATTGATAAGTCTGTTCGAGAGTTTTAGTGATTAAACAGAAACTCGCGGCTGCTCAGAATGCCCCAGAACAAGTCTTCGACGGCCTGGCGTTTTTCTGCCTGAGGCGTTTCCGACAGCAGTTTCGCCAGTTGCGTTTCCTCTTTTTCGGTCGGTTTTCGGGACAGACAGAGCATGTAAATAGTGGCAATCAGTTCCTTGTCTGTTTTTTTTGCGTCCAGTAATTTGGTGACGCGGCTCTCCTTGGCTTTGAGTTTATCGTTGATTGTATCACCATTGGAAAGATGCAGGACCTGCACCATCGTCGGCTCTTCTGTCCGTTCGCATTCACAGGTAATCATCCGCTCGTTCCGACCGAAGGTTTTCAGGAAATAGGAGATGACCGAGGAATCATAAAGCTGAATGGCTTTGGTTCCTTTGGGGTAAAAGTCAGTCTTTTTGGGATCTGGCTCAAAAAACATGTTGAACTCATCGGGAACATCGGTGACTTGCGAAATCGAATCGAGCAGAACCTCGGCCATCATACGGCGGGGATAATACCGCGAGTAAAATCGCTTCTCATCCTTATTCTCCGGTAACGGCTGACTGCTGCGTTGATACGCGGCTGACTGCAGGATGACTTTCATCAGTGCTTTCAAATCAAACTGCTGCTGGACCAGATAGTCAGAAGACGCAGCGAGTAATTCTTCATTGCTGGCCGGATTCGATTCCCGCATGTCATCTACCGATTCCACCAGGCCCACGCCAAAGAAGTTGGCCCAGACGCGATTGGTAATCGAACGGCTGAATAATTGATTCTCTTTCGATGTCAACCAGTTTGCCAGATAAACGCGGCGGTCTTCCGGGGCATTGATGTCGATGGCTTCTCCATCCAGGGGAGTCGGCGGTTGCGGTTTACCCGTCAAAGGTTGTACCAGATCTCCTTCTGTCGCCACGAACAGGGTCCGGATGCCATCTCCTGAACTCTTACTGCCGCCCCAGCCTTTGGCGCGAACGCGGGAAAAGAAATTTGCCATCGCGTAATATTGATTGTTCGTCCATTTCTCTAATGGGTGGTTGTGGCATTTCGCACACCCGATCGCCAGACCCAAAAATGCCTGACTGACGTTTTCCGTCATCGATTCCGGATCCTGATGGATCGCGTAAAAGTTGGTGGCACCGTTTTCGATACTGCTACCTTGCGCGGTAATCAATTCACGCACAATTTCATCCCAGGGAGTATTCTGCTGCACATGCGAGTGAATCCATTCATGATACGCCTTCACAGCCTGTGGGCGAATGAGGGCTCCATTGACCAGCAACAGGTCCGACCATTTGTAGGTCCAGTAGTCCACGAATTCCGGCCGATTCAGTAGTTGGTCAATCAACTGATTTCGTTTGTCAGGACTTTTGTCAGCAATAAAGGCTTCGACTTCCTCTGGTTTCGGGAGGGTACCAATCGTGTCGATGAATACCCTGCGGATAAAGTCGGCATCGTTCGATTGAGGAGAAGGGGGGAGATTCAACCGTTTTAATTGTTTCACCACCAGCTCATCGATGAAGTTGTGTTTCGGTGATTGCGCATAAAGGGCGGGGGCAATTTTCTGTTCGTAAGGCGAAGTGATTTTGGAGATGGCAATTTTACTCGAGAAATTACAGACAATAGCACCTTCACCAAAACCGGTGACTTTGACCGTTCCTCGGGCGTCGACCGTTGCCACACTTTCATTGACAGAAGAAAATGCAGTCCACTGTGTCACATCACGAACCGATTGGTCGGAATAATGAGCCTGAACGAGCAAATTCTGCGTTTGACCTTTCGCGAGGATGGATCGGGCCGGCAAGACTTCCAGACGTTCAATGACTGGATCGGTTTCAGCAGGAGCGGGGGCGACTTGTGCAATCCACTCTGACAAAATACGATATTCGGGTGAGTCCGTTTCAAAACGCACGCCTCCTTTATGAGGCACGGCACCCGTTGGTTTGATCAGAAACAGGCTGCGTGCCGGGTCAGATAATTCAATGCGACGGCCGCGTGATTGTTTCACAATCGTGTGAAAATCTCCCTTAACATCATAGGCTTTCAATGACAAACGAAAGCCCCCTTTACCGGCTAATGCACCATGGCAGGGGCCCGAGTTACAACCCGCTTTCGTTAACACGGGTTGCACATCATTCCGGAAATTCCACTGATGTGGTTTGTCGATCCCTGTGACGGATATCTTGCTGCTGGTCTTCATTTTTCCCAGCGTCGCAGTGATTACTGCCGTACCATTGCCAACGGGAACGACTGTCTGACCTTCAATCTTGACGACCGAGGGATTGCTGGATGAGAGTTGAGATTCAGCTGTGACCGGTCCTGCAATTTCGTTGTCATGGTTGATTTTCTGAACGGAAACGCCATGCCGTGCTTCTTTGCCGGAGAGTTGAATCGATTCAGGAAGCAGGACGATTTTATCAACGGCATCCGCAGCACGAAGAGAATCGGAGAGTATACCAGGAGCAAGTAGTCCGGTCAAAATTGATAACAGAATGCAGCGTGTGACTCGTCTGGCAGGAAACATAGAGCACTTCTCTTTATCGTATGGATAGTTTGCTTTGTGTGATGACGTATCAGGAGTGATCTCAGGAGTATGGGGGCAAACTCCCTGCACGATTTGGTGAAATCGTGTTGGTGAAATCGTGATTTATATCAAGATCAACGGTTCAACTTGGTTGATTATGTATTGCTAAAACAGCTCGCGAATTTCATGGTTGCCCACATCAACCAGTGGGAAAGGCCGGCCTGAAGGACCGGGCAGTACTGTATGTAGATCAAAGCCGAGGCTGTGATAGACGGTTGCAGCCAGATCACCGGGAGAAACAGGGCGATCCGCGGGAACACCACCGATCGGGTCACTGCTGCCGACGACACGTCCGCCTTGCACGCCACCACCGGCAAAATAACAGGTGAAACATTGAGGCCAGTGGTCCCGGCCGCCAGCTGGATTCACTTTCGGGGTTCGACCGAATTCGGCAACATTACAGACCAGTGTTTCGTCCAGCATGCCCCGATCATAGAGATCTTCGATCAGCGCACTATAGGCCTGGTCATACATTGGGGCCACAATATTTTTCATGCCTTCAATGGAAGTAAACGGCTTGGAACCATGTATGTCCCAGGTGACTTCATTGAAGACCGTCAGGAACGTATTGATCGTCACAAAACGCACTCCCGCTTCCACCAGGCGACGTGCCAGCAGGCAGCACTGACCGAAACGATTCATGCCGTACCGTTCCCGGACTTTGGTTGGTTCTTTTGCCAGGTCAAAAGCTTCGCGTGCTTCTTTACTGGTCATCAGACGGTAGGCAGAATGGAAATTTCCGTTCAACAGCTTGGCGTCTTCGGTTGATTCAAAATAGTCAATCGTATTATCCACGACGTCGCGGATCTTCTTGCGCCGTTCCAGACGGGCGGTCCCGATCTCTTTCGGAGGCAGCATGTCGGGGACTTTGAAATTCGGTTTGGACGGGTCTGCCATCAATGCAAACGGATCGTGGGCTTTTCCCAGGAATCCGCCAGCCTGACCGTTGGGGAGATTTCCTCCACCCCGGCCCATTGTTTCAGGTAGGACCACGTTTGCAGGCAGATCGGTTTTGCGGCCGCGGAGATAATCAACGACCGAACCGATGTGGGGCGTATTGACCCCGCCGGTAAAGAGGCGACCTGTCTGCATCATCTGCCAGCCGGCATCATGGACGGCGGCGGCATTATGATAACAGGAACGAACCAGCGAAAATTTATCAGCGACTTTCGCATGCAGAGGCAGGATCTCAGAAATATTGATATCGGGTGAAGCCGTGTCGATTGGTTTAAAAGGGCCGCGGATTTCCGCCGGGGCATCCGGTTTCATATCGAAGGTATCCAACTGGCTGGGGGCACCCAGATTGAAGATCATGATTGCCGATCGGTTGTCGTTCTTTTTATCAACGAGTCCCTGTTCTTTGGCTTCCAGGTACTGAGGTAGAGACAGACCCATCGCGCCCAGCGTTCCGACTTGGAGAAAGTCTCGGCGTGTGACGCCACTGCAGGTATGTGCTGTGCCTTGACCAGTAAACTTCAGCATAATACGCCCCAATATGATGAATTAAAAACAGAACAGACCGCTTTAAAGCCGGCTCAGTATTGAGATTTCGCATGTGTCTATTTTTAATGACGCGCAAGAAACCCCTTATTCGTTTATTTTCGCATATAGTAGTCAGTCAGATCAACGTCGTCTTGTAGAAAACACGCATAAATTTGTATTATTTACGCATGACAGATTCTCAGCAATTTCGGAACGATTTCATCAAACGGTTGGATCACAAACTCCATCTGGAAGAGTTGTTCAATTATATTCCAGACGCGTACTTTTTTGCGAAAGACTCTGAAGGGCGGTTTATCAAAATCAGTCGCACCTGGATGGATATTCGCTCCATCCCCCATGAGGAAGATATCATCGGCAAGACCGACTTTGATATTCATCCGAAAGATTTAGCAGAACAATATGTCGCTGAAGATCAACGGGTCATGGAGTCAGCGGCTCCACTCGCCAATCAGGTCTGGCTCATTCCTGACCGGGGCGGAAATTTAAAATGGTATCTGTGCAGCAAGATTCCATTATTCGGTGATGGTGGTAAAGTCATTGGCGTCGCAGGTGTCTTGCGTGATATCAAAGTCGCGGGCGCTGAGTTTCAGTCGTATCAGGTATTAGACAAAGTCATTGCTTACGTGCTCGAACATTATCATGAACGGATTCAGATTTCCGATCTGGCCGATCTGATTTATTTATCTGTCAGTCAGTTTGATCGCAAATTCAAAAAGCTGTATCAGATCACGCCTCAAAAATATATTTTACGCGTCCGAATCAACGCCGCCTGCCAGTCATTAACGCGGACAGAAAAACGGATTTCCGAAATCGCTCTTGAATCTGGTTTTTATGACCAGAGCTATTTTACCAAACAATTTGTGAACCTGATGGGCGTTTCGCCTTCTGCGTATCGTCGCAAGTTTAAACAGTCGGAAACGGATTCCTAAGCGATGATTTTATCGATCACATGTCCGCCGACATCGGTTAACCGGAAGCGTCGTCCGCTGTAAAGGTAGGTCAATTTTTCGTGATCCATGCCCAACAGTCGCAGAATGGTTGCATGAAGATCATTTACATGCACCTTATCCTCGGTGGCTTTGAAACCGATCTCATCAGTGGCACCATACGTGGTGCCCGCTTTCACACCACCTCCCGCCAGCCAGGTGGTAAAGGCATGCGGGTTGTGGTCACGCCCCGGAGTTGCCCCTTTTTGTGCGATGGGCAAGCGACCGAACTCGCCTCCCCAGATCACCAGCGTCTCATCAAGTAACCCGCGCGATTCCAGGTCAGCCAGTAACGCGGCGATGGGTTGATCGGTTTCCGCGGCGAAACCGCTATGATTGCCTTTAATATCCGAGTGACCGTCCCAACTCCGCTGGTTTTCCATTCCACCCGAATAGATTTGCACGAAGCGAGTGCCGCGTTCGACCATCCGTCGGGCGATCAGACACTGTTTTGCGAAGTGCTCACACTTTTTAGTGCCAATGCCGTATTGTTCCTGCAGATGTTTGGGTTCCCGAGAAATATCCAGCGCTTCCGGTGCAGCACTCTGCATGCGATAAGCGAGTTCAAAACTCTCAATCCGCGCTGCCAGTTCCTGATCGCCTTCATTTTGCTGAAGGTGCTGGCGATTCAAAGACTTCAACAGGTCGAGCTGTGAACGCTGCCGCCCTTTTTCAGTCAGGACGGACGGGGGTTGCAGATTGTCAATTGGTTCGCCCGTTGGTCTCAGGTAGGTTCCCTGGAAAACGCTGGGCAGAAAACCAGCGCCCCAGTTTAAGCTGTGTCCTTTGGGGAGACCTCGGCCGAGCGGGTCTGACATCACAACGAATGCCGGCAGACTGTCGCTTTCGGAGCCTAATCCATAGGTCACCCATGAACCAACACAGGGGTATCCCATTTTGGGGATGCCGCAATTCATCATAAATAACGCGGGGCTGTGGTTGTTCGATTCGGTATGTCCGGAATGAATGAACGCCATCTTGTCAACATGTTGAGACAGATGGGGAAAGATCTCAGAAACCCATTTTCCCGATTCGCCATGTTGTTTGAATTTAAACGGGCTTTTCATTAACGGTCCGACTGCATTCTGGAAGAAACCGGTTTTGTTATCGAAGCCTTCCAGAGCAACGCCGTCCCGTTTTTCGAGTTCGGGTTTATAGTCCCAGGTGTCGACGTGGCTTGGCCCGCCGTTTATAAACAGCCAGATCACGGACTTTGCTTTCCCAGGCATGTGAGTCGGTTTCGGCGCCAGGGGATTCGTTGCTTTAATTGACGGAGCGGCATCTGCAGTCTTTAGTACGCCTTCCTGCTGCAATAAGCTGAGCAGACCCAGCGTACCGAGTCCACCGCCGGCCCGTTTGAGTAACTGCCGCCGTGCCATGAGTTGGTTTAAGGAGATTGCTGGAAGTTCTGAATAGGGTTGTGTCATCATGTTTCCCCAATGAAAAATGTTGGGCGATCTATTTTATTATTATATTGAATTTCAAATCGGTATCAGTTCGGGTAAACAAATTCGTTGGTGCTCAATAACGCGTGTGTGAAATCGGTCAGCGCCAGCAGTGCGGGTTCGGGCTTTTTTTCCGATTCGTATGACGTTTGATGTTGTTGAATGAAGGCCAGTGAAATCGTGGCTTCACTGGCAGAGGGGGCACGTCCCAATGCGATATGATACGCCTTTTCGATCGATTTCTCATGTGAATTCGGATGCATCTCTTGAATCCGTTTAGCAAACGATTTGGCACTTTCTCGAATGAATTTGGCATTCATGAACAGCAGTGCCTGTGGTGCAATCGTGGTGCTGGAACGTTGTCCGATGCTGACGAGTGCTTCGGGAGCATCAAATAGCTGCATCATCGGGATTAACTGGCTGCGTTTGATTTTGAAATAGATGCTGCGACGCTGGCTGTCTTGTTGCAGTGTACCGGGGCCGTACATCGTTGTATCAAGTCGATTGCCGATGTAGAGAATCGAATCGCGAATGGCTTCGCCTTCCAGTCTCTGAGGTGAACGACGCCAGTAAAGTTTGTTTTCCGGATCCTGTTTCGATTTCTCCTGATCGAAGTCGGTGGACTGCCGATACGTCGCACTCAGCATGATTTGTTTATGTAATGGTTTCAGATGCCAGCCATGCTGGATGAGTTGATTGGCTAAATAGTCCAGCAGTTCGGGGTGCGTGGGCCGCTCGCCTTGAAGACCAAAGTCGTTGGGGGTCGTTACAATTCCGCTACCAATATGATGCTGCCAGATGCGGTTTGCTATGACGCGGGCCAATAAAGCACCCGCGCCCTGTTTGGTATCAGTCATCCAGTTTGCCAGTGACGTTCGGCGATACGAGGTCGTCGCAGATTTTGGAGGGGCTTCGATCCACACTTTTTCCTGTTGGGGAGACCGCATCAGCACCTGTAGAAAACCTTGTTTGACAATATCTCCTTTTTGCTCCGTGTCTCCGCGTGTGAGAAAATACGTTTCGTCAAAGAAATCTTTGCCTTGCGAGTGATGGCGAACTGGCTTAATCTCGGGGCCTTCGCTGCAGATCATGACTTTCGTCAAAGCCGGCTGAGGCTCCGTTTTGAGATGCTGATTAACTTTTGTTGACAGTGCAACCCATTGGGAATCTTGCTCACGAAAGCGGCGTTCGAGAGTCTGTTTCTGCGCGGCGGTCAGTTGATCTGGGTGTCCCTGTTCCACCAGTTGCAGCGCTTTTGAAAGTTGTTCGGGGCTGCCGGCTCCTGTTTTGACAGCAGGAGTACTGGAATTACTGACAGAAAAACGGGGATGCCCGATGCTGTGATTCACATTGTTTGTGAACGACATTGTGATCGTGAGTTCCGTTTCGCCTTCCACTTCCAGAGGCGTTTCCAGATCGAATACGATCGCCTGATCTTTCCCAATACCTCCAAGATCGACGGCCCAGCCCGATCCATATTGCCCGTCAATGGCACTCTTCGCTGAGAGCGTGGTCTTGTTCTGCTCATGAGTCGCACGGGCATTCGTCAGCTTCACCTCTTTCGCATTTCCTTTTTTGTCGGTGAGCGATTTCGCTTTGACTTTGAATGCGGTCAAAGAGAAGTTGCCGTTTACAGCTCGCCCGGGGCCCTGATGAGGGAAAGAACGATGGCTTAATGTTTCGAGTCGAATCGAACGAATCGGTTTCACATTGGTTCTTAGTTTAAACGTGTATTGATCCTGGTTGATATTCGGTCCGCTGACCAGCACCGAACCATCTTCCAGCTTCTCGAAACGCGCTTTCCCTTTTGAACTGTGGCTGACGACGTCGGGGATAATCCATTCATCGAGTTGTGTCGTATCAATCTTTCTCTGTTTCAGCCAGTTTTCAAATTGTGTTTTGATTTGGGTGGTTTCGTATTCCTGTAGTACTTTAACCAGTGGCGCGTGGGCCAGATCAAATTTGGCTTTCTCTCGTTTGTATTTATCGGGGTCCAGATCGATTTCAATTTCCGTGCGGACAGTGGTCGTGAATGTGGACAGCATGCGATAGTAATCGTTGCTGGCAATCGGATCGAACTTATGATCGTGGCACCGTGCACATCCCACACTCAAGCCCAACATACCCAGGCCTGTGGTATTCAGCATGTCGTCCAGCGCATCATAGCGGGTGCGTTCGACTTCGTTGGCGGTAATCTGTGTGGGGAATACGCCTGCTCCCAGAAACCCGGTCGCCATTAATGCCAGTGGGTTCTCAGGTGCTATCTCATCGCCGGCCAACTGCCATTTGACAAACTGATCATAAGGCATATCCTGATTCAGCGCTTTGATCACAAAGTCTCGATAGTGATACGCAAAGTTGCGATCGTAGTCGTGCTCAAATCCATGACTCTCTGCGAAGCGGGCGATGTCCAGCCAATGCCGGGCCCAGCGTTCGCCGTAATGCGGACTGGATAATAACCGATCAATCAGATGCTCATAAGCGTCAGGTGATTGGTCGGCAAGAAATTCCTGAACTTCAGCCGGAGTAGGGGGGAGACCGATTAAATCAAAATACGCACGGCGAATATACGTCCGCTTGCTGACTTGCTCGTTGGGGGGCAGTCCTTTTTCTTCGAGCTTCTCCAGAACAAAGGGATCGATTTGGTTTTGCCCCCAGGTTTTGTTTTTGACCTTGGGGATAGCAGGCGAACTCAAAGGTTGAAACGACCAGAACTTTCGATCATCGTCTGTAATGACCATTTTTTCGGAGCCTGACTTGCTCGATGTAGCTAACGGCTTGTCATAAGGGGCTCCCAGATCAATCCACTTTGACAGACTGGTGATTTCTTTCTCTGAGAGTTTCTTTTCCTTGAGTGGCATAAAGGGTTCTTCGCGGTGTTCGACCAGCGCCATCAGGTAGCTCTCTTTACCGGTTTTTTCAATCATGCCGCTATCGAGTAGTTGTTTGCGGTTGGAAAGATCGAAGTCCCCTTTGACTGATTTGCCGCCATGGCAGTTCAGACATTTTTCAACTAGCAGCGGACGAACTTCTTTTTTGAAAAGCTCCAATCCCTGCTGCATGCGTTGGGCATGGTCAGCGGGCAGTGCCGTTTTCTTTTCTGCTGCAGAGAGAGAAACCGGTAACACAATTCCGAACAACAATATGAGCGCGCTTGTCGAATTCCGCATCAAAGCCTCGTCGTCTTGAATGTAAAGTCAGGTGAGATTTCAGGGAGTGATCGTGTTTTATCTATATGTCACAACAAATACGTTGAGAAATCAATCAGGAATTGGGTTTTCCGGACTGATACAACTTCAAAACTTCTTCTGCCGATAAGGCCCGCCCGAATAACGCAAATTCATCCAGACGGCCATTTAAACTTCGAATGGAATGTTCGCCCGTGTGTTCCTGCGGCCGCCAGTTGCCGATTTCTGCCGGGCCGATTACCAGGGGAATCGGGTTTTCAATTTTATGCTGGCTGACGGGAACGCCATCCAGATAGTGCACGACTTCTTTTTTCTGATGATCATAAACGGTCGCCAGATGAATCCAGCGGCCTAAATCGGTGGGTTGCAAAACGACGGGGGAGAAAAAATTCTTGCCGGGGCCGGTTTTGACTCCCAGAATGATTTCGCCTTTATCACTGAGTTGCCAGTGTGGGTTCCCGGCGTTGTAACCATCGGTGAGCATTAACGAACTGAGCCAACGGTCGAAGCCTTCAATTCGGACCCAGGCCATCAAGGTCAAAGAATCATATTCGCCGGGAACATGCAGACGCACGCGATCGCTGGTTCGTTTGAATTCCAACGCTTGTTTTTGTGGCCAGCGGCCTGACGTCCATTGGCAGCCCACAATCGCCCCGTCGGCGGAAGTTGCTTTGTGCTGACTTTTATTTTTGAGTGTGCGTAACCAGTTAGAAGATTCTTCAAAATCGTAATAGGCGATCAAGGACGGATCGGCTTTGAGCCGGGCATTCTGTTTCTGCCAGCGGATGAATTGCTGTGCCTGCTGTTGTTCTGCCAGATGAGAGAGTTCTTCCGGATTGATTAACGGCATGATGGCTTCGGTGAGACGATTGATCGAACCCCGTTGATCAAACTGCACGCCTTCCCCGGTTGTTAAACTTTGAATACTGAGACGGGATGCCCGCTCATCGGGCGAATGCAATTCTACTTCGCCATCAATGACCTGCACCTGTCCCCTGCCGGTCGCATCCAGAGACAGCGTAAATTCCGTACCCAGATCGACCACATTCAAACGCTTTGTTTCAATCGTGAATCCCTGTGCCTGTTCGGGAACCGAAGCGCGGACTTTGCCGTACTGACAAAACGCTTTGAGTGGAGAAATTAACTCAAATGCAGCAGGTCCTTCTATGAGGACCGAAGCACCGCTGATCAATTCCACTTGAATCGTCCCGCGTTTCAGCTTCAACCAGCCTGCGGATAAACCGGCGCCCGTTTGCAGATTGCGGGGCGAGTCCCACTCGACACCAACTGCTTGCGTCAGCAGCGCGATGTGATCGGTTTTCGGCGAATTCGTTTCATTCTCCGGTGCGCGTTCAGGAGCATCCACGATTAAAGGCTCATGGCCTGAACCTGTATTCCAGCCGGCATAGTACGCCAGAGAGAGCAACAGTGTTGCTGCTACGAGTGAGGAGACCAGCAAGAGCAGAAAACGGGAAGTTCCTAATTTTGTACGTTGTTCAACCTGAGAGGGATGCGGAATCCAGTTCTCGGACTGATTCGTTTCCGTCGCCCAGGTTGAGAGACCCGAATGCACACGCATGTAATCCACGTAAAGCTGACGCTGCTGCGGATCTTCTTTCAGATGCCGTTCCAGCTCGGCATGGTCCTCTGGGCTGATGTCTCCCTGCAGGAACGCGTCTATCAATTGAATGAGTTGATTATTGTGAGGAGTCATATTCTTCATGAGCCTGCCTCCGCTGAGTGGAGCGACTGATGAACGCAGTCCATTAACCGAAGTCGCAGGCGGGAGAGTTTCTTATA
This sequence comes from uncultured Gimesia sp., assembly GCF_963976445.1. Lineage (GTDB taxonomy): Bacteria > Planctomycetota > Planctomycetia > Planctomycetales > Planctomycetaceae > Gimesia. Next base: position 109,450 of record NZ_CAXBKP010000007.1, on the reverse strand, counting down.
AATCGCATCGCTGGAGCGGCCCAGTTGTGCGGCGACTTCTTTGATCGTGCTTTGACCGTGATAACAATCCAGGATGAGTTGTTTATTCTCACCTTCGAGTTTCTGGATGCAGTCTTCGAGGGCCTGTTTTTGTTGATCTGACTCGGGAAGCGAGTTTGTCTGGTGTTCTGCGATCAATGACAGCACTTCGTCAGAAAAATAAAGCCGATCACGGCTTTGAACCCGCTGGAAGTTTTTGACCTCGTAAAAGGCGATCCCACAGGCCCAGGCTGAAAAACTTTGTTCTGAGTCAAAGGTATTCCATTTTCTCCACAAAACCAGGCACGTTTGCTGAAAGACGTCTTCGGCGTCGGTCTGGTGTGGGAGCAGCGTTCCGATGAAGCCCCGAATCAGACTGTGGTGCCGGGCCAGCAATGAGACAAACTGCTCATTGGGGACCGGGCCCGTTCCTGCTGCTGTGTCTTGTTGTGATTCCAGTGGATGATCCATATTACTAATCGTACGCAGATGCAGAAATTGGACGGAGATAAACAGAGTTTTTTTCTTAAACAGATGGTTTCAATGATCAGGACTCGATGTAAGTCCCGAAATATATAGAATTTATGATCCGGTATTCAGAATCGTGTTTTTTTCTTGAACAGATGTTTTTACTCGAAAATGATGAGTGCTCCCACTGCAATTTCATTGTTCAAATTATCATCTTTTATCTTATCCGGTTTCTGAGTAAATGGGAGATCCATTTCCACGTTTCAAAGAAGCTCAGGTTACCTATACAGAAGGTTTTTCGGCAGTGTCGTCTATTCTACCTTGAATCGCAAATCTCATTTGCCGCGCCACTTGCGAGTTTATTGTAGAACGGGTAATCTCCTTGGGATATTATTGATCATTCCCCCTGCTCGGCTGAACCGGCTGAGTGGCCTATGAATATTCACCGCATTATTAAATCGATCAGAGTGGTATAAATCCATGCAGGAATCAGTGGATCCTCGAAGCCGAGTTGTCATTACAGGAATTGGCTTGACGGCTCCGAATGGAAACAATCTGGAAGAATTTCGGCAAAGCCTGCTGGAAGGTCGCTCTGGCGTCGTTGATTACAACATTCGCTATATGGGCGATGTCCTCGCCGGTGTCTGCGATTTCGATGAATTACGCTATCAGAAACGAAAAGAAGTCCGTCGGGGAACCCGCGCCGGTTCCATCGCCGTTTATTGTGCGAATGAAGCCGTCAACCAATCCAAGCTGGATTGGGAGAATGTCTCACGCGATCGTGTGGGCGTTTATCTCGGAATCACCGAACACGGCAATGTCGAAACTGAGAACGAAGTCTACGAGATTTCCCAGTTCGACTATGACACCAAGGTCTGGTCGCATCATCATAATCCCAGAACCGTTGCGAATAACGCGGCCGGTGAAGTCACGCTGAATATGGGAATCACCGGTCCACATCTGACATTGGGAGCAGCGTGTGCAGCAGGAAACGCTGGTTTTATCCAAGGCGTGCAGATGCTGCGATTGAATGAAGTCGATATCGCATTATGCGGCGGCGTTTCCGAGAGCATCCATACATTCGGCATTTTTGCCAGTTTCCAGAGTCAGGGCGCACTGGCTACGAACTCCGATCCGACCAAAGCCTGCAGGCCCTTTGATGTCAATCGAAATGGGATCGTTGTCGCTGAAGGGGGCGCGGTTTGTACGCTGGAACGTCTGCCCGATGCATTAGCACGTGGTGCTACGATTTATGGGGAAATCGTCGGTTATGCCATGAATTCCGACGCCAGCGATTTTGTGCTTCCGAATTCAGGTCGACAGGCAGAATGCATTCATCTTGCTCTTAAACGCGCTGGCTTAAAACCTGAAGACATTGATATCGTCAGCAGCCATGCCACGGCGACCACGCAAGGCGATATCGAAGAAGCCAAAGCATTGGCGAGCGTCTTTGGAGATTGCCCGAATCTGGCGATTAACAATACCAAAAGCTTTATCGGGCATGCGATGGGAGCCGCCGGTGCACTCGAAATGCTGGGGAATCTTCCCGCGTTTGAAGATGGCATCGCACATGCGACTTTAAATCTGGATGAGCTCGACCCAGAATGCAATTTACCGCAGCTCGTCCATAATCAGCCACGGCAGATGGAGCGAGTCGAATGCATTCTCAACAACTCTTTCGGAATGCTGGGAATTAATTCCGTGCTGATCATCAAAAAGTATTCTGCCTGAACAGATAGCTTAACGGATTCGTTTGAGAACGAAGCATTAAGCTGGTTTTCCCGTCTCAGCATGATTTCCCTCATGAGATATGACGCTTCTGTGTGGATTTTCTGAAAAACTCTGATTTCTCAAGGGTTCAGTTGGTTTAAATCGTTTCGAACGCGCTATAGTATTCCATATAAGGGGCGGGTTTTTATCTCCCGGCTTCTGGCGGGGGTTTTGTTTCTTTGGTATAAGAGGCTTCCCCTCACTAAAATTCGCAGTGAAATCCGTGAGATTCACTGATCGAAATCGACGTTATAGGATTTTTAGAAAGTTTGGAGTTTCTGCATGGCGCCGGAACAAATCAGATTAGTTATCTTGGATATTTTAGCGCGTATTGCTCCCGATGAGGATCTTTCAGAGCTTGACGATAGTGTTCCTTTCCGGGAACAGATGGAATTAGACAGCATGGATTTTCTGGATATCGTCATGGAGTTAAGAAAACTCTATCGCGTGCAAATTCCAGAAGAAGACTATGGTGAACTGGGAACCATGGATAGCACTGTCACTTACCTTACCCCACTCCTGAAGGATGCGGAAAGCACCGTCTGATTCCCGTAAATTCCCTCCGCCATGAGCTACGATTCAATCATCATTGGTGCCGGTCTGTCCGGTCTGGCTGCGGGAATCCGCTTGGCTTATTTCGGGAAGAGTGTGTGCATTCTTGAAAAGCACACAACCATCGGTGGCTTGAATTCCTTCTATCGCCTGCGCGGTCGAAACCATGATGTCGGCCTGCACGCCATTACGAACTATTCACCCCCCGGTGGGAAACGGGGGCCGCTGAATAAAATTCTCAGGCAGCTCCGCTTTCAATGGGAAGACTTTGATTTGAGTCCGCAATGCGGTTCCTCAGTCGTCTTTCCGGGACATACACTCCGTTTCAATAATCAGTTTGATTATTTCGAAGCGCAAATCGCAGAGCAGTTTCCTCAACAGATGGATGGCTTTCGGCGGTTAGTTTCCGAAATCGACACTCATAATATCGGTGATCTGGGGCAGACCTGGATCTCGGCCCGCGAACGGATGGCGGCTCATATTTCTGATCCTTTGCTGATCAATATGCTGCTCTGTCCGCTGATGTTTTACGGCAGTCCTACTGAGCATGACATGGATTTTAATCAGTTCGTAATCATGTTTCGCAGCATCTATCAGGAAGGCTTTGCCCGCCCTTATAAAGGTGTGCGTCTGATCCTCAAGAACCTGGTCCGCAAGTTCAAATCGCTGGGGGGAGAGCTCAAACTTCGTGCCGGCGTTAAAGAGTTGATCACTGACGGCAATCATGTATCAGGCGTGATGCTTGATGATGGTCAGATTCTCGAAGCCAAAAACGTACTTTCCTCGGCCGGTTCCGCGGAAACACTGCAGATGTGCGGCACAGAGGTGCCTCACGATGATCGTTTCACTCCCGGCGAAATTTCATTCGTCGAGACCATTTCTGTCCTCGATCAGCAACCAAAAGAATTCGGACACGACGAAACCATTGTGTTCTATAACGATTCCGAAGACTTTTCCTACGAACAGTCGAAAGAACCGTGTGATATCCGCAGCGGCATTATCTGCTCGCCTAATAATTTTGAGTACGAGCAACCGCTGGAAGATGCTTCGATTCGCATTACCGCACTGGCAAACCCACAATACTGGATGAATCTGTCCGAAGAAAAATACATCGCCGAAAAGAAATACTGGTACGAACAGATCCTGGAATCCTCGATGCGATTCATCCCCGATTTCCGGCCGCATGTCATCGACGTCGATACCTTTACGCCGCGAACCATCAAAAAGTTCACAGGCCACATCAACGGCTGTGTTTATGGCGCACCGCAAAAAATTCTGGATGGAACGACTCCGTTCAACAATTTATTCCTCTGTGGTACTGATCAGGGGTTTCTTGGAATTATCGGCTCAATGCTTTCCGGGATCAGCATCGCGAATTTGCATCTGCTGAACCCCAAATAGCCGCTCGAAGTAGCTGGCATGAGATGCTGTACTCTTGCATCATCGTTTGGGAAAACGTTCATTTTATTCCATTGCTGCGTGTTGAATTGTCACACTTTTGTCATAGAAACCTGAATTACTCCGGTTTAGTAGACAAAGCCTCGAAAATTCGATAAACAGGAGAAGCAATGTAATGTCATTAATACAGGATTTGTGAATTCTCACGGTCCCTTTTTCTACTCTGCTGAACTGTATACGACGCTGAATTATCATGGCAAAAGATTTTCTGAAAGACGCAAAAGACGAATATGATGTCATTGTTATCGGCAGTGGTTTAGCCGGAATGACTTCTGCCAACATCTTGGCTCGTCAAGGATATTCCGTTCTGCTCCTTGAACATCATTACCAACTCGGGGGTATGGCCACCTGGTTCAAACGCCAGAACGGACACATCTTCGATATCTCGCTGCATGGCTTCCCCTATGGAATGCTCAAGAGCTGTCGCAAATACTGGACTCAGGAAATCGCTGATTCCATCGTCCCCCTCCGAGGCGTTCGTTTCGAAAATCCACAGTTCTCGCTCGAAACTTCATTTACGCGTGACGACTTCACTCGTCTGCTGATCGAAAAATTCAAGATCGCACCGGAAACCGTCAAAAACTTTTTTGATACCGCCCGCAAGATGAACTTCTTCGACGATCAGGGTAAAACCACCCGCGAACTGTTCGAAGAATTCTTTCCCGGCCGCGACGATGTTGTGCGTCTGCTGATGGAACCCATCTCCTACGCCAACGGTTCGACACTCGAAGACCCTGCGATTACTTATGGCATCGTCTTCTCCAATTTCATGCAGAAAGGTGTCTACACATTTAGTGGCGGCACCGATCGGCTGGTCAAACTCATTAAAGCCGAACTGGAAAATAACGGCGTTGACGTTCGCATTCGAACTCAGGTCGAGAAGATCGAAGTCACACCTGATCGGCGTGTGACAGGGGTCGTCGTCAACGGCAAACGGATTGGCTGTAAAGCCATCATGTCGAATTCCAACATCAAAGGCACGATTTTAAATCTGGTCGGTGAAGAACATTTCGATCCGGACTTCGTCGAAGAAACCAAAGCAGTCCGGCTCAACAACAGCAGCACTCAGGTGTATATCGGCTTGAAGCCTGATGATGAACTCGAATATTGTGGCGACCTACTGTTCCACTCTGAACATAATGGTTTCGATATCGAAGCCATGCTCAGTAAAAATGTCAGCAGCCGTACCTTCTCGTTCTACTATCCCGAAACGCGGCCCGGCAGTAATCGTTCTTTGATCGTTTCATCCACCAACGCCAACTTCAGTGACTGGGCCGATCTTCCCGAAGAACAGTACGAAGCCGATAAAAAACATCTGATCGAAACGACCCTCGATTGTCTCGAACAATATGTGCCCAACGTTCGGAATCGTGTTGATCATCTCGAAGCATCTACGCCGTGCACCTTCCAGCGTTATACACAGCATCTGCAAGGTGCTTCGTTCGGCACAAAGTTTGAAGGCCTCAAAGTCAGCAAGGAACTGCCCGAACAGATCGCAGGTCTGTACCACGCCGGTTCGGTTGGTATCATCATGTCCGGTTGGCTTGGTGCAGTAAATTATGGTGTGATCGTCAGCAATGATGTCGATAAATATCTGACCCCTGCTGCCGCCAGTATCTGATTTTCCTTCAAATCTGCTCAAGTCCCGAACGATAAAAGAAACGGATCGATCTCGTGAATCTGGATGATATCAAAGCTTGTATTCCGCACCGGGAACCATTTTTGTGGCTCGACGAAATCGTCACGGTCGAAGAAAACAGCATCCACGCCCGCAAATTCGTCTCTCCCGATCTGGATCTCTTCCAGGGACATTACCCCGATCATCCCGTGCTGCCCGGCGTAATTCTTTGTGAAGCCGCCATGCAAGCCGCCGCCGTCTTTATCGCCAAAACCGATGCTCCAGCGGAAGGCAAAGTTCCCGTCGCCACACGATTGAACAACACCAAATTCCGCCGCATGGTCCAGCCAGGCGAAACGCTCGATATCCACGTCACCCTTACCGAAAAGCTGGGAGGCGCTTACTTCTTCACCGGCAAGATCTCCGTCGGTAAAGAAACCGCTGTGCGACTCGAATTTGCGGTCACTGCCGCTGACGGTTAATCAATGTCTCAGACACTCACGCAACTTACTTCTGCTGTGATTTGTCTTCGATCCGATACAGATTGTTTTCCGTCCGCAGAATGATCGAATTCCCCGCGACAGCCAGCGATGCGACGCAGCCTTTATCCAGCTTGTTGGCTGCCAGTTCTTTGTATTCCTTTCCAGGAACAAAGACGCGCGTGACCCCTTCTCGATCATTCGCGTAGATCTTTCCATCAGCAAAAATAGGGGAAGCGGAAAAGGAACTACGTTCCATCCGTTCTTTCCAGACCAGTTTTCCGGTCTCTGTTTCCAGACAGGATGCGATCCCTTTATCGTCCACCAGAAACAGCAGACCATCGATCAACAGCTGCGAAGGCTTCGAGGGAATTCCCTTCTGTTCGATCCATTTCACATGTGATTCCGTCACGTCCCCGTCGCCACCCGGATTGACTGCATATAAGTGCGCTTTACCAAATCCGGTGCCGATATAGAGTTTTTCGCCATCATATAAAGGACGATTCGCAGCTGAATGCTGAGGGTAATTAAACTTCCAGTACTCATCCCCCGTCAGCGGGTTGTACGACAAAGTCGCTTTCGCAGCCGGGCTGATCAACTGAACGCGTCCCTTGTATTCGATAATTCGAGGCGTTGCGAACGCTTTCTTGAAGTCACCGTTCTTGGTTTTGTAATCGATAACTCGATCTTTCTTCCAGACTTCCTTGCCCGTCGTTTTGTCCAGCGCAACCACATATTGATAATCGTGTCCGTCAAACTGCAGATACAACAGATTCTTGTAAATGATGGGTGATGAACCAGCGCCGCGCCAGTGATTACACGGATAATCGCGGCGGGACCAGAGTACCTTTCCCGTTTTCGTGTCCAGACACGCGGTTCCATAAGCCCCGTAATGCAGATAAATTCGACCTTCTTCAATGATCGGCGTGCTTGAGGCGTGTGAGTTGCTCGGATCAATATACTGTGGCTTCTCAACATCAAAGATCTTTTTGTCGATCAGAATCTTTCCCGTATTGAAATCAACACAGACAACGCCCAGCTCTTTGCCGTCTTTCGTCGACGTCGTCACCCACACCTGATCTTTCCAGACCACGGGAGATGACCAGGCCCGACCATGAATCGGCGTCTTCCACACGATGTTCTCTTTCTCGCTCCACTTCACTGGCAGTCCCGTCGCCTTCGATGTCCCATCGGCGTGAGGTCCGCGGAATTGATTCCAGTAGGGTTCTTCAGCCGTCGCGAACGACGCCGTGATAATCATCGCTGCGCACAAGCAGAACGCGGAGAACAGACTTCGTATTTTGATCGCAGCCATTACGGATTCCTGAGTTGAATAAAAACAAGCGGGAAGGCTATCCGGAGTTGATCTGGCAGCATCACGCGCTGCAGAACCAGAGGGTAATAACTAAAGGAAGTTAATTAGCGACGCACGTTTCCGCCGCTATTCTGATTATAAGAGCCGACACACCCGATGCAATTGTAAAGCTGCTTCAATCTGTTTCTGAAGATTCTTTACGAACAAACTCCACATCGATGATATCTTCTTCGGGCGTGGAAGTGGTCGTCTGCTGAAACTCCTGAAATCCTCCCTCGCTGGTGTGAAAGCTGGTCCGAGATTGAAACTGTATCTTCGCCCGCTGTTTCAACCATTCCCCCACACGGAGCTTCAGGATCTCGCGTACCGCAGGGATCAGTAATGCAAAGCCAACCATGTCGGTCATAATCCCAGGCGTAATCAGAAACGCGCCGGCGATCAGGATCATCAAGCCATCCAGGAGCACACCAGTCGGCGGCTGTCCCTGCACCATATGCTGCTGAATTTTTCTCCACGCTTGCGATCCCTGTTTCCGGGCCAGCCAGGCACCCAGGATTCCCGTCACCACCACCAGACCAAACGTAACAGTCGAGTTGGTCAGCGAACTGAACCACAGCAGCAGCCACAGTTCCGCGAGCGGAATGATCGTGAATAATAGAAACAGGCGTAACAGCACAGTCAGCCACCATCGTGAAAATAACAAAAGGAACGCTTGCTGATATTCTATACCAAATCGCCGCCGCTGAACATCCCCACTCTCGAGATCGCAGGGCAGGAATTCGCCAGAATTTCATAGGCTCCCCAAGTTCATATATACAATATTTCCAGATCCTGATGGTGTTCGATGTTGGAAAAGAACTGAAAAAGAGGCTCTTGACAGCAACAAGTCGTTCATGAAAATGCGATACATGCAACGCGCGCGTGAGCAAAAACACTTTATGCACTGGAAACAGATACCCCTGTGAATCTGCTCCCCATAAAACCAACTGGTTTGAGACCGATTTTTCGAACGCCGGGGCTGGTAGTTCGACTTGAGCATCAATCTTCAAACGACATCGCAGCGCTTTCATGGGATATCCCTGTGTGATCATGAAGCATGAGAGGTGTATCATGAGCGGTTCGCAGAACAAAAAAAACATGCCCCTGTTGACACCCCCACGCCACGAGCGATGATGGCGAGCATCGAAACAACACAAGAACAACAGAAACAGACAAATCATACCAGTTACTTTTTCTACGCTATTCGACAATAAAACTTCACAGACTGAGCGGCACGGCGCTAGCCGCTGTTTTCGATACCGTCATCAACAGATCCGCGCAGACAACAAAAGCCCGCGCAAACCAAATCCTACTCGATATCCCCCAACACCCCACAGATGAAAATCCAGCAGGTAACGCAAGAGCTGGGGAACAGAAAAGTAGGGAGCGGACCCATGTGTCCGCCCGCCTGGCGACAGACAGTTTTGCATCATCACGGGCGGAACGGAACCATAATCAACTCCGCAGGTCAGCACACAAACCACTTAGATACCACGGGCCACCACACAGGGCGGTTACTGCATTGGGGACTACGTGAGTGTTTTCTTATTCACAGTTGACTTGCCAACAGGACCACCCGCCGAACGTGAGAGGAGACCAGTTTTCTATCCGTAATCAATGAAAGAAGAAATAAATGAGCGGTACGGCGCGATCCACTGTTTGAGGCGTCAGACAAAAAGAAGTATGAAGCTAATTAGAATTTTCGTGTCTTTTGAGGTAGAAAAAAATAAACCTGAATCAGGGCGCAGAATGTTCTTAGACCAGTTCTTCGTCACTCATTCAGTAACTGGTTAACGCACAAACTACAAAAGCGGTATGGTGCTATTTTTTCTCAGCAGACCGCCGATACGGCTTGCCTGCCTTGAATAGCTTTAATCTTCGCGCTGCTTCGATTCTATCCGATTCAGGCATGATTTGCAGAGCCTGGTTTTGCAGCTCGATGGCTTTTTCGAATTGCCCTGTTTCTGCATGAGCCACCGCCAGCGCATTGTAATTTACCCAGTACTTTGTCGGGAGCAGATCAAAGGATTTTTGCGCGTGCTCGAGTGCCTGGGCACCATCGCGAAATTTGTCCTGCTCGTTGGCCGCATATAAAAAGGCCAGGTTGTTATGAGGCAGCCAGTATTCCGCGTCAATCTCAATCGCTTTTTTGTAATCTGCAATGGCAGCAGGGTAGTTTTTGAGTGCTTCGTGCATCTGTCCGCGATTGATCAAAATGCTGACCAAGTCCGGTTTTAATTTTAGAATCTTGTTGAAAATTTGAATGGCCTCTTCCCGTTTCCCTGCCTGGATCAGATACCCCGCTTTTTTCGCGAGCAACTTTGCTTCGTCATAGCCGGCTTCCAGTTCTCTGGTTCGGCGTGGATTGACCTTTTTGTTTTGGGACCGGAGATGCTGCGCAGCCAGCACGCAATTATATTTATTGGTGGCCGAGGACGAGGCTGCCGACTGCAGATAAACTGTCGCCCATTTGTCCTGACCTTGCTGTTCTAAAAACTTCCCGGCGAAATAATAAAAATTCGTAGGATTTCCTTCCTGTACCTGGGCGAGCAGGGTCTGGAACCAGATCGCATTCCATTCCACGGCTTCCGGTTTGAGTAGCATTCGCTGGAAATAATTCGCGAGTTCCGCGGTACCAAAATAGTTGGACCATAAAGCCGAAACCTGGGCGAGCAGATCATCACGCTGGCTGGTTAATTCCAGTTCATCCGCCAGTAATGCCGCATGCAGGCCGCAGAAGGTGTCCTTGTGCTTTTGGAATGCGGTTGAAAACGTGTCGAATGCCTCCGATTTCAATCCCTGGGTCAATTGGAAGACGCCGAGTTCCATTGTCTGAGGAAGGTTACTAGTCGTTGGATTTGCCAGGAGCCGCTGTTCAGCCAGCCGACGCGCCGATTCGATATCACCAAAGTCGGTTCGCACACACCAGAAGTACCAGTTGGCAGCATTAGGTTCGTAGCGCATGGAACAGGCACGCACAAAAACTTCCGCCTGCTGCAGATCGCCCAGTCCTTCATAACATTTCGCGCCGCAGAGCAGACCCCAGCCGGAATAGGTCATGGCGGCTTTCACCGCATGCGGCTTTGCCAGTTCCCATTCTCCTCGATCCATGTGGTAGTAGGCCAGCTTACTCTCGATATTCGCATTTTGCAGACCGAGCGAAGGAAGTTCGAGCGCTTTTTCCAGTGTCTCTTTCCACTTCTCCGTTTCGCCACGTTTGTAATATAGTTCAGCCAGGCTTGTATAAGACCGATGATCGGGAACAATCGCAATCCTGCGTTGAAGAGTTTCTTCTGCCTTGGCCTCGTCATGTTCTGCCAGATATTTATTTGCCAGGGCTGTTAACACAATGGGGTTCTTGCCATACTTCTCCAACAATTCCGTTTGATGTGTTTCTGCATATTCCTTGTTCGTGTCGATATTCATGGCCACCGTTTGTGGCATATGCGGACTAACTTTCAAAAGGGTTTCGGCGAATGTTCTGTTTTGATCCTCTCTGGTTTCACTCACCAGCTGTTTCAGACAACGTATCCGTTGAAGTTGGTCCTCGTATATGTTGTCCGTATTCGCAGCTGCTGCCAGGTAAAGTCTGCTGTAGGCATCCGCGTTTAGTTTGTAGCTACTGTGTAAGATCATGGGAAATTCGGTGAAATCCAGTTCGTGAGGATTGTGTGATTCGAGCAGTTTCTCATAAGCGGCTTTCGCATCAACCTGGTTCGAGGTAAAACTTTCAATATATTGCTCATACGGATGCCCTTTGACCAGCGGTCGATATTCAGGCAGAACGTCATCGGCCTTCAGACTGAGACTGCCTGTGAGAACTTTCAGTTTCCGATAGACGTGGCTAAAAGAGACTTCCTGAAGTAATTGTCCCAGACCATTCAATGAGGGTTCCAAATCCGTCAATTCGGATTTTTTGAGGAAATCAATCACCTTCACCCGAGTTTGCTGTTCGGTGATCAAGCCGTCCTTCGAACCGAGATACATTTGAATGGTAATCTGTAGTGGTTTGCGAAGATTACTTTCGAGCAGTTTTTGATGCAGAACCGGCCAGAGTTGGTCCAGACGTTGTTCGGTAACTCTTCTCAGAATTCCCAGTGAGTTGACTTCACAAAGACGGTCCATCGCCCGGCAGCAGGCTGGTTCCAGATCGAGTAGTTGCTCGGTTTGAGCCAACATCTGTTTTTCATTACCGACAGGGTCCGCCAGCAGACAGCGTAAATAAATTGCCAGATGCCTGGTATTCTCGTTTTCAACGGCTTTGTCCAGTACATCCGGCTGGTAAGAACAATACGCGTCGATCAGTTCAAGCCAGTCGGGCAGGGGGCGCTTATTTTCGGCGTTCTCACTAGCTGCTGTTCGAATTGTTTCAATATCGGCCAGCGCACTCCGATGAATTCCGGCGAACGCTCTCGCATAAGCGCGATGTGCCAGTGCCCAGGGGGAATCTTCGGTGCGGGCCGTCAGTCGTTCTGCATACAACAGAGCCCGTGCCTTGAATACTTTGTGTGCCGGGCTCCAGAGATATTCGGTTAAGCTACCCAGATTGGCATAAGCGCGCGTCAGCACTGCCAAACGTTCCGGCGATTCTCCTTCGGTTGCAATGGCGGAGTGCATGTCCTGGATCACAGTGTATTGCGAAATAAAATTCCATTCTTTCAATTGCTGCAGCGATTTGTCAGGAATGGTAGACTCTTCAAGCCACTGGGGAGCATCACCCGTGTAACCCGCTGATTTCAATGCGTCGACAAATCCGCTTCGGGACAGTTCTTCACTCTTTTCAATCAACGTTTCGAACGCCGATTCTTTCGGCAGAACGAAGGGCTTGGAATACCAGTGAAAAGGTGCTTTGACTGTGTGCGGACGTTCTAGTTCGATGTTGACCTCACGTCTTGAATCAATGTTAGCCATCATCTTCAGAGGAAATGTCTCCGGATTTTCGATGAGCTGGACCTCGCCCCGCAACGATGCATCGCGCGTTTTCAGACCAAGCCCGTCACGGCCACCGATCAGGAGTGCCTGACGTACAACTTCTCTAAAGAGAATTCCCTTAATACCGTAAGCCTGCGAGTTGAGTTGGTCGCTCGTCAGGACTACCACGTTTTCGTATTCTTTGCTGAGGCCTGTTTCCGGGAGTACCGGTTTTTGGAAGGAGCGCTTGGGAGAATTGGCCTGCGCATTCTCTTTACCGAGAGGTTCAACATCCGTCTCCAGAGAGAGGACTTGATTGTCGACACCGACTGAGAGTTGGATGGCGAATGTACGAAACAGGCTGAACCAGCGGTATTGCAATTGTTTGCCTGAACTCGTCAGCCGCTCATCACCGTAGGGAAATCCTTTGACCATCTGTTTGGCTTCGACAAGTGAAAACTCCTTGCCATTATTTTTCTCTGCCTGACCGATCCGGTCTTGCATCGCAGCGAGCGTATTGCTGTAGCCATAACGAGCGTTCCATTCGAGAAGAATCACGATTAAGAAAACAGAGATCAGTCCCCAGACAATGGCACGTTCTACGGGGGACCGCTTTTTCTTCGTCACTGTCTGATTACTGTCGGGAGCCACTTCGGGAGAGGGAGAATTTTGTTCTGAGTCCGTCATCGTTCATTTTCCGAATTGTTTGTGATGCACAATGAATGAGATGAAATCGAGGCGAGTGCTCGGGTGTCTACTTACCGTCTATCTTATCGATGCAGATCCGTTTAATCCAGAAGTTTCCTAAGAAAATCGAAACTGAGTTCCAGCGTAATGAGCAATTCGGGGATAGCCGCCATTAGAGTTCTCTGACTTCAAACCAGAATCAGCGTGCTTGATCAATTTCTTCGAATGTCTGGTTGCCGATGCGGTATTGTTTCCAGTCTTTGAAATCGAAGTGCCACCATTCAAATTCGTAGACGGTGAAGCCTTCTGACTCCATCGTTTGCCGCAGCAAGTGGCGGTACCAGCGTTGGCGGGAGGTGCCTCCCGGATAGAGTGGGAACGAACGGGGTGAGAATTCGTCGTAGCCGGCGACCATCTGGATCGGTTTCCCGGTTTTCAGATGGTACAGCGTCAGGTCGACGGCACAGCCTCGGTTGTGCCGTGAACCGTTGGCGGGATTGGCGACGAAATCTTTGAGCTCACTCGGAGTCGCGTCCCAGAACATTTTCGTGACGTGCCAGGGACGATAGGCATCGTGGATTAACAGTCCGAGACCACGTTCTTTGAGACGGGCATTCGCACGGACCACCGCTTCGGCAGCGGGGCGCTGCATGAAAGCGCGGGGCTGTTTGTAGAAGACAGCCCCGGTGAAATTATTCTCAGAGGCGTAACGAATATCGAGCTTGATCGTCGGATCAAGGGTTGCCAGGTCGACCAGTTCCGGCTGCCGATATTTGCCCGGTTCGGGCGGGGGTGACGCGGCGAGCGCTGCGGCGCGGAGATCGTCGATCGGTTTGACGGGGGTGATCTGAAACGTCTCGCCATCTTTGGTGCCGACTTCGCGACGATCAAATTTCACCTCGGCAGCAACGACATCAGTGGCGACATCTTCTTTACCGCGGGTGAATTTCAGGCCTTCACCGTGATACAGGCCATAATCGGGAAATTCGAACGTGTTACGGTCGATTTGCTTCAAAGGGTAGTAATAGAACCATTCGATCAACGCGTACAACTGGCCTTCCTCTTCCAGAATATACAGTGTGTTGTGATCCCAACCGTACTCGCCGATCAGGCCTTTCCAGTCTGGCGGAGTCGGCGGCGATGGTGCATCGTCGACAAGCGTGAATTTCGTAGAGCCCACCTTGAGGACATCCTTACCTTCCAGCGCCACTTTGGTGCCAAAGCCGATGGAGTCGTCGGTCAGAATCGTGCCATCATCGGCGGTAGACCGGATGTCGTAGCGAAAGGTGCCGCGATGTAGAAACAGATCGCCGTTGAGCTCGGTGATGCGGGCAAACTTTTGATCCTCTGCGTTGCGGTACAGGCCAACCAGTTCTTTCGCGCGTTCTGCCGGAACTGGGCCGGTCATACGATACACGGGAAGCGGCTTGCCATCCTGTGTCGCCAGCATCACTCGCAACGCGTAGTCAGCGAGCCGACCCGCGACGCCGTTTGTGCCATCCAGCGAAGCGACGGCGGCGACTCCCAGCTTTCGTTCTGGCAGTGCTTCCAGCTGTGTCGAGAAGCCGTAGACGGCGCCACCATGGCCGACTTTGGTAAAGCCATCAAAATCCTGGATACGAAAACCGATCCCAAAACCTTGTGGTTTACCATCCAAGTCTTTTTGTGGTGTGAGGATGGTTTGAAAAGTCTCTCGCTTCAGGATCTGACCGTTCTCAAATTGGCCTTCGTTGAACAGGCAGGTCAGGAACTTCGCCAGATCGACGACATTCGAATATAGATTCCCGGCGGGACCTGTGCCCAAAAGAAATGGGGGTGCTTCGAAGCGTCGGCCGTCGTTGGTTCTCATCCAACCGGTGGCGAGATGATTTTTGATAACGGGAGTCACGGTGAATCCGCTGTGCGCCATTTTTAAAGGATCAAGGATTGTCTTACGCACCTGTGCCGCGTGGGAAATGTCAAGCTGTTTTTCGAGTACCGCGCCCACAACGGCTACCGCGGCGTTCGAGTATTTCGTCTTCGTGCCGGGTTTGTAGACAAGGGCGGTGTCGTTGAGGCTGGCGACGGTATCTGCCAGAGAAGGTTCCGTTGGATCAAAGTAATTGCCGACCGGCGATTCGCGAACCAGTCCCGAACGGTGCGTCATGAGTTGCAGGACCGAAATCTCGCCGCCAAAGGGATTGGCCGGTTTGAATTCCGGAAGATAGGTCTGCACAGTCGCGTCCAGATTGAGGTTCCCGCTTTCGACGAGTTGCATGACGGCAATGTCGGTGAAGAGTTTCGAGACCGAACCGACGCGGTACACCGTTTTCTCGGTCGCGCGAATTTTCCGGTCCTTGTCCTGAAAGCCAAAGCCCTCGGCCCAGACCATCTTTTCGCCGTCAACAAGCGAAATGGAAAACGCGGGTAACTGCTTCTGTTCCACCTCGTGTCGGATCGCCGCTTTCAGGCGAATGATGGCGGGGGAATAGTCAACTTTTTTTTCATTGGAAACCTGTGGTGAGTGTTTCGGTTCCTTTGCACTAATACTGGTAACCAGTCCCAGTAAGACCAAAACGGCAAGCGGTCGGTGGAAGTAGTTCATCTTAACCTCGTTTGGTGATTCTCTGGTGTCGGCACGTCCGGCGCTTCTTGACAGGTTGAGATTTGTAGGACTCGTGCGTCAAATCGCGATTAAACCGCACTCTGATGATTGACGGTGGTGATTGACGGTTGTACTCCCGCCATCGTAGATTCATTCCACATAACAGTCAAACATGAATTACAAAAGAGATGATCGGGCGCTGTTATCGGTGGATGATCGCTGCGCGGTGCGGGAGGGAACTGGCCAGACTCCCATATTCATTGAGAAGAGAAGAAAGGGGAGTGGCATTCAAGGCTTGATCTGCCTTGCAGCGTGAAATGTGGCTGGAGTGGCAAGCGGATATAGTCGGGCTGAAAAGAGCGAGGATATAAAGTCAGTTTCAACTATCCAGATTTAAATAAACTTTGGCAGCGCGATTAAACTTTTGCTTTTGTTTTAACTGTGACAGATACAGCCCCATCAAGCTGATTAGTTGCTTTGGGTCGACGGGCTTGGTCAGGTAATCATCGCAGCCGGCTTCAATGCATTGCTGACGACTGTGAGTTTTTTCGCTGGCTGTAAGAGCAATGATGGGGCCTCTGTAACTTGCTTTACGCAGTTTTTTAGTTACTTCACACCCATCTAAACCGGGTAGCTGTATATCCATGAGGATGATATCGAACGGGAAACCTTGCTCGTGTGCTTCCAAAGCAATCTCAAGTGCGTTCTGCCCATTGTCTGCAATGAAGACTTCAGCGCCTGCTTGTTTTAAGAAGTGTGCGACCAGTATTTGACTTTCGGGGGAATCTTCAACCAAAAGTACTCGGCAGTCGAGTTGTGAATTTTCATTCACATTGATAGCTGTGTTCGTCATGAAGAGTGCCCGCCTTTACCCTGAGTAATAATTCGAAGTGGTTCAATTTGAATGCTGTTGAAAATTCGAATTCTTCAAAAAGTGATCTTACCAAAAAGTGATCTTACAGAGATATAAAATTATAGAACACAAATTCGTAGAATGCGTGGATGAAAATAACTGAATGAAGAAGAATATCCGCTTTGGAACCATGACCAGAACAAGTCAACAGAACTGGTCATGTCTTTCTCTGTTTCGATTCGAGGCGTTTACAGCGGGGACTGCGTTTACCTACAGGAAAAAGAGGTAAATCCCTCCCTGGAAAATAGAATTCTCTGCCACTTATTATTTCATCAATATCAAATACGATTTCTGAAATGACAGGCATTGTCCAGGCAGATCCTTAAGTGCTCTCCGAATAGTAGAACCGAACGACCCAGATGCCTGCTTCCAGTGTCGGTTCTTCACTGAGTTCCCACTTGTCTGCCTGGGGACCTGTTTTGGTGGGGATGATGGTGATGCCATTGGGACCGGTGAGGTCACATTGAAAGCTGAGCTGGGTTTGACCATTGTCTGGTGAATAAGTCCAGATTGCCTGGTACGGCGTTTTCGACGCCGGGGTACTATAACCTCCCGCCGTCGAGCCGCCTGAAAGTTCAGACGGGAGCTCAAACGAAGACTTCGTACTGGCTCCGATTAATTGCTTGTTCGTGAGCGTCAATTCCTGAGTGGTGTTATTGGTCAATAATATCGCCATAGGCACAGTCGTTGGTTGTCCCAGGATCAAATTGACAAAGCCCACGGTTTCATAACTGCCTCCTCCTGGGATCGCAGGAGGATTCGCAGTGTACCAATAAGTATCGGGATTCAAATAGCCTTCCAACCGATCAGTAAAACCACTGCCATAAGCGTCACTGTTCTGAGCAATCGCATACAGGTAGGGATCAAAATCGTCTGAATCGGAATCGAGTTCGGACCCGATCCAGTCGGTTAGCTTTCCTTGCGCGCCGGCGAGGGACAGTAAAAAAAACAGCTCGCCGGTCATTAAGCCTCCCACTGTCGTTGAGCTGAAATTCGTCCCATATAATTGAGTGCTGGTCTCGGCGGCATGCGACTCAATATTCACAGTACTGGCGGACCAGCCGAATACCATGCCCGCCATCAGATCGCCGACAACTCTTCCCCCTAAGTCGTTCTCGATCCCATCTGTGCTATAAGCGTCTTTCATTTCATGATAGGTGACGACATACGGAGGATTATTACCATAGATACCCGTTCCCGCATTTAAATCGGTCTCCTTGATGTAGATACTGAAAGCACCTGTCTGGCTTCCGGTACCACTGATCTTCACTCCAGAGGTCCCATTCGTGATTCCCGCACCAATCAGAACGGGATTACTATCCGGGTTCAGGTTAGTCTTAAATCTGGCCTGGGTGTTGTAGCTTTGCGCTGTGGCAAAATTCGGGGCCTGAGGAGAATATGTCTTCCCGCCGCTGTAACCGAACAAGGCACCACTCAGGGCGTAACTGGCAGGGATTCCCGTTGCTGGGCTGGTGTAGCTGCAGACCTTTAGCGGTTTCGTTTTCGTGCTTTTCTGTAACTTGGTCATCAGACTGGTCCAGTCATGATAGACGGTCGGCGCGGCGGCTGATGACATAACACGCACGTTTTTCGAGCCGTTCGATACCACAGCGCCGCTGGGAACCTGATTTGCGACATTGGACAGAATGTTGCTGCGAGAGGTCACCGGGTTGACGGAGGTCGCCTGAAGCGGTGCACCAGTTGTGGCATTGCTGATCATCGTCGCCGCAGGGGACGAAACACCGTCGACGTAGGACAAATCCATATTACTGGCAGTAGGAGTGGGTGCTGCTAAGGTTTTCCCGTCGACTGTCGGTTCAAAAACAATATAGGGGCTTGTCCCCGGGTTACCAGGGTTAGGAGGTTCTGTCAGTGCCGCGGGGCCATAGTTGATATAGACCCGACCTGAAAATTGATTGAGTGCGAATGTGTATTGTGCTGTCGTTCCAAAATAAGGCAGATTCGGAACGGGCGCTAATAAACTGGCAAGACTGAACGACCGCCAGGCAGATGAAAAGTCTGTAATTATATTGGGGCCAATGGTCTGCGGGGTACTTGTTTTGGTGAAAGTCCCCGAAAACGAAACCCAGATCTGATCCTGATGGTATTCGCTCTGATTATTGGTAATCACAAACGGCGTATTGATGTAGGTTCCAGACACTAGAAAGTCCTTTCTCTGTGTTTATGTTTCAAGAATACGATTTCACGTTCAAGCAAATCGGGACACGGATGTTGATACTCGCATCAAAGACCATCTCACTGGGCAGAGGATCATGATGGAAGGGGATTGTAACAGGTAGTATTCAATTGTAAATATCCTGGATTCCAGAGAAGTGGTTTCTCCCTTTTTGTTCATTGGTATGGATTGTGGCACCGTCTAGTGTCTGAGTTGATTCTCTCAGAACTTGCGTTGGTCAGACTGGATTCTGGCCCGTTTTTATTCTTTGAAGCAGAAGTGCCTAATGCATAGCGACCAGAAAAATATTCACATTGTTCAAAAATTATATAGACAATATTTTATCCATGTGTATATTAATAGACTGATGTATTGTTCAAGGTGTTGTTATTTATCAAAACCTTTCAATATCAGGAAGAGCCGCAAACTCAGGCCGACTGATCATCTGATGAAACTTATTATCTGCCTCACGATCCATTTCTAAAGAGGCAAAAAGTTCGATTCACTTTTATTTCGATTCTATTTAATTAAGGAGTGCCTTGTGGTGAAGCATTTATTTAAAGACCGGCGCAAAGGGTTCACATTGATTGAGTTGCTGGTCGTGATTGCCATTATCGCGATTTTAATTGCCCTGTTACTGCCAGCCGTACAACAGGCACGAGAAGCGGCCCGTCGATCTCAGTGTAAGAACAATTTAAAGCAGTTTGGTCTGGCGTTCCACAACTACCACGAGACTTATATTACGTTTCCTCCTGGAATCATCAGTCGCCCTGGTGGTTCTGGCTGGTCTGACCGGTGTGCGAACATGTCCAATGGGGTCGCTTTACCCGACAATAACTATCGTGCCTGGGGCTGGGGAACTTTCATCCTGCCTTTTCTTGATCAAGCCCCCTTGTATAACACACTTAACCCGGATGGCTGTCGTATGCCGAACGCGGGTGACAGTTATGGAAGTACGACTCCATTGAATGATCCTTACCCGTCGTACCGATGCCCCTCCGATACAGGAAAAGCCATCAATGCCATGCACCAGAGTTATTCGACTTCGAACTATGTTGTGAACGAGCGAATTTCCAATGGGAACACGAAGATCCGCATTCGAGACATCACTGATGGAACAAGTAACACACTTTTACTGGCGGAACGTCGTCTGAAACGAGATCCAGCAGGGAAACGCTATGGCGGCGCGATCATCTGGGGACGCAGCAACAATACCGATGCTGCCAATAAATTCCGCGTCAATTGGCCCATCAACACGCCAACCGCAACGACATCTAGCTCGAATGCGGGTTCCGGTGACAGTGGTTGTACGCGGCACGGTGTCAGCAGTAATCACGAAGGGGGAGCCCACTTCTTAATGGCCGATGGCGCGGTTCGCTTCATCAGCGAAAACATCAGCCACAATCCGGCAGCCGGTTCAACAACGACCTGTCTGGGAATGAATTTGAATATGGCTGGCCCCGGATTTATCTACCAGAATTTGTACTTCATCGACGACGAATACGTTGTGGGAGAGTTCTAATTTGAACTGCTGCTCGATTTCAAATCAACCAGCTCAGGTGGGCTGGTTGATGCTTTATTACATTCTCTCTATTTCTGATAAGGTTCTTACGAATGAATCAAGTGAACGTTGTTGTTCGTGCATTGCTGATCGTTTTACTGGCAGGTGTCTGGGGATGTGGAAGTCAGGCCGAGTATTCGGGCGCGAAGCGATTTCCTGTCTCAGGAACGGTCACTTTTGGAGGCGAATCCATTTCAAGTGGGATGATTTCATTGATTCCAGAAGATGGAAAATCCAATCCCTCGGGTGGGCCCATTGAAGACAGTGCATTTACTATTCCGGCAGCGAAAGGGCCCAACAAGGCAACCTACCGTGTAGCCGTCTATTGGCATAAACCGACAGGTAAGAAAATCAAAGATGCCGATACAGGAGCAGAAATCGACGAAGTCAAGCAAGTCATCCCTGCCAGATTCAACGGCGCCACAGAGCTATCCGTTGTGATAACAGGTGATCCCGAAGAAGATGTGATCGAACTGGATCTCGAAGAGTAAGCGCACGGTCATCATCTCGCTAAACAAGCTGAGCGTCATTTGTGGAACGCATTTCCGACAAGATGAATCCTGTCTCAGGCTTAGCGAGATATTGGGGCAGGTTGCATCGGTAGTTGTGTAGCGAGAGGAGCTTTCGGAACGATTTGAATCGCGTTAAACATTGAGTAATCACTGCCGGCCCGATGGCTGATGAGTCTCAGTTCTTCCCCGGCTGCGATCGTGAAGTCGAAGCTCACATACTGCAGACCTTCGCGGAAAGCCTGGGTACGATAATTCCAAGTACCGTCGTTGGCCGTCGCTTTTCTACCGACAACGCGTTTACCGACTTTCAGTTCGATCTCCGCATTCTGATTTGGAGCATCCCCATGTGCGAAGACGTAGATTTTGTATTTGCCAGCCGGAAGATCTAAGACTTTTGTTTCCAGATCGACACAGCGACAATTGTGATAGATGTAGCCTTGGAAGATTCCCGATTTTCCTTTGATTCCCCACTCGCCGTCGTGGCGTGAAATCCGGAGTCGGGCCGTACTGGAGCTGGCGTCGCTGTATCGCGTATAGTCAACCGCTGTCGTGCCAATGTCTACTGAATTCCAGACGTCGTTAGGGCCTCCCACAATTCCGTTATAATTTCCCAGTCCTGGATCATGTGCGAACACGATGTTCAACGAGCGCGGCGATGGCTGGTTCGTACCTTGAACCGGGACTGCGCGTTTTCTTCCATTGAAAAATTCTTGAGTCTGTGTCTCTGGAACTAACTTCGTGTCTTGCGTCTGTGGCGGTTTGGCTATCGACTGTTGAATGATCGGTTCTGGTTTGGATTGCTGTTTCTTAGACTGTTGTTCTCCAGACTGTTGCGCGTAGGCTGTTTCGGTAAACGCGAACGGGAAGGTTCCCAGCAACCCTGTCAACCCGATGAACGATATTGCAAAGAGAACCATGGTCTGCAGGCGGACGGGGCGTCGATCCTGCGTTTCATGAAGAATCGCCTTCAGTCGTTGAGCAAAACCACTCTGGGCTGCCATGGAGACTGCCGTAGATTTCAATATTCGATGCGACCGAAAACGAGAGACCACCTGCATCAGTTGTGTTGCATAGTCTGATGCACGCGTCCCGTTCTGCAAGACGATATCATCGCAGGCAAGTTCCCGTTCGATATGCAGGAACCGGGCTGCCACCCAAACAAGTGGGTTGAACCAGTACAGCGTGCACGCAATCTGCACAAACAGCTGAGAGAGACAATCAAGACGGGAAACATGCGCCAATTCATGGATGAGTGCACAATGGAGCTCGTGCTCCATCCAATCTTCGGCTTCGAGTGGAAGTAGAATCGACGGATGCATGATCCCCCAGGTCATTGGCATGACCTGCTGCTGCGCGGTGACGAGTAGACTCACCGGTTTGGAGTAACCAAGTGCATTGCGACACGTTTGAAGCGAATCGAACAATCGACCTGTCGTCACCACTTCATATTTCCGGGAAACCGTCCGCAGTCGCATTCGCATAATAAACAGACGAATCAACATCACGACAACTCCCGTCAGCCACAACACATTTAAAAATGTTGCGACGTTCGAAAGGAATGCAGGTATGTTATTTGAGCCGCTGATTTTGTCGCCATACACTGAAGATAGTTCGGCAGCAGCCGCTGATTGCGGGGTACTTTTGAGAATGCCCCTCTGTGAGGACTGTTGAAATTTCAAATCCGATAAGGCGCCAGGTGGTGATTCCAGATGGTGGCTGATTCCCGTGTGATTGACTGTGCTCGCTTCGATCGTCCATTTCGGCAGACACGAGTTGATAACGGGTAAAGCAAGTACAGCAAGGATTGCGACGCTCCAGACGGAAGAGCGTACCGATGCGCTGGCGCGACGCAAGAGTCGTGTCATGACAAACGCAACGACAAGAATAAAGGTCGACTTAATCGCAAGATCCAGCAGGAAAAATGATTGTCCAACATACGGAACGAGGTTGAATTCAGTATTCATTAATTAGTTTCCCTTTTCTCTAGCTGCTTTGATGAGTTCGACTATTTCATGCAATTCGTCATCGGTTAGCGGTTCGTCGCCACTAGCAAGCTGTGCCGCCAGCGCCTGCTTGAATGAGCCTTCAAAGAATGTCTGAACCACATGCTTCAATGCTCTGGTCCCTTCCGGGCGTCGCGGGGAAGTGGGGGAATAGACAAACTCACGCCCTTGTTTGTGTCGCCGCACGAACTCTTTTTCCATCAGAATACGGAGCATGGTCCGAATTGCAGTCGGAGTGGGTGCATTCGGGAGATCGCTTTGGATATCGAGCACCGTGGCTTCACTGCGCGAGTAAATCGAATCCATGATTTGACGTTCCCGCCTGCTGAGATTGGCGTGCTGTGACATGACATCTTTCCCTGATGATCAAGAATATTGAATCGCTAATAAATTAGCGGTTAGAGAGGGTGGTGTCAATGTGAAAAGCCAAAAAATTAGCGAATAGAGGCGTCAGGCAAAAAGCATTCAACAGGAATGTGCGTGTCTTTGGTGAATTTCGTGGTAGAAAAATAAATCTGAATCTGGTCTTCAACAGACGGTTATTTAGCTTTGTCTACGTCTTCAACGATGGCAGTTCCGCTCGCGTCAATGCCGATAATTCGCTTGGTTGGTATTTGATCGGGGCGATAGAGTTGAGGTCGATACTGATAATTGGGATCCTGCAGTTTCTTTACGATGATGTTCCCCAGTTCGTGATGCAGCTTAGCAGCGGTCGCCAGGTCCATCTGTGCCATAAAGGCCGAGAAGTTGTGATTGGGATCATGCAGGCGCAATTGCACGCGTCTGGCGGGGAGGTTTCTGCCGTTGAGATCTATGCCTTGCCAGCTTGTTTCGACACTCCATCGATAGCGCGAGGGGATCGTGACGACGCCAGAATCAGACACACGTAATGCGCTGGTATACATGTTATAGGAATTGCCCTGTGTATTGGGATTCTCAGTTGTGGAAGGAGAGCCGGCAAAGACAACCGTCAACACGCCACATACGGCAAGCGAACTGAATAACGAAGGGCTGAGAAAGCGTTTCATTTTGTGACTCCATTCATTCTGAGCGAACTGATGAGAGAGGAAATCGAAACAGGGGACAGGATACCATTCGTTCCTCGATCTTCCGAATCTTTCCTTGAAGGCATGGGTCTACAGGCTCGTCAATCAGATGTCATTCAAAATTTGGAGACTCCAGATTGCTTTATAGTTGATTCCCGCTGGGAAATGTTGGATAACAGTAGGATAAGAAAATTGTCTCTTTTTCATTTAGCTGAAACTCATTCTTCAATACAAACCGATTGCTGATTCATAAAGGAAGCGCACCTGTGATTCGAAACTCCAAAACCCTGATGACGCTGTTGCTGTCTGCGTGTCTGACTCTGACAGTCACGGCAGCAGAAAAATCCGATACTTCGTTAAACCGCCTGTCGACCGCAGAACAGAAGAGTGGCTGGAAGCTGCTGTTCGACGGCAAGACCACCAACGGCTGGCGGAATTATCAAAAAGAGGGCGTCAATAAAGGCTGGACAATCAAAGACGGCGTGCTCTCCCGTTCCGCCAAAGGGGCCGGCGATATCATTACCGACGATCAGTTCGAGTTCTTCGAAATCTCACTCGAATATCGGATCTCCAAAGCGGGCAACAGCGGCCTGATGTTTCATGTCACCGAAGAAGAACAGACACCTTGGCGCACCGGGCCGGAAATCCAGATTCAGGACAACGTCGATGGGCACGATCCGCAGAAAGCAGGCTGGCTGTATCAGCTTTACAAACCGGCGACTCCCAAATGGATGATTGAAGCCGAAAAAGCGGGCAAAAAAGTCACGCCGGAGGTCGTCGATGCGACGCGGCCCGCAGGCGAGTGGAATCATCTGTTTCTGAGAGTCGGACCCGATCGATCCGAAGTCATCATGAATGGTGTGAAATATTTTCGTTTCAATAAAGGAAGTGCTGACTGGGATAAACAGGTCGCTGCCAGCAAGTTCTCCAAGTTTCCCAAATTCGGAAAACCAACCAAAGGACACATCTGCCTGCAGGACCACAACGATCTGGTCTCCTTCCGCAACATCAAGATCAGAGAAATTCCCGCGGACAACTCCGTTCAGGATCCCAGCGATGGCGAACTGTCTTTAAAAGGCGTACCTGCATTCCCAGATCTGAAATGGGAAGGCTGGGAAGCCGTTGATGAAGAGTCCGGGAAGGTGCTGCCACTGCGACCTATGATCATCACGCACGCCAACGACGGCAGCGGACGCATTTTTGTCGCCACGCAACGCGGCATGATTCACGTCATTGATAAAAATTCACCGAAGCAAACAAAACTGTTTCTCGACATTCGCTCCAAGGTCGCCCCCTGGAAGAAGAACAACGAAGAAGGTCTGTTAGGGTTCGCTTTTCATCCGAACTATAAAGAGAACGGCCAGTTTTTCGTCTACTATTCTGCCGAGGGAAGCCCGCGGAAATCAAAGGTCGCCCGTTTCCAGGTTTCCGCCAACGATCCCAACAAGGCGGATCCCCAAAGTGAAACAATCGTGATGGAGATCGATCAGCCTTACGGCAACCATAACGGCGGCTCGATTGAATTCGGACCCGACGGCTATCTGTATATCGGACTCGGTGACGGCGGTTCCGGCAATGATCCGCTGGGTAACGGTCAGAACCTGGAAACCTTACTCGGTTCTATCTTACGTATTGACGTTGATAAGCAAGCGGATGGCAAGAACTACGCGATTCCCGTGGATAACCCGTTTGTCGATCGGGCCAAGGCGAAACCGGAAATCTATGCCTACGGCGTGCGGAATATCTGGCGATTGAGCTTCGATCCCAAAACCGGAACGCTCTACGCCGGCGATGTCGGCCAGGATCTCTGGGAAGAGGTCAACATTATCAAAAAGGGCGGCAACTACGGCTGGAGTGTTCGTGAAGGCACACGCAACTTTGGCAATCGCCCCGAGACCGCGAAAGATACACCCATCGATCCGATCTGGGAATACGATCATGGCGTGGGCCGTTCCATCACCGGTGGTATCGTTTACCGGGGAAAACGGCTACCCGAACTAGAAGGTCACTATGTCTACGCCGACTTTGTCTCAGGTAAACTCTGGGCTCTTGACTACGACGAGCAGACTGGTGAAGTCAAACGCAATGTGCGTCTGGCAGCCAGTTCCGTCCCCGTCATGTCCTTCGGCACCGACGAAGACGGCGAACTGTATTACACCGTCCAAACCGTCAAAGGCGGCGAAGGCATCTTCCGGTTTGAAAAGAAGTAGTCGTTAAGAAGAGGTTTTCCAGACTGTCCTGACACAGGTATGAGCGGCACGGCGCGAGCCGCCGTTAGCAGCGACAGACAGTAGGAAGTCCGAAACCAATTCGAATTAAACTACCACGAAAAGCACGAAAGTTGAAAACGCGTCGAATTTGACTTTCGTGTCTTTCGCGAATTTCGTGGTAGAAAAACCAATTCAGCTTAAACTGACCTGATCTCTTAAAAGTAGGGCGCGGACCCATGTGTCCGCCCGCCTGGCGAGATCCGTACGGGTCATTCTAACGATGGAACCAGCTACAGCATTGAAGTGGCACCACGCAAGACACGTCGATACCGCGGGGAGACACATGGGTCTACCCCTACATTTTCTGTTGGTCACCCATTAGAATGGATTCGAATAGGATAATGTTTTCAGGAAGCATGCCATGATTCAAAACCATCGCTTTGACAATCGCCTCATTCGAGGCATCTATCTTGTCTTGTTTATTATTGCGATTATCCTGATCTACTTTTCGACGCTGTTCCGAAAAGATGCTTACCTCATTCTGGGGATTACGTTCGCCCTCTATGGCATTTTAAGGTTGGCGAAGAGAATGGTCTCCGGCGTTTCCGTCGATAAGCTGGATCGAATACTCTTTTATGCATTTGTTTTACTGTCGTTGTTCCCCCTCTCCTATGGCGTCTGGTTGATGCTCATTCATACTAAAATGATTGCTAGCTAAAAATAGAACTCAGGAACCCCCCCAAAAATGTGTCGCTCAATTCTCCTTCTAATTACGCTCTGTCTCACCACCCAAACTCACGCCGCCGAACGACCTAATGTGTTGTTCATTGCCGTCGATGACCTTCGACCGGAACTCGCTTGTTACGGCAAGCAGCACATTCATTCGCCGAACATTGACAAGCTGGCGGCAAGCGGCACTCTCTTCGAGCGGGCGTTCTGCATGGTGCCGACCTGTGGGGCTTCGCGTGCCAGTCTGATGACGGGTATCCGTCCTGCTCGCAAACGCTTCGTCAACTTTCTGACCTGGGCCGAGCGGGACGCGCCGGGCATCACAACAATGAACACACAGTTCAAGAAAAACGGCTACTACACGGCTTCACTGGGAAAGATCTTTCATCATCCAAAGGATAGCGCTCAAGGCTGGTCGGAACCGGCGTGGCGTCCGCAGGGCGTTCCCTGGTACCAGCAGCCGAAAAATCAGGAAGTGCACGCACAACGACTAAAAGAGGGGAAAAAGCAGGGAAAAAAATGGAAAGGGCCCGCGTGGGAATCAGCCGACATGCCCGATAATGCATACATGGATGGCGTCCTGGCTGAGAAAGCCATCAGCACCCTGCAGCAGTTGAAGGGACAGGATGAGCCTTTCTTTCTGGCGGTCGGTTTTTTCAAGCCGCATCTGCCTTTTATTGCGCCGCAGAAATACTGGGATCTGTATGACCACGACAAAATCCAACTGCCCGCCACTTACCATGTTCCCAAAGACGCACCGAAAGAATCGATACACAATTCCGGTGAATTACGGTCCTACGCTGATATACCGCGTAAAGGACCTGTCTCTGATGAAGCCGCCCGCAATCTGATTCACGGCTACTACGCCTGTGTCAGTTACACCGACGCCCAGATCGGCAAACTCCTGGCCGAACTCGACCGTTTGAAACTGAGCGACAACACAATCGTCGTCCTCTGGGGCGATCATGGCTGGAACCTGGGGGATCACACGCTCTGGTGTAAACACAGCTGCTACGAGAGCTCCCTGCAGATTCCGTTGATCGTGCGAGCGCCGGGAATCAAAGGAGGCCAGCGCAGGTCAGCCCTGATCGAATCCATCGATGTCTATCCCTCACTCTGCACTTTGACCGGCATTCCACTGCCCGAACACCTCGCAGGCCAGAGCTTCGTTGGCTTGATGCGCGATCCGGATACGAAGTGGAAGCAGGCCGCCGTCAGCCGCTTCCGTAACGGCGACACCATCCGCACCGACACACTCCGCTACACCGAATACACGTACCCCAAAGGCAAGCGGATCTCACGCATGCTCTATGATCACACTACTGATCCGGCCGAAGATACGAATGTGGTAAAAGACCGCATCGACGAGAGCCGCGAGCTGTCGCGTCAGTTAAAACAGCTCAAAGGCCGTGACGGAAAAAAGTCAAAAAGTGATTGAGTAATGGGAGAAACTGCCATTCTTCAGGCTATTTATTTCGCAGTAATCAGAAAGACGTCGGGTAAACGATTATAACTCGTTGGCCTCTACATCGATGGTCTTAATAATCTTTCCGTCTTTCACAAGAGTCACCTTCGTTCCCGGCGGGAACTTGAGAGTGGTAAACACTTCTGGGGAGAATTGTGGCTCGAGTTGGACTCTGTTAACGTCGTATGTGACGTGCCACGACAGTTCTTGCCGGCCCTCCCGTTTGACGGTCATGGAACCAAAACGGTTGTAATGTGCCTGGCGCGGAAACCAGACGCCGGGACTTACTTCCTGCCATTCATCGATGATCGCCTCTGCGATGGGCATCTCTTTCGAGTCTCGGTAGGTATAGCTCAAATTCCGTACAGGAGTTAAGTTCCGGTCTTGAGCCAGCCAGAATTCCCGTCGACTTCGGGGCGTTCCTTTGGGATCAATGTACTCAATGGAGATCTTTGTGCACAGCAGTCCCTGACACGCTTCCGAGCCGAGAATCTGTACTTTAAGCTTAGTACCTTTACGCAACTGGGACGGACCCGGATATGACCGGATGGCTTTGGCTCCTTTGAGGTAAGTTGAGAGCGGGATCTTCAGTCCTACATTCTCCAAAAGGAACATGTGCGGCCGGGCAAGATTCGGAAGAGGCATCGGTTTATCGGAGATCCCACCTTTACTTGACTTCTTTCGCTGTTGTCCTCGCTTTTCAGCGACGACATCGTCTGTCCAGAAATACCGACTGGTCTTTGCGTCACAAACCGTAATCCATGTTTTGGTTCCGATATTCGTATAATTGGCATTGGCAGGATCCTTCTTTTGGTTCAGCCAGCCTAAGCCACCTTGAGTAATCACGATGAAACGCCCTTTTGACTGGTCTTCCTGGCGGAACTTCAACTCCTGAACGTCGAGCATGATCTGCGTCTCGCACACAATCGGTTTTGGAACGTCGATGGCGAACAAGGGGTTTACGTCACTCTTGGTGCTGGTCAAATTGAGTTTGAGATCATCATAGAACGCTTCGTTTTCCTCGACTTTACGAATCAGCGTCTGGAGTTCCTCAGCGTGTGCCGTTTCGTTCTGTTCGCCCCGGGCAGAGAGCGGCATTAAAACGAGCATCAAAATTGTGCCGATACAAATCAAAGTTGTGTGACGAGTCATCCGCGTTTTCTGGAATAGCATCTTTACTCTCCCTTTGAATGGGAACGTCTGGCGAACAGTTTTGAGTATCGAGCATGAGGAAGCCTGTCCCCATAGTGATCGGCTCCGTTTATGCTACCTTCATGAAAGCACTACGAACAGAGACGTTTTCGTGGCTTTCGTGGTAGAAAACAATGATATTTCTTAAACAGGCAATGTCTCTCAAAAGTAGGGTGCGGACCCATGTGTCCGCCCGCCTGGCGAGATTCGATACGGGATTTACTCTTCTAATGGAACCAGCGCCAGCATTGAAGCGGCACCACGCAACGCACGTCGATCCCGCGGGTAGACACATGGATCTACCCCTACTTCTCTTGTGGGTCGGAACATTATTCCTATCACTGTTGGCATGCCAACTGTGCCACCCAATAATCTAAAAAAATGAGCGGAACGGCGCGAGCCGCCATTTTGAACTTACTGTTCCGCGGTATTCCGATGTGTCAAATGGTGGGGCAAAATGCCCTTCATTCAACCTTGTTGTAAATCACCGGCATTTGCCCTTTCCACTGGTTCCAGGTTTCCTCATTCGTCACCAGTTCTGCCATGAAGTGTCCAACGTTGATGCGGCTGGTCTGGCCGGCGTTAAAAATTGCGCTTCTGGTGGGCGAGGGGTGAAGCTCGTATTCACTTACGTCGTCTTCATTGAGTAACGAATCCGGTCGCACTACGGCCCACTCGATTGTCTCACTATTATGACCAATCTTTGTGCGTAAATAATCGGCGGCTTTCTCGTTGTCCGGATGCGGCGGTACGAGTAGACGTAGCAACCCGATCACACACTTTTGCGCCAACGAAATCGGTTCCTTCAGATCGCGGTTGCTGTTTCCCGCCGTATTCATCAGCACAAATCGCACCGGTTTTCCCGCATGCGTGGCTTGAATCGCTTCGCATAAGTGACGGACGGTATCGGTCACCAGCAGACGCGGTTTTCCAAAAATTCCCTTAAGCGACAGTTGATGTCCTAAACAGGAAGCGAACGCATCACAGCCTGTGACATGCTGCTGTATTTCCGCGTCCGTCAGATCATGCACACTCGCCTGGATTTCGGAAAAACCTTCATGACCGGTGATGAAGTCATTAAACGAATCAGGCGTGCGGACAATGGCTTTCACCTGCTCACCACGCTGTAGTAACTGCTCTACGAGCAGCCGACCGGTAGCACCGGTGGCGCCCACGACAAGGGTGGTCATGCTTTGCTTTCTTAGAGGAAATTGGATTGCACTTACTTCATCAGCGCCGCTGGAGTCAGTCTTGATGTACCTGTGCGGGAATGAAATTCAGTTTCGCCAGCCACTCCATCGACTGCTTCTGCCAGGCATCCCACATCGGGCCTTTATAGCCGTTCAAGCCGTGGCCTCCGGATGGTAATTCCAGGAACTTGGAGGGAATGTTTTTCGCCTGCAACGCATCAAATAGTGCCTTACTGTTTTCCACAGGCACGGGTTTATCGTTAACCGCATGTGCCAGGAAGATTGGCGGCGTCTGTGTGGTGACCTGTTTTTCATTGGAGAAGAGCTCAATCAGTTCGGCTGAAGGATCTGCTCCCAGTAGATTCTTTTTCGATCCACCATGAGTTGTTTTTCCCATGCTGACCACGGGATAAATCAGAATCGCAAAGTCGGGGCGACTACTCTGACGTTTAATAGGATCGTCTGCTTTAGGATCGCCGCCGTCAAAATGCGTTGCCGCCGTTGATGCCAGATGACCGCCCGCGGAAAAGCCCATGATGCCGACTTTGGTGGGATCGATGTTCCACTGCTTCGCATTCGCACGGACGGTGCGGATCGCCTGCTGCGCGTCCATTAGTGGCACAAAAGATCGTCCGTCTGGCATCCGATACTCAAGTACGACGCCGGTAATGCCGTGTTGATTCAACCATTTGGCAATGCCGTGACCTTCACCGCCGGTCACTAGTCCCCGGTAACCGCCACCCGGGCAGATGACAATTGCGGCTCCGTTGCCTTTCATTGGTTGATGTACGGTGAGCTTCACATCAGCCTTCTCGAACTGATCTTCGCCTGTCGGCGCTTCACCATTCCAGATTGAGACCACCTCCGGCGGGAGGCTCGTCTCTTGACCAGACTCCGTCTTTTCCTGCGGCGGCATGAGCAGCGTTGACAACACCTGTGCGTGAACACGGTGCCCGAAATCATTCGGATGATTGACGCCGTTGCCGGTCAGGTCCCAATCCTTTTTTTGCTTGAGAAACTCAGTCCAGATCGAAGTCATGTCTGCCAGCGCGACTCCCGGCTCACAGAGCTCCGCCAGTGCATCGCGGTATTGTGGAAACAATTCGTGTTTGAGTCGGATCCAGTCCTTGTTACCTAGCATTGGTGCCACGAGAATGAATTCGGTCTGAGGCCGTTTCTCGCGAATCTTTTTCATAAGCGTTTTCGTGTTGGCCTGATATTCTTTCGCAGAGCGGCCCGCGGAATCGTTCATGCCGAACGCAATGATGACCAGGTCGGGGTTCGACTCCAGGACCTTGTCGACTTGGGTCAGTGCCCAGCGTGTGTCTTTGCCACCGATCGAAGGGTTTTCCAGATGCACTCTGGTCTGATAGCGGTTCTGCAGATGTTCTTGTAACAAATCATGAAACGCAGGTTGGAACGGTGCTCCTCCTGCCCAGCCCGAAGCGTTGCAGCCAGTGGAAATACTGTCTCCCAGTAGCACGATCGAAACGGTATCGTGTTTCCGCAGTTTTTGAATCGTACGCGGCAGGGCTTTCTCATCGAATGTTGGCACGATGGCTTGCCAGTCGGCCGGCTTGTGCTTGTAAGTGATGCAGGTCTGCATGTTGTGATACTCCAGCTTACCGCCGAAGAAGATTTCGCCGTTTCCATCGCGATGCGTCAGTTTGTGCCGTTGTGAATTATCAGGACGACGCAGTTCGGTGGCTGTTCGCGAAACGATGCGAGAATTCTTGGGTAGCGTAATCTCGCGTGTTCCCGGATTCCAGGTATAGTCCCGGCCTTCCTCGTACGTGATGTCGCCCGCGGGATTGCGAACGCTGAGCACGTTTTCGATGGGAAACAGAAGCGATGCTTTCGATTCCCCCGTTTTCGGATCTTTGATAAACAGCACCGATTCCCCCTCGACTGTATCTCCCTGCCAGAACGGCTGCAGGAGTTCCGGTGTGTATTTCCACTCGGGCGCTTCACCCGCCGATGCTGTTCCTGACAGCAAAAGCATCCCGGCACTTAAGAGACAACTCAAGTACCAAGGTGTTTTCATAACTGTTGACGTGAACCGAAACTGATGCTGTTTGCTGAGTTGAGTATGCCCGTTCACAAGAATCTCCGTTTGCGCTGTCTTGAAAAATAATCTCTGTTAGAATACATGGGCTTCATTGTAACTGCTTTTGACTCGTTTGTCTGCTGAATTCGGATTTGGCTCGACCAATCTAATAATATAGTCATGGAGGACATCTCATTCCGCTCCCCCCATTTCACTTCTGCCCAGGGCTGCTTGGCAAAGCCTTCGGTTCACGGTATTTCTGGTTCTCATCGTACGTGGCTGCCAATGTATTGATCGATCTTGAAGTGTTGTATTATCTCAGCAGAAATGAGCCGCCGTTTCATCGTTATCTGCATACCTATCTGGGGGGCATCGCAATGGGAGTCGTTGCGGGACTGTTGATGTTCGTCGTCGTTCAGATGGTTCGTCGCGTGTTACCCGCCGATTCGCGCTGGGGAGAACGGTTGGCACAAACGCCGGGGCGGTTATTACTCTGGCAATCACTGTTGGTCGGCTTGATTGGCGGCGTGTCGCACATTCTACTCGACAGTTTGATGCACGAAGAAATGAATCCGTTCTGGCCGCTGGCTGAAGGTAATGCATTGGCCGGGACAGTCAGCGTTCTCGCTTTACACATTGCTCTGGCTGTGATCGGCTTTTTCGGGTTGATTTTCTGGCTGCTGTTGCGGGAGTAGGGCACGTATTCTGGTTCGTTATTTTCTACCACGAAATTCATATTTGATGATTTTGAACTTTCGAGTCTTTCGTGGTAGTTAAAATCGGCTGTGACGCTGTTGCCATGTGTCCGGTCTAGTTACTTGCCAACAGTGATCGGAGAAACGTCCCGATCACAGGAAAGTAGGGGGAGACCCATGTGTCTCCCCGCGGTATCGACGTGTCTTGCGTAGTGATGCTTCAATGCAGGATTTGGTCCATTCTCTAGAGTGAATCCGGTTTGACCCTCGCCAGGCGGGCGGACACATGGGTCCGCTCCCTACTTGAAAAACATGAGGTCAGATTAAGAAGAATGGTTAAAATTGCGAAACAGGTTCAAGTTGAGTAATCCCTATAATCGATAAATCGACAGGGGTGCAGTTATGTTGTTCTAAGAAACAATACGGGCTGTAGATTTTCGTAAGGGGGGGATAGCTATGAAAATTGATTCGCTTGGCTCTAGTAGTCTGCTGACGCAATCACAGCAAAAACGTGAGCAGGAACATGATGTCCAGAATATCTTCAGTGCGATGCTGGCTCAGGCAGGCCGTCAAGGGTATGCCTCTGCGGAAGCGCCAGACCAGGTTTCTGATGACCAGCAATCCTTAACCGAAGGTTTGCAAAGAACTTGGGACAGTTGGTTCACAGGCGAACTAAACGGCCGGTATTCGCAGGTATCCAATTCTAAGGAATTGAAGCAGTCGTTCGGCGAAATTATTGTTCGGGCACACGAAGAGGGCGGGTACGTCGATCCTCAAAGCTTCCTGCAGAATCTCTCTCAAGACGAATTGGCAGTGATTCAGAAGGTGCAAAGCCTGGCAAGTCCCATTCAGGTCGGGTCGTTGACGGAAGAGGGCGCATTGAATTTGCTCCTGCCACCTGCGGCACAGGTCGACTTGAACCACGATGGAATCACCCGTAGCGGCGTCGCCAAAGGGCTTCGCTTTCCCAGCAGTAACACACCTGCTGCGGTTGTGAAGGCATGGGAAGAAACGACTGAGGGAATGAGCTTCGGCGAAAAAGCCGTCGCAGAATTACAAATGATGCTGCCACTGCTCACGGCCAATCTGGTAGTGGATGACAACGGCAAGTTTGTGCGTCAATATGAGCCCGGCGATCCTGAATTCAGAAACCCGCTGGCAGCCTCTGATTATTCTTACGTCACTGTAACCAAAAATCGACTGGATGCGCTGGAGTTCATGAAAAACGAAATTCCACCCGACAGATACGAGAACCAGAAATCGTTCTGGAATAAATTTCAGCAGTCGCTGATTGATCATGGCGCGGAATAAGCGTCAGAACTGCTTTCTTCAGGTTCACGCTTGTCTTTCTTCGTTTTCACTTTGTTCTGAGCAGTGCTGCGCATCGTAATATTTAAGCAGGAGTCCTTCGGAGCGGTATTTGGTTAAGCAGATTACTAAGTGACTAATGGTGCAACTGCCAAGAAAACCGACGAAAAAGCCGATCATCATGCCGAGAATGCCCGAGTAGAGGGTATAGAGGGTCTTCGATTCTACTACCTATTGATCCAACTCCAAGAACATTTGATCAAACTTTAAGAACAGCTTGATCGCCTTTCTGTTTCGAGTAAAACACTACTCTTCCAGATTCAATGTCAGGCACGGCGTGCCACCGAAGTGGAGAGAGACCTGCTTCTCAGGAACGTTCGGTACGCACCACTCGACAACCATTTCAGTGCCGGGTGGTTGCTCATAATCGTCGAATATAATGTTCCCTTCCGCATCGACCCAGAACATGACGTCGTTAAAAAATCCTTCGATGTAGTCTGACTCTGCTTCTGATGTTTCTTTACCCGGCGGACTGAAACCAAAATCATCAAGGTCAAGTTGCTCGCGTTGCAGGACCAGTATCCGCGAATATTCCTGATCGTCGTCAGGAAAGGTCGTCTTGCGATCGACGACCGCGATCTGCACGTAAGTGCCCGGCTTCGCGAGGGCCGCCTTGATTTGATCCTGGTAAGCGGAAAGCTCCTTTTTGAGAGTCTGCTCTTCTTCTGTCATTTCCTTGGGAGTGTAGGGCTTTGTACAACTGGAGAGCAGCAATGCCCCCAATACGAATAAGACGAGTGTTTGTTTCATGGCGACCGTTCTCCCCAGGATATTCATCGTTAACTTCGAGGTTAGACTGACTGAATAATAGAACAAAGCATCTGACTATGCTAGAGAGTAAAGGAGTTGCAAGAAATACTTGCCCTTTACTATTGCTCCAGATGATAGATAAAATTGCCTTACGATGAATCACCAACGAAAGAACCAACCCAGCCAGAACGTTTTGCAATCACAGCAAGTTCGTGATCTGAAATGGGCCATCACCAGCCCGTCGTTAATCAGACAGTCCAGCGAAGATGAGAATTTTTCCGAGGTTCCCGATTTTCAAGCGATCGACGTTCCACATTTGGAGCGTTACCTCACCCCTTATTCCCATTTTCGGATCGGTCAATATTATGAAGGTCTGATCTTGTATTGGCTGGAACACATTCGTCGGCTGAAGATCATCGCCCGGCATCAGCAGGTCTTTGAAGAGAATCAAACGGTCGGCGAGATCGATGTTCTGTTCGAAGACGAAGCCGGCGTAATGACGCACTGGGAAATCGCGGTCAAATTCTATCTGCACTGTCCCGAGGATAATCCCGTTGGCAGCCAGTTCATCGGACCCAATGTGAAGGATTCGTTCGAAAGGAAAATGCGGCGGCTGTTTGAGCATCAGCTCCCTTTGAGCCAGACACACTTTCCCGATGTGACCCGGCGGCAGGCCTTCGTCAAAGGCATGATCTTTTATCACCCCGATCACAGTTCGCCGACACAACTTCCGGAGAAACTCTCTCCCACGCACGTACGAGGCACCTGGCTGCATCTCTCCGAACTCTCCCGGCTCACCGAGCAGCATGGCGAATTGCTGTTTCTGATCCGCGAAAAACCAGACTGGTTATCCGAGGCTCTCTGCAACAAAGCCGATGAAAGACTGCTTTCCTTTGCAGACTTGCAAAGTCAATTGAAAACGCATTTTCAGGAACAAACCAGACCCATTCTCATCAGTGCGCTCACCTGCCAACAGTCAATCTGCCATGAAGTCAACCGCGTTTTCATCGTCACCAATTCCTGGCCGCATATGGAACTAGAAATAAAATGATCCCGTTCCTTACTGCAGGCGTTACATCAAGCAGTAGGTAATCGAAATACAACGTGCTATTGGTTGGGCATTATCATGACGTTTACTCAGACGCATTACGCATCTCTGCTCTGATCCTGATTTCATCGCGGAGACAGATGCCTTGAAATGTTTCCACTTAGAACCGTCAGTTTTTTTCAACCTGCGGCACGTCAAAATATTTGATACGCATCTTTAACCACAGTGACATGTCCTCTTTTTTATAGTCTTCTTGATAGTCCTCAATCCATTTTGCAATGTCTGCACGTTCGACTGAGTCTGCATAGTTCTTTAAAACGGAGGGTTGATTGAAGAACAGGAACTGCCAGTCAAATCCGATTCCCAGGTCCATGTCTCCTGAGCATTTGGCACGATACATAAGAGGGAGGTCTGAGAGATCACCTATCACATGCAGGAGAAGGGCGCAGTGATAGATGTTTTCGAAGTGATCACACGGCTTCTCACTCAGGCGAGCTTTCAATTCTTCTTGAAAGCACCATCGGAGCCAGTCGTGGTGATCGGCAACATTTGCGATTGAGATTGAACTGAGTATTTCAGTACGTTGTTTCGATGTCATGTAAAAACTTATATTATCTGATTTTAGATTTAAGTAAACGAGATCAGTGTAGCAAAACTAAGTCGTAAGATCATTTGAAGAGACTGTGATTCGATGAAAGATCAACGGGAACGGCAGGCACGCGATTTATATCAGGGTCTGAAAGACATATTGGAGCATAGGCAATCCTCAGTGAAAATCTCCATCGAAGGCGAAGGGATTCATTGGAGCTGCCTCGCTGAACGGGATCATTTATCTTGTTCGATCAGTTGTTATGGTCACTCGGGGCCCGAATATTACATCACGTTTTATCATGATACTGAAGAATCTGGGACTGCTCGAATTCTTTCAATAAGTGATACACTTGCTGCAGTGAAATCCTGGCTGGCAGGACGAACTCTGACAGAGATGTATGACCGATTTCAGTTTGTAGATCGTGACAAGCGCGTGCAGATGTTGTTCAGAGCAAATCTTCTTCTCGCTATTCCAGCTTTGAAAGACATGACGACGATTCAGATTGAGCACATGGGAGCCGATAGTTATCATCTGAAAATCAGAGGACAGGACCGGTCTGGCGAAATACATACCATTGGAAAAGAGAAGCAGCCTGATGCCTTTTTTGCATGGGACGATTGTGTGCTTTTTCGCTTCAAGGTGGCCGATCAGCGAAAACTGGCACAAGTTGTTAAACGGTGGATTTGTGATCGCATAATGCCTTCAACGCTGCAAGCGGAATTTCCATGGATCGAGATGAGTGAAGTGGCCGAATATTATGAGCAAGGGAATCCCATCGAGGGAGAATTTATAGTCAGTTGGGACAGCGTTGAAGATATTTATGATTACATTATCAACTCCCCCGAATATAGAGAACAGATCAGAGCATTTATGGATTCACTGCGTAAAAAGGGGTATGACAGATCCTTGCGAGCAGGCCAATCAATGTCGACGTTTGTGCTTTCCCGTTCAAGGCGACATGGAATGGAACCCGACGATCCCAGCCTGGCTTTCGATTTTAGGGACGATCACATAATTGTGTATAACTACCTGAATAGAGGGAAAGACATAGAGACAAGATATCAAACAACCGAGTTAAACCCGGAAATTGATGGACTGCTCCAGGAACTGATCGCAAAGCCGATTGGTTGAAGTTCAAAATGAGAGATCAGAGTCGCTTGTGTAGAATTAGCGTTTTTTTATTCCCCGTTCGTTTTCGGCAGGATTTCCAGCCACGCGGATACCAGTGATTTGAGAGGTATCTTTCGTCTCGCGTAACCCGCATGGCCCCAGGCACCGCTAGCGAATGTGCTACCTCCACCTGGTGCATTTATCTGATCCTCAAAGAAAAATTCCAGACGATGTTTCAAATCGATAGACGCGTGAAAGGTCCAACTCACTGTCAATTGAGAATCCGGATCATGTTCATCTTGAGGACGCTCTTGCAGTTCGAACCCTGTCTGGTAAAAACGGATATTGGAATAGATATTCCCACGTTGGCTTTCGAAATGCACCCGCAGCGGGCTGAGAACGTCGGAAGTCTGTTTTTGGGCCTGACCGTCTACAGGGAATTCAATGATCGGTAAATCCTGTTCCAGTGGAGATCTGCGGGCGGGCAGTTGGATATGTTCAAAGTAGATCGTCTTCATTTCGGCCTGAGGTCGGAGTTCAAAATAAGCGATTTCATTCAGAGGCATCATAAGTTCAATTGGCACGCTACCATATCTGTGAGAAACCCAGCTTCCGTTTTTAAGATTCTGTCGCTCACCCGATTTTGAAACGACCCACAGAGAGGCGTTTAATGGTTTGCCTCCTGTGTTATTGAAAATGATCTCAGACGTGTTTCTGGTATTCTGTGGTTCGCCGTAAAAACCACTGTAGGAACTCCAGCCGATATGGTTCCCTGCTCGTAAATATTTTATTTCGAATGTCGCATCTTCAAGTTTTAACGTTGCTCCCTCTTTCGCCGGGATCTGATAACGAAATTGATCACTGTTGAAATTGTAAACCTTTAGAATCAGGTCCACTCTGTCAGGTAATTTGTCCCATAATGAAAACAGTTGAAGCTGCTCCTGGTCCGACCATGTGGAGCCTGCCCCGTATTGGAAGGACCGGAGTGGGATCTTTGTCTGAGAATCCAATACGTCCAATTCCGCCAATTCAAATCGCGTGGGATCAGGGGCTGATAAATTGATAATGGCATGATCGACAAACGCCCCGTTTGTGAAGTCTGGAAATTCATTTGAAATTGAAGGCCGCGGAATCCCTTTTCCGTTTTCTGCGATGAACGTATTATCCGCCTGTCCGCGGGCAACCGTTCCGATTCGGAATGTGTTCGTTCCTAACGTCAGTTTCAGAGTATCTGTTCCGGTCGCGTTTTTAAGTCGCTGCGATTCATCGGCGGTACGTGTGAAGTTTCGAGGCTGAGACCAACGTTTCCAGACGAGAACATCGGGTAAGATGCCATTCCGAGAGTGTGACCTGATCCAGCCCCGGTTTTGAAACTCTGTAAAATAACCCTCGGGAGTGGACTGAGAGGTAGTACGATACACTGTGTCATAGACGGGAAGGTAAACCTTGCCTTTCGAATCAGTGATCAACGCTACAAATTGCAATTTCAAACTCGGGTCCAGCGAGTGATCTTCAACGCGATTACACTCTATCTTCATCCCGGGGATTGTCACCCCTTTGAGAGGCTCACCATTGCCAAATTGATAGGTTTGTGTGAGGACAATGGGGGCATTCGCCAGCGATTCTTTCAGTAGTCGCGTTGCTTCTTTATGATTGCCATTCATCTGGTACCAAGTGCCCAGCAGTTGCTGTGCGTAGAACAGTTTTGGGTGTTTTGTCAGAATCGCTTCCAGCTTTTCGCGTGTTTCTGGAAAAGTAAATTTACGGATGCCACTCATGGTAGAGTTGTAGGTCTGCGCCAGCTTTTTACATTCTTGCACTGCTGCTTCTTCATCGGGATCAATACGAAAGGGCAAGTTTTTCCAGCCGAACCACCCTTCCAACGTGGTTTTCGTTACGGGCTGTTGGTCCGGACGCAAGCCGGGCAGCATGATGAGTGCAAACAGCACGGTGAAGATCAAAGCGGGGTAGCGCAAGCGGTTTGCCCGAAATAGCGAGGCATCCATCAGGCGACGAATGCGTCGGGCGGCCGGGTGTTCCTGATGGACGAATCCGAGTACCAGCGGTTCCGTTAATCGGGTCGATTGTCGGCTCGCTGCCTCGATGAGTGTTTCGCAATACCGTTCCGGTTTCGCAAGCTGATGCGCTAGCAAAAGATCGTCACAGCAGTCTTCGCGCGTCTTTCTGAGCGATATTCTCAGCCACCACAGAGCCGGATGAAACCACCAGACGATGCTGACCACGGTTTCGAACCAGCCAATCAGTAAATCGCGGCGGCGGATATGTGCCAGTTCGTGGGCAATTATAATCGTTAATTGATCGTGTTGTAACTGATCGGCAATCGCACGTGGAATCACAATTGTCGGTCGGAATGCACCCATGGCAAAGGGAGCGTCCGTTTCATCTGAAATGCGTAAGGCAGGAACCGATTTGATTCGCAGCAATTTAGAAATTCGTGTGACTTCCGAAAACAAAAACCCATCTTGCTGGAGTCTGCCTGCACGTACAATGCGTCGTACATTTCTATAGCGCTGAAAGAGCAGGGCAGTCAATACAGCCGTGCCGAGCAGGTATAATGGAAGAAGTAGACGCGCCCATGAAAACTCCGATTCTGGGGCTGGTTTTGATATTATGGGAACAGAGGAACGAGGTGATGCTGGTTGAGGCGTTGGTACGGCTGTTGTTTTCGAGGCTGGGGATGCTGGGACGCGGGAACGACTGGCGTCTGATGAAACAGTCTTCTCCAAGGTGGGATCATCGGCAACAAGAGAGATCACGAAGGTGCTATCAGGGGTATTTCGCATACCTCGAAGCTCTGAGTATTTAGTAAACACACCGGTTTGTAGATCCAGATAGGGTGGTGTTGCAAACTTGACGAGTACCACCAGCAGGATAGCATAGCGCAGCGGCGAACTGATGAAACGTTGTGTTACAAATAGAAACATACATGCCAGGATCGCCACAAACGCGGCCTGAACGCCGGCGTGCTGTACCAAGCCGCTCCATTGCTCTGCTGTATGGTTAAAGAAGTGACTCATGATTTGTCTCCCTTCTTCTGTTTCTGAGTGCGCAGATCATCGAGCAGATCTTGAAGCTGGTTAATCTCTTCTTCTGTCGGCTTACGTGTTTCAAAAAACGAGGACATAAACGAGAGCGTATCGCCGCCAAAGACCCCCTGAAACAGGTCGTTCATCAGATGACGGTAGGCCCGCGTTGATTCGCGCGTCACGCGAAACACAAACGCCTTCCCCTGATCCGCCTTGCGTTTCGTAACGAGCTTTCGACTCTCCAGCCGTTTGAGCAGCGTCATGACAGACGACGGTTCCATCTTCCGCACCGGCTGCAGCGCCTCGCAGATCTCTTTAACCGTGGCCTCTTCCAGTTGGTTCAGGCAGACCAGAACATCGCGTTCTGCATCCGGTATTTTTTCTTTTTGATGATTCATTTCTCTATTAAAAACGACAAATGTCTTTATGTCAATCGAAAAACGACAAATGTCGCGATTCATGCAGGATGGCTCAATCAGGTATCTCTGTCCAGATAGCGAAATATCGAACACGGAATAATATGTAAGGTTATTTATATGAATAGGTTACGTATATCAGTCTTGTTTGATTTCATCTTTTATGAATTTTAATCGGTAAATGCGGGGGGAGGCATACGACTGCTTATATTGGGGCTGTGTTCATTTGCTTTGCTGTGACACGTGGTGACTACATGGTTTTGTGTATGTCATTATTGGTTCCCCTGGGGTGATAGGCTGTGAAGATCAATTCCATTTTCTGAGCCGTATCACTCGTGTCTGTCAAAAAAATTTTCTTACCCACATTTCTGATTTCGTATTTTTCTGAATTTATTCCTTGCTGTTTTATGAAAGACTGCATCATGATTTCTAAAAGACGCTCGCTGCCACATCGAGGGTTTACCTTGATCGAACTACTGGTCGTCATCGCGATCATTGCGATTCTTATTGCGCTGCTGCTGCCGGCAGTTCAGCAGGCACGAGAGGCGGCACGCCGCAGTTCCTGCAAAAACAATCTTAAACAGCTTGGGCTGGCGCTGCATAATTATCATTCGACTTTCAAAGTGCTCCCCCCGGCCTATGTACGCGATCCCAATGTCGGAGATGATGAAGGGCACTGGACCTGGTCTGCGTTTCTGTCGCCTCACATTGATCTGGCGACGGTCTACAATGCATTCAATGTCGGGGATACACCTGCGAGTTATGCTTTCGGTGCCAATATTCAGGCCATGCAGCAAACCTATACCGTCTTTCGGTGTCCTTCCGATTCCGGGCCGGAAAAACATACCGATGCCGGTTATACGATTGATTATTTCGACGGAGGTGGCGCCAGGACTTCCAATGTGGGTGTCTCAGTGACGAATTATGTGGTGTCGAATAATAATGCCTATCATCGTGCGAATCAGGCGTCGAATTATCTTGATGGCACAACAGGTGGTACGGGGGCATTCTGGGGTAATAGCAGCTGTCGTTTTCGCGATATTTCTGATGGATTGAGCAATACGATTCTGGCTGGCGAGCGGGCATATCAGATTCCGGGAAATAAGATGAGCGCTGCGATGTTATTTGCGGTTCGTGACAATGTGGGACTGGGGCCAACCTGTGCTAACTGCACCGGCAATACGGCTGCCAATCAGGGGCTGTTAAGTATCACTGGGACCACGCATTTCGGAATCAATCCGGCATCAACGTCAGATCAGGCAAATGGTGCTTATAGCAGTCGGCATACCGGTGGCGCCCAGTTTTTGATGGGCGACGGAGCCGTTCGCTTCATTAGTGAAAATATTGATACGAATGTTACCAACGGAGGGATTGTTGATAGTACCCTCGAACGCCTGTCCTCAATTCAGGATGGTGAAGTGATTGGTGAATTCTAAATCGAATTTCAGCTAACAGATGCGGCCGGGAGCGTTTTGCTGCTCCACGGTCGCTGTCATTTCGGTATTCATATTGAGCCACCGAAATCCACAGGGATCATTCTTAGCTAAAGCAAGGTAAAAACTGGATGAAATCTACTACCGTTTGCAAAGTATTCGTTGTTGGTTTTCTCACTTTAGGGGTCTGGGGATGTGGTGGCGGAAGTGATTTACCACCGCTGGGTCAGGTTTCAGGAATCGTCACGTTAGATGGTCAACCACTGGAACATGCGCAGCTCATTTTTCAACCGGAAAATGGTCGGCCTTCCGTAGGAGAGACTGATAGCGAAGGAAATTATGAATTGGTTTTTACAGGAACAGCCTCGGGGGCACTCTTGGGTCCTCATAAAGTTGTGATCACCTCAGCCGTGGATGCCTTCTCTGATGAAACAGGCGAAGGCAAAGACCGGAAAGCACGTCCTGAAGTGCTGCCTGCCAAATATCATTCCAAGACGACTTTAACAGCAGTAGTCGAACCGGGTAGCAATCAGATCGATTTCCCGCTCACGTCGAAGTAATCAGGCCGGGCAATTAGGCCCGTGAAAATACGGGCCACGCTTTCGAAATGAAAATGGTACCGTGATCAAGGAATAGAGAGGCTCTGTCGCCGAAACAGGTGACAGGGCCTTTTGGCGTTTCAGGATTGTTTGACTCTTCTCTGAAACTCAGATACAGTGTGGTCGCAAAAATGCGGCGATTCTCAATAACCGTTCTCATCTAAAGCGATACGGTATGTCTGCTGCTGAAACGTCCTGTTCTTCTTGTTTCGGAAGGTGTGCTCCATGTCCTGTATCCGTTCTGTATTAATAGTTGCCTGTCTTGCGTTTGCTCTGCCAGTTTTTGCCGGGGCTCCGGAAGCGATTTCCGGGGATGATTTTAAGAAACAGATTTTTGCGGACGATTTTTCGAAACCCAAGCTGGGCAAACAGTGGAACCTCTATAAGAGTTCGTCGGTGATCAAAGACGGTGTATTACAGGGCGTGGAACTCAAAGATGGCGGCCACGCGGCCGTGCATCAATTGCGGACGGAACCTTACAGCGATGTCGAACTGAAGGTTGATCTCAAGTT
The DNA here is from genome assembly GCF_963976445.1 of uncultured Gimesia sp. Taxonomy (GTDB): domain Bacteria; phylum Planctomycetota; class Planctomycetia; order Planctomycetales; family Planctomycetaceae; genus Gimesia. The sequence goes on along the minus strand of NZ_CAXBKP010000007.1, from coordinate 64,938 downwards.
TGCCGGCTCCCCTTCCACCAACCTGACGTTCAATCAGCATAAATTCAAAGGCTCACATGCGGGACACCTCTGTCGGGTTGTGGTCTCTCCCACCAAGGTCACACTGCGTGACGGCAAGACCGGTGTGTTCAACAATGCGATCTTCAAGAAGCGTCGTGCCAAAGAAAAACTGACGGCGGAAGAACAGGCCACCCTGAAACGGACCCAGGCCGTCTATCCGGTGAAACTCGAAAAAGACAAATGGTACACCGTCACCGTTCGCATCAAAGGGGATCTGATGCAGGCCTTCATCGACGGCAAACTGATCGGCTCGCTCCGCTCTCCCGGCATCGCCCACGCCACCAAAGATAAAATCGGTCTGGTCACGCCGAAGCAGTCGATTCATTATGACAACGTGAGCGTGCGCGTACCTTAATCCATTCCCTATCAGGAACACTGCGATGTCGAATGACTTTGTCACCGTAGCTACATTGAATACGCCGACGGAAGCCAGTCTGGTTCGTAATCAGCTGGAGGCGGAGGAGATTCGCGTCTTTCTTTCGGATGAAGAAGCGGTCGGCATGGCGTGGTATCTGGGAACTGCGATTGGCGGCATCAAGGTCCAGGTCGCAGAGGCAGACGCCGAGCGGGCCTTCGAAATATTAGACGAGCACGATCCGGTCCCCATTACCGAAGAAGACTGGAAAACCGTCGAAGGGTTTGAAAACGGTTGGAACGAGGAAGAAAACGAAGAAGAATCTCTGGCATACGATTCTCTGGAAGAAGAAACAGACGAGGTGCCCGCTACCGACCTGGATCGGGAGCTAGACCGTGCTTATAAAGCCGCCTTCCTGGGTATTCTATTTCTGCCGTTGCAGGTTTACTCGCTGGGAATGCTGCTCACGATTGTCTTAGGGCCGCATAAGCTCACCTCCGCCCAGCAGAAAAAAGTCAATATTGGCTTCCTGGTGGATTCCTTCTTGCTGCTGGTCATGCTTTATTTTTTTATCGATCTGAGCACGGTACGGTAGCGTCTTTCAAAAGGTCATCGACTGGTAAATACTTCTAGATTTAAAAATGGGTTAAGCGGAGTCCGAATCCCACCGTTGCAGGGCTGCTTTTTCTTTTTGCTTTCTGGCTTCTTGATTCTCTTTATCTAGGTGGCCTCCTTTTCTGAAAAGCAGGAAAAACCAAAGCAAAAACAGACAGAATACAATTATGATTTCGATAGACTTTGGAAGGGCTGATATTTTAAGAATCAGAAGAACAGCCAGTCCGGGAGTCCCCCACAATAATAAAAAACAGAGAAACTCCCGAGGTGCAGGCATTTCAAGTCGCTTCACAAGCATGCCTCGTTTGGGTGTAGCGCAGGAGTAACCAGAAGCCGATTGAAAATGCGGGAAGGATGAGCACCGCGAAATGATTCAGCTTCCACGAAATATAAAATCCAATGAGAGAGAGTATGACATTCAATGGAATTCCAATTCGATCATAACGCTGTCGCGTCACAAGAATTTCGTCTGATTCCGGAGGACGCAATTCTGCTTGCAGTCGGTCCTGAAGCGGTATTGCAAAACGTAGACAGAATCGATCCCAGTTGACTTGAGATGATGGGGGAAGCTCATGACGAAAATAGCGAATCAACCACAGTCGGTCTTCCTGATCGTATTGATTCAGGTTGATATCGCCTGCCTTTGTCTTGGGATCAACAATTAAATGATCTACATCCCATTTTGCTTCTTTTACTTCGGATAGAGTAAACACTTTGCGAGTAAATACACCCTGCAGAATCACGTTATCATCTTGGATTGTCAGCGAAGTGGATCAGTAAGCCAGAAATCCCCAGAGCGAAATTCCACTTGGAATGAGCCAGAGCACTGCATTAAACAGGATGGTATATTTTCGGCGGTCAGATGGTGCATCCAAGCCCATCAGAAATCCGCTGCCGAAGAAGATGATAGTGAAGAAAAGTAGCACAAATATCGCTTCATTTCGTGAGGATTTCGAAAATCGAAAAACCCTACTAACTGGTTCCGGCTCTGTCAGCTTTGCGGTCTCAGAAAATCTGTCATCCACAACGGCCCATTCCCTTTTTTATCTGGGGTCTGCTTCGTAGTCTGTCTGTATCGGAAACGGTTTCCGGCGTGTTCTGGATTAAACTATTTTCACTATGATCCAAAAATATGTTACTTTTCAAACAGCCCGATGCCCAGCAGATTGCCGACTTCATCGCAGCACAATCCCGGCTGAAGTTCACTTATCCGCAGGTGGCGGCTACCAGAACGCAAACGCCGCCCGCCGGTTATCAGGTGGATCATAACCGGATCTGCCTGGGGCAGGGGAGAGCACTTTATGAAACTGCGAAGCAGGCCCTCGTTGACTGGCAGCATTATCGTTTTGACTGGTTGACTCTGCATCGTCCCGATGCAGGGCCGGAAGCGGGACAGACGGTGGCGGCTTTGGCGCACGTTCTCGGGATCTGGGTATTGAATGCCTGTCGGGTGGTGTATGTCGTGGAAGAGACCGAGCCGCTGCATCGTTTCGGCTTTGCGTATGGCACTCTACCCGAACATGCCGAGTCGGGAGAAGAACGCTTTCAGGTCGAATGGAACACGGATGACGATTCTGTCTGGTACGATCTCTACGCCTTCTCGCGACCGGGGCAATTGCTCTCAAAAATCGCCTCTCCCTATGTTCGCAGGAAACAGAAACAGTTTGCGCGGGAATCCCTGCTGGCGATGCAGGCAGCCGTTCTCAAGAATTGTCCTTAATCATGCCATTTCATTGGTGAGCTGATGAATTGTTCTCTGTAATACAATATTCTCTGTAATACAATATAAGGGAATATAAACGAGAAAGACGGTGTTTTGTTTTCGTTGCAGAGGTGACTTTACTTCCAGAACCGGGTATTTTAAGACCTGCTTTCTTTTGTTAAATCACCACTGAGGAAATGACACTGATGCGATTCAAGACGTTACCACTGGGACTGCTGCTGCTTTTGATCAGTACGTCTGCAGTCGGTCAATCTTTAAAACCCAAACCCGATGCCCAGACTAAATCTGAGGTCACGTTCTATGTGATGGGAGATGTCCCCTATAAGCCGGCGGAAGATTCGCATCTGCCACAGCAAATGACCGCGATTCCCGGCGATGCCGCATTTGTGGTTCATCTCGGCGATATCAAAGGGGGCGCCTCACTGTGTGACGAAGCCGTCTATAACAAGGTGTTTGGAATGCTCAGCCAGTCGCAGAAGCCCGTGTTTATCATTCCCGGCGACAACGAATGGAACGACTGCACCGATCCTGATCAGGCCTGGAAGTTATGGGAAAAGTACTTTATGCGGTTTGATCGGCGCTGGCAGCATCGTCTGCCAGTCTTTCGGCAGCTGGAACGCGAAGAGAACTTTTCCTTTGTGAAGGGCGGCGTCTTGTTTGTGGGATTGAACATCGTCGGTGGTCGCGTTCACGATGCGGCAGAATGGAAACAACGACACGCAGACGGCCTCGACTGGGTTCGTCGTAACCTGAGTCGCTTCGGCGCGGATGTCAGTAGCCTGGTGGTTTTCGGTCATGCCAAACCAATCAAAGTTCATAACGACTTTTTTGATCCCTTCAATGAAGTTGCTACTGCATTCCAGAAACCCATTCTTTACATTCACGGCGATGGACACGTCTGGATCTATGACCGACCGTTTGCCGCCAAGAATATTTTACGCGTCGAAGTCGATCAGGGGGGCATCGCGCCGCCGTTGAAGGTGACCGTGACTGGAGACAAAACCAATCCCTTTCAGTTTGATCGGCGAAATGGAAAACCGGCAAAATAACAACCGTATCGATGTAGAATGATGAGATCTCAACAACTCTAGAATCAAAGTCAAACCAAAATGAAGTGCACGATCAGTCTGTTTGTCATCAATCTTACTATTGTTTCGGTCCTTTTTGCAGCGGATCCCGTTTCAAAGAATCCGGCCGAGATTAAACGCATGGAACAGATCGCCGATCTGGCTCTGATTCCTCCCACATTGAATACATCGCCTCTTCCCGATTACGATTATGATCGGCTCGATTACGGCATGGCAATCGGCATAGAGCGAACACCGGGCGGGCGTCTCTGGGCCTGTTGGGTTGCCGGCGGTGACAGCCCCAAGGCGTTTTTCGTGTTGGCGTCCAGTGATGATGACGGCGAACACTGGTCACATCCGCGGCTGGTTCTCGATTCACATTCGCCCGCGCATCCCGTGGATCGCAGCATTCTGGTGGGCAATCTTTGGACCGATCCGACGGGCCGTTTGTGGCTGATCTTTGATCAATCGATGCATATGTTCGACGGGCGGGCAGGGGTCTGGGCCACCATTTGTGAAAACCCGGATGCGGAGAATCCCGTCTGGTCCAAGCCACGTCGAATCTGGCATGGCGTGACCTTGAACAAACCGACGGTCCTGTCGAATGGGGAGTGGATGCTCCCGATCTCACTGGATCAACGCACCGGTTTTGGACCGTTCAAAGGCTGCTTTAAAAAACTCGATCCCTTCCGTGGTGCGAATGTTTTTGTTTCGAAAGATCAAGGCACGACTTGGGAACGCCGTGGTGCCGCGCGGTTTCCTAACCCCGACTGGCATGAGCATATGATTGTGGAACGCAAAGAGGGCTCCCTCTGGATGCTGGCCCGCACGGCGAAAGGCATTATGCAGACAACGTCAACGGATGGCGGACGAACTTGGGCTACTCCCACAAAACCTGCCAATATCAAACAGCCCAACGCGCGGTTTCACATCCGACGTCTCGCTTCTGGCCGAATCTTGTTGATCAAACACGGCGATCGGATCGACGCACATCACGGACGCGTACAACTCAGCGCCTGGCTCTCCGAAGATGATGGTCAGACATGGAAAGGGGGATTGATCCTCGATGAGCGAAAAGGAATTTCCTATCCCGACGGATTTCAGGCACCGGACGGCACACTTTATATTTCCTATGACCGCAACCGGGCCACCGATGGCGAGATCCTGCTGGCTCGTTTCACAGAGGAAGATATTCTTGCAAAGAAACTGGTTGGTCCGAAGTCAAAGCTGAAGATGTTGATCAGCCGCCCTTTGGCACCTTAAGTTCCCCAGCTTCTTATGTATAATCTTTGATGTCTTCCGTCTGTGAGCAGATCCAAGAGTGAATCTAACGTGAGATGGGATCATCTATGTTTAAGTTTGCCAAAATCTAAATAGCATTCTCGAAGCGTGTTCCCTCGTGAGATGGTCCCTGGCTGCTCAGGTATTTTTGAATAATCGAGAAATGTGATCAGAAATCTGAATAAAAGAGGCAGTGAGATTTGTCTTAATAATTTAGATAGTATTGGTTCTGGATTCTGCGCTCGTTTGATGAGTCTTTGTTCGGAACATGTTACTGCTCAAAAAAATGATCTGAATTGATTTCGCAAAAATAGACGAAGAATGTTTGACTATCTGAGAAAACGACATATTATACGCCTGTGTAGTTTTTCGCTCGACAGTAGATCCAAAGAAGTTTTTCTCTTTGGTTTTTTCCAATCGGGACAACTTTAAGTCCATCCTTTTCTAAGATTGAGCCGTTGTGTGCGAATGCTTTCGAGATGCAACGATTTGTTTTCAATAATGAACCAGGGTTTCTTCGAGCGGAATTCGAAGCGAATCCCTGACCAAATTCACTTTTCCCCTTTGGAGAACAGCGATGCGCGATTCTCATTTGACTCACTGGATGCGGCAGTCAGTTTTTCTCGGTTGTTGTTTCAGTCTGGCTGTCATCAGCGTGGGTGAAGCCGCGGAACCCAAAATTACATCTCCGCTCAAGGCCAAACCGGTTCAAGTAAAGATTCAAGTGCAGAATGGACAAGTCGTTGTCCCTCTGATTTCTAAGCAGGCGACCCCTAAGAAAGCGGAGTCGGTTAAAGTTCCTGAAGGGACGCACAAGCAGATTGCTGTGATCGAGGTCGGCAGCAAATTGAATCCCGGCATGCGAATCAATACGTTCTGTATGGATAAAGCAGGTAATCTTCTAGCCGCCTGTGGTAGTGGTCCCGGCGAAATTCGGGTATTTAATCCAGACGGTCAGCTACTCGAAACCTGGAACGTTCCCATCTCCCCGGAAGCCATCAATGTAGACCAGGACGGGACCGTCTACGTCGCCGGAAGTGGCAAGCTGCTCAAGCTCGACAGCAAAGGGAAAGTTCTCATGACAAAAGATGCCCCACATGCCAAGGCGGTCAAAGAGGGCAACGCTAAACTGCGCGATCAGGTGGTACAGCAAATGAAAACGAGATCCACCTCCGTTGTCAGTATGATTCCACGACTCGAAAAAATGATTCAGCAGGTCAAGGGTAAAAACAAGACGTTGACTGAGCTGGATAAGAAACGAATTCTGTCTTACGAACGGATTCTGGAACAATACAAGAAGATGGAACTGACGGCAAAGAAGAGTAAGCAGCCGACAGAGCAACAGATCGATGACCAGGTGGCAGCGATGTCAAAACGAAAATTACGAGTCTCATCCCTTTCCGCCAATGAGAAAGAGATTTTCATTGCCTGCTCCGCGATTCAAGGCTACGGCTATGAAGTCTGGCGGACGGATAAAAACTTTGATAACCCGAGTGTGATTGTCAAAGGTCTCCGCGGTTGCTGCGGCCAGATGGATGTGCAATGTAACAACGACGGGATCTTTGTCGCGGAAAACTCACGGCACCGTGTGAATCATTATGATCGCGATGGAAAATTGATCAAACATTGGGGAAACCGGGATCGCAAGGGAGTTGAAGGGTTCGGCAGTTGCTGTAACCCGATGAATGTCGCTGTCGGTAGGGCCGGTGAAGTTTATACGGCGGAATCGAACTTGGGATATATCAAACGTTATTCGGCTGATGGAAAGTATCTCGATTTTGTGGGAAAAGTGAAATTGGTTCCCGGCTGTAAGAACGTTTCGATCATGGTCTCTCCAGACGGGGATCGGGTTTACATGATGGATCTCACCCGCAATCACATCATCGTCATGGCTCGCAAACCAACCGCCACAGTGAGTACAGGAAAGTAAACAGGCTCAGGCTGGCAAGTTCGCGATCACGTTCTGTGTGTAACAGCGAACTTTCAGCCTGTTGTCACTCATCTGAATGAGGAGAGATAAAGTGACGTTCAAACAGATTTCATTTCACCTGATGTCGCTGATGTTGTTTGTGGCTTTCGGGGGACCATCCACTTTTGCGGGCGAAAACAGACCTGCCAAAGAGGTCAGCCCACAACCGTTGATGCTGATTGTGATGGATCCGCTGGCGGCGCCGCTCTCCTGTCCTTGTGTGAAAGGGTATGCCCAGCGCGACTATGAGAAGCTGGGTGAATTTCTGGCGAAGCAACTGGGCCGCAAAGTCGAGGTGAAATTTTCGGAATCACTGGCAAAAGTGGTACCGGAAAAAGTGAACGATCAACCCTGGTTGATTATTGGCAAGCAGTCTGTGGTTCGCGCTGATGCAGGCGCTTTGAAACTGAAGGTGCAGGCAATTGCCCGTCTGTCTGATCTGAAGGGGGCAACCACCCAAACCGGTTTGATTGTGGTTCCCACGAAGGATCCCGCGAAAACCGCCCAAGACCTGCAGGGCTATCGGATTTTCTTCGGGCCTTCGGAATGTGATGAAAAGCATCTCGCCGCCATGGACATTTTAAGAAAGGCCCACGTCACGATTCCCGAAAAACTGGAAATCAGCGCAGCTTGCAGTGATGGGGCCTGCAAAATTCTGGAGTTTGACAAAGACGTGCGTGCAGCCGCCGTGATATCCAGCTACGCCAAGCCACTCCTGCAGGGGTGTGGCACGATCAAAAAAGGAGATCTGCGGGTTGTGGCCGAAACAAAACCGGTTCCCTTTATCACCGCTTATGTGGGCGGGAATCTGAATACGACCGAGCGAAAGGAAATCAGCACGGCACTGATGAATGTGGTGACGCAGCCGGAACTCTGTCAGTCCTTAGAATCCCTGTTGGGTTTTGTGCCCCTCGAAAATTCGGCGGACGCATCCAAACCAGCCACAGCGGCTGGTAAAAAAAAAATAGCCGAACCGGGGGATAAACAGTCCACTTCAGTCTGGCCCGGCTGGCTTGGCCCCCAGCGAAATGGTTCAGTACCGCAACTGCCAGCGTCACTGCCCGCAACTGCGAACCGCATTTGGGATTATACTCTCGCCTTCTCCGGCTTGGGGGGAATTGCCGCGACCGAGACCAAGGTGATCTTTGGTGATCGGGGGCTGGATAACCAGACCGACCTCTTCCGCTGTCTGTCAGCCAATGATGGAAAAGTGCAATGGGTTTTGGAATATCTGGCGCCGGGAGAACTTGATTATGGTACCACTCCTCGTGCCACGCCGCTGATTTACGGCGAGCTCGTTTTTCTGCTCGGCGCTTTTGGTGATCTACATTGCGTGGAACTTGCGACAGGAAATATCGTCTGGAAGAAAAATCTATATCTGGAGTACGGCGTGGTAGAAACGCCGACCTGGGGCACCTGTTCGTCTCCTTTGATCGTGGAGAACCGGCTGATTGTGAATCCCGGTGCGAAGGAAGCCTCGCTGGTTGCCCTCAATCCACAGACCGGGAAAACGTTATGGCAAACTCCTGGCGCAGAAGCCGGCTATGGTTCGCTCATCGTCGGGAAATTTGGTGGGCGACTCCAGATCGTAGGCCACGATGCCGTTTCACTGGGAGGCTGGGATATCAAAACCGGACAAAGGCTATGGACCGTGGTCCCGGAATTTACGGGAGACTTTAATGTTCCCACGCCTCTGGCTTTGGATGGGAAGCTATTGGTCACCACGGAAAATAATGGGACGCGCCTGTATGGCTTTGATCAAAACGGAATCATTAAACCGAAGCCGCTGGCTGTGAATGAAGATCTGAACCCCGATATGAGTACGCCGATCCAAATTGGCGATCAAGTGTATTGCGTGTGGAATGAGATGTACTGCTTGAATTGGAAAAATGGCTTGAAAACGTCTTGGTACGGGGATGACAAAGCGTTCGGAGATTATGCCGCCTTAATCACTGATTCCAAACGGATTCTCGTGATCGGCAAAGGAGGCCAGTTAGTGCTGGTCGATGGCACAGCGAAGCAATTCAAAGTCGTCTCGCGGCTGGATCTTTTTCCCAGTCCGAGTAATGAGAATATCTTTTCCCACTGTGCCCTCGTCCGTAACCGCCTTTATCTGCGTGGCGAAAGCGAGTTAATCTGCGTTGATCTGGCTGGTCGATAATTCGTGGAAGTGGTACCATTTTATCTCAGTATCGTATTGGGATAGAAACCGAAACGGAGAAACGGTATGTCAAACCTGAAAGACGTAATCACGCAAATTGCTGATTTAACTATTGAAGATGAGGATGGTGAAGAGTGTGAGATTGAGCTCGAAGACCCCGCTTCAGCCGAGGAGCTAATCGCAATTTCAGAGACTATTCCGCTCAATGCAGAACTGATCGACTTTTATTCGACGACGAACGGGATGCTATTGTTCTCAGAAGAAATCTATGATCTGGAAGTTTTAAACTTCGATCGGGAAAGTGGTGTGATCACAATTCATAACTGGGGAAATGGTGATTTTACATGTATCGCAACACCGAAGTCAGAGTTTCCGGAAGGAACAGTCCTGTTCATGAACCATTCGCCGGATGTGCTGGTGCCGATTGCCGCTTCGCTCAGTGAGTGGATTCTGAAGGTCGTTGCAGAATACCAGGAAAAGGGAGCGTTAATGCACCCGGGTGATTACTTTCAGTCCCCGGACGAGCCTGGTCTTTACAGTCATGTTATCGAAAGTCTACGAGGTCGTGACTGCGAGTTGAATGGGTGATTCAGGTTTGTCTTACCCACCTTTGGGAACGCCGTTGATGGTCCAGTAGATCTCTTCGCGAAACGATTGCCCCTGTTGGTCTTTCAGGTTCAACTTTAGATGCACCTGATTGACTGGTTTGAGATCAGGCACGGTTAGCTTGACACTCTTACCGTCTGCGGAGAGAGTCACTTTTGTGATATTCATGCTTTCTTTGCCCGGTCGATCCGTGGTCGGTGAAAACATGTCGGAGCCGTAGTTAGGACGCCAATGGTAGTTCCAATGTTCGGCGAGATATGAATTCAAGTCGGTGGCGGTCGTTGGGTCGAGGGGGAAATTGAAACTCAGCCGTAAACCATCCGGTTCCACCTGACAATCCGTGACCAGCGAAACCGGTTTCCCGGTATAGCGCAGTCGTTGAATGCCTTGATCGACGAGTCCCGGTCGGCCGCCACCATTCCAACCATCCAGACCGACCGCATACACCTGACCGTCAGCCGGATTCACCCGCGCCCGATGAATGCCAGCGCTGAAATCAAAGGGTAATTTGATGATTGCGGCTTGACTGACATCATCTAAATCCTGAAGCATCAGGTAATACAACCAGCCTTTACCAAAGCTGGTATGGAGTAATCGCCCGGAAAGCGGTCCCCAGCGCGGATCATCCACCCACACTTGTCCTCCCGATGAATTATCGAAACTTTGGGGCATCCAAATCAGCGGCTGATCAAACGATTTTGGCGGCACCACTTTACGATGATCGATCCGCCCGCCGTCGGGAGCCCAGCCATTTCCCCCTGAGTGTGTTTGCACATAACCATAAAAACCACTCGGCTTCACCAGGCTGATTTTGGAAGCCGGAATCCAGTTGCCCTGGTTGTCACTAACCGTCATCCGGTTATCAGGCAACATCCCCATTCCGTTCGGCGTGCGAAATCCCGTGCAGTAAACGTCGCGTTGTTTTCCGTCGGGTGAGACTTTAATCACCGCCCCCGGCAACGCATAGCTCGTATACTGGCCGCATTTCGCGTAATAAAAATTACCTTCCGTATCGGTGTGCAAATCAAAATTAAACGAGTGGAAGAAGCGGGAGACATCGGTGTCAGCCGAAAAACTTTCGTAGAAATCGGCTTCACCATCTTGATTCAAATCATGCAGACGCGTCAATCGATCTTTGCAGGTGACATAGATCAGATCGTTCACAACCTTCACGCCAAACGGTTCATACAGTCCGCCTGCAAAGCGTTTCCATTTCACGTTCAACAAACCATCATCGATACCGGAAACAATCCAGATATCGCCGCCATGGGTTGAGACCACCATCCGACCATCGGGAAAGAAGTCGAGCGCCGAGGTCCGAAACCAGGTGTTCCAGGGAGTGGCTTCCGGGATACTGATCGTGTCCAGAACATAAGCACCCCGTTCTAGCCCCCGATAACCAACGGTCTTCAATACATTGGGCCAGTTGGCGGGGCCGCCGTGTGTGAAGGACTGGGGATCGGCGTGAGTCGCGGCTTTGTCCTGTTTCACGAGTGTTTTAAGCGATTGTAAATCGTCTGACCCGCTTCCTGAAAAACAAATGATTTCAACGAGACGAGGCTTGTCATCCTCTGGGATCATCAATACCAGCCGTTGTTGAGAGTCAACTTGCCAGGTCATCCCGCTTACATCACCGGTGACCGCGGATGCGGTAAAGGGGCCGAGCTGGGTTCCCTGTGACCGACCACTAATGGCAATCGCGTTCTTCGCTGAGCCCTGTTTCTGTTGAGGCTGCGTCTCGTTACCAGTCAATACGCCAGAAACGTTTGCTTCAGTCTTATCAGATATTGCCGTTGCCAGCACTAAAGCGGTTCCGGGATTGATACGTAAGGTGTGACGTACCGCAGAAATTCCATCGACTGCTTGCGGCAACTCGGTGATCTCGCGGCCATCAATTTGATATGAGAGCACCAGCTGTTTGCCGTGTAGATAATGACCGTGATAATCGAGCCATTTTTTCGGCAGCGGCCCCCGTGGTCTCAGATTGTCTCGCGGATAATCGAGCGTCCCATTGTGACCCCACTGCCAGCCCGCCAGTCTCGTTAAGCGTTTTCCCTGCGGCTGAGGCACGCCTTCACCGCGGCCGCGAATATGTTGTGTCTGACTTAAATCGAGAAAACCGCCTTGCCAGATCCCGGCCTGATTCAGTGTGTGCAGGTCATAGGAAATTGTCGTTGCCTCATCCAGTTTGACAGTCAACGCGCTGGTGGTGATCCGTCCCAGTTGCGAAGCCAGCGCCGGACCAAAGTCGCGTTCGACATTCAGATCGAATTCACCTGACTTGGTTCCTTTGGGGAGACTCTTGCGATATTCCTCAGTCACTGCGGCGTAAGCGGGATTCCTCTGTTTCATAAAGGCTTCACGAATGTAATGCACCACCTGATAACGTTCTTTCGGGCTGAGGTGCTGCATCGGCCCCATCAGGCCGTTTCCTTTTGAGAGCGTCAAAAACATCCGGTAAGGATCAGCGCCGAATTTCAAAGGCTGTGAGCCGAACGCACGCGCCGTGGGCAGCGAGGGAGTGTTTCCATCCGCACCATGACAGTTTTTACACAGGCCATGAAAGATCCGTTTTCCTGACTCAAAATCCCGTTGATTCATCCGCTGCAGAATTCCCGCATGGTCCAGGTTTTGGGTGTCGTCTTTGACAATCAGTTCTTCCGCCGAGGGTTTCAGTTCTGCTGCACGTTTGACACCGCCGCGGGCTATTTGGAATATATAACTGACTAAATCATAGAACTCGGCCTGATTTTTCAATGTCGCCACCAGTCCGGCGGGCATCATGGATTTCTTGCCGACGGATTGATCATCAATGTCCTGTTTGGGGACCACAATCTCCTGTTCGAGATTTGCGGCATCACGCAATACCAGCGAATCCTTTCGATCTTCAGCGACCAGACCGGAAACCAGTTTCCCGTCGCTTTTCAGGATTGTGACCGTCTCAAACCCTTGTTTGATTTTCTTCGACGGAAAGAGAATCGATTCGAGCAGATACTCATCGGTAAGCATTTGATCGGTCTTTGTCAGATCGGGGCCCAGTGGGGTTACCTCTTTCCCGCTGTCATGGCATTTGATGCAGGCTGCCACCGATTTATAAAAAATCAAAGCCCCTCGTTTCGGATTCCCCCGTCGACGGACTTCTGTTGCCAGTTGTTCCAGCGGAGCCTGTTTGAGTTGTATTTCGAGTGGACTTGCCGGCGATTGTGCATCGGCAGATGGCATCAGTGGAGCTGTCAAGCAGCAGGCTGCCAGAAAAGAGCGCAGGATCAAATTCATGGAAGTGACCTTCATCAGCGATGTTTCTCAGGTTATCAAGTTGGGGAGAAAGACAGCAGTATTACTACTATCTTAGAAGAGATACTGACAACATTCCAGAATAGAACGTCGAAGAGATGAGGAGATTTTCTGTGCCTGTCTTGATTACAGGTAATGTAAGCTGCTGTGGTCGAAGAAAAAGTTCCCATTCTCTCTCGTTACAGGAGAATCATGGAATGGGAAGACTTTGGCAATTTTCAAAGTCTAGGAATCGATTTTTCTGAGAAACTTTAATCCGTACTCCCAAAAATCCACATCGGGAATTTTGCGTTTACGAACAATTTCTGAATCGAACCAGCTATATTCATCTTCCTGAACTGTGAATCCTACCAGGATATTATGTTTTCCAAGACTGCCGGGGAAGAGGAAGGATGCTCCTGCTTGGCTGATGGACCAGCATAATGCTGCCGATGTTTCTTCATTACGAATATCACAAACATGCTCTACTTCTGACTGTAACGAAACGATCAATGTGCCGCGAATCGTCTGTCTGGCATGCTTACGTTGTTTCGCAAACTGAATTGTACTCTTTTGTTCCATTTTTTCCAACAACGCAAGAAAACGCGCAGCGGCACGTTCTTCTGTTCTTGTGACTGGAAATTTTAAGTCGTTAATGTTTGTGGAGAGTGATTGCATAAAAGAAGCCACCTTCTAGACTGGATTGCAGGATCACAATTGTTGATCACTTACACTTAACTTAATCCCTATGCGGGTGACTCCAACAGACATTTTCAGTGATAGCGCACGATGAGGGGAATTATGCGTACTATTTAGATATTGCTGTTATTGTTCTTTCATTGCGTATTTTTATTACAATCCGTACTAGATGAAAAATAGAAACGTGTTGAGAACCATGGTTGATTGTCAGATCCTATTTTATTTCGATCGTTAGTGCTGGAACCCATTCTTCCGTTTTATCTGCCCTCGGAACTGTCGGATATTCCTCCTTTTTAAAATCGTTTCACGTTTTCTGAAGATTGAAAACTGGCGCATAAAAAGTGCCAGGAATCTCTTGTTGACCGGTAAAGCGACTGCAGAACACGAACTCGGAACTCGAAACTACAGTCACCCCAAGGAGTACACCACCAAAGTCGTTAATTGATTCCTGGCACCAAAGCCTCTCACTGTGTACATTCTTAAAGCGCGGGTTTTTGAATTCGCGGAGGTTGCTCCGGATTCAATTTGCCTTTGATACGTTCGAGAATCGCAGCTTGTTCCTCAGCGTCGATCGAGCCATCCATGTTCGAATCAAGAGTTCGAAACAGCCGTTGGAGTGGTCTCGGAACTTCGGTCCGACTGATGGTGTTATCCTGGTTTCGATCCAGTCGCTGGAAAATATCCGCATTGAGACCAATCCCGTTTGCCTTGGGGCTTCCCGTTAGAATTCTGGTACGATCAATCACCGCCATCTGTTCCAGCCGATTCAACATGCCGTCACCGTTGGCGTCAGCATTGGCGATCCGGTTTTGCATTTGTGCAGGGACCTCATTTGGTACGATCATACCATCCCGGTTGCGATCCATTTGAAGCAACATCTGGGTGACCAGTTCGGTGGTATCTGTTGTGGTAGCCTGGCCGCCCGTTCCGCCGCCCATTCCACCACCACGCATTTGATTGCCGCCACCTCCCTGTTGGCATTGACCGCCTCCGCCTTGTCCCATCTGCTGACCCCCGCCGCGCGGGCCGCCGCCCCCTTGTTGCCCTCCGGCTCCCTGTTGGCCACCACCTCCGCGTTGGCCTCCAGCGCCGCCTCGGCCACCACCACCACGCTGGGCATACGCATCACTGGCAAAAATCATCAGTGCAAACAAAGTGAGTAGAAAAGCAAATTTTCGCATACGAAGAATCCCCCTGTCGGACTACAATTGTGAAACCTCAAAAATCCCGTCGGCCCGATCGGGTGATAAACTGATCGCGAATCGAATTCACGGTCAGAGATACGTTGTTTCGTTGATGAAAATAAATGAGATGGGATTGATCAAACATTGTGTAGACACTGTAGACCCTAATAGAATAAAGACTTATGGAATACAGATATGCCAGGTGCAGTGCTACCTCTATTCTATTAAACGTAACGTGACTCTTGATTGCTACTAAAAAATTCAGAGAAAATGGAATTGAAAGCATTACGTAAACAAGAGATAACTAATTCAGGCAGGCGTTTGTTGATGACTGTTGATCACATAAATGATCGATAATGTGAAGCGGATACCCGGAAGAGACTGGAAGCAGAATTACGAGCAGACCGTAATCGATCTAATTCACGAGTATTTCCCACCGATTGAGTACTTGATCGAGATTGATGGAACGCAGTTAGTACGAACGGAAGATGCTGAATGCGACGAAATCATACGGGACTTTTCTCATAAAACCTGGGATCAGCTGGATCACCGGTTGATCACGTATCATCAGGAGGCACCGCTCTTGATGTCATATGCAGGTTTCCTGAAATTCCTGCCTGCCTTTTTAGTTGACTTGTTCCATGCAGATACACAGGTCTTGCACATTGTCTGGAATAGTCTGCTGGAATTTCAGTTCGAGGCACGACCCGCGCATTCACCTTATGAATTAAACGACGATCAGATCTTGTGCTGTATTCTGTCGTTTGTCAGTTCCAGTGATTTTCCTCTGGAGACGATGATGCCACGCCGCACCGCAGAGGAATATTTTCACAATCCCAGCCCGGAAGCCGCCTTGAATATGCTGACCCTGGGACTGCCCCACGAACGCATTACCGCGATCCAGTCTCGGATCGAACAGATTAATGATTGTTTCGTGCGAGAGCACTGGGATGAGGGGTAGATTCCTAGTGGAGCGTCATTTTTAAATATTGGGTTGATAGATATCACGAGAGTGCGACAACGGAGCACGTAAACAACACCCTCAACCCTCAATTCCTAGCTTGACAAAGCACTAGAAGCAGTCTCAAAATGTCAATAAAAGTGAATTGTATTAAGAATCATGGCAGTCTTTATCATTGCTGCTGCAGGTAATTGACCATGTCGATCAGTACCCAGCCTTGTTGACCATTGTTTAACAGCCAGTAGCCCGATGCCCCCGATTTGTCTCCATCTGTCACGTTGCTGGGATGAAACTGTCGATTCTCTTCAAAATATTCCTTCGCGACAGCCGAGCAGTTTTGTGAAAGCTTAATCGTTCCGTCAAAGATTTCCACTTCTCCCAGCCCGCCACCTCCGCCTCGAAAATTTGTGACATCAATCCGTACCTGATCGAACCGGACATGGGGAGGCTTCACCGTCGCGCTTGCGGGGGCATCAATCAGCCAGGGTAGTTGAACGGACTTCCGCCACACGGACTTACCTTGATACAACAGTGTTACGATGCACGCGAGTGTTCCCCGATCACCATAACTTCCGTTATGTTGATTCCAGATTACAATTTTATCTGCTTCCAACACAAGCTGTTGAAGTTGCTTGTCTCGATAGACTCGCTGTTCTGGCGTCAGAAAAGGACGTGCTAATATATACCAGTAACGTCCTCGCAAATGATAGGCTTTTCGAAGCGGTCCTTTTTCTTGTGAAGCCTGTTCCCACCAGGCATCAGCAAGTTTCATTCTTTCGGTCGGAGTCACGGGGCGCTTCAAATCAGACAGCACGGTCTGCCGCAGCTCAGGAGAATCGGACTTGGAGAGTAGCAGTAAACCCTTGCCCCAGTCCCCTTTCTCGAGACAGTAGAAATTTCCGATGGCTTTTAATGCCTCGGGATCGTTGGAATTCTTTTTTAGAGCAGCATACTCCCGGTGAAGTTTAGCAAACTCGCGATTGAGTCGATTCACTTCTTTGATTTTCGCCAGAATTTCTGCTTTCAGTAATTTATTTCGTGACTTCAAATATTCAACGCGTAATTTTGATAGTAGTTTGAGCGCCTGATCGTAATCGTCATGGTCTAATGCCTGCGTTACCTTTGAAAACTCCAGAGGGACTTCCTGATCAAAAGGATCCGACGCAGGCGGTGTTTGTGCGAAAACCTCTGGAAGAGTTGGAACCGATAGCAGTAATAGAACGAGTGAGAACATCACAACACGATGACCGCAGTCGGGGCGATGTACGTAGGGAAGAGTAGGAAACAATATCATCAGTAGCGAATTCCACGAATTGTAGTTGAATCACGGGAGAGAGCAGAAAAGGATCTGAAAGCGCATCTCAAAAAACTTTATCTGACTTAATTTCATATGAGGTTATGTTCTTTGAACACCATAAAGGACAGTGCGCACAAAAGTCAATATCATGCTTCTCCTTCCGACCGATTATTGTTAGTTTCAGAGTATGCCGTTCACTGTTATGATGGAAGCACACTGATTTGAAGCTGACTTAAACATAAAATGACTCTCCACTTACCTTAAATGGAATCTCAAACTATGAAACGCGCCTCGCAATTTCTGATTGTTCTTATCTGTCTGTTAATCAACGCCTCTGTTTACGCCGAGCAACTGGTCCTGGTAGGGGCTTCCTATCAGAAAGATATCCTTGCGATCTGTGATGCAGACGGTAAAGTTCTCTGGTCATTTAAAACGGGTGGTCCTGCGAATGGGCATGCCGGCCATCACGATGTGCAACTTCTGCCTAACGGCAATATTCTGTTTCACGACAGTTGGACCGGGCTCAAGGAGATCACCCTGGATAAGAAAGTTGTCTGGACCTATGATTCCGCGACGATGAATGGCAACGCGGGGAAACGAGTTGACGTACATGCTTTCTCTCGGTTGCCTAACGGCAATACGGTGATTGTCGAAAGTGGCGTCGGGCGGATCATTGAAGTCGACCAGCAGGGCAAGCTCGTGCATGAGTTCCCGCTGAAAAAGGGGGGCACGCAATCCACGCGTCTCGTGCGGATCACGCCACAAGGCACCTATCTGGTCTGTTCCGAAAATCCCGGCGTGGTCACCGAATACAATCGTAAAGGCGAAGTCGTCTGGGATTATCTGACCAACACTCGCGTGTATGGCGCCATTCGTCTTAACAACGGTAACACTCTCATCGCTTCGGGCAGCGGCAACAGTGTGCTCGAAGTCACTCCTGATAAAAAAGTTGTCTGGGAAATCAAAGGCAAAGTCCCCGAGACCGATGTCGAACTTAAATGGACCACCTGTCTGCAGCAACTCGCTAACGGCAACCTGGTGATTGGCAACTGCCACGCGGGGCCGAATAATCCACAGATCCTGGAACTCGATGGCGACAAGAAAATCGTCTGGGAATTCGATGAATTCGATCTCGTCGGCAACGGCCTGGCCTGCTGGCAGATTCTCGACGACGCGCAGTCAAAACTGGTGCGGAAAAAACTTGCTTCGGTGAAGCCATGAGTGGAGAGACATACAATCTCATCCTGATGGTAATTATGATCGGGGTGATGATCGCTATCGGCGTGCTTGTGTTCTCGTTCGGCTTTATGATTTTACGCTGGAACACGGCAAAACGCCGGGGGCACGTGATTCGACTCCTGCTCTCAATGGCCGCTGTCCTCTGTTTGCTTGGAACACAACAAGCGGTTCAGTGGTGGATATTTATGCCATCCCTCGCCAAAGAACAAATGAAAGTGATCAATGAGGCACGCGCTGAAGAATTTGCTAAAACATCTGTCGTCCAGGTGGGAGACGCTGCCCCCGATTTTTCTTTGATGCTGACGAATGGCGAAGCGTTCTCATTGTCAGCAGCGCGCGGTGATGTCGTGTTGATCAATTTCTATTCGAACTGGTGTGGCCCCTGTCGATTGGAATTGCCGCATTTCCAGCAGATCTGGGAAGCGCGAAAGAACAACCTTCGTTTCCGCATGCTGGTGATCGGCCGTGAAGAAACCACCGAATCAGTGCAGGAGTTCTGTAAAGAAAACGGATTCACATTCCCCGCCGCCGCCGACCCCGATCGCGGTGTCTATTCACTTTTTGCGAAGGAATCAATCCCGCGTACGCTGGTGATCTCACCAGAGGGAACCATTCTCTTCTATACGGCTGGCTTTTATGAACCGGATCTGAAGCGACTGGAAGTCATGCTTGATCAGCAGCTAGCCAAGCTGCCAGCGGATCAAAACGAGACGGCTGCAGAGTGAATCAAACAGGCTCCGGTTCCTGAAACGTTTATTTCCCGGAACTTTTATTTTCAACCGCCAGCGCTCTGTCGAGTTGTTCGCTGATGATGAATTCCAGAATACGCCTGATTTGGTGCATGGCTTCTTCCATGTCTTCTTCGGGGAGAGTCACTGGAGTTTCTATCGGAATATTCAGTTTAGTGGCAGCGTAATAGCAGTAAGACTCAAAGCCATAATCGACTGCGGAATCGGTACTCATGATGATGCGGCCATCGCGACCGATCAGGAATGCATTCATCTCACCAAGATCGGTATATTTATTAATGGTCGTTCCTGCTTTGGCATTCGTCCCCGCGTCGATGGCCGCTAATGTTTTTGGTTGCCGAAATTTCTGATACGCACGGACCTGATCAGTGGTTGTTCCGACAGGATGAATTTCCAAAAAGGCGACACCTTGCGCGGCATATTTCATCTGGATCTTTTTAAACAGGTCCCTCTTCATCCCCAAATGAAGCTGCATATCGTCCGGGATATCTGAGAAAGCGAAGATGTCCACAAACAACAGTACGACTACTTTTCCCCGAAAGTCGTCCAGACTTCTTGATTTTCCATCCAGCCAGCTAGCCACTTCCAGAGGCGGCGCGATATCGCCGACCTGCAACTTCGGAGTGTATTCTAGCGGAGGTGGAATCGGTTTTGGATCGCCGGCACGGTACCTGCCGCCATCAATCTCATTTTCATAAAGCGTGCCTTTCGGGAATTCCAGTGCCAGCGTAGCCGGATCAATGGCTTTACGCGGCGTGAATTCGGTGGCTTCCCAGATTTTGACGCGCCCCGGTACGAGTGGCAGATCGGGAAGTGGACGATCGCCTAAATTTTCAACGCCGATTTCCTTGATCTGCTTTTCAATCCCAAGGCTGTCAAACGTGTATTCCTGAAATTTGATCCGCACCGGATAATAGCCGTCAGCCACTTTTTTTACTTCCAAAACTTCAGTTTCTTGATGTAAGCCTCTTACGACTTTGTTCGCATCATCAACCAGCGCCCATTCCATACGTAAAGGCAGGTAACCCTGCGCTGGATCAACCCAGGCCCGCATCCGATAACGTAGCTCTGTTGGTTCGCCTCCAGGAGTGAAGAATCCATCCATCAGAATCACCGGCCGCCCCCTAAACTTCGCACGGCCGATCACCTGATAATGGTCAGGAGATTCAGACATGGAATTGTCCAGACCGTAAGAATGAATCTCCTTCCAGGGTAATTCTTTCAGCCCCAGTGGCGCGATCGTTTTGAAAGAATTAATACCACTAAGCTTGTTACCGATTGTAGCGCGTGTGGAACGATTATCAGGACCATTACCATACCAGTGTCGCATTGGCAGCTGTTGATTGTCCGACCAGGAGATCATTTTAATCGCGTGGTAGTGTGTATTCAGATTCTCAGCAGGCCAGACCGGCCCCCGCTTCAAATTTGCCTCAAGGGCTTTCTCATCGGTGGACCAACGCTGGTGAAAAGACTTGCCATCCGTCCAAAGGTAACGGCGTTCAGCCAGACTTTCCTTCAGACGTGATTGAATCGCTTCCGGTGTCAAGTTTCCTTCGAAAAGCAACTTTTTTCGAACAAAATCCATTGTTAACGCGCGAAAATATTCATCTTTTTGACGAGCGTTTACGTCGGTATTCTCGAATACGACCTTGAATGCATTCTCAAGCTCGGCCCGATCCATATTCAGTAACATTTCGAGGCCCTTTAACTGTCTTCGGTCCTCGTTGATACAATTCATGTTCTCTTGTGTCAGGACGCGGTAGGTCATCTCGACTGGCATCAGCTTTTTGAAATTCGCACGATAACCAGCCAGGATCTCTTCAGCCGCAGGCAGGGCCCGTTTGTCCTGGGCGGCAACGGTTTCTGCGGTCGGTTGCCCCAGCATTGGCGCAAACGGTAGCAATACCAACGCAATGACGACAATTGCGATTTTGGTCAGCCGCGAAATGTTTCCACTCAGCGTTTCACACATGATGGATTTTAATCGTTGTTCCAGAATTTGTTGTGAACCCATGCCTGTTGCGGCGGTGATATGTTGCGGCCGTGAAACATAACCAATCGCTTTGACCAAGACTTCGGCATAGGCACGTCGTTGATCCGGGAGTGTCTGCACGACCCAGGCGTCACAACATGCTTCTTCCGTATTACGAATCTCTCGACGTACTAACCACAGCACCGGATTCCACCAGTAAACGCCGGTCGCCAGCAACTCGATCAACCGCACACAGTGATCGCCGCGCCGATAGTGTGCCAGTTCATGCAGTAACAGCGTCTTTATCTCTGCTTCGTTCAACTGTTCCAGCAAGCCGTTCGGTAAAATAATTCGGGCTCGACTGAAACAGGCCCACAAGAGGGGCGAGACGTTTCCAGAAACCATCTGAATTTGAGGAGCCGATTTCAGACCAATCCTCGCTGCCAATTCTGCCGCGATTTGATTCAGCTGTTTGGACGCCGGTAACGCCTGGCGCAGATACTTCTGAAAACGGATAATCCGCCAAAAGGCAAGCAGAAACCAGCCTGTTGTACCTGTGATCCAGGCCAGCATGAATAGCCGGGCAAAGAGTTCCGTTCCTGATTGGGTATCGGAGCTGAGCAAAGACCACCATGTTGTAATAGATGCCGCCTCTTCTGTTTTTGTGTTGGTTATTGACTGCGCTAGAGTCGAACGTTCCTTTTCAGCGGGAACATTCAAACCGGGAAATGTGAGTTCAGATTGTTCTGGAGGCGGACCAGCACTTTGCGGAACCGGTTGGATGGGGTCTGTTGTGGGGTTCGGAGGCGTGACCTCACTCGCAGCGTTCGCAGAAACATCCTCTTCCGGAAATGCAGGCGATACAGACACGGTCGAAAGCAGATCAAACTGTGGCTGCCAGTAAGCGGGCGTGATCAGCTTGACAAGAATCAATAGCAGAAATAGATGCATTACCGCGGGGTTTTTGATCCAACGTCGTAGCAACATCAGTATTGCGAACAGAACTGCGGCCACGAGTGCATTACTGAGCATGAGATTCAGCAAGGGATTCATATCCAACTCCGTTTGGTTTAGTGTTTTTCTTGCTTTGCGAGATCGTTGATCAGATCCATTAAGACTTTCTGCTGTTTTTTGCTCAAATCATGGTGTTGTGCCAGTTGCGTCAGGAGTGGTGTCAGTGAACCTTCACAGAGGGTTTCTGCAACTTCTTGTAGACGGCGGCCTACCAGATCATTTCGTGCCACCATCGCTTCGTATATGAAAGCAATGCCGGCCGCTTCACGTTGCACAAAGCCTTTTGATTCCAGGCGTTCCAGCAGCTTTTTGACGGTCGAGTAATAGGCGTCTACCCGCTTCGGTTCCAGAATTTCTGTAATCCTGCGAATCGTGAGTGGGCCTTCACGCCACAATACCTGCAGCACGTTCAATTCTGCTTCCGTGACATCACGCGAATGTTTAACCATAGCTTCCTTTCGACGGCTCTAGGACAAACTGTCGCAGGTAAGGGTAGGACGAACTGTCCCAGGTGTCAAGATGAGCGAAAAATATTCTCAAGAGCAGTGAATCAGGTGATCTCGTCATCTGTATGAGATCCGTTTCCGTTTCCGTTTCCGTTTCCGTTTCCGTTTCCGTTTCCGTTTCCGTTTGCGTTTCCGTTTGCGTTTCCGTTTGCGTTTGCGTTTGCGTTTGCGTTTGCGTTTCAAGGGGCCCTGATGAATGACAACAGCAAAAGTCAGCAAGCATTAGATTTACCCGCCGAGATTTCACAGTTTGCTTTTAGAATCTAATTAATTAGATTTTATGTTGACACGCTCTGAAGTCTGTGATCTAATCAGTTTGTTAATCGAATGAATTCGATTGTTAGGGAGCAAAAATGGCACGTCAGACAACCCGGTTTCCTACGGAACTGGAACTTGAAATATTAAAACGACTCTGGGAGCAAGGCCCACTCTCAGGGCACGCGATTCGCGATGCGCTCAATCCTGAGCGGGACGTGACGTATCAATCTGTGATGACGATTCTGGGCATCATGGAAGAGAAGGGATACGTCAAACGTCGAAAGGCAGGGGGCAGCTATCTGTATCGTGCCAGCGTGACGGAAAAAGCGACATCCAAGCGTATGATGCGCGATTTGGTAACACGTCTGTTTAACGGGTCGGCTGCAGCGGCAATGCTGAATTTGCTGGAGACATCAGATCTATCTAACGAGGAGCTTTCGCAACTGCGCGAGTTTGTTAACCGCCGTAATCAGGAGTGATCGAAATGCTAGACTGGAATCAGGAATTCTGTGTGAAACTCGTGATGTGTTTCGTGCATTTGTTATGGCAGGGACTTATTATTGGAGCCGTGTTCGCCGGTTTAATGGGGTTGCTTCGAAAACACTCTCCCCAATCGCGACATGCCTGCGGGATGATTTGTCTCTTGATCTTTGGTCTGTGTGTGCCAGTCACTTTTCTGGCAATCAATGACGCAGTCGGACATGATCTGGAAATGATCGTGTCAGCTAATGAGACAGCAACCGCAATGGAGACAGAAGCCCCGGCTACAATGCCGCTGGCAGTGGATTCGCGTCTGGTTTTCAATACGGACGAGACGAAAGCACTGATTTCTCCTGAAAATACAAGTCCCACAGCAGCCGCACGCTCCTGGGATTTGCGTCGCGTTGCACCCGCGTTGATTGCAATCTATTTTGTTGGCGTGCTGTTTTTTGCCTGTCGACTGGCATTCGGCGTGTATATCAGCCGCAGCTATCGGCGTGTTGCTAGCCCGGTGACTCAACCGGAGCTTGTCGCTTCGATTGAAAAGATCACGCGGCAGATAGGACTCGCATTGCAGCCTCCGGTCATGTGGTGTCAGCGAGTAGGAGTTCCATCGGTGGTTGGTATTCTGAGACCAACCGTTTTGCTTCCCATGGCTTGCCTGGCTCAATTGAGTCCAGAGCAAATGGAACAGCTTCTATATCACGAACTAACCCACATCAAACGTTACGATCATCTGTTTAATCTCGCTCAGAATACATTGGAAGCAGTTCTCTTCTTTCACCCGGTTGTCTGGTTTATCTCAAAACGAGTGCGACTGGAACGTGAGTTCTGCTGCGATGCCGTAGTCGTTGCTTCAGGAAGTCGTGCTGACGATTATGCGAATTTGCTAATTGATGTCGCCGAAATTGCCAAAGCGGTGCCGACCAGAGTGAATCCGGTTGCGGTTTCGGCAACAGGACGCGCGTCAATACTGGGTATTCGGATTGAACGGATTCTGGGCCACAATCGCAGGCAGAAAGACCGATTGTTCGAAACGGGCAGTCTGGTTACGACCGCGATGCTGCTGGGGCTGTTCTGTCTGCTGGCGTTTCAGGTTTCTTCTGTTGCCGAACCTCCTGAAGATCGTTCTATCACTCCGCTGGCTGCGCAGGAAAAGAGTGCTGACGCTGAGGAATCGAAGCCAGAAGCGGTAATGAAGCCACTGAAGCCGGCTGCCCCCGAGGAAATTGTGGGCATTGTGATCGACGAGGAGGGAAAGCCGATTGAAGGTGTGCTGGTGGATGCCTGGACGTGGTGGCAAGGGACGGAAACCAAAACCAACCAGCAGGGCGTCTTCAGATTGAATCCAAAAACAGACGGTGGACGCGCGGAAGTTCGCATCAGTAAGCCGGGGTATTCACCGCACTATATCGTACAACAGGCGTGCGGAGAGGACGTCCTGACCGTCACCTTAAACAGGAAAACCTATATCGAAGGTCAACTGCTTGACCCCAGTGGGAAGTCGGTCGCGGATGCCACAATCCAAGGTTTGCAGGGACCGAAACGGGGTGATGGAGTTTTGATCGGCGAGGTGAAGACCGAGACAACGACGGATGCGACCGGCCACTATCGCATGTATGTCTTTCCTGATACTTACGAGATGCGTGTTTCTGTGCCCGGAGTCGGCGTGGCTCGTGTACCGAATATTGTTGTCGCCAAGAATCAGGCTAAGTCGCTGGATCTTCAGTTGAAACAGGGAGTTCGTTTTGAAGCCCGCGTGATCGACGCGGATACAGGCAGGCCTGTGGATCAGGTTGTGCTCTGGTCATGGCGTGATCGCTCTGTTTTTGGCAAGTCCGATACCGATGGTAGAATTGTGATCGACGGAATGTTGCCCGGCGAATTTGTTTTTCAGGTCGGTTATGGAAAGTCTCAGAAAATAAACGGAAATATCGGCTATTTTAACGGGATTCTAGGACGCTGGTGGTCTCCCGATGCTGTGAAAGAATGGCAACACAAGACGATTCAGCAAGACGGCTGGCAGCGAAACTTTGATAGATTGACGTTTAACCTTTCGACCGGAATGGCCCCCGTTACGATTGTAGTTGAACGCGGTGTGGAGTTTTCAGGGAAAGTTCTAGATCCCGATGGGAATCCCGTTGCCGGTGCGACAGTCGCCCCAGCAAAAAGTGGCAGTGGGAACTCCTTGACCGGTGATACGCGTTACAGTGTCACAACAAAAGAGGATGGTAGTTATCGCGTCGTCATGCCAGCTGGCAATACCTTCGAATACAATCTGATGGTGCATGATGGCAAGTATCAGCAATGGCGCAACTGGGCGAATGGAGTGCGCCAACCCGTCCATTCCAGTCCCAACCAGAAATTCGATGACTTCAACCTGACATTAACCCGCCCGTGTACTGTAAAAGGACGCGTTGTGTCAGCCAGTGGCCGAAGTGTGAAAGGGCTTCGTATCGGTTCGCAGGCAACGGACTTACTGGTAAATCGATATTATGATCCCAAAACGAAGACGAACGCAGATGGGACCTTCGAATTAAAATTCATTCGACCGGGAGAGAATTATATCCGGGTGGAACCATTCCACTTTATCGCGACTTCCGGTCTACCAGGAACGTGGGAGAAGGTCGAATTGAAAGCGGGCGAAGTACATGAAGACATTGAATTGGTGATCGAGTAAAGGCGTTTGTCTCTGTTAATAATACTTTGCTGGTAAGAATACATTGCAGGAGTAACGCACTGTCCACAACCACCAAGTGCCTCCGCCGTTCGTCACGCAGGCACAGAAAAAGAATGGCATTTCGATGCCAGCTCACGCAGTGATTACGATTGCAATAAATCCATGGCTGCAAAGTTTCCCTGCAGACATGATTGCGGATTGATGTCGAGCCATTTTGAGAGGATCGTGGCGTAAACACTACGGAAATCGGTGGTCATTTTGAGATCACCATCTTGCAGATCGGCCAGGTCGGGAGGAGTGCCGTGCAGTCCTGCTTTGACCGCCGGGCCTGCCAGAAACACCGGGCCGGCGGTGCCGTGATCGGTTCCCTGGGAATCATTTTCTGCCACTCGCCGTCCGAATTCACTAAAAACCAGCACCAACACGCGCTCGTCCAGTTGGGAGTCACGCAGATCGTTGAGGAACGCATTCAGTGCGCCGCTGAATTCTGAAAGGCGTCGATAATGATTGAGTTTCTGATTGATATGTGTGTCGTAACCCGATTGAACCGTGTAGTACACGCGCGGTTCCAGTTCGGCTCGGATCAGCCGGGCGATATCTTTCAGTCGGTTTGCCAGACCACTTTGGGGATAACGTGTTTTCGTCTGGCTGGCGTTATTCAGTTTTGCAATGCGTTCGACTGTGGCGCGTGCGTCGACTGTCCGTCGGCGAACAAACTGCCGCAGATCGTCTGTTGTGTTTTTGTCAGAACCAACATCGGCGTTGACGGACTGCGAATCGAGTTGCAGTTCTGCGAGGTTTCGAATCGTCGATTGTGTGGATTGACGTCCTCGGAGCGCCTGAGGCGGATCAATGTCACCCAGACAGATGGCGTCGGCGAACGTTTGAGCCCGATTTGATTTCTGATCGAGGGCACGTCCGAGCCAGCCGTAACCGCCGTGCGCCTTGGGGTTGGGTTGTGCTGACTGCCAGATGCCCCTGCTTTCAAAGTGAGAGCGATTCGGGTTTGGATAGCCGACGCCTTGAATGACCGCCAGTCGTCCGTCTTCCACCAGCTTGGCAGCATCTTTCAGGGCCGGATGTAAGCCGATTTCCGGATTCAGTTTCAGAACCTTTGATTCTGAGATGCGTAATGCTTTTCGATACTTCCGATAGTTCTCATCAGTAAAGGGGACGACCGTATTCAGGCCGTCGTTGCCTCCGTTAAGTTCGATCACGACCAGGATACGCCCGTTGTTCTTTTTATTCTCGGCGGCTTGCAGCGAACGTGTGAGAAAGCAGGGGACCGAGGAAGCAAGCGAGAGGATCGACGTTGACTGGAACGAAGTGTCTAAAAACTGGCGACGTGTCAACATAGAGGACTCCTTCAGTTGAGTTGTGCCTCAGGCGATGCGAGAACGGTGGCGACTGCCTGTTTCAGCACGGCCTCGCGGGAATGGGAATCTGACGAAACGGTTTTGACGATACCTTCGATCCAGCCGGGATTGGGTTCACCACCAAACAGCAGGTCGGCCAGGAACGCCACAAAATCTTCGGGAATACTGGAACGTCCGTGTTTCGCGGCGAAGCTGGACCAGTCCAGATGTGTATGATTTGCGTTAAATTGACCGCGTGAAAGCCCCGCAGCAAAGTTGGCCCGGCTGATGATCGCACTGGTTCTCAACCAGTCCCTGCCGCCGTTCCAGCCTCCGACATTGGGGGGATAAAATAGATCCTGGCCCAGTTTGCGCATCCAGTCTGCCAGAATCATGGTTTGCGGCGGCGGATCAACCAGTTCTAAAGCACGCGTCGCGCCGATGATAAACTCGGTTGGACTTGTGACACGCTGGCGAATATTCTGATCCGAAAAGAAGAGTTCACTCTGGAGAATGGTTTCCGTTCCCCAGTCGATATCCAGATTGTGTGTTTGCAGTCCATCGGCCAGAGTGTCGATGTCTTCCGGCTGAGCGATTTCTTCTCCGAGAAACAGTTGACATAACCGTTCTGCCAGATGCTGCGCTGTGCCGCGTTGATTTAACAAGAGTTCAACGAGTTCGTCACCTTTCCAGGCACGGCGTTGGTTGAGAATCGTCTTTTGACCGGCATCGTGTTGGGAAGCACGAAATGAGAATTGGTCATCGATCACCGTCCAGCCGGTCAGTGTTCGAGCCGCTTCTTTGACATCGGTTTCGGTGTAGTTGCCGAAGCCCAGCGTAAACAGTTCCAATAATTCACGTGCCAGGTTTTCGTTGGGGTGCCCTTTGTGATTGGAAGGCGCATCCAGCCAGAGCAACAACGCCGGATCGTGCAGGGCGGCGGTGAGCAGTGTTCCAAACGGCGCCCGTGCCAGACTGCGGAACAGATCGTTTTGCTGTCTCATCAGCGACAGGTCTTCCAGTTTGTGATTACTGGTGGCGAAGTGATTGTGCCAGAGCAGCGTTAGCTTTTCCGTCAACGGATCAGTCGTGAAGAGCATTTGAAACAACCACCACGCTTTCAGACGATCAGGTTGATTTGAGCGAACTGCCTCCTCAGCAATGCTGGCAGACATACGTTCGAAGTCCTCAGGATAGGTTTTTTCGCACGTGGTCCCATTCATCACGCGGTTAATGCTCGCCTGGGGTCCATCCTGCAGATCGCGCTGGAGTTCATTCCACGTTGCCGCAAACCCGGATCGACGATGCAGGTGAACCACACGCCGCAGATTCCAGGGCGTTTTTTTAGTCGGTCGATATTCACGCCAGCGGATTGAACTAGCAGGCTTCTCTGCCTGAAGTGTACTTTCCATTATTCGGCTCCTTCAGATTTGAACTGGATGTCTCCCAGATCACGAACTTCGCCTGGCTTGAGTGGGGGATCAATCGCAAAATCGCCCAGATAGTAGCCGTTGCCATTCTTGCGGGTTTCCGAGGCACTGATACGGTGTATTTTTCCAGGCACCAGACCGGTGATCGTAAACCGACCGTTTTCATCCGTGTCAAAGCCCATCATATTCCCAGTTTGTTTTTTAATATTGGGAGGCAGCGACACAATTTCTGGATTGTCTAACATTGATTCGTAGACGTTCCCGATTTGGGCTCTGGCTTGGGGCACGCCAGATGCGTCTACGAAGCGGCCGGTGATTTCAGCCCAGGGTTCCAGTCTGATTATCAAGTTGGTCGGATTATTCCCTTGAATAAAGAGATAGCCGACCTGCTTTAGTCCTTCGTGAAATACCTGCACCCGGCGTGGCTTCTCGTCACGATACCCTCTGATTTCCAGCTCGTCTCCATTGAATGATTGCCAGGAGTGGAATGCGTCCATCAATCCCACATATTGTCCCCCCTGAACCGGTTTGCCGTTCTGATCAACAACCTTCACTTTTAGAGAACGTCCGACCTCAAAGGGGAAGTCGAGCTGAATGGATTTCGCATCTTCCGTGGGATTTACTTCTGCTAAGATGTGGAAGTTCATTGCCGCTAACATGTAAGGCACTGTAGGAAATGCATACGTATGGTTGTATCTGCCTTTAATGTTCTCTGCTCCGCTGCCTCGCTGGTACTTCATGTGATCATCGGCCATCATCGTGACGATACCTCGACCGGGAAGAACCGGGATGCGGTAGGTTCCGTCAGGTTGAAGTAGATAACGTCTTGAGTGGTGGCCTAAGGGGGTTTTGATCGATTTTCTGAAGGGGTTATCACTGAATACGAAGTATTCAACGCGCCCACCTTCAATCGGTTCGTCAGTATCTTTGTCGTACGCGCGGCCTTCCACCCAGATTCCCCGTGTGAGTTCAATATTCTTCTGCAGTGGGGTGCCACCTGCCTCGGTCTCCGCGACAAACTTGGAAATGAGATAGGGCTGATCGAGCGGGGAGAGGCAGAGAACTTCATTTTTCCCAATGGGCAAACCTTCCAGTCGATACCGTCCTTTTTTGTCGGAAACCGTATGCACAATGCCCTCGGTCCAGCCGGACATGCGATGGCCGGCCAGATGATAACTTTGCAGAGTGATACCAGGCAGCGGTTTTTGGGTCTTGGAATCTCTGACCACTCCCTCCACAGGCAGTGATGGTCCGGCGACATGCGTGAATGAATTCGGGTGATAGGTGATTTTTCTCAGCGAGGGCTTGCGTGATTCCATGGGGATTTCTATCGCCTTTCCCTTTCGGGTCCGGGCGTAAACGATACTGGTGGCGATACCGGAGCCGGAAACCAGAAGCTTAACGATCCGGTCACGGCCGAGCCCTTTGAGAGTGAATTGTCCGTTTTGATCGGTGGTCGTCGTGGGAAGGTAGTTCAGTGTCTGACCACCAACTTCGCTTCCAAGACGACTCAGAATAAGAGGCTGTAACTGATAATAGTCGGTCCCTGCTGTTTGAGCTGCTTTTTCCCAGGCATCGAGCCCCGCATCGCCTCCATCCATCAGAGTGGCAACTTTCAGCTTCGCGCCCGCAACCGGTTGTCCTTCAATATTGACGATCCGACCTGTTAAGGGAATTTCGTCTGCCACAAGTTGAAATGTGGATGTACCATTGAGAATCCGTTTTCGAGCCTGTTTAAGCATCGCAGCGGGGGCGTGGGATTTGGAATTCTGCTCCAGCACGGCTTCGCGCAATTCTCCTGTTATTTCACAATAATAAGCGCCTTTCGAAGCGGGACCATAACCGTCCGCCAGTGCCACAAACGTGCCTCCTTTCTGGAGCACTTTATAAAGCTGATCTGAAGCGGGAATGGTAAATTTAAACTGCCCCTGGTCATTCGTGGTCGCGAGAATTCGTTTATCGGGATTGTCCCAGCGAATGTAGTTGATGGTTGCCTGCTTAACCGGATGACCGTTCGGATCAACGACGCGTCCTTGATACCGGTGTTCCGATTTTGTGATCGCATCGGTTTTCTTCTTATTGTCAGCATTGGAAGATGTCTTTTTAGCAGTCTTCTCAGAGCTGGTTTGCGGAACCGCTTCTGCTGCAACGACAACGGTGTGGCCTTGATTAGATTGTGTCACTGCATGGCTGGTTTCGTTTTCAAAGACTGACTCAGTCCGGGCATTCACAATCAGAGCTGCACTGGCTGTGGCGGTGATTCCCAGTACTACGATCAAGGCAACCCACTTTGCAGGTAAACGGAGCGTCAATGATCGCGAAGAATCCATAATCCGCAGAATCCGGCGGCTCAACGAAGAACGCAGCGAGACCATGGCTAGCCCCGCTTCCATAGCAAGCGGGGGGGATGGGAGTTGTTCTGCAAAATCGACGAGCGTGTTCGCATAGCTCTTGCGCCCGGACCCATAATGGATGACGTAATCGTCGCATAGATCATCGGCGATGAGTTCCAGACGACGTGACAGTCGCCAGATCAGCGGTTGAAAGAACAGAATTGAAATTGCGATGCGGGCCAGCAGATGGAACAGACAATCGCGGCGGGCCAGATGTGCCAGCTCGTGCAGAAAAATATCGCGTAAGACAGGCTCTGTTAATGTTTTCTGTTCGGGTAGCAGAATCACCGGCTTCCAGATACCAATTAGACAGGGGGAATGGGCAGATGGCGATGTTTTGACGTCCGGTGGGAGTAAACCCAGCGTTTTTGATGTCTCCCGACAAAGATTCTGTACGTCCGCGTCCGCTGTCTGACTGTGGCGACACAGTCGTGCGATCTGGAGATTGGCACGAATCAGTCTGAATAGCAGAAAAACAATTCCCGTGCCCCAGATCAATGAGACGATCCAGCCCACGAATGGTATTGCACGTTTTGCAGTAACGGGATTGGAAAGTGACTCCTCTACAGGAACGGTTTGGGTAGTGAGGTCGGTCTCTGTATCCCTGGCGAGGGGGATACTCGTCGAGTCAAGGTCTGTTTTAGGGAGTCGATTCATATCAGGCATCCCGTTGGTATCATGGATCCGACTTACAGACATTTCGTTTGCAACAGGCGGCAGTGAATTTGCAGCTTGGGGAATCGTTGTACTATCTGATTGAGCGAGCTGTTGCGTTTCCCAGGCAGGGAGTAACGCATAACCGGTGACGCCGATATTGCTCAATGTCAGAGAGGCGAGCGGGCAGAACAGGACGGCGATCAGCGTGACCCGCAGGATGACCGATTGGACGGCTGGTTTATGTCGTCCATAGAGACGTACAGCGAGCAGGCCGATTGTAATCAGGACTGTAGATTGAAGCAGAACATGAACAGCAAAATCGGCGATTTTTGCATCAAACATGAGTTGTTCTCCCGCTGGTGTTGAGTGCCTCGTTACGGCTCGTCGTTGATCAGTTTGCGAAGCCGCTGTAATTCCGACTTGGGAATTTTCTCATTTTCGATCAGGTAGGCGACCAGACCGGCTGCGGAGCCGTCGAAGATCTTATTGATCAGATCGCGCGTGGCCTGCCGCGTGACTTTGTTTTCTTTGATCAGAGGATAAAACACAAACGTGCGTTCCTCGACTTCGTGTGCGACCGCTTGCTTGGCTTCGAGTTGTCGCAACAGTGTCTGGACGGTGCTATGTGCGATTTCATTGCTTTTGTTGAGCGCATCGGTGATCTCGCGCGCATTAGCGCGGCCCCGATCCCAGAGTACCTGCATGATCTGCAGTTGCACGCGCCCCAGTTGTTTGGAATTCATCCGTGTCTCCTTGTAGTGCCTGTCGTTTACTAGTGTCAATTTACTCAAGTAAAACTAGTTTGTCAAATGGAAAATATGATTTTATAAAATTCGTCGTGGGACTGATTCCTGACGTCGTTCCGCTAATTGCGTTAAAGGGAAACAGCGACTTGACTTTGATCAACGTCTTTAAGGAAGGGAGATCTTTTACGACTGCATTAGACATGAGCGGGTTCGGCTTGTTATATTCAATTGAGATCAAACCGGCTTCGGTTTGAATCCTGTTTTAACAAAGCGATCTCGGTTAAAGGAAGTGCATCACATTATGAGTTCCCATTTCTCACGCGTTTTTCAACGGGTTGCTGTTTTCTGTCTGATTCCGTTTCTGTTGGCTGTGTCAGTGCAGGCTGCGAATTTTCAAAACGAAACGCAGTCGCATCCGAATATCGTGGTCTTCCTGGTGGATGATATGGGGGTGATGGATACTTCGGTTCCCTTTTTGACCGACGCAGCAGGAAAACCGAAACGCTACCCGCTCAATGATTATTATATTACCCCCAGTATGGAACGGCTGGCCAAGCAGGGGATTCGTTTCAATCAATTTTATGCGATGAGTGTCTGTTCGCCGACACGCATTTCAATTATGACCGGCCAGAATGCGGCTCGACACCGTGCGACGAACTGGATCAACCCTGCCAAAAACAACGCAGGACCACAGGGGCCACCCGACTGGAATTGGGAAGGTTTGAAGAAAGACGATGTCACATTATCGCGTCTGCTGCAAAAAGCAGGCTATCGCACGATTCATGTCGGGAAAGGGCATTTCGGTGCAGATGGGTTTCCGGGAGCGGAGCCGCTCAATCTGGGGTTTGATGTCAACATCGCCGGTGCTTCATTCGGTGCGCCGGGCAGTTATTATGGAGAGAAGAAATTTGGTCACGGCACGCGACGTGCTCACCACGCGGTCCCGCATTTGGAAAAATATCATGGCACTGATATCTTTCTGACGGAAGCGCTCACGATCGAAGCCAATGCGGCACTCGCTGGTGCTGTTAAAGCGGACAAACCGTTTTATCTTTACATGTCACAATACGCGGTGCACGCCCCCTTTGATTCCGATCCCCGTTTCGCCGCACATTATAAGGATTCGGGAAAGTCGAAAAAGGCACAGGCCTTCGCGACGTTGATTGAAGGCATGGATAAATCGCTGGGCGACATCATGAATCAGCTTGATGCGCTTGGCGTCGCTGAAAATACGCTGATCTTCTTCCTGGGAGATAACGGCTCGGATGCACCGCTGGGACATCAACACGAGGTCGCTTGTGCCGCGCCGCTCCGTGGAAAGAAAGGGGCCCACTACGAAGGAGGCATGCGGGTGCCGTTCATCGCCGCCTGGGCCAAACCGAATCCCAATAATCGGTTTCAGAAACAGCTGCCGATACCGGCTGGTGTGATTCAGCCGCAAGTCGCTGCCGTTCAGGATCTGTTTCCCACGATTCTCGATATTACCGAGGTGAAAATACCAA
Organism: uncultured Gimesia sp.; assembly: GCF_963976445.1. Classification (GTDB taxonomy): domain Bacteria; phylum Planctomycetota; class Planctomycetia; order Planctomycetales; family Planctomycetaceae; genus Gimesia. The sequence goes on along the minus strand of NZ_CAXBKP010000007.1, from coordinate 30,706 downwards.
AGAAGCATATAGTGGATGGAAAATTCCTCAACAAACTCCTGCTCGGCAAACCAGATAAATCGCGGCAGGAAGAGTTCCTGATGCACTATCCCCATTCGCCGCACCGTAGTAGTTACTTTACCACATATCGCATGGGTGACTGGAAAGTCATCTACCACTACGTCCCTTCCGAGGAATCTGAAGGCTCACACTATCAGCTCTATAATCTTGCTAAAGATCCCTTTGAGCAGAACAATCTGGCGAAATCGGAACCGAAGAAGCTTAAACGATTGATGAGGGCCTTGATCGCCAGTATGGAAGAACATGCAGCTCTCTATCCTGTAGAAAAAGGTAGCAGCAATCCGTTGAAGCCGCAAATGCCTTGATTTTCTTCAGAAAAAATGATCCTGCTAGATCCTGTATGCGTTCACAGTGAATGGAAGGCAGATTCAGAGTATTGATACGATGAATTTGGTGTGAGAAACCTAATCTTTGGAGGAGAAGTTATGAAACAGCAAATCGTTCGCATTTCCATTCTTCAATCAAGCAAAATTATGACTGCGATTTATGTCCTGTTTGGGTTCATCTACACACTCATCGGAATCCCACTGATTCTGTTTGGGGAGGGGCCAATGAAAATCGTAGGGATTTTCTATCTGTTTGGTCCCGTATTCATGGGCCTTTTCGGATTTCTGTTTTTTGCCTTCTTCGCCTGGATTTATAACGTACTGGCAAGCGTGCTCGGTGGCTTCGAATACGAAGTCAAAACGATAGAAGCAGTGTGATCTTGCGTCTCTGCAATCATTCTGATGATTCAGACGCTGCCAGGGTGATACGCTAAAGTTGAATCAGGAAAAATGAATTAAGTCAGACCGATCGTGTAATTCCTCCGTCAACACGAATGTTTTGACCGGTACTGTATTGGGCGCCGTCGGAAAGCAGAAATGCGATGGTTTCTGAGAATTCGTCTGTCGTCCCGTAGCGGCCCATGGAGATGCGGCTGAGGAACGCTTTCTTAAGCCAAAAGGGTCACTTGATTCGCCACCCTGTTTTGTTTCAGTGGACACAGACTCGCGAGAAATCTGTTCTGCATTCAATGTGGCCAGCAGAGGGGCTGCAACCAAGACGACGAGGATGACGAGTGTTTTTCGTTGTTTGAATCGGGGTGTGAAAGACATGTGACTGCTCCTGATGAGATGAGAGTACATTTTGCAGGCCGACTACGGTTGAATCAGTCCTGCAATACGTGAACTGGTCAGTCAGCCGTCACAAAAAACTATGATCTGATTATAGTTTCAATATCCCGGCTTGCTACTAAAATCTGCTTCAATCTGTTTCAGGAACATCCAACGTCTTTGTCTCAATCGGCGGCAACGGTGAAGAGAGCGTGGCATAAACACACAGCACGACCAGTAACATCGCTGCGAGCAGGCTGCGTTCGTAGTACAGCCATTCGAATAAAGTCGGTTGAGCCACGCCGGGCAAATTATTCAGCCGATCGAGTGTGACGGCGGCGATCCATTTATCGCTGGTAGGTCGAAAATACAACGGGCGCAGATACGATCGGACCCAGTTCAAATCGAGATTCTCGGGAACTCCATAGATTTGCATCAATTCGACCGCATCTGAGGTTGCCAGCATTGATGCTGACACGCCTTGATGCTTTTCGAAGCCACCGGCGATCTGGTAATAGTGCGTCTGCGTGCTGTGAAACTCAAGCAGCCATCCATGGACCTGCTCGCGGTATCGGTCGCGGTTGATGGGGCGATCGATCACCTCCAGTAACTGTGTTACCAGGAGGGCGGTCTCCAGCATGTCGGACGTTTTGATGGCAGGATTTTCGAGAGTGACGAGTAATCTCTGTTCCAGAAAGTCCCGATCTTCAGATGAGAGTTGATCGCTTTCAGCCAGGGCATAGAAGACCCAGGCGTACTGATTCAGACTGGTAATACGCCGTGGTTTCCGAGAGCTGGTTTCGGGCAGCAGCGATTGCCATTTTTGTTCAATATCGGGAAGTGTTTTTATTTGATCGGGGCGCACGAGCCCTACCCGGAAGGCACTGCCCAGAGTAAAGGTTAACAGATCTTGATCGGTGGCGATTTCGTTATCCAACACCTTACGGGCACGGGACAGATCCGGATGGAGCCCTTGTTCGATCGTCCAGCGCGCCGGGATCTCCCAGTGACGAAAAGTAATCGAGGGGTAAGGCCCTTGCTCGAATGCTTCCACGTAGTGCAGAATTCGTGTTGGTGTCGCAGGCCACCAGATCGTATTTGAGAGCCAAAGCAGAAACGGAAGAGTGATGCAGACATAGAGGACTCCCGGTATCCATTCAGCACGTGCCACGTGTTGCGCAACAGGTGCTTTTCTGAAACGACCAACAATCGCCCAAATCACAGCAGAAACTTGAACGGCGATCATGATCGCAAAAAACCACCAGCCGTATCCGCCGAAAAACGTGGGCTGGTTATCAACCGGTTTGCGAAATGGGTAAAGAACAATCAGGAAGAGGACATTAGGGATAAGGAACGAACAGAGTATAACGAGCCAATGGGGAGCTTTTTGTTTCGACTCGAATGCCGCTCTCCCTCCCAGGCGTGCCATGCTGGTGATCACAATCGGCAGCAGGATCAACGTGCCTAAAAGAAGTACTGCGGTGATCAGTTTTTGATCAACGAAATGAATCCCGCTTAGGGCTCCGTAAGTATTCTGCATTGTCATACTGAGCAGAAGTAAGCCTGACAGACAGGACTGTGCGATCAGCAGTCGATTACCGATCCCGTATCGGGCAAAGCTGGAAAGGAAATACAGCAGTAAGCCGAAGGAAGCCAGTAGTAGCAGGAAGAGCAGCCACGTCGCTCCGATCATCGGCAGGATGAGGACGGCTGCAAATACCGTGAACGCGCCCAACCTGTGGGATCGCCACCATTGCTGAGCGGCTGCCTGCATTTCCTGTGCGTCGTTGATGTCGGATTGATTCTCTTGCTGCACTTTGTGAATTTTACGGGCACTGAAAAAAGTAGCGCCAATTAATAGAAACAAGCTGATCGCGGGTAACGCCGCATAACCCAGCAGCTTTTGCGCCAGCGTCAGAGAAGAGAGCTTGGTCCCTCCACCGACAATCTTGCCTCCCGTGATCAGAGGACAGGGGATGAATGTGGCGGCAATTGTCAGCATTGGATCATCCACGTTCAAAAAGTCGTCCTGGAGTGGTACCACACCAGCTTCCATTCGGACGCGGATACCTGCTTCAAATTCGTTTGCGTCAACTTGATGGGGACGCAGTGCCGCTCTCAAGTCGGATTCGGATACAAGTTCTACAGACATAACAACATCCTTCCAATTTGAGACGAGGAAACTTTTCCATCTAGCATCCGTCGTAAAGTCCGACGCGCCTGATAGAGACGTCCTTCAACGGTCTTATTGCTGATCGCCAGTAAGATCGCGACTTCTTTGATGCTGGTTTCTTCCAGATAATGCATCAATATCACTTGTCGCTGTTTGGTGGGGAGTTGCGTAATCGCGGCTCGTAGTTTCTCTAGATCAGGAGAGGAATCAACATCCGATGGTGCCGCTACTGCTTCCAGAACCGCTGGTTCGACGGATGTGATATGATTTCGCCGTCGTTTACGACTGCGGGCCCAGTTGCGATGCCGATTGCGGGCGACACCACGCAGCCAACCCCCAAAGACTTCAGGCTGTTCCCAGTTTCCGCGGCAGGATTCGCGATTCAGATACGCTTCTGCGAAGCTATCCTGCGCAATTTCCTTCGCATCAACCCAGGGAGCCCCCCAGGAAGCAATCAGGCCCACGAGCGGCCCACGATAGAGTTCAATCAGTTGTGTCAGGTCCATTTTGATCCTTTCGCTACAGAGTAGTGTTCGGACCCGAATGGAATCACACAAAATAAGGGATAAAATGTTCCTTTTTATGAATATCAGCGAAAAACTGCTGTGGATGAATGATTATTTCTAGGTATGTCAATGAGATATTTAAACAGCTGAATTCAAAGTCTTGGTCTCAAAGCTGGGAATCATAATAAGATCCCCAGCTAAATAAGACGAAAGTGCGACAAGCCGAGCAGGATCAGCATAATGATCCCGACGACCCAGATCGGGGCGAACCAGATATGACCGCCAGATTCGGGATTGATGCTGGGATTCTCTGTCTCATCATTGAAGAAGCGCAACGCCACATCAAACAGCATCGCAGAAATGATGGCGACCAACACCGCCAATTCACGGCTGTCACTGAACTTGCTTGCGATTAAAAATCCAGCAAACCCGGCAAAGGCACAGATCAGCGCTTTGGTATTGAAAAACCACATTTGCTTAGAACTTTCTAAAAAGGTCAAGGTAAAAGCGATTGTTGGAAAAGGCATCTATCAAAGTAGAAACGTCGAGGCAGTCTTTTTCCTGTAAATCGTGCCGATGTAATTTGAATAAGAGCGTTACAATCGGGTTTAACACCCTGATCCCGTGGCTTGTAATCGCATGTTCGCTTTTGGGCCAGGTGATTCGTGAATCGCGTCGATAGATGACCGTATCGGGGGGGTGTCATCGTAGATCATTAATTGAATCGTCCAATGACCATAGTCGGCGTTGGTAATCCAGATGTCATGCACGTGCTCTGGAATAGAAATTCCATCCCATGCTAATAGCTGTCCCGGCGGGTCGCACAGGTAGACGCGTTGCTGGTCGATCGAGTTCAGGCAGGCGATAAGGTCCGACCGAAAAACTCCGATATCTGTGTCACCATGTTCTCGGGTTGTCTTTCCGAGGATCCAGTCGATTGACCGTCCGCCACACAGGACCCAGTTAGTGAAACCGCCGAACGTGGATTGAATGTCTGCTACGGGAAGAGATTGCCAACTATTGATCGGAGGATGCATGGCTTCTTACAAGTTAGATCAAAAACGATTCTTGCAACATTATCCCTTCCGGCGTTGTCGAGACGATTGGTTCAACGTCGAAACCACATTTTGCGTATCAGAACAGAGCGGTCAGCGGTTTGGAATCATCGAGCAGGTGGTAGGGACGCTCCAATTTATCGTAGGCCATCAGATCATGGATGCCCATGGCGTTGTAGACGGTGTGCGTGATGTCCGCTGGTGTGACCGGGCTCTTGAGAGGATATTCACCATAGCGGTCGCTGGCACCGAAGGTCTGGCCTCCTTTAATTCCGCCGCCGGCGAGGACGTCGGTCAGGCAGTGCGTCCAGTGATCGCGACCGGCACCGACGGTTCCGCCCGATCGCGGATCACCGATTTTCGGTTTGCGACCCATTTCACTGGTCACCATCACCAGTGTCTCATCCAGCATGCCGCGGGCCGCCAGGTCTTCAATCAGCGCCGAGTAGGCTCGGTCGAATTCCGGTAGCAAATCTTCTTTGAGGCATTGGAAGTTGCTGCCATGTGTGTCCCAGCTTCCCGCACTGCGGCACTTCTTGCCCAGACGATTGAGATCCCCTTTCCAGAAGACCGTGATGAACGGAACGCCGACTTCGGCGAGTCGCCGGGCAGCGAGCAGGCTCATACCGTTGATGGTTTTTCCGTAGCGTTCGATTGTTGCTGGCGACTCTTCGCTCAGATCGAAGGCAGACGTGGACTCTGAAGAAAGCAATAGAGTCAGCGCCCGTTCCTGTTGTTTGTTCATCGTGTCGAAATCGGCAAAGCCATCAAAGTCACGGCGGGCTGTATCCAGTTGCTCCAGTAGCGACCTTCGCTCAGTCAGTCGGGCAGCAGTAACATTCCCTTCCAGAGAGAGTGCCGGCCCGCGTAGTTTGAGTGGCTCTTCCCGCGTTCCTTGAATATACATCGGGTCGTGTTCCACACCGAGCTTCGCCGCAAACTGCCCTGGTCGTGTATAAGGGGCGCGACTGGGCATATGCGGCAGCGTGATCGCGTTGGGCAGATTCGGATGAGCGGGACGACGCGATGCGACCACCGAACCCATGAAAGGCCAGTCATCCGGTTCTGGCGTGCGATTGTTTCCTTTCGTGACGAAGGACTGATCCGGAATATGCCCCGTCAGATTGTGATAATACCCGGCGTGATGGTCATTCGTGTTGACCGTCGCGCCGACCGAATTGACGAGCGCCAGATGATGCGCCTGTTTGGCGAGCATCGGCAAATGTTCGGAGAGTCGGACGCCCGGGGCCGACGTTTCAATCGGCTGAAACGGCCCACGATACTGCGAGGGCGCGTTCGGCTTCAGGTCCCACATGTCGAGATGCGATGCGCCGCCACACAGAAAAAACAGTATGGTCGATTTCGCAGACTTCCGCGCGGGGGGGGCATTGTTCTGGGGAGCCGCTGCAGTTGGTGTTCCAAATCGCATGCCGGCAAAACCAAGCCCCGATGCCACCAGAAATTTCCGCCGTTGCATAACCCGTACTCCCGATGTGAACTAGAGGCCCTGAGCAAGGCCCGCGTGTGTCATCTGCAGCGTAAAGTGAGACGTTTTATGCCTGACCGGATCACTTTTATCATCATTGATTGCATCAGACATATAAACGCATGCTAACATGATATTTCAAGTATGTCCAGCGCGTATTCACATCGTGGCTCATGTTTTACCGTCCTAAGGCTGAGTGCCTCTACTGGGAAGTCAAATTCTATTTTTGTTTAAAAAGGAAACATTTCCTTGACAGTTCGACAATTGTAGTGTAAGGTCGGCATCTGTCGTATTCAGGGAGAGGATTATGGGCAAGAAATCAAAATCGAAGAAACCGTCCACTGCGATGACCGACGTTGAATGGGTCATCATGAACGTTGTCTGGGAGCACGAGCCTTGTGCGGCTGGAACCGTCCAGGAAGCGTTAGCGGAAACGCATGCTTGGGCCTACAGCACAGTCAAGACCACGATGGATCGGATGGTGACAAAGGGGCTGTTGACCAGGAAGTCAATCCGTAACCTGAATCTATTCAGCGCTGCGATCACCCCCGACAATGCAAAACGTGGTGAGTTGAAACGATTACTGAGCCGTGCGTTTGACGGTGCTTTAACCCCCATGCTGCAATTCATTGTCGATGAAGAAGAACTCTCGGCCGAAGAGATTCAACAACTTCGCAAGATGATCAACCGTGCCGATCGGAAGTCTGAGTAAGCAACACATTTTAGTATTGGGAGTCAGAGATATGACTGAATCGTTGAATGAACTCATCAAGCTGCTCAATCACTATGGCGAGTTATTCTGGAGTTTCAGCACAGTCATGTTCGCGCAGGTCTGTGTGCTGGTGATCATTCTTCTGTTAGTCGATTTGTGTCTTCGCAACAGAGTTCGGGCCGTCACTCGGTATTGGCTGTGGTCATTGGTGTTGCTCAAGCTTGTTCTGCCAGTCACACTTTACTCTCCCGTAAGCGCTGCGTACTGGTTAGCTGACTACATTCCTGCAGCTTCGACAGTCGAATCAGCCACTTCTGTGGTGAACTTCGAACCGACTGAAACTTTCAAATCAGAGCTCACAGCTTCAAAATCTGTTTTAACAGACCGACCGCTCGTTCCAGATACAGTACCTCATTTAAAACCTGTACCGGCTACGTTGCCTGCAACAGCTTCTGAAGTTACTCCTGTTCCCCAACTTCCCATTGTTGAGGTTCAGAAAGCAATGCCGGTTCCTCTTCTGTCTCTTAAACCTGTGGCGATGTTGCTGATGATCTGGCTGTCAGTTGTCGTAGTCCTGTGTATTTACGTTCTCCGGCGTACGCGTCAGGTCCGACAACTCACACGACAAGCAGTCGCCGCTCCGCTCGAACTGGTCAATCTGATGCATGATTGCTGTCGCCTGATTGGCCTGAAGCAAGATGTCGTGGAATTGAAAATCTCAGATCAAATAGGCAGTCCGGCAATTTGCGGACTTGGGAAACCGACAATCGTGCTGCCTCGTCATTTGCTGGATCAACTCGACCAGGAACAGTTTCGTCAGGTCTTCGTTCACGAACTGGCGCACTGGAAACGCTACGATTTGCAATTGAACTGTTTGCAGACTCTGCTGCTGATTCTGTATTTTTATAATCCGATGGTGTGGGTTGCGCATACGATTCTCAGGGGCTTACGAGAACAGGCCGTTGATGAAACCGTGTTGGTGACTTTGAATGTGCAGTCAGAGCAGTACTCATCAACGTTGTTGGATATCGCGGCACTGACACCCTTTCCTGACAAAGTCAGCCTGCAATTGATTGGCATTCTCGAACCTCGCAAACCGCTGGTTCAGCGTATTCGGCGGATTATCTCGCGGCCTGTTCCCCGGTCTGCCAAGCTGGGGATTGCCGGTTTCACCACAATCGTTCTCGCCGGCATCCTGCTTCTGCCGATGTCCAGGATGGATCGTTCTCACGCGGCAGTCGAGCCTGAAGTGAAACAGGACAAAGCAACGATAGCGACGACTGAGCAGGAACCGAATCAGAAAACAGAGTCCTCCTCGCAACCGAAAAGTGCCGTAAAAGAAGCACCTGCCCCGCAAGGTATTCTCAGTGGACGCATTGTTGATAAAACTGGCGCGCCCGTGACCGATGCTGAGGTGACGCTTCTCCATCAATTAGGCGGGCGATTGATTCGTGCAAAAACTGATCAGGATGGACGTTATCAGTTTTCCAAGATTCCAAAGCCGGGAGAGCACCGGATTATGATCAAGTCACAGCGTTGGGTGGGGATCGAACGCAGTTCTGATTGTCCTCGTGTTACACTCACAGCCGATTCGAACACGGTACAGGATATTACACTCGAACGAGCCTGCCAGTTGCGCATTGATGCCTTGAATGAGGAAGGTAAGCCGGTTGCCGGAGTGCGTATTTATGCCAAATTATTGACAGACACAAGTGGGTTCAGTCCTGAAACCGTCAGCACCGATCGATATGGGCAAGCGACGCTTGGTTTGAAGCCTTCAAAATTCAAATATATAATCGCTACTTCGTCTCCCAATTATGGTTTCGAGAAGGTTGTGATCAAGTTGGACGATCCGAATAAAATCACGTCGCCACTATTCGTGCTGCAGAAGGGAGTCAGCGTGACGGGTAAGGTCCTCTGTTCGGATGGCAAACCACCCGCCGGTTGGAAGATTAACGCGCTCCCCGACTGGTGGAAATTTGGCCGGTATCCGTCCGGTTATAAAATTGGCAAAGATGGTTCGTTTACTCTGCCGCATATTGTTTCAGAGAAATATAACGTTTCGGTTTCTGTGCCGTCTGGAAGCCAAACATACACTAATAAGGTAGTCCTTAATTCCACCAATTTTCTCACTCTGGACCAGCCTCTCGCCTTAAAATTAGATTATCCTTCCCCGGAGTCATTAGTCTCACTTTCCGGTCAGATTCAATATTCAGGCGATGGGCAGCCGCAGCGTGGGTTCTGGATCTTCGCGAAATCTGACGACCCCCAGCGCAGTGGCAGTGTCTATGTGATGCCAGGTAAGACAGAATTTCGTTTGGATCCCATTCAGCGAGGCAAATACAAACTCAAGATTCAATCGCCCGGACTTGAATTGAAAGGCGGCGAATACACTGTGCTCGCTCCCGCAAAAGATATCAAGTTGGATGTGGTAACGAAGGGAAAACCGAAACTACACGGTACGGTTGTCCGTGGCGATACCGCGCAACCAGTCAATCAATATCAGGTTCGCGCGATCAAGATCAGGACATTACGCGGTCCTAATTTTGTGCAGAGTTCCCGCTGGTTAGATGTCGATAACGCGAAGGGAAAATTCGAAGTCGAAGTCAACGGCCCCGGGATCTATATGGTCCAGGTTGCCGTGCCTGGTTTTGCACGGGCCCTCAGCGAACAGATTAATACCGATACAAACCAAGGGAAACCGATTCAGGTCAAACTGACTGAGGGGGTAACGCTTGCCGGAACCGTGGTTGATGAGAAGGGGCAACCGGTAGAGGGTGCGACGGTGATTCCGCTTTCAAAGTCCAGGGGCGTGATGCCGCCGACACTAGGGGCGTTTACAAAAGAGGACGGGGCTGCAAAAACCGTTGATGGAAAATTTACTCTCAAACACCTTGGTTCAGGCAAGGAATCCTTGAAAGTCACTCACCCGGACTATGCTTTTGCGATTCTCAAAGAGATCGATCTTGATTCCAGTCCGGTTCGGGATGTCATAATTACTCTCAAACGTGGCGGTACTGTGCAGGGGCTGGTCACTGATGCGGCAGGCAGTCCGGAATCGAACGTGACTTTATTCTTTCAAGACAGATCTGGTTACAGTGGTAATGCGGCCAAGCAGGCCGGACTTTTGGCGACCGTGATCACTGATGAAAAAGGTGAGTACTCGGTCTCTCATCTGCCCGAAGAACTCTGTTACGTGAATCGAGTCGACGAATGGAATTCGAATGGCGTCGTGCGTCAGGCGATCCTGCCTGAAAATGGCAAGACCAGTACGCTAAATTTAGGTGGACTCCCTGAATTGACGGGGCGGTTGAAAGTCAATGGCGCGCCACTGGCAAACAGAAAATTACTTCTTGCCGGCGAGAGTCCGAATTTTGGTATCTTTCGTGCAACGACAGAAACCGACAATGATGGCGTTTTTTCATTCTATGGAGCCGGTCCCGCCGAACGGACCTTGTATTATGCTGTTCCAGAGAGACCAAATGATTGGGTTCGCGTCAATTCATTCCAGTTGCTCTCGGAAGATCAAGATCTCGGCACCATCGATCAGAAGATCGGTCAGCTTACTGTAAAATGCACGCCTGCTGCTACCGAAAACATGCGACTGAAACTTCAGACTTATAACCCCGTCTGGACGTATGGCTTGGACACGGGAATCCTGAAACCGCGGAGTAATGACAGTGACCCCTTTGTTTTTACTCAGGTTCCCACTGGGGAATATGAACTGGTGGCTAATCGTCCCGGTTATCCTACTGTCTTTCAGAAAGTTATTATCACACCGGACAACCTGAATGCCAGCGTAACGTTAGCGTTGCCAGAGGGGACGGCAACTCTGCGCGGCAGCCTGAGTAAAGAACTGTTTGGACCGGGGAACGCCATCTGGATCAAATTATGGAGCGAAGATAAACGACTGATGAGTCGTGTCTTTCCGGATGAGCAGGGGAGATTTACAGTCAACCATCTTCCCGCCGGGGACTACTTCCTGACCGAGCAGGACGTGCGTGATTCGAAAAAGTCGTTTCAGTTCACTCTGAAAAAGAACGAAGAGAAAACGTTAAAACTGACACCCGAACTGATCAAGAAGCCATCATCCAAACTTGGATTTCGTATAATTAAGGTCCTCACAGAAAATGGAATTCCCTTGCCGGGCTGTGAAATTCAACTGCAAAGTACGACCGGTACTATCTCGCGTCACAGCCAGCAGGATGAAAGACAGCATTTCGTAGGAGACCCCGGAATGTACGATCTCACCGCAGCTTATCCGGGATATGAAACACGGCACCAGAAGGTTGAACTGATCACTTCGGGCGCTGATGATCGCTACCCTGATGATGTGACACTTATTGTTCGACTCAAGCCGGTTAGTCAGTAAAGTACGGAAATTAGACGGTCCCGTTTACTAATCCTGTTTCTGAATATTCTCGAGAAGCAAAGTAAGCCGTTCGACGACTTCGGGGTGTTCGTTCCAGACGTTTTTCGTTTCTGAAGGATCGTTCTTCAGGTGATAGAGTTGGCCCGTTGCTTCGCCTGGTTTTGGTTTGACCTCGCGAGCACGCGTGAAGCCGCCGGAACCCCGTTTGGGAACCATTTTCCACGGGCCCTGTCTGATTGCGAAGTGGCCCCACAGTGAATGATGCACGGCATAGTCGCGCAGAGGCTGGTCGCTTTTCTTGCCCAGCAAAGCCGGGAGAATATTCACGCTGTCTTCACCAGCACCAGCCGACAGCTTCGTGCCTGTGATCGCGGCACAGGTCGCCAGCAGATCGGTCAGCTCAACCAGTTCGTTGCTTGTCGAATCAGCGGGCGTATGTTCGGGCCAGCGGACGATGAACGGCACTCGGTGGCCGCCTTCCCAGATATCGGCTTTCGTTCCGCGTAGATGCGCATTGCCTTGATGGCCGCGCTCTTTGACGTACTTGGCGCGATGATTGAGTCGATAGTTTTTTACATCGTCCGTTTCCTGTGGCGTCCACCAGTGATACAGGCCGCCGTTATCAGACGTAAACATCACCAGCGTGTTTTCTGCTACGCCCGCACGTTTTAATGCTGCCATAATTGCACCGACTGTGGCATCGACTTCAAGCACAAAATCACCATACTCGCCGGCAGCGCTTTTTCCGCGGAATTCGTCGTTGGGCACCAGCGGCAAATGCGGCGCGGTCAGCGGGAAGTAAAGAAAGAACGGCCGCTGGGGCGACGCTATTGAATGTCGTTCAATATAACGCACTGCCTGTCCTGTCAGAGTTGGCATAACACTTCTGATCGTAAAATCGGGCGAACGCATGCCTTTGTCGACGGAGAGAAATTCAGTATGAATGCGTTCTGATTCAATCGTGGGAATGATCACGGGCCGATCATTTTCGATGTAGCAGAAGGGAGACATATTCAGCGAAGCCGAGATGCCGAAATAAAAGTCGAATCCGTTCGCCAACGGGCCGCCGGTGACTGGTTTGGTGTAATCCACATTATCACCGACTCGGGGACGCTGCCGACGATCGATGGGAACCGCGGGCACAGGCTGTCCGTTTTTATCCGTCCACTGCATGCCCAGATGCCATTTGCCGACACAAGCCGTATCGTAGCCCGCCTGCTTGAGCAGTGAGGGGACGGTGGTCTGGTCCTGTTCGATAAGTGGCGGATCAAAGCCGTCCAGCACGCGATACTTCAACCGCGTTCGCCAGCAGTAACGCCCCGTCAGAATGCCATACCGCGTGGGAGTGCACACCGCGGAAGGCGTATGGGCGTCGGTAAACTTCATCCCCTCCGCCGCCAGACGATCAATGTGCGGCGTTTGAATTTTCGATTCCGCGTTATAGCAGCTCACATCCCCATAGCCGAGATCGTCTGCCAGGATGTAAACAATATTCGGCCGTTCGCCAGCGACCGCCGCAGTTTGCAAAAACAAAACGATGAGGACCACGCGGAGAATGAATTCCAGACGCAAACGTTTAAAGAGTGCCATCATGAAGTGAGACTTTCCAGTTAAATAAAACCGTAGATATCAATTCACTATACAGGGGAGAATAAAGGGAAATCAACAGAGACCGGTTACGGAATAGTCATTGAATCGGATTATGATCAGTCTGATTGACAATTCGCCAGCAAGTGATGAGTTGGCAGGAAATCAATTCGATTTCTTATTCTTGATTGGTTCAACATGCGGCCCTTGCAAATCGTTTTCGACAGGCTGAGGCCTAACAATCGTGAGTCTTAAGGTGTTCGTTGTGACGAATGCATTGTCGATCATTCGCTTTGTTGTGATGTCATACTTTCCGGGAAGCGTCATATCGTACAGATGGTTGATCGGGATATCGCCGAAGTCCCAGGTGAGCACGGAAGAGGAGCCAATATTAAATCTTCTCATACTACTGAAATACGTTCCATGAAAGATACTTTTTCCATATCGGGTCAGGGCAATGGCCTTTTCTGCTGACTTTCCATTTTTCTTGGTAAGACGGTTTTTCGGGAGGTAAAAGATTTCCATTCTGAAACATCGGGAATGGTATCCCTCAAAGAAGAACATCACCTCATGGGGAGAACGGTTTTCTAACTGATAACCCAGCAGGATCGGCTCACCAATGACATAATTTGATTTTTCGGCTGTAAGAGAAGATCGCAGCCCATCAACACTCTGCCCCCATTCAATGCTCGGTTTCGACTTCACTGGTTCATCTGCATTCAGATCGGAATGTGAAATGAACAGAAAAAGAAAACCAGCTAGCATTAGAATGATTGATTGGTCGCTGTTGATTCGCATGCCTTGTTCCTTATTCAGCTTCATTGTTCCGTGACCAATGCAACGGCCGCCTGGCCTTCATGTATTTTGAGAGACCTTCCCGTGAAAGAGTACCGTTGATATCAACTCACTATATGGGGGAGAACAATGAGAAATCAACATAGGCAGCTCGCGGAACGACCAGTGTCAATAAGTAAGATTTCTCTGAAGGAATAACTCGCTACGGTAGTGGAATGCTATCCAAACCGGTCCCAAGCTATAGTCTGGTTTATCTCCTTCTTCCAAGATCGTCCGCTGACACCGTCACGAAATGTTCGCTTGCCATAAAATTGTAAGAAGCTAAGTCTGTCATGATTCGTTGGCGTCGAACGGAGAACAATATGTCTGTGTTGCACGCCACTTCCGCTGATTCTCTCTGATGCAGGTCACGTGATATACCTCAATTTCTCGGTGATTGGCCTAAGGTATCTCTATGGTAGTACCGATACTGATAGTTCCTTTGGAAGCGAAAACGAAGGTTTTACCTCCACGTGTATTGGTTGAAAATATTACAAACAGCACGATTCTGGTGTCTGGGCAACGATAAGTTATGTTACGCGTAAGCAAGACCTGATCTGATCCCAGTGCCCCTTAGAGAATCGTCCATCAACATAGAGACAGGACTTTGTCAGTGAAGCTGGTCAATATTGAAACGCTGCTGATAATCCTCACCACTTATGGTGTGGGATTGACTTCCACTTTCGCGGACTCAGCCCAGTTACTGGATGCGGTGAAATCAGACCTGCAATCAGAGTCAACGCACGAAGCTCCTTTCACGCCGCTGAGCTGTGTGGAAGATCCGAGTGGTGAAACTTGCTATACGGAACCGTTTATCTGGGACGATTCCTCAGGACGATTTGATTCGATGTGGAGCCGGATCTTTTCTAACGATCAATTGTACTCAGCCTACACTGCCTGGGAAATTAAGCCGGGCAACGAACGCGTGCTGGGTGACGGGCAGATCATGGTCCCGTTGTGGCAGACCAGTGACTCACTACTGTTTGCTGACCTGCGTGGCCAGATGGATGATCAATCGAGTTACGAAGGCAACTGGGGACTCGGCTTCAGACAGATCAGAGATGACAGTTGGATCTTAGGCGCCTACGGATTCTACGATCTGCGTCATACCGAGTACGGTAACGATTTCAACCAGGGCACCTTTGGTCTGGAAGCGTTGTCGGTAGAGTGGGAAGCACGCGTCAACGGTTACATCCCCGAAACCGGCACTAAAAGCGTGAGCAGTCTGAACGGCGCCGGGATCTCGAACGGCACTATTGTGGTACGGGCTGGCGAAGAGAGAGCCTATCATGGTGTTGATGCCGAAATTGGGAAGTTGCTCAACGACTGGTGTGACGGTGATGTGGAACTCCGCGGATACGTTGGTGGTTATCACTTCGATACCAACGCCGGCGGTTATCCACACATCAGTGGCCCGCGTGGTCGTGTTGAATTACGAGCATACGACCTGAACTGCCTGGGTGAAGGTTCGCGTGTGACCATTGGCGGCGAACTCCAATGGGATGAAGTCCGCGATACTCAAGTCTTTGCGATGTTACGCGTACGAATTCCACTGGGGCCCTCTAATGATTCGCGTCAATTGACGCGTCTGGAACGCCGTATGCTGGATCGCGTGGTACGTGACGTCGACGTGGTCGCACACGCGCAACAGGGACCGGAAGAAGCAGCTATCAATCCACTGACCGGACGTGAATTTGGTCAGGTTGAGGTTGTTGACGCGAACGGCAATCTGCAGACTGCAGTCAACACGGCAGATGTGAATGGAACGGTCATTGTCAGCGGAGCAGCCGGACAATTGAATCCTGCGAACACGATCAATCTCCAGGAAGGACAAACACTCTTAGGCGGTGGTTCGTCGTTGCAGGTAACTGGAGCTAATTCAGGTCTCGCAGTCACATTTACCGCTCCGGGTAGCAGGCCTGTGATCAGTCAGGCAAGTCCTACCAAAGACGTCATCAAACTAGCGGATAATGCAGTCGTGTATGGAAATACGATCGATGGGGGATTTGACAGCCTGGATGTTACAAATATAGAGGGATCGATCGTCGTTCAGAACAACGTCATCCAGAATTCAAGCCGGCATGGTCTGAATATTTCGTTATCAGGCTCTCAGTCACTCTCGGCCCATGTCGAGAACAACCAGTTTGTGAACGTTGATGACGATGCCATCGTGGCGACTGTGTTTGGCAGTGCCCAGCTCGATCTGTCGAACTCCATTGTGGGGAATACCTTTCTGGGGATGAATAACACCAACAGCGCTGTCAGACTGGAGATTAACGCTTCCAGTGGCGATACCCCAAAAATTACCGCCAGTATCCGTGACAACGTCATCTCTGATCTCAATCAGGATGGAGTCTTCCTGGATATCGATGATACAGGGGAAATGGTCACAACCATAACCAACAACCAGTTTCTGCGGATCGCAGGTGACGGCGTGGAGATCTCCGTTGAAGACCATGATGATGGCAACGTGACACAGACAACGACCGTCACGAATAACCAATTTACTGACATTACGGGGGCCGGGGTTCGTATTGAAACCAACGATAACGATAGCGATGACGACTACCTGATCACTCAGAATACCACCATCACCGGTAACACCTTCCTGCGAAACGGAACGGGTGTGGCAATTCAATATGACAGCGACAGTGACAGTGATGGTGGTGAGTATGTCAGCAACACCACGATTGCGACCAACAAATTTCTGGCGGGAACCGGCGATGGGATCAACCTCAACGTAAGCGACTGGGATGATGAAGATCTGACAATCGACCTGGCTATTACGAATAACGAGTTCGCGACGCATGCCGGTGACGCGATCGATCTGAGTGTAGGAGACATCGATCTGGATTCAGGCGTCGTGGTCTTCCGGCCTATGATTACCGGAAATGCATTTACGGGTACGGCACAAGACAATATCCGAATCAATGTCTCGGATGAAGCATCGTTGGCGGGGAGTATCTTGAACAACACCATCACTGGCGGTCTGGATGGTATTGATATTCTCAGCGGCGGAATCGGCACAAATACGCTGACGATCGGAGGTAACGTGATCAATGCGGTCACAGGCACGGGGATTCAGTTGGATTCTACTACTGCTACCACCATCTCGGACTCGGGGCTGAACAACACGGTGACCACACCGGGAACAGTCTTCAACTTCGACAATCAGGGGAACCTCGGTGGATCGCAAATCCTGATCAATGGTGTCTTGGAACCGTGACCTGACGGTTTCTGTTAACGTGTGATCTGAAATTGCGTTCTACATGAGATTCCCTGTTTACTGCCGCAGTGTCTCTGCAGGAGCAGAGCCACTGGCTTGAATGATCGTCTGAGGTGCAGGCTTCCGCTTGATGCCCTGGATTGCCAGTCTGATCGCTTCCTGGCGGGCTTCTTCCGTTTTCGGATAGAGGCCAGCACGCTTATGGCGTTCTAAAGGCACAATCCAGTTCGGGACTTCAAAGAATCCATAGGAGGCCGTCGCCAGATCGGCTTCAGGGTCGATCATCAACTGGTACGGACGACCATTCAGCGAGACCACCGAGTAACAATGAATCTTCACATTGTGCTTGCCCTGTGCTTCGAGTGTTTCATTCAATGCATGGGCATACTGCAAGAGGAAGTGCGGATTTTTGACCATCCGTTGCAGGTGTGCCTGACTGATCTTGGGGAGTATTTCCGGATGTTGTTCCAGATATCGCTCTGTTTCCGGAGGGTCGAACGTGAACTGCATAAACGCATCTTTGTGTCGTAGCATCATCCGCCAGGAAAAGCAGTGACCTACTTCTGTCCAACTCGGATTCGCAGCGTAGGTCCACGTGCGCAGTGGCCAGAATGATTGGAATGCCAGAAAACAAACGACGAATGCGGTGAGTCCCCAAGCTGCTGGAGCGGTTTTTGACGTGGCAGCAGTCAGAGCTTCCTGTGGCTCGGTAACAGTTGCCCCTTTCCAGCGTTGAGTCAACCAGACGAAGACCTTTCGAGGCCGATCCGGATCGACAAACAACAGTAGCATCGAAATTCCGATGAGCGGAAACAGACCAATCTTGAACAGCTGATCGTTCGTCAAATGGAACCCGATCAGGACCAGCATCGTCGGTACACGTGTTTTGCGGGACAACAAGAGGAACCCGGCTGTTAAATCGAGCAGTAAACCACTCCAGCAAACAAGCCAGACAAACCATTCCTGGCTCAAAACGGGTGCCAGAATATGGTCGGGCGGCTTGATACTGAACCAATACCGGACTGGCTCGCCTTGCAGCCAGTCACTGTTCAGCTTGGCAATCCCACCGAAGAAATACAATACAACAACCTGACCACGCAGCAGGACGAGATTCCATAAAGGAACTGTCGGCGGTTCATCAGTGACTGGTGACCGTTTCCGGAACCAGTGAAAACGATAGCAGGCATCAGCATTGCTGATAGCCAGTATAAAGCTAAAAAGGATCGTCAGGTAGAAGTGGTTGTTGTAGTAGAGTTTGTCAATCAGGAACAGATGCGTATAAATCAGTAGGAACACGGCAGAAGCCCCGCGAAACCAGAGCCCCGCGGTAATCAGCAGGGCAGCGGCCAGCATGAACCAGACCTCAACTCGCATCATCCAGACTTCAGGCAGCGGTTCGATAAACGGAAATAGCGAATACTTGAAGTGAAAATATTCGGGCGAATAAATACCTGTGACCTTAGGCAGCTTGCGAACAGCCTCCCAGACCATCAGTAGCCCCCAGACAATGCGAAACAATCCGAGAGAGGATGCATCAACTCGTTTGGTCAATTGCACTCTGAGCCACATGATAGGATTGTCGGCTTGCATCATTCCGCTCCGTCGGTTGTTTGATAGCACTCAATCTGCTCAGCCTGCAAGAGCGGCATTGTCCGGTTGGGCTTCCAGGGACACGGAAAAAACGCACTTAAAAGCGAGCTAAGCACCAATTGGTAAACAACTTACAGATAGACTACTTTGGGGTTCACTGAGAGGGGAATATAGGAACGACGCGAAAAGCAGTCAAGAGCGGTTTAGGCCTCCAGATGGCGGGGGATCAGGACTTTTTCCTTGTTGTAAATAAATGTCACTCATCCGGTTGCGAAGTTCGGGACATCCGCGATGGTGGCCTGACCTTCGGGGCTGTCGAGAACAAACTGCATCGTAGTCGCGGATTCGGCATACAAACTGACAATGAGATAGTAGGAAGGAGCGGTGTCCGCATCGGCGGAGATACATTTGCCAATTGTCCATCCAGTGAGTCCCTGCATTTTCTTCGCGAGCGGAATGTGGACCTCGTGATAATAGCGGTCAAACGCGGCGGGGTCTTCGGGGTGTCCGTAAAGTACGGTTAAGCGATACATGTTGAATTCTTGTACTCAGGTTAGTGAGAACTAGAGTGAAGCGATCAGTCTTTAATTAAACGCAGGTCCCCGAACTGGCGGACCTGTGCGGTCATCGCCAGTTCCGTTGGCAGGCGTTCCATCGAACTGGCGCCGTAGAAGCCGTCGATCCCCTCCACACGGTCGAAAATATATTGGGCGTCGTCTGGCATCGCTATCGGGCCACCATGGCAGAGCAGCAGTACGTCATCCCGCTCGCTTTTAGCGGCGTCGACCATGGTGCGAATTGCTTCCACCGAATCGTCCAGCGTCTTGCCCGTCGCCGCGCCGATCGTGCCGCCGCTGGTCAGCCCCATGTGAGTGACCACGATATCCGCACCGGCAGCAGTTAGTTTCTTTGCCTGATCGGCGTCGAATGCGTAAGGCGTTGTCAGCAGATCGAGATCGTGCGCCGCACGGATACAATCGATCTCCAGTTCAAAGCCCATGCCGGTCTCTTCCAGATTGGCTCGGAATTGTCCGTCGATCAGCCCGACCGTCGGAAAATTCTGGATGCCGGCAAAACCCATCGCCTGGAGTTCTTTGAGGAACAAATCGCGAATCAGAAACGGATCGGTTCCGCAGACGCCGGCCAGTACAGGAGTCTTCTCAACGACGGGAATGACCTCGCGTCCCAGATCTTTCACGATGTCATTCGCATTACCGTAAGGCATCAGTCCCGACAGTGATCCACGACCAGCCATGCGGTAACGCCCCGAATTGTAAATCACAATCAGATCGATGCCGCCAGCTTCTTCGCATTTGGCGCTCAGTCCGGTGCCGGCTCCGCCGCCGATGATCGGTTGTCCTGCTGCCACTTTCTCGCGCAGCCGCTTCAGGATCGCTTCTCTTGATTCGGACATGAACTGTTTCCTCGTGTTTTGTATCTCTATTTAAATCGGTTTCCGCTCACGCGTTCAAAGGCGGCGACAAGTGCTTCGGCAAACGCCGCATCGTTGATATGGCAGGAATGACGGGTGATGCGTCGCGTGTCTGTCTGCTGGATTTCCTGTTCTAACGTTTCGAACAGACACTGGTCGACTATGGGATCATAGAAGGCTTCTCCTGCTTTATCTAGCATCGAGATGCCCCGCTCAGGAATCAGAATTTCTATCGGAGCGGTCGACCGATTGACTTTGGCGGCGATCCATTGCGCCATCTGCCGATTCTCGTCGAAGGTGGTCCGCATCAGAGTCACCTGTGGATTATGAATCAGAAACTGACGGTCAGCAAACTGTTCGGGAATCGTCTCGCGCGCACCGAAGTTGACCATGTCGAGGGCACCCAGGCTCATCACATACGGGATGCCACGTTCGAGGATGACATCAAACCGACGCGGACCGCCCGGCATAATGCCTCCCACCACTTCATCGGCGACTTCGGTTGTTGTGATATCGAGCACGCCACCGATCAGGCCATCGGCAACCAGCTTCTCCATCGCCTGGCCTCCGGTGCCGGTCGCATGAAAAACCAGGGGATCAAAGCCCTTTGATTCCAGCGTCTCGCGCACCATGTCTACGCACGGCGTCGTCACGCCGAACATCGTCATGCCCAGAGCAGGGCGGTCTTCCGGGAAGTCACGTGAGTTCGTCACCATGCCTGCAATCGCATGGGCGGCGTTACTCAATACCCGCCGCGAGACGGAATTGAGACCCGCCACGTCAACGACCGAATACATCATGGTGATGTCGCTCGATCCGACATACGGTAGCGTGTTGCCGCTGGCGACGGTCGAGACAATCAACTTGGGAAAGCCGATCGGAAGGGCCTGAAACGCGGGAGCGACAATCGCCGTTCCTCCACTCCCCCCAATTGCGATGACGCCCGCTATGTTTGTCGCTTTGATTTCACCGGGCAGCCAATTTCGTAACGCTGCTGACATGGCCGTCACCGCCTGACCACGATCGGTTTGTCCCAACACCTTCTCTGGTCCTGCGGGATGTGCCTGGGCGATGGTTTGTGCCGAAATATCAGCACGGTCTGAATGGCCTTGCGTACTCAAATCGACCAGCACCACGTCGAGGCCCGCGCGGCGAATACAGTCTGCGACGAAGCAGAGTTCGTCACCT
Organism: uncultured Gimesia sp.; assembly: GCF_963976445.1. GTDB lineage: Bacteria > Planctomycetota > Planctomycetia > Planctomycetales > Planctomycetaceae > Gimesia. Next base: position 9,391 of record NZ_CAXBKP010000007.1, on the reverse strand, counting down.
TTGGTATCCATTGTCGCCATCGCATAGATGGTTTTTCGCATCTGGGCTCCTTCCTATGACATTGCTCTCTCAACCGGTTTTCCGCTTAACTCAATGTTAATACTGGGGATGCGGCGCTGAATTTGTCAAGCCAGGCAGCAGAATACGGAGTGAAGCACATCAGGTCCGTCTGTAGTGGCTATGCTCTTCGTTCTGGTTCTGGCCCGAATATTTCTGATATTACAGGGGAGTCTGCTTTTTATCTTCCAGCAGTGTGCTAAAGTTCAAAACGGTTACTCACTGCGAACGCCACATCCAACATCGGCAAAAATGATAAAGGTAAAACGAAAATGATCGGAATGAATCTGCGCCCACTATTGTCCTGCTGCCTGTTAGTTTTCATGATGTCTGCTTGTACGCAAAATCAGCCCGTTGCAACGAAAGCAACCAATGAAAAAAAATCGGAAACCGCGGCTGATGTCAAACCACTGGTGAATCGTGTTTTAACACAAGCAGAACAAGACGCGTTGACCCCGGATCAGGTCATCACGATGCTCAAAGAAGGCAATCAACGCTTCGTCGCAGGAACATTGACGGAACGCGATCATTCCAAGCAGGTCCGGGAATCGTCTCTCGGCCAGTATCCCAAAGCGATTATTCTTTCCTGCGTAGATTCGCGGATTCCCGTTGAGGATGTCTTTGATCGTGGTATTGGTGATATTTTTGTTGCCCGCGTCGCCGGCAACTTTGAGAACACCGATATCCTGGGCAGTATGGAGTTCGCCTGTAATTTATCCGGCGCCAAGCTGGTGTTTGTGCTGGGCCACGAACACTGCGGTGCCATCCAAGGAGCCATCGACGGTGCCAAGCTGGGTAATATCACGGCGATGCTGACCAACATCAAACCCGCCATCGATCATTTTAAAGACTACGACGGCGATAAAACGAGCCAGAACGTCAAGTTCGTGGAAATGGTCACCAAGCAGAATGTTCTGGGCACCATCGACCGCATCCGAATCAACAGCCCGGTTTTGAAAGAAATGGAAGCCAAAGGCGAGGTCAAAATCATCGGCGGAATTTACAACATGGACTCCGGCAAAGTCACTTTTCTTGAGAAGTAGCAGGTGTGCTGTTGTGAATTTCAAACGTGATAGCGACGTTTGAGGGAGTTCAAATCGGGCTCCCGACGAGTTTCCGGGGCGGTGACTCGTCCCTTTCTACTTCGGACTTGAACACCGACGTGAGTGGGTGACTCTGCTTCAGCATAGAAGTTTGTCCAACTCCTGTGTGTTAGAGTGGACGCCAATGACAGTCGGTTTTGCCGACCGGACGAGCATAGCGGAACAGTTTAGTGGGCGGCGCGGACGATCTAGCCAATGCCAAAACAGTCACCACCGCCGCTTCGGTGCAACCGATGGTTCGAATGCTGGCGGCGGTCCAATGTCAACTGGCGTGTATGGCATACACAATATAGCACGATCCTGATGATCCAAGCTAATGCGCAAACTCCAGAAAGATATCACTCGTACTAGATCTCGCTCAGACAGTAACTCGCCCACTCTCGCAAGTCGGGGTCGCGGCAGAGTTTTTTCAGTTGCGGTAGATAAGGCGTCGCGGCTTTCTTCCAGTAGCTGAGGCTGAGTATGGCGAGCCGTCGAACGTTGAAGCAAGGGTCATTGAAAAGTGCAACAATCTCTGGCATTGCACATTCGCCTGCGGCCTTGCCAAGATTCCGGTTTCCCAGGCAGCCAACCGCGTGTTCGCGGATAATTCGGTGCTTCGATTTTGTGCCTTTGATCGCTGCGTCAAGACTCTCGACTCCAATCTCGCGAGAGGGCAATGCAATCACGTAGACACCACCTGGCGAGTAATCCTTCTTTACCAGCCGCTGGCAGGATTTTATCTTCAACAGTCGTTCAATCGGCTCATAGTCCAGTGGGAGTGGGACACAGCATTCGTCAGCTGCGCAGGAGTAACTTTCTTTGATGCCCTCGATCGCCGCATCCCGGGAATCCGCCCTCTCTGCTAGTTTGATTACAAAGTCAACATCCCCCAGCAGAACAAGAGCTGTTGTCTCGTGAAATCGTTCGCGACCAGGTGCGGTAGCTTGTTTGCGTAATGCCTTAATGATTCGATCCTGCCGAAGGCCCAATTTCCCGAGCAGGTCAGCTGCAACCCATTCCTGCTCGGGATCGATTAAGCAATCGAGCAATAGGGGAACTGCGGCTTCGCCCATCGAGCTCAGCTTGTCGCGGTGTTGATAGAGGTTCTCTCGATAAATCTTTTTTTTCTGTTCAGATGAACTGGATGCAATGGCAGTCTGTTCCTCAAGCTGCGCGTGTAGGTCGGGAAATCGCCTTTTAAACTGTGCTTTCGTCATGCATTGCTGCAAAATCTGTATTTCAGCGGCATGTTCGTCAGCAAACACAAAAACGCCAAAGTCGCTTGTTGTGCTCCTTCGCTGCTTCAAGTCTGCTGTCAGTTTCTTAGCAATCCGTACCATCGACCGCATCATGGAATCGTAGACGTTCTGCCAATGGTCAGAGTCTAAGCGATTCGCTTCGGTATTCAGCGCAGTCAGGAGTTGTTCCAACTCGCTGTTTCGCCAGGGCAAATCAGTCCAATACCAGTCCGCGGAACTCCACCTTAGATCTTTGTTTCCGTCGAGTTCTTCTTCAGTGTTCAGAGCCAGGCTCGGAAAGGTAATCAACTGCCATTCCTCGGCATAAAACTCATGAAATGCAGCGGCGTAATACAACTCGTCAGAATACTGATTCATGGCTGCCTGGATCGCTTTCATGCAGCGTGACACAAGAACTTCTTCAAACCGTCGCCAATTGAAGTCACATTTTGCCATTGTCTTGGTTTTTGCCCTCGTGCGTCTTGTGCGATACTGTCCAACGAACAATTGATAGACAGAATTTCATTCTGTCTAAAGCTATCAGGAATTCTATCTATTATCAATTGATAACATGTGGTCTTGCATTCATGGCCAGGATTGTTCAGGGAAGACCGAGCAGGATGATGTGATGTGGATTGAGAGTTCTTACGTTTTCATCGTGAACGCAATCAGGCTCTTCCGGAAATCCTGTTCCTCTACGGCAAAGTAATAGAAATCGGGTTGCCTCAGTCTTTTACCCTATGGCATTACTGTCTCGACACAATGTCCTTTTCATCCTCAATTTCGCCGACGATTTCTTCCAGGACGTCTTCCAATGTCACAATGCCGAGGGTTTGTTCCCTCTGCTGAACGACGGCCAGATGCTGGTGGCGTGTGCGGAACTCCAGCAACAGTTCGTCAGCGTGCGTCTCGGCGTTGACGACAAATGGCGCGTGCATGATCGAGGTGATTGACGTCGCTCCCTCACCATCCGCAAGCAAACTCAATACATCGCGGGCGATCAGCATCCCCTGAATATCGTCAGGGGATTTTCGGAACACCGGATAGCGCGAAAACTCCTTTGTGCGAATGATCTCTGCCGCTTCGTTGACCGTGGCTGATGCCGGAATGGAAACCACCTTTCCTAGCGGCGTCATGATGTCTTGAGCCATCCGATCATTGAGGCAAAACGTGCGGAAGATCATGTGGCCTTCGGTCGGTTCGATGTGGCCCCCTTTTTGACCCCGTCTGACAAGTGCGCGTATCTGCGTTTCCGTTCCGATTCTCCTTTCTCCCCGCATCAACGTGTTGGAAAGCCAGGCGAGCGCAACGCAGAGCGGATAGATGGCGAACCCCAAGCCGCGAATCACGGGGGCCGACCAGCGCGCCAATTGCGGCGCGTAATGTGATCCCAGCGCCTTCGGAATCACCTCCGAGAAGACGATCGTTCCGAGCATGAGCACTATTGTGATGGGAACCAAGGCTCTTGGACCATAAAGTCCGAATGCCTGCTGGCTGACGAGAATCGGCCCGAGTACATTGATCAGGTTGGTGAGAATCACGATCACTGCCAGTGAATGAGTCAGTTCCTGTTTTACTTCCCGCAGCCGTCCCGCACCGTGTTTGCCGCGTTGAATCAGTTCATCGACTTCCGGGTGAGAAATGCTCAGGACTGCTGCATCGACAGCGGCCATCAATCCGGATAAGGCGATAAATACGACAATTGAAACTAAAAGCCAAACCATGAACTCACTTTCCAAGCAAGAAGAATCTGGTGAGAAAGTATTCCTGCGCCGAATATGTCACAAATGCGACCGCATTGCAACGTCTTGAACAGGGAAGGGTTCAGATTCGAATGGTACCTCAGTTGATGATCTCCGGATTACGGCAAGTACCCGTCGTTTACTTTTGCGTGAACCATGCTGGTCAATGGTAATTTGTTGACAGGCCGCTTCAGTTTGATACGATTTTTGTATATTGCGGTCGGTGTAGCACCTTCAGCATCATATGTGGTCGGTTTTCATGAATAACTGGTTGGGTGAATAAACTAAATAACCCATACGTCACGCCCGGGATCGGGACGAAGTGAGTTTTCTTACAAAAGTGATATGAGAGGCTCAAAAGCTTGAGGAGTGCAAAAAAGTGTCACGGCGCCCGTTGAAACGCTTCCTGTTGACAGCAAACGCCATTCAAGTGCATCTGCTGTGCGGAACACTGATTGTTTTGCTTTCGGTCAGTATCTGGAACGGCGAGGCACAGCCGGACTATCAATGGGGATTGTTGTTTACCATCGTCATTTACCCCGTTCTCCTCGGCTTGTTGTGGTGGAATGATCGTCTCGAAGAACAGGCGGTTGTAGAGCATGTGATTGAGTCGATAACAGAGCCAGAACGGCTGCGTCGCAAACGCCGTTCGTGGCGCCGGGGCTCGCTGGTGTTTTTCTTCGGCGTGGCAATCGCATTTGTCTATGCGGGCCATCAAGGGGTTCAAGTCGACTTACTCCCGGCACATTATCTGGGCTATTTCTTTTTCGTGATCGCGTCATTGGGAGTCGCAGGCGTCAATGTCTGGCACGGCGGCCCCCTCGACCCGCGTATGGATCCCCCGCTGAAGGAAACGGGGATCTTTGATGAAATGCCGGGAGACACCGATTCAGAGGGATAGCAAGATTGTAGCGAGGGTTTATAATACGGACAGCGATAAGGTGAGAAGCAAGTCAGGTTACCTATGTTGATGAGCATCACGGTCAGGTTGTTAATCGTAGCAGTGATTGCCTCGGCTATGGCGGTAGTCGGGATGGAAATGATCGCATTGCGAGATGGGCATCATGGGGAATTCGGCACCCTGAAGATTGTGATCCCGCTCTCGATATTCGTCTGGCTGGTATTGTCTCTTTTAATTCGAGGGCGGCCCATTCTGGTTGGAGTTTACGTTGGATTCCTCTCTCCGTTCTTGGGTGGCGTTTTGGCAATACCGCCGTTCGGACTTCTGATCGTCCTCACCAACTTGGGGATTTGCATCGGTGTTGGAATCGTGACTGGGCTTTTGGTGGCGATAGTCTTGCGTCAATGGGGGGGAGCGACATGAATGCACAAATCCACTTATAAAGCATCATAAAATCGCTGACTCACGGAGTATGTCTGCAACAGTTTTCCAAATTTAGTTTGGCTGAGTTTTTGTCGATAAGCCACTTTCGATATTTGGTGTTCAGAGCAAAAAGCATCTGCATTCTCAGTGTTATGTTTTGTAAACAATGTTACAATATCGTCGGAAATGGGCGATGCCATTTTTAAAATGTAGCCATCACACAGAAAACAAATGCAACACGACCAATCATCAAGGAGTAATCATGATCCCATCAAATTTATTTTCTCGTCGCCAGTTTGTGTTGTTAGCGGCCGCCGCTGCTGCTTCCGGTCCATTGCTTACACGAGGGGCTGAGAGTCAAGGGGGCTACCTCAACGGTCGCCTGTATAAGACGCTGAAGATTGGGATGGTTCGAGCCGGCAAGACGCTTGAAGAAAAGTTTGCGATTGCGAAGGAAGCCGGCTTCGATGGAATCGAATTAAATACTCCGGGGATTGATGTCAAAGAAGTCCGCGCCGCCATCAAAGCGACGGGACTTCCCGTCGACGGTTCGGTCAACGCCGGACACTGGAATGTTCGCCATACCGATGCCGATCCCGCGATTCGTGCGAAGGCTTTGGCCAGTCTAAAGGAAGCACTGATCCAGACGCATGCCGTCGGTGGAAACTCGGTGCTGCTTGTGGTTGGTAAAGGCAGCGATGGCCCCGAAGAAGAAATCTGGAAGCGATCGGTCGAGAATATTTCCCAGGCAATTCCCCTGGCGGCAAAACTCGGCATCCATATCCTGGTCGAAAATGTCTGGAACCAGTTCTGCTACGACCACGACGGCGACCACACTCAGACTGCGGACAAGTTTGTGAAGTACATCGACGAATTCAATTCCCCCTGGGTCGGCATGCAGTTCGACATTGGAAATCACTGGAAGTACGGCAGCATGGGCGACTGGATTCGGCAGCTCAACAAACGGGTCGTCAAGCTGGACCTGAAAGGCTTCTCGCGCGAAATGGGCAAGTTCACCAAGATCGGCGAAGGCGATCTGGACTGGGCCGACGTCCGCAAGGCACTGGCAGATATCCAGTACGCCGGCTGGGCCGCAGCGGAAGTTGGCGGCGGCGATCTTGAGCGTCTGAAAGAAGTGTCCGCCAACATGGACCGCGCCTTCGGCCTCACGGCTCAGGCTTAACTCAAATGATTTGCGGCACAGTCTGTCCTGTGCCGCAAATCGCTTATTTCGAGTCGCTCTTTTTCAGCGTTTCTGAAATGCTCTTTGCCACTTGTGTTCCCAGCAAAGTGTAGCCTTGCTCGTTGAAGTGCACGTCTTTGGGATTTTGTGCCTCAGTCTGATGCGGAGTGATGAATGTAAACAGATCGTCGATGGCGATACCATGTTTTTTCATCACACGCGCCGCGATTTCATTCCGTTCCTCGATCGCGGGTTTTATACTGGGGCCTTCTTTCCAGTCGGCGGGAACCGGTGTTGTGCTGGCCCAGATCAGTGTGGCCCCTGTTTTCTGCAGTCGTTCCACAATCGTTTCCAGACGCGATTCATAATCCGCAGCAGGGGTGCGACGGTCATGAATTCCAAAATTAAAATGAATCACATCCCAGTCGCCTTTGCCCAACCAGACATCGAGTTGTTTCAACGCTGTGGCTGTCGGTCCGCAATTGGCTGGCGCGCGATGCACGTTCGCTTTGCCCGCTAATGCGTTTCGTGTTGCGACTGTATAACCCCGCGAAACCGAGTCGCCGATCAAGATCACGCGCGGCAGTTTCGGATCATCATTCACATAATCCCAGGCGGTTGTTTTTCCTGCCAGTTTGTCCCGTTGATAATGGGGCAAATAAAACCCACCCAGATTCTCTTCGAGTACTGTTTCCCAGGCTTGCTGATCAGGAGAACGTGTGGCTTTCCAGGCCGCGAACTTCTGATTCAGATCTGCTGCCCGTTTTGCTTTTTTCGCAGCAGCTTCGCTGGCATTGGTCGGCTCTGTGTTCTTCTCTTTACCCGATGTCGGAGATACGACAAAAACTGTCAACACGCAAACAAAAAGACAAGATCGTAAATAAGGAACTGATTGTGACATAATACTCTTTTTCGTTATTGATACTCTGATTAAATAAGCCTGTAGACAGCGCCCGTGTTATTTGGATTTGGGTTTCGATTTCAATTCCAGATTGATGACATTATCCCCTTCTGTGACCGTTGCCGTCAGTTTACTTAGCGTCTCGTCAAACTGCTTGTAAGTAATGATGCTCACATCATGAGGACCGATTTTTGCGCCATTTGTATTCCTGTTGAACAGCAATGTATAATTACCATTTTTATCACTCACACCAGTGGAAGCGCGGCCCGATGTTGGCTGGAACAGAATTTCCGCTTCAGGCAAGGGTTGACCATCGAGAGTCACGACACCGGACACGGGTGCTAGTTCTGGCATATCGCCAGGCGTGTTAGAACAGCCTGCAAGAAACAAACTGAACAGACAGCCCCATTTCATAGTGGCTGATAAATGAATTTGAAACATCGTAATCCTCTTGAGCGATAAACTGGATTGATCTCGTTACATTGACAGTTCGCGTGATATTTTCACGAACGACTTAACCTGGGGCCCACATTGAAAGGCCCCAGGATTTCCTGGTTTAAAAAGGAGCGTTAGAATTCTCCAATTACTTCGCCTCCACCGATTGAAGTCAAGGCATTTAGAACTGCGAATTGATCGACATTTTCACTTAAAAAGCGGACAGACCCGTCTGCCAGTAATATGTGAGCGCCTCCTACATGCTCACTTCCCGCTCCATTGCGATGGACACCAGGATAATCTGCATCTGCATAGATCCGATTGAGCCCACGAGCGGGAATATTCATGTAGTAGGTATAGGTGTAAGCGTTCCAGTAGGGACCATTCCAGTCTTCAAATTTTTTCTTTCGCAACGGCGTTTCCGCCATGCACATGACGTTGCTTGTCCCATCTGTCAAATCTCTTATCCGGGCTCCTCCATTTGGTCCCCACATCCCTTTTGTTGATTCAGAGGTACTTGACAATGTTTTGGTCCATGAGGGATCGGAGCGGTCGGCCACCAGGCCGTAACTCGTGCGCTGTGCTCCTTTCCCTTGCGAAAACGAATAGTCTTCGTCACCTTTTGTCGGTCCGGGGTCGGAAGGGCAAAGGAATACGGACACAGGGGAAGTGACTACGGAGAGCTGGTCGGTTGCTGGTGTCGTGCCAGTACAACCAGAGCCCCCCGTGTACTTTGATTTTCCACTCGGTAAACTGAAATTGTAACTGTTATACAAGGCCGATTGCTCAAGGTAGGGCAAGATCATCTGATAGGCCGTATGGTTCAGGATTTGTCCTGCAGTGACTGCATCACAGTTACAACCAGGTGCGATTGTCGCAGGTGGGAAAATACTATGTGTTTCGTGGTAGTTGTGCATCGCGATCCCGATTTGTTTCAGATTGTTTTTGCAGGTACTGCGTCGGGCGGCTTCGCGTGCCTGCTGCACTGCAGGCAGTAATAAGGCAATCAGGATGGCAATGATGGCGATAACCACTAACAGTTCAATCAGTGTAAAGCCTTTTCTACTGACAATTTGTCGTTTACAACTCATAATCATTTCCTCTTTCAATAAAAATAAATGAAACAATGCTACCCCAGAAGCTGTTTGCGAATAACCAATGAAACAATGCTACTTTGGGTTGTGAATAAAATAAGTTCCTTCGAGGGTGAACTCTCCCGGATTCGCCTCACCCCTGAACCAGTCTGGAATGATTTGAATATCGCCTGACTGATATCCGGAAGCGACACCATGAATGTTTCCCTGTGTGCCTGCATAATAAGTGAACTCTTTGTTAATCGATTTTTTATTGATCCCCGTTGAATCGATACGCGCCAGTAACAGATCGGTCGCGTCAGGGGTAAAGGAAATTAATTCCTCGTTAGCCG
>NZ_CAXBKP010000006.1:0-306263 GCF_963976445.1 uncultured Gimesia sp. | reverse complement strand
AACTCTGTGCTGAAGAAAATATTACCCCCATAGTTGTCCCAGTACAGACCGCGCCAGTCCGAGTCGTTGAGTGAAGCCGAAGTATCCTGAAATAAATTCGTCTCGCTGACCATTAAAGTGTTCGAGCTGCCATCGGTGATGTCGCGCATGCGGGTCCGCGAAATTTGATAGAACATGCCATTCAAATTCTGTCCGACATGAGCCGCATCGGCCGTGAATGTTGTAGAACCGGCGCAGGCAAGATAGTTACCCTGAAATCCAAGTCCAGGATACAGCGCCACCTTGCCACTGCCGGGATCGGACGGGCACATCAGCATCGGCAGGGGAGACGTCGTGCCGGGCCAGCCCTTCCAGGGCATCAACTTGCCCCCGGAATTTGTGGTATTAATATAAGGGGAGATCTGATTGTACAACGGCGCTTGATCAAGAAACGGCAGGATCATCTGTGGCCAACCGATGCGATTTGAGGCGAAATCTTCCGTCGACCAGAGATCATTCCCGAGACCGCCGGGAGGAAACGTGCTGTGCGCGTCGTTATAGTTGTGCATTGCTAACCCAATCTGCTTCAGATTGTTCTTGCATGTACTTCGCCGGGCTGCTTCGCGCGCCTGCTGGACTGCCGGCAAAAGCAGGGCGATGAGAATGGCGATGATGGAAATCACGACCAACAATTCAATCAATGTGAAACCGGATCGCCGGTCATCTGTCTCTGACTTACACGTGTATAAAGACATGAGATCCTCCTGGCAAAAACATAAAAGCAAAAATGATTTTGATGATATGAAATAGAGACTGGTTTCTACAAAAGAGACCAATCACAGCCTGAAACTTCGAACTCACTTTGAAGTAATGACTGTCGATCTGTGTTGATTTTTGCCATGGAGACGGATGAAAATAAATCTGGCAAAATACAGAAAATGACAGTTCCTCATCATCTTTGAGCCAACCCACCGTTCCGTATATTGGAACAAGGAGTCCCATAAAGAGCACTGATGGATTGTAAGCGGTCAATGGGAAAGTGTCAAACAAATTCGGTACAATTGAACAACTGACAATAATTCAACATGTGGACTAACCAATTTGTTGGCAACCGCATCAAATTTGTCAGGAACCAGATTTCGCTTTTCGGGGCCTGCCTCTGGGTTTGATGGTGCTTTCCAGGTCGAGTTGTTTAACGGTTTGCGTGGTCCATGCATCGTCGCTAAGCGGGGCGCCGCGTTTGATACTGCGTGCCAGAGCTTTTAATTCGCGGTCGGTTAGAGGTTGGTTGACTGCCCAGCCCGGTTTCCGGGTCAATTTAAGGGTCCTGACACCTTTTTCTGCCTCGTTTACCACGACGCAACAGATGCTGGCTGCAAGTTGGTTGTTGGGAGCCGTCATGAAGAAAACCGAGGAATTAGCCACGCTCGGACAACAGGTCCCCTGCAGCGAACGTGTGGGACATCGCACTGGTCGAACAGAACCCAAAGCCAATAAACGCCGAACCAAGGTGCTAGCTCTACTGAAGCAACCAAGATACCATTACCATCAACAAAGGAGGGCAATCGTATGACCGTAAACTGTTACTCCACAACCGGCAGTGCCATTCAGTCCTGCCCCCTTTATCTGTCCCTAAACCCCCTGATTTAATTCTCGGATCTCATTGCATTTTGAAAATATATCAGCCTTTATTTCAGGGCAACAACCACCTGTAAGGTTATGTTTCTTCTTCAATGATTTAAGTTTTTTAGCCTCATCCATTGAGTTACAACCTGCACCAAAATACCAGTAACCTTTATCAAAGAATCTTACCGCGATCATAAGAATTGCTGCTATTTCTGCTGCAATCGCTTGGTCCTTTTCAATGAAACCACTGTAATAAGATTCAGAAGGTCCTCCGACTACTAGTTGATCAGGACTACTGATCTCAATATAACCGCGGAAACCGTTATTGGAAGTAAAGTCGACAACGAATAATTGTAGCCTACTCCAATCAAATTCACCATTCATAAATAGTTTGAGTTCATTCGGTAAAACAAACTGCCACTCTAGTGGTGAATCCAATAAAATATACTTAATCGAGACATCTGTGATTATTTCATTCGTTGCAAGAATAAAATTTATTATAGTCTCGGAATTGATACAACTTTTTTCAAATACTGCAGCAACAGCAAAATCATAACCAGCCCCATCCCAATCATCTTCCAAGAAATCTAGTGAGTATTTATGCATATTTATCGTTTCAATTAATTCAAAAAGTCCAAGAAGTTCCCATCCATCGAGAAAAAGGGTTTTTATTGGTTTTGGACACTTTGCTATTCTTGAATTTTCTCAATCCTCTTTTGGCAGCGGGAAATCTTTTAGTTCGCTAAATTTCATTAAACCTCTTTTTGGTAAATCATACTTTGAAGCAATAGCGAATAAAGCTGGAATCAGAGCCATAAGAAATTTGTTGATTACTTCATCCTTCGATGCTCGTCTAAGTGGATCTAATTCAATTTCAACTGCGAACGGTAATTCATTGTTTTTTTTATCAATTGGACCTACTTGGGAATGGGGATCATATTTTGTTCCAAAACGAATAATTCCATGAAGTAGATTAAAAGGTGCATCCTCCAAAAATCCATCTTCTACTAAGAATGGATTGAGTTCTGTAGTTATCTCTACCATGGCGGGACCTGCTTCTCTGATACTACCTTTGATTAGGCCAACACCGCCAAGAACAATATTCAAGTCTGGTCTCATCTTCCTCTCCTGCCTCGTAAATGTTCTAGATCACCTAAAGAAAAGGGCGGCAGCGTGTCATTATTATATGGAAGGAAGCTTTCGACTTCCCCCGAGAACAGAAAAAGGCCACGAATGTGATTAAAGTTACATTACTGATTCAATCAGGAGGAATCTGATCAAGCCAGTAGACGTAGATCTCTCTCCACACGTTACTATCATCCTGTCCGCGGAGAATTCCGTATGCTTCAGCGATAGAACCTCCCACCGGCTCAAGGGGATTCAGCTCAAATCCTTCTAGCACTGGCAGGTTATATGAAATCTCCCTCTTGGGGCGTCTCAAAACTCGCCAACGGATTTTATCCCTGCTCTTCTCTAATAATATTTTTGCGACCAGTAAACCCATATCTGCAGCCAGTGCATACCCTTTATCAGTCAGTTTCTTTTTTTCAGTGACACATTCTGAGAATTCTTTTAGCAGAAGGTATTGAGCTGCTTTTTTACCTGCTGAACTTAAAAAATCTTCAACGTCTTGATTTTTAGTTTTAGGAACATTCAAAAATTTCAACAAAAAAGAAACTCGTTCATCAAGTGAAGCTAATAACCAGTCTTTGTATTGTCTGGCTTCTTTTAAGGTCCACTCTCGAGAATTTTTTTGACACAGCTCAAGGGGAGGCACAAACAAGGGATCTTCTTTCATGCCAAATTTCATTATTAATAGATGGGCAGAAAAAGGTGGTTTGATCTTTAAAATTTATCGGACCATGTTCGAAGGCCCTGCATGATCATATCGATTGAAACTGTTCCGACGTAAAGTGCTGTGATGCGGCCTGCGATCTCGATATACCTGTCAATTAACGCTTCGCGAGTTTGATTCACCCTGTCGTGTACGAATTTCAGCAATATGATTGTTGCAAGACAGATGAAAACAGCAGTCACAACAATCGTGCATGCCACCAGGGGTTCATGCCTTTTACCAATCAGTACACAGGCGCTGATGGTACCCGGGCCAATCAGCACGGGCATCGCAATCGAACCAGAAATGTGTTCCGATTCTCCTCTTAATCCTTCAATCGCGGTTGGACCGCGAAATACAAACTGAAGGCCAATCAGAAGAAAGACAATGCCGCCGAATATCTGGAAGGATGCAAATTCGACTTGCATGACACCTGTAAAAATCTTGTCTCCCAGAATCACAAAGCTACAGAAAATCGTGCTGGCAATCAGACCAGCCCTTGTCAATACACGACGAAATTGTTTCTGTTCGAGCTTTTGAACCACATCAACCAGATAAACAATAACCAGGAATGGGTTTAGAAGCGTTAACAAAAGTGCTGTGGATGTGAAAACATCAGTCATCGTTTATTGTACCGAACGTTTAGGAGGTCAAGCGTGTGAACACTGGTCGAATACGGCAGCTCGACTCGGTCGGAAAGTGCATCACTCGGGATTGGAAATTCCATTCTAGCTGGAGTTGGGATTGATTGAAAGAACATGGGTGCTCGTCGGATACATATAGTCTGTCGAACCTTGAGTCCCGCAGCCGATTAAGATTCGAAAACAAAATCAAGTAAAAAAACGGACGTGACCCGGGGTATGTATGCCGTGGAGAGCAGTTCGTTGATCGAGCATAGTAAGGTGTCTGCTCCATTCATATTTGAACCTGACATACGCTGTAGAAAAGCTGTCTCAGATTGCACTTTTTCAAACATTCATCCCCTGTAACCACTGTCGGATTTTCATCTGAGGCTGATTGGGTTGCATCGGGTAGACTTTTCTAAACCGTGATTTGTTGCGGTTTTTTTGGGGACGTTGTTCCAGTTAGAAACGGCGGCTCGCGCCGTGCCGCTCATTATTTTGCTTTGGCTCGGGTATGGGCTGGTTCGTTTGATTTTGTTTGAGGGGAGAGGTTTGGCATGGGATGTTTGTTTGGTTTGTTGTGGTATTTGATTTCTGGTTGTCGAACACTTTGTATTTTTGTGAATCTGATTGTCAACAGGAGCGCGATGGTGTCGAGTCGGATTTGTTTTAAACGATGCGGAAACAGGGTTGATATGTGTCCTTTCTGTGATGCCAGAATGTCGGTGCGTGGCGTATCTGTGTCAAAAGTGTGTCGAACGCGCACAAAAATGGGGTGCTCATTGTGTACCAGAAACGGGACGTCGAAAAAAAGCGGTCTGAAACGAGAGGCTTTTAAGGGGAGCAGATTCACAGGGGTGCCGGTATGCAGTGCGTTAACTGTTTTTGCTCACGCGCGCGACGCACAACCAGGGATCATCGCCAGTGCCGCGTTGCTGTCAAGTGGCGTTTTTTCACTGAGGATGTGAATGGGGATATGAATGGGGATGCGAATCTGAGGTCGCTTTTTTTGTGCGGATTTTGATAATTCTTGCAACCAGATTGGAATAGATCAGGTAAACTATGTATTCGTTGGATGTCTTGCTCATTCGAGATCTCTTTTGAAGATTTTGGTTTCACTTTTTTACTGACAACAGTCATTCTCGTCTTTCTTTTCAAGGGGATCTCCCGTGCTTCGCGTCTCTCCAAGTTCTTATATCAAACGGTTTACGTTCACTGTATGCTTTCTGGCTGTGGGCGCTTTTGTTTTTGCCCAGGCAGATACGAATCGGGAGCCACGCAAGGATAAAATCGACTGGAACCAGCCGATCGCGGTCGCTGCGATCGCCGGTGTTGACCGTGTTCTGGAAGACATCGAATACCTGTTTGAGACGGTTCAGAAACCCGAATACCCGGCGATGATCAAGGGGTTTCTGGCACAGTATCGGAATCTGGAAGGGCTGGATAAAACCAAGCCGCTGGGTGTGTTTGTGTTTCTGAACGAAGGAATCTCACCCCAGCCGACGGTGGTGGGATTCGTGCCTGTCAAGAATCTGGATGAGCTTACTCAAACGCTGGGCGAAGTTGGGTTTGACTTGGCTCCCGTAGAGGGAAAAGAAAACCGTTATACGCTGGCACTTCCCAGCTTCTCGCTGCATCTCAAAATGGCTCATGGTTACGCGTTTATTCAAATCACAAGTGAAGCGCTGGACCGCGAGTTTTATAACCCGGACGACTACACCAGTGCGCTGGCGAAAGAGTATGACATCGCAGCATCACTGTTATTGAGTAATGTTCCTGAGCCGATGCGAATGATGGCCGTCGATCTGGCCAATGCGAAGATTGCCGAACAGTTGGACCGCAAGCCGGGTGAAAATGACATTCAATATATGAGCCGCAAAGAGACAGCACTGTTTCTGCTCAAACAGTTCGAAATCATCGCCAAAGATGGTGACAATCTGATTGCTGGCTACTCGCTTTCCAAAAAAGACAAACAAATTCGGCTTCATCTCGGCGTCAAAGCAAACCCGGGATCACAACTGGGAAAAGAGTTAAAGCAGCTTTCGTCTACGTCGAGCCAGTATGCTTATCTCAATGCGGATGCAGCTGATTTACTGGGATACAGTGTGTTCCCACTGCGAAAAGACGTGGAGCAGAAAGCACTGCTTGATTTGCTTGAACAGTCGGAGTCAAAAGTTCCCCCGATTCTCTTGGGTGATGATTCTAATCCGGGACCAGTTTCTAAAATGCTGGAATCTGCCAAAGCGACGATCCAAGCCGGGAAGCTGGATGGCCATATTCAAATGCAGCAGACATCCAAAGGAAAAGCGGCATTGATTGCGGCTGTGAAACTGTCTGAGGGAGAAGAATTCCAACAGGGTCTGCAGAATTTATTCGATTTATTGAAGCAGGCAGATGAAACCCAGGGAATCGAAGCCAACGTCGCTGAGGTGGATGGCGTCACGATTCATAAAATTGCTCCCAAGGAACTGAAGAAAAATACCAAAGAACTTTTTGGCGAAGACCCCGTAATTTTCATCGGCTGTGATGCGAATGAGTGCTGGCTGGCAATGGGCGAAGAAGAAGCATTAGAGCTGTTGAAAAAGACGATTTCTGACCGGAAAAGCACTGGAAACCAGAGCAAAACAGGTGCCTCATTCCTGTTATCCATGAAGATGGCTTCGATTCTTCCGCTGGCGAAAGAGAATGCGAAGAACCAGGAATTTATGGATTCTGCCAAAGTTGCGTTTGCTTCGGGTGGCGACTTGATGACCTTTTACCCTAAAATCACTGCCGATGAAGCCAGCCTGAACCTGGAACTGGGTGAAGGATTTATTCGGCTGATCTCCTTAGCCATAGCCAACCGTAAATAGAACCAGATTTCCAAGATGCCCGATCCCGAACATTCGATCCTGCCTTACCTGACAGAAGACTTACCGGGAATCGGAGGCGATTTAAAAACGACGATGGAAGATTTCATCGTTGATGAAATTCCCGTATATGCCCCCTCAGGGGAAGGAGATCATCTCTTTCTCCTGGTGGAGAAACGGGATGTCTCGGCACAATTCCTGGTTAAGATCCTGTCACAACTGCTGCGACTCAATCCCCGAGATATTGGTGTCGCCGGGATGAAGGATCGGCGTGCTGTGACGCGGCAACTCGTTTCCGTGCCGGCCGAATGTGAACCGTTACTAGCGGATTTCAATTTTGACGGAATCAAAATACTGGAAAGTACCCGGCACGAGCGAAAGCTGAAAACCGGACATCTCAAAGGAAACCAATTTTCGATTTTGATCAGAAACACGGCTGAGGACGGATTCCAAAAAGCAGTCGCGATCCAGGAAAAAATCGAACAGTCGGGCTTTCCCAACTATTACGGCACGCAGCGAATGGGCCGCGATAATGAAACGGTCATCATGGGGCTTAAGCTGCTCAAAGATGAGCGTGTGCCTTCAAAATACTCTCGCAACAAATCGCTCAAACGCCTGGCGTTGTCGGCGGCTCAATCCAGTTTATTCAACCGTGTTTTGACGGAGCGGGTTTCTGATCATAGTCTGCATACCGTTCAACTGGGAGACGTGATGCAGGTTTGTGAAACGGGCGGTATTTTCGTGGTCGAAGATGTGCCTAGCGAACAGGAGCGATTCAACAATCGAGAAACGGTGATCACCGGACCGATCTTCGGGCCGAAAATGAAACCGCCTACGGATACGGTTCTGGAACATGAGCAGCGTGTGCTGAGTGAATTTTCGTTAGATATGTCTCACTTTTCACGGTTTAAAAAATTGACTCCCGGTGCCCGACGCCCTTTTATTATCTGGCCCGATCAACTTAGAATAGAAGAGACGGAGTCCGGCATTTTGTTTCATTTCAACCTGCCTTCCGGTGTGTATGCCACAATGCTGCTCAGAGAATTTATGAAACACGAATCGGTTGCCCCAACACCCGACGACGCTCAGTGAAAGGATACTTCTGTGAAAGTTCTGATTGATCAACAACAGATCAACTCGCGTGTGATTTCACTGGGTCGTGAACTGGCTAATGAATATCAGGATCGGCCGCTAACCATCATCGGGATCCTCTCAGGCAGCCTGGTCTTGCTGGCAGATTTGATTCGCGCCATCGATGTGCCGCATCAGGTGGGTCTACTTCAGGCATCCAGCTATCGCGGAAAAACGACGACCGCGGGCACGCTGCAGGTGAATCTGGATTACCTGCCCGATATCACAGACCGTGATGTGCTATTGATTGACGATATTTTTGATACCGGAAAAACAATGCAAACTGTGCTGGCACAAATCAACGAACGTGAGCCACGATCCCTGAAATCGGCGGTGCTACTTTGGAAAGAAGAAACTTCCGAAGTCGATTTTGGACCAGACTTTCACTGTTTTAAAATCCCGAACCATTTCGTAGTCGGCTATGGCCTGGACTTTAACAACGAGTACCGCCACCTTCCATTTATTGCGTCTCTGGAAGGCACGGATCTCGTTTAAGCATTGTTTTTCTAACTTGGTTAGACGTCGAGATTTTTCACATCCAACGCATGTTTCTCGATGAATTCACGACGAGGTTCAACGACGTCTCCCATTAGAATACGAAAGATCTCATCGGCCGCGGCAGCGTCCTGCATGCCGACTTGAAGCAAAACGCGTTTCTCTGGATCCATACTGGTATCCCAGAGTTCTTCCGAATTCATCTCGCCTAATCCTTTGAAGCGGGTCAGCTTGAGTCCTTTTTCTCCGATATCTCTTAGAGATGGCAACAGCTTTCGTAGATTGCTCAAGCGAATCACATTGCTCCCACTGTTGAGACTGAATGGGAAAATGGGCTCGCCGTTCCGGTTGCCGGGAGAGTAGAAATCTTTCAGTTTGATTCCATAACCGCGTAACTGTTTCAACAATTCATTGATGCTGGGGATTTCATGCAGATCTGTAACCTGCAGGGCACCTGATTCACTGAACTCGTCTTCTTCTTCGCCTGCTTCTGAATCTTTCGCTTCCTCTGGCTGGCCGTTGTCATCGGCGATTTGAAGTTCATCGCCGCGCTTGGCTTCTTCTTCTTTGAGGAACTGTGTCATCTCTTCCTGAGAGATGAACCAGAATTGTTCTTTACCCAGAAAGATTCGGTATTGTGGCAGCAGGCCGTCTTCCGTTGCATAATTCAATGCGATGAATTTCAGGTCGATTCCGCGGCGATCCAGGGTTCCCAATGGTTCCTGTAAATCGGAAACCAGGTTAACCAGTTTTTCGAGCATCTCGCCTTCAAATATAGTGCCATCTTCGTGTAACAGGTTGGAATCACCGAGCGCCAGTTCTACCAGCTGATTCATCATCTCTTCCTGAGTCTGAACATACCGCACTTTTTTGCCTTGCGTCACCCGGTACAATGGAGGCTGCGCGACATACACACAACCATGATTTACCAGTTCCCGCATATGCCGAAAGAAGAAGGTTAACAATAATGTTCGAATGTGGCTTCCATCGACGTCGGCATCGGTCATCAGGATAATTTTGCCATAACGTCGTTTCGTTACATCTTCCAGTTCGGCCCCTGGTGGAACGCCGACAGCTTTGAAAATATTCGCAATTTCCGCGTTATCCAGAATTTTAACCAGCTGTGCTTTTTCTACATTCAGAATTTTACCGCGGAGTGGCAAGATGGCTTGAATATTGGAATCGCGGCCGGTGTCTGCCGATCCGCCGGCAGAGTCCCCTTCGACCAGGTATAGTTCGGTAATATCCAGTTCACGACTGCGACAGTCACGGAGTTTTTCGGGTAAGCCACCTGTTGTGAGTGCCCCTTTGCGACGGACCATCTCGCGTGCTTTTTTGGCTGCTTCCCGGGCTTCCGCCGCTAACAAACCTTTGAGTGAAATCTTTTTCGCGACGCCTGGATTTTCCTCGAAAAACTTATTCAGCTTTTCATTGACAACGGTCTGAACGATGCCTTCCACTTCGCTGTTACCCAGCTTGGTTTTGGTCTGACCTTCAAACTGAGGATCGGGAACGCGAACCGTAATGACGGCCGTCAAACCTTCTCGAAAATCGTCACCACTGGGTGTGAAGTCTTTAAATAGATTGGCTTTCTTACCGTAGGCATTGATCGTTCGTGTCAGAGCACCGCGGAAACCGGAAAAGTGGGTACCGCCTTCGATGTTAAAAATGTTATTGGCAAAGCAGCGTACATTTTCCAGCGAACCATCATTGTGTTGAACGGCAATATCAACTTGAACGCCTTCCAGCTCTCCCTCGATATGAATAATTTCCTCGTACAACGCATTTTCGGTGCGGTTTAAATGGCGGACGAACTCAATTAGACCTTCCTCATAATGGAATTCATCTGTCTGACCGACGGACCGCTCATCGGTGATTCGAATCTTCACACCGGCATTTAAAAATGCGAGTTCCTGCAGACGTTTGGTCAGTGTGTCGTACAAGAATTTTGTGTCAGGAAAAATGGTGCCATCGGGTTTGAATGTAATCTTGGTTCCACTTTTGTCGGTTTTACCCAGCTTTTGAAGTGGTGTGTTAACGAGTCCCTGGGCGAACTTAATCGTCCAGACATGACCTTCGCGGCGCACTTCTGCTTCCAGCCATTCACTGAGTGCATTCACGGCGGTGATACCGACGCCGTGCAATCCACCGGTTCCCGTCTTATAGCCCCCTTCACGGTCGAATTTTCCACCTGCGTGAATTTCAGTTAGAACCACTTCGAGTGCAGGACGGTTATCCATATCCGGCATGGCACCGACGGGAATCCCACGACCATCATCGCTGCAAGTCACACTTCCGTCGGCATTGATTTTGACGTTGATCACGGACGCATATTTATTGACACATTCATCGATCGAGTTATCCACGACTTCGTAGACGAGATGATGCAGACCCCGCATGGTGGTATCACCAATATACATGGCTGGTCGCGTACGAATCCCTTCTACGCCTTCCAGGGCTCGAATGTTCGATTCGTCATAGCCTGTTTTTTTAAGGTCTGCCTGATTCTGTTCTTGATCACTCACGCTTTATCACTCCCGTGAATTAATTATTTGCTTCTAAGAAATAGATAACTGTTCTGCCTCTTAGACCGGCTCCCGACAGTAATTTCACATTCCATTACCAGAACTGTCGGAGCTACTTTTTTGTCTTTGACTTCAACCGAAATCGAATATCGCGGACATCCTGTTTTCCATACTCTTTTTGTAAATTCTGAAGTAACGAACCCTTATGAAACGAATTGAGTTCGTTCAAGAGAGCCGAGTTCTCAACCCCAATCTGCACGATTCGATTTTTAATTCCCTGAACCGTCGTCAGACCGGCGATTTTTTCTCCTGCAGCCTGTTTCCAGGCGTCTATTAAGCGTCGATTTCCCTGAACCCGCCCCAGACCCTTTAATGCAATCAGCTCTGACAGTGCCTGAGAAATAGGGACGGCTGAAGGAATCGCACGGCTGGATTTGAATTCGTACTTTTGTGACATAAATTACCGTGCTTGCGAAAGAGGCATGATAACGTATGTGTAGCCGTCATCGGTTTTCAGAACCGCGGCACTATCGGAATCGATCAGCTGTAGCTGAATATGAGCTGCCGAATCCAGCGCTTTAAGAAAGTCTGCCAGATATCGAACATCGAACGTGATTACGATTTCTTCCCCTTCAAAGGGAATCGGAATTTCCACTTTCGATTCGCCGACGGAAGCGGCAACACTTTTGAGAGTCAACAAACCGCTGGCAAAAATGAAATCGACGCCTCGTGTTTCCACATCGGTCACAATCTGTGCCTGACGCACGGCGGCGAAGAATGTTCCGACTTCCAGGTCAATGCTGTGAGTCGGCTCTGGTGGAATCACATCCCGGTATTTGGGAAAACGCCCTTCAACTAATCTACCAAAGATCGTCGAACGACCACTTTTTACAATCACATCGTTGGCGCGAATTGCGATCTGAATATTGCCTTCATCCCCGACCAGACTTTTTTCGATCAACGACATAGCTTTGGCAGGAATGACCGGGCGGTTATTTTGGTAAACCTCTTCTCCCTGATAAGAACAGGCAGATTCCACCATCGCCAGCCGACGGCCATCAGTGGCAGCCAGAGTCAGTTTGTCATCTTCCACATCGAACAACACCCCACCCAGAGCATATCGGGTACTTTCCGGATCGGTGGCAAACACCGTACGTCGGATCATTTCGCGAAATGACTGGATCGGGATTTCGAAGAAATTGGATTCATTAAACGATTCTACAGCAGGAAATTCCGAAGGATCGTGGACAGACAAGCGAAACTCACTTTTCCCTGCCTGAATCAGAATATAATCCTGCTCCGATTCTTCATCTTTTTTCAGTTCAATTTCGATCGTTTCTGTTTTGGCTTCCCGCAAGATAGAAACCAGCTCATGCACAGATAGCAGAATCTGACCGGGAATTGTCACTTCGACTTCTTCGAAATCGTATCGGATACTGACTTCCAGGTCGGTCCCACTCAATGTTGCTTTGCCGTCTGCCGCTTCAAGCTTGGCACACTTCAAGACTTCTTTCGGTGTACGAGAGCTGATAACACTCCCAATAATCTGGAAGCCGGACAACAGAGTGGATCGCGAACAACTGAGCTTCATGTTTGAATCAATTTCTCTAAGATTTCGTTGAAAATCGGGACTGCTCTATTCCTGATATGATGGGGTTTAAGGCAGTCAAATAGTGAGTCAATTTTGGTTATGTTATTTTATGGAGTTCTACTGGTTTTCACAACGATTGGAAGGCTCTGAATCTGCACATCAAGGTTGATTTTCAAAGTCCTTTTTCTATTAAATATTTAAATTTAGTAGTAGTAGTATCAGAGAGGAGTGAAATTTGTGGATTACTGGTGGTGAAGGAGTGTAACTCTTTTTATTGAATGGTGTTACAGAGACAGGGAGCAATGGAAATGACGTCGATAACCTGTCAATTTGATCTTGGTGGTGGGAGTAGTTGGTGGTGAATAGAGATGTCACTCTGAAATGCGCGTGACGGCGCTGTTCAGAAACACGAGATAAGTTGACAATCCTCATCTCCCATTGAACACGTTATGCACAAAAAGAGGCAAGCGAAACAGGAAAAACCAAAGTGAAAATTATACCTGACTGTTTTTTTTAGCCAAGGTTTCCTGTCTGCTATAAGAGATATACTCCAAGCTGTTGCTTAATGCGAGAAATCTGTTGGCGTAAACCAGGTGATTTTTCGAGACCGTGTTGAATATGACGACAGGCATGAATAACCGTGCTATGGTTCTTGCGATTAAAATAAATTGCAATTTTCGCTAAAGATTCTTCGGTCAGTTCTCGTGAAAGAAACATGGCACATTGTCTGGGAAGCACTATTTGCTGAGACCGGTTGGCTGAGCGGATCTCTGCCAGGCTGGTCTTGAATTCTCGACAAACGGCTTTCGTAATTTTCGCAACGCTGGTTTTGGGGGCTTCAATATTTCCTGCCAGGAACTGTTTGACAAACAAATTGTCAATTCGTTGTTGTTTGATGCGACTGACGGTTTGCAGTTGCATCAGTATCGCATAGAGCTCGCGTGGCGAAAGTTCTTTTTTACGAGCAATTAGCGACAGTTCTTTTGACTGGATTGATATTTGTTCGAACTCTGCCCAGAAGCTCAAGAGGTCCAGCCGGCTCTGATAGTTCAAAGACCTGATCGCGGCACAGACCCCTCCATGAAACCGGTTCACCAGTTTTTTCTGAAAGTGTGCCAGTTCTCCGGGCGGTTTTGTTGAAGAAATGACGACCATGCCCCCCGACTTGAGGATCTCATCCAGAACCGATAAGAGTTCCCGTTGTGTCTGAGTCCGATTCTCCAGACTTTGAATGTCTTCCAGAATCAGCAGGTCCAGTTCTCGAAAGGTTCGCTGGAACTCAGGTATGCGACTGCGATTCGAGGCTGCTGCGTATTTTGCGGCAAATTCACTCGCGGTAACCATTTTGAATGTCGCTTCGGAGTGAATTTCAATAAATTCCGGCACCAGATGTGAAATCAGAGCCGTCTTTCCAGATCCTGAAGGGCCATACAAATAGACCAGAGGCGGATCGGAAGATTCAACAGCATGGAACAATTCAGAGACTGCTGTATATGCGTATCGATGCTCTTTTAAGATCTGGAACGGCTTGGCAGAGGTGTGCTGTTGATGTTTTCTGGAGTTCGACATCATCTCAAAGACTTCTAATCAGATAAATCCCGTTCAATCGCTGATTAAAGCTTGAACATGCGTGTTTGGCTTTGAGAGCTGATGATGGCCGAATCGGATTCGCTAATGAAGTCAACCGAAATGTCTAAATGACCACAGATGTTTTCCATTTCATTTTGTAAATCCATGATATCCAGAGTTTTGGGGACTGCGATCTTGATCATCATTTCGAAAGTTTGTCCGTCTTCAGCGCTGGTGGCAGACAGGTCAAGGATATCAACTCCATCCTGACCGAGTTGTGATGAAATCTTTCTCAAAATGCCGGCCTGGTTCTTGCCGGAAATCGCCAGCAGGTATTTATCAGACTCTGTTGGTAAAAGAATGGTGGGAACGTCTACCTCCGGGTCTTTCACACAGACTTCAACATTGTACGCGTTACAGATTCCTTCGATATGTTCCTGAATCAGGGTAGGATCACGTTGATCCGGAAAATCGGCGGCAATCACAATGGAGAAAAAATCCTGGATCACAGCAATGCTGGTTTCTTGAAGATTCGCACCGAGCTCGTCCATGGCGGTAGTAATCGCTGCCATAATTCCAACACGATTGGCGGCTAGTAAAGAGATAATATAACGATTCATATCAGACTCCGGTTCTGCTGCCGACTCAGAGATACTAATCTCGACGAACAAAGTAGCTGGTTTTTTCAATGAAAACGGTATTGTAGCGAATCAGACTTCAAAATTGCGATAAGTAAAATGAAATAATGTGTGTTCACTAAAAAATGAGTAGAATCGAATGCCATTCATTGGCCTTTCAATCGAACGATTATTGCTGTAAGTTGTTACATACCAAAGGATCTGATCATTTCATCGGTCCTGTTTCTCGCTGGAAATTCAATGAACGGGAATGATTCATGGTTCGCCTCGTTTCGCTTTCTATCATACTCTGTCTGATCCTCTTTCTGGGAATCACTTTTTTCAAAGTGATTATGCCCTTTCTGTTGCCTCTGTTTCTGGCGGCAGTCGTTGCGATGGTCAGTCAACCGCTGCTGAATTATTTCGTGAAACGAACCAAGGGGCACGTCAGAATTGCCGCCGGAATCACCACATCCATTATCGTATCAGCGATTCTGGTTCCTTTGTGCGTCGGGATTTTCCTGGGATCACTCCAGCTGTTCACAACAGTCGTGAATACCCTTGATGAAGCAAACTGGAAAAAAACAGTTCAAACTGTCCGTGCGAAAGTCGAGATCAGCAATGACAAATTTCATCAGTTAATTGATTGGTCCAATCAGTATTTAGATCAAGAGATTAGTCCTTTAGAACAGGACCAGGGCCAAAAACAGAATGAATCGGTAGAAGAGTTCATCCGACAAAACCTGCAGGCGACCCTGGTTCCGATTGCCAAGCGTTCATTGGGATTCGCCGCGTCGACCGTTGGTCTGTTAGGAAGTATTTTCGCGGCTTTGATAGCCTGGGTCATGTTTATCATCGCACTTTACTATTTTCTGGCCGACGGATATTCATTGATCGAGTCGACCCAGTCGCTGATTCCTGTACACGTTGATTATCAGAAGCGGCTAATTGATCAGTTTCAGAAAGTCGTGCGCGCTGTGGTGCTCGCTACTTTTCTGGCAGCCATCGGACAAGGTCTGATGACTGCCATTGCCCTCTATCTGGTTGGTTTCGAGCATTTCATTATTTTGCTGATCTTAGCCACGATTACATCTCTGGTCCCTTTAATGGGTTCCTGGTTGATCTGGGTTCCCTGTGCGGGTTGGCTGATGTATCAAGGACATTGGGGTTCGGCGATTTTCCTGACAGCCGTGGGCACCCTTGTCGTGGGAACGATGGATAACATTATTCGAACCTATGTTCTGCAAAGTGATGCCAAGCTGCATCCGCTACTGGCGTTTGTCAGTGTGTTGGGAGGTTTACAGATGATGGGACTCTGGGGCGTGTTTATTGGGCCGATTGTTGCGTCATGTCTGCATGCTCTGGTACAGATTTTCAATACCGAGTTAAAAGCATTCTCGCAAGAAAAATTTCATAATCAGAGCCTGCTGGAACTTGCCACCGGAGATCAGTCAACCGCCGAAGAGACTCCATCAGAGCAACCCACGACGACGGACGAGTCTTCAAAGCCAACAACGAAATCAGAATCAAAACCAGCTGAGCCTGAACCGGAAGAAACAGATCAGAAACCGTCTTCATCTTAGTGACTGGTGCTGAGTGTGAAAATCGGAAGCAGCATCGACAGAGCAATGAAACCAATGATCGAGCCCATGCAAACCACCATAATCGGCTCGATGAGTGTCGTGGCAGATTTGATGGCAATTTTCACATCACGATCGAAGTAGTCGCTCAATTTATTCAATACCATTCCCAAACGCCCGGTAGATTCACCGGAGGCGATCATCTGCTGCATTGTTGCCGGAAATAATGTTTTTCCTTCCAGCGCTTCATGGATTTGCTTTCCGGTTGTCACCTGTTCGCTGATTTCTTTCCAACTCTGTTTGAAATGGACATTGTCAGAAACACCTGCGCTGAGTTCAATTGCTTCGAGCATCGGCACGCCTGCATTGATTGTTGTTGCCAGGGTACGAATGCTGCGACTGATCGCTAATTTCTTCAGCATGGTACCAAAGACTGGCAGACGGATGATAATCCAGTCAAACGCCGATTTACCCCAGGGTTGAGCACGAACGTAATAAAACACGCCTCCCATTATCGCCAGAAATAGCAGAATCAGATACCAGTAGGAAGTAATGGCGGTCGAGACAAAAATCATAATCTTGGTCGGTGTCGGTACAGCTGCTCCGCGCGCTGCAAACATGGGCATCAGTTTAGGAAAAACATACGTCAGCAGGAAAATACAAACGCCAATACACATGACCAACATAATGGCCGGATAAATTAAGGCTCCTTTGACCTGTTGAATTGTTTCCTGTTCTTCTTCTGCCTGTGAGGCGATCCGATTTAACATCTGAGGCATCGTACCACTGGCTTCACTGGCCTTGATCAGATTTACATAGGTCTTATCAAACTGGCGTGGATATTCGGCCAGCGCAGCAGAAAGATCGCTACCGGCTTCCACGCTTTTCTGAATATTCGTCAGAATATCCATCAGTGTGGGGTTTTCCATCTGCTTTGAGATTCCCTCCAAAGCCGTTGCAACGGGAACACCTGCGTCTACCATGATCGCTAGCTGGTTGGTGAAATAAATGATGTCCTTCCGTGAAACACGCTTTTTTCGCGCAGTCGAAAAACCTTCTTTGGAGTTCGTGCCAGCTTCTTCCAGTGCCAGCAAATACAGACCGTCCTGGCGCAATTTTGCTACCGCATCGTCTTTCGAATCTGCGACCAGTTCGCCAGATTGATTCTGGCCACTCGTGTTTCTCGCTGTATAAGTAAATTGCATGGTTCAGCCTTTTATGAGGGGAGATCTACGCCAATAGCCCATGAGAGAAATCTTTGGATGATTCCCCCTTCAATTCCTGTAGATGCTCGTCAATCACTTCCGGATCAACTTTTCCGTTGAGCAACAGCTCTTTCAATGCCTGTTCCATGGTTTGCATACCCACACGACGATTTGTGGAAATGACGCCGGGAATCAGATGCGAAGTTGACTCGCGTATGCTGGTCTGAATCGCACGATTCATCAACATGATTTCTAACGCCGCAACACGTCCTTTAGAGAACGCCGCCGGGAGTAATTTTTGTGTAAGTACCGCCCGTAGAGATTCTGCCAGATGACTGCGAATTTGTGATTGTTCTTGTGGCGGAAAGACTTCAACCAAACGATCTACCACACCGGCCGCACTGGAAACGTGCAGTGATGCCAAAACCAGGTGACCCGTTTCCGCGGCTTGCAGAGCTACGCGAATTGTATCCAGGTCGCGCAACTCTCCTACCATTATCACATCAGGATCTTGTCTGAGAACATGTTTGAGTCCCGATGCAAAACCGGGGCAATCTTCACCGATTTCCCGTTGCTCAATGAGAGATTTCCCATGTTGAAATTGATATTCAATGGGGTCTTCGAGCGTAATAATATGCTTTGAGTCCCGCTGATTAATGGCTTCTACCATCGCTGCCAGAGTAGTCGATTTCCCGGACCCTGTCTGACCAGTCACCAGAATCAATCCGGTTTTCAGACGGGTCAACTCTTCCACCACGGGCGGCAATTCTAGACTGCTCAACGTACAAACTTCGTTCGAAAAGCGGCGAATGGCAGCAGCCAGGGAACCCCGTTGAACGTGAATGTTAAAACGGAAACGTCCCAGCCGAGGAATTGTGATTGCAAAATCTACGTCTTTTTGTTTTTCCAGCGTCTCTTTCTGTTTCTCTTTCAAAACTTGATCGCACAGGTCTCGAATGGTTTCAGGGTCTAGTGCTTCCAAAGTCGTTGTATTCAACTCTCCATCGATCCGAAACATCGGAGGCGCATCGGTTACCAGCAGAATGTCGGATGCATTGCTGTCAACAGCAGCGTGTAACAAGTCATTCATTTCCATGGTTGAGTCGCTTTCTCAGGCCTCTGTATTATAATCCGTTATTACAAAACGGTGTTTAATGCTTGATCGCGGTTTTTTTAGGAATCCAGCCTTCGTCACTGACTTTGAGCGCTTCTTCGATCGTAGTCAGTCCTTCCTTCGCCTTGCGAAGTGCATCGTATCGCAGAGGAATCATTCCGTTGTTCTGTGCGTACTCTTTGACGGCGGCGACAGTCGGATTCGTCGTTATAATTTCACGCAGTGGGTCGTCAATCGTCAGGATTTCGTGAACGCCAATACGCCCGGAAAATCCAGTGTTGCGGCAACGACTACAACCTTTGCCTTTATAAAATTCGTCAATGTCCAAGCCTACTCGTTCAACGGCAAGCTGCATTGCTTTCGAGAGCTCGTATGGTGTTTTGCACTTGGGACAGAGTTTTCGACAGAGTCTTTGAGCAAGTGCCATATTGACGGCGGCTCCGATCAGATAATCATCGACGCCCATGTTGATTAAGCGTGTGACCGCAGAAATGGCATCGTTGGTATGTAGCGTGCTGAAAACCAGGTGTCCCGTCAAAGCAGCCTGGATCGCAATTTTTCCCGTTTCCTGGTCTCGGATTTCGCCGACCATGATGACGTCGGGATCCTGACGCAGTAGACTTCTCAAAATCGTTGCGAACGAGAGACCAATTTTTTCGTTGACTTGAAACTGATTGATCACCGGCAGCTGATATTCAATCGGATCTTCGACGGTACAGACATTTTTTTCGATGGAACTTACTGCATTTAGAGCGGCGTAGAGCGTGGTACTTTTACCACTCCCCGTGGGGCCAGTAACTAGAATGATGCCATTTGGTTTTTCCAATTGTTCTGCGAAATTTTCCAGCACTTCCGAACTGAATCCTAATTGTTCCAGCGAGATATTCACGCTGCGATTATCGAGGATTCGGATGACTACTTTTTCGCCGGTAGGCATCGGCAATGTACTGACCCGCAAGTCGATAGGGCGCCCCTCCATCAAGACATGGATTCTACCGTCTTGAGGCAGGCGGCGTTCACTGATGTCGAGACTGGCCATAATTTTTATACGCGAAGAGACTGCAGGTGCCAGATGTACCGGCGGTTCCAATGCATGCTGCAGGACCCCGTCCACACGGTAGCGGACCCGTAATTGCGACTCCGTTGGCTCGATATGAATATCGCTGGCGCCTTCGCGAACGGCATTGTAAACGATGTAGTTTACGAGCTTAATAATCGGACTTTGACCGGCAAACTCAGCATCAAACCCGATATCATCTATCGAATCTTCGATGAGTTCTACATTTGTGCCGTTCGCATCATCAATGATATCGTCAATCACGAACACATTGGTGTTGGGCATATAGGTTTGCACCATACGCCGAATTTCACGAGCACTGGCAGCAACAATTTGCACTTCGGATTTTGTTAGATCTCGTAATTGATCGACAAGAAACACGTTCGTCGGTTCTGCGACGGCAACGGTGAGAACATTGCGGACTTTAAACAGCGGAAGCACAGTATGCTTTTCCACAAATTCCCGTGGCAGCACATCGAAGACTTTCGAGTCGAACATGCGACTGTCGAGTTGCACGTAAGGAATTCGATATTCCAGTGCCAGACATTCCAGAACCTGTTCTTCGGTGCAATATTCGTTATGGACCAGCAATTCCCCGAGTAATTGGTCGCCGTCACCTTGTGACTGCTCCTCCAGCGCGGACTCCAACTGTTCCAAAGTGATAAACTCTTTATAAATGAGTAAATCACCGAGTCGCATTTTCGGTTGTAGCAGGGAATTATTATTCATATCAGTTTAATGTGTGTTTAATGAAAACTGGAAACGGCTTCGATTACAGAATCGAACAGATCGATCCGCTGATCAAGTCGCGTCATTTCCAGAATTTTCTTTCCAGGGTCTTCCAGCCCGCTGATTTTCAGGTTTCCCCCTTGTTCACGTGTCAGATCCTGTAAGTCCAACAGTGCCGTTAATCCTGTACTATCCAGAATCTCACTACGATCCATCTGCAGAACAACCTGGTAGTGTTGCTCATTGATGGCCGTAGACAGTGCGTTGACGAATTCGGTGGATGTATCATCCGTTAATTCGTCAGGTGTGTGTGCTACTAGCACATTTCCAAATATTTCTGTCGTAATTTGCATGGGATTGATGTCTACGTACTGGGTTTTCTAGCCGAATTCGGTGCACTGCCCGCTACCTTATTTCTGCCTGCTTCTTTAGCCTTGTATAAATATTCGTCTGCCACTTTTACGAGTTCGTTGGTTGTGGTGGCAGGGTGTCTGAGTTCCGTCACACCAAAACTGGCGGTAACCTGTAATTGCTGACCTTCAAATAGAATCGGGCAATTTTCCATCGTTTCGCGCAGATCTTCGGCAATTTGTACTGCCTGTGAATACTCATGATCTGCCAGAACGCCGATAAATTCTTCGCCCCCATATCGGGCGACAATGGCATTATCCGGCATCACCGTTTTCCAGATGCGGGCGACTTCTTTCAGGACGAAATCTCCCGCCTGATGCCCGTATGTATCGTTGAACGCTTTAAAATGATCGATGTCACTCATGATGACGCTGAGCGTCGTTGATTGTGCTTCCGCACTCTTAATCAATTCTTGCAGCTTATCCTGGAACGTGGCATGGTTGAACAGCCCGGTTAAACCATCCCGACTGGCCATTTCTTCGATTCGTTTAAACAACTGGGAATTTTTAATACCCAGTGCATAGATATTGGAAAGAATGTAGATCAACCGCCCAATGGTGGGAGACTCAATATCGACCTTGTCGATGATCAAGAGGCCGATGAGATCGGAACCCACAGTCAGTGGTGCGATCGCATCAGGCATATGCGGGTCTTCTTCCAGAATGCGTTTCAACCGATAATCTTTTTCGGCATCGTTTCTCATGACGATCTGACGATTCTCGATGACCCAGGCAGCAACACCACTATTGGGAACAGGCCGATATTCGTGTTTATCACGATTTCGGACTGGTAGTGCATTTTTCAAAGCACCCGCTTTGCCGTCCCACAGATAAACCTGACAATATCCACACTGTAACGAAGCTTTTGCAGTACTAATTACCGTGGGGATCAGTGATTCATTCGATTGATTTGTTGAGATGCGGCGGCCGATATCCTGCAGAGTTAGAAGTAATAAAGGATAATTGACACCAATTTCTGCAGCAGGATTCTCTTTCGAATCCACCTGGGGTATTTCCTTTGTGCCGGTTTCGGAAGTCGTCTGAGCAGGAGCTGTCTCTCTCTGGCTTTGATACAACTGGCGCACCAGCTCATCGTTCTGATTATAAATCTGAGCGAGTTTTTGTCGCAATTTTCCAATGTAAGCGTCGATCAATAATGTCAACCCGATCAACACAGCCGCACTCATGATACTGAGTGGATAGGTGGTTTTGACCTCACTGATGTCCGACCGGAAAAAGATTTCTGCAAAGCAGGCACCGACGGCCAACGCTGTGATGGTCCAGGAACAGACTCGAGGTGACGAGATCGCCGCCAGAACTGTGATCGGAGCCAGCAGCAATAATGGCGCAATACCGAGTGGCCAACCCATGTACGAACCCAGAAAAACGGCGAGCGGACACAGGCAGACTACCAGCAGCGAATAAGACCAGAACTGGATGGCAGTATAATAATTTCGCATAGTATTAAAAATTTCAGCAAAGTTGATTTGTGGTATCTATTAACCAATCACATCGTTCGTGAGGTTCAGACTTTCCTGGACTTGAGTGAGCAGTTTTTTAGGGCTGAACGGTTTCACCATGACGTTGTTGATTTTCAATGATTCCATGTATTCGTCATGGTCGAATTCAAAACCTTTACCAGTCAGTAACGTAATAGGAATCGTCCGAGTTGCCGGAAAGTCGCGGATTTTTCCACAAAGTTCCAGGCCATTCATGCGTGGCATTTGCAGGTCGGTGATAATCATCTGCGGTGCGCGAACCTGCATATTTTCCCAGCAGGCGAAACCATCAGGAAAACATTCTACTTCAAAACCCGCTTTTCGGAGTTTCATGCTGATAGCGCGAACAATGTGTGAATCATCATCACAAACATAAATCAGATGGGACATTTCATATTCCTTGTCTCTCTCTTTTTCGTTCAGGATCAGCGAAGCACTCGACCCTGTTCAGACATTTGCCGGCGATGCCAGCTGTTTCTTCTTTTTCTGCTCTTTGTGGCCTAATGGAATCGTGATGGTAAAGCTAGTTCCCTCGTTCACCTTCGATTGAACTGAGATCGAACCATTATGCACATTGGTGATAATGAAATGCACCAGTGACAGTCCCAGCCCTGTTCCCGCTGCCGAAGCATTATTTTCTGGAACGCGGTAGAATCGATCAAAGATATGTGGCAGCGAATACTCTGGAATTCCCAGTCCTGTATCACGAACCTCAATCACGGCAGAAGCTTCTTCCATGCGACTGCGTAAACGTACTTCATGACCATTGGGTGTATATTTTACGGCATTTGATAACAGGTTAATAATAGCCTGTCCGAGCATGTCTTTGTCTACATACACGGGTAAATACAAATCGCTTAATTCGGTGGAAAAGGCAATGTCTTTTTCCGTGGCATTCGGCGAGACCACGTCCGCGGCGGATTTCAAAATGTCATTTAATTCATAATCGTGCCGCTTAATTTCAACGACGCCACTTTCAATGCGCGCCAGATTGAGCATGCTGTTAACCAATCGCGTCAGTCGATCAATTTGTTGATTGATAAAGCCATACAGCTCCTGCGATTCTTCTTCATCACATTCACCGTCCATCAGCATCTCGACATATGCCTTGATCCCAGACATCGGTGTTTTCAATTCGTGTGCCACTGATGAGACAAATTCTGCGTGTTTTGTTTTTTGGTTATTTTCTTCGCCAATGTTTTCTACAACGACAACGGTACCCAGAACCTGTTCATTCTCGTCGCGTAGATTCGTTGCGATGGCCCGGAAGTGTGACTTAGTTCCGTTGACAGTAAACTCGAACTCGGTCCGTCTGCGTTTTGTGGCAGCTTTACGTTCAATGGTTTTTGTCAGTAATTTAGAAAGCTCAGGAGTGACAGCATTATTTATTAATGCTTTGCTCAGCGACAAACTTGAATCGAGATGGTTCTCGCGTTGCTCTGATACCGGAATCAGAAACGGATTCGCGGCAGGATTCGAATATTCCAGTTCATGCTGTGCGTCGAATACCAGTATCCCGGTATCGAGACACCCCAGCACAGATTCCAGCAAGGCCTCTTTTTTAAGTAAGGAATTGACCCGCGCTTTCAGCATCGTCTGGACTTGCTTCGTGGATGTCAGCTCGGTATCTGATTCTTCAATTTTCTGAATCGCTTCCGTGAAGATGTTTCCGAAAAAGTTTTTACGTTGGAATCCCCGTCGCGTTAATTCGGGATTTCTCAGGCAGGAAGCGACCTGCTGTCGATCTTTCTGGATGCTTTTCACTAGCCAGAACCAGCCTGCCAGTGATGCAAAGAGTGATACTGCAAATGCGGTTCCGAGCCCGGCTAAATTGCTGGCTACAAGCAGGCTGTCTGCGCAGCTCACTACGATGAGCAGCACTACCAGCAACCAATATTTGCCATAAATTTTCATAGCCGATTACTTTCTCAGCAGGCGCAACGCACTACTGAAAAACAAACAACGGATTTCGTCTTCCAGATTAAGAGCACGCCTCACAGACCTCAACCAATGGAGAACTGGAGGTATCTCACTACTTAAATCTAGGTTACGAAATGCCGTTTGTCCAATTCTGGTATGGAGAATGCAATCGGCAGAATCGTATGTATAAGCACGTCCATGTCTTGCAGGAATAGTGCGGTTTTACTATTCAGCAGGGACCAAGGCCGCTACCTCTAACAACGTCGGGTCTGCAGGCCATTTTTTGCGGGCTGTATCAATTATTGATTTTGCGCTGATGCTCTGGCCTCGGTTTATAGCGCATAACCCGCGCAATATCTCTACATGGAGCAACTGGTGATGATGTTCTGCAGAAACATCATCAAACAGAAGTTGGGCTTTCTCAAGATCCCCTAACCGCAGAGCGGCATCGCCGAATGTGATCTTCTCAGAAAGCGACAATGATTCCGGGTCATTTTTCTGACAGATTGTGAATTGCTCAAATGCCGCTGAATAGTTACCTGCATGGTACAGACAGCGGGCGCGATGTTTTCGCCAGACATGATTTTTTGGGAAATGATTGACCACCATAGCATAATAGACGCTGGCCTGGGTCCATTGCTGATTGGATTCACAGATCCGGCCCAAAGCAATCGGGAGCCGTTTGCTACCAGATGAGGTATGCAGCGCGCGCAAGAGAATCTGTTGTGCTTCGTCTGTCCTTCCGGTTTGCTCATAAAAAGCAGCCAGTTTGAGCGCATAGTCTTCATCGTAGGGTTTCAATTCGATGGCTCGCTTCAGACAGGCAATCCCTTCCTGAGTCTGGCCGGCTTGAAAAAACAGAGTACCAATGGCACTCTGTTTTTGCGAATTATGAGGACTCGCCGCTCGAATCGCACGTAGCGACTGTAAATATTGGGCACGATCTCCCATATCATATGAAAGTTGGGCTTCGATCTCGAAAGTCCCAATATGACCGGGGTCAATTTTTCGGGCTGAAGCCAGCAGGATTTTTGCCTGACTTAATTCCCCATTTGCATAATGATCGACGGCCTGCTGTACCAGTTCATTCGCCTGCCGATGGTAAGGAGACGTCCTGCCGTTTTCTTCAGCCGAGCCCATGAGTTGATCAGGCTCAGAATACTTTGTTTCTGTTGGTTGCTGCGAGAGAAATGATAATGTTGAAACCGGGATCGACTGACAGCCACTGCAAATTAAAGACGCGGCACAAACCAGAAACACGAACTGGAGCGCAGTATATCGAGCCATTTTTACTGATCTCCCTCCAGGGTAGGAATATGGACTCCGGGAGATGAAACCGGAGGTAATCCGATCAGGCTGCGATTTCGGTTTTTCAGCGCTTCGTCGATGTATTTCTGTAATTGGATCGCTTCAATATTGTTCTTATCCAGTCGAACTGCAATATCGATATGACGCTTCGCTTTGGGCAAATTGCCGATCCTGAGGTACTTCTTAGCCTGTTTGATTTGTGCTTGGACAATGCGCACCTGGTTGATCGGCAGGAAATTTTCCTTAAATGCTTCCAGTCGTTCTGCTTCTTGATATTCCAAAAGTTCGCCTTCAGCCTGAGCAATCTCAGGATGCACGATGCGAGGCGTAATCAGCACAATCAACTCAGACCGCTCCATGGATTCCCGTTTCTGTCGAAACGCATTGCCGATGACTGGAATGGCCCCTAACAGTGGAACTTGTGATTTGCCGTCCGAGAGTCGTTCTTCGATCAAGCCTCCAATCACAACAGTATTGCCGTCACGTACCATGACATTTGTCGTGACTTCAGTAGTTTCTAAGTCAGGTAGTAGGGTTTCTTCGTTAATTGTTGCAGTACTGCGTTCCGGATGGATTTCCATTCGGATCTGTCCATCTGGGGTTATAAAGGGCCGCATGTTCAACACAATCCCCGAATCCAGAAAGTTGACGTTCTGAATCGACGTCGTTCCATTTTGTGTGATCGTGGAATAACTGGTGCGTTTGCCGATAATCAGTTCTGCTTTTTGTTTGTTTAACGCCCTCAGTTGAGGTGAAGCAATCAGGTTCGTTTCCGTTATATTTTCCAGCGCTTCTATGAAACCGCTGATATCGCCATGTAAAAATCCGTATTTCAGGCCGGCCACATCCGCCAGAAATTGTCCCGTTGGTGGCACGATGGATGAATTTCCAGAACCGGGAAAACCGCTGGAATTATTTAATACCCGGCCGTTGCCATCAACAATCAGATTTTTATTATTTCCGCTCAGCATGGCAAAGTTGACACCGAACTGCATTTCATCAGTCAGCTTCACACTGATAATCATGGCTTCGATCACGACCTGCATCGGAGGGATATCCATAGTTTCCAGTAGACGATCTACTTCGCCCAGAACTTCCGGGTAATCACGAACCAGGATCGCATCCGTTTGTGCAAAGGCATCACCGCCGGCGCTTGTGGCATCGGGTGAAATTCCGACTTCACTGGGGGTTGTGAGTGAGACAACCCCAATGTTTTCCGTCAAAATGGGTGTGATCAAAGTCTGTAATTCTTTCGCACTGACATAAAACGGGGTATACAGTTTGGTGATGACTTTTCGGTTGGTTTTCTTTTTTTGCTCCATCTGTGCCAGAGTCATGACATATATGAACTCTCCTTCTTTTTCCGACGTAAGATCACGCGAACGCAAGATCGCCTGCAGAGCCTGTGTTGGAGTTACATTTTTTAAATTTGCCGAGATCGTACCGCTGACGCCCTGCCCGGTCAGAATATTCAATCCGGACAATTCACCCAGCATGTCCAACACCTGCATAATTTCCGCATCCTGAATTTGCAGGGAAAACGTTTCGCTGGAATCTTTGTTCGGGCTGACTTTGAGGACAGGCTGTTTTGTCTCCGTTTTAGACAGTTCAGATGCTTCTGTTTGTAAACTCCCTGTTTCGACAGGCTCCGTTTTCTTCTCAGGCGGCGCTGGAATCGCCGGTTTTTTTTGTAAGCTGTCCAGTTTCTTTTCTAAGTCGCGTAACTGGTTTGTCTGCTGCATCTGTTGCAGCAGTTTCGTGGCCTGTTCGAGTCGGTCTGTATTCTGTGCGAGTTCCAGATTCGACTTTTGCTGTGTCTGAAGTTGAAGATTGGTTAATCGATCAACCTGCTTCGTCAAGCTGGCTAAGCGAAGCTCCATTTTGGAAGAAGTTTGATTTTCGGTGTTCCATTCAGGATCGGGAGCGAGATTCAGTTGAATGGACCGAGCACGCATTGTTTTCGTGTTTTGTTCATTGGAAATATCGATTCCCGGTTCGATCAGGAGCCGTGAACGAGCCGGTTTTTTCTGGAGTGATACCGTTTGTGGTTCTGTTTCCGCGGGCAGAATAGCCGGTTCGTGTGCCGGTTGTCGTGGAACGAATGTTGTATCAGCCTGCAGCGGACTGTCTGGAGTTTGGGGCGCTGCTTCGCGCAGACTTGGCTGATTAAGCACGACAGGTTGACGGCTTCGGTTCTGTGAATTTCCGGAGACGGTGTGCTGTGATTTTGCCCGGTGGTGGGGAGAAATAAACAAAGACTCAGGCGTATTGATGTTGGTCATCGCGGCGATCAACAAAAGTGACAGCCCTGTCAGAGTAGCCCAGAATGCCGGTATAAAAAATTGTTTTTTCATGCTTCGACCATCATCCATGATCGTTCGAATCAATAATTAAGAGCCCAGTGATGCGAACTGTTATTGTGCAAATTTGATAAATGCGGAAGGATTATTTTGAATTTTTAATTCAAATTTCTGCTCGCCTTGTTTTAGAATCACATTGCGGGCCGCAACTTGTTCCAACGTGTAAGTCACATCCTCATGCTCAAACGCCTTACCTTCGTAGTACATTTTATTATTGATAATGGCCGCTCTACGATATTTACCAATAATCGTTGTCTTCAATACGAGATTATCCGGCAGTGCAGGAACCTCTTTTGGTTTCTTCTCTGCCAGATTGGTCTTGGGTTGAACTGGCTCTTCTGCGAACAGGATCGGAGGAGAAAACTGATCTCGATTGACCTGAAACGGATTTTTCTGGACGGCTCCCATTTGAACTGATTGAACCAGTGGGTCTGTCTGCATCAGGGAATCAAACTGCTCCCATGAGTGCTGTGGCGCATCCTGAGTTTCACTTTGTGTGAAACTCATTTCCGTCTCGACCGGAGGACGTTGCGGAATCACTGCCGGATTGTTCTTTGCCGGAACAATCGCCGGGGAAGACGTACCCCGAATGGCACGGTATAAAGGCGGAACCCAGAAGTACAATCCCACAAAAAATAAGAGGCCCAACAGCAGGGTTTTCTGCCAGCTGACTCTTAAATCATGTAATAATTGTTCGCTGAATGATTTCACGAGTGGATCACTGCTTTAGACAAATACAAATGGATGGGATTATAAAACTGGTTATAGAGACTGAATTCAGGCACTTTTCTTCAATAACTCTTAAATGACAGAAACTTGAATCGAGGTGCGCCCTTATCTCTTATCGGCTGAAATTAACTCGCTACTAACCCTATTCTCGGCAAAATCAGAAAAATCTCCCTGGTTCTCGCGAAGCACGTAAACCGACAGCCTAATCGTTCCTCTGATATACCCCTCAGATTCCTCATCTTGTTTTGAGAGAGTGACGCCCGAAACAGTAAACAAACGTTCCTCTCGATCCAATCCGTTCAAAAATTGAACCAGACCGGAATAAGGGCCGGTCACACTCAATTGAAAAGGCTGTTGGAAATAAGTTTCGTGCATCACTGATTCTCCTGGGTTCAATTCGTTCACGCTCAGTGAAGCTGTTTTTGCCAGTAATGCAACTCGTTGTAAAACCTGATGCGTATCTCTGTCCGCAGGAATTCTTTGACTGAGCCGTTTGACGAATGACTGTCGCTGGTCCAGTTCGCGATGGAGTGCTTCTAGATGTTTGACTTTCGCAGGGATTTCCGAAATGGACTGTTGGATCGCGGTAATCTCTTTATTCACTTCCTGTTTATTTTTTAGACCCGGTAGATACACCACAAACGTAAATAAGGCGACCACAACCGAAAGCCCAATGATGGTGATTAAGCTATCACGACGTAATTTTTCATTCATTGCTGAATCCTCCTGCGATGGGGTGATCTAAGCCGACTGAGCTTCGAGGATTCACCCTGGGGACGTATGTCCCAGGCGCATTCACAACGACTCTCAGTCGAAATGCCCGCATAGGCTGACCTTCGAAGATGGTCTCGTTTGATTGAATCAGATCGATTTCCTTGAACATTCCCATCTGATCCAGATTCGACATATAGTTGGAAATGGAAAGATGGTCGGGAGAAATACCTTGCAGTTTGATGACAAGGTCTTCCTGTGCATGCAAACTCTGCAGATTCTGTAAATCCACCAGTTCAGGAAGCGTATTGTCGGGTGTTTTAACAGCGATTTTTTTGCCGGGAGGTTGATCTCGATCAAAGACTTTTTCAAACTGGAATTGGAATTCGTTCAGCGAGACATAGTTTGGCAGCGCGGAACTGATGATGCTCAAAACCTGTGCCGGTGATTCATCCAGTTGGAGCCCACACAGCAAATTGGCTCGAATTTCGGCCTGTTTGATTTTCTGGTTCAGTTGAGCCGGATCTTCCAGTTGTTGATGCATCAACTGCACGCGGTCTTCCAGGGTTTTCTTTTTCGTCTGGAGTTCATGTTGAATTTCTCTTTGGCGAACCGTGCCTAACGTGACCAATGTAAGGAAAATTACAACGATCGTACGCCGCCAGATTCGATTCCGGTGCCGCCTGCGCACTTCGCGATAACTGGCTGGTAAAAAATCTATTTCAGGTATCATGGTTCTATCCTTAGCGGTCTACTTTCTCTTTCATGGCCAACCCCATCGCGGTTGTCCAGCGGCCGGGACGTTCCAAAAGCGAAGTGGAAGTCGGCCAGCGTTTCAGGCTTTCAAATGGATTACCCATCTTGCAATCGGTGTTTAAGCGTTCTGACAGGAAATCGATCAGCCAGGGACTGGATTCATTTCCCGTGACAATCAGCTGATCCAGCTTTTTCCCGCGAAAGGTCA
Source organism: uncultured Gimesia sp. (assembly GCF_963976445.1). GTDB lineage: Bacteria > Planctomycetota > Planctomycetia > Planctomycetales > Planctomycetaceae > Gimesia. The sequence goes on along the minus strand of NZ_CAXBKP010000006.1, from coordinate 275,838 downwards.
CCTTGTAATATCGCAGGCAGTTTTCGACTTCGGTACTGATCGATTCCAGAATGGAACGGATGGAATCAATCACCGAGCGATGCAGTTCATCACTGGCGTCCAATGTCGGCGAATTCGTCACGATTTTTCGCAGGCGGATTGCTTCTTTCAAAGGCATATCCAGATTATCAGCCACAGCACGATCGAGGTGGTCGCTACCCTGCATAATATATTTGAGAAACAGTACGTTCTGCTGATCTGCAAAAATAACAGTCGTAGCGGCATCGCCAAAATTCAAATAACAACTGGCAGAATTCGTATGAGTATTCTCAGAAGCATCATGAAAACAGCGTAACGTGGCCGATGGTTCAACATCGATAGCAACGGCAGTCAGTCCAGCCTGTTCCAGTAGGTTCAGATGCCGTTCCAAAATTCCATTATGGCATGCGAGCAGAATCACTTCCTGTTTGGTATTCGACTCTTGACGAACCTGACCGGCGGGTAGATGTCGAATTTCGGCATCGGCAACCGGATAAGGCAATCTCTCTTCTGCTTCCCAGGCGACAACCTTTGGAATTTCTTCTGCCGGCAATTGCGGTAACCGGACATTCTGAATGAATAATTCCTGCGACCCCAGGCAACTGATGACCCGCCGCCCTTTAAAATGATGGTCAGACAAGATCCGACGGAGCTCCAACGCGATTTTTGCATCGCGTTCTTCCAGCGAACATTTTTCATCGATATCAAAATGTTCCTGGGCAATCGCATGCACAACCCGATTGTGGCGCGGTCCTGTCAACTGGACCAGCGTGGCGGAACTGGGCCCGAGCTGTAAGCCGATAGGACTATATTGTGAACGTTGTATGGAAATCATAATCGTATTTCTGATTGATAGGTTTGCTGTCTCAGTTTTTTAAAGTTTGTATCTCTTCCACCCACGCCTGGCCGGTAACCCAGGAAACGGTGATGGGAAAAATAAAAGTCGTGCCATTTCTTTCCGTAGACAAGATCAGAATCGTATCCTCATTTCGGGTTGGTCCTGTACCACCCATTGGGCCAAATTCCAGATCCGTCACATTGGAGCGGGATGTTTTCAGGTTGATTTGTCTGATCAAAACCTGATCCGGTAGATTCAAGGAATCACTTCGTAGTTGTTTGATATATTTGTCTGAAGCCTCTGCACTACCTGCCAGATTATTTTTTGGAACAGGCAAGGTACCACTACCTGAATGCTGAACTTCATAAGATTGCGCATCCAGATCAAAAAGTACTTTGTATTTTGTATTGAATTTAATGGCGTAATTGCGGGCCAGCCGCAGATCGGCTACCAGCATACGGGCGGTTGCTTCGAGTGACATTGATCTGCTGGAATCCGTCGAAATTAAGGAGACAGAAACCAGAATCGCGATCAGCAGCATCACAATCAGCATCTCGATCAGTGTGAAACCGTGTCGGCTTGTCGGATGCCGTTGCTTGGCGCGCAGCACGATTCCAGGCGTTTTTTCTCTCGAAAAACGCCTGCTGCTTTGCCAGTCATGTGGTTCAAACTTTTGCATTCGATTCCAATAACGGTTTAGGGAATTTCTTTCCAGTCAATCAACGACCAGCGATATCCCGCGTATTCGGGGTTGGCATCACCGCCGTCATAGGGTTGAAACAGTGGCGGTTCCCAACGGTATTCCTGATCCGTCAGATGCTGAATGTGCAGCGTTGGTTCCAGATCCAATCCGTAAAGTTGATAATAGGAGCTCCAGCCAGTGAAGTTCAGCGGGTTCTTGAGCCATTCAGCGAAGCCCAGCAGGGAGAGTCCCAAATACTCGCGTAAGTCATTTTCATATTCCCAGTAAGAATGGCGATCATTCCAGAGATAATTGGAAAGCACCCATTCATGCAAACGATTGAAATCAAACGTTTCTGCACAGACGGGCCCGCGGATTTGAGTTAGCGACCGTTTATGCAGTTTGATTTCATAACCGGTCGGTGTCGCATGATTTATTTCGCCTCGAACCGTTACCTGCTGGTTCTGGCCATCGACTCCGATAATCGGATACCAGGTACCCGTTGATCCAGTATTGCCTGTGCCGGATGTATTTAACCAGATCGCATATGTTCCATCGGTGGACAAGCTATCCAGCACTTGGGATTCACGTAGCGTGACGATACTAAAGGGTTGTTCCGTGGAAATGGCAGTCGCTGTTCCCGTCAATTGAATTGGCGCGGCATTCGGGTAGCTGACAGAACCACCGGCTCCCTTCAAGTTATTTTGACAGATAACAGCGCCTTCAATCGTAGATTGTGTTTCTCTATCAAATTCAATGTCGTCAGCGACCAATGTGGGAAGTCGTGGCCAAAGATGAGCATCTGAAACCAACGGTTCGCCGGAAGCGCCTGTCCAATTGAAGGCAGTGATATAGATGCCCTTGCCTTGAAACTGAAGCTTATTTTTTACGACCAGAGTTCCCTGAACGATGACGTTATCATAAACATTTAGATTTCCATTGCGGTAAAAAATTCCCAGCGGATTTTCCGGAGTCGGTTTCAACGTAACGTTGTATAATGTGGAGCTGAGCGAGACTGCCTGATATTCCGGGCCGCCGGCATAGAGCCGATATGAGGAAAAATGAGACTCATCAAGGCTCGGAATCGTGAGTTCTTGTGCCGTCGTCGACCAGCTTACGTTCAATTCTTCAAGGTCATCCTGAACAGAATTTTTTGGCGATTGATAAAATGTGATATTACCTGCGATGGGATGTGGGTAATGAACGCTGGCATCAGACAAGTTTGTTGACCCGGCTGGAAATGTCACCAGCCGATTTCCCAGATCCTTCAGGAAGCTACTGCGGACAGAGGGTTTCCAGTCAGGATCTTCGTAGATTATTAAACGCTCATTTAACCAGAGATTTCCATCAATTCGGTCACAGGGATCGAGGATCAGTGAATCTTTTCCTTCCTCAGCAAACAGGGCATATTGTCTGATGAGATCGAAGTCGCCTGGATTAGCGACCTGATCGGTTGCACTGGCAGAGTCCCCAGGTAAGATTATTCTGCCTTTCAAACGAGGCACCAGCCGGACTTTCGCCGTAATCTGATACTCGGATCTCAGGTTGTTATTTTCGGCAGACGTCCAGACACCCAGCGAATGAATTTCCAGTTCTAGCACCGAACTGAGAGAATCACCGGGTGCTTGAAACGAAACGCGATAAGTGCTGGTTCCATCTGAATCGGACTGAAAATCGCGAACTATTTGATCATTGGCACCCGCCCAGTCAAGCGAATTCATGCGGTTAAGTGCTTCGGCGATGCCTGCACGGGCGGCATTCATTGCCAGATCGCGTCGCGACCCATTTTCAGAAATTTGTGTCAGCACACTTTGAGTTTGAATGAACGAATACGTTAAAACCATAGACATGCTTAATGCAAACATCACCAGAATCAAAGAGATACCCGAGCGAAGGGTGCGTACCTTCCGTGTCTGCCCGTGTCGTTTAGCACAGGCTGGCAGAATCGCTCTTAATTGATCCTGTTTAAGGTACATATGCATAATACCTCGAACTGGACCCGAAAAATGGAAGTGCCGTGGGTGAATTCGCGTCGTTTAATGCCGTCCGTTCTGCAGTTTCAAACTGGATTTCGTAATTGATTCTTATCTGGCGTAAACCACTCGTTGCACTCGCTGTACCCTGTGGCCAGGAAAGGTTCATCCAAGCGCTGGTCCCGGGAGAGACTCCACTTAGATTGCTGTCACTGGGAGTTTTTACAATCTCAAAACGAATATTTCCGACGGGGGTTCCCCAGGGGTTTCCCGACAGAATGAACTGACTGGCTTTGATCCGGTTGCTCAACAAAGCCGATTCGGCACTATTTGAACTAATCGCAGAGCGAATCGTACTATTAAATGAGGAACTGTTGAAATCGATTGATGAATCTATGTCGGGCAGTGCGAGTTCGATCAGATTATGTGCATCGTCGGGGTCGCTGGTATAGATTAATAGTTCGTTGATTTTCGGGAGTCGTGTCAATGTGCCTTGATCGCTGATGCCGCCATTACGGCCGCCTGTCCAGACGACGAGTGTGTTTGCGATATCAATGCTGTTCCAGGAATTCGTGACGACGGCCAATCCGACCTGCGGCGGTTGACCACTGACCTGATAAATGCCTGCTTGTGAAACCATCATTTTTATGCGATCAAATGTGGCGGTGATCTGCGCTTGAGAATCTTCGATGCCCTGCGTATGTTTCCAGGCAGATTGTGTGGCCGTCACAATGCCTCCCAATGCGACAACCAAGATTGAGGAGATGGCCATCGCCATCAATAACTCAACCAGCGTTAAACCACCTCGTGAACCCGGAGCTCTCTCTGCGCAGAAACGCACACGGCCCAGCTCGATTAAGAGTGGACTTTCTGAAAACACGTGCGGTGCCCTCTTCGAGTTGTCAGGGTGAAAGTGGTACATAACTGAATATTCGTGTTGCTTCTGAAATCACATGATTACGTGAACCGGCATCTGTCGTCATTGCCAGTTTGATGGTGACAGTGACTCTGCGAAAATCGGTCTCGTCATTCGTCACAACCCAGCCTGAGCCGTTGTCATGTTTGATGCGTTCGACAGAGACTTCTCGCCGGAGTCTGCCTAAAAAACTGGTATCCGGAACCAGCAGGCTGGGACGTGTAATCAAGTAGTATTCCAGAATCGTGACTGGTTCGTTACCTAATGGATATCCTTCTTTATTGACTGGTGGTGAAGCCGACCAGTTGTCGTAGTCATCCAGGTCATCAAAATCCTTTCGCTTTCCAGTGGAGTGCGGACGTGTGTCACTCGATGTGGGAAATCGGACCGCTGCGAGTTCTTCCAGCAATTGATCTGCCAGACCTGTGCCGACATTATGATTCAATGCAGAGTAACTGGCGCCCAGCGAAGCACCGATGGCTGAGAATAGAGCAACTCCGGCAATCGCTGTGATTGTCACAGAGACCAGCGATTCAACGAGTGTGAATCCGTTGCGGCGGGATCGCTGCAACCATTGTTTTCTGGTTGCCATGGGCTGTTCCAGTCATATTCTGCTCGAGGGTGCCGATTTGCATCATGCCGGTGGTCCTTCAGAAATCAGGAAGAGACCAGAGTATCAAGCACCATCAAGTCAGATGGTTTCAAGACAAAAAAGCGCGGCAAGGTCCCCTCAAAGCTCCCAGCTTTCCTTGCCGCGCTGTAGATCCTCGCTTCGATTAGAAGCAGAGGAAAAATATGATGATTGCGTTGAGAGGTCAGCAGTCCCTCTCTGCCAATAAAAGTAGGTCACGCGCATCGTTAGTCAAACGGATTTGCGTAAGATCTTCAGAAATTCGCTTTTCTCCGATACATGTCGGAAAATTCGCTTACAGCCGGGTTCGGTAAAATCGCTACAATCGCCACAGGGAGACGGGCAATTGAACCGGGGCGCTTGATCCAACGTGAAAGAGGGTAGCGCAAAGCTGGCAGTGGTACCTATTGCTTTGCCCGTTCAATCTGCGATTTCGAGGAAAGAGCCGCTTCACGCAGTACTTGATCGGTATTGGTGTCATCGATCAGTGTCTGCAGGTCAGTTAATGTCGTTTTAGCAGGGTTCCCGATCTGACCCAGTACCTTGATTGCCGCTAATTGGACATCGCTGTCTGAGTCATTGAGGGCCGCCTTGATGACTTCCAATTGTTCATCCGAATGGGCATCGAGGCTACCCAGTGCATAAACGGCGGTGACACGGGTATTGGCGTCCGCATGTTTTGTCAGATTGATCAAAACAGGAATGGCTTTGTCGCGGTATTCAGGAAAGTGTGTCAGCGTCGAAGCGGCATTGACTTGGATAAAAGGTGATTCATCTTGCAATGCTTGTTCGAGAACCGGTGCAGCCTCCTTCGCTTCCGGTCCCAAACTAGCCAGATACATACTGGCCAACTCTCGTGCAGCAGTTTCTGAACTGGACATTTCTACGGTCAAAGTCGGGACAGCCGTGGTTCCAAAGGCCGTCAACTGCTTGTCGGCTTTTTGCCATTCGTCTGGATCAGGTTCCGTGCGATTTGCCAGTAATTTTTGAAAAACGGCTTTGACTTCGAGTTGCGGATCTACGGGTTCTTCAGGAGCAGCGACTTGTTCGGATGCTGCGATTTTGGAATCGTTTTTAATGCCAGATGCTGAAACCGGTTTCTCCTCGGAAGGAGAGTCGGACGAGCTACATCCCTGAACGAAGAGAACAAAACCGAGAGCACAAACAATGCTTGTTACGCGATACACATTCATCTGACTGGAATCCATCCGCTCAAAGATCCATCGAAAACGGGCTTAATTTAAGGATCATAACGAATTTTCTTCTCTGTGTAGATAGAAGTTGGTAGATAGAAACCGCACATTCCAAAGTCAATCTTGTGATTCATCGTCACTTATTGAGAAATCAACATTAACGCAGGTTACCAGCAAGTGCTATAATTTACGATCATTCCAGATTTAAATCGTGAATTTCACAGTAATATGGCAGAGAGGTTCTCTGATGAAGCGGATTATTGTCTTCTTATTAATCAATGTCATTACCGGTTTCGTGATCGGGAATTCTCCGGAGCCAGTCCTTGCACAGAGCAGCGCATTCTTTCGTGACCTGCGCCATGAAATGGTGACACGTTATATTGAGGGAGAGGGAATAAAAAACCCGCGCGTGCTCTCTTCCATGAAGCAGGTTCCCCGCCATGAATTTGTCAGTTCCAAGTTGAAGAATCTGGCTTATCAGGACCTGGCATTGCCGATTGGCTATAAGCAGACAATTTCTCCTCCCTATGTCGTGGCGTATATGACAGAGATCATCGACCCTCAGCCTGAGGATAAAGTGCTCGAAATTGGCACAGGCAGTGGTTTTCAGGCGGCGGTACTTTCCGGTCTGGTGAAAGACGTCTATACCATCGAAATTGTGGAAGGACTCGGAAAGAAAGCAGCGGTGCGGTTGAAGCGGTTGAAATATGATAATGTCCACACGCGAATTGGCGATGGTTATCTAGGTTGGCCAGAAGAAGCACCATTCGACAAGATCATCGTGACCTGTTCACCGGAAAAAGTGCCTCAGCCTTTGATCGACCAGCTGAAAGAAGGAGGCATGCTATTAATTCCTCTGGGAGAGAGATATCAACAGGTCTTTCATCTCTTTCAGAAAGAACAGGGGCAACTAAAGCATAAACGGCTCATTCCGACCTTGTTCGTTCCCATGACGGGTCGCTCTGAAGATAAACGTGAGGTCAAACCAAATCCCCTCCAGCCGCAAATCATCAACGGCAGTTTTGAACTCGATGCAAACAGAGATAAAAAAGTTGATAACTGGCACTATCAACGTCGAGTTAACTGGATCAACGTTGGTGCTCCCGATGGAACCTCTTATCTGCAATTTGAAAATGAGACTCCCGGAAACTTATCACAAATCTTGCAGGGAATGGCCATTGATGGTTCCAAAGTTCATGCGCTCGACATCAGTCTTCAGGTCAGTTACTTGAATACGGCTCAGGGAGTTGAGAACTTTCAACAACCCGGATTCATTATCCATTTTTATGACAAGATTCGTCGGAATATTGGACAGGCATATATTGGCCCCTGGGTTGGAAGTCGTGAGTGGCATCTGCAGTCAAAAAAAATCTCGATTCCGCCACAGACACGCGAAGCAGTCATTCAGTTGGGACTCAATGGTGGCATCGGAGTACTGAACGTCGATCAGCTTAAGATTGAAAAAATCGAGTAGTCTTCGAATCCACTTGATAAGGTCATAGTTTTTTCTTGAAAAAACCTGACCGACTCCTAGAATGAAAAACGCAACCCCACTTCTTTTGAAGAACCTCTCTCCGACTGGGATAAGATACGTTTTCTTATCTCCGCATCTGTCCACGTAGTCATTACGCACAGTCAGATTCTGCTCTTACTGAAGAACTCTCGTGCAGAGTTCTTTCAGAGCGTTATTTATCATTCTTAAACAGTTAACGTGGAACACGAATGCCATTACGCCAATTCCAGACTCTTCAACAATCACAGGGCGCCGTTTTCAAAGATCTTGAACAGGTTTATCCACTTGCATCTGACTTTGGAACTCCTGAGAAAGAGTATCAGAGTGCGCAAGAGAACGCTGTACTTTTCGATCTGAGTCATCGAGATCAACTAGAGTTAAAGGGCAAAGATCGGGAAAAGTTTCTGCACAATTTCTGTACGAACGATATCAAAAGTTTGCAGCCCGATCACGGATGTGAGGCGTTTATAACGAATGTCCAGAGCCGTATCTTAGGTCACATCTTTGCCTTCAATCACGAAGAGTCAATCTGGATTGATACCGCGCCCGGAGAAAGTACAGCGATCATCAAACACCTGGACCGGTATCTCATTCTGGAAGATGCCAATTTTGAAATGCGCACACCGGAGTTCGGTAATCTGTATCTGACTGGCCCAGATTCAATAGACATGCTTTGTCGTACGGGTATTCCGGTTGAGTCGCTTGCGGTAAATCAACAGCTACGTGTGTCGAATGGTGATAAGAAACTGACTGTCAGACGCGTTGATTGGTTACAACAGCCAGGCTTTCTTTGTTGTCTGCAGTATGTCAAGATCTCTGATTTGTGGACTAATCTGCTTGAAGTGGGTGCAACTTCAGGAGGTCAAGACGTGTTCCAGGCGCTATGCATTGAATCCGTGTTCCCGACATACGGTATTGATCTCTCAGAGGAGAATCTGGCGCAGGAAGCAAATCGAACTGATCGCGCGATCTCATTCAAAAAAGGCTGCTACCTGGGGCAGGAGCCCATCGCGCGAATTGATTCACTGGGACATGTGAATCGCGAGTTGCGAGCGATTGGCCTTGATCAGGCATGGGTCCCTCCAGCGGGAACGAAGGTAGTCGTGAAAGACGCTGAAGAACGCCAGGAGGTTGGCACGATTGCTTCTTCTGCCAAATCGTATGGAAAGTATCCTGCTGTCGCGATGGCGTTGCTGCGACGTGGTTCGAATGATCCGGGTACCGAAGTTCAGCTCGTTTCCGAGGATCAAGAGTTTTTGGGAACGGTTTTGACTTCGCTCAATTAAGCGACCGATTCACTGGTTTTTTTCTGTGTGTCTCTGTCAGAGAGCGGTGAAAGCCATCGCCGGGCGTTATAATGAGCGCAAAAACGGCGAGCCGATCCATGTCACAGCAGAAGCTTCACTTACAACTACGATTACTGAAAGTCACTCTGGCATGTTTCTCGCTGGGGCTGCTCTGCATTACGTGGCGACTCTGGATACCGCAAACGCGATTTCCTCAGGTCCCTTTATTCTCTTCGATTTTTAATCTCCCTACGTCAATAGACTGGTTGACGCTGACTTCGATGGTTGTTTCCAGTCTGTTGGTCCTGGGGATGGTCTTCACCTCATGGTTTCTGCAGAGACAGGATCGGGAGTTCTGCCAAACAGGCCAACAAATATGCGGTGGTTTGTTTTTTTTCGCGTTTCTAATTTCAATCGCGTTTGACCAGCATCGTATTCAACCCTGGGCGTATCAGTTTGCTGTCGGTTTTTTGTTGCTGACCTGTCTGAAGCCGCCGCGTGCTATTCGGCTGTTTCGACTGTTTGTAATCAGCATTTATTTCTATTCCGCGCTCTCCAAATGCGATGCCAGTTTTTTACAGACGTTGGGCCCGCAGCTGGTGAAAGGTCTGTTTACCGGAATCGGCGTGTCGACCGCATACTGGTCAGAGCGTACTTTAACTTTGATCGCTGCTTCATTTTCGGTTGCCGAATTTTTGATTGCGGTGGGTTTGTTGATTCCCCGTACCCGCCAATGGACATTCTGGGCTGTCGTCTCGATGCATGCCTGTCTCATCCTTGCCGTTGGTCCCTGGGGATTGAACCACCATGGCGGCGTTCTCATCTGGAATATTTATTTCATCATACAGGATTTGATTTTGTTTAGTGGATTGTTCGGTCTGGCGAGATCGGGAGAGGCGTCTATCAGTCAAGCCGATTTCAGTCTGTCGTTTCAACATCGTTCCGGAAGAGAAAAGAGCATCATGACTGTCGCCTGGTTTGTGATGCTGGCGCCCTTGTTAGAACCCACCGGATATTTTGATCACTGGCCTGCCTGGGGTTTGTATGCGAGTTCGCATGATCGTGTGACGCTGCTGGTTGACGAAGAAGAAAAATGGAAGCTCCCCCCTGCACTGCAGCCGTTTATTGATCCGCCTCGACCACTAAGTTCCTGGTGTCGGGTACGCGTTGATCGCTGGTCGCTGGCAGAACTCGGTGCCCCCGTTTATCCACAAGCACGCTTTCAATTGGGAGCGGCCATCGCGGTCTGTAGGATTTCAGAGCAGGATCATGAGAACGGCTCACAACAACCCCAAGTCAGGCTGCTGTTCGAAAGCGCAGCCCATCGGTTAACGGGCAAGCGCAAAATCAGTGAGTACACAGGCTTAACACAAATTGAGCCGCTCACGCAACGGTTCTGGTTCAATGCCCGACCTCGCCCCTTTGATCTAGGGGAAAACGACAGTTTGGCGACCGAAGAGAATTGAACCTTTTCCGTGAAAAGCTGTCTCTCCTGCGTGCGTCGGTTGCAATTCTGCCGGATTCAAAATACAACGGCGTTTCTGGTTTTGAAAAAAATCCTTCCTGATGATTCACCAACACAAGTTTTGTCTATTTATGATTTGAGGCGTGAAATGGCTTTGATTAATGACCACTACCTGAAGCTCAAAGCGGGTTATCTGTTTCCGGAAATCGGACGTCGTGTCAATAAGTTTTGCGACGAGAACCCGAGTGCTGCCGTAATCAAACTGGGGATTGGTGATGTCACCGAGCCTCTTCCGCCTGCGATCCGGGAAGCGATGCACGCCGCCATTGATGAGATGGGAAATCCTGATACGTTTCGTGGCTATGGTCCCGAACAAGGATACGCATTCCTGAGAGACGCGATCGTTCAAAACGATTTTCAATCGCGGGGCGTTGATATTTCCGCAGACGAAATTTTTGTCTCAGACGGTTCGAAATGTGACACGGGAAACATCCTCGATATTTTTGGTGCGGATAATAAAGTCGCCGTCACTGACCCCGTCTATCCGGTTTATGTCGATACCAATGTGATGACCGGCCGCACGGGCTCCGCGGATGAGAGTGGACGCTACGCAGGTTTGACTTATCTGCCTGTGACTGCCGAGAACAACTTTGTCCCGGCTTTGCCCGAATCACCCGTCGATCTGATTTATCTCTGTTATCCCAATAACCCCACGGGAACGGTCGCAACAAAAGAAACCCTCAAACAGTGGGTTGATTACGCCAAAGCAAACGGGTCGATTATTTTCTTCGATGCCGCCTACGAAGCCTTCATTACTGATCCTGAAATCCCGCATTCCATTTATGAGATTGAGGGAGCGAAAGAAGTTGCGATTGAATTCCGCAGCTTCAGTAAGAATGCCGGCTTCACCGGGACGCGCTGTGCCTTCACTGTGGTACCCAAAGAATTAAAGGGAAAGACTGCTACGGGCGAAACGGTAGACATCCATCCTTTGTGGAATCGTCGTCATTGTACCAAATTTAATGGCGTGTCTTACATCATCCAGAAAGGGGCAGAAGCCGCTTATTCTGAGCAGGGCAAACAGCAGATTCAGACGTTGATCGCGTTCTACATGGAAAATGCCCGGTTACTGCGGGAAGGCCTGGAATCGGTGGGGATCTCGGTTTACGGTGGCGTCAATGCTCCCTATGTCTGGCTTCATACGCCCGGTGGTGTGTCCAGCTGGGACTTCTTTGACGAATTGTTGCAAAAAGCACACCTGGTTGGCACTCCGGGCAGTGGATTTGGCGCTGCTGGCGAAGGGTATTTCCGTCTAAGTGCTTTCAACAGTAGAGATAATATCAATGAAGCTGTGACGCGTTTTCAGAACGTCGTCCGTTAACCTGGATAGAGAGTGCAACCGGACCATCAGTGATGGAAAACAGTGTTTTACAGGCGAATGGCCGTTTATTGTAGACACTTCGCGGGAGACTCACGTATAATTATTAACTTGATTTAAGTCGAAGCTCCTCTCCGATTGAGGACACCATGCAATACATCACCTGCTAATCCAGATGCCGACAGCGGCAGCCCGGATCTCGCCGTCCCGTATGGTCACCCCTTTTAACAATTAGTTTCATTGCTCACCGAAAGGTTGTTCCTATGTCGAAATGGCATCTCTCTGCCTGCTTATGTATTGCGTTGTTTGGATTTACACAACTGGCGAACGCGCAGAATGAAAAAGCAGGTTCCGGTAAATCTGCTTTCAAAGATCAGAAACAGAAAGTTAGTTACGGGATCGGCTACAATCTGGGTCAAAACCTGTTAAAGGATCAGTTAGAGCTTGATCCACAGATTCTGGTCAAAGGTATTATGGATGCCATGACCAAGCAGAAACCACAGATGACCGAAGATGAAATTCGCGCCACATTGATTGCATTCCAGCAGGAATTACGCCAGCAGCAGGAAGCAAAAATGAAAAAAGCGCAAGCCGAAAACATCGCCAAAGGAAAACAGTTCCTGGCTGCGAATGCCAAGAAGGAAGGCGTTAAGACCACTAAAAGTGGGCTGCAGTATAAAGTTATCAATAAGGGAACGGGAAAGACTCCCGGTCAGAATGACAAAGTGACCACGCATTATCGTGGAACTTTAACGAATGGAAAAGAATTTGATAGTTCTTACAAACGAAATCAGCCAGCAACGTTTCCCGTCAGTGGTGTGATCAGCGGTTGGACTGAAGCCCTGCAGCTGATGAAAGAAGGAGATAAATGGCAGTTATTTATCCCCAGCGATCTGGCGTACGGCCAGCGTGGTTCAGGTCCTGATATCGGACCAAACGAAGTGCTCATCTTCGACATTGAGTTACTGAAAGTAAACTGATTTGTCTTAGAGAAATCTTAAACAATTAATCCCAGGCCGACGCCCTTCTTTGTGCGTCGGCTTTTTTTGTATTGAAGTTCCACTGGAAAACGGCAGTCCGGTTGTGTGGCGTGTGTGGATTTTACTGCCTGTTGCCTGGGGTTTTCTACTTGGATGTTGATATTTCGTCCACTCAAAATACGTCGATGTTGCATTTTGTAAGCTAAGGTTCTCAGAGAGTCACATAAATTTTCAACGATCTATATTCTCTGTCAACTTCAAAAAGTAACCGAGTCATGCCCGATATTAATCAAAGTAACGACCAACTTTTACAGGACATCCACAATTCACAGGCAAAACCCACTTGCTCTGAGTGTGGTACTCATGAGCCTTGGGGCCTTTCCTCCTGGTGTCCGAAGTGTGGTTACTATCCGGCTCTGGGAAAATGTGTGGGCCAGGTTGAACTTCAGAATCAGGACGAAATCAAACCACAACCGCAAACCGTTTGGGAAATCATTCCAGCATGGGGTTGGATCCTCGGAATCGGTACCATTGGCTCCATCGGTTTGAGTATTGGCGGACGTTTCTATTGCAGCAACGCAGCTGAGTTATGTTTGTGGACAGTAACTCAAGCCACCGTTGGATTCCTGATGTTTATGATCGCGCATATGATTGTCTATGTGAACGCGGTTTCGAAATCAGTAGAGTTTAGCATCTTGAGTATTTTCCTGACGCCGCTCAAAATCTGGGGACCGACGATTCGCCGTTTTCCGGCAGGTGCCTGGAAATTAGATATGGCTATCTGGGGACTGACCTTAGTTGTAGGCGCATTTACCATTGTAGGCGGCTTCGAATTCAATTCCCTGTTCAAAGACTGGGGCGTGCGGAAGTCTGCGGATGTGAACCTGGTAGCTTCTATCGTCGATCAGGCCAAAGAAGCAGACGGGGGCGCAGAGAATCTGGAAGACGCACTAAACGACTTTGCAGGTGGAACTGATAAGGCAGCAGAAGTCGCCATTCCCATTCCTGAAGAAAAAGAAGCCGCACCAAAACTGACGGAATTTGATTGTCTGTTGGTCGGATACACAGCATTATCGAGCGGCAGGATTGATTCGGTATTGTTAGCCGCCTCCCATAAAAAACAACTGGTCTACGCAGGAAGAATCGATGTAAATGAGATTCCCGATGATGTATTGGAAAAATGGAAGAGTCGACTGCCGAGTTTGAAACAATCTACGCCATTTGTGAAAGTCAGACGATCTGCTACCTGGATCAAACCGAAGATCACATTGAAAGTGGCCTCCAAAGGCTGGTCTGAGTCGACAAATCGATTGATTAAGCCGCAGTTTGTTTCACTCTTACGGGAAATCAGCGTTGATTGATCTTTCAGCGAACGCAAAATAAAATAGAACCGAACCCCGCTGTATTCTACAGTGGGGTTCTTTTTATGCTTGTCAGCGAATCTTCAGCCTCTGCTCAGTGAGAACACACCGGTTCTGGCGACGGCGCCCTGTTATCCCGGTAGTTGATTGCTAAAATAAAGAGAGATCTTCTTTCAAAATCAGCAATCAGGCGATCATCAACATGAAACCGGAATTGGAACGTTACAGTCGGCAGGTCCTCTTTTCAGAACTGGGAGAAGCAGGTCAGACTCGTTTGATGCAGGGGCGCGTCTTATTGTGTGGCTGTGGTGCCTTGGGAACGGTCTTAGCAGAAACGCTGGTCAGGGCGGGTGTCGGTCAGTTGAAAATCGTTGATCGCGATTTTGTCGAACTGAGTAACCTGCAGAGACAGGTCCTGTTTGATGAAACCGATGTAGCCGCCAAACTCCCCAAAGCGATCGCCGCTGCCGAGAAACTGAAAAAAATTAACAGCGAAGTCAAAATCGAGCCGATCGTCGAAGACATTGATCATACCAATATCCTCGCACTGGCGAAGGACGTCGATTTGATTCTGGACGGTACAGATAATTTTGAAGTCCGCTATTTGATTAACGATGTCTCGCTAGAGTTGGGCATTCCCTGGATTTATTGTGGCTGCATCGGCAGTACCGGGCAGACGATGACCATTCTGCCTGGCAAGTCCGCCTGTCTGCGGTGTTTGATCGATTCCGCACCGGAACCGGGTAGCACCGAGACTTGTGATACCGCAGGCATCCTGGGACCGACGGTAAATGTGATCGCGTCAATGGAAGCGATCGACGCAATCAAACTGCTCGCCGGCCGCGAAGATCTGATTAAGCCGGTACTCACCGTGATCGATGTCTGGGAAGGATCGTTCAGACAGATGAGTGTAGCCGAGCTTCGTGAGAAAGCGGGTTGCAAAGCCTGCCACCAGGGAGAACGGATCTGGCTGAAAGGAGAACAAGGTTCGCGCACCACGCGCCTGTGTGGCAGAAATGCGGTTCAGGTTTCTCCGGCAGATAAGGGGCAGATTGTATTTGAAGAGCTGGCGAAAAAACTCCAGCATTCCGGAGCGGTAGACTATAACGCGTATCTGCTCAGGCTGAATCTGAAGAACCCCGATTATGAAGTCAGCCTGTTTCGTGACGGCCGTGCGATTATTAAAGGCACCGATGATCCTTCGATAGCGAAAACGATCTATGCCCGCTACATCGGCAGTTAAACCGTTGGGAAACAGACTGTCTGAGCCTGTTATTTGATCTCAGCCTGATGTGCTAGGAACGACTGCACCATCTCTTTACGCATGCGCAAGACCAGATCTTTCGTCATCAGTGAAGAATGATTTTTCCCCGGAAAGATTTCGACGACTGAGTCGGCAGCAATATTTTCATTTAAACGATCCAAAGTCTGTTTCAGTAATACGGTTGCACCTTCCAGATAAAACGTGTCCTGGTCACCCATGAAGACATGAATTTTTCCAGCCAGTTGTGGCGCAAGTTTCTTCCAGTTCGTTTCCAGAATCAGCCGGATATCATAGGCCTTCCAGGTCTCCACAACTTGAGAATCGATGGTACCCGTTTCCCGATCGTAGAGTTTTAAAGGTGTTCCATCTTTACCACGCGGGCTGAAAACGGCTTCGAAGCTTCGCAACTGACCACCATGCCCCAGAACATGTTCCATTTTGGCAAAGGATTCATACCATAACACAGGTACCTGTCCCATACGGGCAAGCGGCCTGGGCTGATTCGCAGCATCACGATACATGTTACTTGATGAATCGTAGAGGTTGATTTGTTGGAAGTCTCGAAAATCAACGGGATCGGGAGCCGTACTCCAGGTTCCGCCAAACGTTTCGGGGTAGGTCACCTGTAACCAGAGCGAAGACCAGCCCCCCGAGGAATGTCCTGTTAGAAACCGGGCCCGTTGATGCGGAATCGCTCGATAGGTTATTTCGAGTGCGGGCAGAAACTCTGTTGTAAACGCTTTTCCTACGGGCCCATTATTGGCCGAGTCGGCAAAAACATGATGCCCATAGCGACATTGAGGATTCAACAAGACGCGAATGAATTCCACGCCTCCTTTATTCTGCTCCGGAACCGGAGTCAGACTTCGTCCGCGAAGATGATCGCCGCCGAAGCCGGGGATCGTATAAATTACCGGGTATTTTCTCTGGGGTTGTTCAAAATAAGTTTGTGGCAGCAGAACTGTAGCCTCGAAATATGTATCTCGACCATGAAATTTCGATAACAGAGGAGAACGAACTTTAAACAGCTTGCTCCACTGGGTCTCTTTGACCGGTTTTTCAGGTACCAGTTTGTCGACCGTCAACAACGGTGGATTTTGAAAGCCGCCAGCCGGGACTGTGATGACCTGACTAAAGCCGTTTCCGGGAGCGGTACCGATCTGGGGTGCAGTATCATTAAAACGAACTACCGCTTGTGCGCGATATCCAGAGAGTTTCATCTCGGATAACGGCGTCGGGAACGAGAGCAACCCCTTTAAATCGGGGGTGAACTCCAGAAGATCTCCCGGCTGCCAATCTTTCACATCCCGGGCAATAAATAATTCTGGTTGAAACCATGATGGTCCCAATCGTGGCTCCCGATCCATGCGGGTAAATATCAGATAAACGCGGCCCGTAAAGGGTTGCTGATGAACCGAATCCGCAAAGCGGACTTGAAATGTGTTTTCGGCCGCCTGGGATTCAGCAAACAGGAGCAGAGAGAACGCAATCAAGAACAAGAGTGTCAGCAGACAAGACCGAAATCGTTGAATCATAGTGAATCTCACCTCAGATTGTTTCAATGTAAAACGCGACTAAATAAAATTCTAGAGCGCATCCCATTTAATCATAGCGTCTCTCATTCTATGATACTCGGTCCAGATGGTGCTGGAGACGCTATAGTAAACCTGGATACAGGCTAACGCCATCATAACTCTTCAGTTCAATAATAATAGCACCGTCCGTGAAAGGCACACTCCCGAATGAATGATAATCCATCCAGACTGGAAGAACTATCGTCTCGAATATCTCAGATTGAATCCGTGTTGATGCATCTTCAACATGAAGTCGAGCAACTAAATCAGGCCGTTATCCAGCAGAACACAACCGTTGATACATTGGACAAGTCAATGAAATCACTCAACTCCCGTCTCGGCGTTCTGGAAGAAGACGACGAAGGCCGGGACCCCCATCAGGAAAAACCGCCTCATTATTAAGCCCTCTATTTCAGACGTAATTCTTTCCTGACAGAACTTTGGGACAGAGTGCTGAATTCTTCGAACTTCGTTGATTCGGTAATCAATCTACGACTCAATCAAGAGAACCGCTTGAAAATAATCCAACGATGCAGCATGATTTAATTAACAGCCGTTAGTAATCCATGTTTGACTTCCAGAAGGGGTTATGCTCATGCGTCGGGTAATGTCAGTAATTCTCAACAGTAGCCTGATCCTGTTCCTGAGCTCGTTGACTATGGGAGGGTTGTCGGCTGCGGAACAAAAACAGCCTAACGTAGTGATTATCATGACCGACAATCATGGCGAGTGGACGTTAGGTTGTTATGGCAATCGGGATATTAAGACTCCGCATATTGATCAGTTGGCGAAAGAAGGAACGCTGTTCACACGCGCGTTTGCGAACAACGCCGTCTGCTCTCCGACTCGCGCCACGTTTCTTACCGGCCTCATGCCCTGCCAGCATGGAGTGCACTGTTATCTTAGACCGCGAATACAAACTGGCCCCGATTCGTTTAATACGCTGGAAGAATTTCAGTCGATTCCACAGGTCCTCCACGATGCCGGTTATGTTTGCGGGCTGTCGGGAAAATGGCATCTGGGAGATAACCTCCATCCTCAAGAAGGCTTTTCCTACTGGATTACGAAACCACATGGTGGTAGCGCAGGTTTTTATAATCAGAACGTGATTGAGCATGAGAAAATTCGTAAGGAGCCAACCTACCTCACGGACTTTTGGACGCAGCACGGCATCAAGTTCATCAAACAAAACCGGGATAAACCATTCTTTCTGTTTCTGGCATACAACGGCCCTTATGGCTTAGGGTCAGCGATGAAGGAGCCGATTAAAAACCGGTTCAAAACAGACTATGAAAAAATGACGTTCCCTTCGTTCCCCCGAGAGAAGCCACAACCCTGGAATTTCAATTATGGAGACTGGATTGGAGACCTGGGCATCATTCGTAAATATGCGGCTGAAGTTTCCGCCGTCGATGATGGCGTCGGAGAGATCATGCAGACTTTGAAAGAGCTGGGACTTCGTGAGAACACACTGGTGATTTTCACCGCTGATCAGGGATTGGCCGGCGGTCATAGTGGCTACTGGGGCATGGGCGATCATACGCGACCATTGACGGCGTTCGACTGGACGATGACGATCCCGATGATTTTCTCTCAACCCGGAAAAATCGTTTCCGGTGCTCGACAGGGCATGATGGTGGCCAACTATGATGTGTACCCGACCTTGCTCCACTATCTGGGATTGCAGGATGAAATTCCTGAAAAACCGGCGACACCTGGTCGTAACTTTGCGCCGGTCCTCAAAGGCGAACAGATTCCCTGGTCGGAAGTTGTGTTCTATGAGTTTGAAAACGTGCGCGCGATCCGCACTAGAGACTGGAAATACATAGAACGGTTTCGGGAAACGCCGAATGAACTCTACCAGCTAACACAAGATCCCGGAGAACGAAAGAATCTGATTGATGATTCTCAATTCAACAACACGCAGAAAGAACTCAAGCAGCGACTGGATCAGTTCTTTGCCCAATACGCCGATCCGAAGTGGGATCTCTGGCATGGTGGCAAATCAAAGACCGTACTGATGACGAAGAAACTGTTTCCCGAGTCTTCGCTCTATCTGCCTGCCTCCAAGTAATTCCATTCAGTGGGATTACTCCTTCGCATCTGAACGATCTACATCCGGCCTCTCAGTATTGCTGCCGTTAAAATCGACACAGTCGATAGTCTTTCGGCTGGCGTTACAAATTATCTGCATTACCCGATGTTTCATTTTTGCATCATCGATTTGCCGACTTATTCTAAAAGTGTCGGGAAGATTGAGTGAAGTAGACCCCTTCTACCAAAACTCAAGCTGAACCGGGCAAAATGTTGCATTTCCCTTTATGCAACATGGGTCCCCTTTTCCGATACGTAATTTAACGAACAGTTTTGAAGGTCTGAGCACAACCAGGAGGTACGTGCCATGTCGGTTACACATTTTACCGCTAAAGAAATCTGTGCACTCGAAGAAAAGTCAACGACGCCCCGTTTTTTACATTCCCCCTTTGGAACGCTGGCAATCGTTGCCTTGGCGTTTCAATGGCCATCTAACGCCTGGTATTTCCAGCTTGGATTGACGGCAATTGCCGCATATAGCATGTTCTGCTGGACAAGCTGCTTTCATGAAACTTCTCATCAGGGTATTTGTGGAAAACCCTGGGTCAGTATCTGGTTGGGCCGAGTTCTGGGTACGATTCAATTCGTTTCCTATACCGCTTACCGGGAAGCCCACATCCGGCATCATGCCTACCTGAATAAGCCCGGCGATTGGGAATTGTGGCCTTATTCCGATCCCAAAACATCTCTGACCTTTCGGCGGATTTTCTGCTGGTTGGAAATTCCTTTAGGCGTGTTTACCTCTCCCTTCGTTTACGGACGCTTGTGCTTCGGTAGAAACACACCAGTCAGAAACGCCAAAGTCATGAAAACCATGCGGATTGAATATGCCGTGATTGCGGTCTTCTGGGCGGCGATTATCGGAACCGTTGCCTGGTTCTCTGCCTGGAAAATCTTTTTCATCGCCTGGATCATTCCACACTGGGTTGCAGGTGTCATTCAAACATTTCGCAAATTTACCGAACACCTGGGTATGCAAAGTTATGATCCTTTGCTGGGTACCAGAACGGTGATTGGTAGCGGCCTGATTACCCGCATATGCACTTACATCAATTTCGATATCTTCGTGCATGGACCTCATCACCGACATCCTAAAATTGCTCACAATAAACTGGTCGAGAAAATGGATGGTTATCAGGCTGATAATCCCGAGACGACATATCCGGTCTTTACAACTTATATGGCCGCCGTCAGGCATACCCTGCCCGCACTCTGGAATCCAGGAGTGGGAATGAATGCAGGAGCCCCTGCCCCGAAAAAAGAAAAATGGCTGGCTGCAGATAACTTTGTAACGGATGTCGCCAAAGAAATTCTCTCTGATCGTGACGTTGCGAAAGTCCATCGGGCATCGTAACAAATTTGAGATACAGAAAACGCCCCATTTGCTTTGAAAGCGAATGGGGCGTTTTTTTATTGTCGATCATAAACGACATGGATCAATGTTCGAATTACCTTCTGAAGCGACGATTTCGGAAAATTCGACCCAGGCGTCGTCCTCTTTCCTCAACAGGGCAACAGACTTCAGCTTCAGGTTCGGGAGTCAGTTCCTCGCGAACTTTTAACAACAGTTGCTTGCTGGCTTTGATGCCCGCATATTCGTCGAGCTTGCTGCCTTCGTATTCAATGCCCACGTAGCCATGATAGCCGGCATCAAGCACGATCTTCATCATCTTCACGTAATCTGTTTTGATCTCGTTGCCGTCTTTGTCAAACTCGTGTGTTTTGGCACTGACAGCTTTGGCATAAGGCATCAGTTCTTTGACCCCTTTATAGCGGTCATATTGTTCGCCGGTTTTTCGGTCGATTACAAAATTGCCGAAGTCAGGCAACGTTCCGCAGCCGGGTAGATTGACCAGCTTCATTACACCAGCCAGCCAGGCACCGTTGGAAGACAGACCACCATGATTTTCCACGAGTACATTGATGCCAGACTTCGCGGCAAATTTGGTAAGACGACTTAATCCGTCGGCTGCCAGTTTTTGCTGCTCTTCATAACTGCCATTGCTGCGGGCATTCACACGAATTGAATGACAGCCCAGCGTTTTGGCCGCTTCCACCCATTGGTGGTGATTTTGAATTGCCTGTGTCCGTTTTTTAGGATCAGGATCACCGAGTGCCCCTTCTCCGTCGATCATGATCAGCAGGTTTTTCACGCCCACATCAGCGGCCCGTTTATTCATCTCGGCCAAGTATTTCGCATCCCGGGCTTTGTCTTTGAAGAACTGATTCACATACTCAACTGCATTGATACCAAACTCTTCTTTGGTGACTTTGGCAAAATCAAGGTTATCCAGTTTCCCGCCTTTGAGTGCACGGTGCAGAGACCATTCTGCCAGGGAAATTTCGAACAAAGGGTTGTTGAGCGAAGTCGCCGCAAAAGCGGAACCGGCCCAACCGGTCAAAGCGAGTCCGGCAGAAAAGGCGGTCGTTTGTTTCAGGAAATCACGGCGGGAAGAAGACTGTGTCATGAAAGAAGCTTTCTTTGTTTGTGATGAATGGATTTGCAGGATCAGTTTTCACAGGAAAAACTGCTTTCGGATTATAAAAACTCATCCCTCAGCTGACAATCACAGAATCTGATACCATCAAAAAGAAACCCCCGAACCACAGCCAGGGTGATTCGGAGGCTTCAAAATTCAACATGTCGGAGGTTCATCGCTCTTAGTAGCGATAGTATTCCGGTTTGTAAGGTCCTTCGACAGGAATACCCAGGTATTCTGCCTGATCATTGGAGAGTTTCGACAGTTTGACACCTAGTTTATCCAGATGCAGACGGGCGACTTCTTCATCCAACTCTTTCGGCAGCATGTACACGCCGATTTCGTACTTGTCGGTTTCGTTCCAGAGTTCGATTTGGCCGATCACCTGGTTGGAGAAACTATTTGACATCACAAAAGAAGGATGGCCGGTCGCACAACCCAGATTGACCAGACGACCTTCCGCGAGCACGAGCAACGCTTTACCATCAGGGAAAACAAACTTGTCGACCTGAGGTTTGATTTCGATTTGCTCGATATCTTTCCGGTTCTTCAGGTAAGCAACCTGAATTTCCGAATCGAAGTGGCCGATGTTGCAGATGATGGCTTCGTTTTTCATGTTATCAAGATGTTCGCCACAGATAACGTCACAGCAACCGGTAGCGGTTACGAAGATATCGCCGCGGCTGGCAGCTTCTTCCATCGTGGTGACTTCGAAGCCTTCCATCGCAGCTTGCAGTGCACAGATCGGATCGATTTCTGTGATCAGCACACGTGCTCCCAGGCCTTTCATGGCGTCGGCACAACCTTTACCGACATCACCATAGCCACAGACGACGACGACTTTACCGGCAATCATAATATCGGTGGCACGTTTGATGCCGTCTGCCAACGATTCGCGGCAGCCATACAGGTTGTCGAACTTACTCTTGGTAACAGAGTCGTTGACATTGATTGCAGGCACACCAAGCTTTCCAGCTTCATGCATCTGATGTAAACGGTGCACACCGGTGGTGGTTTCTTCGGTGAGTCCTTTGATTGTTTTGAGCATTTCGGGGTACTTTTCGTGTACCATGACAGTCAAGTCGCCACCGTCGTCCAGAATCATATTCAAGGATTCTCCGTTCGGCCAGTAGAGCGTCTGCTCGATACACCAGTCGAATTCCTCGTCATTCATGCCCTTCCAGGCAAAAACAGGGACACCGGTCGCGGCAATCGCAGCTGCGGCATGGTCCTGTGTGGAAAAGATGTTACAGCTCGACCAGCGAACTTCTGCTCCCAGCGCAGTTAATGTTTCGATCAGCACTGCCGTCTGAATGGTCATATGCAGACAGCCAGCGATCCGTGCTCCTTTAAGCGGTTGCTCTTTGCCATACTTTTTCCGTAACGACATCAAGCCGGGCATTTCAGTTTCTGCCAGTTCAATTTCCTTGCGACCCCAGGCAGCCAGCTTCTGGAATTCCTCTTCGCTGTAGTCCTTGACTTTATACGGTAGTGAGTTGGTTTCGGTCGACATTCGCAATCCTTTGTGATTCAATTGGAAAAGGGGAGTTTTTGATTCGTGTTCAAGCGGAAACGGGCTTGAATGATGGCATTATAGTTGCTCTACTTAAGCAGACAAAATTAACACTGATCAAAATCAGCGTATGATACCAATAAAAATCAGCACGCGTTTCAAATGGAAAAGCGAACTCTGATGCTTTTGAAAAATTAAAACGAAGGCGTTTACCTCGAACAAACTGAGATACCATCATTTCGGTATTCAGGCCCGTGGAGTGCGGCCCAACATTTCTGCGAGTCATCAAAGTTGTCAGAATAGAGCCAGATAGACAGGTAAACGGTGTCTACGCTGACTGCAAGATAGGAAAATCGAACCAGAGTGGCAATAGAAAACCCAGAATTGTTGACCTGCAAAAACGATAATTTATACACTGTGCAAGCCCCTCTCTGGATGATTCTAGAGCAATGCACGTGGATTTAAACCCTCTTCAGACAAGAAAATAGAATGCGAATTAGTGAATTATATCGTCCCGGAACATTCGGCCTTTCTGTAGAAATTTTCCCTCCCAGAAACGAAAGCGGCGATGCAGAGCTGTTTCGGACACTGGAAGAGCTGATCCGCTATCAGCCGGCCTTTGTTTCATGTACTTATGGGGCAGGAGGTTCTACCAGCAAACGGACCATCGAGCTATGTGGAACGATTCAGGATCAGCTGCATACCACGGCTACCGCACACTTTACCTGCGTCGCATCCACACGGGACCAGTTGATTGAATGGCTGCATAGTGCTTCCGAGGCTGGTATCTCGAACATCATGGCATTACGCGGCGATCCTCCGGCGGGCCAGGAAACGTTTGTGCCCGCCGATGGCGGCTTAAAGCATGCGAATGAACTGGTGGCGCTGATTCGTGAACATTTTCCTCAAATGGGCATCGGCGTTGCCGGCTATCCGGAAGTTCATCCCGAATCGCAGAACGCGGAAACCGATCTGGAAAATCTCAAACGCAAAGTGGATGCTGGTGCAGATGCCGTCTATACGCAGCTCTTCTTTAACAACACTCATTTTCACAATTTCCGCGAACGCTGTGTTCAAGCGGGGATTACCTGCCCGATCATTCCAGGCATCATGCCGATCACCGAGTTTCGGCGGATCCAGCGCATCAGCTCGATGTGCAATTCCGAATTTCCCGCGGAATTAACAGAGAAACTGGAAGCAGTTCAGGACGACCCGGAAGCCCAGTTTGAAATCGGCGTGGAATTCGCGATCCGGCAATGCCAGGAACTCATCGATGATGGCGTGCCCGGCATTCACTTTTACGCATTGAACCGTTCGCTCGCCTGCAAACGCATCTTTGATGCACTCGGTTTCCACGAAGCGTAACTGCCATTATCCATCGTAGTCAATTCAGCAGCAAGAAGAAGGAACCTCATGAATCAGCCGCTCAATTTCAAACAGGAACTGACTTGCGTGTTCGGGCAGCCGGTCGCTGAAAATCCGACTCAATGCATGATGGAGGCGGCTTACAATGACTGCGGCCTGGAATGGCGGTATCTGACAATTGAAGTCGCACCGGAAAATCTGGCGCAGGCGGTCGGCGGTTTACGGGCGATGGGATTTCGAGGCGCGAATTTAACGATCCCGCATAAAGTCGCCGTGATTCAACACCTCGATGGCATTAGTGACGCCGCCGCGATGATGGGTGCTGTCAACTGCATTGTCCGCAAAGGCGATCAGCTGATAGGCGAGAACACGGACGGCAAAGGCTTCGTGCAGTCGTTAAAAGAACTGACAGATCCCGCGGGCAAAAAAATCGTGATGTTCGGCGCCGGTGGTGCTGCCCGGGCGATTGGCGTGGAAACCGCACTCGCAGGAGCCGCGGAAATTACAATCGTCAACCGCAGCGCCGAGCGCGGCGAAGCACTCGTTCAACTGTTGAGCGAAAAAACCAGCGTGCCCGTTTCATTCACACATTGGGATGGCGATTATACCCTTGCCGAGGACGTCGATGTTGTGATTAACGCGACCTCGATCGGCTTGTATCCCGATGTGGACGCCGTCTTCCCGCTCGATTTCAGTTCGCTCAAACCCAACATGATTGTATCCGACGTGATCCCCAATCCGCCGGAAACCCACCTGCTCCGCGAAGCCGCGAAAATAGGAAGCCCCACATTGGACGGCCTGGGCATGCTCGTGAATCAGGGAGTGATTGGTTTTCGACTTTGGACCGGCGTAGACCCCGATCCCAAAGTCATGCGGGCCGCGCTGGAAGAAGTATTCGGTGTGTGAATGAATTCTTCACAAGCATAATTTCGTAGGAAACATCGAATGTGGGGTGCAATCGTAGGCGATGTCATCGGTTCGTATTTCGAACATTTTCCCACGAAGTCGACGGACTTTTATCTATTTCGCGAAGAGTCGACCTTTACCGACGATACGGTGCTCACAACCGCTGTGGCGGACTGGTTGTTAAAAGAGAGTGATCTTGTTAACACCCTGCATCGTTATGTCAAACTCTATCCGGAGGCAGGTTACGGACACACATTTCTGTCTTGGGCTCAGTTGCGCCGGCGCGTACCTTATCAGAGTTGGGGGAATGGCTCTGCCATGCGCGTCAGTCCGGTGGCTTATGCAACAGAAACCCTGGCCGATTGCCTGTATCTGGCGAAAAAGTCGGCAGAGGTTACCCACAATCATCAGCAGGGAATTTATGGTGCCCAGGCAACGGCAGCCTGTGTCTTTCTGGCTCGCACCGGAAGTTCCCGGACTGAAATCCGTGAGTATATCGAAACCACATTCGGCTATGATTTACAGCGCTCGTTGGAAGAGATTCGGCCGCATTATGTGTTTGATGTTTCCTGTCAAGGTTCGGTACCAGAATCCATCATCGCCTTTCTGGAGTCGACCGATTACGAATCGGCCATCCGGAATGCGATTTCACTAGGTGGTGATGCAGATACGATGGCCTGTATCGCGGGAGCAATCGCCGAACCTTTTTATGGCGGTGTGCCTCAAGAAATATACGAGCAGACCTTACTGTTACTGGATGATCGAATTCGAAACACAGTGCAGTTATTCTATGATCGTTTTGTCGACCGACAACCCGATGCAAAATAGAAGATATGAAAACGATGGATATCAAAATCACCGATGATGAAGCGCTCGTTCTGTTCGAGTTGCTGACTCGATTTACAGAAGAGGGCTTGTTCGGGTTTGAAGATCAGGCTGAGATGCGTGCGGTGTGGAATCTTCAGGCGGTTTTAGAAGCGGCTGTCTCGGGGCCGTTCCTGCCAAACTATAAAGTGATTCTTGCTGAAGCACGTGACAGACTTCGTGATGAGGGCAATTTAACGAACGCCGACGCAGAACAAGAAAAAGGACGTCTTGCACTCTGGTTAGATCCTGAACAGATTCAGTTCCTCGCGAATGAATGGCGTAAAATCCCAAAAGAGACGCCCGAAACAATTCGAAAACAGTGGGGCGAAGTGGCCTTTCGCGCGATGGCTGCATTGCATAAAGCCGGTATCAAACATGCACCGGAGCTTCCCCAAAGCGGGGAGGAATTGCAGGTTGAAGAATGAAAAAACTTTGTAAACGCGGCCGCGATATTATTCTGCCAATTGGGAGTGATACCCTGGTTTCCTTTTGCGATACCGGCCTGACTGGGATGATCTTCGAAAGTCAGGATTCTGAGCAATCCCTGATTTTGTTCGAAGACGAACTCCGAATCATCGATTCGGACAATTCACGCATCATTCACGGCACGAAGCCGGGCAAAGGTTTTTGGCATGCTGACTTACACAGGCTTGACCATCTGATCGGTATCCAGCTCAAGGAAGCAGTGGCCCGCCATGATGGTTGTCTGATTTTAATCTTCGAGACCGGGGAACGTCTGGAAATAGAATCGACAACGGGTTATGAGGCGTGGCATTTCCAGTACCCCAGGCCTGATACCCGAACTGTCAGGCATCTCATTTCCGTTCACGGAACTCATGGCTCTCTGATATACTGATTTTTCCCTGCAACCATCACGGCAGCTATTTGAAATAGCCACATAAGTTGTTGTGGCTTATACTGTGTTTGTAGAATCAGGAAAGGGTTCTGATCTTGCGGTCCTGAAATTACTGTTGTGGAGACGGTGAGTCTACAAATTCAGAGGACAAACTCTTTTTCTGACAACAATATGTGCTGACACGATTGTGGAGAGAGGCTGTGATGGACCAAACAGTTCAATTTTTTACTGACTCGGCGACGCTAGCTATCTTTGATCCGCAGAGTCTGCAACATCGCGCCGCTGATATTGTTGACTGGTGGTGTGATGATTTCGGGCAGCTTGAAGAAGTCAAAGCAGGTGTCGTTGCTCTCATTTCACTTGGCGGTGATGGTGTTTATCAAGCACGCGTTACAGGTGATGAATTAACTTCCGACGAACGTGATTATGCTAAGGAACTGATAGAGAATCTGGGAGTCGAAGTTGTATCAGGCTCTCTCTTCATTGGGCCCGGTGAATGTTTACCGGGAGGCGCTGAGCGATTCAGCTCCGTTAATGAAAAACGCGGTATCTTACTTACGATTCCCAATGGCAAATATTGTGTTGAGATCTATTCAATTGATTGGTTTGAATCTCCTCGCTGGTGGACCGAAAATCAACAACCGCCTGAAAACGCGCCTGCCGATTATGTGGTGGTAGTTCGCTCACGGACGGCACCTCTGGACAAGATCAATTCTGAACCTCGATTTACTGGAGACACAGATCAATTTCTATTCGAATCATCAACGCGGCTAATTGGACCGCAGCCGGGTATGATTCTCACGACGAAGGTCCGCAAAGGCCCCCACGGCCTCACACTCAAGGAATGCGGTCCCTGCGATTATACGCCGTCATTAATCGACTATTCAGAAGTTACCTGGAAAGATACGATTCGCTTTAAAGTGAATTCTGTAAACCATGAAGAGAGAGAGATGATAGGTGAATTCCTGGAAAGGGTCGAAGCTCCATAACGAGATCCTCTAAAGAATTCATCGTTTATAATAATTTGCGGCACCGTCGGACAAGCCGAACGGTGGCACACGATGATCTGAAAGAAAACACAACTATGAAAATCCGCGCCAAAGTGATTATCTCTCTGATCAATCAGGGGCAGGTGTTGCTGGCGGAAGGCTTTGATCCAGTTCGTGATTTTCGGTTCTATATTCCCGTGGGTGGCGGCGTGGAATTTGGCGAAACTCTAGAGGCCGCTGCGAAACGTGAACTGTCCGAGGAACTGGGAGTGACCGGTCATCGGCTGGAATTCCTGAATTTTCATGAATCCATCTTTGAATTTCAGGGAAGTCCCGAACACGAAATCATGTTTCATTATCTCTGTCAGATTGACGATGCTGTCAGAGAAGCGTTGCCTGAGGCAGGAACAGAATCGGATGGCGAAACTTTTCAAGTCTCATGGTTGTCACGAAACGAGCTGGATGCGGTGAGAGAAAAGCTTGTTCCTCCGTTAATTATTGATGACCTCAGCAGCAGACTGCTTTAACAGATATTTTAGAAATGTATTTCAGTCAATTCAACATCGGGGTAAAACCTCGTTGAGACGAAATCAGAGGAACACATGAAAAAAATAGACCTCTATCCGACATGCATCAATTGGCCGTTTCTGATCGGGAGCTGCCTGATCGGATTTTGCGTCAGATACAAAATTGGCGGAGTTCCGTTCTGGTTGCTGTTTGCTTTGATGGCTGTTGCCTACGAGATGATTCGAGTATACGGCATTGTTAACCAACTCGAAGACGAAGTAACGCCGGACCAAATTCGAAGCTATTATTCAAAAGACATGGCCCGCAAATGGATTCCCAGGAGAGATCAGGCACGCGGAATTAATTCAAAAATAGACACAAAAAATTCGAGTGAACGTGTCTAAGGTTCTATGAGGAGTGATAGGACACCCTCTGCGTATGATTCTTTGTTTCTGGTCGCGAACATGAAAATAGACATTGTCACGGGAAACATTTTAGATCAGAAAACGGAAGTGATTGTCAACAGTTGGAATCGTAATGTGATTCCCTGGTGGTTGCTGTTACCGCAAGGCGTGTCGGGAGCTATTAAGAAGCAGGGAGGCATAACGCCGTTTCGGGAAGTCGCCAAATGTGGCACAATTCCCCTGGGTGAAGCCCGGCTGACTTCGGCCGGCCGGTTACCTTTTCAGGGCATCATCCATGTTGCCGGAATCAATCTGTTGTGGTTTGCAACCGAGTATTCCGTGACAAACTCTGTGATTAATGCCATGAAGGTCGTCAATGAAAATCAATTTCAGAGTGTCGCGTTTCCACTCATTGGATCGGGTTCAGGAAACAGGGGTAAAGCATGGTCTCTTAATGTGATGCGCAACGCGTTTGAAAAAATCGAGAACCAGGCACACGTTGTAATTGTAAAGTACCGTGTCAGCAACGATTCCATAGGCCATTGAAATCCAGCCTGAACTCGAACCAACGTCTCAAAACGCATTCATTGTAGCGGTCAACGGTGGCTGGAATTGCGTCTGGAATAGAAACCGCTTGACATCTTAGTAGAACGCTAAGGATAATATTTTATGCTCCGTTTTTATTCACGCGATCAAACACACGCTTTAATCGAAGCAGGTCAATCATGAAACTAGATTCCGTTCCTCGCAAGCAACATTGGGTGTTTCTGGTCGTCTTTTCACTCTGCGCCCTGCTCGGTTTTGGCAGTCTGCTGGTGGGAGAAATCTTTCTGCCCGATAATCCTGGCGGGAACCAGGGGCGGTTGGCGATGTATCGCTCACTGGGTCTTGGATCACTGGCGTGGGCTAGTATTGCAGTCTGGTCCGCGAGTGCGCTCTGGACGTCTCGAACTTCACAACAAAGCGGCTGTGTATCATAGATGAATCAGAATAGCAATTGGTTAGAGAATGGTGGTACCTTTGCCAACATTACTTCTGGCTCAGCGATTCGCTGTAGGGGAGTTCTTCGACATTTCCCAGGCCGAAGACCTGCAGGAAGCGGGCGGTGGTGATGTATCTGACTTCCACTTTTTTGTCTTCTTCACGTTCGATGGCGATCAGTTCGCGTCTTAAGAGCTGGCGTAGAATGCCGGCGGCTTTGTCTTTGCCGGCTTCCACGATGGCATCTTTCGTGATTGGTTGATGATAGGCGACGAGTGCCAGCACTTCTAACGCGTCTTGTGAGAGTTTGACCTCTTTCGGTCCAAAGCCGAATACACGGTTGCGGATGCGTTCGAAATCGTATCGCAGGATCAGTCGATAACCGCCTTCTTCCATGCGGATTTCATAAGGCCGTGACTCCTCGTTGTATTGACGGTTTAGGTCATCCAGCAAATCGTCAACATAAGAAGACGAGTATTCATCATTCAAGAGGGAACAGAGCTTCTTGGTTGTGAGTGGTTTTCCACCTACGAAGAGCGATGCTTCAATAATCTGTCGGGGAGGAATGCGGGCTTCCCGCTTCACATGCGACTGAGAACTGGAACTGGTTGTTTTGTTGTCAGGCGCCTCTTCCACGTCGGCAGGAATTTCGGGAAGTTCCAGATCTCGCTCGACGGCTTCTAAAGCTTCCAAGGCACGTTCGAAGTCCTCGTCCAGACTTTCATCGACCGGGCCCGTTGACGCGAAGGCAGCGAGAAAATCATCCTCATTAGAGACCGTATCATTGACTTCCGGTCGTTTTTCTTCCTGGGACATTCTTCCCTCAATCCTTTCAGGGAATCAGAGATCCGAAGCGTATGTGGAGAGAACGCTCCGTGATTGATGACGCGACTACTATTGATTTAATGCCAGCAGATAGGTTTCCCAAGCAGCCTGTTTTTGTAAGGCGGCTTTCTGATTGGCTGCGTTATTGTGCGCGTTTGCTTTCAGTTGATCAACCTTTTTTTGGCAATGCGGGCAGTCTGCCAAGTGTGCATCGACTTTTTGCGTCAACTCCTGATCCAGTGTATGAGCAACGTAGCCTTTGGCATGCGCCAGCACCTCTTTACAATACAGGCCTCCTGGACACGGTTTTTCAGCAATGCGTTGCCCTGGCTGATTCGCCTCGCTGGAAAATTGATTCATGCCCAGAAACCCGATCAAACCTATCGCCAGACAAACGGTTAGAATTTCCGCACCCGTTATGAAATGGCTGATCTGTTTCCGTTTTTTCATCACAGAAACAAACTTACACAGATTACCTGCCGGGCAAGCACTCCACTCCCCTTCAGAATCTGGCTGATGTTTGACTGAGTTGTTTTTGTTCATGTTAAAACCTCCTACTCTTCCGGTAGGAATGACACCTTTGTGTTTTAGGGAAGTCGTCCCTGTTCTTTATTATCGTATTCTGTTTGTGTTTAATCTGTGAGGTAGCTTACAGATCAAACACGATTCTGTTTTGTGTTGACTGAAAAATGACCCATTTCGTTAGGCTTCCGCGCCCCTTAACAAATATTCCCCGGACTGATCTGGCTTGGATCGCAAGGCGGGGGTCAGTTTAAAATCAATCGAATTCGCCAGGTGCTGGGCTTTTCTTAAAATCACATGGCGCTTCTGAATGTCGATACATCGTTCGTCCTGCAGTTCACCCAGTAGTACGGTTACCGTTTCCCGTGTGCTACCGATAATGCTGGCCAATTCCTGATGCGACAGTTTGATATCGATAAAAACGCCTTCGGAAGTGAAGCGGCCGTATTTTTCCGCTAACTCAAGTAGCAAGTGAGTCAATCGGTCACGATTCGAACGAAACAGCAGCGATTTCAATCTCTGTTCCACTCGTTGCCGCCGTAGTCCCATCAGTTTTGTCACACCCAGTGAGACCGTGGCATGTTGCTGCATCAGTTCTTGTATGATCGGGCCGGGGATGCGGAGAATCGTTGATTTCAGCATAGCCTCAGCATATTCTTCGCGTTCGCCTCCACCCAGGATCGCCAGTTCTCCAAACAATTCACCCGGTTCGATCAGGGCTAATAGTGCCTGCTTGCCTTCGCTGGTGATGTGATAGAGCTTGATCCGTCCGGAGAGCAGGAGGAATACCGAATCGCTGCTTTCTGTCGGGAGGTAAACCAGATTTCCCCGACCGAATTGCCGTACGGAAGAATTCCGTTCGACCTGCGCGATTTGATCCTGGCTCAGCCGTTCAAACAAATCACAGTTCTTGAGATACCAGAAATTTTTGTCCATTCAGACGAACCTTGTCCCCGTTTCAGTAAACAGGAATTGGCAGAAATAAACCACGAGAGGTAATTCAGTTGAAATACAATATATAGGTATTGAGCTACTTTTGAGAACCCCCGTTTCCATGAAACAGGTGAATTTTCTGCTGAGTTCTCCTTCCGTTAAGCCATTTTGGACAGGTGAATCCTGTCAGGAAGGCCGCTTTTCAAGGAGTTCCGTGATGATTTGCCGGGGCGCGCCAATATCCACTACATGGACGGTGCCGGTAAATTGTTTCGATTCGGGAGCACTGAATCCCTTCTTTTCCGCCACGAACGTTGCGGTCTGCTCAGCAATGATGCAGTCGCCGAGCGGCAGCCCTGTATCACAATCGAGGCCAGACGGGAGATCAACGGCCAGTTTGTTTCCGGCAGCTTCGTTGATGATTTGAATGGCGGTCGTAAATGGGGCGCGGATTGTTCCCTGCACGCCGGTTCCAAGGAAAGCGTCAACAATCCAGTCCGCATTTTTGAGAAATGTGCGAAATGCATGCGGATCACTTAAATCGGGGTCAGCCTGGATGGGAATTCCCATGCGAGATGCGACGTGATAGTTGATCGCGGCGTCTCCCGTCAGTTGTTGGGGATCAGCCAACAGAAAAATTTGTACGGGGATCCCGGCGTTGTCCAGGTGGCGGGCGATGACAAATCCGTCACCGCCATTATTTCCTTTGCCTGCACAAATTTTGACGGGCCCTGTTACTTTCAGGAATAAAAGCAGCTCAAATACACCCTGCCCGGCATTTTCCATTAATGCAATTCCAGGCAGTCCAAATTCTTCAATGGTCCGTTGATCTACACTACGGACTTCAGCACGGCTCAGTCGTTCGACAGGGGGCATTTTTTCCTCGTTTGGTGAATTTGAGACATCATCGGGAATCAAAAACGGCGAAAAATCGATCAAAGTAGGGTTATAAACAGTGGTTACGGGGTTTTCACCAGACAGAAATTAAATTACGATCTCACAAAACGCGGGCGGCACATCTTCCCGGTCATTTTCAAAGATGGAAATTCCTAGTCTCCAACAAGATAGTTCTGGAGAGTTTGCAGTGATAGATGAATATTCTGACCGATGGGCTCTGATTACGGGTGCTTCATCCGGAATTGGCTTGGAATTTGCGCACCGACTCGCTGCACGAGGAATGCATCTGGTTCTAACCGCACGCCGTCAGGAGCAACTGGAACAGATCTCTTCAGAACTGTTGACCCGTCATGGCACGAAAACCGAAGTCATTGTGCTGGACCTTTCCGAGCACGATGCACCCCAGAAGTTATATGAAGAAGTCAAACGTCGCGGTGTGCAGGTTGAATTATTGATCAACAACGCCGGGTTCAGTGTGGTTTCTGATATCGCCTCGACCGATCGGGAACGGGTGATGCAGATGGCACGGCTTAATATGGGGGCGTTGACCGAGCTGACTTACTTCTACCTGCCGGAAATGATGGAACGGGGACACGGGGCGATCATCAATATTGCCTCAGTCGCTGCATTCCAGCCGGTGGCGTACATGTCGGCCTATGCAGCCAGTAAAAGTTATGTGTTGCATTTCACCGAGGGATTGTGGGCTGAAGCACGTGATCAAGGAGTCACAGTGACGGCACTCTGCCCCGGTACGACCCAGACCGAATTTTTTGATGTTGCCGGCGTGGAAGGCTGGTTGAAAAAACACCGTTTTCAGACCGTCGATCAGGTCGTTAAAACAGGCCTCAAGTCGCTGGAGAAAAGACGCCAGTACACTGTTTCGGGCTGGGGGAATTATTTCCTGTCACTTCTGGTTCGGATTGCGACCCGGCGGACCGTCGTTGTGGAATCAATGAAGTATTTCCGCCCACAACCGCAAAAAGACGAGAAGGAAAAGTAGTCGCACGTACATCGAAATGGGGTCGGCTTCACAAGTAGATGCTTCAACATGTGCTTTTTTAGCGGATTTTACTTTGAAAAGAGCCGGTCAAGTTGACGGCGTGGCGCGATATTCAGTATAACAGTCGTTCCCATTTTTGGAATTTCGGAGAAGGTATATAGATGGCTTCCAAGTCGAAGATTGAAAAACAAAAACGAAACGCAAAGCTCGTAGCAAAGTACGCAGTATTACGCGAAGAACTGGTTGCAAAACGTGATTACGAAGGTCTGGCTAAACTGCCTCGTAGTTCCAGCAAAACACGTCTTCGTCGTTTATGCCAGTTGACCGGTCGTCCTCGTGGTAATTACCGCAAGTTCCAGATTTCTCGTATTGCATTGCGAGATTTGGCTTTAGATGGCCTGATCCCCGGTATGAAAAAATCAAGCTGGTAAGCTGATCGTTTTTACGAGATTGAAGCGTGTTGTCTTCAATTCCAGCCAGCAATTATTAAATCAGCGTCGCCCCAGTTTTTTGGGTGTCCCTTGTTACGGCGCATGAAACAGGAAAAACACAATGTCAGTCGGTTTATCAAGAAAAGAGATCGTCAAGCGACGGAAAAAACGAGCTCGTCTGAAAAAGAAGCTCAAATGTCGATTCTGTCCGGATGGAAATATTCCACGTCCCGTATACGTCGATTACAAGGATCTGAGAACCCTGCGTTCTCTCCTGGATCGTGAAGGACGCATCTTGCCTCGTCGTCGCACAGGTACCTCGGCTCTGTATCAACGAGCCGTCCGTAGTGCCGTCCTGCGAGCACGCTTTATCGGCCTGCTGCCTTACGTTGCAGAAGACTAAGCGGCAGACACGCGAAACAAATAATAAGGCTTTGGACTGATCTGGTCCAAAGCCTTTTTTGATGCACTGTGTACGAATTGTGTTTACCAGTTCAAACCGGTGGGGAAAGAGTCGGTTTGAAAGGCGTCGAACAGGCTGTGTTCCCGTTTATCGTCCTGGTCCAGTGTGGCTTCAGCGCAGGACTCTTCCGTTTCCCAGATCACAACTTTAACTGCCTGCACGCCGAGTTCGTTGAGCACGCTGGGGCAGACTTCATCCAGTAGGTACTGGGCCATATTTTCCGCAGTCGGATTATAGGGGAGCACGAAGTATTTGGTGGGTTCAACCATGCGGATCGCATTCAAACCGTTCTCGTCTTCGACGTTGAGTAGAAACCCGTGGTCCCAGTTTTCATCGATCCAGCCTTTGAGCAACGATTTCAACTGCGCGAAGTCAATAATCCGCCCGACGGCATCGGTTTCCGGACCGGTGACATAGAAATCCGCGACATAATTGTGCCCGTGAAAAAACTGGCATTTTCCTTCATGGCGAAAGAGACGGTGTCCCGCGTTGAACTTGATCCGACGCATGATTGTCATACCCATGATACTCACTCGACCTCTTGATTGACTTGAAGTTATTCTAAACTAATTGCTAACTGTCCAGCAGAGATTTCATACCCTGCGTGATGACAGCGTCTACTTTGGGATCACAGAAGGCAACACTGACTTCATAACCGCCAGCCGGATACTCTTCTGCAACGGGGATATACCACGGCCCACCATCTCCATAGGCGGCGGTCGCGATAAATTGATCGGGCTGAATGCTCTGAGCACGCAGTTGATATTCGATAAAACTCTCTGCTGGTAGATGCAGCGTTTTAATGTCGTTTATCTGCAGCGAACTGAGAGTAATCGGCATTTTTTTCTGTAGCCGTTGTAACCAGGCAAGCATGTAGGAAGGACGATTCCGGTTCACCACACTGTTGGCTTTATTCGAGATCGTCCGCTTTAATTCCTGCTCGTTAAACGTGTCTCTCACCGGCGGGAGAATATCGTGTGACTTCCAGGTGACATGTCCGATCGG
Organism: uncultured Gimesia sp.; assembly: GCF_963976445.1. Classification (GTDB taxonomy): domain Bacteria; phylum Planctomycetota; class Planctomycetia; order Planctomycetales; family Planctomycetaceae; genus Gimesia. The sequence continues at coordinate 239,728 of NZ_CAXBKP010000006.1, read as the reverse complement.
TTCCGGCTTTAACTGCTTTTCAGAAGCAATCATGCCATCGTAAATCCGTCGCGCCAGAATGGCCCGCAATTCATGAGAGCCATCGTTGTATTTACCGGCAGAAATGTTACCTGCACAGCCGGTGAAATAAATGTGGGTGCAGCCGGGTTCTTCCTGCTGACGTTGCTTACGGGCAATGCCGGTAAAGTCGCTGCTGACACGTCCGTCGCCGTAATAACTCATCGGATGTGTGGCGTAATAGTGACTGGAAACCAGCTTTTTGTCTTTGTTATAAAAGGCGATTGTTTTTAGGAAGGGATCGATGGTCCCTTCGGTCAGGCTGCGCAGTCGTTCGTCTTTACAACTGCTGCCCCGCATACGAACGATCTTTCCACTCTTGTCCCGGTCGATGCGGCGGTTCGAGGCGACTTTATCAACTCTCCCCTGGCTATGTGCGACGTGGGTCACCGGCTGTGCTTTGGGAATCGCCGTTGTGACTGCTTTGCGGGCTTTGTCTAAGCATTCGTTGAAAAAATCAAGTTCGACGATATGCGGCAGGTCGCCTTGTTCAAGCACGATCTGTTCGGCATTCAAGCAGGCAAACGGTGCGTTGTGCTGATGCACACACTGCACGGCGACGCGGTCAATACTGGTACCCGCGGCGTCGGCCAGCGCCTTCCGCCAGGCGATGTGGGCATCGTTTAACAGGCCCGTCCAGTCAACTGCGCAGACCACAATTGGCTTGCCTGCGCCCAATAGTACATACCCGATTGCTTCGAGTGAATCATCGTAGCCGACAACCGGCTTGATCCAGCCACCACAGAGCGAATGTCCTTTGGGTGGCGAGACATCAAAGCGAAACGGGGCAATCTGTAAATTCGGGTTGTTTGTGGTCTCTTCACGATTGGCAAAGACCCACTCTTCGAGAGAAAGCGCACTCCCGCTAGCAGCTAATGAGGCAGCTAAAAAATCGCGTCGACTGAAATGGCTCATAATTCACCTGTGATGGTTACACCGTTTACAGTTTTGTGGGATTGGGAGCGTCTCCATAGACCACTTTCGGGTCAAATACTTTTTCTGTTTCCGTATACTGCAATTCCAGCCCTTTATCTTGCATTTCCTGGCTGACAGGAACGCGACGGTAAAAGCAGGATCGGTAACCGACGTGGCAGCTGGCGCCGCCTCCCAGAACATCCACACGGAGCCAGATCGTGTCCTGGTCATCATCGATCAGCAGGGCTTTCACTTTTTGGACGAGCCCGCTGGTAGCCCCTTTGTGCCAGAGTACCTGACGGCTGCGGCTCCAGTAGACGGCTTCACCCAGTTCAATGGTTTTCTTGAGAGCTTCTTCATTCATATAAGCGTGCATCAGCAATTCACCGGACGTATAGTCGGTGGTGACGACGGGAATCAGACCGTCCTTATCAAATTTTGGAGCCAGCTCGTTTCCTTCTTCCACCTGCTCGACTGATGTCCGTTCAGAGAATTGAATTCCATCTGACATGATTTTGTCTTTCCTCGCTTCGTTATGATCTTTATCTGACAGTGGAAAAAATCGCCACTGCTAACTGTCTTTCTGGGTTTTGACTCTTCCCTGGGATGGGATACTTGATCGATCCCCGGGGATGAAACAGCGTGTCTGGATACATCATACGCAAAGGACGATGTCAGACACATCGTTTGAGACGCTGTTCAAACGGAAATTGGGAGATTTCCAGCCAACAGGTACGGCTTTGCTACTCTAAAATAGTAAACCGAATGGGGAGGCAGGTCAGTAGCTTCAGCGGGGATTTTAAGAGGTTTCACAGAATAATCGGCGTTTACCCGAGAGGCAGTATACATGCGCGACCTTAATTTAAATTGGGGGCGGTGTCGTTCAAGTTCGATCTGCCAAACCAGACCGTTTTCGGGCTCAGAAGTTCGCGGTATTTTTCGGGTTGATTGAAGTGTTTCCCAGAATAGGCAGATCGCTGATTTCAGTTCAGCCAGTGCGATCAGGAACTGGGACGCGTATGTGGACTGTAAATTTGCATCATGCTCGAAATTCTTTCTTTCATCAGATTTCGAAATGAGCGGGGTGAGATGACTTCGGCTTGATCCCCAAAGCTCAAGGCCCAATCAGAAATCCGCTCCAGGCTATCGACCTGGGCACAGAATTCAATCGCGCCCCCCCTCAGTTTCTTGATCTCCTGCGATTCATTCCAACACATCAGCGAGACGGTTTCGGCGACATTGCTTTTGAAACGGATTTTTACCGGGATCGTTTTTCGAGAATGGCGGACTGGATCCCATGAGGTAGTTAGGTACCGGTCCAGGTTGAAGCGGGACGGTTTCTTGAATGATTCTTCCAGGATTTCCGATTTCAAAATTTTCAGCAGCGAGAATACTTTAATTCCGCGATCGAGAGAAGAACGACCTACGACAAACCATTCCTGATTCGAATACAAGATATGATACGGGCTCAGCATCGTGGAAATCGATTTCTGTTCTTTATCACCGACGTATTGAATTCGGATGTTCTTTTTTTCAATGGTCGCTTTGAGCAGGTTTTTGTAGTGAATTCCGTTGCGCATGGCCGGGTTGAATGGAGGGAACCAGATCGAGATCGATTGGGCGGCATCAATCACATTTTCCCGTAAAGAGTCCGGTAAGCTACTCAGAACCTTGGTAGACGCTGATCTGGCAAATTGATGAACGGGAAGCCCGATGATCGATTTATCAAGGTCCTGGCATAACACGACCAACGCGAGTACTTCTTCAAAGGTCAGATCCTTGAAGGGGACGATGGTCCGCCAGGGGAGCGTGTAGCTCTGCTTTTCTTCGTCATACAGAACATAGATTCCGGATTCCTGTAGAGTTCTCAGGTCTCGAAAAACGGTCCTGCGGCTGACTTCGCATTCGCTCGCAAGTTGTGTTGAATTGTAAACTCGTCCCGACTGTAACAGCGCAATCAGTTTCAGGAGACGATGGATTCGTCCAGCGACCATTAATTAACTTTTGAATGCTTTCCACGGGCCTGGTCAGTGGCGGGTTTTCAAACCCGAATCTTCAGGTTGAATTGTTTAGAAAGAGTTCGCGAAATCAACGTTTCGGAAACGAAAGAAACAAACCAACTGATGAATACAACAATCGATGGAGATGGGCATCGATACGAGTACAAGGCAAGTGAAAAAAGCGGCTGCGGGATTTCACTCACACCGTTCGTCTAAATCTAGCATGTACTTACGGAAAATAGTAATGGAAATTGGAAATGACGTTTCAAAAAACGTAAATGCCCCAATTGCTAACCTGTGAAGGTGTCGCAATGGGAGCATTCCGAATAATTCCACCTGCTTCCCGGTTGACGAAGGTGTTGTATCTATTACTCGACAAAACTCTTAGCTGGTCGTAAATCAAGTTCCCGATTGTCCCTGGTATCAGAAATCGGCAATTCATCCTGCTGTGCCGAAACCCGCCTGATATTAAACGCAGGCTGTTCGCCTTCGGCATCGATCACGACCTTAATAGCAGCGTCCGCATTTGTGGGAGCAAATGGGTTTCTATTTACAGGATTCCTGATTTCCAGGCGAGCCGCCGGTTCAACGGGGGCGACTGGCACTGGTGGTGCGTAATCCGGACTCATTTCTGGTTCTGGCACCGGGAGAATGTCTGGGGTCAGACCATCCTGTTCGGATGTGTAAGATGTTTCCCCATTACCTGGCATCACGCCAACTTCTCCAATAAATCCTTCCGCCACAAAGGGCTCCGGTTTACTACGTAGTTTGTGGGCATCGATACCATGGGTTCTTGCCCAGGCACGTCGGAGGGCCTGTTGATAAGCCACTGGATTCCATTCGCCTTCCATCAAGTGGATATTGTCATGTTTCAACAAAGTCCCTTTCCATTTGTGGAGGTTCTTAATCGCGACGTTATAAGACACCAGTGATCGATAATATTCGGTCTCGGCCGCTGCCAGACTGGACTGGGCACGCAACAGAGTATCGAGGGTGGTTGTACCCGCTTGAACTTCTGCATCAAACAATTCCACTCGTCTGCGAGCCGCACGCCAGCGATTGAAGTTAGATTGTGCGGTCGCATAGTTCTTGGTCAGATCCTGAAAAGTGATCGCCAGTTCCTGGCTGACATCCATTTCCTGTGCCTTCAGCACGGCACGCGCTTTTGATAATCGAAATTCCAGGTTCTCAACCTGAGCATGAGCGGATCTGAAGCCCAGTGGCATGCTGAATTCGAACCCGAGCGACCAACTGTCCTGATCGTTCTGCATCAGTGTTCCATAAGCGCTATGCAAACCTTGTGCGGTAATGCCGTCTGTGTTTTTCTGACTCAACAAGCGATCCCCAAACGCATTCACCTGATAACTGGAGACTAAGTCCAGCCGTGGTCTGGTCAGGCTGGTTGCTGCCAGGTGTTGAAATTCAAGACTTTTGATATTCCATTTTTGCTTACGGAGTTCGACGCGATGTACCAGTGCCTCCGTCAGACACATGCTCCAGTCAGGCGTGAACTCAGCTGCAATCGGGTCATCAATCGGTCGGATAATTTTTCCATCGTTCACAGGCAGACCCACCAGCCGACGGAATCGGCTTTCGGCTGTGTAGATATCGCTACGTGTGGCCTGGACGGAAGATTGTGTTTCGAATAAACGGTCTTTGGCTTGCGCTTCGTCGGCCGGTTTGAAGTTTCTCGTACCCCCGGCTTCCAGTTTGGCATGTGCTTCCCGCCAACTGCGTAACGCCGAGTTGCGAGCGACAACCTGCGTATCGTACAGGCGATACGCCAGATACATCTGCCAATAACTTTCTTCGATATCAGAAACCAGGTTTCGCACGTTTTTCTCGAAGTCGGCTAAAACCAGATCGTTATTGATCCGGGCAATGACAACCCCCTGGCTCACACCAGTAATTCCGGTAAAACCAGAACCGATCGGGCCGGCAATACGCGTGTATTCCACTCCGGCTCCTGCCAGGAATGGTTGACGATAAGACAGGCCCGTGTTGCCAGCATAGTTGGAAGGGAATAACTGACTGGTTGAGTTACTACCCGTGTAATTCCAGTTGTGCGAAACGGCAAACTGTCCACCGTTGGCAAATGTTTTGGAAAGCCCCGATTGAAATTGTCCCGTTTCCTGTGTCAATGTGCCGCCGGGAATACCACCGAAAAACGGGCTGTTCTGAACCTGTTCCGAGCGGCCCCAGAGCATGTTAGTAGTAAACGTTGTATCAAAGGCAGAGAGCGCTGCTTCCACGCCCCGTGATCCACCCAACAACACGTTGGTTTCCTGAATCGAAGGGTCAAAAATGGTGGGCGTTCCATCCGGGTTATTTAATAATCCGTTCCCGTTCGTCCCCAGTGTTCCGGAAACGCGAATGACTTCGCTGTTAGCCAGACCCAGGTGAATCGCATCCATCAAAGGCAAATCCCAGATTTCATCCTGAGAGCGATCTGCCAGTGTCCGCGGCTTTCCAGAAAACGTTATTTCTTCCGGGGTTTCTTCAAAAACAGCCGGGTACTCAATCTTGGTGGCAACATCTTCATAATATTGAAGATCTTTATCACCCAGATAATGCAGGTCCGTATCAGTGCCCAAGCCATGGCAACCGACGAGTTGGCTGGTAATAAAGCAACCACAGAAAAATTGGTGTAACTTCTGACGAAGGTTCATGTATCCATCCTTAAAGACATGAACGTCGATTATGGCTACAAAATGCAGTTCCATAACCACTTAAGGTTCATAATCGATAGTACGTTCAGGGAGATTTACCAAAGTATGGAGGCAGTCAGTGTGATGTCATGCACCTCGCTGCGCATTACAATTCTGCCGCATGGTAAAATCACTACATTCGGTATCGGCTGTTTAATCGTTACAACTTGACTTTTTTGACGATTGGTCAAAATTCACTCGATTTTGAGTGTCTGGCCCGAATTCTGTGTAGGGTTTTCCCAGTAGCTTCTTGATCAGAATCAGTTCCCCAGCGTCATTGTGTTCTATGAAATGCCCTAGAAATTGCAGCAGATAGCCGGCGACAAATGCGATTCCGGCAAAAATCCACGGTCCCGCCAACCCAAATCCGATCAATCCGCCAAAAGTCAGGGGAACCCCGATCAAATGCAGGACCTGATTGGTTCGATTTTGGTGGCGAAGAAGGTAATTATGCATAAATCGCTGGATCATTGGATTCCCTGATCGGCTCGAAAACTAAGCGACAGCCATCGCGTATAGTTGAAAAGCGAATTCTGTTTTGATACGGTCACTGCTTGTCTGTGAACTATTTAATTAGTATCCACCAGTATGGCCTTTGGTTTCAAGAGTCAGCAGGCCCGTCGCATTGTGTACATGCGCTTGAGATCCTGGTCGCATTCCCCTTTTGTCAGAAGTATTTGAGGAAACGATGTATAAAGTCACATTAATTCCCGGAGATGGTGTTGGTCCGGAAATCGCCGAGGCTACAAGAAAATGTGTTGATGCGACAGGTGTCAAAATCGACTGGGATGTTCAGGAATGTGGGATCGAAGTCATTGAAGCCGAAGGCGGAGTGCCTGATCGGGTAATGGAGTCGATTCGCGCCAACAAAGTGGCTCTGAAAGCACCGATCACCACACCCATCGGAAAAGGCTTCCGCAGTGTGAACGTATTTCTGCGACAGGAACTCGGCCTGTTTGCCTGCATTCGACCCTGTAAAACTTACAAGGGAGTTCGTACCTACTTCTCCGAATCCAACGTCGATCTGGTTGTCGTTCGTGAAAATACCGAAGACCTCTACGCTGGCGTCGAATTCCAGGCTGGCGAAAAGAATACCGCGGCCTTGATCGAAAAGATCAACGAATTCGCGACCGGTAAAAAAATCAACACACCCCTCGACGAGACCGGCATCAGCATCAAGCCTATGTCGTATCAGGGAACCCGCGATATCAGCAACTACGCGTTTAAATACGCGGTCGACAACAATCGCAAAACGGTCACATCGATCTGTAAAGCGAACATCATGAAGTTTACAGACGGCCTGTGGTACGACGAAACCCGTGCCGTCGCCAAAGCCTATGGTGCGAAATTCGAATGGGACGAGCTCGCCGAAGGCGTCGCCCCTGATGCGAAGTTGGCAAGCATCGCCACCGATTGTGGCGGCAGCATTGAATACAATGAGCGCCTGATCGACAACATGTGCATGCAGTTGGTTCAGAAGCCAGAACTGTATGACGTGCTCGTGACCTCCAACCTGTATGGCGACATCCTGAGTGACCTCTGTGCTGGTCTGGTCGGTGGTCTCGGTGTAGCGCCCGGATCTAACATCGGTCCCGAGTCGGCCATCTTCGAAGCGACTCACGGTTCTGCTCCCAAATACAAGGGACAGAATAAAGTGAATCCAGTCGCCCTGATTCTGTCCGGTAAAATGATGCTGGACTACCTCGGCGAACACGAAGCAGCCGCCAAGTTGGATCAGGCCGTCGCTGATGTGATTGCTGAAGGCAAAGACGTGACGTACGATCTGAAAGACGATCGCAACGATCCGACCGCCGTCGGAACTCAGGAAATGGCAGAAGCCATCTGCAAAAAGATGCAGTAAATCCTGAGACACAACAAAATCTTAATATCAACGATGCAGAGCAGATTTCAAGCTCTGCATCGTTTTTTATTTCGAGTACAATACTTCCACCAGGACACAAAATTCTCATTCTGCCGATGGCCTTCCTCGTAACTCATCCCACTTCCGCGTGGGGTTCGGCCCCCTGTGTCCGCCGGCCAGAGCCTATCAACATACTAAAAAATCGGAACTGCTCATCGTGAAAAAAATGAGCTTGACACCATCGCGCCGTTCTGAAAACTGTAGTCTCTTCAGCGTCGCGCGCGAGACCACTACTGGTTCAGCTGAAATTCCGGAACCTCTGAGTAAATCAGCACGATAAAACCCACTGGCTTCAGCTCGATTTTCAAAACCACTGCTCGCCCGCTCCCCTGTTATCATTGGGCTTCGAAGCCACTTCACTGCCGTTCGTTCATAGTTCAGAGAACTTCGTTGCATGTTCAATTGACGTTCAAAGTACCAATTCATCGCTTCCCCTTGACTCCTCCACGCCGTTAACCAAAATCATCATGCTACCTGTGAAAGAGAGTCGGGACAGGTCTATATGCCTGCCCGCAGATAATAGCTACCTAAATCAAAAGCCGTCCAGTTTCTTCTAAACAGTTCCTACCCTGAGCGGCAAAGCGCTAGCTGCCGTTTCTTCACCACAAGGTAACAACACCAATTCTATAAAATGGCCTTTGCTTCTCAGAGATGAAAAGGGTGAAGCTGATTGAATGAGCAGGAAAGAAACAGACAAAACGGGTCCCTTTTCCGATCACAGAAAAAGGCCTCAATCACTTTATTATCACCAGAACCTGCTCCGGGAAGTGGTGTTAGATCACTATTCTCAGACATCTTTCATCCGTTGTTAAGGTTCAATTCATGAAGTATCTGCCACTCTGTCTGATGTTGAGCGTCTGTGTTCTGATTTCAGAAACCAGTTCCGCACACGCAGAAAAGTATAACCCGCTGGAAAAAAAGAAAAGCCGTCTACAAAAACCGGTCGACATCACCATTCAAGATTCGGGCCGCCAGCGCGACATTCCCCTGCGGATCTATTTGCCTGCGCAAACACAGGCGGCGCCCGTGGTTTTATTCAGTCATGGACTAGGGGGATCACGCAACGGCTCTCAGTACTTGGGAGAACACTGGGCAGCCCGCGGTTATGTCGTGGTGTATCTGCAGCATCACGGCAGCGATGAAACGGTCTGGAAAGACGTATCCGCGCGCGAGCGGCTCAAAGCATTAAAGGGCGCGACAACGCTGCAAAATACCATCGACCGTTATCAGGATGTCTCAACCGTTCTGGATCAGCTCACTAACTGGAATGCCGACGCGAAACATCGTTTCCATCAACGGTTTGACCTGAAACACATCGGGATGTCGGGCCATTCCTTTGGTGCGGTTACGACACAGGGAGTCAGCGGGCAGTCTTGGCGACTCGTAGGCAAGAAATTTACCGATCCCCGCATCAAGGCAGCCGTCATGTTCAGCCCCAGCAGTCAGGGAAGGTCAAATCCGGAACAGTCGTTTGGTCAGGTCTCCATTCCCTGGATGTTGTTGACCGGCACCAAAGATACGTCTCCCATCAAGGACACCACAGTGGAAGATCGCCGCAAAGTCTATCAGGGGCTGCCTGATACCATCGATAAATATGAACTGGTTCTGTTCGATGCGCAGCACTCCGCATTTTCAGATGGCAGACAGCGCCTGGGAGTGCCCCGCCGCAATCCCCAGCATCATCCCGTGATCCTGGGAGTCACGACGGCTTTCTGGGATACCTACCTGCGACAGAATCAGGACGCCCGCAAATGGCTCCAGGGAAAACCATGCTGGCAACTCATCGCCCCTCAGGACGAATGGCAGTTTGAGAAAACGACAGCGACAGACTGAAACGGGCGCTGATTATCCAAATAACATCCCGCCCTGCTTCGTGTGATTTCGAAATTTACGTGGTAGAAATGAGTCCTGATGAGATACCATTTTGAATACGGTTCCAAACATCGGATCAGACTCGCGTGTGCCACCGCTCGGCTTGTCAGACGGTGCGCGATCGAGACAGAGAAACTCTTCCCATCCGTGTTGCAGTAAAGAGCAGCGAACCCATGTCTCCACCCGCCAGCATCAGACATCCCATCCAGGAAACCAGCTCAAACCTTCTACACGTCCCCTACCCCTGAGCGGCACGGCACTAGCCGCCGTTTAACCGCGAGGATGATTTATGGGTGTGGCTGACTGCTTGCGGTCTGTTTCGCCGTAGGGGGTTTCTGTGACATTCCATCCCCACCACTCATCCTGCACGCGCACGACCGGCAGGTTCGTCTGTTCCTGAAGCGGCTTGAGCAGCCATTCGAACGCCTTGACGTTGAAACCGGATTTTAGCAACGGCCATCGTGTTCGGATGCCATCGCGGCTGGTGACCAGGTTGATTTCCGAATAGCGTTCGTTGTTCAGCACGCCGCCCCACCACAGCAACTTCGTTGTGATGTATTGCAAGTGCACGATCTCGCTGCGGTCGAATTTCTCTCCTTCGCGCGGCAGTTCAACCTCGCCGCTTTGCTTGTGATAGATGAGCCAAGGGCCCAAACGGTTCGCTTTGTCAAACGAGCGATAGCCAATCACAGTAAACAGAACGCAGGTCAAAAGGCCGATGCCAATCACCGCGCCGTAAATGAGCCAGAGACCTGTTTCGTCGTGCCTATAGTGATGAACTGCCCACAGAAAACCGGAGAAGAAGGCGACGAATACCAGGTTAAGAATAACGATGTTCCACACTGGCATGGGCTCGGGATCGATGCGGAAGACGTGCTCGTCGTGATACGGACGCGCGAGCCGAAGGTTATTGTAGTGCCCTCGTCCGATGATAAATTTTTCCGGGTCTGCATCAACTGGCGGCTTGGCCATGGATGACTTCCTTAAAAATCAAACAACCTGAATTCAGATGTTTCTGTCATAATTATCCGCACCACTGAGTCTGTTGTCAATTCGTCTTTGCTGGGCTGATCAGTGATTTCCTCGCTCAATGATGATTCTTTACTACCACGAAAGCCACGAAAAGCACGAAAAATGAAACCGATCCCACTGTCTTTCGAGATTTTCGTGGTAGAAAAATAGCGAGACACCGTTGTCTCACCCGTCCGATCCGGTTTGGTAATGTAGGGGTAGACCCATGTGTCTACCCCTGGTATCGACGTGGCTTGTGTGTTGTCATACAGAGTATTTCTCCGGTTCCATTTGAAGTCTGAATTGGAATCACACGTCGCCCGGCGGGCGGACACATGGGTCCGCACCCTACGAATTGGTTTCGCTACAACAGAACAACTTCGAACGTTTTCTGCATACTGGTTTTTGTGAGCGGAATGGCGCGAGCCACCGTTTTTGAACCAGCTTCCCCAACACACAACCGGCGCCTGGCGCCGTGCCTCACTTTGTAGTTAGGGGTAGACCCATGTGTCTACCCGCGGTATCGACGTGGCTTGTGTGTTGTCATACAGAGTATTTCTCCGGTTCCATTTGAAGTCTGAATTGGGATCGCACGTCGCCCGGCGGGCGGACACATGGGTCCGCACCCTACGAATTGAAACGAGTCCGACCTTGTGAATCACTCCTTCGATTGATCAGAGCGACAACTTCTCAAATGCATCCGTTGGGATTTCCACACCAACCCCAAACGGGGCGGCGTTGATGGACGTCAGGTCCAGTTCGCCGCCGGTGATGTTGACGCGTGCGAAGCCGTCGTCCATTGCTGTGTACAAGTCGCCGTGCTGTTGCAGCATGGACTGACTGAACTCCTTTGGAAACGCGGATAGACCGCGATAGTAATGGTGGCCGTTGCGTTCGATCGACGTATTGCCCAGCGCCGCTTGAGCCGCCAGATCTTGCAGTAACGCGACCGGGCCGATATTCACCAGGTCTTCGCCGCTCATCTGATAGCGGCTCGTGTTTTCTATTGCGTTGCGATGGTTGATCAGACAGCGATGGGCGGCCGCTTTCATGATGCCTTTGCAATTCTTGTGGCTCGTGCCCGCGTAACCCAGTTCGAGCGCCTGCGCCAGCGCGCTGAGCTCCGCGTCCGATTCATCAATGATCACGGGGGGGCTGTTTTCCCAGTCGGAAATATTTGCGATCGAGGGATCAAGGGCCACGTCACGATACAGGGGCTGCTCGATGAAGATCAGTTTTTCAAAGAAGGATTTCAGCGACGCGTCGGCCTGAATACGATCCCACAGTTCGACGAAGCGGGGGAACGCACGATACTGCTCGTTGCCGTCCAGAGTGAATGCGTAGTTGGTGCCGCATTGCTGTGTGACGACCTGCGTGACCGAGCGCAGTCGTTCCAGATCACCTTCGACATCCCCCTGCACTTTCAACTTGAAGTGATACAGTCCGTAGAAACGAATGCAGTCTTCCAGTGTTTGCGGCAGCCCATCGTCGATGCGGTTCTCGGACGTCAGGTCAGCCGCCGTCAACGGATCGGAGAGCCCGACCGTATGGCGGGCGATGATTTTTGCCAGAGGTTGTTCCGGCAGAAACTCGTTCGGCGTGTGCCCCGCCAGTTCGGGGTGAATGGCCGCCAGGTCGAGGCCGACGCGATTCTCCCGCAGCAGTGTCGCCAGCGAACAATGCTCGGCCCGCGCCAGTGCATCGAGCAACGTCCGCTCGACCATACTAACGCCAAACTGCGCGAGCAGCGACGGAAACCCCTCTTCCGCGGCCCATTTCACCTGAGCCTGATACACCTGCTGCCAGAATTCAAACGCCGCCGCCGCCGAGACCTCCCGCGCAAACCCGACGGCCCGCCGAATGACGAGCAGCATTTCATCGATCTCCTGCGCAGCCTCTTTCTCAGGCGACTTATCAAACCACTTAGGCAGCAGCCCGTCCGCGGCGATGCCGGTGACGACCGTGCCATCAATTTCGTAGCGACACTGCAGGAACACATGCGGGGCGGCAGTCATCACCGCGATCCCAAAACGAAAGGGCATTCGCGTCTGCGTTTCCGTGCGGTGGAGAGTGGCGTCGACGAGTTTCAATTGAGAAAGCATGGTTCCTGTGTCCAATAATTGGTTCAACGTGTGTTGTTGCGAGTTCTGCGTTGGCAGTATATGCTACGCATTATGGTTCAATCTCGTCTGAAAACGCAAAGTAGTGAACCCAATGCGCAGAGTTCTGATCTTCAGCCGGGTATCTCTCGACTGAATCTGAATCCTGAGTTTCCGTTGAACGTGCACCTGGATGGCCATCGCGACGATACGCCGGTGACTCAGTTGCACGTGCATGACGGGCTGGAACTCGGCTACTGCACCGCGGGTTCAGGCACGTTCTATGTCGGCAACAAGATCCTGCCGTTTCACGCCGGCGACATGACGGTCATTACGGCTCACGAATATCATCGCTGTCACAGTACGCCGGGCACGACCAGCCAGTGGGTCTGGTTTTTTCTCGACCCGATTCGTTTGCTGGCCCCTCATTCGGCGTTCGAATTTGTCTGGGAATCCGAACGCTTCTGTGGCGAACCGTTCGTGAACGTCATTCCGAACGACGGGAACTCGTTGCTGCATGACCTGATGCAGATGTTGATCGCCGAAGCGAAGCGCGAGGACGCATATCGCAACAGCAACCTGCGCTCGCTCCTCTTACTGCTGATCAACGAACTCCACCGCAGCGTACCGCGTCGCGAGACTGCCACACAGACAACGCCCGATGCAACCGGCCTGTCACGGATTGCACCGGCACTGAATCTGGTGGCACGAAACTTTCATGAACCACTGACAGTTACGGAACTCGCCGCCGCATGCGACTTGAGTGTCCGCAGTCTCCAATCGCACTTCGCCACACAAATGGGAATGACGCCGCAACGGTATCTGATGAAAAGCCGCGTACAGGCGGCCGCAGCGATGCTGCACAATCGCCAACATAGCATCACGGAAATCGCCCTCAACAGCGGCTTCAACTCTCTCTCCGCCTTCAACCGCGCCTTCCGAAAAATCTACGAGATGAACCCCCGCGAATACCGAATGCAGCTAACAGGGTGATCCGACTTTTACCCCCTGAGCGGCAAAACGCTAGCTGCCGTTTAATTACAGGCTAGAAAAACGCGATCTCTCAAACTCAGTCAGCGGCCAACAAAAGCTGTGGCAGAACAGTTTAAATCAGCTAGAATGCAGATGAGGCTGTGAACGGAAGTCTCAATTTGTTGTCTGCCCCGCTTTTACGCTTGCTGGGGTTTTTGAAGAAAAGAGCTTTAATTGTGAATGATTCTTTACCGATCCAGGAAGACAAAAAGTTGGCAGAGAGGCTCACACTTCCTTGTGAGATCGATGAAGAAACCGGGTTGATTGAATTTTGGTCTGGAAAAACAACTTTATCGAAAGATGGAAACACTAAAAGTGGTAGTGGAAAAATTATTTTTGAATTTGCTCCAAAACCAAAAGTCTTATTTGAGTTCGAAAGCGACGAAGAACCTGAAGCATCTCAGATCTTCGAAAGTCTGTTTAATAACGAGAAGTTTGGAGAATATGAACTGTCTTGTGGGCAACCAGTTGGGCCAATGACAGTCAATGTAACAAATACTAACAATATGAAATCTTTTTCAGGCCACTTGGGCGAGCATGTTGAGCCTGACCCTCCCATCAATTCGATAAAGTATTTGGTAATCAATGGTCCAAACTTATTTGGAAATAGAATTGATGGAAGCGATTCTGTCTACAAGGGGAGAACCGAAACAAAAGTTGATGGCTTAGAGATTATTATTGATCAGATAGAAGATAAGAATAAAACGTGTCGATCTCCTTTTGTATTTTCGCACATTATCGAGGTTAGTTTTGAAAAGGTCAGTTCTAGACCAGAAATTGATTTGATTGGATCAATTTTACATAAAACACTTTCATTTATGTGTGGGCATTGGGTTGGCTTAGTTGGTCCATGGGCATCTTCAGATGCAGATAAACTGAATCGAGTTTTTCCAAGAGTGACAAAATCGAGTATGAATCGATCGGGATTTTCTTGGTATTATGAGATGGTGATGGGAACTTTCGAGGAGCTGTTTCACAGTATATTCAGGGCTCACAATGAGCCAAAGAAGTACGAAGTATTAACGACTGGAATTGGTTGGTATATAGAAGCAGAGCTTGGTGCTGGATTAATTGAGGGTTCGATTGTATTACAACAGGCGGCACTAGAGTCTTTAGCGTGGTTTGAGGTTGTTGAACAGCGAAAGCTGTGTAGTGTTAATGGATTCAAGGCGTTACCAGCGTCGGATAAAATACGCTTACTTCTATCGCTTTATTCCATCCCATCAGATGTACCGACAAAGTGCAGTGAATTAATAGCTTATGCTAGAGAATTTAATCTAGATGATTTAATTTGCGTTCTCGTAGATGTAAGGAATGCACTTGTTCATGGTATGCCAAAAAAAGTAGAAAAATTACTATCTCGTAATAACGGGTCGAATGAGCGTATTGATTTGTGGTATCAGGTTAACGGAATACTTTCTCAAGCAATTCTTGCAACCTCTGGTTATCAAGGAAAGATTATCTGTCGCGGTCTAGATGTAGACTTAATTCAGTCTGCGATCAAAGATGTTCCATGGAAGAAAAAAGTATCTGAAGATTGTTGATCGCTAGTACGCATAGGATTTCACAAAATTCGAAAATAGCGATTGATTCCAAATTCTTCATCTCCCAAAATTCTGCAAGAAATCCCCCACTAACCCCAAAATCGGGTGGAGAGATGCAGATGATTTGATACGATAGAGGCAGAGTCTCGCCTTGTTTTATCCCACCACAGGAGTCAGCCCCATGACGGATGCTTTTCGCCAACCGCAATTATCTGGTTCACTGTCTCGCCGTGATGTTTTGAAACTGGGAGCCGCTGCGATGGCGGGGACCGCTGGTTTGAACTGGCTGCAGCCGGGGCTCGCTGCCGCTGAAACGAAACGGCCGCAAGTCGCTGCCGTCTATACGCAGTTCTTTTACTGCTCGCACGCGTATCATATTATGCATCCCTTCCTGGGGCCGTATCTGTTTAATGGCAAGATTCAGCAGCCGCAGTGTGATGTGCTGTCGTTTTATGGCGATCAGTTTACCGACCGTGATCTCTCTCGCGGCGTCGCGAAAAAATTTGACATTCCGATTTATAAAACGATCCGCGAAGCGCTCTGCGTGGGTGGCGATGAACTGGCCGTCGACGCCGTGCTGTCGATTGGTGAGCACGGCGATTATCCCGATACGAAATTCGGTCAGACCAAGTATCCCCGTAAACGGTTTTTTGATGAGATCGTGGACGTTATGAAACAGTCGAACCGCTTCGTGCCTCTGTTTAGCGACAAGCATTATTCCTATCGCTGGGACTGGGCGCGGGAGATGTATGATACCTCGCGGAAGTATGAGTTCCCGATGATGGTCGGCAGTTCGGTTCCGCTGGCACAACGTACGATTCCTCTGGAAATTCCCGAGGGCACGGAACTGGAAGACGCCGTCTCCATTCACGGCGGACCGATTGAACGCTATGACATTCACGGTCTGGAAGTGTTGCAGTCGATGGTCGAATTTCGCAAAGGGGGCGAGACCGGCATTTCGTCCGTCCAGTTTTTGAAAGGCGATGATCTGATCAAAGCCGGTAAAGAAGGTCGCTGGTCGATGAAGCTGGCGGAAGCCGCTATGCAGGCCGAACTGGGGGACAGCAAACGTGGTTTGTTTGATCAGATCGGTGAGGAAGGCAAATCAGAGCCACACGGCATTCTGCTGGAATACAAAGATGGGTTCCGGGCGACGATGCTCAAAATTGGTTCGAATGGCGTGCGCTGGAATTTTGCCTGTCAGGTCAAAGGGGAAGCGAAGCCGAAAGCAACGACGTTCTTCCCCGGCCCGTGGGGGAACCGCAATTTATTCCGTGCCTTCTCGCATGCGATTCAACATTTGTTTGTCCACAAGGAAGAACCGTATCCCTGTGAGCGGACCTTGTTGATGACGGGGGCCCTGGATGCCGCCATGCATTCCTGTTTTGAAAAAGGCTCGGCGAAAATGAAGACGCCGGAACTGGAGTTTTCTTACAAGCCGAAAAATTTCAATCAATTTCGTGAAATGGGTGAGTCCTGGAACGTGATTACGGCGGAAATGCCGCTGCCCAAAGATTTTGTGGAAGCTGACCCGGAACCACAATAGGCGGCCTCTTTTCACCCATTTTCAGGAGCGTGCTTCCTGAAACGGGTTGTGTCGTAATTTCATGAGGCGGGTTCCTTGCAGGAAGCTGGTCAATTCAGGATATTGAGGACAAAATGGTTCTTTATTCTCCGATTTTATGATCCTGCTTGAGAGTTAGTATCCCAAAGATGAAATATGTGCTCGTAATTCCAGATGGTTGTGCGGATGAACCGCAGGACGCATTGGGGGGGAAGACCCCGTTGCAGGCCGCTCGCGTACCCCGGATGGATGCCATTGTTTCCGAGGGGATTCTCGGCCGAACCGATACCGTGCCCGCTTCGATGCCGTCTGGCAGTGATGTGGGAACGATGAGTCTGTTTGGATACGATCCATTAGTATTTCATACAGGTCGTGCGCCGCTCGAAGCAGCCGCACAGGGAATCGAACTGGGGCCGCACGACTGGGCGATTCGTTGTAATTTCGTGACGATCACTGACGGCAACATGGCCAGCTTTACCGCGTCGCAACTTCCTAACGATGTGGGCGAGGAATTAATCGGTCTGCTGCAGGAAGCGACCGCTGGTAATCCCCAATGGGAATTCCATCAGGGAGTCAGCTATCGGAATCTATTGATCTATCGGGCCAAAGATGCCGACGACCACCCGTTTGATAAGGGAACTTCTACGACGCCTCCCCACGATTTAACTGATCAATCGATTGAGCACGATCTTCCTGCGGGGGACGGGAGTGAATTGTTGCTCGACCTGATGGAACGTAGCAAGAAGCTGTTTGCGAAGTCGGCGAAAAATCAGAAACGGGCCGATGGTCAACCGCCGGCGACTCAGATCTGGTTATGGGGACAAGGGAGTCGGCCGGCACTCAAGCCGTTTCAGGATCAGTTTGGCAAAACGGGTGCGGTGATCACTGCCGTCGATTTATTGCGAGGACTGGGAAAATTGCTGGGCTGGGATGTGATCGAAGTCGAAGGAGCCACCGGGTACACCGATACCGATTACGCCGCCAAAGGTCGCGCGGCGATTGAGACGTTAAAGCAGTCTGACTTTGTGGTCGTGCATGTTGAAGCGACTGACGAAGCCTCTCATGAAGGCGAAGTCGAGGAAAAAATCAAAGCCCTGGAAAACATCGACGAGCATGTCGTCGGCCCGGTGCATGATTACCTGAAAAAGCAAGGCGACTATCGGATTCTGGTTTGCCCCGACCATCCCACATTCCTCAGAACCAAAACGCACAGTCACGGTTATGTGCCGTTCGGGATCTGCGGCAGCAATGTCCGCCCCGATCACGCAAATAGCTACGATGAAGTCACGGCCAGCGTGAGTAACCTGCTGCTTCCCAAAGGGCACCAGTTGATGCCGTTCTTTTTTGGAACGTTGACGAACTAGTTACTGTTTTGAGACGTTTATGTGATGAGAAAAGTAGGGGTGGACCCACGTGTCCACCCGCTGTATCGATGTGGTTTGTGTGGTGTCGTTCGGAGTTTTTCTCTGGTTCCGTTCCAAGAATAATTTGGGATCGGACATCGCCAAGCGGGCGGGCACATGGACCCGCCCCTACGAATCTGTCTCCTTGTGAGAGACAATTCCGTTTGTTTTTCGATCAACATTCTGCTCACGCGCTCGGATCGAATTGCGTTCGATCCCACCCATTTTTTGTGGTGTTGCCCTGTATGAGAATGCGTTTTCCCATGCACTGTTGGCAAGCCAACAGTGCCACACGAAGATATTAACTAGAAGAAATATTACTACCACGAAAATCACGAAACCACACGAAAACGATCTGACGGGGTGGTCTCGAATGCCATTCGGGATTGGCGCAGACAACAGGAAACTGTCAGAGAACGCGGCCGATTTCAGAAGATGATAACGAATCAGATCATAGTAGGGGCAGCCTACATAGGGCTGCCCGTACTATGAGATATCGTGTGTTGCTTATAAAGGCCAGTCGCAAAGAATGCGTTCGACTTCTTCGGCATGGCCGCTTTCGTCGCGGATCATGTCTTCCAGTTGGACGGCCAGCGCTTTGTCGCCAAACGCTTCTGCTTCTTTGGCACGTGTCGTGTAACCAGCGGTCGCAGCTTTCTCGGCAGCAAGGATCGCTTCCAGCATTTCCCGGTTGCTATGTGCTGCAGTGACTTTTGAGGGAACGGTGGTTGGTTCGCCGCCTAATGCCACGATTTTATTGGCCAAAAATTGAGCGTGCATTTGTTCGTCGGGCACTTCTGCCAGGAAAAACTGTGTCAGCTGTGGCCGATAAGGGCCCGTTGCTTTGGCAGCATACGTGGTATATTGAATGATGGCTGAGAGTTCATTCGCCAGATCTTCATTCAGTTTGTCAATGATTGTTTGCTTGTCCATGGTTCTCTCCTGAAGAATGAATGGGGGGACCAGCCAGTGATCCGCTAAATGTTGTAAGTACTTATTTACCTTTATAGATGAACATTCTACTTTATCAACTCTGGAAGATTAAGCAGCCATGAAAAATATGCTGATGATCTATGGGAAATAGCAGAAAATTCAGACTGAGGGGAACGCCTGAGATCCCGGTTTTGTGAATGTCGCGTAAAGTGAAAAAAGCGAATTATCGGACCCGCCACTTTGCCAATCGCCCCAGGGTTAAGAATTCGGGGTTCTTTTCGCAAGGGGCATGGCCTATGATTGTACTTAGCACATCTGATGCGTTATTTTTATCACTTGTGTTATTTCTGTCGTTTTTGAGTATCAATGTCATAAGATTGGGAGATTTGGGTGTCTGACTGGGTTGAACCTCTGGGAATGAGGATTCTCATTCGTAAAGACGAAAGTCGGCAGACGACAAAGGGGGGGATTGTTCTTCCCGATAAAGCGGAAATTCCGACCATCACCGGCCGCGTTGTCGAAATCAGCGTGCAAATCGAGCGGGATGATGACTTTCCGATCAAGAAATACGATAAGGTGCTGTTCAATCCCAGCGAAGCCATTCCCGTCGATTTCGAGCCGGACAATGTGCTGTTCGTGGTCCCCATTGAAGACGTCGTCGCTGTCTTTCGCCGCGGTGATTCGAAAACCGATGAAGTTCGCTCGGCTGAAGAGCAGGAGTACGAAGATCCTGATGACTGGGACGAATAAACGACGCTGAAGCGAACCGACGGAGTCAACTGGTCTGATGCGGCGTTTTGATTTCTTCCACCAGGCTGGTGCGTTGATACCCGGCGGGAAGTGTATCCAGGTTTCGATAGGCGACGAGTTCCGCGACAATGCTTAAGGCAATTTCAGGAACGGTCTGCGAGCCGATGTCGAATCCGAGGGGAGCATGAACTTTCGCCAGCGCTTCGCGTGGCGTACCCGTGCGCAGTAAATCTTCAAAGATCAATTTCACTTTTCGCTTACTGCCAATCATCCCGATATAGCGGGCCTCTGATTGAGCCAGATGCCCGAGCGCTTCTTCATCGTGATTGTGTCCCCGCGTCACGATGATAATGAACGTATCTTTGTTGACGGTCAGGTCAGACAGCACCGCATCGAAACTTCCCACGATCAATTGTTTCGCGTCGGGGAACCGTTCGGTATTGCAGTACTCCTGGCGGTCATCGACGGCAATGATTTCAAAACCGACATCACTGGCCAGCCCTGCCACTTTCTGACCAATGTGGCCACAGCCAACAACCACGAGTTGACAGGTTTGCAGAAACGTCAGATAAGCGATGCCCGCATTTACATAAGGTCGCGGCCGGTTTTTGATGGGCTTGAGCCCGTCCCACAATTGTGACGGCGGTTCCTGCTGGCCACGCCAGGCAACAACTTTCGAATTGGCATCAATCAGATAGCGGTCTGTCTCACTTCCGCCGTCTATTGTTTCCGGGTTGATTACAACTGCTTCGGTACAGCCTTGATCGCTTTCCAGCAGTTGCTGCATACTTTTGTAGTACTCAAAATCCGCTTCGCTTTTGATGGGATCAACGAGCACTTTCATTCGACCGCCGCAGATCAGGCCATCGTCCCAGCCGTAGTCACTGTCGAGCTGGAAGGTCATGATTTCCGATATGTCCGATTCAAAGAGTCTCAAGGCACGACGTTTGACTTCCGCTTCTACACAACCCCCGCCGAGTGTGCCTGCCTGCGAGCCATCGGGAAAGATGAGCATTGCGGCTCCCGGTTTTTGTGGCGTTGAACCGCGGGTTTCGACGAGGCAGGTATAACAGACCGGTTTTTGCTGTTGGACTGCCTGTTCCAGTTCGCGTAATAATTCTCGCATGGTCGGTTACTTTTGTCAGAGACTTAAAGCGTATTCAGGAGAGTGCGCGCTGCCTGTAATTCGCGTGTCAATCCTTCGACTAGCGTCGGCTTCTGATCGCCGGGCAAGACTTCCCAAGTGTAGGTTTCGACTTCCAGATGCGGCGCGTAGTCGAGTTCTTTGACGGTGGCCAGTGCCTGCTTCAATTCTTTGTGCGTTGTTCCCAACGGGCCCAGTGATTCGGCGTCGACCGGCACATGGAAGTGAACCCGCAGTTTATCGGTATCTTTCAATCGGGGATCGGGGTCCAGCAGGAACTCGCGAGTTAAATCGACAATCCGATACAGGTCGCCCGTTTCCAGGCTGCCAATCGTCTGATGCAGATAGCGGGGCTCGGCGTAGTTGGCGAGTAAAGTGCGGCCGGCTTCATTCTCCCAAGGCTGGTCCAGTTCAATGGCATTGGAGATATGAACTTTGTTGATGCGAATTTCCGCGTGGGTGATCTGTCGAATCGAACCGGGAATGTCTTCGAACTCGACGGCCTGATGACAGACATCGTAGCAGGCTCCCAGATATTCTCTGACAATTCCCAGTAACTGTTTTTTCGCAGCGCGTTCATACAGCCGTTCGAAGAACAGGATCAGTTCGTGTGTAAATTCAATCACACAAAATGGCTCCGGCTCAATGGCCAGTCGAATCGTACGGCCGGTTTCCTCTTTCAGCTGTTTGAGAAACAGTGCCAGTTGAATCAACTGATCAATGCAGGAATTGCTGAAATCGGCGGCGTGCTCAAACTGTTTGAAGCCTAACGGAACTGTGGAAATGCTGCCTTCCGTTCCTTCCGGTAACAGTGCGGCGAGAACGCGGGCGCAACCTTTGGTGTACTCCAGGCGTTCGGGCGTGGACCAGTCAGGCAGATAGACATTTTCCTTCACGCGATCGCTGTGAAAGTTTCCGAACGGAAAGGCATTCAACGTATAACAAGTCAGATCGCGTTTCTGGATCTCTTCCGCAAACCGCAGATGTCCTTCCGGCGTGGAGAGGATTTCACGAATGACGGGATCAGCCAACCAGAGCCCGGCGGCCAGTGGCGCTGCCAGCTGTTGTTGGATCGGGATCGTAAAGTCGTCGAGTTTCTGCAGGATCTCTGCGACGGTCAAACCGGGATGCACGTTGGTGCAATAACTCAAAGGCAGTGAATTCAGCGTCATAGAACTTCCTCAGAGGGCCCTCATATCGGTGGGAAGTAGAAAATACAGCGAACGGAGCGATCTGCTGACAACTACTATCATAACCGAGATAAACCAGCGGACTACCTGCTTAAAAAATTTACAGGCATGATAGCGGTTGTAGAATAAATTTCTGGCAAAGACAACTTGTGTTAACATGTAAGTTTAGCGACGATAACGGGTACGAACCTGCATGAAAACAGACAAAAAGTGGGTTTCTCACAAACTCGAACAGAAACTTTTTGTTATGCTGCGTGTTTAGTACAGGCGGGTCACTTACCCCGAGAGATGGGAGTCAAAAGTCAGTCGTGGCTACTACCGAAATTTTGAATTCACCTTATTTACGTGATCCTGACGTGCAATTGATGCTGCGCGCCAAGGATGGCGATGAAGGTGCGTTCACTGAGCTGGTGGCTAATTACCAGGACCGGATTGTCGGAATATTTTGCCATTTGCTGAGAAATCAGGAAGCAGCGGAGGATTTGGCGCAGGAAGTCTTTTTGCGGATTTATCGCTCGCGGGACAGCTATCAGCCGAAGGCCAAGTTTTCCACCTGGCTGTTTCGGATTGCCAATAATCTGGCCAGCAATACACGTCGCAATAAAGGCCGGCGCAGAGAGGTCTCTCTCAATCCACAGGATTCCGGCCCGTTGGGTGTCAGGCCGGAAGAGCAGTTGCTGATGGAAAAATCAGGGATGATGCCAACCCGTCAGGCCGGTTTGAAAGAGACCCAGGCGGTTGTACGAGAAGCAATGGAAACATTGAACGAGCGTCAGCAGATGGCGGTTCTGTTACACAAATTTGAAGGCATGAGTTATGCCGACATCGGGACAGCCATGAAGCTGTCTGAAGCGGCTGTGAAATCATTATTGTCTCGGGCACGAGAAAACTTGCGCGTGCAGTTGGAAAAGCATATTAACGGTTAAATCAAAACAGGAATTCGCGGTAGAATCCTAAAATGAAAAAAGAGATCAAAGAACAGGAACTAGAAAAGCTGGTTGCCTACCTTGATGGCGAGGTGAGTGATCAGGAAGCGATCGAGGTTGAGCAATCTCTCTCGAGGGATGAGGAAACGCGTGCGCACGTCGATTCCCTGGAACGAACCTGGGAATTATTGGACAAGCTACCGATCACCAAAGCCTCTAGCGAGTTCACCGATAAAACGCTCTCCACAATCAAATCGGTCCAACTGGAAGCACAGGCCGCGGAAGACCAGAATCGCTCTGGTTTTTCGTTGAGTAAAAAATCACAGCAGCAGCTTCGGAGAGTTGCCATTGCCGGTGGCTGGATGATTGGCCTGGCCTGTTCGATTTATATCGGTTTTGCAATCACCAATCAGTGGGTGCCGGAAGAGTCGGAACCCTTGCTCAGTGAGTTATCATTTATCGAGAACCTGGACACCTATTCGGAAGTCCAAAGCCTGGAATTTCTAGAAGAATTGCAGCAATCAGGAACCTTCAATGAAACCGCGCAGCAATAAACTTGACCAGCGGCGATCTCAGAGAGCCGCAGAGGACTCAAGCCAGGAACCGGCTTTGTGGTCCCTGCTGTTGCGCGCCATGGGTGTGGGGGTGGGAACGGTTGTTTGTGTGATGATTCTATTAGGCGCCAGTGGTCCGGAGGAAGACCGTGAGGCAGCTAACCGCAAGAAGATTGAAGCGATGTCGCCCGCCGAGCGCGCGCAATTAAAACGCAATTACGAAAAATTTCAGAAGCTGTCAGAAGCAGAGAAGCAGCGTTACCGGGAGATTCATCGCGCGACCCACAGCAAGCCCGAATTGAATCGGGTCATGCGATCGTATTGCGACTGGGTGAAGACACTCTCTCCCTGGGAGCAGGAAGATCTGCGCAATGCAACACCAGAAGAACGCATCGCGTTGATTCGCAAATTCCGTGTGGCCCATCAAAGGCCAGGCCGTCGTCGTGGCAGTCGGCATTTTCGTGAGATTTCACAAATTCTGGGAGTGGATATCTTTAAGGATCCCCAGAGGAGGCTGCTGTGGATTACAAGTCCAACACCGGAACTGTTTAACAAAGTGATCGGTATCATTGAAAAAAATATACCGAGTCCGGTAACGTATCCCCGGCCCAAAAAACAGATGTCTGAGTTGGCGCAATCTTTGGCCGTAATACAGGCAGCACTCAATGTAAAAAAACAACAGGATGATGTTGACGGAGCTGACTGGCCACGTCCGGAAGTGGTTGATGAAATTCACAAGGTCTGGAAAGACAATCAATATACCATTTTTGAGCGGGGCGAAAAACGGGGGCCCAGAGCCGAGGCGCTTCGCGCCGATCTGCGCCGCGTGCAGATATCGATCTTTTTAGCAAAAGGGTTGATGGACCAGTTATACGGTTCGGTAAGACAGGAACTGGCTCAAATCAATCCTCCCGATGAAGATTTACATCGCTATTTTGAGACGCTGGATCCAAAACACAAAGATTACCTGATGAAACTCCCACCAGAGGAAATGCAGGAAAAACTGAAGTATTCGTATTTGAGTCAACATCTTCCGCCGGAAGTCAAGAAAAAGATTAAACAGCAGTCAGAAGAAGTTAAGAATTTGATTGCCCAGCAATTATTACGGGGGATCGATCAGCGCTTCGAGGGCCCCGGTGGACGAGGCAATAAAGAACGTGCGAAAGAGAAAAACGATCGCCCCAACAAAGGATTTCGAGGTCCCGGCGATCGGCCAAATCGTGACCGGAGACCGGGTCAAGGGCCTCTGAGACGTCCCGGTCCGCCGCCCAAGCAGCCTGATGCTTGAAAATCAAGGCGAAATCCTGTCTGATAGATTCTGAAACAAGATCAGAATTTTATACCGTGATCCCTGAATTTCTACGCATTTCGAAATGTATCGAAATTCTGCGGTTGCGGGTTTCCATTCAGACAGGAGCGATTCCATGTTGCGTTCATTTATCTCAGCCAGCCTGATGACAGGACTGATGCTGTTTTCCTTTGCAGATCTCAGTACTCTCGAAGCCAAAGACCCCGCGCCGTTAAAAACATTGAAAAAAGATCAGCTCCCCAAAAGCATGCAGGGACTGCCTTTGCTGTTTCATGAGAATTTTCAGTCAGGGAATTCCAATCATTGGGAGCCAACGGACGCCAAAGCCTGGAAAATGATCGAGGAGGGAGACAACAAAGCATTCAGCTTGATTACGAAGCGAAGTAAATACGAACCGCCGGTTCGCTCGCCTTATAATCGTGCGTTGTTGAAAAACATTTCCGTCAGCGATTTCCTTTTCGATGTCAAACTGCAATCAACGATTCCCGATTATGGCCATCGGGATTTATGTCTGTTTTTCGGCTATCAGGATGATGCCCATTTTTACTACGTGCATTTCGGTAAAAAAATGGATGATCACGCCAACCAGATTTTCATTGTTAACGGGAAGCCTCGCACCAAAATTTCTACAAAAACCACGCCCGGAACGAACTGGGACGATGAATGGCATCACGCACGTGTCGTCCGCGATACGGAAACAGGCTCGATCAAAATTTATTTTGATAACATGCAAGAACCGGTCATGACAGCGACTGACAAAACGTTTCTATCAGGACGAGTGGGAATTGGCTCATTCGATGACACCGGTAATTTTGATGAGATTCTGCTGTTCGGTAAAAAAGTCAAATAGCATCTGTCGGCTGCCTTGTTTGAGTTCGTAGTCATAACCCACTCCCACTTTTGAATCCCACCCACAGGAACATATGATGCGATACCCGTTCCCCCTGTTTGTCGTCGCTTTATTCCTTAGTTTTCCTGCTTTAGTTTTTGCGCAAGCTTTGGAGTTCCCCGAACAGCTGCCGGGGACGGCGCCGCTCAAGCTGACGGCGCCGCTCGACGAACATATGGTGGCGGGCATCGATCGTTATGCGTTAAACGCATTGGCGAAGTCACCGGAATTACGTCCAGAGAAATGGCACTATGCTTTCAGCAGCCATGCTGCGTTTATTGAAAGCATCAAAGACAACCGGGCGCGTTTCAAAACGATTATTGGTGCCGTTGATCCTCGCGTTGCTGGCCCCGGCTTTGAATTATTAACGACGACAGAAAACACGTCCGTGATTGCCGAGTGTCCGCAATTCAAAGTGCACGTCGTACGCTGGCAGGTATTAGACGGCATGACTGCAGCAGGGCTCTTGTTACAGCCGACCGGCGACATCAAAGCACGCGTGGTGGCTTTACCCGATGCTGGCTGGACACCGGAAATGTTTCTCGGTTTGCAGCCGGGCGTTCCGAAATCAGCACAGATTCCACTGAAACTGGCGGCTTCGGGAGTCCAGGTTGTGATTCCCACCTTGATGAGTCGCGAGTCTGATTTCTCCGGGCATCCAAAAGTGTTTTATACCAATCAGCCGCACCGCGAATTTATCTATCGTATGGCGTTTGAAATGGGGCGGCATGTGATTGGTTATGAAGTACAAAAAGTGATGGCGGCCGTCGATCAGTTTGAGCGTCTGGATAAAAAAGAGCGTCGTATTTTACCGATCGGCGTGGTTGGGGTGGGTGAAGGTGCCTTGCTGGCGTTGTTCAGCGGGGCCGCCGATTACCGCATTAAAGCCACGTGGGTCGCCGGCTATTTTCAACAGCGGGAAGATGTCTGGCAGGAGCCCATTTATCGGAATGTCTGGAGCCAGCTTACCGAGTTCGGCGATGCGGAAATCGCCGGCATGATCGCGCCGCGCTCCTGTGTGATCGAAGCCTGTTCTGTACCCGTTGTGGATGGGCCCTCGAAACCGAAGCCGGGAACCAGAGCGTCTGCGGCACCTGGAGTAATTAAAATCGCAACTCCCGCATCAGTCCGCGCGGAATATGCCAGGGCAGCGTCTGTCTTCGAGAAACTGGGACTCAAAGAGAATCTGTCACTCGTGTTAAAAGGTGACGGCACAGAGCCCGCAGGATCGGATCAAGCCCGCCAGCAGTTTTTGTTCGGCTTGAAAGTCAAAATGAATAAAAAACGACTTCCGCCCGTCGTGTTGACGCCGGTCGCCAATGGTGTGGTCGTTGATCCTGCGGCGCGACAAGAGCAGCAATTTAATGAAATGAATGAATTCACTCAGGAAGTGCTTAATAAGTCGGCCCGCTATCGGGATGAAGAATGGCAGCCGAGTAAGTATAAATCGGTCGAATCGTGGGAACAGGCTTCCGATGCGCTGCGAACAAAAGTGTATAATGAATTGATTGGCCGACTCCCTCAGCCTGCCATGCCGGTTCCATTGAATGTTAAAACACGAAAAGTGATTCAGCATGCAGAGTATCAGGGTTATGAAGTCATGCTGGATGTGATGCCCGAGATTGTTGCTGGCGGGATCTTGCTGATTCCCAATGATCTCAAACCCGGAGAACAGCGTCCCGTGATCGTCTGCCAGCATGGTCTGGAAGGCACGCCGATGGACACGATTAATGCAGAAGGCAGATTGTTTGCCGCTTACAAAAATTTTAGTGCAGAACTGGTGAAAAAAGGACTCATTGTGTATGTCCCGCAGAATCCGTATCGGGGCTTTGATCGGTTTCGCACACTGCAGCGAAAATCCAATCCGATGCAGCGTTCGCTTTACAGTTATATCATCCCCCAGCACGAAAGCACGCTGGCCTGGCTTGATTCACTTCCATTTGTCGACGGGAAGCGGATCGGTTTTTACGGGCTTTCATATGGCGGTAAGACAGCCGTGCGTGTGCCCCCGTTTATTAAGCAGTATGTCTTTTCAATCTGTTCGGGTGACTTCAACGAATGGGTTCGGAAAAATGCAGACAGCGCCCACCGCTACAGTTACGTGTTTCATGGCGAATATGAAATCTTTGAATGGAACATGGGGCATGTTGCCAATTATGCAGAGCTGTCTTATCTGATGGCCCCGCGCCCCTTCATGGTTGAGCGCGGACACAATGACGGTGTGGCACCTGACGAATGGGTGGCAGCCGAATACGCCAAAGTGAGGCGGTTTTATGTCCAAATGGGGATCGGCGACCGGACGGAAATCGAATATTTCGATGGGCCACATACGATTAATGGGAAAGATACCTTTGACTTTATCCTGCGCAACCTGAATTGGTCTGAACCGGCTAAAAAGTAACCCAGAATGGGTGGAAGTTCGGTTTTCCCGAGTAAAAAAATCGTTCGTTCACATGCGAATTTCATGATTAATGTGTATATTATAATTGCCGGTAGATATAAAACCAGGGCAATGTGTACTTGCGGATAGCGTTCGTGCTACTCCTTTCTGGAAGAGGCAACGAAGGCGAGATCGTGTACTGTACAGATTGACCTTCGTCAGAGTCAGACATTTCATTCCAAATGGGCTATCAAAAATGAGTAAAGCTGCCACAGGTTCAGAGGAAGAAGTTCCCCCGGAATCAACGCTGGAAACGGATATCAAGTCACTGAAAGAGATCAGTGCGAATTTGAAAATGGACTACAATGGCAACATCGCTCAAGTCTCATTTTCGGGTTCGAAGCTAGTCGATGCAGGATTGGTCTATTTGGGACGTTTGTCAAAACTGCGGAAGCTGGATTTATCCGGCTCCAAAGTCACTGACGAGGGTATGGTTCACATCAAGCCATTGAAAAGCTTGCGTGAAGTTTCTCTGCATGGGATTCCGGTCTCGGATGAGGGGCTTGGCGAATTCAAAAAACTAACCAATCTGGAAATCCTCAATCTGTCACGTACCAAGGTCACCGATGCTGGTTTAAAACACCTCAAAGGCCTGGATAACCTGAAAGAGCTTTTCCTGACGGGTATGGAAATTACCGATGATGGTCTGGCACATCTTGCGGGCTTGAAAAGCCTGGAAACATTGGGTTTATCTGAAACACAGATTTCAGATGAAGGTCTGGAACACATTAAAGGTTTGAAAAAACTGCGGGTTCTCTTGCTTCGCGATACCCATATTTCCGACGAGGGGCTCAAGAAAATCAAAGGGCTCACGCGTTTGCAGCGTCTCTGGTTACGCAATACCAATGTGACGGACGACGGTATGAAATATCTGACCAAGATGAAAGATATGGAATGGCTGGAGTTGAATGACACTCAGGTTGGTAATAACGGGATAGCAGAACTCAAGGTCCTTGAGAGCATCGTAGATATGAATCTGCGGAATTCGAATGTGAGTGATAAGGCAATTTCCTCGCTCAAAAAGATGAAAAATCTGGGAACGCTTTATATCGATGGATCGGAAATTACCGAAGAGGGAATCTCCAAACTCGAAAAGGCACTCCCTTATTGTCGAGTTGAGCAATAAACGGGCAGCCTGATCACGCGTCTGATTCAAGCTGTGCAAAAACGACGACTTGATTCAGACGTAATTTGATTCAGCGGGGATCGGTTGGTCCTCGCTGCCCATTTCAAATCCCAGCTCTTCAGGCAGGATCGTTGGCTGATAACCCAGCAGCTTCTCCGCTTTACTGAGGTCCCAGCGCCGCTTTGAACTTTCTCCCACGATGGTGATGACCTCGCAGCCCTCTATCTCAGCCGTCAGTGCTTTCTGATAAGCCTGCATCAGGTCGGGGAAGGGAACCCATTGTGGCCTGAGCGGATGTGTTTTCCAGAGTGGATGTTCGAGGTCGATCGGCTTGGGAATTCGCAGGCAGACGATGGACATACCAAACTCACGCGCATAACGCGCACACATGACTTCGCACAATTGTTTTGTGAGTGCATACGAGCCGACTGGCAGCGGCGGAGCATCGGATTCAATCCACTGTGGCGCAGGATATCCCAGAACCGTCATCACCGTGCTGGTAAAAATAAACCGTTTCACGCCGGCGTCGTGGGCCGCTTCGAGTAAATTGAACGTCCCCTTCAAGTTCACGTCGAAGCGTTTCCCGTTCAATTCATCCCCTTCCATCGGACCTTCGTCGGCCTGTTTCGCAAGGTGAATGACAGCATCCACGCCCTGCATGGCAGCGCGGGTTTGTACCGGGTCGGTAATATCCAGAGTAATAAAACGTGAATCATCGGGATTGGGGTGGATGTCTCCCAAAATCAATTCGTCTTCGGTTTGCCAGTGTTGCGCGAAATAACGGCCAACGTAACCGGCGGCACCAGTTATTAACACTCTCATAAAATCAAGCTCTCGTAGAGGGAATAGAATTGCTGTTCGATTCAGGAGGTCGACTGCTGACAAACTCGCAGCATATTGCCGCCGATGATTTTTTGAATGTCCGCATCTGAGTAGCCGCGTTGAACCAGGCCCACGGTAAACAAAGGCCAGTTTGTCCAGGAAACGCTGGTTCGCATCTCAGGGGTTTCCTGAAAGTTGTCTGCCGGCCACAAGCTGCGCCAGGGAGTTCGCGAACGGGGTGCACCAGACGCTTTTCTGTTTTCGAGTGCGCTATTGCGCGAGGTATAGGAGACGTCGGTTCCAATGGCGATATGATCGATGCCATATTTTTTTACCACATAATCAATGTGATCCAATAAGACGCTGATGTTCCCATCGCCTCCCAGATAACGGGGAATACAACAGATGCCGATCAAGCCGTTGGTATCGACGATGGCTTTGATCACATTGTCGGGCTTGCTGCGAATGTGGTGATGCAGGCTGGCACACGTGGTATGACTGGCGACGACCGGCTTTTCGGAAACCTGCGCCGTTTCCAAGCTGGTCTGCCAGCCTGAGTGCGCGACGTCTGGAATAATACCCAGGTGATTCATTTCGGCGACCACGGTTCGGCCAAAGTCACTTAAGCCGGCATTCGCGGGCTCAGCACAACCATCGCCCAGCATATTGCGGCGGTTGTAAGTCATATGCATCATCCGAATTCCCAGCTGGAAAAAGATCCGCATGTATTTCATTTCGTCGGTTGTTGTTTCCCATTGCTGGGTCAAAGGAACGCCGTTGCCAGTCAGGTATAAACAGTGGCGGCCCTCTTTTTTCGCCTGCACAATATCATCGGGAGTGACCGCTTTGGGCACAAAATCGGCAAGCATGTCTGTGGTAAAAGTGAATCGAGCCAGCCGTTTAATCAGCCGCAGCGGATCCTGCCCTTCTTCGCCGGCGTTCTGAAAGATGCAGGTCACACCCGCCGCATCGAAGGCTTCTTTGAACTCGCGTTGTTCCGTCGGGTCAGTGGCACAACGGGTCATCGACATGTCTTCTCTGAGGTCCTGCAGTTCCGTGGTAGACGCTTTTGCTTTAATCGCAGCCGCCATTTTGTCGCCATCGATCGCGGCCCGTGGTGCAAAGCCGTAAGAGTCGAACACCAGTGAATCCGCATGGAGCTGCAGACCGTGCTCCAGTTGCTTCGGCGTCGGTTTCAGAATATCGAGGGCCACTTTTCGTGCGTGCAGAATTTTCTCATTCTGAATCGGTTTCGGAGAGGCGGCAGACTCCGTTTCTTCTTTTTTTTCTGCAGCAGAGAGTGAGGAAGCAGCGGCGGCTCCCAAACCAGTGGCGGCCAGTGAGGTCCCCAGAAACGAACGACGGTTGATCGAATGGCTCATGATGAATTCCGTTGGAGTGGGTGGTTGGAATGTTGTGGTGAGGACGAAGTCAGAAGCAGGTTCTCATTTTGAATCACAGCCACATCCGCCACTGGAACAGCCCGATGCGGCAGGTGCTTCGTCGACGGGATGAAATACAATGCGCCAGGCATAGTTGGCATTCAGTTCCTGTGCAAGAATTTCCAGTGCGGGCATCCTGCTTCCCAGATAATACAGCACAACCGTTTGCTGATCAAATAATTGTTCGCAATCGATGATTTCCGTTGGCATCCCCCGCTCTTGAATCAGGGTCTGGCAATCTTGAAAAACACGCGCGGTGACATCTTCCTGACGGGAAAGTGTCTCCTGGTCTGTCGGGGTGAATTCACGCAGAATAGAACCGGCAGAGGTTCCCGCTTGTTCCAGCAGATCGACGGACGAGAGAATCTCGCCGACCTCTTCGCCGCGACTTGTTTCTAAAATAATTCGATCACGGTGCGCAAAAGAGGCCTCTTCTTCACCGGCGAAATGATCGACCCAGCCCATGACTCCATAACGTACCAGAAACAGATTTTGCGGAGGACCTTGTTCTTCAAACGCGGAAGCATCGATCAGGAGTACTCCTGATTCCTGTTTGAGTTCGTAGCGGGTCAAAGGAAATTCCGGAAAGTCGTGACATTCGCCTGTCGCGACATCGAAGCTCCAGTCGTGCAGCGGACAGGCGACTTCCGTTCCTTCGCCCTCCCCTTCGATCAGCGAAGCGCCCTGATGCGGGCAGGAATCCTGAATCGCATAATAAGCGCCCGGCTGTTCTGCGTCCGCGACGTGAAATACGGCGATTTCGATTCCCTTAATCGTATATGATTTACGCTCACCGGGGGCAATTTCGGAAACGTCTCCCAGTGGAATCCAGTCTGTCATGGTGTGTTGGTCCATCGTCAAATTCGGGTGTTGCCACTCTGGCCGTTGATTTCATTTTATTCTATGCTCAACAGGTAATCATACCGTTTTATCTTCAAACTGTCTTCCCGGAGTGAAAAAACTGCATGGCTGTGCGACATATCTTATTGGACATGGATGGCGTCATCTCCGATTTCATGGGCGCAATTCTGGAGTTGCATGGTCAGGAGCATCTGCTCAAGAACTGGCCCGAGGGAAATGCGAATTTCGCTGGCGTGCTGGGTTTGACCAAGGATGAATTCTGGAAACCCGTCGATTCCATCGGCGGCCGCTTCTGGAAAGAGTTTCCTCCTTATCCATGGTTGAATGAGTTGCTCACGCTCATCAAACAGACAGCGCCCTTTACCATCAGCACCTCACCGAGTCGCAGTGCCGCCTGTGCTTCGGCCAAGGTGGAATGGCTCAGAGAGCACTTTGATCAACCCTTGTTCATGGATTTCATGATTGGGACCCAAAAGTATCTGCTGGCAAAACCGGACGTGGTCCTGATCGATGACCAGCATAAAAATGTGGACCGATTCCGCAAGCATGGAGGGCAGGCAATTCTGTTTCCCCAAGCCTGGAATGCAAATTATGCGATCAGTGATAAGGTCGAATACGTCAAGTCTGAGCTGGAACGACTGCAGAATACGCCCTGACAACCGTTATGAGACGCACAAAATGGTGGACGCATGGTTCGTTTCTGGAATAAAGGGTAGTCTTTGCCACTCAGGAAAGGTATGCTAAGACGTGTTTCATAAATAAAGTTGTTAAAACAAAGTTGACGAATAGGGAATATAAGAGACAATATATATAAGCAGTCACCGAGAAGTCTTAATAAGAAGTGAAGACTTAAGAAGTCAGTACGATCAGTTTTGCTTTTGAGTGTCTTGCCTTTACTTCCTTCCCCATTTTCCTCCTGGCACTGCTACCACCGAACCTCACAGCGTATCCTTCCTATTGAATTTGGGATAGAACATCGAGATGAAATCTCTAGTCTATCAGTATCTTGTTTGTCTGATTCTGCTTTCCGCTGTCTCTGCGCAAGCAGCCGAGGCGCCTCCGAAATCGTCGCTGGCAGTTTACCCGGAAAAAGTTCAGTTAATCGGGAAGCGTTCCCGGCAACAGTTGCTGGTCTCCGACACAAATAAGAAACAAACCGTTGATCTCACTCGCATAGTGAAATTTCAATCCGATCAACCGACGGTGATTCGTGTCGATCAGACAGGGGTAATTCAGCCGCTTTCCAATGGATCGGCGTCAGTGACTGTTTCCGATGGCGCGCAGAACATCAAAATACCTGTTGAAGTGAAAGACTTTGACAAGCAGACTTTGATCGATTTCGAGCGCGACGTGCATCCGATGTTATCCCGCTTTCACTGTAACGGCGGTTCCTGTCACGGGAAGCAACGTGGTCAGGGTGGGTTTCAATTATCGATGTTTGCCTTCGATCCAGAATTCGATTACGCCGCGCTGACGAAAGAATCACGTGGACGGCGTGCGTTTCCATTGGCGCCAGATCAAAGTCTGGTGTTGCTCAAAGGGGCCGGAAAAGTCCCGCATGGCGGAGGCAAGAAGCTGTTGGAAAACAGTTCCTACTATCGGCTCATGGAACAATGGATCGCCGAAGGTGCGACACGCAGCGTCGCTGAGACACCGAAGCTGGTGAAAATCTCGGCGTATCCAACCGAGCGGATCATGCAGCCCAAAACGCAACAGCAAATGGTGGTCACCGCACATTACAGCGACGGTTCCACTCGTGACGTTACCGATCTGGCAGAGTTCATGTCGAGCGAAAGCGTCTATGTTTCCGCGGACGAACAAGGTCTCGTGACCGCAGGCTCCCTGATGGGCGAAGCCTCAATCATGGCCCGCTATATGGGAAACTTTGCGTCTCTGAGTGTGACGGTCCCCTCTGATAATTCTGTTCCCGATCTATATTATACCAAGCTGCCTCGCAACAATTTTATTGACGGACTGGCATGGGATAAACTTCAGAAATATGGGCTGAAACCTTCTGAACCGGTCGATGACGCGACTTATCTGCGTCGTGTCTCAATCGATATTATCGGTCGCACACCGACGGCTGAAGAAGCCCGCGCGTATCTGCAGGATCCCTCCCCCAACAAACGCGAACGCCTGGTGGACTATCTACTGGAACAACCGGAGTACGGTGATCACTGGGCCAATAAATGGGCCGATCTCTTGCGTCCTAATCCATATCATGTGGGTATCAAGACCGTGTTGAATTATGATGCCTGGATTCGGCAATCATTTCACCAGAACAAGCCCCTCGATCAGTTCGCGCGAGAATTACTAACGGCCAAAGGCGGGACATGGCACAACGGTGCGGTCACCATGTTCCGCGATCGTCGAAAACCCGAAGAACTCACAACGATCGTCAGCCAACTCTTCCTGGGAATTCGCTTGAGTTGTGCTCAGTGTCATCATCATCCTTCCGAAGTCTGGGGACAGGATGATTTCTACAGCTTTGCTGCTTACTTCGCGAAAATTGGTCGCAAAGGCCGCGGGATTTCAGCGCCGATCTCGGGCTCAGAGGAAATGGTCTTTACGGCGAATTCCGGCAGCGTGAAACACCCGCTGACCAACGAAGTACTTGAGCCACGACCTCTGTTTGGTGAAGTACCCGAAATCAAACCGAATCAGGACCCCCGCGATATTCTGGCGGACTGGATTATTTCACCTCAGAATCACTTCTTTGCGGAAGTGAGTGCCAATCGAATCTGGGCCGATCTGATGGGACGCGGTATTGTAGAGCCGATTGATGATTTCCGGGAAAGCAATCCTCCCACGAATGGGCCGCTGATCAAAGCGCTGGGGAAACACTTCCGGGATCAGAAATTTGATATGAAACAATATATCAAAACGATTGTAACGTCGCACGTTTACAGCTTAAGCGCGCTGCCCAACGAAACGAATGTGGGTGACACGCGAAATTACTCGCGGTTTTATCGTCAACGTTTACGTGCCGAAGTGCTGGTGGACAGCGTCAGCGAATTGATCGGTGTATCAGAAACGTTCTCGGCGATGCCCGCTGATTCGACTGCGAAACAAATTTGGACGCACCGTGTGAAATCGGACTTCCTGGATTCCTTTGGGCGGCCCGATCCAAATCAGGCACCGCCTTGCGAACGGACCGCCGATACAACAGTCGTGCAGGTGTTGCACATGATGAATTCGCGCGATATGTATTCTCGCATTCAGTCATCAAATGGTAATAGTGCGAAATGGGCGAAAAGTAAGATGACGCCCGATCAGATTGTAGAAGAAATTTATCTGACAGCTTATTCACGGTATCCGACCATGGAAGAACAACGACTGGGACGCTCCCTGTTTGAAAAGGAAGGCGCGAAGCGACAGCAGGCGACTGAAGACCTGATGTGGGCGCTGCTCAATACTCCCGAGTACCTTTTCAAGAACTGAAGTCCCCTACCCTCAAAACGGCGGTTGTTTTAAACGAAAAAGTAACAGGATCAGAAATGATGAACGTTTCAAAAAATTGCGATGGAATGACTCGACGGAGTTGCTTGCAGCTGGGGCTGGGCGCCATGACCGGCCTGGGCATGGTTGACCTGTTAAGATTGCGAGCCAGAGCGAAAGGAACAGCATCGCCAAATCCGAAAGCGACCGCTAAGAGTGTGATTCTGATTTGGATGGATGGCGGACCGTCGCATTACGAAACGTTTGATCCCAAGCCAGATGCACCGGTAGAAATTCGTGGTGAATTCAACCCGATCCCGACCAAAGTTCCCGGCGTTCAATTTTCTCAGAATATGACGCGGTTGGCTTCGATCTTCGATAAATGTTCGGTGATCCGTTCGATTCGTCATAACCAAGGCAACCACGGTGCGGGCAACCATTACATGATGACCGGTGCCCCACCACGAATTCCTGTGGGCTGTGGTGCGTTCGTCAGTTTTCATCCTAGCATGGGGTCTGTTGTCGCGCATCAGAAACCGACGACCAATAATCTGCCCGCGTATTTCTCGATGCCCAGCATGTCGCGTTCCGGCGGTCCGAACTTCCTGGGTGCGAAGTATGCACCCTTTGTTGTTTCCGATAACCCAAATTCGAAGAGTTTCCGCGTTCGCGATCTGGCTTTGCCCAGCGGGTTAACCGATGGGCGTTATGAAAGTCGCCGCGAATTACGTGAACAGGTCGATCAGCTGAAACGCATTAAAGACAAAGTCGCTGGCGATCCGGTATTGAACCTGGATGAATATTACGAACAGGGCTATAGCCTGGTTGCGTCTACTGACGCTCAAAAGGCATTTGAAATAGACCGAGAATCGGACGCACTCCGCGACAAATACGGTCGGACTTCGTTCGGTCAACGAGCCCTGCTTGCCCGTCGTCTGTCCGAAGCGGGTGTGCCATTCATCACCCTGTATGAAGGGGGCTGGGATAATCACGGCAGCTTGTTCAAATCCTTTAATACCCGGATGCCTGCTTTTGAAAATACGATTGCCACGTTGATCGAAGACCTGGATGAACGCGGTCAGTTGGATACGACGATGGTGCTGGCGCTGGGTGAATTCGGGCGGACTCCGAAAATCAATCCGGGCGGCGGTCGTGATCACTGGTCGAACGCGATGTCTGTTTTGATGGCCGGCGGTGGAACTCCCGGCGGACTGGCACTCGGAGCAACCGACAAAGCCGGTTACTCCGCGGTGGAACGCGTACTCTCCCCTGAAAACTTTGTCTCGACCATTTATACTAAAATGGGCATCGATCCCGACAAAGTCATGTATACGCCGGAAGGTCGTCCTTCGCATCTGGTCAGCGATCCGACACCCATTCCGGAATTGTTTGCTTAGACTGACTGCACTCCGACTGAGAATGATTTTGCCGATGTTTTCCACCGCCCAGATTCTGCCCGCTGTTCTCGCATTCTCAGTTGTCTTCGATCTGTCTGCAACAACCAGTGCGGCACCGCCCAGCGTGAATTATCTGAGTCCCGCCGGGGGACAGGTTGGTCAGAAGGTGGACGTCAGCGTCGACAAGACCCTGGGAACGCAGCCGGTTTCCGTCTGGACATCGGCTCCCGGGTTGAAAGTCGAGATCCCGGCCAAACCCGCCAAAGGCAAAGAGAAGCAGTTTTCGATACATATCGATCCCGCCACTAAACCGGGGCTCTACTGGCTGCGGTTTCATAACGCCGAAGGGGCCTCTGGAATTCGTCCCTTCCTGGTTGGCACGCTGACCGAACAGGCCGAAGTCGAACCCAACGAAA
Organism: uncultured Gimesia sp.; assembly: GCF_963976445.1. Taxonomy (GTDB): domain Bacteria; phylum Planctomycetota; class Planctomycetia; order Planctomycetales; family Planctomycetaceae; genus Gimesia. Next base: position 201,965 of record NZ_CAXBKP010000006.1, on the reverse strand, counting down.
AATTATCAGACGCCCAGAAGGTTGAGTTACCCAGTGCAACCATCAACGGCGTGCTTGCCAAAAGTGGTGATGTTGACACGTATCAGGTTTCACTAAAAAAGGGGCAGACTCTGATTGCCTCGCAGGTCGCCAACGAACAACTGGGATCTCCCATGGATGGCGTGCTGCAAATTCTCAATCACCGCGGCACGGTTCTCTCGCAGATCGATGACACACTCTGGTACGATCCGCGGATTGTGTTTACCGCTCCCGCCGATGGGACATACTATATCAGAACGTTCGCCTTTCCCGCCGATGCCAACAGCTCGATTCGTTTTGCCGGCGCTGGTTCTTACATTTATCGGCTCACACTGACGACAGGGCCGTTTGTCGATCACAGTCTGCCTCTGGCTTGGCATCCCTCAACCGCGAAACCAGTGGCATTGGAAGGGTGGAATCTGCCTGATAATCTAAAGACACTATTACCGTTCGTTGCCGATTCGAATGAGAGTGCCCTGCTCAGTGCGCCTCAACTGGGGAACTGGTTGACGATTCCTATGAGTACCACTCCAGTGGTACTGGAAACGAAAGCGACACAAGAGGAAAAAGGGCAAGCGTTGACGCTGCCGACGACAGTCACGGGAAAAATTGCGGAGCCGGAAGAGATCGACGTCTATCGCTTCACCGCAAAGAAAGGCGAAAAACTTTCGTTCAAAGTCGATTCCCACATGCTGGGTTATCCGTTGGATACGCATATGAAACTCTTCGATGCGAAAGGAAAACTGCTCAAAGAGATCGACGATCCGAAGCGGAATGATTTCGACGCTCGGCTAGATTATACGATCCCCGCCGATGGCGAATATCGTCTGGATGTGACCGATCGTTTTCAGCACGGCGGCTTTCGTTATGTGTATCTAATGTCGATCCTGCCCACTGAATCTGATTTCTCTCTGCAGGCAGCCAATGAACAATACACGCTAACAGCTGGCGACAAGCCGCTGGAGATCGACGTGACGATCAACCGACAGAGTCCTCGTTTCAACGACGATATCGAAGTCAGTCTGATTGGTCTGCCGGAAGGGGCGACTTGTGCCCCGGTCGTTTCGAAGGTCAAGGATAAAGGGGGCAAGTCGGTCAAGTTGAAGCTGGAAGCCAACAAGGACGTCGCCTTTCAAGGCCCGCTGGTAATTCAGGGAACGAGTGTGAAAGACAAATCAAAGCAGCACACCGCAACCGCCGTCATTAAAGGCATAAGCCCCAAACGCAACACCGCCCGCCCCAAACCAGATCTCGAACTACCTCACCTGTGGTTGACGATTAAGAAGAAGTAGGTTCGAAATCAGACGCCAAGAGAACCGGCCGTGTGGCACAGTTGGCTGGCCAACAGTGAACGGAAAACGCTGATAGATTGTTCCAGAGTCGTGGAATCTATATGTCTGCCTGAAACAAAGTGAGCGGCACGGCGCCAGCCGCCGTTTATTGGATTGAGGGTAGCCGGTTTAAAACGGTGGTTCGCGCCATTCCGCTCACAAAATTAATGATGGAGAAACCGTTCGAAATAATTCTGTCACAGCGAAATTAATTCGTAGGGGCGGGACCTATGTGTCCGCCCGCCTGGTTGCGTTTACTTCTATCTCGCAGGTGGATGGGAGTGAGTGAACCATTCAAAAATCAATACGCGAACAATCCAATAGCACGGGCAACCACACAGGGTGGCCCCTATGATTCCAGGCGTTGTTGCAATTTAAAACATTCGCGACAGAACTCTGCCAGTTTCCTGTTGCCTGCGGCAATACCGGATTGCATCCGGTACCACCCGGCATCCGTATTTTGATTCAAATTACTTCAGCGCTTTGATCATTTCTTGTGCTTTGGTTTCGAAGATAGCCTGCCATTCGGGGGCCAGCATGCAGTCGCTGTCTTCCTGGGCACCGCCGACATTTTTGAGCTGATCGGCGGTGGGGGCGTAGTAGTTGTAGCCGTTGGTGTAGCCGGCGACGAACGTGTTTTCGAACGGCGACTTTTTCTTGATGTTCAAGCCGATGTTGACGGTCAGTTCTGCGGGGAACGTGATCATGCGGAAGTCGCCAACCTTAATGCCGAACACTTCTACATCGAGCGTTTTGCCGGCGGCCTGATTGCGGGTCTGGTGCTTGGTCATGAGCCTGAGATTCGCTTTATTCCGCGTCATTTGCTCCATCCTGTAGACGTTGTTGATATAGCGTTCCATGTTTGCACGGTTCTCTGCGTCGAGCTTCTGTAAGCCGTCACGGCCCAGTTTCTGTTCCAGCAGATAGCGGTGCGAATAGTACGACGGATAGTCTTCATAGAGTTTGTACTTCACAATAAGTGGCAGGAATGTCTTCAGGTTCAGACTGGTTCCCTGCAGTGAGTTCAATAGCTTTTCCTGTTCCACCTTAAGTGATGCGATCCGGGTTTCATTGTTGGAACGGGGCACCGCCAGTGTTTCATTCATGACCTTGAGGGAGCCGGCATCAGTGCATTTGATTTTTTTGAGTGCCTTGAGTGTACTGAGGCCGAGCAGGTTACCCAGCGTCTCGGCGTCGCGGGGGTTATCGACGTCTTTGTACTGCGCCGGATTGATATCGCCGCCACAACCTTGCACGAAGAGAGCAATCGCACCGTCACTCAGATTGTCCTCAATAACCTGCGAGGCGAAGCCGCTCATGTCGGCGGTACTGCCTTTACTGGGGACGCCCTGAATGGGATGGACGGCGAAGTTGTAGACAACCGCCAGCGTTTCACCGTTCTTTTTTTCGAGCTTCAGGATGCCGATCTCCGGATCGATGGGGCCGATTTTGGCAACTTCTTCATCCGGTGGCAGCGAGTATGCATGTCGCACGTCGGCTTCTTTACCATTTTTAAGGAACAGGCGACGGTTTTCCATCACGCGGTCTTCGTGTCCGGTGCCGACGCCGACGTTCACGGGAACCAGGTTTTTGGCGGCGGCTTTGATCGCTTGTATGGTCCGCTGTTCGACGTCTTTACATACGCTGCCGTGACAGTGGCTGGCATTGACCATGATGTTTTTCGGCTTGATCTGCAGATCTTTTTCAATTTGTGCTCGGACGTTGCCCAGATATTCGTTGGTGATGGAACCGATCTCGCCGATGGCGACCGCATCGACGGTGACAATGATGGCGGTTGTGTGGCCCTCTTTGATGACCAGAGCTTTCACATACAGTGGATCATTCACTGGCACATTACGATTCGAGATATCCACCTTAGCGGCGCCGGCCAGGAGCTCTCCTGCAGCAGCGATCAGGGGTGACATCAAACTGATGAGTGCGACCAGCAGCATTGCGCAGCTGATTCGGATCGCGTTTTGTGATTGTTTGGCGTGCGCGTGTGAGAAGAAATGATTCATGGTGTCAGGTTTTCTGAGTCTGGTTGAAAAGTGAGGAACCGGGGTGTCAATTCAAACGGGATGATACAAACGGAGCTTCTAATTAGTTTAACCGAGCCACAGACGTTTCAACACCTGTTCTTTCGAAAAAAATGGTGGTAATGAAACTCTGAACGTGACCGGAAGTTTAGGGATTACTTTAAGTCGAAGCTTACGTTGTTTTCTCCCTCCTTGAGATCCGCTTTTAAGTCGGTCGTGGACTGGCTGAGGTATTTTTTCGGCACATTCGACAGGCCCGATTTGGCTTGAGCCTGGGCAGGAGTGAAATTTTCGGGAAGCGAGATAAATACGCTGTAGTTGCCAGCGGGAACAGGGCCATCAAGGGTAAAGGAACCGTCTGACTGCAAATCGCCTCCCGCGCCGGCCCCCACCTGCTCGGAGATAAAATTGACGCGGCAGTCGGTGAGCGGATTTCCCTTGAGCGAAACGGAGCCGGTCACGGTACCCATAGGCTTGGATTCCGCCTGAGTTTCGCCGCAGCCTGACAGCAGGCAGGTCAGACAGACCACAGTTCCCAATCGGAGCCATTGCTGTCGGCCGTAGTGTATCGGTGTCGTAATCATGAGGTGTATTCCGGAATTTAGTGACACACACACCTGTGAAAGTCGCGACAGGTGCGTGCCGAAGCTACTGCAAAAATCGTTAAAATTCGCCGAGCACTTTACCATCGTTCAATGCACCCAGTGCCAGGAGGGTATTGAAGTCGATGTTGTCTGAAAGGAAACGAACGGCTCCATCACCCAGCAGGATATGCACGCCGCCGGTATGAAACGAAGTCAGTGGTCCGTTATTAAATCCGGCGCCGGTATAAGCGGGTTTGGTTTTCGGATTAGGAGAATAACGGATGGTGACGACACCGCCGCCCCCATAGCCGGAACCGCCGCTGGTAGAGACGCCGCGATGCCCGGACCAGCCGCCAGATAAATTCTTGCGGTAGTCCACTCCGGCGATTGAGCCAGAGTCTTCGCCGACCATGATGGTGTTGGAAGTCCCATCGGTGCAGTCGCGCATTTTGCTGGATTTGCTGATCTGCAGCATCCCGTTTTGAGCCATGGCTCCGTAGTAAGTGTTGTCGACTGCGTTGGTATCGAAGGGAGCCGCAGCGGTGTAAGCACCGGCGATTCCGACATAGTCCATCGTCATGCCAACATCCCCTCTATCCTGACCGGGAGAAATGCCATTTGCTGTACCAGCAAAGAACGCGCTCAAAGGGCTGGACGAGCATTTGTAAGAAGGCACCATTGCGTTGTTCAAGACTTCATTGGAGCCAGCACCAGTGCCGTATCCACCGTCGCCGGTCCAGCCGTTGTAGGTATTGTAACCGCGACCGTTAGCGGGAGTTTGAGTTAATTGATTATACAGAGGTGCCTGGTCGAGGTAAGGCAGAATCGAGACACGCCAGTTGGCCTGATAGATGGGAGATTGGGCGCCAATCGGAAAAGTACCGAAGACATCATGATAGTTATGAAACGCCAGGCCCAGCTGTTTGAGATTATTTTTACAGGTACTTCGCCGCGCGGCCTCGCGCGCCTGCTGCACAGCGGGAAGCAGCAAGGCGATTAGAATTGCGATGATGGCAATCACCACCAGTAATTCGATCAAGGTAAATGCTTTTCGTTTCACGTGACCTCATCCTTTTCTAAAATTTATTAAACTATCGAATGGTTTAAAAAAAATGGACTCTCACGTCATGATCGAGCGCGTTATTAAAATAACGTGTTTCGCGGAAACCTCTGGAAACGAATGAACGGTTTGGTTTCCGGAAGTGTCTCAGGTTCTGATAGGCAGCAGACTGGAATCCGCTGACAGGTTCAGGAAAAACCGTTTGGCTAATTTGAGTGCCAGTGTGAAATTCCAGAGTTGCTCTTTCCCACTCTACTCAGTAATCGAAGATGTGATATGTCTTTTTAGACCGAAAGATTTCACAATCGGACATTCCAGAGGCTTGTGGGAGTACACATTCTATTTTCATTCGTAATAGATGTTTATGATGATATCAGACTCGTTTTGTTGAGATGTGATCATTGAGACTGTCGAGGACCCTCTTGGGTACGCTATAATCAGTCGTGCTCTGAAATCTGACAAAACAGGTTCGCTGAACTGATGTGATAGACGCTGTAATGGCAGTGAAAACCAACTCAGGGATCGCGACAGGTTCGCAGAATTAAGAACTATTAATCGAAGTTGTGCACACATGCGTCATCAAGCTTCCGTCAACGGGTCAGACAGATTGCAACCCTCGATTCATCAACGTGAAATCAGTCCGGATGCGGAGAAAACGGATCTCTCTTATTATCTCCCCTCCACACGGCCCCAGCGTCTGGCTTCTCTGAAGCAGAGTTGGAGTTATCTGGCCTATTACCATCCGACCCCGGGGCCCTTTGCGCGGTTTACGTCTGGACATTTTCCGCCGGGCACGACGACGCAGAAGCACAATCATGCTGTGATCGCCATGCATGGGAGTTTGCAGGGACCACTCACGATGTTAACTCCCGATGGCAGACAGCTGCTCGACGCAGGCGATTTCTGTATGATCGGATCGGGCGTGGACCATCACTGGATGAACGAGGGTCCGCATACCGCTTCAACGATCGCCTTTCTGATTGATCCGGAACGGCTGGGAGAGTGGCCGGAAGACTCAGGAATGGTGGAAGCGTGTCGGGAACTGGAAACGCTGGTGACTGGCGTGCACACCATCAGTTCTGTAGGGAACCCTGATCTGCAGCATGCGTTCTGGCGGATGGCGGATATGTTAATTGCCGAACATCCACACCGGAAGCTGGACGTTACCAGCAGCTTACTGGTCTTTCTGTCGCAGGTGCTGGAGCACTTGTCGCCTGCAGTCACCGCAAATACAGAAGATGACATCGCGCTACAGATTCGCCGTCTCTTGTTGAATCGGGTGAATGATCGCTTGACGATCCCACAGGTTGCGCAGGAGCTGCACGTGAGTCCGACACAGGCGAAGACCGCGTTCCGGAAAACATACGGATGCGGCATCATGGCCTATTTTAATGAGATCAAAATCTGGCAGTCAAAACGGATGCTCTGTAATCCTTCGATGACCATTGATCAGATCAGTCGCAAGCTGGGATTTTCTTCGCCCGCTTATTTTACACGCACGTTTCGCAAGTTGACGGGGGAGACCCCCAGCGATTTTCGCAGTAAACGGTCGGAAGACAAATAGCAGATTCTTACGGGAAAAGCTGCCTGGTAAACTGAGCGTACGCTTGCGTCAGTTTGCCTCGTGCTTCGTAGATCAAACCGTTGTGGCTGCCCTGCTCGATTGAGATCATCTGTTTGGGAATGCCGGTCGCGGAGGCGGGCGAAGCGGCGTCGAACAGTTTTTTGCCTAGCACATAGGGGACGATCTGGTCTTTCGTGCCATGAATTACAAGCAACGGACAGACCACATCGGAAATTACGGACTGGCTGGGGTACTGGTCCCAGAGCAACCAGGAAACGGGGATCCAGGGATAATGAAACGAGGCGGCATCGACCATCGAGCTAAACGTGGAACGCAGCATCAGTCCCGCGGGTGGCGTGTTCTGTTGGCAGAGTTCGCTGGCGAGTAACGTCGCGACGCCGCCTCCCAGCGATTCGCCCATCAGAATAATCCGATCCGGGTTTACTTTGCGATCGCGGACCGCGTACTTCCAGAAGGCGCGGGCGTCGTTGAGCAAACCGGCCTGGCTGGGGCTACCCGGGTTCTCGGCATAGCCGCGATAATCGAAGGCGAACACATGCAGGTTGAGACTGGCCAACAGTCGACAGGTTTCGATGCGGTGCAGACGGTTTCCGCCGTTACCGTGGAACAGAATCACTACCGGTTGTGCTTTCGCCAGTTCCGCGTCACAGCCAGCACGATCATTACAGGCGACTTGCCCTGCCAGAAAATGCCAGCCTTTGAGATCGAGACCGTCTTCCGTTTTGGTGGAAATCTCATGTATCACACCGAAGGGAGCATTGGCCTGATCGACGGATAAAGAGGTGACCCGCGTGGGTTGATAGATGAGCCAGCGTTGTACAAGCATCAACAGAATCAGCAGGAGTGCATAAAATGCGAACATCCGCCAGAGATAATAAACGAGCATTTGTTTCCCGGTTAGTGGTTTATCAAACATCCTGCGTGGTAAGGGGACCAGCCACGGTAGCCAACGTTTCCAAGCTGATTGTGATTTCGTATTCATGGGTCATCGAGATGGATCAAACAATGTGATAAGCGATTACTTCCCTTCTATTCTATACGAGCGATTCACAAATGCCAGAGGAGATCTTTCCCGACTGCTCACCCAGATCTGAAATAATCATTTCTATTTTCGGCTCGAGCCATTAACATAGAACCTCACACGACACCTTCTCTCAATGACATAGGATCAACATGTTGAATCATCGGCTGGAATCACTGCTTGTTTTAACAATTCTGTTCTGTGTGGTCGTAATATCTTCCAGTCGCCTGCAGGCGGAAGAATCACCTCAATTTTATGATCCCGTCGAGCAACAAATCGAAGGTTGGACCGTGGCCGTCGATCCGTTGTTACTCTCACAAGAACATGCGGAGACGGGAAAAAAAGCGTTAGCAGCCTTGGCGAATCACCTGCAGCGGGTCAAGTATATTGTTTCGGAAGAACGTATTGCTGACCTGCAGAAACTACGGATCTGGGTTGAGCTCAAGAACTCGAAACTGGGCAATATGCAATACCATCCTGACAAAGGCTGGTTGATTGCGCACGGGCATGATCCGCGTCTGGCAAAGCACGTGCATATTCCGATCGCCGAACAACTGTTGGCCCGGAACATGTGGGCCAAGCATCCGTACGTTGTGCTGCACGAACTGGCGCACGCGTATCACGATCAAGTGTTGAGCTTCGATCAGGCCGACATTGTTGCAACGTTCAACGCCGCGAAAGAAAAAGGCATTTATGAAAGTGTGTTGGTACATACGGGCAAAAAAGTACGGCACTACGGCTTGAACAATCACAAAGAATATTTTGCCGAATCGACTGAAGCCTACTTCGGTGTGAACGATTTCTATCCGTTTGTCCGCGCAGAACTCCAGGCGCACGACCCGACGATGTTCGCACTGCTGGTCAAAATCTGGGGCCCAATTCCATAGGGATGTCCGTAGTGTCAGCCATTATTCTGAGCGGTACGGCGCTAGCCGCTGTTGTGTGAATGGTTCTATTTTCCCTACCGGCGGTTAGCGCCGACCCGATCATTTTCGATACGAAACAGCTGCCGTGTGGCACCGTCGGCTGGTTCCAATCGTGAGAGTTGAGGGAGACAAATTCGAACCGAACACAGTGGTCTGAATCGCGATACTACGGTCCATAGTGATCCAGGAACATACTCACCGTCGATTTCACGACCGTCTTCTTTTGCTGTGTTGTTAACAGAGGTTCTCTACCGATCAGTGGTGGCCAAAAGGCAAAGGATTGAATGAGACCGAGAAACTGCTTTGCAGCGAGTTTCGAATCAGGCACGCGTAACTGACCTGCTTTGTGAACTGCTTCGAACCAGAGAATCAACCCCGCTTCGATCTGCGTCGATTCCATCATCATTTCGCTGGCGATTTCGGGCGACTGCAGAAATCGAGAAAGCGTGACGCGTGCCAGATCCTGAAATTCCGTGGATGACATCAGTTCGACGGCGGTCTTGCCAATCGCGGTCAGTTGAGTTGCAATCGATTTTTGTGGATCAAAGTCGAATTCTTCCAGCATCTGGCATCGAGACATTAGTTCAGAAACAATGGCGACAAACAATTCTTCCTTGCTGGGAAAATGATTGTAAACCGTTCTCTTGGAAACAGATGCGACTTCTGCTATCCGGTCCATACTGGTGTTATCATAACCGTTGCATTTTAGCTCTGAAACAGCGGCTTCGATAATCGCGGCCCGTTTCCGGTCGGTCAGTCTGGTTTTGTTTCCCGATGGTTGCTTCATAAAAAGTACACTTTGCGGTTTACTTACATTAAGATAAAGATACACTGCTCAGTGTAGTTTACTTGCGATTGTTTTAAAATACCTTTTGCGATCACGGAAACCATGAACGTCTCCCGATCAGTTCTGCTAGTGGCTGTTGCTATCTTATCAACAGCCTGTGAATCATCCAGTCAAAACGAACGAAAACCGAAAGCACCGCGGCCCGTCACCGTTTTGTTACTGCATCAGACGACGCCGGCATCCCAGTCCCTGATGACCGGATCGGTGGGCGCCTGGAAGACCGAAAAAATTGGTTTTGAAATATCAGGGCGCGTCGCACGTCTACTGGAACCAGAAACCGAAATCGAGGGGCGCGTTGTCGATCAGCAGAATGGCAAAGTTCTGGTGCCTGGAACGATTCTGGCGCGGTTGCACGATGAACAATACCGAATTGCGGTCGACTTGGCCCGGGCTGCCATGGATGTGGCCATTCAGCGAAAAAAAGCGATGGACGTAGAAATTGCTGAAGGCATCCCCGCCCGCCTGGCTTCTGCAAAAGCAGAGCAGCAACTGGCTGAAGCTGATTCAAAACGGACCATCAGTCTGGTCAACAAAAAAGTAGCCACCCGTTCCGAATATGATCGGGCGATGGCGGAAGTGCTGACCGCGAATGCCGGAGTGGCGAATATTGAAGCGGAACTCAAAACCAGAAAGGCCGAACTCCGTTCGCAGGAAGCGGAAATTGAAAAAGCCCGCTTTCAGTTGGCAGAAGCAGAGCGGAATTTACGCGACACGGTTCTGTACTCATCCTTTCGGGGGCAAGTAGCTCATGTGGAGGCGGTCCCCGGTAGTTACCTGGACGCGGGAGACCCGGCGCTCACCATTCAGATTATGGACCCAATCAAGGTGGAGCTGGAACTTTCCGCCAGCATGTCCCGGAACTTCAGACGGGGCGATACCGTGCGGCTCTACGCAGGTGGCAGAAATGATCAGGGAACCAAACTCGAAGGTTATGTCTACATGACCGATCCGAACGCAGACGCGGAGACCAGAACATTTACTGTGACATTACTGGTCAGAAACCGGAAGACACAACTCAAGATCCCTGCTGAATACCAGTCCGAACGGATCGCCCGCACCAAAGATATCTGGCCACTGAATTTCGCCCCAATCGTGCAGGGGGGAAACATGTTGATGACGGAGGAGAATGCAATCCGCCACGATGCGGAAGGTGCCTTTCTCTGGAAGATTACCAACCGCCGGGCGAGTGATGTCTCGCACGAGTCAAGTCGGGTGTTGAACGTGGAAAAGATTCGCATCACGCCGGGAAACATGCGAATCCCCTTTCTGGGAAACTGGAATTTCGTGCCGGTGACCGTTCAGAAAGGAGAGAATATTGATCCGGAGAACGATTTGGTGGCTGGCGAATTAACGGTCAGTCAAGGGAAACCGGATCAGTGGGACGGCACACATATTCTGTTGGACGAATCTAGCTGGCTGCTCAGACCTGGAGATACCGTACGTGTCAGTCTGCAGAATGAAGAAGGAAAACCGGGTCTTTATGTGCCGATGAAAGCAGTCCGACATCATTCCGGTAAGACTTCCATTTTTATCATTGAACAGGACTCGGAGGCTCAGACGATTGCCCGCGAGATCGAAGTCATCCTGTCGGACAAGAGTTTCGCCTCTTCACAGGATACGCTGCTGCGTCAGATCAGACCGGCTCCCGGGTTCTCCTTACCAGAACACGCACAGGTCGTTCTGGAAGGCATGCCCTTTTTGAGCGAGGGAGAACCGGTCACAATAGTAAGGCAGCCGGAGGTCATTCGATGAATTTACTGCCAGAGTTCGCTATCCGCTACCGTACGATTGTCTTCACCGTTGTTTCATTGCTGGTCATCTGGGGGATTATCTCCTTTCAGACCATGCCTCGCCGCGAAGACCCTGAGTTCACGATTATGACCTGCGTGGTCACAACACGCTGGGCTGGGGTTTCTGCCGAAAAAGTAGAAGAGTTGATCACTGACCCACTGGAAGAGGTTCTGGATGGCATTGAAGAAGTTGACGTTTTGCGGTCCACTTCCATCAACGGTCTATCGACGATTTTTGTCGACTTGTATGACAATGTTTCTCCCTCCCGCGTCGATCAGGTCTGGGATCAGGTTCGTGCGCGGGTGCGAAATGTAGAGATGCCTGAAGATGACATCACGCCGATTGTCACTGACGATTTTGGAGATACCAGCGTCATTCTGTTTGCGATTTACCAAACTCCTCTGCCCGGCGAAACGGAGATTAACCCTGCGCATGTCTATAGCGACCGTGATCTGGATCTCTTTTCGGAACAGGTGCGCGATGCGCTGCGATTGTTGGATGGCGTCGCCAAAGTTCAACGCTTCGGTGTACGTGAAGAAGCGATCTACATCGAAACGGACGTGGGCACCTGGTCCAAGTTGCGGCTGACAACTTCAGACCTTGAAGATCTGATTTCCGCCCGGAATATTATTGAAGCGGGCGGGTTACTTGATACGGGCGATGGTCGTTTTTACGTCAAACCGGGTGGGAAACTGGATGGTGTGAATGAAATCAACACGATTGTGGCCGACATGGCCAGCAGCGATAAAGGCGCCAACCAGGTTTATCTGAACGACCTCGGTCTGAACGTCAGGCGGGCTTACCAGGACCCCGCTTCACTGATCTGCCGCTATTCTGATCCGGAAACATCGCAGTCAGCGGTCATCGTGGGGGTTACCATGAAGTCCGGCTCAAACATCATCGATATTTGTGGCGCAGCGAAAAACCGCTTGCATGAACTTCAGAACGTAACCTATGAACTTCCCCCCGACTTGGGGCTGGTTCCGATTTCCGATCAGTCGGAAAGCGTCAATGCCCGGATTCATGCCGTGGTCATCAACGTCATCGAAGCGGTGGTGATCGTGATTGTCGTGGTGTATCTGGTCGTCGGGTTCCGGACTGCGACCGTGATGGCCGCCAACATCCCGTTTGTGACTCTCGTCTCGATTGGTATTATTACTCTGTTCGGAGTTCAGCTGGAGCAGATGTCGCTGGCGTCGATCATCATTTCCCTCGGTCTGCTGGTCGATAATGCGGTGCAGATTTGTGATCAGTCTCGCACCAATCAGATGGCAGGCATGAAACCGATTGAAGCCAGCGTCAGTGGTGCCCGGATGCTGGCGGCTCCCATGCTGAACGGGACCCTGACCACCATCGCGTCATTCGTGCCGATGGTGATTTTCTTTGAGGGAGGCAACCGCGAGTTTATCTACAGTCTGCCGGTCACACTTTCAGTCATGCTGGCTGTCAGCTGGGTGCTGGCGATGACGTTCTGCGTGATCCTTGCCGCTATGTTTATCCGGCCGCCCGTAAACAAAGACGAACCCAACGCGCCGCTGGTCCGCAGCTTTTATTGGGTTAAGAATTTTATTTTCCGTAAACAGAAACCAGCCGAATTCTCCTGGAAATCGGAGAATAAACACTACATCAATCATATCTACGGGGCTCTGGTGCAGCAGGCCATCCGGCACAAATTTATTACGCTGGTGGTTTCGGTCGGGTTGTTTTTTCTGGCGTTGAAGCTTCCCGTGAGTAGTGAATTCTTTCCCCAAGGCGAACGGGATCAGTTTGTTGTCGGCGTCTGGCTGCCCGAAAATGTCGGCATTGAACAGACGAATCAGGCTGCTTTGCAGGTGGAAGAGCTGCTCAAAAAATTAAGTCCAATCACCGACGAATCCGGAAAAAAAGTCGAACGGTTGCGTGCCATGCGGACCCTGGTCGGGGGAGGGGGCTCGCGCTGGTATCTTTCATGGAATCCGGAATCACGGAAAGCGAATTACGCGGAAATTCTCATTCGTACTTCTGATCCGAAGCTGACTCATGACTATGCGCAGCGTGTCCGGGAAGTCGCACTGAATGGGGATTCGGAATTGGGTATTGCGCCGCTGCCCGGTATTCGTGTTGTGCCGATGGAGATGATGCTGGGGCCGCCGGCTGCGCCGGTCGCGCTGCGGATTACCGGTGATGGTTTTGCTGATATGCAGAAATTGCGCGACGTTGCCGATCAGATGAAAAAGCTGATTCGTGAGCAGCATGATACCTGGAACACACATGATTCCTGGGGCGCCGATGGTTACCAATTGCAGGTCAACGTGGATGAAGACCTCGCGAATCTGGCCGGGGTTACGAACTCTCAGATTGCCGCCACGTTGAATACGTATTACTCGGGGCGGCAACTGACCATGTTCCGAGAAGGTGACTATTCGGTTCCCGTCTACTTCCGCCTGATTCCCGAAGGTCGGAAATCGGTCTCGTCTATCGAATCCGCTTTTATCGAGGGGATGAAAGGCAAGGTTCCCATTAGCGCGATTGCTTCCTTTGACTATGGCTGGGAACCTGCGGTGATAGAACGCCGCGATTTAAATCGAACGATCGAGGTCAGTGCCCGGGTGGAACCGGGGGCGTCCGGCAATGATGTGGTGAGCCGGGTCATGTCGTCACCGGAGTTTCAACGGATCGAGGCTAATCTTCCCAATGGCTTCCGAATTGAAATTGGCGGGGCGCTGGAAGAATCAATGCAGGCGAGCGTGATGATGCTGAAAGCCTTTGGCATGTCATTCATCGCTATCTTGCTACTACTGGTGATACAGTTCAACAGTATTTCTAAAGCGATAATGATTATCTTCACCCTGCCTTTGGCACTGATTGGCGCGCTGCTGGGACTGTATCTGACTGACAATCCCCTGGGATTCATGCCGCAATTAGGAATTCTATCGCTGTTTGGAATCGTACTGAATACGGCGATTATCTTTATGGAGTTCGCTGATTTTCAGATTGCGTCCCGTGCTGCAAAAAGCGATGGGCAAGGTCCGATTGGCGGTCTGACTCGCGATGAGTTCCGCGACTGCCTGGCCGAAGCCGGCAAGCAGCGACTGCTCCCGATCTTTCTGACCACCGCAACTACGGTCGGAGGCCTGCTGCCCCTGGCATTAGCTGGCGGCCCGTTGTGGGTTGGCATGGCCTGGCTGATGATCGTCGGTCTGCTGATGGCCACGCTACTGACGTTGTTTGTTATCCCTGCGCTCTACGCCATCATTGTTGAGAATCTGCATATTAACCCGCTCAATACACCGCTTGCCGACGCAGAAGATCCGCCGCTGCAGGCCAGTCTGACAACTTGAATTGAGTGGACCCGTCTGACTACCCGACTAAGAACGGTCAATTTATCTTCAGGATCTGTGCGAACTGTTTAAACCATTCGCAAGTCAGCAAGTCGATACCTTAACACCGCGCGCTGTCACAGGCCCCCGCTCCTCGAACTGAAATGGGATCGCTTCTCTCTGAATCAATGCTGTGTCAGCCTTCTGTTATTTTTTAGTGTGAATTGTGTCTTTTGTGGTCGAGCGGAGTCTTCTCGTTATAATAGTCTCCAGTAATAATGACTCAATCCTTCGCCACTAGAAAGTGAAATTGATTCCGGGAACCCCTTGTATTTGCTTGCTTTAGATTCCTTCAGTAATATGACCGGGTCTATCCTCATGGTAGACGGTAGTTTGTCCTGTAACGCTTTATAAAAAGAATGAGAGAACCGATGAAAGAATCACTGATTTTGATTCCGGGTTTGGGGAGCACCAACGTTACCTGGCACCATCAGGTGCAGCATCTGGGAGATCTGTTGGACGTGCACGTGAAAGTGATGGATCAGGCCTTGCGTAGGGACGAATTAGTCGCTGCACTGCTCAGCCAGGCGCCTGAGCGATTTTGTCTGGCGGGACATTCATATGGAGGCTGGCTGGCACAAGCGGTTGCCGCCGCCGCTCCAGAACGTGTCTCAAAACTAATGCTGTGCAATACATTTGCCCGAAACAATCCAGAGCATATCGGATTACTCGAACAGTTTAAGGAAAATATTCAACAGAATCTGCTCAGCGAATCACTGGATGCCAGTCTGGAAAGCATTATTTATCCGGATCGGCTTGAAGATCAGGAACTCGTGACACCACTCCAGGAAATGCTGAAAGGATTTTCTCCTGACGCTTATATTAATCAGATTCAGGCAATGATTGATGATTATGCAACAGAGTCTTTGCTGCCGCGGATTTCCTGCCCGACTCTGGTTGTGGATGCCCGGCAGGATAACCTCTTTCCGGCCGGCGAGCTCCCGTTTATCGCAGATCAGATTCAGGATGCAAAGCTCACCGTCATCGAAGAGTGCGGCCACATGTCGCCCCTGGAACGCCCCCAGGCCATTACCGCGTTGATGCGCCTGTGGTTTGCATCGTAAGTACGATACCAACAGCGATACTTTTTAAAACAACCACTGCTGTCCCTTGCCGGTCGTCGGCGGTTTGAATTGCGAAAAGTCTAACGCCGGCAGACGCTGGTCTAGCTCGTACTTGCGGGTGAAGACTTGAAACAGACTGCGAATCTGTTCGGCAATCTCACCTGTGCCCCGCATACGGCTGCCGAATTCCGCGTTACTTAGTTTGCCCTCGCGCGTCTGTCTGATGCGGCTCAAAATGCGTTCCTTGCGTGTGGGCTGTGTCCGCTCCAGCCATTCCAGAAAGACTGGCTCCACGGTTAATGGTAATCGCAGCAAAATATAACTGGCCGACGTGGCCCCTGCCTCTTTCGCTACTTTTAAGATCGCGGGGATTTCATGATCATTCAAACCCGGAATAATGGGTGAGACCATCACCTTCGTCGGCACACCTGCTGCAGAGAGTTCGCGGATCGCCCGCAGTCGGGCTGCTGGAATACTCGTGCGTGGTTCCATATCACGGGCCAGCTGCGCATCGAGTGTCGTGATGGAGACACTCACATGAATTAAATCTCGCTCCGCCATGGATGCCAGCAGATCCAGATCCCGAACGACGAGCGCATTTTTCGTAACGATTCCCACCGGTTGATTCGCCTCGGACGCGACTTCCAGACATTGTCGCGTTAACTTGAATTCGCGCTCGGCGGGTTGATAGCAGTCGGTGATCCCGGAGAACGCGATCAACTCCGTCTCCCAGTCGCTGCGGCTCAGAAAGTCACGCAAGAGTCGCGGTGCGTCGTGCTTGATCATGATTTTCGTTTCGAAGTCAAGCCCCGCGTTATACCCCAGATATTCATGAAATGGGCGAGCATAACAGTAACTGCAGCCATGCGCGCAGCCGCGATAAGGGTTGACGCTATAACGAAAATTGAGGTCGGGCGAATCGTTCTCGGTGACAATCGATTTCGCATGATCGGCGATGTATTCAATCCGTCGCGGCTGAGAGAGATATTCGTCATCCCACTCCAGTTGCGCCAAATCCGGTTCCGAGTAGGTTGTCTCAAACCGGTTAGGCGGGTTTATATTCGAACCGTGACGCATGTCTTGCCTGACTCGTGAAAACGACTTTAATGATCAAGTACCTCTTCTTTATATGAGATCACCCGTGTGCTGGGAAGCAGTTTTTCAGAGAAATCAAACGCGATCTTCCCAGTTTCTGAGCGGCTCGGCGCCAGCCGCCGTTTTTGTATTTGGTTGTTGGTATTAAAAACGATGGCTGGCGCCATTCCGCTCATTAGAGAATGAAGAGGCGATTATTTTTCCATGTTCTCACTGATCGCCTTATCCACGATCATTTCTGCTGTCGGCTCTGAAGTTCCGAAAATATTATCGGGATAGAAGAGCAGATCCGATCCCCCTGGATGACTGCAATTATATTGAAACGCGATGACTCGCAGAATCGACTTGGCTTCGCTCTCTGCCGGTTCTGTCAGAATGCGTTTGACCAGCGCCAGTAGTTCCTTGCGGGTCAATGGCTGTTGGGCCTCTGTCATGCCCAGGCAGAGATCGACGATCAACTCTGATGGATAATTCGAGCCGCAAAAATCTTCCAGGTACTGACCGGTATCCGGAACCAGCGTATCAAACTCTTCAATCAACAGATCGCGGTTGCCGTTCTGTTCTATTTCGTCGCTCAGTTGCTCGACCAGTTCTATCAGTCGGTCTCGGTCTGCCATCGGATTTCCTGTTTATGAGATTAAAGAGTCAGCCTCTGGTTGTGCTTTTATGAGATCCCCTTCCAGCGTCCGTTCCAGCAGCATATCGTAGACCGGTTTGCTGCCCATTGACTGTGCGACGATGCTGGCTGTCATGCAGGTGATGATCATCGCCGGTAGTAGATTGAAACTGGCGGTCATCTCGGCCACCAGTACGATGCCCGTCAGCGGTGCGCGGACCGTCGCGGCGAACAGAGCGCCCATCGCGGCAATCGCACAACTGCCGGGATAGATATGCGCGTGCGGTGCAAATTCTTGCGCGACATAGCCGAAGCTGGTTCCCAGTAAAGCACCCAGCGCCAGCATCGGAGCAAAGATGCCCCCGGGAACGCCCATCGAATAACTTAAAAATGTCAATACTGCTCGCACAACAAGTAAGGCTATCAGAAAACTGAGCATGGGCGATTTATCAAAGATTTCTTTGACAAGTGCTTCACCGCCGCCCACATATTCGGGTGCGACTATCATCAGTGCTCCGACGACGGCTCCGACCGAACAGGCAATCACCTGCATCACGCGTCTGTTCAGCCCATCAGAAATTCGCAGGCACTTGAGCAGTACTGTATTGAATCCGGCTCCCAATACGCCGATCAACGCGCCCAGTAGCAAATAGAAGGGCAACGATGTGAGCAGGTTTTCCGGTGGTGGGAATTTCGGCAGCCAGGTCTGGAGCTGAGCTGGTAACTGTGGCATTGTGCCGAACACCTGGTCGTTCACAATATTCGCAGTGATACTGGCCAGGATCACCGCGTGCAGTGAAACGAAATTGTACTTAAACCGCCGCCGCATCTCCTCGATCATAAAAAAGATCGCACCGAGCGGTGCGCTAAAGGCAACGCTCAAACCGGCGGTGGCCCCGGCAGCAAGCAGTGTATTCATCGTCTCATCATTGGATCCGGCTTTCTCGCCCACGATCTGACCAACACAGCCTCCTAAATGAATCGTTGGTCCTTCTCGCCCTAGAACCAGCCCCGCGCCCATCGACAGCACGCCGCCAACAAATTTAATGGGGAGCAGATGCCGCCAGCGCAACGGCCGCAGGCCTGACATGATACCTTCGATTTCCTGAATTCCGCTCCCTGCGGCTTCTGGAGCAAAACGGCGGACCAATAGGGCAGCGATTCCTACCATGACGGCGCCAAGTGCAGCCGCGATGAGTATCGCCAGCGTTCTGTGATGGGAAAATTGATCTGCGATCATGTTAAACAACAGTGACGTTGTCTGCACACTATAATGAAAGGCCGACCCTAACGTGCCGACGCCCAGCCCAATAATCAGCGCCAGCAGGTAAACCCGCATCGCTGCTTTCAGTTCCGATCGCCGTTTCAACTCTGCTTCATGCATGTCCGTATCCATGTGCTGGCTTCAGCTGCGTATTTTAAAAGTGTCAGACACCTTTTAGTGACTCTATGATTCCATTAGCGAGTCTTGTTGATCCGATGTAGGGACCACCAGACATAACAACGCAACTCCGGCACAGAAAAGTCCCATGAGCGAGCCTATGCCAAGTGTAACCTTGTCCGAAAATAGTGCCACGCAGATCCCGAGACCAATCCCGATGAACCCGAAAAGTGCAGTCGCCCATTCAGCAAAACTTGGAATGGCAAACTGCGTGGAATTGTGCATGAGTTGTAACACATTCGCGGAAATCGCGATACCGACGAGGAACCAGATTGGTGTTTCAAATAAAAACGTAAACGAGCCATTAATACCTGTTACACTAAAACCTAGCACTTTGAACTCATCAATTGGGATCGGAAACCGATTCCCGGCTCCATCTGTAAACTGTGCTCCATAGATTGTCATCCAGCTCAGGGGGATCGAGATCAGGCCGGCGAGAATGGCAAACAGGGCTGCGGTATTCTTAAGCGGCTGTGCCATTATCTAATTCCTGTTCTCAATTGCTTTACGAATAACAAATACGGTTTTTTAATAGATCCATTCAACGGGAATTCCCACCCAGATTACGATATAACCCAACGCAAGAAAATAGTAAATCGAAACCCCTGCGAAAATTCCCTCCAGAGGATGCTTAAATAACGCGACGAAGGCTGCGATCGGTAAGCCGGCGCTGAACCCGAGTCCAAACGCCCAGACAATCTCTGTGAGTGCGAGATGCAGATGATGCGCACTGAGATAGAGGTGCCACGTTACCGCTGCCATCATGCCGGCAGAGAAAATTAGCAGTGGTTTCGCATAATTTATTGGCTGTCTGGACATTTTATTAAAATGAAGATTCGCAAATTATGAGCGGTACGGCGCCAGCCGCCGTTTTTGAGTTAGGGTTGCTGTTTTAAAAACGGTGGCTGGCGCCATTCCGCTCATGATTCGGGACCAAGAATAGAGCAGGCGGATGAATTTTCACAGATCCCGCCCTTTTCTGTCTTGTGCTTCGTCGATGTAAAGAATCACTCGTTCCAGATTGTCCTCTACATCGTCTATGAATTCAATATCGCCGCCCCGTGTCCAGATTTTGTTATTGATCAACGGGTTGGCACCTTCTCGCAAAACACGGGTGGCATATGCTTTGAATTGATCGCGAACTTTCTTCGGTGGTGCATTCGCTGTGACAACAATATGGACATGATTCGAGCGAACACTGATTGCATGGATCAGCCAGCCTCGAATTTGTGCGTGTTGATGACAAACCTGTTCCACTTTATTACGCTGGTTTTCATTCAACTGAACGGACTGTTCCTTCATTTGGTTTTGACACCATTTTTCAAGAAACGGTTGCGGCAATTGATTGCCTTTGTTTGTCTTTCGCCATCCACGCCGATCTCCCTGAAGCCATGTTCCATAGGTGGTCCATGTGATGAAATACGTGAATGGTTCATTCATGACTTCACAGTCTCCATAGTAAACGTTACTACTGTGAGCGGCACGGCGCCAGCCGCCGTTTTTGAGTTAGGGTTGCTGTTTCAAAAACGGTGGCTGGCGCCATTCCGCTCACTTGGTGTTTAGCAAAACTAAGGATCACCCCATGCGCAGTTCACCAAAGGCACTTTGCATTGCGTGCTGCAGCATCAGACCATCGTTGGCGTAGACAACCAGTCGGGCGCCTTGGCGGATCGTGCGGACTGCCTGCTTGGTGGTTCCGAACCAGCAACCGGCGGCGACATGCTGCTGATTGGCGATGTCGATCACTTTCTGAATCGTGGCGATGAGATCGGGATTATCATATTCGCCGGGGATGCCCATGTTGGTCGTTAAGTCGCCGGGCCCGACGAAGACCGCGTGCACGCCGGGAATCGAACAGATCTTCTCCAGGTTCTCCACGCCGGGCACCGATTCGATCATCGGGATGAACAGCGTATTCTCGTTCTTTTTTTCAATGTAGTCTGCTGTTTTTTTGTTGACAAATTTGCCGGTCTTGAGAACCTTGTCGAGCACAATGCCTTTCAGCGGACGATAGACGGCGGCCGCTGCCAGTTGTTGCGCCTGTTCGTATTCTTCGACATACGGCACCACTACGCCGTCAAATGTATCACAGACACGGGCGACATCGGCGGGATCACGACTGTGCGTGCGAGCCAGACAGACAATGCCTTTGGAATTCAACGCATACCGCAGCGGCAGGAACTCGGCAAGATCGAGTGTGGTGTGTTCGGGCGTGACGATCACAAAGTCGAGGGAGTTTTTCGGAATCGACTCCACCATCGCCGGCACAACGGAATGCTGAAACAGCGAGCCATACACGGTCTCGCCTTTGATCAGCTTGTCTTTCAACTTCTTCACCAGCATAGCTACCTCGCCTCATCAACAGGGAATAGGAAGGAATTCGCAAAAGACGCTCACTCCATCATGCCGGTTGGGGATGTAAAGAAAAAGGGGTAGAAGCTCAAAATAATCTCATCCTTCATTAAGGGCACTGTAGAGGGCGTCAAACGCTGCAGGCAACTCGGTGAGCGGCTGCAGTTCTTCCGATTCGGGATCCTCGGGCAACGGTTGAAAATCGATATAGCGCAGATTCAACGTGACGTCCAACTCGCCCAGTGTCATATCTAACAGGATAAAGCCCGCGCCCATCATTTCCTCCCGATTGTCTTCTGTGAGATCGGGGGCAAACAGAATCAGATCAATGGCGCCGTCTTCGGTCTGGAGCCAGAAATAAAAATCGTTCGCGCTCAGTTGCGTGTCTCCAAACTGTAAACCGAACTGAGCCACGTCGAGTCTCGGACGAAACGGGGTAAATGTCCAGCCAGGAATTTCGGGGGCATTTTCGGTCAGCGCCAGCACCGCGGGAAACAAATCCTTGATCCCATCAGCACTGATGACCAGATCACGGACCTCTGCTGCATTCACCACGGAGAGTTCGAAGGTCAGTCCGTCATCGACTTCGTAAAGCCGATCACCCAGTTCCTCCATCAGCTCTGCCTGATAATCCTCAAAACTGTTCAACCGGTTGAGATTGGTTTCAAACCACTGCCAGAACGAGATCACCTCTGACATGAGTTCGGGATTCGAGTTCATACCGCTACCCTTTCAATGAGAATTGTGTCGAGAGTGCCTGCGAACTGAACGCTTAATCATGCCCTGCCCGAATTCAGAAGTAAAGAAAAACCACTGGAATTAGAATAACAATAGAGATCTTTGAAGAGCAACATGGTTCCCAGGTGTCCGGTTCAACAATCCGTCACCAGTACTCCCCGCGGCAAGTCACTATGAATCATCCATAGGAGACAGTCTTGATGATATGAGGAGAAGCGATATGGATGCGACAGCCTGATCCGACTTCAGGGTGCTGCATCGTATCACAGTTCCAGCATTTGACACCGGAAACGGACCCGTTACAGTATCAGAATTGAGACAGGTCGGAGCGCGCGGGATGTTCTGCGGGTTTGATTTGCTGAAGGCAGCCCGACCATCTTCCCCTCTCCCATCAGGGCTTGTCATGACAGACAACAATCACACGGAAACAGACGCCAATACCCCAGAAAAAATTGCCGACAGTACAACGGCTCCTGCCGTTAGCGAGTTAAAGCCGTTGCGAATCTGGCCGCCGATTCTTTTGCTGATCGGGATGGTAGTAACACGGCTCATGCCGCGGCTGGTGGAGTCGGATTCGGCGCTGCCGATCATGATGGCGGTGTTCGGGCCTCTGGTTTGCGGGGGGCTCATTCTGGTGTGGTGGTTGCTGGCCAGTCGCGCGACGTGGAAGGAAAAGCTGATTGGACTTTTTGTAGTTCTACTGGCAGGAGGAGCGACGCTGGCGTTGATTGACCCGACCATGCAGGGACCCGGGGCAATGCTGATTACCGGGCCGATGGGGTTGGGGTTGTTTGGAATAGTGGCAGTGCTGGTCTCTCGGCTGCGTTCTGTGAAGCGAACTTTTATTATTGTTGCCTGCTCGGTATTGGGCTTTGTCTTTTCGCTTTTGCTTCGTGCCGAGGGGATGTGGGGTGACTTTCAGATGGGACTAGCCTGGCGCTGGACGCCTACCGTCGAAGAGCGACTGCTGGCGCAAGAGGATTTGAAGCCTCCTGCAGATCAGACTGCGCTGACAGGTGCGGCGCTGGAATCATCATTGAATGAACCTGAGTGGCCTGGATTTCGTGGTGCGTTACGTGACGGCATCTTGACGGGAGTGGTCCTCGATGCCGACTGGAATCAGGAAGTGGGTACGCCGCTGTGGAAAATATCCGTCGGGCCCGGCTGGTCTTCATTTGTGGTCGCCGGCCAGTTGCTGTTTACGCAGGAACAACGGGGCGAAGAAGAATTGATCGTCTGCTACGATGCGGAGACCGGAGCAGAACTCTGGCAGCAGGAGATCAAAAGTCGATTTTTTGATGCGCTGGGCGGTCCCGGACCGCGGGCGACTCCCGTGCTGGCGGATGGCGCGTTGTATGTGCTGGGAGCCAACGGGCATGTGCTACGGCTGGATCCGGGGACGGGCAAGATTGTCTGGCAGCAGGATATTCGCAAGGTGGCTGATCGGGAACCGCCGATGTGGGGTTTCAGTTCTTCGCCACTGGTGATAGACGGGTCGGTCATCGTGCATGCCGGCGGAAAAGATGATAAAGGGCTCCTGGCATTTGATACCGAAACGGGAGACTTAAAATGGTCGGCTCCCGCCGGCGACCATTCTTATAGCTCTCCTGCAGTGTTGACTATCGCCGGACAACCCGTGATTGCGATGCTGACGAACAAAGAACTCAATCTGCTGGATCCTGTGGATGGTACGGTTCTGCTGAACTATGATTGTTCCTTTGAGGGGCAGCGTACGTTGCAGCCCCAGTTGGTTGGCGAGAATGAAATTCTGATTGCGACCGGCATGGGCAAAGGAATTCAGAAGATTCGTGTTTCGAACAACGACGGAAAATGGGCGGCAGAGCAAGTCTGGAATGCGCCCCGTTTTAAGCCAGACTTTAATGACTACGTGATCTTTGAAGGGCATGCTTACGGCTTTGACGGCACGATTTTTACCTGCTTCGATCTCAAAGATGGGAAACGCAAGTGGAAGGGAGGCCGCTACGGGAAAGGCCAGGTGCTGCTGGTCAAAGACTCCGGGCATCTTTTGGTAATCAGCGAGCAGGGCGAAGTCGTTTTGCTCAACGCAGATCCATCAGGGCATGAGGAGTTGGCAACTTTTTCTGCCCTGGATGGCAAAACCTGGAACCATCCGGTGCTGACTGGCGACCGATTGTATGTGCGAAATTCCGAGCAGGCGGCCGCGTATCGGCTACCAGTTGTGAAGTAAAAAGCGGATGATTTGAGGAAAAGCTGGGAGGCGTGCCCTAGTCATCCAGAATGCCTACCAGCGCCAGTTCTAACAAATCCCTGCGTGCCAGTCCTGTGCGCAAACTTTGAGGGATCTTTGATTCGCCCCAATACGCGCCCGCCAGTTGTCCGCAGATCGCGCCGGTGGTGTCGGCGTCGTCACCCAGATTGACGGCTTTCAACACTGCTTCCTCAAACGTATCGGCATCGTGAAAGGCCCATAACGATGCTTCCAGGCTTTTGATTACCCAGCCGGCCCCCTCAATTTCAGGCGGCTGCTTCTGACGAAAACTCCCTTCTGCGATTTCCTGAACCAGCGGATGTAAAGGCTTGATTTCGTTGAGCTGCTGCAATGTCTGCCAGTCCGCCGAGAGCACCAGTTCTCGCGGTTCGCCGTGAATCAAAGCTGCCAGCACGCAGGCCAGATACCGGCACGCTGAGAGGCATTGCTCGCTCGGGTGCGTCGGTAAACTCGATTCTTCCGCCAGATTCGAAAACGCAGACAGTTCAGTCGCATAAAGCGGCGCGTATCGTATGGGGACGGGCGCCAGCCGCATGATTGAACCATTGCCGCTGGCAGATTCGGAAGGATCGCCCGACGTAAGTGCATCTTTATTGGCTGAGAAATCTCCCAACGCGCACATGACCGTCATACCAATGTCGAAGCAGCGGCCATTGACGGAATACTTGCCCTGCTTCCACCATTGTACGTAGCGCGCCGCCTGATCATTCAAGTCCCACCCCACCTGAGCAATACTATCTGCCAGAGCGAGTGCCATGCTGGTGTCGTCGGTCCATTCTCCCGCTTCGAGTCCATGCGGCCCGCCGCTCCGATAACCGGTTACCGGTGCAAAACTGCCCGGGGCATCGAACTCGACGGCAGCCCCCAGCGCATCTCCTACGGCCAGTCCGATCAAAGTGCCTCGACTTCGGTCTATCATTGGGTTGTCCTCTTTTTCTGTTCTCAGTTTACAGGTTTGATTCTAATCAACTGAAGCAAGAGTGTGTATCCATATTATGCAGTAAGAACAACGACCCGGGCATCGACGTTGAGCACCTGAGTTCCGTTCTCAAACTGAATGAAAGGCTCGTCCCAATGGGAATGGCCGCGAACTACCAGAGAAACCGGACTCTCTATCAACAAATCACGCACACGAGGTGAGCCTTGCTGGCCTGGCTGTGTGCCTCTCGGGCCATCGTGCATCAGCAACACATCAGGGGATTCTTCCAGCAGTAGCTCGAGTGCGAACAGATAGTCCTCTTCACTGCGCCTTTGATGCCGTTCGGGGTTTCCGATGATACCTCCCAGGCCACCCAACCGGAGACCATCCAACTCAACCGTCTCCCCATCCAGATAATACAAGTGACGGGAAAAGCGGGGTGGTGCGTCTTTGCTTTCGCCGAACATGTCATGATTGCCGGCGACACCTGCCACCCAGGCAAATTCATCACCAAAGGCCCGCCAGACCGAGCTCACATCGCCTGTTCCCCCGCGTTTATTGAGTGAGGGGACGGTATAGAAATCGCCGGCGAGCAAGGCAGCAACGCGAGAGGGGTCTGTGATCTCCAGTTCCGGAAAGACCTCTTCCACCAGACGTTGCGGCACCACTTCACCCAGCAGCCGCAACGGTCCTCCCTGCGATTCTTGAAACCGTTCGCGTCCCTGGAGATCGGCGGTGACAACCATCGCATCCAAGCCTTGCGGCAGTTGATGCACACGCGCATGATGAATCGGCAGCCGTTCCTCGTAAAAAGAACCGCCGCGACTTCCGGCATTCAAATAGCGGAACTCTGTCAGTGGTAATGGTGGAAAGTCGATGATTTTCATAACAGGCAGACAAAGCTCGTCTCAGGCAGGTTCAACTAAATCAACGATCAAACCACCTTCAGCAGGCTATTGGACAGGAACTCGGCCTGGCATTTGAAACCGATTATTCATCGGTAGCGCGCTGCAAATTCGAAATAAAATGATCCTTCCTGCTGATGAATACGTTATTAGTAGATCGCTACTGACTCGATCACAAGTTTAAGGAACGATCATGCGGATCAACTGCCATATGTGCTCCCTAAGCAGACTTCTGGTTTTGCTCGCCTTGTTGCTGGTTTCATTCGGATGCGGTCAGAAAAGCGATCCTGAACCCCTTGACGCGGCAATGGAACTGCAGGCAGCAGGTAAAACTGACGCAGCGATTCACTTGCTCGCAGCGGAAGATATTGAGAAGAACTTTCAGGCGTCGTCTCTCAGAACGCTTAAAATGAGTGAGAAACAATTTCTGGCGCTGACCAGTTGGAGACAAAAGCAATCGCAAGAGGAATTATTTCAGATGGTGCCTTTAATCAAACGGGCTGTCTATTTTCAAATTGAACAGATGCAGGCGGCAGAAGCAGCTGACCAGTCTGCTGAAGCGAAACGACTGCGGGAGCAAATAGAACGACTGATTCGCAACCTGCAGGATAAGAACAGAGTTTTGATCTATCAGCAACTGGGAGGCGGCATTGATAAGAAGCTGAAACAGGTCACGTCAAAGAAACAGGCAAGCGAAGCAGAATCAACGGCTCCCGACTAACGTCGCTGGTACCAGAGGAATGAGCCGAGCAACACGACGAGAATCGTGGCCGCGATTCCTGAAATGGTCCAGACGGTCCAGATCGTTTTCACTTCCGGCAGCGGTGCGGCCGAGTGCAACATTTCGTTGGCACTCATTGTGAGCTTTGTCAACAACACTTTAACCGGCTGTTGATCGCCGCCCGTGTCTGCCATGATCTCGACCCGCTTCAATGGCTCCGGGCCGAATCGGACCTGTCTGAGTTCTGTGAACTCTAGCGCAGCTCCTTCTTTCACCAGGAAAGTCAGCGTTGCATTTTTACGAACCAGTTTCAGTTCACCAGAAGAATCCTCCGCCGGAACGCGTTCGACAAGTGGCGTCCAGGAGTCCTTTTTTTTGACCCACATCGCTGTGGACAGTTTTTGCTCTCCGTCTGCTTTCATTGATCGCGAAAAGTTGGCCCGCTCATTATCAGTTTTGAACAACTTGATCATCAGGCCCGTGCCATACCCTTTTTTGGGACACGCGATCTGCCGCAGTTTATAGCCCACGGTAATTTCAAAGTCGCCCTTCACGGCAAAACGCGTTGCATAGCCAACTTGCGTTTTTTTCGATTTCTCGTGAGGTGCGGTCAGCATCACGCCTTCCTCAGACTGCGCACCAGGATGACCGGTCTTTGTACCGATGGCTCTAAAAACCAAGGGTTCCCACTCGGCGGTGGCGAAATCATAGGTGAATTCTTCAGCCCCCGCGCGGCCGGAAATCAGCAGGATTCCCAACAGTAACAAACTTCGAATTGATATACTTTGAATGAACGTCATGCTGCTTACCGTTAAATTGTTTTCGAAAAAAATACTCAGACAGGATCCTTGATACAAAATCAAGGAAGACCTGTCGATGAACCTCGGAGATCGCTTTAAAACTCGCCCACCGTTTCTCCGTCGGCTTTATCCCCTAATCGCCTCCAGGTTTCGATGTCGATGGAATCTGAAACAAAGCGTACCGCGCCGTCACAAAGCAAGACTTGAACGCCTCCGTGGTGAAAACTTCGAGCTGCTGCTAACAGAACCTGGGGCTGACCGGAAGATCCATCTTTGAAACTGCTGCACTCGCGCGCGTCGCTATTGGGTTTCAACCAGGTATTGTATCCCCAGTCTCGCACGCCGGCAGCTCTGGCCCACGCTTGGCCACGTGCATCATTGAACGGCGTCGGCAGACCCGGACAGGCAGGGGGATCCCCGGCCGGTGTTTCCTTAAAAATGGTATGTGAAAATACTTCGGAAGCCGCCATCGTGTTGGAAGCACCATCACTGATTTCACTGATGGCTGTCCCGCGGTTCAAAGCAAACGCGCCACGACGCTCGTTAAAATCGAGACTGCGACCGAGACAGACAATGAAACTTGTTCGTGCCAGATCCGGTCGATTCTGACTGCGAACGATCGCATCAGAAGGGCAACGATAGCTGGGCATCTCCTGCATTGCCAGAATATAATTGTCCGCGCAGAGTGTATCACTGAAACCGCCCGTGGCAGTGCAGCTCCAATCGTACTGATTATAAGCGGGTCCCTGATCCATCATCGGCAGCAGCCGGACCAGCCAGCTTCCCATGTTGGCTTTGTAGTTAGACTGAGAACCGTAACAGGTGGGCGGCGGAAACATCCGGTGCAGCTCGTGATAGTTATGTAAGGCGACCCCGATCTGATGCAATTTATTCTGGCAGTCTGTTTTCCGCATCGATTCCCGCGCCTGTTGTACCGCAGGCACCAACAGCGCAATCAGCAGCGCCAAAATGGCGATGACCACCAGTAATTCAATCAAAGAGAACCCGCGGCGATCAATTCGCCGACTCAAACCCTGTCCCATTTAAAAACCCCTTAATTGTTCATACGTACCGTTTCAGGTTTCCAAATTAAGCGACATCTCAACAACTGTCAACTAAAGCTTGTTGATAATAAGAGATATCAGCCGATTGTGTGTTTGTTTAACGGTCTTTCGCTTTGCTGGAATTATCACTGGAAAAGCTTGTGCATGGAAAACAAAGAACTGGACTGGTGATACAGATCCGCTAAGATCAAAGTCAGAATGATCGAAACATGCTTTTCGGGAAGTTGAGTCAGATGAACCAGTTATCGCAGGAACTGTGAGACAGACTCACGGCAGCCAGCGATACCTCTATCCCGCTTCACGAGTTTATTGAATCGTGGTTATCGCGTCCGTTTTCACTGACTCCCTGGGCCACCTGGACGCTGTTCTCACTAATCCGACACCGTCCGCGACAGGAATTCGTCTCAGAAATTGTTCGGCAACGGTTGGGTGTGGATCAGGAACAGCTCGCTCGAGAGGGATATGGGGCGCACCCCAAAGGAGTGAATTGCGGACCGGTGCCGGGGTTGGAGGAGTGGGATTACGATCTGCATGGGATTGGGTGCTGTGTAACCCACCGTATCAGCGGGGAAGCAATCGATGTCGATTTTTTTGATGAGACCGCCGACTGGATTGCGCTCTATTTTTACGACAGTTATTTAAGTTCGCTACGCACTCCCGATCTCTGGGAACAGCCTGTGATTGACTTGCATCCCGGATTCGATACCGTCAAATTCGCGTTGGACGAACTTCTGAATACCACACTGCTGGAGAAACACTTCGAGAAGGAAGCCGTACGTCTGGCTTTCGATGATCGGACGCTTTCAACGCTGATGAACATATTCAAGGAAACTCGATACGAAAAGGACTCTTTGATTCGACTGGCGGCCGTGATCGGCGATGCGACTCTGGTGAAAAAACTACTGAAACCGGAGCAAGTCACCCCATTGATAGAACAAGCCGCCATACAGATCATCGGGCAGCGAGAACAGTTTCTGGCGCAACAGTTTGAGGAGAGCACTAATCAAACACTGGCATTGAAAGGTTTGCAGGATAATCAGAGCCCAGATCTGGATCATTATCTTAAAACGACCTTGAACGGTGATGACTCAGATACGATCTCGACGGCTCTGAAACTGATCGCGGAATTTAAAGACGCTGCCTGGTGTCCGCTCGTCTTTGATCTCATACAGCGTTTTGACCCTGCTTGTGGTCCCAATGAGTTTCCACGACCAGAGATCTGGTCACAAAGTCTGGAGTTCCTGCTTCGTCACAATTATCAGTTTTCGGAAACGTCGGAATGCCTTCGTGAGGTCCATCAATATTGTCTCGGTGAAGCAACACTGCTTGCATTGGAATTTAAGCCTGAGTATGCCCTCACTCATTTCCGCAGAGCACTAAGGTCAGAGATACCTAACAATCGAGAAATTGCTGCTGCCGTCTTAGCGCTCCTGGATCAGCCCTGGAGTCGCCAGGAACTGCTAGTCGCTTTGGCTGAATCTGAAAAACAGGAACCCACACAGGAAATCCGGGCAGCCATCCTGGAGACTCACTGTAGCAGCGCACATCAGGTGGTGCTGAATTGGGAAGAACGAAATCTTCATGAAAAAGAAACCGGTGATTGGATCACCTTTGCTGAGTTTCATACTCGTAGTATCCCCCATTTTTTACAATGGCAGATGGAAGAGCGGCACGACCGGGTGCTATCGCTACGCTCGGTCATTCTTCCTGAACCAGAAGCGAATTGAGCCTATCCGGAGTACATCAAGATGCTCGTCCTCTCCCGCAGTCCCCGACAATCGATTATGATCGACGATCTGGAAATCACCGTAGACTGGGTTCGCTTCAACAAAGTCCAACTCCTCGTCAGCGATCCCGAAACAGAGACTCCGGCGGAACACATTTTGTACCTTAACGAGAAGGTGGAGCCAGCAGTCGGGATCTCGATCATCATAATTCAGATCACTGTCGAGAAAATTCGACTTGGCATCGAGTCACCGCCCGGGACACAAGTTACGCGCAGTGAATTGAGCTGATGTGGTTCCAGACAGCATGTCGGAATCACAGTAACTGACAGTGGTCAACTCGCAAGTTCGAGCCGGAACCAGGGATCATTCTCTCTGCTTTACGAATCCTGGCAACCGTCTTGATGGATCGCACCTGCCGGCTTTGAATTAATTGATTCCAGCAAACATACTATTTTTCCTGATTTCATTCGCTCTGTAATATGCTTTGTGATCAAATGTGACTATATGCATACTTTGATCTCTCGTCATATGTTCGTCCAGAAAGTCAAGAGGCAACCATGGAAACACCCGAATTTCTGCGACCGTTCCAGTTTGATCTACCGCTGTTTGCTAACAAGTGCGGGCCGGCAAGCCCGTGGAATCAGAAGGTTGGCACAAATAAGCCCGATGACGTCAGCGAACGTCAAGCGCGGGTGACCTATGGTATTTTCAAGGAGTTCAGTGAAACCAGACTCGCTGAAGATCGAAATGCACTGCAGACAATGATCGAGAATGGCGAGCAGGGAACTACTGCGTTTGAAAATTTGCAATTCAGCATCACACAACAGGAAGAAAAGTTTGCAAACGAAGGAGGCGGAAAACATCAGTTTCCCTTCATCAATTACGATGAGTTCTCCTTTCCAATTTTTCGCGTTAAACGTGACGCTGTTGGGAACGTCATCCTTGGTGAAATACCTCTTCAGCCTTATAACATTGATTCGTTTTCACCTCCCTGGTTTCCGCGAACAGGCAATCAACACAGTGGGTTTAAAGCGCTGGATGTCCCCTTGCCAGACGGCCCCTTCCGTCCTGCTGGTCCGCAGAATCAGGATTCCGATGGGACGATTATTCTCTATGATGCTCAGACAAAAACGGAGTATGATTTCTGGCAAGTTACCACACAGCTCGATCGGAATGGATTATCCGCCGGGGGCGGGATCGTGGGAGACACGGTCCTGGCGACAGGCTCTATTGCTGAGTTTGATGCAACAGGCGTTGGCGCGCGTTACCCGGAAATTGAACCGAGTGGCAGCGCGCGTGCCTCAGGGCTTCCCTATTTGGGGGGGCTCATCCTGCCTGAAGATCTGGAGAAAGGTGCTGATTCTAAAATTCAACATGCACTGGTTTTTGCGATGCCTCAACTCCGCTTCTTTCCCGATCGACTCGCGGAACAGTCTCCGAACTGGGTCTATCCCGCGACCCGTACTGAGTCTGGCAGCCCGATTGCCAACCCGGATGCCCTGGCAGCCGGCCAACGCATCAGATTGAAAGAAAAGCTACATGATCATAATGGAGAAACGCATGCGATCGCTGATCTCATCAATGATGAAAGTCTGCCTCCCATAGTCCGCATTTTCCTGGAAACACTTCATTACTACGGCGCCTTTCTCGTCGATGGTGGAGGGGGCTTCGGCTTCGCTGCAGAAGACATTTACACAGCAAATCTATCAGCCGAGTTAGCGCGGGAACTCACGGCTCCAGCAAAACTCGACGAAGACACCACACCCTGGCAGGGCGTCATTGAAACCCTCAATGATTATCTGTTTCAAAAACTGCTGAATGGATCCGGGCTGGCGTTCGCTCTGCTCGATGCACAGCACGGATTTCGTTCTAATTTTGCGGTCGCCGAAGATATCAAGGCGTTCTATTTAGCGAAATGCTGAGGGAATCTCCGAATTCCATCCCGCACCACCTCCCAATCCAGCGGTGATGAACGATACTGGTGTCGTAAATTGACTCATTTGCTCAAATGAGAAGCGTCTAAACCACTGAGATTGATTCCATGTTATTCCTGACGATACTTTGCAGCATCTGCCTGATGGGTTTTGCGGTGCTGTATCTTTTTTGGGGCCAAAAAGTTGCCAACCTGTATCTGGCACAGCGGCTACAAAACAGCGACCCGGCATACACGCCCCGTGCAACCGTAATCTTGCCGCTGCGAGGGAACGACCCTTTTCTCATCGATTGTTTAACGGGCCTGTTGAATCAGGATTATCCGGAATACGCTGTGAAGATTGTCGTCGACCATGTGGACGATCCCGCATTCTCCGTCGTCAATCAATATCTGGTAGAACATCTCCACCCGCACTGTCAGGTTAGCCTTCGAAATCACAGCAGCGGAAAGTGCGGTTTAAAAAATGAAGCGCTGATTCAGGCAGTGAACGAGCTGGACGAAGCAACCGAAGTGTTCGCCTGGCTAGACTCCGACGTGGTCCCACACCGCAGCTGGTTGAGAGACCTGGTCGCGCCCCTCCAAAAGTCCCATATTGGCGTGGCCTCGGGCATTCGCTGGTATGCGCCCCGTGATGCCAATCCGGGAACATTGGTCCGCGCAGTGTGGAATGCCGCCGCCGTGATTCAAATGCTTTCGCTGGAAATTGCCTGGGGCGGATCGATTGCCCTCAGTCGACAGGTTTTTCAAAATCCGCTGCTGGTCAGTTCCTGGTCAAAAATGATGTGGGATGATACCGGCTTAAAAGCAATCAGTTCCAAGATGGATTTAAACATCGGTTTTGCACCGGCTGCGACCATGGTCAACCAGGAATCCATTTCCTTCCGGTCCTGTTTTCATTTTATTGCCCGACAACTGATGAATGTCCGCTTCTATCATCCTCACTGGCGCTGGATCGCCGGCCTGGGAATCGTCGCTTTCAGTTCGAAGTTGATTCTGATGTGCCTGACGCTCGTGTTTCTCATTCAGGGTCACTGGCTCGAAGTCGGAATCATTACTGCAATTCTGATTCTGGCCAGTGGCTGTATCGCCGCTGTGTTGTTCCGAACTGATACACAGGTTCGTCAATTAGTGCAGGCACGGGAAGAGAAATTACAACGTCTTCCCCTGCGAACGACAGGGATACTCTGGTTGACGATTTACGTGTACGGCGCTGCCCTCTTCGCCGCCCTGCGAACGCAGACCATCAACTGGCGTGGCGTGATTTACCAGATCTCTCCGCCACACCAAATTCAGATCACGCACTACGAACCGTATCAACAACCAGATACGTCGAGCCAACAACTGGAAATTGAAAATACTTCGCTTTGAGAAAGTGGTGGCAATTGGTAGCGCAATTGTCGAGAATGAGGAACTACCCAAGTCCCAAACTTTCCGCTACCAAAATTAGTACCAAGTTGGTTGCACTTACCCGTTAATCAACGGCGCGATCAGATTATAAGCGGTTCTGATCGCCAGCAGGATGGAAGAGATCAGGCCGATGAACCCCAGGATTTTCATCCAGGCCGGAATTGCATTTTCGCCTTTCATGTCGGGTCGGGTGGCGAGCCAGAGCATGGCGATCGCCAGCATGGGGATGCCTAATACCGTTAGTGATTGTGCGAAAATGATCAGTCCCATCGGCTTGACGCCCATGGATTTCGTGTAAATGGCAACCCCCATTCCCACCAGTAGTGCAAGTACTGTGAACAGCTTCGGCCACTTTAGATCGATGTAACCGCCCAACCCAAAACCGTCGGCCAGAATCGAACCGCCAATCATCGCATTCACCAGAAACGAACTGAAGGCACCCGCGAAGATTCCCAGCGAGAAGATGATCATCGCCGATTTTCCGAACGCTGGCTCCAGACTCTTCGCCACGTCAGATACGGAACTCAATGTGGTAATATCCGGATTCTGATACAGAACTTTGGCAGCCGTGATCAATACCATCATCGTGATTAGTCCCAGTATGCTGATCCCCAGGGTTGAATCGATCAGTCCCTGCTTCAGATTCGCTCTCGTCCAGCCTTTTTGTCGGACCAGGTACGATTGATAAAAGGCACCTGCCACCGAGAAGGTTGTCGCATAGAGCGCCACGATCGGCGTCATTACTTCTTTCATGCTGGTTGTACTGGAATCCAGATTCGGGATAGAGGGAATGAAACCGGAGATCGCTGCCACCCAGTCTGGCCTAACCTGAAACAAGTTGATGGCAAACGCGACCATCATCACGCCGACCAACAACTTCATCAGTTTTTCAATCAGACCATACAGATGCTTGAATCCGTACAACGCCAAAATGATAAAGGCATTCATTCCCAAGATGATATAAAGGGAGATATTGCTGTCCGCGTCAATGAACGGTTCCACCGCCGCCAGCACGCCCAGGTTGTTACTGAATTGAAAACAGGCGGCGATCAAAAACAGAATGATTCCCGTGGCCGCGGCGATCGGTCGACCGGCCCGCTCCGCCAGTTCATCGCAAATCGTCCCTTTTAGTTGAATCCCCAGCCGTGCCGACAACGCCGTCATCGCAATCATCATGATAACCGCAATCACAAGCACCCAGATCATCTGATACGCATAGGTGTGTCCAATTTTTGACGCAGACAAAATACTGCCCGGCCCCAGCACCACAGACGCGGTAATAATTGCGGGACCGAGACTGCTGAGAATGCGCATAAACGGATTGGAAGGCGGTTGCTGGTCGTTCATTGTTGATACACCGTAATTTCTAAAGAAAAGAAAGTAATGGGCTGCATCTTAACAAAACGGGCCTCGAAATTGAGGCTTCACCGGGAAATTTTATTCAAATCGGTCGTAAATCACGACTTCTTCCAGCGGCAACTGCCCCGCCCGTTCATTGGCCGGGCGAACTGCTTTCCCCACGACGATAAACATCGAAATCAGATAATCTTCGGGCAGGTTGATCAATTCTCCCACCTTTTCGAAATCGAAACCATCCATCGGGCAGGTATCGTAGCCCATCTCTTTCGCGACGAGCATCATAGTTTGCGCCGCCATTCCGCAGGACCGCAACGCTTCGTCCCGCTCGGCTTCTGTATTGTCTTTATAATAGTTCAAAATCATCGGCACGAGTGCCTGCTGCACTGGCTCGGGAGCATGCTGCCAATAGCGGCCCGGATCTTTTTGCCATGACTTCAAGTCCGCACAAATTATCACCAGCAGCGAGGCGTCGGTCACCTGTGCCTGATTCCAGGACGCCTCCCGGATTTTTTGTCGTAACTCGGGATCTTGTACCACCAGGAACCGCCAATGCTGAATATTAAACGCGGTCGGCGAGAGCAACGTATAGGAGAGCAGTTTATTAATTTCATCTTCGGTCATCCGATGTTCGGGATCATATGATTTGACCGAACGTCTTTCTTCAATTGCCTTTAAGGTATCCATTGTCTTTCACTTTTCTTGACTGACACTCGGGAAACGTTCGCTTGAAAACCATAGCCATCATAGGCAGAAAACGACGTGAATCATACTCTCTGCCGAAAATCACGGGCGGGAATTCGGTGGTTTTAGTGGATTTTCCGCTGCCTGAAACAAGATTCTTTGCGGAACCTACATTGTCGCTGCTTAAAAATCCCCATATAGTTATCTGTGTGGGCTGCCGAACGTTATTCAGGGATGAATATTACCAGACCGCATTCAACCCAATCGTAGCGTCCCAAGGTTCAAGAAACCGGACCTGAACGTCTCGGAACACGCTACGTCAACCCGCTTCGGGTTGATCCTGCACAAGGGAATCAAACACAGGATCGGATATGTCCCAGCCAGATACCACGAATCAGACGACGAAAAAAAAGACCTCTTCAAAAAACCAGGAAAAGCAACGTGGATCCTCGGGCCGCATTTTCTTTGTCTTGTGTATTGGACTGTGCGTGCTGCTTTGGTTGGCACCGCTGATTATCTCCAACACCGGGATCAAAAATTCGATTCTGCCGCTGGTTCTCAAACGCTACCCGGGAGAAATCACTACCGGCGCGACCTCGCTGAGCTGGAGCCAACCGGTTGTCTTTCAAAATATCGCGTTCAAAGACTTTGAAGGCCGGGACCTTGTCCGCATTGATCAAATCGCCACAAAGAAAACGCTCTGGGAGCTTGCTACAGATCGCAAACACGTTGGCGATATCAACGTGGACGGCATCACCACGCTGACTTATGTGAACGAACACGGGCTCGCCAATCGAGACTTCTTGACGGCGATTCTGAAAAAGGGGACCAAAGAACATCCGGAAGGGGAGCCGGGAAAAGAAGAAGAAACCGCTCCCAAAACTGGCACCCAGCAATCGTTGACTCTGCATCTGTCCGATCTTGATCTGTGTGTCGTGAATGGTGATGAGGAAGAAACTCCGTATCTCACCGGCATGGCAATTACCGTGACCCGCCCCGAACAACGGACCGAACCGATTCTGGTCAAAGGTAGTTGGAAGCAACCAACGACGGAAAAAGGCGAACAGATCGACCCTGCCCAGATCGCATTCGCGGTGAGTCTCGTCAATTCCAAGCAACCGGATGCATCACGCTCGGGCACGCTCAAATTCAAAACGGAGTTCTTTGACCTCGATCAGTTAACACCGCTTGTCAGTGCGCTCTCGCCGGGTGCCCATCTGAATGGTATTTCCAATTCGGAAATGGAAATCAAATGGTCGGGCTCGAAAGAGTCGCCCCGTTTCGCCGTCAAAGGCAACTGGGAAGCGACTCCCTTTCAGTTCGCTGCTCCCGAGTGGATCGGCGGCGATCAAATTCAAAGCGAATCGGCGCAGGGAAATATCGATGTGATGGCTGCCAATGGTGTGCTGTACTTCAAAGACGCGCGCCTGCAATCGCAATTTGGTCAATTGGCGCTCCAGGGAAATCTCAACTGGGACGACCTGACCGACGATAGCAAACGCGAAAAGCTGGCCGGCTTACTCAACTCCCGGTTGAAGCTGTCCGGCAATCTGAATCTGGCAGAAGCCGCACGGCAGCTTCCCGAAACCATCCACTTAAAACCTGGTATGCAAATCACCGAGGGCACCGTCGATTTCCAGGTTTCCAACTATGATCCAGAGAAACCGGAACAGCCCCAGGGGCAGGATACCGTCTGGCTCGTGGGACTGAAAACATCCGACCTGACGGGCCGCAACGGGGGACGTGAAATCCGCTGGAAGCAGCCGGTCTCGCTATTGATGCAGATCGCACGCACTTCGAATTCGTTTGATATACAATCCTTGCGCTGCACGTCCGACTTTCTCAAACTCACCGGCAACGGCAATGCCGATCACTTAACGATTCATCTGGAAGCAAACCTGGACCAACTTTCCAACCGCCTGGAACAGTTTGTTGACCTGCAGGAAATCGCCCTCAAAGGCAAGATGGATGGTGAAATCAGTTTTGACATGACTGATCAAAAGTGGGAGACCCTTTCGTTTCTGCAATTTGAAAACCTGCAACTGGCGCTTCCCGACCGACGAGGCTGGCAGGAACCCTCACTCAAACTGACCGTTGAAGGCGCGGGCGAATCGGACGAAAAACAGATCCACGTCGATCGCTTCATCGTCACTCTGGTCGCCGGCGAAGATGCGTTTCAGGCGAAACTCGAACAACCAACCACCGTCAATCGAAAACGAGACGACTTCGTAAAACAGCAATTGCTGCCTTTCAAAATTCAACTGAAGGGGAAACTTGCTTCCTGGGCCGATCGGGTGCGACCGCTTTCTAAACAGGATTTGCAATTGACGGGCGATGTGCAATTCGCCTCTTCGGTTTCGTTTGGTGATCAATATATCGCGCATGAAAACACCACGATCAACCTGACCAAGGTGCGAGTCTTCACGCCGACACTCTGGATCGATGAACCACGGGCCGAAATTAAAACCGCCGGCAGTTGGGATCAGTTACATAAAACGTTGAAAGCATCCGAGTTTACCTATCGGGGTAGCGCCCTGGTCTTGAACGGGGAAAAACTGGAAGTTCAACTACCCCACGATGACATCCATACAACATCACTCATCGGCTCCCTCTCCTATAAATGCGACCTGCATCAGTTCACTCGCTGGTTTCAAAACCCGGCTGAGCCACCAGAGCAAAAATACTATGGTCTGGTCACCGGCCAGGCTAACGTGATTGTGACCGATTCGACCCGCATGGCAACCTGGCGGACCACGATTGCCGATTTCGCGATTGAGGCTCCCCTCAAGCAGACAGCAGATCCACAGAAGCAGACGGTCGCCAGCCAACGCAATCCCGGCTGGGCCATCAGTTGGCAGGAGCCGGAAATTCGTATCGAGGGCGATACACTGCAGGATTTGAAATCCGACACGCTGACGTTAAACCGCATGTCGATTCATTCCGAAATGTTGGATCTGAGCGCGAATGGGGAAATCCGCGATTTCAGCACTACCCGAGATGTCCGTCTGGCGGGCGAAGTAACATACGATTGGGAAAACCTGACGCCGCTGTTACGCAGCAAGCTGGGCCCCGACGTTGACATCGTCGGTAGGGAAACCCGACCGTTCAGCTTAACTGGGCCGATGGGAACCGCGCATGCGGAACGGATGCAGGAAGAGGTGCTTAACGTACAGCCACGACCGTTACTCCCCGACACGCGGCCTCTGTTTACGCCGACCGACCGTTATCTGGCCCTCAAGGGAGATGCCGGCATCGGCTGGGAAAAAGCCAACATTCGCGGTCTCACCAGTGGAAAAACAAATATCGAAGCCCACATCAAAGACGGGCAGATTCATATTTCTCCCCTCGATCTACAGGTGAGTGGCGGTCGCTTGAGACTGGCCCCCATCATCCGGCTCGATGTGAAACCGGCGGCGCTGGTCTTCGAGAAAGGAACGGTGATTGAGAACTTTGAATTCACTCCCGAAATGACGCGCAACTCGCTCCGTTTTGTGGCTCCGATGCTTGCCAACAGCACGAATATTCAGGGACAGTTTTCGCTGGGTCAGGAATTCGCCATCATACCCCTTGATGAACCCAAGCTGGGAGAAGCAAAAGGCACGCTGACTGTGAAGTCAACTCGCGTGAAACCGGGGCCTCTGTTTGACGCACTGTCAGATAAAATCAATCAGGTACTTGCCATCGTCAATATCAACCGAACGGGCAGACTGATCGACGCGGATTCCGTGTTTTTGCAGGTGGAAAATCAAGCCGTTCATTACCATATGATTGAAGGTCGCGTCTATCACAGTCCGTTCGAAGTACAGATGAAAGGTATCACGGTCCGCACCACCGGTTCGGTCGGTCTCGATGAATCGCTCGACCTGATCGCTGAAGTCAGTTTTACGAATATGCTTTCAGAAGACAAAGACCAACCAGTACTCAAATCGCTCATTGGTCGCCCGCTGCGACTGCCCATTGGCGGCACCTTGAAGAAACCCAAGGTCGATATGAGCAAAGTTGGTAACTACGCCAAACAGATGGGCGTGAATGCACTCGACGCCGTACTCGGCAGCGGCTTCGGCGAACAACTGCAGGGCCTGTTCCCCGAACGCACTCCAGAAGAAATGGAACGCATCCAGAAAGAGCGCGAGGAACGCAAAAAAGAACGAGACAAACGCCGCGAAGAGAAACGCCTGGAACGGCTCAAACGCAAACAGGGTTTGTGAAAAATAACAGATCCCGATGAGATAAAACGCACTCACAATTTGAGGAACGTAATCAGATGAAATATGACGTGCAGAAATTCATCATTCTGACTTTAATCCTGGTCTTGTTTCCAATCCCTGTACCAGCCTCTGAGCCGGACGAAGATGTATTGCAGGCAACAAAACCGCAATCAGCAACAATTACAAAAAAAGCAGATGGTGACCGCTGGCACAAGCTGCTCAACAAGTGGAAATCGGAACGCGACCGGTTAAAATCTGGAAGAGTGACGATCAAGGGAGACGAGGTTCTTTTAATGAATTCTCGTTCCGAATCTGGTGAGACAATAGAAAAACAGTTTCGAAGAAGCTTCCAACTGCAAGGTGATTTTGATTATGAATTGGGCTTTCAAAAATGGGTTGCCTCCAATTTCGGTGGATATAACAAAATCAACTGCAAGTGTCTTTTCGCCCCGGATGGGATCACGACCTGGTGCTCCAACAGCGAGCCCAACACTCGACCTAAACACATTAATATCTGGGATCTGGATGCAAAGCTCCCTTCCTACGCCATCTATTGGTATCCTCTCAGCGCGGGTTTTTCAAAAATTTATTCCGGCGGCAAGATTCCAGATGAACCTTACGGTCTCTGGTACAAAATACTGCGGAAACGGCAGGATGCAAATTCGAACGAGACCATTGATTTTTCCACAGACAAGGCCAGCGGTCTGACACGCGTCAAAATCAAAGCGCACTCTTCTGTGAACAATCGTCCGTGTATCATTATCAATGATTTGCTGTTCAACGAACAACAGGGTTGCACGTTGAAGTCTCACACACTCTGGATCTATCCGCAGGAAATTAAACAGCCGAAACATCCCTTTTCCGATGTAAGAGTAGAATGGGATCAAATCTCTGGTGTGTGGGTTCCTACTTCGGTTAGTAGAAGTAGCAGTGGAAGTAAACGCACAAGAGATCTGAAATTGAATTGGGATGCGATTAACGAACCAGTCGATGCCAATATATTTCTGATCGGGGCACCTGAAAATACCATCGTCGTTGATCTCAGGCAGAACACGAAGTGAGACAGTATTTTAAACAGCCCAGTATTATTTATATTACTTTGCATCACACAATTCATGAGCGGAATGGCGCGAGCCACCGTTTTTGAAACAGCAACCCCAACACAAAAACGGCGGCTCGCGCCGTGCCGCTCACAAAAAGAACAGATACATCAATATGCGTCGAATTCAATTCATAGGCCTGCTTTTGCTGATTGGCTTCTTTCAGCCGATTTCGCAAGCCGTAGCCGAAACCACTTTGATCAATTTTGGCAAGCAGTCTGAGTGGAAATATCAGGATAATGGCAAGGCATTACCGCTTGATTGGGTGCAGCCCACTTTTGAGGATGCGAAATGGCCTACAGGACCGGCGCCTCTTGGATATGGCGATACCGGTTTAAATACAACCGTCCGCTTTGGAGATGATTCGCAGAAAAAACAGATCACGACTTACTTCCGGCGTGCCTTTCAAATTGAAGATGCCACTAAGCTAAAGAAGCTCGTGCTGTTGATTCGCAGTGACGATGGGATTGTTGTCTATCTGAATGGAAAAGAAATCATTCGCAACAATCTTCCGGCCGGCCAAGTGACGGCTGAAACGACCGCAATCGAAGCGCTTGGCAGAGTTGTGGAACGGATCTATCAACGTTTTACTGTCAGTGCAGACAATTTGGTCTCCGGGACGAATGTGATCGCGGTGGAAGTGCATCAGGCGAATCCACGGAGTACGGATCTCTTTCTGGATTTGGTATTACGCAGCTATCAAGACGAAATAGAGTTGCGGCCGACTTTGACTCCAAAGGCGAAACCGGCCACCGTTGCTTATTACAGCCAACATTACGTCGCCCCGAAATTAAAAATCGTGGACGGTTATTTTGACGGCGGCCGGGGCATGCAATTCGATGCAGAGGGGCACGCTCGATCCAGGCGTGAATTGCTGATCGTGGACCGTAGCCGAGATGAGACGCTTAGAAAATATCTGGAATTTGCAGGGTCTGATGAAATTAAGGAACTGGAGCCATCCAAGCGAGCGTCTCGCCTGGCAAAGTATATCGACCAGAATATGACGCTTGAGAAAAATGATTTCTTCACGCAGAAGGCCGTCTTTCTGATGACAAGGGAGTATGGCAACGAAGGGGTGTTGATCGGCGATGTTTCTCGAATCTGTGGTGCCGGGGTCTGCCGCCATCGTGCCCTGCTCTTCAAAATCCTGGCGGATGAAGCAGGACTCGACGTGGCGCTGGTACGTGGGGATTATGGTGATGCACAGCGCAGAGAGGGGCATGCCTGGAACGAACTACATCTGAAAGATGGCAGACGTATCTTGATCGATGTCATGCAACGGCGCTTCGAGCTGCTCACTCCCGAAGGGAGTGAAGTCAGTCGCCGTTATCTGACGGTCGACAATAAGCCTTGGTATGGAAAACAGGAACCGAGTGATCAGAAACCTTAATCGCGGCCCCTGCATGAGGACCGCGATTCTCGTTGAAGTAGCAGTAAAAGAGGGCGGCTCTCTTACTGCTGATCGAGGATCTGTTTCAGTTCGCCCATCATCTCTTGGGAGCGGGTGTTGACGGTGTGCATGGCACGATCGACTTTGGATTGTGCGAGTTCTGGTTTGGCATCGATTTTCAACAGCGCCCGTGTGAACTGGTTGGCGGGGTCGGCGTCGATGTCGAACAGCCACTCGGAGAGGCCGATATCACGGAACATCCAGCGTTTGAGACCATGACGCGGACTGGCCAGGTGCATTGTAGGAGTGCCGGCTGCCAGAGCGACGATGCAGGAGTGCGGTTCCATCGAAACGACGGCAATGGCCTGTGCGTAAACCGAGGCAGCTTCGTCGACGTTCCAGAAGGGATCGCGATTCACGACATACGGCTTCACGTCTTCGGGTAATTTGTCGAGGATCATCGTTTTGGCGTGGATGATTTCTTTATTCACTTCGGGAGCGAGCAGCACTTTCTTTTTTGTTTTGCGGACCCAGTCGGTAATCATGGCCCGGAGTTTTTTCGTCCAGAGTTCGTTCTGTGCGAGATCTTCTTTGCTGGGGTTGGCAGGGTTCATCGAGGTGCTTTTTTTCGCGCCGATTTTGGGTGTGTTGCTGCGAAGCGTGACGGTGATGAATTCTTTGGGCTTGAGGTCGTGGGCTTTGAGCCAGGCGTTGGCTTTTGCTTCATCACGGACGTCGATGCCGAAACAGCCGTCGGGGCCAAACGAGAGCGAAGGCGACGTCACGCCGATCTTACGCAGGTAAT
Organism: uncultured Gimesia sp.; assembly: GCF_963976445.1. Classification (GTDB taxonomy): domain Bacteria; phylum Planctomycetota; class Planctomycetia; order Planctomycetales; family Planctomycetaceae; genus Gimesia. The sequence continues at coordinate 158,831 of NZ_CAXBKP010000006.1, read as the reverse complement.
AGAACGATTCGACATCGCGGGTATAAATCGCGGCGGCGCGAGAAAGAAGCTCACTCATCTTCTCTTCGTCTTCGGGGGCGAAGCCATCGAAGGATTGGCCGTAAAGACAGAAGGGTTTATTGGTCACAGTGCAGGCTTCGATGATGTAGATTGGCGGCGGCCAGAACTGGTTGAAGTGCATGCCCGAGTTGTAGAGGAACAGATCAGCTTCGTCGAACGCTTTCTGGAATTCGGGATTGTTGGCTTTGCCGCGGGCGTTCAGTCTGCCTTGAACGATCTCGACTTTGGGAAAGCGTGTTTTCAGCATCGCTGTGATTTCGTCTGTTGTTTTATGCAGCCAGAGGATCACCTTGACGTCGGGCAGATAGGTTTCCAGATAACGAAGTGTACCGGGGGTATGACCGATGTCGCCGATGTTGACGGTTTGCCAGCCGGACCGCATCAGAATGGTTTTCTGTTTGGGCTCAGCAGCCTGCGTGAACGAGCTTGTCCAAAGTGGCAGCGTGGCGAGCAGAGTTAAGCAGAGACGACGACTGATAGCAGGCAGGTGAGACACAGGTGAGGTTCCTCTGGGCGGGTCAGCTTTAGTAACAGACTTTTGAAATCAACGATGCTCCTCATCTTAACTGGCGATGGAAGCAGAAAACATTGGTTCTGAATTATTTAATATTGTTTTTTTGATGTTCGGCAGGTTGTGATATCTGAACTATTGATAAGTGCATTATTTTCGAGCACGGTTGGTCTCAGCAAGCTCTCTATCTCAGATGACTGAAGGATTTTCATCTCTGGGAGTTCTGCCCGGTGTGATAGAATACGTTGTCATGTTGCGAGGATGGTTGATTTTCTGATCCGGCTCTTCTTGGGCAGGCTGAGACTTGTAACAGACTTTGTGTTTGATCGTGGTGCGGTTCAATGTCAGGAGAGTCTATGATGCAGATTGGCGTGAGCAGGGCAAGCGGTTTCGGGCAGTTGAACAGCCCATGATTGCCAGTTGGTATTCAACGATCTCCCAATGAATGTCATTCGAAACGGTTTGAAAAATGGTGATCAAAAGAAAGCTTCAGAAACAGGTCAGGGGCAGATGTGTTTTAAACCAGCGGGTTTTATAGTGCAGGGATCATCACCGGGGGGAATCAGACAAGTAACGAGAATGGTTTACTCACGCGCGCGACGCAGGTAACACATTTTTGTGAGAAGTGGCTGGGAGTCAAGAGCGAATTGATCACCAGAAAAACGTGTTTCTGAATTAGATTCACTGAAGAAACGAAACAAAGGAGAATTCAATATCAACTGATGTCGTATTTTTTCAGTTTGCTGTAATAGGTGCTGCGAGGCATACCCAGCATGCGGGCAGCTTGTGCTTTGTTGCCATCGCATTCGGCGAGCGCCAGTTTGAGTTGCTCGGGTTCAGAAAGTTGCTGGTCAATATTCGTTTGACTGCCGGGAAATGTGATCACTTCGGCATTGGATAAAGGGAGCCGACGGACGGTTTCAGGAAGAACCGGTTTGGTTTCGATCACACGGGTGGGGAGACGTTTTTTCACTTCCAATAGATCGGCGGGGAGATCTTTGAGCGTGATCACTTCTTCTTCAGAAAGCACAACGGCGCGTTCGATCACGTTTTCGAGCTGCCGGATATTACCTGGCCAGGAGGCACGTTCGAGGACTTCGATGGCATCAGGATCGATGTGGCTAATCCGTTTGCCGAGGCGATGCGCGGTGCGTTTAAGGAAGTAAAACGCCAGCTCGAAGATGTCTTCACGGCGTTCGCGCAGTGGAGGCAGCGTGATACTGATGACGTTGAGGCGATAGTACAAATCTTCGCGGAACAGACCTTCGGTGATACGCTGTTCGAGGTTCTGGTGTGTGGCGGTAATCAGGCGGACGTCGACGTGTAATGTTTTCGAACCGCCGACACGTTCAAAGGCACGCTCCTGCAGAACGCGTAAGAGTTTGACTTGAGTATCGAGCGAGATGTCACCGATTTCATCAAGGAATATCGTGCCGCCGTTCGCCATTTCGAAGCGACCAATGCGGTCTTCATGGGCACCGGTGAAAGCGCCTTTGACATGGCCGAACAGTTCACTTTCGAGCAGACTGGGAGAGAGCGCAGCGCAGTTGACCCGTACGAGTGGTTTTTCGCGTCGAGAACTATTTTCATGGGCGGCTTGTGCCAGGAGTTCTTTCCCGGTTCCGCTTTCACCGCGGATCAGCACTGTGGATTCGGAGTTCGCGACTTTGCGTAATGTATCCATGACCGCGCGGATTGCCGGGCTATTGCCTTTGATCAGTCCGCGCTGAAAGTCGTGTGGATTCGAATGTTCAGAGATTTCCTGTGAGTTGGTCAGTTCGGCTTGCAGGATGGAAACGAGTCTGCGCTGGTCGTCAATTTTTTCGACCTTGATGCGCATTTCTTCGTTAAGGCGTCTCAGGTCCTGGTGAATTTTCGTGCTGTGCAAGGCGATGCTGGTGATCTGTCCCATGGCGTTCAAAAACGTCAGGTCTTCCGCTGAATAGGTGCTGGCTGCGGAGCGCTGGCCGAGTGCTACGAAGCCGGCAAATTCCCCATCCAGTTCGAGGTTATAGATGAAGTCAAACCCCAGCAGACGCAGAAGTTGCTGGGCGGGTGATGCTTCTTTCAACAGGCCGGTCGCGACGCGTTGAAAGGCAAGCTCGCCTTCAAGGACTTCGAGCAGCTCGGGACTACAGGGAACTGCTGAAGGAGAGTTTTCGATATGGAAGCCGGTCAACAGTTCGAACTGGTTCCGGTCAGGGTTGAGTAAATAAAGGGCGGCACTTTTGACCTGCAGAACTTCGCGGCAGGAGGTCAACATGCGATCGGCGATAGAGCGTTGGTCTCCCAGTCGGCCGACTGCCCGGTTCATTCGTTTGAGGGCTTTATCGAGTTGGTATTTCTGACGGAAGAAACGCCGGTCAATGAGTCTTTGAATCCGATCTCGTGACCAGAGCAGGAGAGAAATCGCAAATAACATCACCAGAAAGACAGAGACGGCCTGATTGGTGCTGGGAGTACGATTTAATTGTGTGCCTACGAGCGATCCTAGTGAGATCACGGTGGCGTAGACAATGGAAATGCCGGCACTCACGACATAGAAGAGCATGCCGCGGCTGATGATCTGTTCAATCAGCATTAATCGATAGCGAATGATGCCCACGACAAATGCGACCATGAAAGAGACGCTGGCCAGAAACATGGGGATGCCGGCACCACCGAGTGCAAACTGCGTGCGATCGAATTCTGCTATATAGAGTGAATATCCTACAGGGCCTGTTGAGACCAAACCGGCAAGGGCGATCCACTTCAATTGGTTACGTTCGTAGGCATTCTGGCTTTTGAAATATCCATAAAAGAGTGCCGCCAGGGTCATGAGATAATAGATACCGGCAACACTGATATAGGTATAAACGGTCCAACGCAGAACATTGACTGCCTGGAAAACCAGTTCTGGATATTCAATCTGGGCCAGATCTTTCTGGCCGGGATCAATCTGAGAGGTCCAGCGGAGGAAAGCCAGACACGCCAGGATCACGATCGTCGTGAGAACAGGGATTGAATAAACGGTTCGCAACAAACCCACCGGAAATTGAGCCAGCCAGGGAATCACGCGAGGGTAAGTAATAAAAAAGTGCAATGTGATTGCCGGGATGAGAACTGCAGCGATCACAAAGGGGATGTTGAGCATCAGCGAGCCCGCAATAATCCACCAGTTGTAACCGCCGATAAATGCAACGAGGGTGATGATGCCCATCATGAAGAAGATGCGTGTCGTCCGATCAAAAGGACGCATCCAGTAAGCGAATGCACCAATAGCCAGGATTACCAGTTCCAGAGCAAACCAAAGCAGAGAGATCGCGACATCTCCAGAAGGGATGGACTGAATTTGGATCCAGGCAGATTTCGCAGCTTGCTGCTCGATATTCCAATACTCAATTTTGATATATCGTCCGTCATTCTGAATTTCGACAATATTCGGGACGGGTAATTCCGTAGGGTCAGAATTGGGTTGTAACTGGCTGCCAGGTGGGAGCTTGTCATTGCGTAACGTACTGAGCACTTTCGAAAAATCGTGAAAGGTGCGAATGGGGTAATCCCCAATTTTGGTAAGGATGTCTCCCGTTTGGGGGGCTGGAAACGAGCCCGTCTTTTTAATCTCGGGAGTGGCTTTGATTTCGATGCCAGCTGGAATGGATTGGCCCGGTTGGGCTTCGACACTATCGAGCATCGCGCGTAATCTGAGATCGGGGCTGGTGGTAACAAATGCTAGAACAATCACACTATAGATAATCGCAAGAATACCACAGGTGAATAAGACTGCCCGTTCCAAGATCCCTTGCTTTTTCATAAAATGCATTCCTAAAGCAGGATTTGCTTTGCCGATAATAAAAGGTTCTTTATGTGTTGAAGACTCAAGTCAGCGCCGAAAAGCGGCGCCGAGAAGGTGTCGAGATCAGTAATAGAACATTTCGGCGCCGAAATTACAAGGATTAGTGTCGAAATGATCTCGATCGAGATCTTCCCCACTTTAGTAATTCTGTGTAAAATCACCGAAATAGTTGGAAATGAAGCCTGTTCGGATAATTTTCATCGAGATCTGAGAAAAAAGAGGCTGCCAAGACAAATATGCAGAGAAGTGGCACGCCTTATGCTCTGTTCATACTTCAGAAACTTGTTCGACAATCAACAAAATGGAGTTAACTGGTTCTTCGGAGCCCTTGATTGTGACTAGCTTTCTAAACCCAGCCTGGCCCTTAAGAAGGAATCTGGTCTGGACGGACATTATCCAGAAGGTCCCCCTGATTTGCGAGTTCTGACCCAGCACGCTCATCAGTTTCTGTGAAGTGCAAAATATACGATTTTCCGTCCTCAATTTACCGCCTTCTTAAGGGCTTTCTTTACGCGCTGAAGGTGCTTGTGCTTCAAGGCGATCGCGGCGGCAGTGGAAAGTCGTTTCAGCTGGTGATGGCCTTATCTGAGATGACCATAAAACAGCGTTGTGTTGTATTCAAACAGGACGCTTCCCTCCGTTTGGTATTCTGCAAAGATTTCCTGCAAGCGCGATATCATCGAGTCGTAACCCGGTTGTCCCTCATTCGGGCAATAGGACGAAGAGAGCAGCCTGCCTTTAAGTGCCTCGAAATCGAATGTTTGACTGTTGGGCAATGTGTGGGTGTGAAGCGGGTGAGGGGCGAAAAACTGCGTGAAGTCGGCATGCGTAATTTGTGTGTGGTTCACTTCCTGATAATCGGTAGCGAAGTCGAGGAGCATTTTTTCGTAAGCGACCAAAAACGGGGTTGTGTCCAATTTTCTCTCATTCCAGAGTAGAACGACCCAGCCTTGCGGTTTGAGAATCCGTTGAAATTCGAATTTGGCTTGCTCGTGGTCAAACCAGTGGAATGCCTGACCGGCGCTCACGAAGTCAAAGAGATCACCGGGGAGGTGTGTTTGCTCAGCCGTGGCGTTGACACTGTGAAAATGCGGGTTGTCTTTGAAAAACTTCTCTGCCGCCTGTCGCATTTCGGCATTCGGCTCGACCCCATAAACGGTGTTCTGGTTTTCGAGGAACAGCCGGGTCGAGATACCGGTGCCTGAACCAATATCAGCAATCAGTGAATCAGATGTTAAACCGCAGTCTGATTTGAGGAATTCCAGCACCTGAGCAGGGTAGTCCGGACGGTATTTAATGTAATTCTCAACACGGTCAGAGAAGCGGGATGTTGAGTCCTTCATGATTTGTCCTCGTAAAAACAAAAACGAACCCTGCAAGTGCACATTGGCATTTTGTTATCTATCATACCCGCCCAAGTTCAAATCAAAGGCTGGTCGAGCGAACTTTTTTGATTTCCGGGGGCTCTTTTTCAAAAGCCCAGTAGTTCCTGCCGGAGTAACTTTTAGAGAGGAGCCATTTTCTGTCTACTGCAGAGCTGTCCTGCTTCAGCAGCGCAAACAGGTCACTCAACACGGCGCGGTTACTGCCGTAGTAGGAGTGGCTCATGAAACTGGTATCGACGGCCGAGACATCAATCGTTTCGATGCCTTCCAGGATGAGTGGTTCGCGTGAATCGCCGGCTCTGCGTTCCTGATTCACCGCTTCGGATGCGACAAGCGCCACGTCTCCTGATCCGGAATAGAGGGTGACGCGATTTGACTGGGCAATAATCGCAGGAGCAAGTTCTTTAAACTCGGAGACACCCACATCGGGTGCGGCTAAGATCACGTTCTGAAATGGTTTTGTTTGTTGAAAGCGTTCCGGTAATCGGTTCATGGCCCGCATGACAACCCGGTTGCCCATACTGTGAACCATGATGTTAATTTTTGTTCCTTTGGGAACAGAGCTGGCTAAGTTCTCCAAAAACTGGGCCATCGGTTCGACGCTGGCGTTGGCGACTTGACCGTCGAGGAGATATTTTTCGACTCCTCCCTGTGAAGGCCAACTGTAGCAGACGATGGCACCGTTGAAAGGAAGGTCATTGGCGATTTGTGCTGCGCGCGTAACAGCACTGGGAAAGTTAACGTTAAAACCATGAATGAATACGAGCACATCTTTTTGCGGCGAACGCTCCAGCATCGAATTGAGGTTCTCAAAAAAAGGTGTTTCTGTCGTTGGTGTTAACGCGCTAATCTCGACCTGTCCTTCTGGCGCAGGAGCACCCTGCCAGAGGGTCTGGATCACTTTTGATTTCAAATCGCTATGGTTCCTGGATGAGATGCGGACCTGCCCTGTTCCGTAAGCCAGCGCCGTGCCAAACTCATTTGCGTAACCGGTTTCACCTCTGGCATTTGTTTCCTGCAGCCGATTTGTCGCGTATAGAATTTTCCAGCTTGTAAATTCATCGGATTGTTCTGCGGCGATAGGGTCCTTTAGCGAATCAGCATAGGATTCGACCAATTGCTGGGACAATGCCCCTGTTACTTTTCCAGTATAGATTAAATCCATTTTGGACTTCATCGTCTGGCAAGACAAACAGATACATGCGCAAAGACAGAACAACGCACAAAGGCGTAAGGGGAAAGGTTGCATTTCGGAGGTCTCCGAAGGGATAGGGAGGGTTGAGAGAGGCGGGAAGAGTACTGTTTATTTGAAACCAGGTGAACCCCAAAAAGAAGTGTGGACAGTTGATCATTTTTTGCGAAGGTGAGGTTCAACTGGGTGGTGGTTGATTTGCCAGGGCTAGTGCGAGATTGATTCCATTAAACAGGGCGTGTGTGATGACGTTGGCTGCGTAACTGCGGCGGTAATAAAAGAGCGTTCCCAGAATGAAGGCGAGCGGAAAGAGTGGGATGCAATCGGGAAAGCCATGCACGATACTAAAAATCAGCGAACTGATCAGAATCGCGATGTAGGGGGGCAGAAGTTTTTCGAGCCAGCTTTGGAAGATGACCCGATAGACCAGTTCTTCAAATAAGGGGGCGACAAGCACCGCAGAAATTAAAATCCAGCTGATAGTGGAAAATTGCGGGTGTTCTTTCAACTGCTGAAAAAAAGGGTGCGTTGTCTGCTCTGTTCGAAAAGAGTGCGTCAGCAGGAGTAATGCCATTACGGGGAGTAAAGCTAGCAGAAAGCCTACGGAACCATCGCGGAGCTGACCAATTTGCTGATTCAGACGAAATCCCAAATTTTGCATCGTGTTCGGGTTAAGCAGTGTCAGAATCAAAATTAAAACGGTTCCAAAAGAGAATGTGATGACACAGGAACCGATAATATCGTTCAAGTTAATTGGTTTGGCAGGAAGGGGCTCTGGCTGTAACACATTCGATATTGTGGTTGTGAATTGCAGAGAAATCCAGAGGAGTGCCAGGACGACCGGTGCGGACATTTCCAATTGGCTACGATGAGGGTTGAGCTGAAAGATGGAGGACATGCGTCTGGTTTGATAGAGCCTGAACCAGTAGCGTATGCTCAGCAGCGTCAGCAGTAGAAGTAAGAAGTGCAGCGACGTAGGAATCAACCTGAGAAACTCCGATTTCGATCGAGATTATCTGTGGAATTTTATCTGTAAGAGATATTAATAAAGACCATCGTCGTGATCAGAAACCGGAATTACAAGTCGAATTCGTGTTGGATTTGCTGACTCTGTGGTACTTCATGTCTCAGGAAGTTATGCTACGGGTTCAGAATTTATGATTTTTAACCTCAGCTAAGATACGTAGAAACAGTCGTGGCAAATATTCTCGAAGAAATCATCGCCTATAAACAGACGGAAGTCGCCGCGGCAAAGACGAAGCGACCTTTCGAGGAGCTGACAGAACAACTAGCGGCTGCACCTTCTGTACGCGATTTTGTGGATTCCTTGCGAACGCATGGTCCGGTGGGACTGATTGCCGAGGTCAAAAAGGCGTCTCCCTCAGCGGGTGTCATTCGTGAGGACTTTCATCCGGTCGAAATTGCACAAGTTTATGAATCATCGGGAGCCGCCTGTCTCAGTGTGCTGACGGACGAGCATTTTTTCCAAGGCCATTTGGATTACTTGAAAGAAGTACGTCAGGCCGTCTCGATTCCGGTTTTGAGAAAAGATTTCATCATCGATCGTTATCAAATTCTGGAAGCTCGAGTCACGGGCGCTGATTGTGTGTTGTTGATTGCAGAGTGCCTGGATGATCGTCAGCTGGAGGACCTCTATGGTTACGCGCTGGAATTAGGGATGTCGGCTCTGGTGGAAATTTATGAGCCCGACAATCTGGAACGGGTATTGAAGTTATCGCCTCCGATGCTGGGAATTAATAATCGTAATCTGAAGACATTTGTGACGACACTCGATCACTCGATACAATTGAGCGCAAAAATCCCCGAGGATTGCCTGCTGATCAGTGAAAGTGGCATCCGAACTCGGCAGGATGTACTTCGTCTTCAAGATGCGGGAGTGCGGGGAATCCTTGTAGGAGAGACGCTCATGCGTGTACCGGATATTGGGAGTGAAGTAAGAGAAATACTGGGGACTCACGTCTAAACAAGCTTAATTATAGTCTGAAACTTAATTTTTTCAGCAATACAAAGAAGGATCAGCGATGTCAGATACGGAACAACAAGTGGAACACGTGATGGTTGTACCCACGCTTTTATTTCATGAAGTGGGGTATTTCCAAGGGTTTAACGCTCAGGTAGAACCCTATCTGAAGACGTTGTTAGATCCGACTTATATCAGTTTCCGACCTCGTGATACTGTAGAAGAAGATCCCAGTTTCAAACAGTTGATTCCCTATTGTGTTTTTCGGCACGAAGGCAATATCTTTTATTATACACGTGGTTCCAAAGGGGGAGAGCAACGGCTGCACAGCAAGCGTTCAATCGGAATCGGGGGGCATATTTCGCTGGAAGACGATGCCAAAGCGGGCTCGACTTACCGGGAAGGAATGCAGCGTGAGATCGATGAAGAAGTTGTGATGGAAACTAAGTATACAGAAGAATGTGTCGGGCTGATTAATGACGACGAAACCGAGGTCGGAAAGGTCCACTTAGGAATAGTTCACATTTTTGACCTGGAGTTGCCCAAAGTTCTACCCCGTGAAGAGTCGATCATAATGACAGGGTTTGACTCACCGGAAAAACTGTTACAAGAGTTAGATCAGTTTGAAACATGGTCTCAAATTTGTCTAAAGGGGTTATTTGATCTAACTTAACTCAACTCGGCAGAATCTGCCGATATAGACGGTGAATTTGATTCAAAGGTGGAATGATTCACAACAAGGCTGCTTCCATAAATTTGGAGCAGCCGATCTGCTTCAAAAGGAATGAGAGCAGAGAACACATTGACAAATGTTAATACAAAAGCATTGAAGTGACAAAGGAGTGTCTTCAAAATGAAAATCACGTTTCGCGGATGGATCGTCGTTGGCTGTTTTCTGGCTGTATTGTCGGTGATGGCAATTTTAGGAACCGGCGCGCACGCGCAGCAGCCCACTGCCACAAAGTCGGCAGTAACTGCCAACCCTGACCTGCCTGGTCAACTTTCTGAGGAGCAGTTAGGAAACCTGTTAAAAGCAATGGGTGTTACTGCTACCAAAACAAAAAAACGGTATGACTTTCAATTCAAAGCCAACCAAAACAAGGAAGAGTGGGAACTTTCGATGTCAGCCGTACTCAGTGAGAACGGTGAATGGGTTTGGGTAATGGCCTGGCTTGATCCCCTGCCCCGCAGTGCAGCCGATGTACCTCGTACCGCCATGCTGCGTTTATTATCTGATAATGATCGCATGGGAAATGGTAAGTTTTTCGCTTACATTTCGAGCAATCGGCGGTTTGTATTACAGCGTGTGATTCCTAATCAGAGAATCACAACGAAAAAATTTCATGAAATATTGAGTGACCTGGGCAGCAGCGTGGTTCAATATTATCCACACTGGTCGACTGATAACTGGAAGCGGTCTACCGCTCCTCAGCCTCAGGGAACCGCTCAGAAGGCACCCGCTCGTGCCACACAGACTGCCTCGGGTGTATCCAATTTCAGCCCCAAGAAGCAGAATTAGTCTTAGCGGGCAATTGAATCCGAAGTCGATTTTTTTTGAAGATCAGAAACAATCCTTGTTGCCTGTGAGGTGGCAAGGATTGTTTTCGTATTCAGGGGAAGCAGGCAGCCGATTCTCATTTGCACCTGCTTGATTGTACTCTCTTTGACCTGCTAAACTCTTATTTCAGAGATCCCCTATGTAAGTGAAAGAAGAGTTAATGCGCGAAATTCGCTTTGAGCAATTTGGAGAACCGGCAGATGTCCTCAAGATTTGTGAGGTAGAAGAGCCAATTGCGAAAGCGGGAGAAGTTCTGGTTCGAATGCAGGCCAGCCCTGTCAATCCTTCCGATCTCTTGAATATTCGTGGTGGCTACTCAACGAGGCCCACTCTTCCCGCGACTCCCGGTTTTGAAGGAGTTGGTACTGTTGAGGCCAGTGGAGGCGGCTTGCGCGGTGCACTGTTCAAGGGGAAGCGGGTCATCGTACTGAACCGACAGACTGGGAACTGGGCAGAGAAAGTGGCTGTCTCCAGCCAGTTCGTGATTCCGGTTTCTGCTAAACTGTCTTTGGAAGAAGCGGCGACGTTTTTTGTGAATCCTGCGACTGCGTATATTCTGGTGAAACAACTTTTGCGAATACAGAAAAAGCAATGGCTGCTGCAGACAGCGGCCGCTTCGTCTGTTGGCAAAATGATCATCCGCCTGGGAAATCATTATGGTTTTCCCACGCTGAATGTGGTCAGGCGCCATGAACAGGCAGACCAGCTAAAGCAGTTGGGGGCCAAACATGTGATCGTATTTAACGCGGAACATGATAATGAACGTATCTTGATTGACCAGATCCGGAAGATCATTGGCAACGCCCCGCTTCAATACGCCATAGATCCGGTGGGAGGCACGACCGCCTCTTCCATTATCAAAGTACTGGGAGAACGGGCACGGTTAATTCTGTACGGGTCTCTGGAGAATGCACCAGTAGATTTTTTGTCACGGGAACTGATTCGAAATGGTGCAAGTGTAGAGGGCTTCTGGCTGGCAAGGCAGATGGAAGCAATGTCCCTGTTGACAAAAATAAAGCTGATTTCAACTTTGACGCGTTTGATTCGTACCGGGGTCCTGGCAACAGAAATAGGAGCGATGTTTCCTCTGAACCAGATTGCGCAGGCAGTCACTGAGGCAGAGAGAACAGGAAGATCTGGAAAGGTGCTGTTGTCTTTGCAGGATGATGCATAACAGGTCAAAGCTTCCTGTGCGCATCAGTCTGATTTGGTGCAGGAATGACTGAGGTCTTTCTTCGCGTTGGTTTAATACCAGGATTCTGAACAGGATTTATGATTGGTAATCGAAAACTCTTATGTTCAAAGATCTCTATTCCCTTGTAATCAGCTTTGAACTTGTTTGCTATTTGATTTCGATGCTTACGCTATGTTGCATTCGAGTCAAACAGAAACAGGCAGAGACGCTGCTGCTTTTGAAATCGTCACTGCCGTTGACGCTCATTCTTTTTTCAGGCGCTGTGCTATTGTCTGCGTCTGTTGGTTCCAGTGACCTGGAATTCATTCATCGTACTCTGGAACGGAACAGTTCATCGCCGGGGCTTGTCTTGAATCAATCTATGCCCGCTCTGGGTATTGTGCTGATTGTGGCTGGTGCTGCGTTTCGAATGGTAATGATTCCCGCCCAGTTCCGACTCGGGGAATCGCTGAAAGAATTGCCCTATTGGCTGATCACCGCGTCTGCGGTTGCTTCCGTTGGCGCGGGAGCACTTTTTTTGATGCTATTTATCAATTCGATCGCTGTATTCAACTTCTCGTACTCCGAACAGGTTTTGTTTTTTCTTGCTTTGATTGTGCTTTCTGCGACAGCTGGTCTCTTATTGGTAGAGACAGAATTAAAAATGGTTCTGGTGCTGTTGGTGTTACAAATTACCGGAGTGTTCTTTGCACAGCTTTCGGCCGTCTGTTGGAAATGGCGGCATGAGTCGTTGGGGGCAGATTCGATTTCCATTTTGGATCTGATGAAAGAGAGTGCGCCGGAATACCTGTTTTCTTATCTGGCAATCTTAGGACTAGCTTGTCTACTGGAGAGCATTGGGGGGCAGCGAGCAGAAATCAGATACCCGGAACAGATACAGGGGCTGATTTCGGATCAAAGAATACTGGGTAGCGCGGCTGTTTTTTTGTTAGTTGTTCTGATGGGGGTTCCTGGTTTATCTGCTTTTCAATTGAAGTGGCAGGCAATGCAGGCGCTTTTTGAGATTCACCAGGCAACATCTGCGGGAACGATGGCGGTTGTGCATGCAGGATATGTGGGACTATCAGTGCTGTTGGTACTTTCGTCTGCAATCGTTACTTTCCTCTGCGGAAAAATGATCATGCAGATTTGCTTCACCAAACCGCTAGCTCGATATCGGGACATTCCTGATAAAAGCATGGCATTCATTTGCTACTGTTGCGTGATCGGCCTGTTGATTTTCAACCTGGGACGATTTGTAAGTCTATGAAATGCAGCAACGGAAAAAAGCGACGGTTATGTTACTTTGTTATCGTCGTTGAAGACCTTGTAGATAAAAACATGCCCGCAGTGGGGGCATTCGACAGAGCAGCCGAGACGCTTGGATTGAAATTCCAAAGAGGTTAACTGGCGAGATTCATTGATCCCGTACTGAGGTATGATTTTTTTTTCACAAGCTGGGCAAACCACTTCTGATTCATTTTGGTTCATCTGAGTTCTTTCCTAATTCATGCTATGATCCAAGGACGAGCAACCTGCAATCTATTTTTATTGAGTTATAAAGTCAAAATGAATTAAGTGCCTTAAATTAAATAAAGGGCCTTATCAGGCAAAGTCCTCCAATTCGTAAACATAAGTATTTACTGGTTGCAAACAACCGACTGCTCTCTAAAGTGGTAATTTAGAATCAAGCGATTTCTTAAAATTACAGTGGGGCGGCAGTTCCATGCAGGCAACCCCGTCCATCTCCATCTCTGTCCCTGAACGGGCTAGACGAAACTGCCGCCACCTGTAACTATAATCTCGATAGCGAATTACCTAAATCCCAATACGCTGGCAAATTCTAAAATAAGGGTGTGACAACTGTTTGGCACACCCTTTCATTTTATTAAAAATTTAATCAATAATCCAAGCCTTACGAAATCTTAGCCTTCGATAGCGCCATGTGATACGTCATCTTTGATCACTGTGGCTTCAAAAACCTGACTCAACGAACTACTTCCATTGAGATGCTGGAATGATTCTTCCCGCCAAGGTAAGCTGAATGCTGATTTTGACCCCGAAAATCCCTTATATTCAATAATGAAGGTGTACTGTGCGAGTCGTTACTTTTGGAGAAGTGATGTTGAGGCTTGCCCCTCAAAATCATCTGAGAATCAGGCAGTCAATACCAGGCAGTCTGGAATCAACGTTTGGTGGAGGCGAACTGAATGTTGCTGTTTCAATTGCCCTTCAAGGTGGCACATCCGCGTTCGTGACGGCATCTCCCGATAATTCGATCACAGATTGTCTGATCCAGGAAATGGGTAAAGTGGGCGTTGACAGCAGTCTGATTCATCGGACATCTCAGGGGCGGTTCGGCATTTATTTTGTTGAGACCGGCGCCAATCAGCGAGGAGGGACGGTAACCTATGATCGGGAATTCAGTTCGATTGCTGTCGCGACCCCTGACCTATTTGACTGGGATCAGATTTTTGAGGGAGCGACCTGGTTTCATATTACAGGAATTACCCCTGCCATCAGTGAATCGGCGGCACAGTTATCGCTGAAGGCGTTGCATGAAGCAAAGCAGCGGAATGTGATGGTGTCCTGTGATTTGAACTTTCGGAAGAAGCTCTGGAACTGGAAAGCAAATACGAAACCGATTGATTTAGCCAGAGAGACGATGCAGTCTCTGGTTCCTTTCATTGATCTGGTGATTGCGAATGAAGAGGACGCGGATTTATCGCTGGGAATTAGAGCGCCTGAGTCAGATGTTGAAGCGGGCGAGTTGAATATTGAGGGCTATACTTCCGTCGCGAAACAAATTATCGAGCAATTCCCGAATGTCAAACAGGTTGCGATTACATTGCGCGAGAGTCTGTCTGCCAGCCATAATAACTGGGGAGCCATGTTATATGATCAAGGTCAGCAGCAGGCAGTATTTGCACCATGTGATACAGCAGGGAATTATGCCAGCTATCCGATTCACAACATCGTTGATCGGGTCGGCGCGGGTGATTCCTTTGCCGGAGCTTTAATTTATGCCTTGAATACCCCGGAACTTTCTTCACTGGAAACGGCTATTCGTTATGCGGTAGCCGCGAGTTGCTTGAAGCATAGTATCCAGGGAGATTTTAACTACTCAACTCGTTCGGAAATTGAAGCGTTAATGCATGGTGGTGGATCGGGCCGCGTGCAAAGATAAGCACCAGAGAGGCTCTCTTCTGGTAGCGGTTCCATGTAAGTCATGGACCGAATTCATTTGACGGGTCGAAATCAAACAGGAGGCGCGGGTAATGTCGAAGCGAGGATCAGGACGCCGCACTCGACTGGAAACCCGATTAAATGTTCTTGAGACGCCGATCTTTCTGGTCGATGCGTCGCGAACAATTTTGTTTTTTAATCGTGGTTGTGAAAAAATTCTGGAGTGGTCGGCCGAAGAAATTCTAGGGCAGACTTGCGATTATGCTGTCGACACAGACGCTGATGAGTGCGAATCCGTTTGTAATTTATTGTGCCCTCCTCCCGAGGTGTTTCATGGAATCAGGACTGAAGTTCCCCGTTACCTGCTTTCACATAGCGGAAAAACGCTACCGTGTGTGATTCGTTTTAGCCCCTTGCTTGATGAGCAACAGCAGACGAAGCTGATTCTGGGAATCATTGATCGAATAGAAGAGCCTCATACTTTACCCACCGCCTCTCCCCCCCAACAGTTACATGCCGAACTTGCCGCTTTGCGACTGTCTTTAAGAAATCGATTTCGTTTTTCGACAGTCATTGCGAAAAATGATGCGATGCAGCGTGTCTTGCGCCAGTTAGAGTTGGCAATCAAGACGATGCAACCGGTTCATTTCTGGGGTGAGACGGGAACAGGGAAAGAACATCTGGCAAGAGTGGTTCATTTCGAAAGTGAGCAGCGAAGAAAAATCTTTATTCCCCTGAATTGTGCCGATTTACCACCCCGGGAATTAAAACAAACAGTGAAAAAAATCTTTCAAAGAGATTTTGAAGAATCGATGCCTCTCGAACCGGGGGTTCTTTTCCTTTCACACATAGAATCTCTAACACGTGATATTCAAGAGTTGATTTTAGAAAATTACCAATCGACGAGTCACAAAGATAACATTCGATTAATGACGGCCAGTTCTTTTTCTTTATCAGATCTTTTAGGCCAGGAACTGATTCTGCCTGAATTTTTCTATCTGATCACGACCATGGAGATCAAAATTCATCCTTTGCGCGAGCGAAGAGAGGACCTGGAACTGTTGGCGCAACATTTTCTGGAAAATGAAAATCGGTATCAGCAGAAACAGGTGAGTGGTTTTGCGCCGGGTGTACTTTCTCTGTTTCAGGATTATTTCTGGCCTGCGAATCTGGACGAACTGACAAAGATGATTCAGGCCGCATTCCAGGCGACATCAGAGCCGCTGATTACCCGCGAATCGTTGCCCTTGCGATTTAAGACTGGCATCGATGCACGATCACTGGGCCCCGCACTGGCTTCCGCAGTGCTGCCTCTGGAAGAAACACTCCGTCAAGTTGAGGTAGAGCAAATCGTTCAAGCCTTGGAACGAGCAAAAAATAATCGAACAGATGCAGCCAAACTGCTTGGATTGACCAGGGCAAAACTGTACCGACGAATGGAAGCACTCGACGTTCGTTTCGGCGATGAGACTGTTTCACGTCAAAACGAATCCAAATAGTTTTAAAATGGGTAGTTTGTGTGGGATGGCGGCAGAGCAAAGCAGCTATGAGAAGCCTGTTGACGAATTTGAGAATTGGGATTTGCGCAGAATCGAACATCATTACAATTCGTCATTCTACAAAGCTTCTTTTGGAATCTGCCGTACAGGAGTAATCGGTTGAAAATTCAGAGTCGAACTCTTTTGAGCGTGATCAATTATTTGGTGGTATTTATCATCCGGATGATCTTTAAGACGACACGTCTTGAATTTGTCGGAGATAGTATAGAACGTTGCCCTTTTGCTGATACGGGTTCTGAACGATTTTTATACAGTGTGTGGCATGATTCAGTTATCCCTCCGCTTTTTTGCGCCATCGAGCATAATAGTGTGGCACTGATCAGCCAGCATCGGGATGCTGACACGATTGAGGCCATGTTGAAGGCTGCTGGTATGGGCGCCATTCGTGGGTCCACAACCCGAGGGGGAGCCAGTGCCATCAAAAAATTAATCACGCTGGCGGAAGGCAAGCATGTTGTCATTACTCCGGACGGTCCACGGGGGCCTCATCATAAAATGAAACCAGGCATTGTGTTCCTGGCATCACACTCGGGAAGACCCATCATTCCAAACGCTTTTTCAGCATCCAGTTACTGGAAATTTCAAGGGAGTTGGACAAGTATCTGGATTCCCAAACCATTTTCGAAAGTCTATTATCTAGTGGGGGAACCGATTCACGTTCCGGAAAATATCTCTCGCGAAGAGATGAATTCCTACACAGATTTAGTTCAGGAAAAAATGGAAGAACTGGAACAGGAACTACATCAAATTGTTTGCGGAAAGCCAGTTCCGGATACCGTTCCCTTCAGGAAAGTTGCCTGAGAGTGGGAAGTGAATTCTGCCTCGTAAGTATTTTGTGCTTTTCTAATTGTTTCGAAGTGACAAAATTGCATTCGCTAACCCAGGCAGTATAACATGACGCATTGCTCGACATGATCTCATGCCTGGCTACTGCTCTCGTTTGATTTCGGTTTAAGCTCTATGTCACTCAAAGTTACCAATATTCGCTTACCGGTCGAGGTTCCTGAACAAGAACTGGCAATTCACATTGCACAAAAACTGGGAATTTCAGCCGCAGAAGTTCAGAGTTTTCGAATCATCAGGAAAAGCCTGGATGCCCGTTCGCGCCATGACTTACGCTTTGTTTATTCGGCAGAGGTTCAGGTACCCGATGAATCGGGAGTCCTGAAAAATCTTCGTGAAGAGTCCTCAGTCCAGGATTTTTCAGAAGCATTTTTTCTTGACCCGGAACCTGGTGCCCAGCCGCTTGATGAACGTCCTATCATTGTTGGTTCAGGGCCTGCCGGGTTGCTGGCCGGGTATTTTCTGGCTCTCAAAGGATACCGACCGCTGATTATTGAACGGGGCTTTCCTGTCAAAGAGCGTGTCCCTGAGATCAGACGCTTCGATAAAGGGGCAGACTTTCAATGCGAAAATAACTACCTGTTTGGTGAAGGTGGTGCTGGCTGTTTCAGTGATGGCAAGCTGACCTGCCGATTAAACGGACCTGATGTGCAGTGGGTGCTGGAACGTTTTGTCGATTGTGGTGCACGGTCCTCAATCGTGTATGAACATCGGCCTCATTTAGGAAGTAACAAGCTTCCCATGATCTGTCGAAACTTGCGACGGAAGATTGATGCACTGGGAGGCGAGTTTCGATTCGAGTGCCGCCTTGAGGGAATTGATGTTGCCAACGGCCAGATACAAGGCGTCACGACATCTTCTGGTTATCTTAAAACATCTCAGGTGATTCTGGGAATAGGTCATAGTGCCCGTGATACTTATCAGATGTTATACGATCTGGGGGTTCCCATGTTTCGTAAGGCGTTCCAACTGGGGTTGAGAATCGAACAACCTCAAGAACAGGTTAACAGTCACAAATACGGGCGTGAAGAATACCTGTCACTGCTGGGCGCTGCCGACTATACCATGATCACAAAAGGCAAACGTGATCTTTACACCTTCTGTATGTGTGCCGGGGGAATTGTAATGCCCAGTATTTCAGAGCCGAATATGTTCTGCACGAATGGCATGAGCAATTCCAGGCATGATACCGGGTATGCCAACAGTGGCATCATGACGACGATCTATCCCGAAGAATTTGGGAGCGAGCATCCTCTGGCGGGAATGGAGCTCCAGAGAAAATACGAAGCGGCTGCCTTTGAATTAGGTGAGAAAAATTATTACTGCCCCATTCAGCGTCCCGCAGATTTTCTGAATGATCGAAAAACTGATTCAGGGTTTCGATATCAAGGAACCTATCAGAGGGGAGTCGTCGCTTCAAACTTGAATCAGGTCCTGCCACCGGTCGTGATGTCACAGATTCAGAACGGATTGCCGATCATGAATCAGAAGTGGCATGGTGCATTTTTGGAGAATGCCATATTAGTCGGCCCGGAAATGCGTGGCAGTTCTCCCATACGCATTGATCGTGACCGGGAAACCTATCAGACCCCCGGCTTTCGTGGTTTATATCCTGTCGGAGAGGGAGCAGGCTATGCGGGAGGAATTGTTTCAGCGGCCGTTGATGGCCTGCTCAGCGCGAAAAAACTGGTAGAGGAATTCGCACCGCTTGGATCCGCGACTGTTTAAGAAGTGCGTGTGAATCATTCACCATCAATGATCTTGTTGATTGATTGATCAATGGCTTTCAGATAGGCATCCAGTTTCTCGAAAACTTCTTGTGTGAATTGATCACTTTTAAGCAACTCAGCAACCTGATTGCGCACGCTGATATCTTCCACACGTCGTTTTTCAACTCCTTCAGGTACCTTACGGACCAGACGAATTAATTTTTCGTTCGTGGAAATGAATCCTAATTCCAGATGTTCAATCAGTTCCGAGGCAAGTCTCTCCGAATCGGAGAACATTTCCCGTAATGTGAGTTGGCTTGGAGCGCGTTTCACAATTCCTGTTTCCCTTCCAAAGATCAAAGAATAGTGATATTAGACAAGCTCTTCCAAGAGAGGGTCAAGTGTATTTTTCATGCAGCGTTGATTAAGATTGAATCAGCGTCTGCTTGTGTTCAAATAGTCTCTGAACAAAGGGCTGAAGGCGTGCCGATTCATTAGAAAAAGTTGGCAACTTGAGACCAGATATCGTTGCCGATCTCTTCAATGGACCGTAGCTGATCTTCTTGCAGACTATCAATTTTTTGCCAATGTTGATTTTGCTCAGCCAGTTGCAGATAGACCTGTCTGACATTGGCCAGGTAGGATTGGTCGGCTTCCTGCAAGTCGGCTACCTTATCGGTATAGGAGCGTGCCTGTTTTTCTGCGACCAGTTTTTGTGCATGATCAGCAGGCAAATCTAATAGAATGGTCAGATCCAGCCGGGGCATGTTGTAAATATCATATTCAATTTGCTCAATCCATCGAATAAATTCAGCACGTTCGTCACCAGGTAGTTTTGCTCCCTGATGCGCGATATTGGAAGAAATATAGCGATCAAAAATCAAAATCTGATTTGCTTCGATCATTTCAAAAATATGATCACGCGACTCAAAACGATCTCCGGCATAAAGGAGTGACGCCAGAAATGGGTGGACTTCATCAAGTGCGCCGAACCGTCCATTCAGAAAATCACCAATCGACTTTCCGAATAAGGTTTGATCGTAACGGGGAAAACCAATCAGGCTTGAAGTAATCCCTTCTGCCTCGCATCTGGCATGCAGTCTGCCCGCTTGTGTCCCTTTACCTGATCCGTCAATGCCTTCAATCGCAATTAATACTGCCACGCAAACGCTTTCTCTGTAACTGGGATGAACTCAATATTTATTCAAATGATTCGGGGACCAGCAGTGATTGAGACGGGTTTCCTATTCACTAGGGTGAAAGGCGGTCCGCTTCAAGATATTCACGGTGGTCCTGTAGTCCGCGCACTGCCACAAAACTTCCCAGGTCCGCTTTCGAACCACGACAGAGGACTGGGACATACCAGCGATCCGTTCCGCGAACCCAACCGGAGTGATCGCGACATTCACGTTCTACCAGAACCTCTAGCTCACGATCAATCAAAGTGTGATAGAAATTTTGTGCTAATTGACGTTCGAGATCCGCTAATTGCAGGCAACGTTCCTGGCGAACTTCAGGGGAAATCTGATTTTCATAAGTCGCAGCGGGCGTCCCTTTTCGGGCGCTGAACGGGAAAATATGAATTTTCATGAAAGCGGCTTCCTGGCAGGCACGCATCGTCTCTTCAAATTCTGCATCTGTTTCACCAGGAAATCCAACGATGACATCCGTCGTAAATGCGGGGTGGTCCAATCGTTCTCGCATCCTCTGTATTTTCTCCAGAAAACGGCTGACATGATAGCGGCGTTTCATTCGGCGTAAGACCGTATCCGATCCACTTTGCAGTGAGGGGTGAAATTGGGGGCAAAGATGTTCGCAATCAGCGGCTGCGGAAATAAAATCGTCATTGATTTCTGCGGTTTCTACACTGGAGAGTCGCATCCGCCAGTCACCGGGAATTTGGTCCAGCCTTCGAAACAGGTGCCAGAGTCGGAACGGAAGCTTTCCGGATTTGCCACGCGTGGTATCCACACCAAAATGGCCGACATGAATTCCCGTGAGCACGATTTCCTTGAACCCATTTCCGACCAGACGGCGAACTTCTTCTTCAATATCCTCTGGCGAACGACTTTGTAAACCAGGACGTACTTGCGGAATGATGCAGTAAGTACAACGCAGGATGCAGCCATCCTGAACTTTCACATAAGCCCGCTTGCGCCCTTCGAATTCAGAAATGCCGGTTGGCATATCTACGATTCCGTGCCGCTCCAGAACATCAGGCAGTTCCCGCTTGTCGGTCACCACTTCAAACACACTGGGCAGTTCAGAAACCGTTTTCGGATCGCGCGTGGCATAGCAGCCCATTACCAGGATTTTCGTCCCCGGATTATTCTTTGAGAGATGTCGAATCAACTTGCGGCTCTTTGAATCACCGGTCGCTGTGACCGTACAGGTATTGACGACACAGAGATCTGCAGTCTCCGTCTCAGATGCCTCGCGATAGCCGTTTTTCTCCAGTGCTTCTTTCACGAGTTGAGTTTCGTACTGATTGACTTTACAGCCAAGCGTTACCAGTTGGCATGTTTTATCACTTTTAGGAGATTCGAGTTTACTGGTCGTCATAGTATTGCAGCTAATGTTCTAAACAGTACGGGGTTTCTGCTCTCTCTCTCTAATAGAGCAGAACGACAAGTGAGTGATAGTTCATCTACTCTAATTCAAGAAGCTTCTTTCAGGATGCACTATCTGAAAGGAATTTCCGGTATTCGATCTGGAAATCAATCGTGACAAGTCGCATAGTATAATCAGAGTGAAACCAGACTTCGAGCGGCAGAAACCGATTGTCTGCTTCGTTTTCACTACAATTAATAGCCTGCTGCAAAAGCGTTATAAAAGGTCTGATATGTTCCTGAATTGTATGCAACGTAAATCATTTACGAATAGTACCTTATGTCTTGTGGTTTTGTCTGTCCTGTTGACGACGATACAACCCGGCTATTCTGAAGTTCCTCCCACTGTACAGGAAAAATCAGCCTATCAGAATGCAGTCGTTGCAGCAGATCACCCTTTAGCCAGCGCTGCCGGAGTGAGCATTTTGAAAGCGGGTGGCAGTGTTGTGGATGCTGCCGTCGCGACTTCCTTTGCGCTTTCAGTCCTCAGACCTGCTAGTTGCGGTCTGGGAGGCGGAGGCTTTATGGTGATCTGGGATGCAGAGCAGCAGAAATCGACCGTCATCGATTACCGGGAACGTGCACCTGCTGCTGCAACTTCAGAGATGTATGCAAAATTGCCGGGCACTGAAAAGCAGCGACAGCTTGCCAGTCGACAGGGACCGTTGGCAGTTGCGGTCCCCTGTACGGTGGCCGGGTTGTGTTATGCCGTGAAAGAATATGGAAAGCTGGATTTGAAAACGGTGATGCAGCCAGCGATTCAGATGGCCCGCAGAGGGGTACCCATCAATGGTCATATGAGATCTGTGCAGAGTTCTATGCTGAAGCGAATTCAAAATGGGACGCTAGATCCGGAACGATTTCAGACACTGATTGATGAGTATTTGAATCATGGCAAACCTTGGAATGAGAAAGACCGCTTTTTCAGCCCACAATTGAAAGCACTGGAATTGATCGCCGAAAAAGGGCACGCGGGCTTTTACGAAGGAGCCGTCGCCGACTCTATTATTGCCGCTTGCGGCAAGCAGAGTGGTGGCATATTGACCCACAAAGATTTAATTGAAACGCAACCCGTGATCCGCAAGCCGCTGTCTACCAGTTTTAACGGATACACAATTTTAACAATGCCTCCCCCATCCAGTGGAGGCGTTGCGATTATTGAGTCCTTCAACATGATTCATTCATTGGAAAACCAGTTTTTGAATCAGCCCTTCGGGAAACTGGAATATCACTCGCCTCAGCAGATCCACCTGTTAGTCGAAGTCATGAAACATGCATTTGCAGACCGCGCGGAATATTTGGGAGATGCGGATTTTGTTCCGGTCCCGATTCAGAGACTGACGGACAAGAAGTATGCAGACCAGCTGGCTTCGCGGATTGATGCGAAGAAAACAAAACCACTAAAAGAGTACGGGCGTTATCTGCCACCACAGGATGCAGGGACCAGTCACTTTTCTGTGATGGATTCTGCCGGAAATGCCGTCGCTTGTACTGAAACCATTAACCTGACGTTTGGCAGTTATGTCGTTGCTCCCAAATATGGAATTGTGCTGAACAATGAAATGGATGATTTTGCCGCTATTTCAGGGAAACCAAATGCCTTCGGCCTGATTCAGGGCAAAGCAAATGAGATCGAACCCGGCAAAAAACCACTTTCCAGTATGTCACCAACGATTGCCGTTAAAGACGGAAAGGCCGTGTTTTCTGCAGGTGCTTCCGGTGGCCCTAGAATCATTTCCAGCACATTGCAGGTTTTGCTTAATATGATTGTGTTTGGAATGCATCCGGAGCAGGCGGTCGAGTCGCCGCGGCTCCACCATCAATGGGTGCCCGAGGATCTATTGATAGAACAGGGTTTATTTGAGCAAGTGGGAGTGAAGCTGAAGCAGTTGGGGCACATGACGAAAAAGAGTTCCAGCCTGGCTGCAACACAGGCGGTCTCCCGGCAACCAGATGGTTTACGCGGTCATAGTGATTCTCGCAAGCATGGCGCTGCTGCCGGCTTTTAGACGATGTTCTTTGGTGAATGGCATTCTGGGCAGACGATGAATTAGCGCGAGGGATTATTTTTCCTGGGTCGTCAGTTCCTTTTCAATGTCTGCTTGTGTTTCAGACATCTGTTGTTTGACCACACTTGATTCTTCCGTTTCAGCCTGTTTTTTCAGTGCCTCGACAGCTTTCTGTGTGCCGATCGATTGCAGGATATTGCATGCTTCGATTCGCATTGAAGAATTGGGGTCATTCAATAATTGAATGACCGGCTTTTCTGCGATTTGGCCCATGATCTTGAGCGACTGGCGGGCACTTTTCAGATCTCCTCGGTTGGATAAGCGACCGACAAGAACCTCTGCGGTAGTCTCCGAATGAATCGTGGGTAGCAGACCAATGATTTCTTTGCGTACTAGAACCAATCTTTCATCAGCGAGCAATGCTGCAAATGCCCTTGTTGCTTCATCAGTCTGCCAGACAGCCATGGCATTCACATGTTCTTTCATGCGAAAGCCTTCTTTGGCTAAAGGTAGTGTCGTTGCCAGAACGGAAGAAACACGTTGAAGGTGATTGTTATCGGGTTCCATGCTGGCCAATTGCTTGCAGGCTGTATCATGGGCAAACGAACTGGAGCCGGCTATCACACGCAGTGCCCAGTCGATGGTTTCTTCTCCAGGACGTGGTTTTAAGTCCCGGTCATTCATTGCCTTGTCAGGTTTTTCGACTTTTTGATCTGGTTGATTCATTGCGGGCTTCGCAGGAGTCGAATTCTCAATCGATTGAGAATTCGCTGATACCTTCACAGGAGGATCTGCTTGCATGCTGCCTGCTTGATCCCTGACAGCCAGCGAATTCAATTTCTGAAGTTGAGTATCGACAGTGATGATCCGGTTTTGCAGATCAATTTCTTTGACCTTGCCCCATTTGATCTTCTGAGCAAAGGCAAACAGGTCTGTGGGAACAGGACGCACAACAAGGACCAGTTGCTTATTAAACACAAAATGCTCAACATCGTCTTTTGCAACTGCTTCTGCTGGCGACATTTGTTTCTGTAGTTCAGGATTGGATGGCTTCGCGGACGAAGAGCGAAGAGTCTGCTCCAGAAGAGGTAGCGCCATTACTTCGTTACCGCTCACGCCTTGTACGATGATGGCGACTCCCGGACTTTTGCTGTCCAGAGTTCGTTTGCTTGTTTCGCTGATGATATTTGTTGTACCGGGAGCAGGCGTAGCATCCGGTTTCGGTTTCTTTTGCGATTTCATTTTTGACACTGCAGGTGGAATCGTAGTTGATGGTGCAGCTGCAGGTCGTTTTGTTTGTGACATCTTCTGAGTTGAGCGAGGGCGTGACGGCGCAGAATTGTTCTCAGCAGGAGCAAACGGATTTGAATTTGCCCGACGTTGACTGGAATTATCAGATCCTCCACATCCAGGCAGGATCAGAGTGATTATGATCAGGAACGCGAGGGGATCTGATTTGCGAATGAGGACCAACATAGGAGATTCGGTTCTAAGAAGTTCAAAAGGCGGTAAAATACAACCGTTGGAATGCAACAGATTGCAAGCAATTATAGAGGAACGGGGGTAGGTATTTCAGAATGTCTGGTCATATAGACACAGTCCATTACTCTGCATTCGTTATAGAAGCCAGATGTATATAGAATACTTCTGTTTCGAGGTGGATGCAAGGCCTTATACGTTCCCGATTTCCCCAATTTACGCCATTTGTTGTTACAACCCGAATTATCCCCAGTATTGTGCCATTTTGGTTCTGAGGAAAGACACGCTTTCCTGTAGTTCTTCCATCCCGTTCACACCATCTTCAATACTGATCCAGCTGTCAAAGCCGACTTCTTTCAGTTGAGAAAAGATGGTGTCATAATCATTCAGCCCTTTACCAATCACTCCATGGCTGAGTCGACTGGCATAGCCGAGACTATTCTCTTCTTTTCGTAAATCCTCGATTGTGCCTCCAGTCAGGTAGCGATCGCTGGCATGCATGGTCACGACGCGGTCTTTGATTCGCGCCAGTAATTCCAAAGGATCTTCACCCGCCAGAATGGTGTTACTGGGATCGTAGTTGACGCCGAACCAGGGAGAATCGATACGCGAGACAAGGTCACAAAAGACGTCAGACATTTGTGCAAATTCCGGGTAATCCCAGTAATTGTCTTTGTAATGATTTTCAATAATCAGAGTGATCCCCAGCTTTTCAGCCAGTGGGAGGCAGGCCTCGATTGAGGAAACGGCATACTGAATCCCTTCCTCCCGAGAGACTTCTGGCCGTCTTTGACCTGAGAGGACGCGACAGTATTTTCCACCCAGGGCTGCCGTCATTTCCAACCAGAATTTTTCGTGCTCAATCTGCTCGTTTCGAAACGATTCATCCGGGTGAGTAAAGTCCGGCGAACAACACATCATGGGAATTTCCAATCCCTGATCGGTGGCCATTTTTTTTGCTTCCGGCCAGAAGTTCTTATCCTTCATTTCCAGGAAACCGGCGTAAAATTCCAGTCCATCAATGTCCAGGGTTGCAGCCAGATCAATCCACTGACGAAGAGTCATCTCTCCGGAAAGGCATAATTCGTCCATAAAGGCTTTAGGAAACGCAGCTAGTTTTGGCATGGAATGTTCCAACAATTCAGAATTGAATTACGATCAGGATAATCAGTGTTGTGTTTGAGAAAGCAAGTGCGGGGGACTCTCTGTTTCAGGGAGTGAGAACCGCTTTGACAATTTCGCCGGAATGCATGGTTTCAAAGGCGGTATGCCAGTCACTCAGTGACCAGGTACCACCGATGATGGGCTCAATATTTAATTGCTTCGTAGTCAGCAATCGAATCACACGTTCCCAGATCGGCCAGTTATGGCTGAAGCTGCCTTGCAGCCGGAGATTTTTTTGTACCAGCGGATCCAGAGAAAAGTCCAGTGGTTGAGGCCCCCAGCCAACTTTGCTGATCCAGCCTCCCGGACGTACAATTTCCAGCGATTTTTTTAACGTAACTGAGACACCGGCTGCATCGACAATTCCATTGACGCCCAGGCCATCTGTCTCCAGAGCCCAGTCATCCAGCCCGTCGATAATTGGTTGGCAGCCATAAAATCGCTCGGCAATTTCCAAACGCTCTTTGTCTCGTTCCAGTCCGACGACGGCAACTTCTGCTCCCTGCAGCCGCGCCATTGCTGCACACAGTAACCCAATAGGGCCCGGACCAAACACAACGATCCGGTCTCCCGGTTGAATGTCTCCATTCATCACGACAGCATTAAAGGCAACACAGCAGGGTTCGGTAAGTGCCGCCTTTTCCAATGGCAAACTGTCAGGAACGTGATGCAGACAGCGAGCAGGAACACGCACAAATCGAGTCATTGCACCATTGACGCCGTATCCAAATCCTTTACGGGTGGGGTCCAGATTATAGCGTCCTTCGCGTGACATGGGGTTATCAGGATCGATGACCGCAGCCGTCTCACTAACAACACGATTTCCTTCAGACCAGTTTTTAACCAGACTTCCCGTCTTGGAAATCGTCCCGGCAAATTCATGTCCGAGTACGACAGGATAATTCACCGGCCAACTATGGTCTGCCGTCCATTGATGTAGATCACTGCCGCAAACTCCCACTGCAGAAACTTCAAGCAGTACTTCGTCCGGTCCAATCTCCGGAATTGGAATATCCTGTAACTCAACAGAATTTGCTTCCGGTGCATAATTCACAACCGCGGTTTGTGTCAATTCAGCCGTACTCATTTTTGACCTCCGATTGCGACATCACCGTAAGCATGTACTTTTTCACAAATCATTCTGAGCGAGTCTTCCAGATTCCCGCTTGCCGTTTTGAATGAATCGGCGTCGATTGTTAACGGGGCCCCGAGGACAACAAGCGGCGCACCATATTCGGGTGTGCGGATGGCCTGTTCTAACGAAAGTCCGCCAACTGCCTGTACGGGAATATTGACGGCTTCGACAACATCCTTTAACTGATCCAACGGGCTGGGCATTCGCTCTCCGCGAGCAGCGATTCCTCGTCGTTCATCGTAACCGACATGATGAATCACATAGTCACAGCCCAGGTCTTCCAGTTTTCTGGCGGCCGAGACCATGTCATCGGCCAGATTATCACCCATCACTTCGACGCCGTGATCTTTTCCTGCTTTGACAACACAGTGAATCGTTTCTTCATGTGCACGCGACATGACAACGACGTGAGTGGCACCTGCCTTTGCCATCATCTCAGCCTCAAGATAGCCACCGTCCATGGTTTTCAGGTCTGCAACAATTGGTGTTTCCGGAAACTGTTTACGAAGCTCTCTTACGCAGTTCAAACCTTCTGCTAGAATCAGGGGAGTTCCCGCCTCAAGCCAGTCGACACCCGCGCGCATGGCCATTGCAGCCGTTTCCAGAGCTTCTTCAATATTAGTCAGATCTAATGAGATTTGTACGATCGGTTTCATGAAACCTGTTTCACTTTCTATTTGATAATCGATGCAGGACAGGTTTTGTTCATCGGTGCCAAGCATTCGAGAACACTCTTTTCTTCATCCTAGCGTAAGATTTCGGGAATTGCGACTGCATGAGGGGGGCTGCC
Organism: uncultured Gimesia sp.; assembly: GCF_963976445.1. GTDB lineage: Bacteria > Planctomycetota > Planctomycetia > Planctomycetales > Planctomycetaceae > Gimesia. The sequence goes on along the minus strand of NZ_CAXBKP010000006.1, from coordinate 130,652 downwards.
CTGAAACAGATTTGTAGTCTTTGATGCTAGATTGCGCCGCACATTGGGGCTTTGACCTGCATCGATATTCAGCCTGGAGTAGTGTTCTTGTGTGTATGTGTCCCTGGTGTTGCCGATGGTCGAGCACAGGCAGACTTCGTAATCATTAAAGTTTGACAGGGAACTGAGGGGTGATGTGGAATTTGCCGGTTTTGTGGTAAATTCTGGTCCGTGAAAATCCGATTCGATTAAAGGCGTGCTATGTAGCGCGAGCAATACCACTGAGTGAATCTGGATGATTGTAGGACTGCCAGAAATGCCTTCTGAATTATTGGATGACTATCAAGTTCAAAACAATCTGTACGAACACCAATCTTCTTTTGGAATTCGGGCGCTATTGATTTTAATGGCAGCTCTCATCGGAGGAATTGGTTGTGCTCAATGGGTGAGGGGCATTCGCATTGATACCTATGTTGGTTCTATGCAGGCGCCGAAAACCATCATTACAGCGAAAAATGATGCTGTCATTCAGGACATCCATGTGGATGAAGGGCAGACAGTTTCCAGTGGAGAGATTATCGTGACTCTCTTTGATCAATCTCTGAATAAAAACTGGAAAACAAAACAACAGGAATTGGTTGCCCTCGAAGCAGAACTCAAGCAATCGAAAGCAAAATCCGAAGTCGAACTGGCATTACGGAATAAAGAAATCGAGTCGGAAGTTTTTAATGCGAAGTTGAAATCTTCTCAGTACTTGAAAGAACAATATATCCATCAGATTACGAATCTGGCATGGCAGGATTTTATTCAGGACTATAATTCCATTTCCAGTAATGGCTCAGATGAAGAAGTGTTTCGCTCTCTGGTTTATGAAAGCCGTCTTCCCGATGAAAACCGAATCACGGCAATGTTACGTCAGGAATCGGCCCGGAATTCTGCTGAAGTATTTGCAGCACGGGTCAAACTCTGTGAAGAACAGATGGCAGAGTTGAAATCGATTCAGAAAAAGCTCCCCAAGCAAATTCGACTGGCAATGGGCGTTGAAGTAATTATGAATCGCCTGGATCAAGTGAAGAGTGAGCTCAAACAACTGGAGTCACAACGCGAAGGATTACAGTTGAAAGCGGGACGATATGGCATGGTCGGAAATTTCGAACATGAAATCGGAGACCCCATTCAGAAAGGCGCTCCGATCGTAGAGCTGTTTGACAAAGAGCATCCATATCTGATCGTGGAAGTCCCCTCACGGAAGATCAGTCTGTTTGATGTAGGAACGGAAGTCAAAATCGCCTTTTCAGGAAACACAAAAGGAAAAGGCATCGTGCGCAAAATTTCTGAACAGGCGATTCAAAAGCCGGGATTGAGTGAGACGATGATTCTGGTCTCTGTCGAACCCGCAGGACGCCTCTGGCCCGACCTGCCCATTGGGACCACGGTCGATATTTCTCTCGAAAAATAAAGGGAACACAGGCCAGAAAACGGTTCCATTCTTTAGAGTGAGTGAAATTCTAACTCCAAGCAAGGTTAGACCTTCCGTCATTAATGATCTTTGTTGCCAAATTTCGGCTTGAAATGAGCGTGTTTTAGGTACAATATTTGTCAATTCTGGTGATTAATTTCAGGAGTGGTCTTCACCGGAGACCTGATTCACTCTCTCACTTTCTTAGGGAATTCTGTCCCAGAGAATTTTTTTCAAGAGTGTAATCAGGCTTGTTCTTTAACAAATTGGGTCGCGCGGCTGCAGGAGGCTGGTTCGCCGAGTATCATTCTCAAAAACTTATAGTGAGGAGCGGACCGTTGGGTATTTCAGCTACAATTCCTTTTTCAGCACAAGAGGCAAATAGACCGTCGGTCGATGCGATTGAGGAGATACGGCTGCGCACCTGGGCAAGAAAGAACTACATCAAAGAATCGCAGCGTGATGATCTCTGGCATCCTGTAATTTTAGACGAGATGTTGCGCATTGATCAGGAATAATTCCCCTGACTTAAACCGTCTGATTAAAATTCGCTCAAAATTGGTAAGACCTCTGTCTGGCGCTTCCCGGCTGTGACATGGGCTTGATGGAGTTCATCGATAAAAACGTTGACTTCGCTGCGCACTCCAAATTCAGAAAGATAAATTCCCGGTTCGATCGAGAAACAGGTTTGTGGTAACACGAGCCGTTCCTCATGTGTTTCAAGATTGTCCATGTTGGCACCATTGCCGTGCGTTTCTTGTCCAATACTGTGACCTGTGCGGTGGACAAAAGCGGAACCGTAGCCAGCTTGTTCGATGACATCGCGACAAGCCTGATCTACTTCCCAGCCTTGAAGGGGAGTACCTGATGCAAATGCCCGTTCAACCAGACTGATTGCGGCATCGCGCGCCTCAGCCACAATTTGAAAAATCTGCGTATATTTCTCAGGCACTTGTTGGCCAACAAAACCGACGCGCGTCATATCGCTGTAGACTCCCCGCGGCACATCAAGTTTGGCCCATAAATCAATCAGTACGAAATCACCCTCTCGAATTGCAGTATCAGTGCCGGTCCCTGTTTCATAATGCGGATCGCCACTATGGGCTTCCCGCGCAACAATCGGGGGATGGTACGTTGTCAGTCCCGTCTGATCAAAATGCTGCATGATGATATCGCACACCGCCGTTTCTTCCACACTCCCCTGCTCTCGAACCTGACTGGCAATGTAATTCCAGGCGATTTCAAATGCTTTATCCGTTTCCACTCCTGCTTTCTGATGCAGCTCCCATTGCTCTGCGTCCCAGACCGCTTCGAACAGCTGGACCAGATCACCCGAGGGAACGATTGATTCAACTGATTCGCGAACCAATTCAACCGTGCCTGCGTCAACTCGAGATATATAGGGATTGGCATTCCGTGGAGAATACTCCATCGCGATCGATTTTGCTTCGCGTAACATGGTTTCAATGCCAGCTTCCAGTTCTTGCCACTTCAGGTAGACCATTTTTTCGCCAGGGAGATGATCGAGCGCTTCAGATTCGATGCGGTGGACCAGTTTGACAGGTTGCCCTGACTGGGGGACAAAGTAGAAAAAACGGCGTGAACCCATGGCGTTTTCCGGGATATCAAGGATTCTTCTGCTGAGCACGTTGCTCCCGCGAAAGTCATAGAACAACCAGCCATCCAGAGAAAATTGTTCTAATGCAGCCTGCACTTGGGTAAGTTCGAACATATCAAGAAAGCCTGAAATTTGAAGGAATCTGAGAAGCGGATCAACAGAAATCGCCATTAATCAAATCAATGTAAGACGTTAGAAATGAAATTTCAAGAAGATCAATGCCAGACAGACTCGAAAATGGGGGCATCTTCCGGGAAAAACACTTTGAATCAATCGACTTTCAGTTGCGAATACCAGTGACTGTCTGGACAATAAACGCCAGTTTTTAGAAATCATTGAAATTACAAAATAGATCAACAAATACTTACCTGAGACTGAGGAGATACGACGATTTCTACTGTATCGACTGAAATTGCTTACCAGAAATGCATTTCACCTGCTTGTGCGGCAACCTATTCGCTTGATGAAGTCTTAACCGGCTGCCCGAAGTGTGGGGAATTACTGGACGTTTCTTATAACTGGGATCAGGTTCCGGTGCCTCAGTCTCTGCGCGATTTTGAAAAACGCTGGAGTAATCGAAATGATCCGATTGATTTCAGTGGAGTCTGGCGATTCCGTGAATTGCTCCCCTTCGCTCAGGACGATCAGATCATTACGATCGGCGAGGGTCAGACGATGCTCAAGGCATCGAATCCAGTCGCGCGGTATGCGGGCCTCAATGACGATTGTCTTTACCTGCAGTACGAAGGCCTGAATCCATCTGGCAGTTTCAAAGATAATGGTATGACAGCGGCATCCACTCATGCAGTGATGGTGGGCGCCAAAGTAGCGGCGTGCGCGTCCACGGGAAATACCAGTGCTTCGTTGGCCGTTTATGCCAGTGTGGCTCAAAAATTTAAAGTGGTTGTGTTTGTCGGTAGTGGAAAAATTGCGTTTGGAAAATTGTCGCAGGCGCTCGACTATGGCGCAAAAACCGTTCAGATTCAGGGGGACTTTGATGATGCACTGGCGCGTGTTCGCGAAGTCTGTAATGAAGAAGGCATCTACTTGTGTAATAGTGTGAATCCATTTCGGCTCGAAGGTCAGAAATCGATCATGTTCCGCGTGTTGGAAAGTTTGAACTGGGAAGTTCCGGACTGGATTGTCGTCCCCGGCGGAAACTTGGGAAATTCCAGTGCGTTCGGAAAAGCATTTATGGAGCTGAAGGCGCTCGGGCTCATTGACCGGATCCCCCGTCTGGCGATTATCAATGCCCAGGGAGCCAACACGCTTTATCAGCTTTACGAACAGGAAGGCCTGCGTTGGAATGGCGGAAATTATGACCGTACCGCTTCTGCCAACTTCTTTTCACAAATGGATCAGGAAAACAGGCGTGCCTCTACTCTGGCCAGTGCCATTGAAATCAACCGTCCGGTGAATTTTTCTAAATCCTTGCGAGCCCTTGATGTATGCGATGGTGTAGTGCGCGAAGTCACAGATCAGCAGATCCTTGATGCCAAAGCACAAGTCGGCGCTGGCGGACTCGGTTGCGAACCAGCGAGTGCTGCGAGTGTCGCTGGAGCCAAGCTACTCAAAAACGAAGGGGTCATCGCATCCAGTGATCGCGTTGTTTGTATTCTGACGGGGCATCAGCTAAAAGATCCCACTGCGACTGTGGCTTATCATTCTGCAACCGATGAACATATAGATGAAAAATTAACAAGTCACAGCGTCCACGAAGCTCCTTTTTCGAACGGACCTATTGTCGTCGAGAATGATTTAGATAAAATAATAAAGGTCATTCGATCTTTTTAATGAGCTTCTTTGAATCATTTATTTATTGTTAATACAAGATCTTAATACACACAGAGTGTTTCAGCCTGTCAAAATAAAAATCGAATTCTATTGGCGGTGGAAATTAAGATAAGGGACACGGAATGAGTACACCCTTTGAAGAACTGGAGTATCTGGCTGATTTTCTGCCTGATGAGGGAGAGTCAGTGATCGTTTCACGTAATCACGGGGAATTGATCTGTGAGAATTTCCAGAAAGAGCGTCCGCTTGATGAAATGGCCAGCCCGGAATTTTATGGGCATCTGGTACACGCCAATGAGAGACTGAATTCATTAGTTGCCCGCCCCATCTGGATTTCGACGCTTGCCTGGTTCTGGGCGTGCGTGCTGATTCATAAAGGGTTTGATCTCGGGTGGGGAGGCTGGTATCTGGACCTTGGCTTCGCGCTGGTTGCAATGGCAGCCAGTTACGGGGCAATCCGTCTCCGCCAGGATCGTTACTTCAAACAGGAAGTGCGCCCCACGCTAAACCGGCAGATGTATGGCAGCAATTTGAGCAAATACGCTCTGGTCGGTGTGATCAGACAGCGCCCTGAATTGCGAACGTTACTCGATACACTTTCACGCTCATTGCACTAGGCTGGATATTCAATTCGGCCTTGCACATAGATATCCGAACCCAGAGTTTGAATCTGGCACTCGTTGATGTTCTGGAATTCTGGGATCTTTTCCAGTCCCTGCCCTGCGAGTGGCGTGATCGCAGTTTTGCCGCCGACGATCTTAGGTGCAATGAAGACGTGTACTTCATCGATCAGTTGATCATCAAAGCAAGAACCCAGCAAACTTCCGCCGCCTTCGATGAGAATATTTGTCATCTGTTTGCGACCCAGTTCCAGCAGGCATTGCTTAAGATCTGGGCGGGTCTTTTGTGTTGTCGAATTGGGAAACAGTAAGATCTCGACGCCTTCCTGTTCCAGCTGTTTGATATTGTGAGAGGGAGCCGATTCGTGAGCGATTACTATCACGGGCGCATCGCTAATTGACTGAACCAGTTTTGACTGGCAGGAGAGTGTCGCCTGTGAGTCAACCACGATGCGAGCAGGCGTTCTAGGACCTGCAGGTCGTGCTGTGAGCAGTGGGTCATCTTTTTCTGCCGTCTGGTGTCCGACGATGATTGCATCCATTCGGCCGCGAAGTTGATGAACGAATTCACGAGAACGTTCATTCGAAATCCACTGTGAGTGACCAGTTCGGGTTGCAATTTTGCCATCCAGTGTCATTGCCCATTTGGCATGAACCCAAGGCTGCCCCGTGGTGACACGTTTAACAAAAGGCCGCACCAGTTTTTGTGCGGCTAATTCCAGCAGTCCCAGTTCCACCTCGATTCCGGCTTGTTGCAACTCGGCAATTCCACCACCATCAACGTGGGGAGCAGGGTCGCGCATCGCGATGACCGCTTTTTTAATCCCAGCTTGAATAATCGCCTGAGAGCATGGTCCTGTTTTTCCCTGATGACAACAGGGTTCCAGTGTGACATAAATAGTGGCGCCCTTTGCTTGATTTCCTGCCATCGCTAAGGCATGGATTTCGGCATGAGGCCCACCGTACTGTTGGTGATACCCTTCACCGATCAAGTGCAGGTTTTCATCAACAATAACCGACCCGACAGCAGGATTTGGTTCAACAGACCCTGTACCCAGACTGGCTAAATCGAGCGCACGTTGCATCACCGCTTCTGGGCTGGAAAACTGTCTGGTGGTATCCACTGGTAGATGCGCTTTCCTCTATGGTGCATGCCTGGTATTGGCATACTTATAATGAAGTGCGCCCCGCATTGAACGCGCACTTCCATCTTTGATCAAGATTGTCCAGGTAACCAAAGTTTCTGTCCGGAATCGGATGCATCATCTGGTGCGCCTTCACCGGGAGACCAGATGCCTTCGGCAGTTGTGTGGCCCGCATCCAAAAGAATAGCCTCTTTCATCCAGGGGATATCCAGATCAAATGCCTGAGCGAAGGCTTTGAGATACTCTTTGATCTGTGGTGTCTTTTTGCCATATCGATCCCAGATTTGTTTCATAAAACCTGAGAGTTCTGGATCTGTGGTGTCTTCCAATCGGAACGAAAGCTCCCGCATTTTCCATTGGAGCTCACTCTCAAATGCCTTGTCTGATTGACCCCTGGCATTTTCTTGTCCCTTATGAATCCAGGAGAGCATTTCTTCCCGCAGGTTTCGTTTGTGACAAATTTCGGTCAATGTTGAATAAACGCGATCCAGGTCGACTTCTTTTTTGCATTCATCACGGTTCAAAATTTCAATTAAAACGTCATAAAGGAAGCGAGGGTGGCGAATGAGTAACGCGCGGTTAAAAACATACATTAACTGCGGATCAGTCAGCGCTTTAACGGGAATTCTATTCTGGGTCATGGAAGAGCAGGTGTTGAAATGCGATGATTCATCAACACTTAATTCAGGAAGCTCAGAAATACCCAGGTGGGGATCGAGTTCATCAAAGTTCAGGAAATGTCCCAGCGCCAGTACCTGGGCATCAAGTACGTACGCGGCAGCCGTTAATTCAATCTTCAGTTCCTCATTGCCGACAGCTTCTTGAGGAGTTTTACCATCCAGGCCTGCCAGCTTGGTGTTTGACCAGGTTTCCGAAATCAGTATTTTCCACTGTTGTGCTTCTAATTCTCTCCGTTTGATAATGGGCATTTTTTGTGGAAAACTCCACCGGAAAAATAGAGGCCATTGCTCAACGGGGACGGGAGAAAGTGGATTGTTGGCGAGTTCGTCGTCTTGCTCTACAGCCTTTAAACCACATTCTTGTTTACCTTGCTCACCCAGGGCTTCGTCAAACAGTTTCTCTGCTGCTGTGATCTGGTCGCCTTCATAAGCATACAGTCGAACGAGACCCGACTGTCCCAGTTGCCTGTCGGCATCAAAGACATCGATATCGCCAATCACGACTGGAACATTTTCGAGCGTGATATCCTCTCCCTTTGATTCCATATCAATGGGAGAATCGACAATTTGAAAATAGGCGACGGGAGTCCGTTCGTCTAATTCTTGTTCTTGTTCAGGGGTCGGAACATTCCCACGCAAAAGCTGCGGATGTTGTTCCAGTAATGTCAGGAATTTGGAGAGGGACTCGAGTTCATAAATTTTTTCAACTGATTCAACGACTTCGCCTGTATTATTCAAATCAAGCAGTTGTGCCAGCGTTTCCAGTTCCACCGACTCGGCAAAATCATCTTCGATGGTCGCTGCTTGATGGAACAGTTCAGCAGCTTGATTTTCGTCCGTGGCCCAGGCATAACAAAATGCAGCATTTTTCCACAGAGTTGCCTGATTCGTTGCTTCCGCAATTTGTTTGAATAAATTTGCTGCTAATCGATAGCAGCCCAAGTTGGCGAGTCGTTGTGCTTTTTCAAATGTTTCCTGCTGCTCATCATTTTCAATGGGGCAGCGTTGCAGAATGTGCACTCCGCGAAACTGATAAGGGATTTGATCATCGCCATCAAATTCCAGCAGGTTCATAAACAGATTTTGTTTATATTCCTGAGAAGCAACGCGCATTGCCAGCGCAAAGTGCTCTCGTGCAGCCAGAAAATAACCGCGCATTTGAAGTGCGATTGCAATGCTGATGGCCAAAGGCGTCGCCAGGCTGACATCGGCGGCTGCGCATTTTTGTAAAGCGGTGTAAATCGTTTTTTGTGCTTGCTTGTATCCGAGAGCAAGAAATGTGGATGTGGCCAGCAATGAATGAGCTGCAGGATGATCCGGGTCATGTTCCAGGCATTGTTGCAGCGGCTTAAGGGCATCTTCAAATCGCCGTTCCGCCATCAGAATCTGCGCCTCGGTGATGTAGCTCAATGGCTGATCCGGATAATTCTTTTTGAGCCGCTCCAGTAATTGTAATGCAGTTGCGGTTTGGTGCGTTTCATGCAGATGTGAAATTTTACTAATTTCGTCACCAATAGAATGGCAGCAAAATTTGTATTTTTTTCCGCTATTGCAGGGGCAAGGATCGTATGAATCGATACTCATAACCTCGGCCTTCTTTGTTTTCAGAATGTTGTATTAGTGGACTTGTATCGCTATATGAAAACAATTTTCTCGTACAGGATCGAAGTAGAGTTACGTTGGGTGAATTTGCCTGAAATTCAATAAGGCATCATATCATAATAGAAACGCATATTGCACGCGCTTGGTACTCTCTTCTGTGATAAATTGAGTACTCCCCTGGCAGGAACAAAAATACCTGATACAGCCAACAAAAGATGCTGGCTGTTAAGCGAGTAGCAAAACGGTCTCCGTATTAGCTGTCTAACGCCTGTTTCAGGTCGGCAACCAGATCTTCGGGACTTTCGATTCCGACGGAAACTCGGACCGTATTTTCGGTGATACCGGCTGCACGCCTTGCTTCCAGTGTCATAGACGCGTGGCTCATGCTTTCCGGATATTCAATCAAAGATTCGACGCCACCCAAAGATTCAGCCAGCAGGAACAATTTTGTGTTCAGCATGACTTTTTCAGCAACCGGGCGCCCGTCCTTTACATCAAAACTCAGCATGCCGCCAAAACCGTCTTGCTGACGTTTGGCCAGTTCATGATGTGGGTGTGATTCCAGGCCGGGGTAATAGACACGCTCTACTTTGGGATGTGTCTCCAGCATGCGTGCCAAAGCGATCGCACCGCGTTGATGTGCTTGCATTCGAGGTGCTAACGTTTTAATACCTCGTAATACCAGCCAGGCATCAAAGGGAGAACATCCTAAACCCAATGCGTTTGAGTTATAGGCAACACGTTCGGCCAGTTCTTCAGTACGAGCAACCACACAACCGCCGACAACGTCTGAGTGACCATTCAAATATTTTGTGGTCGAATGCAATACGATATCAACGCCGAATTCGATTGGTCTTTGAAGATACGGGGAACAAAATGTATTGTCTGCTATGGTGATAATGTCGGAATCTGCTTCGGAAGCAATTTTCGTTACAGCTTGAATATCAACCAGGTTCAACAAAGGGTTACTGGGCGTTTCAATCCAGATGCCCTTTGTTTCCGGAGTGATTGCCGCTCGAACTGTTTCGGCATCGCTCATTTTTACAAAGGAAAATGTGATCCCCCATTTCGTAAATACATCGGCAAATAAGCGATAGGTTCCGCCATAAATATCATCGCCGGCAATGATATGATCGCCAGGTTTGAACAGGTGCATTACCAGAGTAATCGCGGCCATTCCTGTTGCAGTGGCCCGGCAGCAAACACCACCTTCCAAAGCGGCGATGTTCTCTTCCATTGCACTCCGGGTTGGGTTTCCACTGCGTGTATAATCGAAGCCTTTATGGCTTTCCAGACTGTCCCAGTAAAATGTTGAAGTCGTGTAGATCGGGGTTGTACAGCTGTTAAACGTACTGTCTTTATCAACTCCGGTATGAACGCACTTTGTTTCAAAACGCATGGTAAACGATCCAATATTTGATGATTTATTTGAGGAAGACCCATTGTATTCCAGCGAAGATGCTCAGTTTCTAGAGACACCAGACAAGATTTGGGGTTCTACTCTATTTCTGTTGTTGTGAAGAATACAGTCGCTGACTGCGAATGGCTACTGTTCTGATAAGCGACTCAATTCAAAGCCTTTGTGCATCAGGTCTCTACTACTATTGTTGGCTAACCCCATGAAGTGACTATGATTTATCACGTTTAAATATAATCAGCGCGCTTCATCAAACAGTGGTGTAGACAAGTAACGCTCTCCTGAGTCAGGCAGGATAACGACAATGGTTTTTCCTTCCGCTTCAGGCCGTTTCGCAATTTCCAGGGCGGCATGCATTGCTGCACCGCAGCTGATTCCACATGTGATACCTTCTTGACGGGCAAGTTTTCCTGCCGTTTCAAATGCTTCGTCGTCGGTTACCTGGATCACTTCATCAATAATTGAAGTGTCGCAGTTGCCTGGAATGAATCCCGCGCCAATTCCCTGGATTTTGTGTTTACCGGGTTCTCCGCCGGAAAGCACGGGGCTGCTGGTTGGCTCTACGGCGACGGATTTGACATTCAGTCCTATTTCTTGTTTCAGAAATCGTGAGATACCGGTAATCGTTCCACCCGTACCCACGCCTGCGACAAAGTAATCGACTTTTCCTTCAGTATCTTTGAGGATTTCCGGACCGGTGGTTTTAAAGTGAATTTCTGGATTCGCGGGATTTTCGAATTGCTGAGGCATAAAGAATTCCGGACTGGCCGCTAATTCTTCCGCTTTATGAATGGCTCCCTTCATACCATCGGCACCGGGAGTTAAAATCAAATTGGCACCGAAACCCTTCAACATTAATCGACGTTCAACGGACATCGAGTCCGGCATTGTGAGCGTTAATTTATACCCACGAGCGGCACAAACGAATGCGAGTGCAATTCCCGTATTTCCGCTGGTTGGTTCAACCACTTGCATGCCAGGTTTCAATTTGCCACTCTTTTCTGCGTCCCAGATCATATTAGCACCGATTCGGCACTTCACACTGTAAGCAGGATTTCGTCCTTCAATTTTTGCCAGTACCGTCGCCTTGAGTCCTTCGGTTAAGTGGTTGATTTTCACCAGAGGAGTATGGCCGATGGTTTCAGAGTTATCTTGATAAATGGGCATGTCTATTTCTTTCGATGAGAGGTATTTCTAGACGAATTTCCAAAAACGACCAGAGGTCGAAATATTATCATTTGTAGTTGATAAGGTTGAGAGAACTAGAATTTGGCAGTCCTCTCCAGATCGCCTGTATTATGTAAAATCGCTGAAAATGTGGCAATCCCTTTATTAAATAATGTGATGCCCTGACTTGAGACACACGCAAATTAATCGATGAACTGGCTCTGAGAGCAGCGAATGCTCCAAGCTTCACAAACAATCCAGAGTGAAATTCAGAATAGTCGTATTAATTTTGAGGCGATTGATTCTGGGGCGGAGAAAAAGTAAAAGGAGCCGAGGGGCCGACCTTTTTCTCCATATCAGAAGCGGATGAATCGGCGGGAATACTGACAATACCATCTTTCGCGACAGTGACGGTCCCCATTTTTGAGTGCTGATCGCGTTGTGAGATTTTGAGATAGTCAGCCCACTGATCGGGTTGAAATTCCGTTCCCAACCAGTTGATTTGCCCTGGTCCGTAAATATTAAAGTCAAAAAAGGAATTTTGAGATTCCGATTTGAGAATCTCATGACAGCCGGTGATTGCAGAAAGAGATAAGTGACAGTGGCTGTTTCGATCCACAAAGAGTCCCGTCTCGGACCCGCTGATCACCGATTGTTCCATGATGGCAGAGGCTCCATTACGAACGCTGAGCCCCATTCGGTTCCCGTTTCCAAACAGTGATACGTTCTGGGCAAACAGAATGGTTTTACAGAGTAGGTTCTGCTCAGCACCAATCAGATGTTTGGGGTTCGAGCCGGCTATGTCGATTTCTTTTTGGGCGCTGTTGCGAATCTGGCAGTCGACAAGAGAATGATAGCCGCCCACCAGGCTGACGCCGATCTGGTTTCGTTCTGCGAGAACGCCGTTGTAAACAGAGCGGGATGCGTTTACGTCCTGGATTCCATAATAGTTATCATGCACGTAAGCATTTTGTACCATTAATCCGCCCGACTCATGGATCGAGATCCCGTCATCGCCATTATGTCGCGCAATCACATTTTCCAGTCGAATCCCCCGGCAGTCGCCATGGATATTAAAACCGTCATTCGAAAAGTGCTCGCAGATCAGATTACGACAGATGATATAGCTGGCACTACCAAGTGTGAAACCACTGGTAGTGAGAGTTGCTTCCAACTGATAGTCGGTCGGTTGTTTGTTTGTCGCACAGCGGAAGTAAACTTGATTCGACTTTCTGTTCCAGAAATGCTGTTCGGGTTCGATCGATTCCAGACCCTTGGCTTGCTCCAGTCGTTTTCCTTGAGAGACAAGATAAGGATTTCCATACGGCGTAGTTTCAAGTGTCAGAACATAGAGATTTTCTTTCACCGTCTCCCATTTCGAAGAATCAATGGTTTTTAATCCAGACAAGACCGAACCATTGCCTTCCACGAGGAAGGGGCGATCGGGCTGTCCTCCCAGCTGACGAAAAAGCATAGGTTCTCGATAAGCAATCCCCGTATTTTTGAGTTCTATTCGGTCACTCGTCTGAGAGAGTTGGATCGCTTTGGCAATGGTTGCTACGGATGTATCGGGTGAGAGTCCGGTATTATCATTATTGCCGGTTTGGTTGTTGACGTAGTAGGTGGCGCCACGGGATTCTGACAAAATGCAGAACAGTAAAACACAACAAAAGACTGCCTGTGAAATTTGGCGGAGTCTGTTATTACGAGGAACGAATTTGTTTTGCAGGGGTCTGTTTTGGATATCAAAAAACATGGCATTTTATCACAAAGAGAGAAGAGATTTAAAATAGGGAATGATTTGTACTTGAAATGCCTGCAGGCTGAAATAGCCAAAGAAGGCAGCCGCCCAGACCATCACCACAAAACGCAGAGGGCTGGTACTGATGCTGCGGCTGAGAATTTTCGAGTTCATATACAGTAAAATCATCGAATATAAAAACATCACCCCACCATTCATCGCAGCCGACGTCTCAATTAGAAACATAGGTTGTTTAAACTGAGGATTAATCGTGCCATACAATAGTATCGCGGAACCCAGGAAAATTTCACTCCAGAGAAAAACATAATATAGTTTACTCAACGACCAATGTTCATTGTCTCGTAAGTAATTCACTTTCAGGATATCGGCAGAGATCCGTGCCGTAGCATCAAGGACACCCAGCTCGGTCGTAAGTAAAATCGCCGCTCCCATCAGAAGAAAGAGCAACTTAAAGGTTCCACCGAGGCGGTCTTCCAGCAAAGTGGCCTGTCCCCAGATAAAGTTCAGTCCGGTACCAAACTGTGCCACACCTTCTTTGAGCTGTCCGTTCTCATTGTAAAATAGGGAATAGGAAATCAGAGACAAGAGCACCAGGCAGGCCAGGCAGGTGAGAAAGAAACTGAAGAAGTGCTCGATATTCGCTGCCCGCCACCATTGGTGCCAGCGATGTTGGTTTTCAGCAGTATGTTTAAAATGATAGCCGACTTCGCTGACAGACTCCTCCTGTCCGGTAATCGGGCTGGTAATTCGCCCGATGTACTTACCCATTCCATAGCCTTTGTCTTTGATGAAATTACTTTGTCCCAGATTCATCGTTCCGCCGGCACCGGCAAACGCCAATGCGCCCAGTAGCGCCATGGTTGTTAATCCACTCGATTCTTCGGGCATCGTTCCAATGCTAACGGCTCCTTGCAGCATGGATGTTATGGCATATGGTTGAATTATATAGAATCCCAGAATCACGGCGATGAGAAAGATCATGCCGACCAGGAAGATCTGGATTTTTTCGACGGTGTTGTAAACCACCGGTCCCGTTGTGAGAACAATTCCGACCAGAAGTAACCCGGCGATTCCCAGAAACGAACTATACTTGGCCTCGTATTGCAGGTCGTATCCCTGGTTAATTTTGTCAAACAATTCAGCCGACTGGTCTTCGCTCTGATTACGGGTGAAAGCAGTACTCAACGCGTCACGTTCCGATTCATTCATCGAACCTCGCCACTTCAAAGTTGCGGTGTCAGCAGAGTAACTGACATTTTCCGGAAGTCCATCCACTGAAAATACAGAAGGCGTTGGTTCCACTTGAACGCTGGCAATGGTTTCTGGGCCCAAAAATGTCCAGCTCACCATTGTCCCCGCGCCGGTTGCCCAGCCCGGCCATGCCCAGGGTATAATATTCAACAGTAGCATGATCCAGGCCCAGTTTTTATTCAGACGGCAGAAGCCGGTAATTGCGCTCTCACCTGTGACCAGCGTCCAGCGTTCGATTTCCATATTCATAAAAAACTGCGTCATCACCCCCAATAGGCAGGCCCAAAAGAAAACAAACCCGGTTTTATAAGTGATGTAAGGCCAAAGGACAAATTCCCCGGAACCCAGCGAGAGCCCTGCCAGCATGATGCTGGGGCCAATCATTTTTCTCCAGGAGATCGCTGGCGGGAGATCCCGGTATTTAAGCGGAGGCAGGGATTGGTGCGGAATGACCTCATCGGGTACTGTTTCTTCATCGAGATCGGAGTGAGTTTGATCTGACATGGAATCGTCTTTCATGAATGGCGAGCGAAATTCAGAACACGCTCATTCTAAGCCGAAAGTATTTTGCCTGCCACTCAGGCCTGATCAGCTTGAAGAAAATACTTGGTCAGAGGATATATGCGAGCGATTCAGGCTGCACACATAGTGATGACTCAGTTCCAAAGCAAACGTGATCGCAAGTTGTACTGATGGAAGAGTGATGAGGGCTGCAGATCAGGTGATTTATGAGCGGAGCCGAAAGTGCGGTATTTTTATCTGGCATGAAAAAAATCTTCAAAATAGTCGTTGATTTCAGAGGAGAAGAAGTCTTTACAGGTCGCTCTCAATTCAGATGATAAAGTAGGGATCAATGTTTCGCCTGAATTCTTCGGATGTATTGATGAGAATCCAGAATGACCTGGTTATATACTATAAAACAGGGCATTTATCGTGATTGATAGATTGCAGGTACTCCAGAAAAAAACAAAGTTGTATATTGCTTTGTTCACTCAGGAGTGTTAAACTGATCGATGTTGTTTTGGAGTGGTGTTACCACAATTCCATATCTGCCTGGAGGCAGCCGCGTAGCGACCGCTGTAGGTGTCGCCGAATTATTTATCGCGTTGTTTCTTTCCCAATTCCTGTGACAATTGAAGCCATCTATCTCCAATTGAAACGGTCTTTTGTTTTTTTGAATGAAACCGAACTGCGTGAAACGTGCGCGCTTTGGTTTTGGGGTTTGGAGCAGATCGCGGTGAAAATTCTGGTAAGGTTTGATCTCATGACGGAATCAAACAAATTCATCGAGTCAGATAAATTTGCATTTGAACTGGTTCAAAACCTGGTGCGATCACCGGGAGCATTTCCTCAAACGGGAAAGTTCAGTAGTAAGGTTTGGGCACAGCTTTTTGGAATGACAGAGAAAAACTTCAAAGAACTATTGAAAGAGTCCGGCATTCCTTATTTTAAATTTGGGAGCAATGTCATCGTTGATGCAAATGATTTTTGGGCAAGCCAAAATCACAAAGAAGTATAAGTTGCGTTCGCTTAGTTTATGTAAAACGCAGGAGCAAAAAACTGCTTAATATTCTTGGTACAGTAAACTAAAACTATGGAATGCAACGATCACTTTGAACTGTGCCGAATTTTTTGTTGAAGAAACCATGCATTATTCAACTCCGACATTGCAGGGGACATGCTAATAAGGGAGACATCATTCAGATTCAAATTTAAGATTGGACCTGCATGTCTGCAATAATTCAGACATAAATGTATCATTTGTGTTGTTGGCCAACTTTGGTCTCTACAAGATCATGTTGGAGCAGTTTTTACTATAGGTTGCAAGAAATTAGTATTCAGAAATCAACGATAATGGACTTTTTTATTCATGTGGTGAGTGGATATTCTGCATTTGTGGTACAGGTGAAAACCTTAAAAGCCGATCTTGATAATTGATTATTAAGTCAATTATTGAAATTCGTCGTTTGGGAAATTGTTCGCCTGCTTGCTATTCCCTTGAGATTGAATAGCAATACAGCAAATATTCTTTAAGACCCCAGGCCGTCGTTCTATGAAAGTTCTTGTTGTCGATGATATTGGATATTCGTGTCACTATTATGCGCGGTTAGTAGAGAAAATCGGTTTCACTCCGACCACTGCATCGTCCGGATATGAGGCCCTGCAGATACTTCAAATGGATAACGAGGTTCACGTCGTTTTGACAGATCTCGTGATGAGTGGAATGGATGGAATTGACTTATTTCAGCAGGCACAGCTGGTTGAACGCTATTCGGATAGCGGGACTGTTCCTCCCCCCCAGTTTATTTTAATGACCGCGGTCAGGCCCGAAAAAAATTCTCAGGATAGAAACGTACAACGAATTAAGCTCGCGAGCGAATTAGGCTTTTCAAAAATCATGTTTAAGCCTCTCGACCAGAACGAACTGAAACAGGAATTGAATGACATGTC
Source organism: uncultured Gimesia sp. (assembly GCF_963976445.1). Lineage (GTDB taxonomy): Bacteria > Planctomycetota > Planctomycetia > Planctomycetales > Planctomycetaceae > Gimesia. Next base: position 113,707 of record NZ_CAXBKP010000006.1, on the reverse strand, counting down.
GCTCAATGTGATTCATTCCTCTGCTAGCGAAATATCGCTTGATTTATATTCTCCGACACAAAAGGTCAGACAGTCAGTGAAGGAAATTGTCAAAGCGGATAATAAACAGGCGGCGTCAGAGTTTATCGAGGTCCTCTTGGAAGAGGTTGCCAACTTAAAGAAATACTTAAAAACTTCGTGATGCTGATTCGCCAGCTACCTGCTCACCAGCTAGAATTCTTACAGATGGCATGAATGATCAACGGCGATCAGGATTGAGCGTTCCCAGTGAGTATAAATTTGTAAGTGAGTATCATGGCAAAATGTGACCAGGGATATCTGTGTGTGGTCTGTGGCTTGGAAGTCGAGAACATCGAAGACAGCGGCCTCTATTTGCGATATATCATCGGTGAAGTGAACGAGGATGAATTGCAAGCACAACCCGAGCACCACATCAGGTGCAATCCCGTCTTGTCCCAGTTTATTATCGCTGACGACTTCGAAGCGGTGCTGGTAGAAGGGCCGTTCGACAAGCGTGAGCTTGATTCGTCAGAAGCCCTACTGCGGGAAAAACTGGTTAGCAGTGGTTGGAGAAGACTGCTTGAAGTAAAAAGCAAACAACTCCCGATCAGTGAATTCCCATTACAAAGATCTATGAACTAAGAAGAGGCTGTCGTCATCGCTTTCCTGATCGCAGCGTGATCAGAGTATACCAACTGATTTTTAAACACCTGTCGTTCTGAGTAACGTCAGGTGTTTTTTTGCGCAATTTTATATTGTGCCATTCACGCCGTTCGCGAGTATTAGCAGCCACAGACATCACTTCTTTCTTCTGATAGTACTGGGGTCAAAATGCCTGAAACCGTTCGAAAAGGATTATTCATTCCAGCATGGGTGATTGCTTGTATTTTCTCTCCCATCGTAGCAGGTGGAGTGGGAGCCATTACCTGGACTGCAAAAACGCTGGTGGAACATGGCCACCAACTCATCGAAATTGACGAAAAGTTGGATTCCAACAAGGAGCTACTCATTGAAATGGTCAATTCGCATGAGAGGCGAATTAGCCGTCTGGAAGACAGGGTCTTCGGGGAAAATTAATGAACGAATTCAAAACGGCAGATCTGCCTCAAAAACTGATTGAACTCATGGAAGGTCCGGAGCCGCCGGGTTACTTCATTTCGAACGGGTGCAATTTCTCACCTGACCAATGGGGCGGCGTTGATATTCGGCCTGCTTGCCACTGGCATGACTTCGCATATCAGCGAGGTGGTTGCAAGAAGGATAGAGCGTTGGCGGATGCATCGTTCTATCGCAACTTGAGACGCTGCGATTTAGGGAAGTTTATGGCGAACATCTACTACCGCCGTGTGAGACTGTTTGGAGTGGCGGCCTTTAACTGGGCAGAGGGGAAAGTACCTCTGAATCCCTGGCACTATGTTTTGTTATTTTTTGACAGGTACATCAAATGGTGAAAACACTCACAATTATCTTTGTGCTGCTGATAACGTCCGTGGTAGAGGCACAAGTATTGGCGGTGCGAACTACTGAAACCGAATGTACGCCGACCGGATGTCGTCAAGTTCTCGGGACCGGGGCCTGTGCTTATATCGGTAACATTAAAAACCGATCAGTCTTCCTTACAGCTGCGCATAACGTGAATAAGGCGAAGACAATTCACGTCGGCTATGACGGGCAGTGGTGGGGTGCTCGCGTTGTGCACAAGGAATATCACGACAGCGTTGACTATGCGATTATCGAGACGCAGGACATCAAAGCGTCGAAGTGTTTTAGTCTTGCAGAAACCCAGCCTACGCATGGAATTGAGGCGGTAGCTTACGGTTATTCGAACGGCGTTTACAATCTGCGATCACTACGGGCAACAATCAGACAGACTCGCAACGGATGCTTCTTCTCAAAAGTGGTAGCTAAAGGGGATTCAGGCGGACCGATTCTGGTAAATGGTCAAGTAGTTGGCATCATCAAAGGTCACGACACACAGAATACCATCTACACGGATTGCACGTTGATCAGACGGAAGGTGATCAGTCTGTATGGCAGGTTACCAGATTGCCGTTGTAAGCCGCCGGTAATCGTTGATGTAGCGCCAGAGGCCACTGCACCAGGCAACAGCGAGCAAATTGCAGTCTTGGAAATCGAGATCTCAAAGCTCAAAGCAGAGATCGACAAACTGAATAAAACGCAGATACCTGTCTGGATTATCGGTGCAGACGGTAAACCAGTCGCAAAGCAAACCTACCCGCTTGGTGATCCTATCAAGCTTCGTTTTAAGGCCGTTAAACAAAGTGAGGCTAAGTAATGCCGGACGGCGATATTATTGACGTGGAAATCCCCGTTAAGGGAGAAGGAGACAAGGAGATGGCTGTGGATTTATCTGACAATGTGGCCAATCACATGCTGACGCAACTCATGCAGACTGGGACTGTTGCACAGAATAACTTTGTGACCGTTCAAAAAGTGGTTGACTACGACTACCTGGAAAACAAACGCATGGTGACTCTTGATGAAGCCGTTGGTATTCGTGAAGTTCAGGCCAAGGTTTCTCCTGGTGGACCTGCACCAGCGTAATGGTTGACCCACTGGAAGAACTGATCAGGCGGAGTATGGAATTCCATTCTCGCCTGATTGAAGAAAACAACGAGCTAGACCGGGCGTTCCAGAGCGGGACGTTCGGCAAGCTTGTTCAATCATGGAGTGAAATCGATGGTGGAACAGACGACGAAACCGAAGACGTGGGCGGAGAAGCTGGCACAGATGTGGTGGGGCGTGAAAGTAGGAGAGCGAGCGGAGAACCTGAGGCAGGCAGTGAGACGGTTTGACAACGTCGATTCGCTCACAATGGCGACGCGTGAAAAACTGCTTGGCAAACAGATCGTTGATAATAATCGTCCAGAGGGCGAAGACATGCATATCGGGGATGACAACAGCGTGATTCACCAATACATGCCCGCACAGAGGAGCACAGTGGGGGCACTGGCGAAGCTGGCAATAGGGGCGGGGTTACTGGCAACGGGCGTGGGTGTGCCTGTAGGGGGCTGGCTGATTGCAGATGCTCTGAAGAAACAACCGAAGCCAGTAACCCCAGTAGATTCAACGATCGACACCGACACGCAATATGAAATCGGGCTGGAGAAGTGAGGCTGCGTTTTTTCAGTTCCGATTGAGCACCGATGCTGGGATGCACCCCAAGACAAGCGTCGAATTCCTTTTAGAATGATCGATGAATGTCGTTTTGAGAACGAACTGTCCACAACTAAAAAGGAACACAAAATGCCTCACTTTATCGTTTATCTAGCGCAAGAAAAAAATCAACGACCTGTCAAACGCCTTGATCGAGAAGCACAGACTCATGTATTGGCGGCTAAGTTGGTGGAAGCCGAATATCCCGATATGGTTGTTAGTTCTGTGCTGGTGAAACACGAGCCGATTTCTTCTTGTGCTCGATGTGGCACACCAATTTTTAAAGGCGATTATCACAAAGATCAGATTCGGCAGCGCTATGGGGCGAACCGCTGTCTGGATTGTATGTAATTTTTTCGGACTGATAAATATGAAATTAAAAGATCGCATTAAAAGTTTTAGGCGGATCAAGGCTTCACTGCTCAAGCGGAATCCGAAGAACTGGCGAATTCATACTGAACCTCAGCATGCCGCGTTACGCGCCATACTGAAAGAAGTGGGGTTCGCTTCCGCTTGTCTGGTGCGAGATTGTAAAAATGGAACCTTTGAACTAATCGATGGTCATTTGCGGGCTGATATCGCAGAAGAGGAAAAAGTGCCCTGTCTGATCTTAGATGTGACAAAATCAGAAGCGAATCAAATTCTGGCAACTTTCGATTCAGTGACATCAATGGCAAATACCGATCAGGCAGCACTGGATAACCTGATTGCTTCGATATCGGTTGGGTCTGAAGATATTCAAGAACTGTTAGACACACTGTCAAACAATGCTTCCGGGATGCTGAAAAGTAGCGAGGGAAAAGATGAATCACATCTTTTGGTGGACTCTTTTAGCGTGCTGATCGATTGCCAGACTGAATCAGAACAAGTGGCGCTCCTGAAGCGATTGAAAAAAGAGGGTTTGCAATGTCGCGCGTGGATATCGTAAGAGAGTCACAAGTAGTCCGCAGTCCCCGTGTGATTCAGTTGGAAGGGATCTTCGGCTTTCCAGCTGAAAAGAAAAGTCGAGTGACGTGGTCGGTCGATCTTCCCCTGGAACAACATGAGTGGAACGTTGGGTTGATTGTGGGCCCTTCCGGATGCGGCAAGACAACCATCGGCGGAGAGTTGTTTAAAAAGGAATTGGTCAACCAATTCGACTGGTTTCAAAAGAAGAGCATCGTTGACGCGTTTCCCAAGGAAATGGGAATCAAAGAGATCACGGCCCTGCTTTCTTCAGTCGGTTTCTCTTCCCCGCCAAGCTGGTTGAGACCCTATCATGTCCTTTCCAACGGCGAACAGTTCCGGGTCACACTTGCCAGGTCTTTGGCCGAACAGCCCGATTTAGCCGTGATTGATGAATTTACATCGGTTGTGGATCGGAGTGTGGCTAAAATCGGTAGTAGTGCTGTGGCGAAAACAGTCCGCAAAAGACAACAGAGGTTTGTCGCGATTGCCTGTCATTACGATATCATAGACTGGTTGGATCCTGACTGGATTTATCAGCCGGCGAGTGATGATTTTCAATGGAGGTGTGAAAGGCAATCGCGACCCCCACTCACACTTGAAATTATTAACGTGCATCGAAGTGCGTGGGAACTCTTCCGCAAATATCACTATTTAGATTCAACGATTCAACAATCGGCGAACTGTTTTCTGGCGCTGGTTGATGGCCAGCCCGCTGCTTTCACAGCCGTCATTCATTTTCCTCACAAAACATCCCCTTCCTTTAGAGAACATCGGACAGTCTGTTTACCTGATTTTCAAGGTGTGGGAATTGGAAATGCGTTGAGCGAATTTGTGGCTTCTCTCTACTGTTGCAAAAAAACATATACCAGCATCACCGGTCACCCCGCCATGATTCGGCATCGGGCGAAATCGAAACTGTGGAAAATGATTCGTTTCCCATCGACAGTGCAACGGCAAGTCGGCTTAGAGCAACACCGCAAGCGTCGCGTTGCCTCCAGTTCAGGTCGTCTCACTGCCAGTTTTCGCTATGTCGGACCTGGACGAAGGGACGATGCCATCCATTTCGGCCTGATCTGAACGACATACAGGATTGCTCACGAAATCTCACCAGGCTGCACAACGTTTCCAGGCCGTGTGGCTTTGGAAGGCTTCAGCAGATGACACACTAGATTGAGCACCGCGGGCAGCACACTGTTGAAGCATCAAATCCCGCAGAGGTGAGAAGCTGGTATCTTTACCGCGTTGCAGTTGGCTCTGATGGCAGTCAAGCATCGCCAGTTTTGTATCGACGTACTGACTGACATCAATATAAAAATACGGTTCAAATTGTGTCATGTTAACGGTGTCCATCCACCAGAGCGCCGGCGGCTGTTTCAATGCCGGTGACTGTGTCTGGTTACCCACAGAAGCACTAAACCAGGTAGCTGCTTCCGTGATGACAGAGGCGGCACGATGGTCGGCATGATAGTCTGATTGTGAATGAGCCAGTACGAGAGTTGGAGAAAACTGCCGCATGATTTCCGTCAACTGTCGACGTTGTTCTAAACTGTCAAACAGGGCACCATCTGGGTTCTCACCAAAAAAGAGATCTGCGCCCAGTAACTTGGCCGCCGACTGCATCTCCTGCTGTCGGACTTCTGCCAGATTGTGAATCGGAGGCTCTGGTTGACCTTTATCTCCCTGGCAAAGTACACAAATTCCTATTGCTGCTCCCTCATGGCGGGCACGTGCTAATGTCCCCGCGCACAATAATTCTGCATCATCAGGATGAGCTACGACTGCCAGAAGACGTTCTTGTTCGAAGTTAAGTTTCATGATTTGAAAGAACTCATCTGTAAATGAAGTGAGCGGGAATTAACGGAGTCGAATATCAGGCAAATCGGCGACATAATCAGCAATCGTCAGAGAGACATTAGAATGTGTTCTTAACAGCGAGGCAGGACAGGCACTGGTGACAGGTCCATGCAGGGCTCTGCGAATGACGGAACTTTGCCAGAGTCGATTACAGTAAAAATGTTGTTCTCGCGCTCCCAGGATTTCTTTCATGCCGATCGTAACGGCACGCCAGGGAATAATTGAAGTTTCGCCGCCAACCGTGACTGAGTTGATGGTTCTTGTTTCCCGGGTTAAATCCAGATTTCGAGTAGGGAGCGCCGCGAATTCTTCAGCGGACATTTCTGAATCTGGTTCGGGAGGCTCATTAAAAGCGATGTGGCCGTTAATGCCAATTCCTCCAAAACAGGCGTCTGCACCGCCCCGTTGATCAATCAATTGTTGGATGATGCCGACGTTATTCGGATCAGGACAGATCCGATTTTCCGGCAACGGGGCTAATTCCGGATTCAATAAATCATAAAATTTGCGGTTCATGTATCCGCGGAAACTGAGTGGATGAGAAAGATCGATCCATTGATCATCGTCTGTCAAATATTCATCCATATTGACCAGCATGACATCTCGGATCGAGTATTGTCTCTGGTTTAGCATTTCAGCCAGGATGGGATATTGGTCGACAGGGCCGACTGGAACGATCAAGGTTGCAGGGCGCCCCTTTTGTTTTGCCGTTTCGATTACTTGCAGCATTACTGTTGCCATGTGTTGAGCTACATCTGGCATATCGTTTACGACAGTCAGATTGACGGTTGTATCTTTCGCTAAATTCTCGCGGGTGATTTTCAGATATTCGGGAAATTGAGTTGGCATGGTGTTGAGAGTACTTCTGCTTTGAGGCATGATTTAATGCTTGCTTGTTTCAATCATCATTATTGAAGAGTCGTATTCTAGCATAATACAAAAAGGTAACATGGTATATTGAAAACAAATGAATTTATCATACAGGCATTGAATATTTTAATGCCCTCTGCTGAGTTCGCAATAAATATCAATGCATCAGTTTTTAAGTCCTGGTTCCGGACTAAAGGAAGTCACAATGAAATTGTTTCTGGATAGTGCCATCACCGATGAGATCAAACACTGCTTAGAATATTGGGATCTGGATGGACTCACAACGAACCCCAAGCATGTCCAAAATTCCGGCAAGCCTTTTTTCAAAGTGATTGAAGAAATTGCAGAATTGTTTGAGGGTACGGAAAAACCGGTCAGTGTGGAAGTTGATCCCCATATTACTGATTGGGAACAGATTGTGGAACAGGGCATTGCACTCTCAAAAATGTCTCCGAACTTTGTCATTAAAGTGGGCGCCAGTGAGGATGGATTCAAAGCAATTCGTGAACTCACTAAGCAGGGAATTCGAACGAATGCGACGTTAATATTTTCCGTTGCACAAGCCTGGCACGCTGCTCGCGCCGGTGCATCCTTTATCAGTCCTTTTATTGGATGGAAAGAAACTTACGGCGATTCGACGACGACGTTTGTTCTGGAGGTTGCCGAGATGCTGGAACGGCATGAATATGATTCCGAAATCATTGCAGCAGCGATTCGCAATGGTCGGCAAATGGCAGATGCGGCACTTGCTGGAGCACATTGTGTGACCGCAGGGCTCACTGTGTATCAGGAAAGTATGCAAAACCCGTACACGGTTCATGGCGAAAAAGTCTTCCAGAATGCATGGGATGCAACGCCCAAAAGTTAATGACATCGATTTGTGATAATCTCTCAGTTAGTTCTTTTCTTACATTTTATAAAACCAGGATTCAGTATGTTGACCAATTGCGAGAAAAAGATCAGAGGAGCCCGATACCGTTGTCTCAGGTCTTTCTTATTGGTATTTATCTGTTTGATTTTGTTCTACAGCGGTGAAGTCGGGGCGGCTCCAGAAAAGAAACCTAACGTGATCATCATTTTTACTGATGACCAGGGTTCGGTTGATCTCAATTGTTATGGAGCGAAAGACCTGATCACGCCTCATATGGATTCGATTGCCAAACGGGGAATTCGTTTTACTCAGTTCTATGCTGCAGCACCGGTCTGCTCTCCCTCGCGCGCCGGTTTGTTGACAGGACGTTTTCCTCGTCGCGCGGGCGTGCCGGGAAATGTTTCTTCAAAACACGGAAAACAAGGAATGCCTGCGGAACAGGTCACAATTGCCGAAATGATGAAGCAGGCAGGGTATCAGACAGCACATGTGGGAAAATGGCACTTAGGTTATACTCCCGAAACCATGCCAAATGGACAAGGCTTTGATACTTCATTTGGACACATGGGGGGCTGTATCGATAACTATTCCCATTTCTTTTACTGGAATGGTCCCAACCGACATGATCTGTGGGAAAACGGAAAAGAAGTCTGGAACGATGGAAAATATTTCCCCGATTTGATGGTCCAGCAGTGCCAGAGCTATATCAAAGAATCCCGAGACAAACCGTTTTTTCTTTATTGGGCGATCAACGTACCGCACTATCCCTTACAGGGAACTGATCAATGGCGCAAGCAGTATGCGCATCTTCCGTCTCCGCGTAACAAGTATGCGGCATTTGTTTCAACGATGGATGACTGTATTGGCGCGGTCTTAAAAACGCTTGATGAATATCAGCTGCGCGAGAATACCATTGTCATATTTCAATCCGATCATGGGCACTCCCAAGAGGAAAGAACCTTTGGTGGGGGAGGCAGTGCAGGACCATATCGTGGTGCAAAGTTCAGCTTATTCGAAGGGGGAATTCGTGTCCCCGCGATGATTTCCTGGCCTGGGACGATTGCCGAAGGTGAAGAACGCCATCAACTGGGTACAGGCTGTGACTGGTTGCCAACGATTGCCGAATTAACAGGTGCACCCCTGCCCCAACATCGGCTGGACGGAAAAAGTCTAAAAGCCGTTATTGATTCAGGGCAGGTGGAAAGCCCGCATACAGACTTCTATTGGCAGATCGGTAAAAGCTGGGCTGTTCGCGAGGGGAATTGGAAATTGTTGGGTAATCCCCGCGATACAAGTCAGCAAGGAATATTAACGAAAGCGGATCAACTCTTTCTGGTTGATCTCTCCAAAGACCTGGGTGAAAAACATAATCTTGCCACTCAAAATCCGGAGAAAGTAAAACATCTGACGAAAATTTATCATCGTTATCAGAAGTCGCTTTCCGAATAAACTTGATTTGAAACGAGAGTCTCAGAATGAACCAGCCAAACCGAAAACAATCTCGAACCAAAGCGCGATCGTCAAGTTGGACGATCGCGGTCGTTGTTTTTCTGGGTATCTATCTTGTTTTGCAGTGGCAGGAGCAAAAGGCAGATCATCAAGTTGAACTGGCTTCGAATCAGAAATCGGGGGCCGATTCAGGAGAGGTGACCGGTCAAAAAACGCTCCCTCCTTTGAAACAAGCCGATCAACAGTCACCGGTTAAGCAGAATAAGATCCCCTACCAGTCAACGCAATCGAATCAGTCAGGCGCCAGCGATTCACCAACCAAGATGCAAACGGTGACGTCCTCTTCTGCAAAAACAAAACAGACGCCTGCAAATTCAAACAGACCGCCACCGGCTTCAAAGTCCACTGCCAGTTCGCAGCCCGAGCTAGGGCAGCTTCGCGATTTAGGTGGTAAAGTCTGGGAGTCCGTCGCTGGTTTAAAGTATGGCCCTGGCAGCCAGGAAAAACATCGCTTACTTCACATTATGCGACATGCGGAAGATCAGCCTGGTCGCCCCGGTAAACATGGTGTTTTCTCTGGAAATGGAGAACGAAAAAAAGTTCTGGCGTTGATCGACGAAGCTTATCTTCAGGCACTCAAAGGAGGCAGAAACGTCCAGAAAAAAAAGGAAGGGAATCGCGTGGTTTATACTGTGAATCTGGGACGCCGGGTTGGGTTTGTCGGGGGGAAGGTTGGAAATCAGCGGGGGAAACCAGCTGCTTATAAAATACGATTGGTTCTGGAAGGGACCAATGTCATTACTGCGTTTCCTTTGTAAGAATTTTCAGGCAGGATTTGATCTGATGTATTATGTGGAGACTTGCCCTTTTTGTGAACAGGGAAACCTGGGAGTTCGCATCTGCAGCTTGGCAGGCGACGTCGTGATTCTATGCGACGAATGTGATGCACTGTGGCTGTCGACTGAAATAAGTGACCCACCCGCTTTCCCCGAACAACCGGATCTCCCCTGCCCTTGTTGTCAGGGAAACCTGACGGACGCGCCTGCTCATTGGGCCAGCTTTGGAGAGATTTATCAGAAAGGTTGGGTTTCAATAGTCAAAGGAGAAATGCCGGAATGACATTGAATTCCGTGCAATGCTTAGAAAACAATTTCTAAGGTCTGTTTTTCTTTGAGGATTTTTGACTCAAGCTTAATCGTATCGCGTGTAGCAGGAATCTTCGAACCAGGGACTCTTACAATCAATTGCGAAATGCGATTCTTGACTGGCAAGTAGTAGTCTTTTGGGGTGACGAGTCTCTGTTTCCCATTAGCAGTCGGAGTCGATGTGGTATTCGGCCATCTACGATCCCAGGGAATTGCCTGGCGATGATCATCGGTTCCAACGACAAGCCCTGACAGGTCTGTAGCGCGATAGCGACTTGACTTATAATTATAAGGCAACTTGACCTGGATAATAATCAGATAATCCTGGTTCAGATCCGGATCTTTGGGAATCGTCCAGGCAGTGAAGCTTCCAACGGTAACGGCATTGCCCATTGGTTTGAATTTAAATTCTCCTCCACCGGTTCCCTTTCCGTCTCCATCTGCCTCTCCTTCACCCTTGCCAAGATGGGCAGAGACGTCGGCCTCAATTTCTTTTAGTGTCGATTCATTCTCACCAGTCATGGATTTTACCGGTTGCAAGACGTTGAATTCCGTCGTTTTACCTCCGGCTGCTTCTTCAATGCGTGTATCTAAAGGACCATTCAAGGCAAAACTGTCTTTATCATCAAGGCTGGCTAGTGTTGAGAAATCATCATTCCCCTGGATACCACCTATAATGACAATCGCCATGACCGTCAGGAGTGTTGAGTGAAACAAAAATGAAACCAGATAACCCGTCGCCGCAGAGCTGGCCAGCCAGATCAAAGCCCGTTCTTTGGGAGAGAGGGTTGGTTCATCGGCTTCATCAGAATCCATGCCGGGCTGTGCGGAGATATCTCGCTCCCTGAGTGGCGGCACTGGAGGTGAATCCGAAATGATTTGAACAACGGACTTGGTTTGATTCGACATAGAAATCGTCGCCGATAGGGAAGAACCTGTCTGCAGTGTGTGAGACACCGTTTTTTCAGGCAGTTCTGTTTTCTTCAATTTCATGAGGCACTATCCAGCGTTTAACCATATGACGCGGTAATGAGGACGGCCCGACAGGTCTTCTTTATATAACTACATACGATCAATTATATACTGAATCTACTGGAATTGAATTCTTTTTTCGTAAGAACATGAAGATCGTTGGGAAAGAAGGTATTGGAAAGCGAAAATAAAACATAGTGTACAGAGAGCTTACGAAGAAGCTTCCAGTCTGGAGTAAAATAAATCAAAGGTGATTTACCAAAACTATCTAAACCAGTACCCGGTGAAGCTCTTGAATTGTTGTAATTCCCTGTAATACCTTGGCTTTGCCAGACTCTTCCATCGTGGTCATTCCGAGTTCAGAAGCCAGTTTCAGAATTTCAGACTGCGAAGCACCTCTGAGAATCAAGTCCCTTAATTCTCCACGAACTCCCAGCGTTTCAAAAATGCCGGTTCGACCAAGGTAACCGGTTTGAAAGCAGTGTTCACAACCCGCGCCTTGCGCAATTTGAGACTCTGATAATTGATCTGAACTAATTCCCAAATATTCACACGCGCCGGCATCTAGCTGAAGAGGAGTGCGACATTTTTCACAGATACATCTTACTAGACGCTGGGAGATAATTCCCTGCAAACTGTCTGTGATAAACATCGACGGAATTCCAAATTCCCTGAAGACATCGATCGCCGCGACGGCATCATTCGAGTGCAGCGTTGAAAGGACACGAATTCCTGTGAGCCCTGCTCTGACAGCAATGTGTGCCGTTTCCGAATCACGGATTTCTCCCACCATGATCACGTTCGGATCCTGTCGCAAAACTCCCCTTAACGCTTCCGCGAAGCTAAAACCAATTTTGGGGTCGGTTTGGATTTGATTGACTCCTTCAATTCGGCGTTCAACCGGGTCTTCGATTGTGGCAAGACTCATTTCCGGCTGGTTGAGATAGTCCAGGCAACTGTAGATCGTAGTACTCTTCCCTGAACCGACCGGACCAACACTCAGAATCATGCCGTAGGGAGCAAGACAATAGTTAGTGATCTCAGAAATTTGAGGGTCATTTAGTCCTAATTCGCCAAATTCGGAGAAGCGTTTGTGATCGGGCATCAGTCTCAAAACTAATCGCTCGCCATGAATGGTTGGACCTGATCCCACACGAATATCACGGCGGTTTTGGAGCGTCTCATTGTTAATATGACCATCCTGGGCAAGCCGTCGTTCGGTGATATCCATATTGGCTGCCAGCTTGAGTCGAGAGATGGCGGAAGCTGCTGCTGCTTTGGGAAGCTGTATGATATCATGCAGCATGCCATCCACTCGCAAGCGAAGCCGAAGTCCGTTTTCAAGTGGGTCTAAGTGGATATCCGTTGCCTGCAATTGGAACGCTCGTTCCATCAGTAAGTCAATAAGAGGCCCTGGGCCTACGACATCAACTAACTCTCTGAGTTCTGCCTGTAGAGCCTGCTGGCGTCCTTCTTTTTTATTTTCCATATTTGCTGGCTTGTCTGACATGAAAATGACTCTTTCTGTCCTAACAATAATTCTCAATTAAATTTGATATGAACTGGAACTGGTAGTAGAAATTTGTAGATTTTACATCATTTTAAAGAGGCCAATACCCACCAGAACGAGGCTGCAGAAGAGCACCACCCATCCCATGATTCGCAAATTCTTTCTGCGGTCTTTCAAAGCAGTCGCTCCCAGCAGAAGACCTGCCGCAGAAAATGAAATGGTAGCGACCAATGTGATTTTTGGATTCAGTGCAGGCAAGTCACTAAGATAGAGCGTGAAACTGGCGACAGCGGAGAGCAGGGCTACAATCCCCAGCAGGATTGGCATCGAGAATATACGCCGACGTTCGATTCGTTCTTCTTTCAACGCCTGGTTTAAATAGGTGACTGCTTCTTCTTCAGTTGAAACGATACACCACACTTTTTTGAGGCCGGAAATATTGAGCACTTCTTCGACCATGTCGCTGGTATTGAGAATTGCCGTTTTGCCACCCTGCTCATCAACCAGCTTCCAGACTTGAATTATCACAGCAACCAGAGAGCTGCTGATATAAGTCAGCGGCGTTAAATCAATGATGGCTGATGGGTTTTTCTGATCTTTGAGTTCCAGAAGCAGAGAATCTCCCAGAGTTTCCAGATCAGTCCAGGCAGATTCATTCAGTTCCGGGAGAAGTTGAACCTTAAGATGGTTGTTGACGGCGGTAATGTGATAAGGAACTTCTTGGGTAGCCATAAACCAAACTCCAACGAATCTCGATACTCGGGTATCGGCGGGCCCTGCATTAGCTCAATGTTTCAGCATTGAATACTGGCTTGGAATTAATGCTTTCAGTTGACAATCAACTCTGATTTTTCTTTCAAAATACCAATGCCGCTTGATTTTACCTATCTCAATTCGGACCAAAGTACGGGATTTAGTAAGTATTTCCAGTGAAACAAGTTTGCTTCATCGCAAGTTAACGAATACAAATAATCATCTTTATACATTGGCAGCAAACAAGAGTTCAGATGACCACTTTTTTGGGTGAAATCAGTCATCTCGTCATCTCAAAACCTTGGGACGTTTTCAGAAACTGGCTGGGAATCAGTACTTAATGAAGGAACTGGAGTTGATGTTATGTCAAATTTTCTGGAGGTAGCGATTGTGTCTACCAACCAAGTTACGAAGGTCAAACAGTTAAATACCAAACAGTTAGCTGAAATTCAGTTTGACTATGGTTTTTAAGCGTATTTATAATTAGGAAATAACCGATTTCATAAAATAGGTTGTGTTTACGCTCAGGTTATCTGTAGTATTTTACATAACACATCAGCGTGAATTGGGGTATCCTTGAAGGGGTCTCAGTCGAAAAGCCGAGAGCGAAAGACGAATGTAATCAAATCTCTCAACCGGGTTTTTCAAGAATCTCACTTCTTCTTCTCATACAAGAATGAAGTGAATAGATAAAAATCAAAAGTTAAAGCATAATAAAGTAAGAAATAGACAGTCATAGAGCCGATTCGCCTCTCTATATCAAATCCAGGAATGCATCAATGACCCGTTTCAGTAAAATCCTGTTAGTGCTAGTGCTTTTTACTAGCATCGCCTTTATGGGATTTGCCGCAGTCAGTTCTGTTGGAGGCCCAAACTGGCCAAAAGAAGCGGATTCGATGACGGATTATTTGTTTGAGCTTCAGCCAGGAGAGAATCCAACATGGTCCGTTAAGACAAGAAGAGGTGGCGAGCAAATTTCGTCATCCCCTGTTTTAGCGAAAGTGATCGTAGCTGCTCAAAAAGATCAAATTCAAAAGCAGAATGAAAAGATCGACCAGTTAACAAAGTCAATCTCTCCTTTGCAAAAAGCGATCACGAATTGGACCAGGATCAATCAGGTCGATCATGAAGCCATGGATTTAAAAGCCACTGGTCTGAGAGGGAAAATTACTGCTCTAGATACTGAAATCGCTCAGCTTGCGAATGAGGGAATCAAGATCAGCCAACAGACATTAGAAGTGAATCAGGATGCATCTGAACGCAGAGCTGACGTGTTTCGGCTGCAGGATCAGATCGAAGAAATACGGAACGAGAAGTATTTAACGCAAGAACAACAAAAAACGCTACGTGACTATATTGCCAGAATCGAAGGAAAAGTGCAGCGGCTTCAGAGACAAAAAGAGTCACTGGAGAAAGCAGTTCAAGGGGCTGGAAATTCCAGTCAGGAAAAAGTAGTCACACAAAAGTGATCGATTCCAAATTCCATATTTAGATGAAATCAAAACACAACAAACTTGTCAGTTCAAATTAGTATCAGGAGCGATTAGATGTCGTTTGTCGGCAAAGTACTGGTCGTCGTTCAAGTAGTGCTCAGTGTCTGTTTCATGGGCTTTGCTGGAGCTGTTTACACAGCTCAAAACAATTGGCGCGAAAAGAGTCAGAAACTCCAGGACAATGTAGCCAGTCTGCAAAAAAACATGAACGGATTAGAGTCCGAGTACAGTAATTTTAAAATAGAATCGGAACAGAAAATCAAGGATGCTTTGAGCCAGGCAGAAACAGCGAAAGTCGCAAATGATGCTCTGCTGGTGCAGTATAAGACAAATCAGAATCAGTTGGAAACGGTGCGAACAGAAAGAGACTCCGCAGTCGCCCAGGCTGAAACGACTGGTGAAGAAGCAAAGTTTCGACGGCAGGAATCAGGTCGACAACGAGTTGTGAATAAAACGCTGCATGATACAGTCAATACGTTACGCGGAAAGATTAAAAATCTGGAAGATAACGTTTTCACCCAATCGATACGTGAAAAGAATCTGGTCGCCAAACACAATACAGTTCTGGAAGAGCTCAACTACTTAAATAAAATCGTTGCTAATCTGGGGATTGATCCCAAAGACCCTGCTATTGCTGGAATGCAATCACCGCCACCAGCTGTGGAAGGTTTGATTATCAATACGAAAAAGGATAAACGGAACGGAACCAAGTTTGTTGAAGTGTCACTGGGAAGTGACGATGGGCTCAGCAAAGGTCATCAATTATTCGTTTATCGCTTCGGCACGAAAGCGAATGGTAATCGTCCCAAATATCTCGGTAAGATTGAACTTGTATATGTAAATCCTGATAATGCTGTCGGGACTGTAATAGACGCCGCCAAGAATGGTGTGATTGAGAAAGGTGACCATGTCAACTCGAAGCTCTAAATCAAAAGGGAAAGCTGCCGCAGGAGAATCGGGTGGCCCGAATATTTATGTAGGACTGCTGTTTGTTTCCTTAATGGCTTTGACATTGGGAATCGTCTTCCTCGTCATGGAATTAGGTAGCTATAATTGGGAGCTGGGTGGCTAGTTTGCTCCTAAAGGTCGATTAAAAAAGCACTGTCTTTATTAAGATACAGTGCTTTTTTTGTGTGAGACCTGATAACTATTTATCGGCACTCCTTGGTTGATGTGCAGGAGCTATTATGATCCAGATTCAATTTCGTAGCCCGCAGCTTTCCAGCCACTGTATCCTCCATCCATTGAGATCACTTGTGTGTACCCCATTTTTTGCAGGTTGTCTGCTGCCAGAGCAGAACGAAATCCACCACCACAGTAGAGGATCAAGAGCGTAGAAGCATCCGGAATCAGCTGTTCAACATCGCGCTCGATGATTCCTTTACTGATATGTTTTGCTCCAGGTATTCTTCCTGTGCTGAATTCATGGCTTTCGCGTACATCAATCAGCAGGAACTCTTCCCCTTCTTCTTTTCGTATTTTTACATCTTGAATCGTACATTCAAGAACTCGTGATTTTGCGTCATCAACAATATCCAGAAAACGTTGGGAATGATTTTTAGCCATGTTTTGTCCTTTATCGCGCAGATGTGGCCCATTTATTTGAGTGTAGTCGTTTTACGAAATTAAAAAGAATATTTGTGCAATCATGATGGATTTAATTCAAATTAATTCATCCGACAAGAAACAAGAAAATGGTGAAATTCCTGATTTACTTCAGCGGGTGCTTCCATTGGAGCCATATGGCCAACACCAGATATTTGGGTGTATTTTGAATTGGGTATTTGAGAACTCATTGTTTTCATCACGTCGGGAGGCGTCAACTGATCTTCACTTCCTACAATGCATAATGTCGGAATTTGAATACCACGAAGTTCCTCCGAAAAATCGTTTCGTTCTGCCATGCCTCGCTGGCTGGCAGCGATCCCTTCACGATCTGTCGATTCAATCATTTGAATCAGGTTTTTAGCAATATCAGGATAATTTTGATGAGAAGATTCGCTGATCAAATTCGGAATCATGGATGAGGAAATCGACTCTGGTCCGTGTTTCATTACGAGATCAATCATTTTCAACCGATTGTTGATTCCTGCTTCTGTATCTGAGCCATCGCGTGTGTCGCAAAGAATCAATGCACGCAAGGAATCAGGAAAATGTTTCCAGAATTCCCATGCAATATATCCCCCCATGGACAGACCACAAAAAATGACGGGTTCTTCGACATTCAGTTCGTTTAAGAGCATGTGCAAATCTTCGGCATGCTGCTTCATCGTAACAGTTCCCCGTGTGATTTCCGTTGCTCCAAAACCACGTAAATCGGGAGCGAGGACTGTGAACTCATTTTTAAAATATTCGATTTGTGACTGCCACATCCGATGATTGAGCGGAAAGCCATGCACCAGGAGCAGAGGAGGACCAGAGCCCTCTACAAGTACTTTCATTTTGATGCCGTTTACTGTCTGATCAATCAACTCTTGGCCCATTATTGACCCTTATTATCTTGGAACCGCTAAAGTCATTTCTCCGATCGAACATTGTTCGATGAAGAGTCTCAGTTCAAAATTTCAGTTCAAATATTACGGTGCCAGTCCTAAAGCCCGGCTGATACCTTGCTCTAAAGATTCTGTGGATTCTGAATCCACATTCCAGACCACTCTGCCGTCAGTGCCGATGACCCAGACTTGAGGAATGGTATCTGCCTTAAATGCAATCAGAGAATCTATCGCGCCATACCCGTTTGGCCAGGTGATGTCTGTTTCTTTCAGCCATTGACGAATTTCAGGTAACAGATCTTCTCCGTCTGAAGTCAGGCCAATAAAAGCAACGTTCTGATCTTTGAATTTCTGATAAGTCTTGACGATATGCGGTGCTTGCTGTCGGCAAGGCCAGCACCAGGTTGCCCAGGCATCGACTACGATCACTTTCCCTTTTAAACCCTGATTCTGAATAGGGTCGCCATTCACCCAGCCTGCGGCTTGAATTGGAGGGGCAATCTCTCCCACCTTCAATTGTGCTCGAGTGCCGCTTCCCGCTTGTGGAGGTGCTTGTAGAGGAAAGCCAAACATGATCGAAAATAATATTGTGCCAGCAACGACCAAAGCCAGTGCCAATAGAAAATCTTTTTTCATACTTTGATTGGCCATGAATGTTCTTTCTGGAAAAAACGTTTATTGCAACAGGGCACATTGCATTACAAATTATAGAGTTCGCTATACTTATTTTGTAACTGGTCGATTAACGGTTCATGGGAGAGTGTTTCTCCTGTAACGACTTCAACTAAGCGATTCGCTCTGTATAATTTGCCTTGGCTGTGAATGTTTTGGTTTAACCATTCTTTGAGGGGAGTAAATTCTCCCTTAGCAATCAGTGCACTGAGGTCTCCCAAATCTTTTTCTGCTGCATTGAAAAAGTGGGCGGCGTACATATTACCCAGGGCATAGGTCGGGAAATAGCCAATTAGTCCCGCACTCCAATGAACGTCTTGTAGACACCCATTGGCTGAAGAATCGGGAGTGAGCCCAAAATACTCGGAGAATTTTTCATTCCAGACAGCTTCTAAATCGGCCGGTTTCAGATCTCCCGAAATCAATGCTTTTTCCAGCTCAAAACGCAGCATGATATGCAGGTTGTAAGTTACTTCATCTGCTTCGACACGAATAAAAGATGGACGCACATCATTGATCGCTCGGTAAAATTCTTCCTGCTTTACATCGGCCAGCGCTGTAGGAAACAGTGTTTGAGCGGGTTGAAAAAAATGATCCCAGAACGCGCGGCTTCGTCCGACCAGATTTTCCCACATCCTTGATTGCGATTCATGAATTCCCAGTGAGGTAAAACTGCCCACAGGGGTCCCAAAATGTTCTTGGCTTAATCCTTGTTCGTAGATTCCATGACCGGCTTCGTGAAGAGTTCCAAAGAAGGCGCCGGGAAAGTGGTGTTCGTCATATCGTGTCGTGAGACGGCAATCTCCGGGGCCGAATCCGCTGCAGAAAGGGTGAGCTGCAATATCCAATCGGCCGGCGTTAAAATCAAACCCGATTTTTTCTGCTGCAGAGATGCTGAACTCGCGTTGTTTTTCAACAGGATACTTTCGCGTCAGGATAGAGATATCAGGGGTGATACCAGAATCTTTGATCGCCGAAACTAATGCAACGAGTTCATTTCGCAGAGGCACAAAGGCTTGCTCAATCATCTCGGATGTGGTTCCTGGTTCATATTCATCAAGCAAAGCGTCATAGGCCTGATTTCCCTGATAGCCGATGGCTGAAGCCTGCTCTCGCTTCAGGTCGATCATTTGTTCCAGCCAGGGTAAAAAATCCTGAAACTGATTCTTTTTTCGTGCATCGACCCAAGCGTGATGCGAAAGTGTGGCGACCTTGGAAAGCTCTTCGACCAGTCGACGTGGAAGCTTTGTTGCACGATCATATTCATGACGAGCTTCTCTGATATTTGCCTGCTCGAATGAGTCATCACCAAATTCAGATTTGTCTTCCAGTTCCTGTAGCAGGTTTCCAATTTCAGGATTGGTGGCCTGTTCATGAATCATTCCTGCCATTAACGCAAGTTGATTGGCACGGAGTTCTGTTCCGGCAGGCGGGAGATAAGTTTGCTCATCCCATCCCAGAACAGCTGAGCAGGAAGACAATAAAGCTGTTTTTTTGAGTCGTGTGACTAATTCTTCATATGCTTGGGGCGAAGCATGCATCAATCAATTCTTTCTACGGAAAATAGTCTGATTCGAATTGGTTTCAATGAGGTTAGGTTTTTTCGTCAGGAACTGAATCGCTGTCACAACCAGCTGAGGCTGATTCTTCGTAAAGGGAATGGACCAGATCAAGGGTTTAACTGATCTGACGATGATGACTACTGAGAGGCATCATCATACCGTCCTCCCATCTGGTAGAGAGGCAAAAAACGATAATAAACTTCCAGACAAAGCGTGCTCAGGGTTGTTGAGTAAAGCCGCCCTCCATACGGTCCCCATGGGGGACGCGGGTCCCAGCTCCCGGCATTGGAACCATGCATCACTTGTTCTGATATTAGTAACTCGCGCAGGTCTTCATTCCATTCTCGCCAGGGATTACCACCATATTGATACATGGCTAATGTTCCATAATACCAATAATATAGGTTATATTCTGAGCGACGTGGTGGGCGTTCTGAAATAAACTGGATGGCTTCGGTACAGGACGGATTATCTCTTCTGATTCCCAGCATTTGCTTACAAAATAATGACTCGGCAGTCATCGCGCGCGTAGGTGGCGTTGATGGCTCAACCATACGATATGTCGCCAAACCACTATTTTTCCCGAGGCTTCGTTCTTTTAGAAATTTCACCATCAGTTGCTTTGTATCCGATGGAATGGGAATCCCTGCAATCTCGGCGCTTTTCAAAGCCATCAATTGCCAGCCAAACATGCTCATATCGCTTTTCTGACCTTTAACGTACCGCCAGCCACCGTCATAGGGATTCTGATTTTCTACAATATATGAGATCGCGCGTGCGATTGCTTCTCGGAGCTTTGGGTTCGATTTTGGATCGTTTTGCAATCCATAGGCTTCGGCCAGTGAGTAGGTTGCCATTGCGTGTGAATACATTCGAGCATAATGCGTCGCTTCGCCGCCAAGGAATCCATTAGGTCTTTGTTGATTGACCATCCATTGAATCGCACGATTAAGATTATCTGAATATTGACCTTCTTCCTGGGTATAGCCTGCACCCAGAAAAGCTAAGATTGACAAAGCTGTTAATCCCGCATCAGCCTGGGCTCCGGCACTCCGTCGGTCTATCCCCTGTTCGTCAATTCTGACTTTGCCTGCCCCATACCGATTTGCATCCCAGAAGCCGGCTTGTTCCTGGTGGGTCGCTAACCATTTTAAACTTGCTTCAACTGCTCTCTCTGATTCTTCAGTCCCACCAAATTTTTGAGCAATTTCTTTCCGTTTCGATAAATTTCTTAGTCGATATGTTGCCGGGATGTTTGCTTTTGTACGATTGGAAACTGCATTGAAATTGGGGCGAGACGCATCCGGTCGCAGTCCCTCTCGATTGATTGTCAGAGGCAGACTGCTACGGTCTGCCAGTAGACGTTCGGAGTTTGGGTTCGCTTTCCCTGCTGGCGATTGTGGCGCAGAACGTTGAATGGTTCCCTCTGAAACGGAACGCATGGTTCGAGATCTTCTTCTTGTGAACCGTGGTTCCGTGGGCGACACATTCGCACTGGCTTCAGAAGGGGTTGCTGACTCAACCCCCGTCGTTTCCAATTCCAGATTTGAAGGGGCAGGGCCGGTTCGTTTGCGGAGCATATTCTCCGTGGCATTGCGTTTCAGTGTGGATTTAGGGTCAGATTGAGCATTTAAGGCAAGCGTTTTTTGTTCGTTGCTGAAAGTGGGCTGGATCCGATCAACGGCTCCAGGGCTTGATTGGCGCTCGATTTTCTGATTCGTTTGCCCGGTGCGTACCATCTTGCTGCGTATATTTGATGTCGAGGGGACAGAGGCTTCCGCACGCGATTCAGCAGTGACGTCGGAAATTTCAAGCGGCGCTTGAGACTGAATCCGCTTTGGGCTCACACTTTTAACATTCACTTTCGCTGGGGTAATCGGAAGATCGGTTTTGGAGACAACATCCGGCAGCGGCATTTCGGAAATTTCCTGAGGTCGTTCTTTTTCAGGAGGAGCCATCAAAGGTGAAAATTCTGGCCGGGTCAAATCAATTCGGGATAATTCCTGCTTTTCAGGAGTCGATAATTGTTCCCAAACGGGGGAGTTTCCTGTTTGCTTGTTTTTTATCGTTTCAGTACTCTCAGCCAGAATTTGTTTAATTTCAATGTTATCTTGGTCCGGCTGAGTTTTGGCCAATGATTGGGGCCCGTAGTCTGGCCAGAATGTCACGACTCCCAGTGATAATGAAAGATGGACGATAATTGAAAAGAGCAGTGCTTTAGATGAGGCATTACTGTCTCCCCAGCGTGTCACGAGCATCGATAGCAAATGAATCGATGCAAAAATGGCGGCCAGGATTAATATACCCCATAGGATCTGGTCAAACGAAATATCGCGACCGGACAGAGTTCTTTCGATCAGATTATGAATTCGATCACTCATGTTACTTATTCGTCTCTCAATCGATTGGCCAAAGAGACAGAACGTATTTTGACTCGGTGACAAATCTCTAAAATATTCATCACGTTCTGATAAGGCCCCGTTGAATCACCCCTGATTACGACAGACTGACCTGGAAAATTTTGCTTTGCTGTTTCTAGTGCCGTTTCTAATTCTGCCAGACTTTTCTGTTCTCCATTCACAGTAATTTCTCCATCCTGTTGAACATTCACAATAATATCATCAGGCAGATTCGTCAGTGGTTTGGCATCAGTGACCGTAGGGAGCTTAATGTCATATTGCCGCTCCATTTCGGTAAATTGAGTACCGACCATAAAAAAAATGATCAGTAGAAAGACAATATCAATCATAGGTGTTAAATCGAGTTTTGGTTCTTCGACAGTACCCGTTTTTAAGGGCATGATAACATTCCTGGTAGGGACGATAGCAGTCTGATTAACGGTCTGCCCTGCTTTTGGCGAAACATTGATCTGTCATTATACTGTATTCGAAGACTTGTATCTGGTTCAACATCTGAATCTGGTCCAGCCTTCTCTAAATTTCAATACATTATAACACAATAGCAAGAGAAACCGGTTGACTTTCATGATTGATTCCACGAGCCTGTCGTGGTGATTCTCAAGTCCTTCAAAGATCTCGATAGAGATTCAGAATGATAATACAGCCAAAAGTTCTTTATTATTCAGGTGTTAGGAGAAATGGCATCCAATACCGTTGAACAGACTGCTCCAGCCAGCCTTTCCTGCCCACCTGCAAATTCACTTTCTGAAAGTGGGGCCAGGGGATTGCTTGAAAAGACGCTCTTGCTCATCAATTCACTTAGCCTTGATGCGCCTTTTGTGGGGGTCATCTGGCTTTGGTGTCTTTCTTCAGTCAATTCAAGCAGGATTGGATTCCAGCATTATCTTGTTTTATTCAGCGTTACCTGGTTAGCGTATTCTGGGGATCGACTGCTGGATAGTATTCGAACGCCTGCTAAGCCTTGTATGGTTCCCCGTCACTTGTTCACGTCAATGTATTTCAAACCTTTGATGTGTATCTGGGGAGTGGTGGCCCTCTCTTCAATTCTATACCTGGGGCTTCATTTGGGAAGAACCGAAATTATCTGGGGCGTTAGTTTACTGGCGTTGTTATCACTTTACTATCTGTGTTGTTTTTATTTTCCTAATCTAGCAAGAGGCTTGCTCCCTCGGGAAATGCTGGTCGGTTTATTTTTTTCCTCCGCCACTCATTTTTTTATTCTGATTCAAATTGCTGACTGGAATTACTATTTTGTCTGGACTTTTGTTTGTTTTTTTGGTTTGTGCAGTTTGAATTGTCTATTGATTTCCCGTTGCGAATTTTTATCTGATCAGCAGGTGGGCGAGGTGACTTTTTTTACAAGACACCCCCATCGAATCCATCGATTTCAGTCGATGTTGATCTGGTTTATCGGTTTGCAGGTGATTGCTTGTTGTATCGCGGTTTCCTTACAGTTGTTTCCAGTATTCGAGCTGTCATTGTTATCGAGTTCTGTATTGTTACTGGTCCTCGATTGTTGTCTTATCAGGCCTCAATTGAAACCCGTTTTAGCTGATCTGGCATTATTCACGCCATGGATTTTTTTGAGTATGACGGCATGAACTTCAATCGAGTCGCTCCTTATTTTGAGCGACTGGAAAAAATCATCTTCAACAAACAAATGCAACGCTGCAGGACTGCATTCATCAAACGCTTGCCACCAGCGAAAAAAATTGCATTAGTGGGTGAGGGAAATGGTCTTTTTCTGCTTGAATTACTTCAGCATTGTGACTGTGAACAAATTCACTACCTTGATTCCAGTCAGACGATGCTGGAATTGGCACGAAAACGCTTAGAGGGATTTTCTAAAGATGCGTCACGCCGCGTGCAGTTTTACTGCTGTGATTTAACGCGCGAGACAATGCCAGATGAGAACTATGATTTGGTTGTGACCAATTTCTTTTTAGATGTGTTTGACAAACAGTCACTCAATGACAGTATCACGAAGATAGCAGCCTCCTGTAGCACGAATGCAGTCTGGTTGTATGCAGATTTTCAGATTTCAGGCAGGATCTATCAACGGATCAGAGCATTTGCATGGATCAAGATCATGTACGTGTTTTTCAGATTCGTGGCCCAGATCCAAGCCCAGAAACTCATCGATCCGTCAGAGATGCTTGAGCAGCATGGCTTTAGGTTAAAAGAACTGGTTGAGTTTGATCGGGGCCTGATGCGGGCAGAATGGAGGCAGCGGGATTAACACCTGATGATTCACTGCGCAAGTTACTCAGATAATTGTTTGAGAAACGAGAAATCGATCGTACAGACTAAAAGAAAAACAACCTGAGCCAGAGATGCCAGCCCCTCGATGTGTGTGTCCGTTATTTCGACGTCGTGGTCTTCGAGCTTCCTCATAATCCAGTACGTAAGAACTGCAGTAGCAATCAGCGCTGGTGCAAAATAACTCAATGAGGACCATGTTCCCAGCAGGAACAATGGAATCAAAAATAAACTGCCATAACCTAATTGTTTCTTCGTCAATGGATGGTTGGGGTTGATCCATCTGGCTTTTTCATCGTGTGCTACAGCGAAGCTGATGGAAAAAGGAATGATCCAGGTACCTAACGAAATCGAAATCAGGATCAAAATACAGGGGGTGAGTAGTGACATCGATTCAGAAAGAAGCTGATAAAACAGTGCCATACGTAATAGCATGAAAACGATTGTCAGAACAAAAATATTTCCTGAAGCAGAAGTCGAAACTTTAGAGATTAGAAGTTCTCGGCATTGAGGAATTGACTCTGGAACAAATGTTCGAAGCAGCACTAGCTCAATCGAGCCAACTAAGAGGACGGCAATTCCCAATGGCCATATAAACTGAGTGAGAGCCAGCAATAAAGAAACGAGCAAGCCTAAACTGAATCCTGCTAATGGTAAAAATAGAGTGCTTCTTTTTTCAATTGCTGCTTTGCGATCAGCGTGGAGAGACATAAAAGAAATTCGAAGGTAACGCTGCACCGCAACAAAATAAGCGACGATGTAATCGACCCAATCGGTAACGTTTTTATCTGATGGATCAGATTGTCTGGATTGTGGATTGTCTTCGAAAGGACTTGAAGCATTCATTTTAAGGCCTATTTGCCCTCGACTAAGTATAGATCTCTCGTATATCTCTTATCGCTGAATGATATAAGCGTTTTTTTACAGTTCAACTGAGTATTGCATTGCGCAAGAACAAGGCCCTCAAAAATGAGGGCCTTGAAATTACTTTGACGCAATTTTACTTACTTTGTGGCATACCGCAAATCCATCAGCATTTGCGTAATGCGGACAGCAGCTTCCTGCAGCTGATATTTTTCACGAGTTTCGCATCGGGAAATTTTATCATGCACCTTGAACCAGCTTTCGAAGAGTTCAGTACTCTTTGTGCGGATCAGCACCATCGCATTGGGTTGCGCCAAAATTATTCGATGAAGCTCGTGTGCCGTGTTAGAGAAATCTTGAATCGCAGTCTGTGTTGATCGCCTAAAAGAAGGCGATTCCGTTGATAACCATTGCTCGGCAATGATCGAAAGCTGTGCACTTTGAGTTTCCAGAGACACAATAAGCTTAGCCAGATCAAGACTGTCTGATGGTTCCTCAATTCGTAATGCAACTCGCAGTGCAGTGATTGAGTTATCAACTTTATCCAGTAGTTGCAGGGCTGCTGGGCTCTCTACAGTGTGAAATAAAGCTGAGAAATCTACCCATGACTGTTCGATATACGTAAATGAAGTGATTAAATCACTAGTCGACTCGTTGTGGTTAACCGTATCAATCAGATTTTCTACGGTTCCGTAAAATTCATCCGATGTTGAGATATAATTTGCGGGTGGTAAACTGATCAGGAGACGCAGTGTTGCTCTGCGAAAAAATTCGTCAACGTCCCGCTTTAGTGATTCTGTCAAATGAGCAATTTCCGGAAGGTTGGCACCATCTTGAGGTAACCACAACAATTCTTGAATCGATCGATCCTGCTGAACCACTCGTTGGATTCCGCGATTTAAAATTCGGTTGTGATACGGGCGTAAGTGTGTGGCAAACGAATTCCAGGAATCACGGAACGCCAAGTACTCACGTTTAATGGAATCATAGCTCTGCCGGTCAATAATCAGGTTAGAAACCTGGACCATTCGTTGTTCAACTTGTTGTCCCTCACGTACCAGTTCGTATCTTTTGGGTTCGCGAGAGAGTTCAATTTCAATATCTTCTACTAAAATGCTCAGTGCATTCGTAATCGCTGAAGTTTGACGTAAGAGTTCTGTTCGTTTCAGTTGAGGCCCGGTTTGTAACAGGTCGCCTAATTTGCGATCAGACGCATTCATACTTGCGATCAAATTCTGTGAATTTCGATCCAGTCCTCGGACTTGTTCTAACTGATGAGAGACAACTCTCCACAGTTGATCAATTTCACCGTATTCTGCCGCAATCAAATTTAAGTCGTTATCTCGACGAATTCTATCTGCAAGAATTGATGACCGTGCTCTCACTTTGAGAACGTCAGCCATATACTCTCTAACTCCAGGTACTTGATACATAACCCGGTTCAGGCTGATTGCTAAAGCAGAACTGTCTGCTGAGAACTTTTCAAGTGTGCCGATCACCTCATTAAGATTGATACGTGAAGTGTTCAACTGAGGTGCTGGAGGAAGATCCAAGCCTGAAGGCTTGTATTCCCGATCCCGCGTTGCCAACTCTGATTTTTCCAACAAGCGAAGCAGATCGTTTACTAATTTGCTGTTGGTATCGTTGGGAGATTGTGCGGGAGCACTGATGCTGAAGCAGGTCGTTGTTACTCCGAAAATCATGAGTGCAATGAAATGATTTGAGGTGCAGGACAAGAAGCCCTTACGATTTTTTTGATTCCAAGTAGTGTGGCTGGAGCGGGAATACATTCACACAATCCTTTCTCGTGAATTCTACGGCTTGATTAACCAATGTCTTCCATGACAACCCTCTGTTGATTTTAGGTAACAGAATGATCATCAAATAATGACAGGTACTTGTGGCCCGTTTTGATAGTAGACGCGTTTTATAAGATCTGATTCGCGATTGACGGGGGAATTGCAAGACCTGCTTTATCAGGCAGCTTCTAGCTGTAATGCCCCCATCCCAGGCGGCGAAGTTTACAGGTTTTGCGATTTACGTCAAGACCATGCTGAGAGGGGATTCTTTCCATTTGAATTCCATCAGTGTCATCGAAATGAGAATACTGAATTGCTGGAAAAGAGTCAGCTGCAACTGTTAGATCAGGCTGTTTATGCTCGCTTTCCCGTTATGGGGTGAGTTTGGCGATTATTTGGTGCCCTGGGAGCATTTGAGTGTAATCATAAAATGGACGTATTATTGTTTGATCCATTGTAAAATTGGGAGCGTTTACTGGTATGTTGTCAATGTTACACTCGCTACCTGAGTTTCTGGTGTTCAAAATAGGAATACAATAAGACAAAAAACCTTTGTTTATAAGGGTATGGGACGAGAGTGAGATTTCGGGTGCTCAATTGGCACACCGAATGCTATGTATCTATTTCAGCCACTTAACAATAACCAGATGACATCAATATGATTTTGATTAAGAAAGAATATTGGTGGTCAGCAATAACAGGAGATTTTGTGATGTTAGTTTTAACACGAAAACGAGATGAAGTAATTCAAATTGGTGACAATATTGTGATCAAGATTTTGAAAACGGGCAAAGGGGCTATCAAAATCGGGATTGATGCGCCTGAAAACATTCGAGTGGTTCGCGGTGAGCTGATTGAGGGGGCGAGCAAATCAGATGTAATTGATTCTGCGACTTCAACTCAAATCGATCAGGCATTAAGTGCTCAGTGTGCTTAATAATCTAAAGTGGAACGGACATATTATGTGAGCCGTTATTTAATTTCATTCAATAGTTTCCGTTAAGCCATCACAAAGGAAGTTGATGAGCCGGACTTAAGAGTCGCCAGGCGACTTATTTCGGAGGGGATCATGAACCGATCACAATTTAAAATTAGTCAAAACGAAACCTTTAACTCAGCTCGTCTCTTTGTATGGGGAATGGTCATACTGATGACGGCTGTTTTTCTGTCTGGATGCACCACACTTTCACATGCAGCTGAATACAATTCTTATCAGAATGAATTCGATCGTCGGTCTTACGATCAAAATTCCAATTATTCACTTGAAGATCTCTTTCCTCCGTCCTCTTCCAGAGATCGGCGTTATCAACGGCAGCGTCCGGTAAGAGATGAATCCGGACCAAATGAATATGAATCAAAATTAGAAAAGTTATTCTATGGGGGCGGGCAACAGAATGATCGTCCTCGAAATCGATATGAAAACGATTCTAGAGAGAGGCAGTATTCATCTCCAAGGCGCCAAACCCGAGATACCTTTGAAGATGATAACGATAGCCAGAAATTAAGAGAGTTAATTCGGGAACTACGTCAGCGGACTGTGCCTCAATATGATCGAGATCGGTACGAGACCAAATTTCCCAATCAATATCCGATTGATCCGAATCAGGAATTGCGGAATAAATTATCTCAGCGGTACTCCAGTCCTTCAGTCGTCGCAACGATGCAGAACCTCGATCCGCAAAAAGCATACTCATTCTATCTGGAGGTGAATCGAATGATTGACTCACGTCATGTTCAACCTCCTTCCTATGATGTACGAACAAAGAAGTCTTTGCAGAACCTGATGTTTGCAGTCGAAAATCAACAATTTATGAGCGTCAATCGTGTGTCAGCATCACCTGAACGAATTCAAATGGCGCAACGAAGTTGGCAACAACTGATGGACCAGAGCCCTGCTCGTAACGCTCAAGAAGCGGTAACGGTGTTACGACAGGCAGCAGATATCGCTGGAAGTCAGTTACAAATACAGTCGACCGCAGTCATTTACGAATTTACCTATGGTTCGTTGGAAGCACTCGATAAGCATTCGCGTTTCGAATTTACACCAAGTGTGTCAGGGCCTCGTGTTGATGCCGGTGGCAACAATATTGTGGGTGTGGGAGTTCAACTGAAGACGCACCGCGAAGGGGCAGTTATCTTGCGAACTCTCAAAGGTGGTTCTGCTGAAAAGGCAGGTCTGCAACGTGGAGATGTGATTGTAGGAGCCAGCCAACAGTCATTAAGGGGCCGCTCGCTTGATGAGGTGGCAAATCTGATAACCGGACCAGCTGGTTCTACTGTATCCCTTGATATTCGCAGGGGAGATCGAGATGCCAAAGTGAATCTCAGTCGCCAATCCATCCGCATTACGAACATCAGTGAGGTGAAAATGGTTGATGCACAACAAAAAATCGGCTTGATTCGGTTGGAAAAGTTTGGTGAAGGGGCCGTTCAGGAATTGGATCAGGCTTTGTGGAGCCTGCATCGACAAGGTATGAAATCTCTCGTATTTGATTTACGCGGAAACCCGGGAGGTTTACTAACCGAAGCAATTTCGATCTCGAATCGGTTTGTTCCGTCTGGTAAAATCGTTTCTACTCGGGGGAGAAATCAAGGCGATAATTCAGTGGAGTCAGCCACCCAGACACAAACCTGGAAAATGCCTCTTGTTGTATTAGTTGACGGAGACAGTGCCAGTGCCAGTGAAATATTTGCAGCTGCGGTTCAGGAGAATCGCCGAGGACTGATCATCGGCAGAAAAACTTATGGAAAAGGAACAGTACAGACACACTTTCCTTTACAATCTGTTTCAGGAACATTCTGGTTAACCACTGCCAAGTTTTATTCGCCAACAGGACGCGAAATGGCCGGGGCAGGAGTCACTCCTGATGTTCATGTCAACATGTCAGAACGAGAATTGAAAGTAATTGGCCCGCTTGATCGAGATCTTAAAGCAGGCGTCAGTGCAATCTTAAGCCAAAAACCCGGCGAACTTGTAAACAATTTGCCAGTACAGCAGCAGGGAAATCCAGTACGATTTCAATTTTCGGGTTAATTTCAACTCCTTTGTGAATCGAGTTATTACCTATATCTGATAAAATCAAGACTCTCGTATTCTATCTGATCTGATACAAGGCAATGTGCTTTCCCGGTTGCCCCGGGTATCAAGACCGGTGTGATGCGAGAGTCTTTTCTAATACCTACTGAGCAGAAACCAGAAGAGAAAGTCCGTGATACCGTTGGGAATACAGTTCGTTTAATCAAAGATGTTTTAAAGACTTAAGATGAAGTGCGAAATTACACGAGATATCGGAGCTGGGGCCGATTTGATTCGGCAGGGAGAGCTGGTTGCTTTTGCAACAGAGACAGTCTATGGCTTGGGAGCGAATGCGCTGAACCCTGAAGCCGTTGCCCGAATATTTGAAGTCAAACAGAGACCTCACTTCGATCCATTGATTGTACATATCTCTAATATCCAGTACCTGGATGAACTCACATACGGATTAACAGAGCAGGCTAGAAAACTTGCAGAACAGTTTTGGCCAGGTCCGTTGACACTGGTCTTGCCAAAAAGAAAAAAAATTCCAGACCTGGTCACTTCCGGATTAGATTCGGTTGCGATTCGGATTCCTGCACATCCCATCGCCCGACAGTTATTGGAAGCTGCAGAACTACCAATCGCAGCCCCCAGTGCGAATAAATTTGGTTGTCTCAGCCCCACCCAGGCCAGTCATGTCGCTGAGCAACTGGGAAGCGAAATCAAACTCATCTTAGAGGGAGGAGCATGTGCAGTTGGGGTAGAGTCGACTGTCATTCAATGTACGGGTGAGGTTCCTGTTTTACTCAGACCAGGAGGAATTTCGCTTGAAGAAATTGAAGGATGCGTAGGAGAAGTACGTCTTGCACAGATTGAAGATCATGCAGAAGCAAAATCGCCACTCAGTCCTGGTATGTTGCCAAAACACTATGCACCACGTACTCGTTTGACGATCGCCGATCAACTCAGTGATGTACCAATAGAAGGAAGCAAGGGCCTGTTGAGCTTATTCTCGCTTGAAGAGACGTTTTTAAAAGACTGTCAGTTCTCTGCGCGGGAGATCCTGTCTCCTTCGGGCGATTTGAAGATTGCTGCAGCAAGATTGTTTACCGCTTTAAGAAATCTTGATGCGGCGGGCGTCGATCATATTATTGCGTTGCGCATGCCGGAAGAAGGGTTAGGAAGAACCATCAACAATCGACTGGAACGCGCTGCTGCAACCTGATTAGTGAGGCGTTTCAATGTTTTGGCGAAATTTTGTAACGCACTCATGAATGGTGGCAAAGAACTGGCTACGGTTAATTGGTTTCGTTGCATAGCTATTACAGCCTGCTGCAAGACATTCTTCACGTGCGCCACTCATTGTGTGCGCAGTCAATGCGATAATCGGGTGATGGTAGCCTTTCGATCGAAGTTGGTTAGTCGCGGCATACCCGTCCAGTTCCGGCATCTGCATGTCCATTAAAATGATATCAAATGGTTGCCTTTTTTCCAGTGCTTCTAGAGCCAGGTCGACAGCGCTTATTCCGTTATCCGCGAGCGTTACTTTACCGCCTGCTTTGGTTAGCAAAAAATGAATTAATTTCTGATTATCAAGTCCGTCTTCTGCCAGTAAGATGTTGTAGTTCATCTCAAAATCCGTTTTCTTATTTATGTTCATTAAGCTGTCATTCACTTCAGATTTGAATGCTTGCTGGTCTACAAATTCGATATCGTAAATATTTCCCATCTTCACTGTAACTGTGAAGATGGTTCCTGTTCCATACTCACTCTTAACGTATATTTCCCCTCCGAGAATGTTAGTCAAGCGTTTGCAAATCGTTAATCCCAGCCCCGTTCCCCCGTATTTACGTGTTGTTGAAGAATCTGCCTGCACGAATGGCTGAAACAATCGTGCGAGTTGCTCTTCCGTCATTCCGATTCCGGTATCAATGACATTAAACTGTAAGTCAGGGTCTTCAGAATCAATATCGATGACCCTGACAACCAGTTGAACACTTCCTTGCTTAGTAAATTTGATGGCATTACTTAACAGATTG
This sequence comes from uncultured Gimesia sp., assembly GCF_963976445.1. Taxonomy (GTDB): domain Bacteria; phylum Planctomycetota; class Planctomycetia; order Planctomycetales; family Planctomycetaceae; genus Gimesia. The sequence goes on along the minus strand of NZ_CAXBKP010000006.1, from coordinate 81,542 downwards.
ATCAGAATCTGACGAAGACGGATGGGGTCACTCTGAATCTCGCTTGGAACTTTTCCATCGATGATGATACTCAGGTCAAGCCCCTTATCAAGTGCGCGGATTTCCATTAATGTTTTAACATCATCGATCAGTTCGATGAGAGAGCATTGAATGGCTTCAACGTCGAGCTTGTCTGCTTCAATTTTTGATACGTCCAGAATATCATTGATCAGTTCAAGTAAATATTCCCCATTTTTTTTAATGGTATCGAGATGGCGCATGGTTTCGGGGTCATGATTGTTCTGTCGCATGATTTCTGCAAATCCAAGGATCGCAGTCATGGGGGTGCGAATTTCATGACTCATATTGGCCAGGAATGCACTTTTGATATGACTAGCCTTTTCGGCCTCTTGATGCGCAATGACAAGGTCTTCAACCATATGGTTAAAAGTATCTGCCAGACGGCCTAGTTCGTCTTGGGAATCTACTTGGATGCGATGTTCTACATTACCGGCTGCGATCAATTCTGCGCCTTCTGAGAGCTCTAAAATCGGTGCCACAATCCCACGCGAGATAATCCAGACTGAAAATAAGCCGAAGATCGTCCCAATAATAGCTAGAATACTGATTACCATTTTGGCAGATTGGATTGATGAATCTGCATCATGAGTTGCGATTACTGTGCTCGCATGAATCAGTGGATGGACTTGATTGTGGAGTAGATTGTCGATCGAATCAAGGTTTTGTTCAAATTTTCCCAGAAGCTGATCAATTTCATCCGTGATTTTTACGACTTGATTTCCATACGAAGTTGCCTGTGCAAATTTTGTATCGATCTCTTTGATTCGCTGTCTTTCAACATGATTCGAAATCGCTTCAAGATATTTGCTTTCAAATATCTTGAATTTTTGTTCTGCTTCAAAAATCCGAGATATTAAATTTTGATTTCGTTTAACGATATATTCCTCGATCGAACCAAAAGCAATATTCAGATATTTTTCCATATTATGAGAAGCAGCAGCTTTTTTGATCCCATCATCAGAATGATCGTCGTTCGATTCTTCACGTTCATTATCAATAAGTTGATTAATATGATTCACATGATTCACAAATACTTTTAGCGCAGCATCTCTCTGGTCGGCCAGACGAATGATTGATGCTGACATTTGATGATAGTCTGCATATCGCTCAGAAATTTGAGTGCTTAGATTCCGTTCCGCATCCGAATTGGCGAGTTTTTGATATTGAGAAAAGTTTGCAGCAAAACCATCACGAGATGAGATTAATTTCGTCAGATGTTTTGGTTTTCTGTCGCGTATATAATCTAGGACGGCTCTCGCACTTTCACCCGCTTTGATCTCCATTTCGAGAATGGATTCTTCAAGAGGTTCTTCAACATTTACAAGTTGTGAAATATCTTGATTGATCTTCGCAATTTGAAATAAAGTGACAATTCCACTTACGACTTGTACTAAAACCAGCAAGCCAAAAGCGATTTTGAGCCTGTCACCAATAGACCATTTTCTCAATTTCGTTGCGATTCTTGCAAATGGCTTCTGTTTCTGCATGGATATATTATTGCGTCGGCTCTGGTTAACAAACTGATGTGAAAAATGAAGTGGAAGATGCTTCATTAACAATCTTTAATTCATGAAGAACGGACCAAACCCCATCTGGCCATGAAGGCATATACCTCCCGCAAACTGTATCTTGAAAATGATACTAAGAGGTGAGTAGATGTGTTTATTGGTTCAAGATTATGAGATTGGTTTTCACTAAATATGGAGCGTAGGGATTGCAGCGAAAATGACAGGCAGGTGGATTCCGTTTGATGAGCGGAGTGCTTTTGAGGGGCAGATAGAAAGATCAATCTTTGATGCGAAATTCTACCTGGAGTTCAGTTGAGAGATGGGGAATAAAAAACGCCAGCACCGTTCAGAGGGGGGTGAACGATACTGGCGATCAACAAAAATCTGGTTTTCTAATTGAAAAGCTGCAGCAATCTAAAACTACTCTTTCAGTTCGGCAAGGGTGAAATCTAAGTAGAAGATTGTATTTGCTTTACTTCCAACCAGATGGATTCAAAGTTGCTTTCTCTTGAGAGGTATCATAGTCGTGAATCTGATAATTTCTGGCTAGCACTAAATAAGAAACAGCCTTTATCAGGTCATTTTAAAGTATCGTACTTCTCTTGAGTAGAACCGTAGAAGAATCGATAAATCGACTGTTGGAGTGATTATTTGAAATTCCCCGATCAGCACAGGCGTGTCGATTGTGACGGTATTTTAGACGCGGGTGATGCTGATTTAGAACAGCTTACTGCTTGATGGGATTATGCACGAACCAGGCACTGTGACTTGATTTCTGCTGCAATCTCAGAGAGCGGAAGCACTTTATCTGCTATGCCCGCAGAGGCGACTGCTGCAGGCATGCCCCAAACAACGCTGGATGCTTCATCTTGAGCGATGATCGTTCCACCGGCACGAGCAATGTCGTGACTGCCTTCGATCCCATCTTCGCCCATTCCAGTCAGCATCACGGCCAATGTCGCATTTCCAAAATGCTCAGCAGCCGATCTGAATAGGGGATTTACGGAAGGTCTGCAGAAATGCTCTGGAGGATCCTGATTGATCACAGTTACTTTTTGGCCATTTTTTTCGCCAATGGAAAGATGACTGCCTCCAGGAGCAACATAAGTTTTATGAGATTCCAGAGGTTCGTTGTGTTTTGCTTCAACAGATGTACGGCCACTATCTTTTTGGATATGTTGCGCCAGGATTTCAGTAAATCCTGCTGGCATATGTTGTACAATCAAAATCGGTATCGGCAAATCTACTGGAATTTGTGGTAATAACTCAGCAAGTGCTTTAGGTCCACCTGTACTTGTACCAATCACTAAGACTTCGGGTTGCTTAAAAAACTTGATTTTTTTTGTAAATAACTGATTGTCCGGAACACTCCTTCGCGGAGCTTGTACTTGTTGATTAGTGGGGGCCGGAGTTCCAGGACGAGTTTGGGCAGGGCGTGTACTATTTTTAGGACCCACGGCTTTGATCATCATTACCAGTTCACGGGAAAGCACACGAATACTTTCCGCAGCACTTGCGGTTTGAGGTTTTGCTACACAGCCGACAGCCCCGAGTGATAACGCTTTAACGGTGGTTTCTGCTCCTTTGCTGGTCAACCCACTGGCCATGATGACCGGAACAGCAGGAAAATCTGTCTGAATCTTCTGTAAGGCAGTAAGTCCATCCATGACCGGCATTTCGACGTCGAGAATAACGACATCAACTGGATTGGAAGCCATCCAGCTCAATGCACGCTCCCCGTTCATTGCAGTTCCCGCAACGATGATTTCAGGCTCTTGTTCGAGTGACTTTGAAATCAAGCCTCGAATGACGGCTGAATCGTCAACGATTAAGACACGTGTGGGATTAGGGGTCATGGCTTTACTTCCCTGTGAGAATAACACAATAGGATTAAAAAAATGTTAAACTTGATGCAGAATCACGAATTAACATATAGGGGCTCTATTGATTACAATAGGTCAAGAAATATGAGTATCGCAGACAGTTAGCTATTTTTTGAAATGATAATACAGACTATTTTTAGAACAAAGTGCTTATCCGTTATAATTGGCTCGTCAGGTTATCGATGATTGATAACCTAATGTGTTTATTTATAGCACCAAGCAGATAAATCCCTCCAAGGAAACTCAAATGCCCGTCCATCCACAAGTGGCCCAATACCTTAATGAAGTAGCAAAAGCTGACTTACCTTCCTTTGACGAGATGACTCCAGAACTCATCAGATCGACGCTTTCCCCGTCACCAGAGCCTCATCTTCCTGCGAGAAAAATTGAGGACCTCAAGCTTCCAGCGAATAAAACAGAAATACCGGTCCGAATTTATACACCTGAAGTGGTTCCGGAGAATTCTGCTGCGGCATGCCCTGCACTGGTTTATTTTCATGGTGGTGGTTGGGTGATGGGCACATTGGATGCTTATGATGGTCTGTGCCAGGATCTGGCAGGCACTGCAGGCTGTAAAGTGATTTCTGTAGACTACCGAATGGCGCCAGAACATCCTTACCCTGTGCCATTTGAAGATGCCTATTTAGCAACGGAATGGATTTCAAGCCATGCAGGCGATTTAGAAATTGATCCAACGAGAATTGCTGTTGGTGGTGATAGTGCAGGCGGAAATCTGGCGACAGCGGTCGCGATGAAAGCCAGGCAATCCAACAGGCTGAATCTCATCTATCAAATGCTGGTTTATCCTGTAACGAATTATCAGTTTGATACAGAATCGTATCAAAAATATGGGATTGATTACTTTCTCACCAAACGTGCTATGGAATGGTTTTGGGAACAATATCTTTCCCATGAGTCAGCAGGCCGCGAAGTTTATGCATCACCATTGCGTTGTAAAGATCTAAGTGGTTTGCCCGATGCCGTTGTGATCACGGCGGGCTATGATCCACTTTATTCAGAAGCAGTGCAGTACGTCGAACTGATGCAGCGGTCAGGAATTTCAGTAGAACACATAAATTTTGAAGACATGATACATGGCTTCTTTCGACGTTCAGATTTATATGATCGGGCATTTGAAGCAGTTCAACTGGCGGGGCAAAATTTAAGAAAGGCTTTCACTCAAATATAACTCAACAGAATGCTTGGTTTATTCTTCAGCAGCAAGTTTCTGTAAACGGTTGGCAATCAGAATCTGTAAGACAAAACAGCTCAGTAAGCTCAAATAGAATACCGGTAAAATAATTCCTGTTTCACCAAGTGCGACATGAAACAGCAGAAAAAGTATCTGCAGGAAAGGCGTTGCACAGGATTCAACCAGAATAATCGTACCGATAGCAAAGGCAAGCGCCCCCCATCGAACAATGAGTGAGTAGTAAGCCAATAAGTGCAGAAAAACTACGAATTGAATACCAAATAAAAGTAATAGCGAATTGAAACCAGAATTTAAAAAATTGGTAAGACTGTCTGGTGCAATCAGAATCAGTATGCCGATCGCCATGCCAACCGGAATGAGCGCCATCATGCATCCGACTATTTTTTCATAGACGATGCGTAGTAATGAATGTGGTAGAATTGTGATTAACGGGAGCATTTTCAGTTTTCGTTCTTCGCGAAACAGACGTGAGGTGTAGATTGTGCACTCTGCTATTAAGCCGATCAGCATCAATAACAGGGATGTATTCATCAACTCTTTCCAGGAAAAAGAAAAAGCAAAATTCATATCTGAGTACTGATCTAATAATAATCCTCCTCCCACTACAAAGAGTATTACAGAGAAGTAGAGGGTGGACTTGATGATCAGTTTTTTTTTGCCACCAGCTACAAAATGATATTCCTTCCAGGAAAATGCCAGTATGCCGGGTCTGGATTTTCTTATTTTCTGTTCACGACCCAGTAACCTTCTTTTCGTTATTTTTACTTGATCTGTCACAGTACAACGTTCAAAAATAAACCAGGCAGTGATAAAGCAGAATAGGCCAATCAAACAATTGCTTGTGACCTGAGTATTGAACACGGATCCTGAGTATCCGGTACTCAGAATGATGTTAATGCGTTCGATCACTGATATTTCTTGGCCGATTTCCTGGTAAGCCTCGATACTTCGAGGAATCAATTCGTTTGCAGCAAGGTATCCGCGCGACTGAAGGTTTACCGACATTTTTGTTAAAATGGTGGGAGAGTAGAACAGAATCAATAAGCCGATCAGCACAAGAATAATTGCTTCTCCAGAGCGTCTGGCATAGACCGAGCAGAGCAACGAAAAATTGGCAATTAAAATGACATAAGCTATCATCGCTACCATTGTGGCACAAATCTGAAGCGGAGTGATTCCTCCTAAAGCAATTGCAAGCATTAAAAACGGTAGTTGACCCATCAAGAGCAGTATCACCCTGAATGATCTGACAGTTGACTTTCCCAAGAGTAGGCCAAGTGAATTAAGACCGGCTAACTTGAGTAACGGAAGAGTCTCTTCTTCTTTTTCTTCTGTAATGGCAGTTGAGAAGAATCCGATGCCAGCTAGTGTAATCAGCCAGAAATTAAGCCATACAATCTTTGTGAAAAAATCGAGTCCAGGTGAGCTGATGCGAGAACTGGTTAACCACGAAGAAAACAAGATAATGAACACGAGGGCGATGCAGGCGAAACGAAAAATGTGTGTTCTTTTGAGACAAACGTCTTTTTTTAACGCAAAATTTGTAAAAATTAACGACCCTCGAAACATGCAAGGCGTCTTTCAAAATGGTAGGACAGAATCAGTCAGACTGGCCCGAGATTGGAACTTCAAGGGAATAAAGCACCAGGCCTTCTTTTCGTGAAATCTCAGGTGTTTTCGGAAACAAACTATCAGGGATGTTACATAGAACAAACAGTTTTCCTCGGTTTTCGGGATAACGATAACTTCGGTCGATTTCTTGAGCTGACACCCGCATCGCGCGTTGTAGTAAGATTGGAAAGAATTTTTTCAGAGCGAAATGATCTTTCTGGTTTTTAGGTCTGACAAAAGGGGAGAATCTGTTTGGTGTGAAAAAAGTTGTTTCGAGAAGCGGATTTGTGTTGAGTACGGAAAAAAGATTATTAGAAGTCCCTTTAAATTCAAGTCGATTGTGTTCTTGCTTTAATTCATACAACTTTGCGCCAAACAAAAAATAGACTTGTTCAATTTGACGGGGGAAATCTTTATCAGTCTCAAGAGAAAGTATTTCTATTCCCGTTTCATTTGTTAGAAATGAAGTGAGCTTTACATTGAAACTGGTTTTTGGTGTCTTCCCACGATGGAAGACGGTACAGGATGAATTTGGCGGAATATCAACCTGCATTTTCCCTTCAGTGCCGCAAGTAACAACACCGTTGACTTTCGAATAGGGTTGGCATGCAGAATAAATGTGTGCGTCACCCGAATACGAGACATTGAACTTACCTCCCGATACAATACCCAGACTCGCCCATGAGGTGATATCAATTTCGTTATCGGGCAATATATTGGCGACGATCAGAGAATGAATTTGAGATGTGCGGTTTGTGCTATGTTGACCAATGAATAAGAAAATCAAACAAAACAGGGCGGTACCAGCCAGATACACTCCATAATAAGTGGAATATTTATTTGAAAATTTCGTGACCAGATAATAACCAGGGCCCGCGATGATTAAATAAAAGAATGAGAGCAAAAAAATGAAATACCAAATCTGTTTGGGCTTACTGATATCGGTCAATGTAGCAAGGATTTCTTCATCGTTGGCCTGAGAGAAATGATTTACGGCTCCCGGAAATTGGGTAGCGGTAGAACTGACCACTTGAGGAGCAGGCGTTTCATTCTCTCCCGTTGGCTGCTTCACTGGAGCTCGAGTGTTTCTGGCCATTAGTTGCTTCAGATCTGAGGAGGAAAGATCGTTCAGTTTATTTTGATAACGATAAATGACTCCATTTCCATAAAAAACAGGAGTCGAAATCCCATTTAATGGAGAATACGATTCAGGGAAGAGCGGAAGATCGCCGTTTGAATTTTCAAAAATGTGTACGATTCCTCCGGAATAGATCCATTGGATAAAAGTTGTTCTACGAGATTTTTCCCATTTGGGAACATGGTCCAGAATCACTTCATCTAATGCATCGATAGCGCCTGGAAAGGGGGGGGATAGATCTTCGGGAAACTGCTTGATGCCGGGGATGATTCGATCCAGACTGTCTGGTTCTACTAACTGGATTACAACATCGTTCGTTGTTGGGCGGGGTGATAGAAAGGATTGAACATGCTGCTTGTTTTTATGTTCCCAGCTGGCTTCCCAATTATTCGCTGATTCTGTGATATACGGATAAAACTGCAACGATTTCTTTTCAAAAGGGGCGATATAAATTGCTGTTGAGAGTGTGATACCAATTTGTTGACCACGAAACGTTTCTTGTCGAAATTGGACCTCGCCTTCAAATGGTGTTGGCTCGGTATTTTCAATCAAGAGTGTAACCGGATTGATCTTATAGGCGACAGGCCGGTTATTGAATCCCCACCGGATGTCATGTATTTCAATGGCTTCCACGAATTGAGGAAACGCAAAGATAACCATCGAAAAATAGAGGATCGATTTCAATTCAGGATATAACTGCTTGATCTTCATGTTGGTAACCTAATACTCTCCGATCAGATTCCCATCATGGCGATTTGCGAGGTTTCTTAGTATTTGCAAATCAGCATTTTCACTAATGAATCGGACTGCACCATCACCCAGACAAAAATGGGCGCCCCCTGTGTGAGCGCTGGAAAATCCTCCTACTTGAAGCAGAAGTTTTTGTTCCTCGGGAGTTAGTGTTGGTTTCTTTCCTTCCGTGTTTGAAACTTCTGGTTGGGAATCGAGGTCATCAAACATGTCATCAGCTTGCGCTTCAAAACGATATTCTCCATAGTTTCCATATCGATTGGCTTGAGCAAATGCACCTTGGTTCGGGCCGACGAAGTTAATTTTATTCCCCATGTTTCGGAGGGTGGATGAAGTGCCAGATGTCCAACCCAAAAAACCGCCATCAATGGCTTCTCCCACAAAAAATGTGTAAGCACGGCCATCTTTTAGATCTTTCTCGCGGATGCTGCTGTTCAAAAATAAAATGCCATTATTATCGACATCAATGGGGGTCTCTGAATCATTGTGGCAACCGACATAGTTAAAGCCTCCTCTACTACTGGAAGGACACTGAAAACATCGCAATATATAGTTCGCTGTTTGTAGATTTGCGGGATTATAGGCACCGAACTTGAAGTCATAACTGTGAAAGGCTACTTTTTCGTCTAATAGCGGGAGAATCTGAATAGCCCAACCGACATGATAGCCTATCGGTTGATTGAGGATGGGGCCTTTCGAGTTGACTGTGCCAGACGGTAAAACCAAGTGTGCCATCTGATAGTTTTGTAAAGCCACACCGATTTGTGCCAGATTATTTTTGCAACTGGTGCATCGAGCAGCCTCTCGTGCCTGCTGGACTGCGGGAAGCAAAAGTGCAATCAGAATCATGATGATCATTAATACGGCGAGTAGCTCAAGCAGTACAAAGCCAGAACGAGTTAGATAATTGCGACGTTTTAATAACATGGAACGGTTCTACTTCTGTGGATTGGGAAACTACAGGAAGCTTTCGATGATAAGCGAGACTCATTTAATAGTCAGAAATGAGTTGCCCATCGTGTCGATTGGCTAATGCTTGATAGACTGGAACACTGATATTTTCACTGAGAAATCGAACCGCTCCGTCACCAATTCCAAAATGGGCTCCCCCTGTGTGATAGCTGGAAAACCCACCGACTTGTAGCAGTCGAGTATTGCTCTCAGGTGTATCATTGTCTTTTTCTGGACTATCAGGATTCTGTTCTGAATCTTCGGAGGGGAAACGTTGTTCAAAGGCAGCTTTGCCTGAGAACAAATTTGCATTGTTGAGATTAATCTTAGTGCCGGCATTTCTGAGTGTGGATCGCGTTCCAGAAACCCAGCCGAGTTCATTTCCTTCCGTGAGCTCACCAATAAAGAGTGTTTTGGAACTGCCATCGGGAATGTCATCATAACTCACACTGCTGTTCAAAAATAAAACGCCATTATTATTTGAGTCGATGGCAGCTTCAACATCGTGGTGCATTCCTGCATAGCTATGTCCTGGATTCGGATTGGAAGGGCATCTTAATGTTGGGATTCGATAGTCGGCGACTTGTTTGTTTGCCGGGTCATATACACTTTTATTAAAATCAAACTTATTAAAGGCGACCTGCTCACCAAGATAGGGCAGAATTTGTAAAAACCAGCTGACATGGTATCCTTTGGCTTCATTCCGAATGGGGCCTGTAGGATTGACGGTGCCGCTCGGCAACACATTATGGGCCATTTCATAATTTTGAATTGCAACGTTGATTTGCATCAAATTATTTTTACACGATGATCTGCGAGCTGCCTCACGTGCCTGTTGAACCGCTGGTAGGAGCAGAGCGATTAAAATTGCAATGATGGCAATCACAACGAGCAACTCAATCAGGGTAAATCCTCTGGATGAGTTCTGTTGCTTTTCAGTTGATGGTAAATAAATTTGTTCCATGATGATTCCTTCGCTGCCGTTTCGTTCTTTTCAGAAGGAGACTTAGTTTTTGGATGTCTAATTTCTTAACTCAAAAGGCCACTCACGAATGATTCGGACTCGCTCAGTCACTTTTGAGGGATAGCTGGCGAGTGTGCGAATGGTGAGTGACTGATTATTTTGGGAACTTTGATTAATTTCGATTACAACGGATCCGGGGAATTCTCCGCCAATTTCTTCTGGTAAGACGTTCCATGTTTCTCCGATATAATTCTGTTGGCTGCGCAGTTTCCTGACTGCGCGTTGTGCAGCAGCATCTGCAAGCCAATTGGCCTGTATAAGATATTGCTCTTTTTTCAGCTGCTTGAGTTCTATCGACGTCTGTTTCAATAGCCCTCCTATCACAGCCAGGGACAGTACCAGGCAGATCATTGGAATCAGGACAATCGTCCCTCGTCGATGAATCCAACGGGACTGCCGTTGCTCACTTCTATTTGATCTGAGATGGTCTATTTTTCGTTTCATTTTCTCTGTCAATTCGAATTATTTATTTCCATTCGATTTTGGAGTGAGTGCTTCTGTGAAACGAGAGACTCAACTTTCAAAATCTTGGTTGTTTTTTTGACGGTTTGATTATCATGAATTTCTTCAGGAAAAAACTGGAGCAGCATAGAAACAAGCTCTCGGTTGTTTTTTTTCTCAATCTGGAATTGGAGCAATTCGACAGAGATGCGAAATTCATCGCTTGCGATTACTTTTTCCAATTGTTGTTTCGACCTGAGAATCGAATTCCCAGCCTTGTTTTTGGAATAGATGATTGATGTATCTGGCTCAATCTCAAACTTGAGTTGATCTGATTTATTATCGTCCCCGGCGATGATCACCGCTTTGCGGGCAAGACCTGCATCCTCTCGGAATTGGCGTGATAATCTCTGGAAATTGAGTGTTTCTTGGATTCGCGCAGTTCCTTTCATTTCTACCCGCATGAGAAGTCCCAGAGTTGTAATCGCCACGGTAAATATCACTGACATCAGCGATATCACCAGCAGCATTTCAATAAGTGAGACACCTTTGGGGATGGGGTTTGTATTTTTGCTAGATGTATTCTGTGTTTGTGAGTTTGCTTGTTTGAGCTTATTCATTTGAACTCCCCTCACGATGGAACCACAGAGAAAGGAGCAGCGGATCCACAGATTCACCATAAGGATTCTCCCAGGAAAGTCGGATTCGCACCTGACGCTCCGTCGGATCATTTTCCTTTTGAATAAGCTTCACGCTTAATTGAGGTTCTTTCAAACCTAATTGAGCGGGTATGTCAGCCTCGTATTCCGCCATTTTATGTGAAGTGAGGTTGTCCCACGAATTTTCAGCAACGATTCTTTCTCCCAGGTTGGCTAACGCAGTTGTCGCTTTCAATCTCGCATTGATCGATTTTCTTTGCAGGTTGACAACTCTGAGTGTCGGAATGGAAATGGCTATAGTGGTACTGACCAGAATCATAGAGATCAAGGCTTCAAAAATCGTAAAACCACTTCGACCGTTCAAGCAAATACTATGGGGGGCTATGTTGTGACGATGGTTCATCATAATAAATAGAATTCAAACAAGATCATAAATTAATTTGACAAGAGGCATATACAGTGCAATCACAAAATATCCGACCAGGATAGCCAAGCAGGAAATGATTATCGGTTTAAGGAATTCCGTAAGGAATCTTAGTTTTCTGGCCCTACGAAGTTCTATTGATTCTGCCAGTGTTCTCAACACATAGGGAAGGTTATCCATTCGTTCGGCAGTGGAGCACAAAGCAGCTTCAGTTTCATTGATTACCTTGGCATTCTGCAGGGATTTCCAGGTATTCTCGCCCTGTTTGATTCGTTCATTCGCAGATTGAGTGCGCATTCTGACATCCGCCCAGAGGTGAAATGTTGAGATCGAATCCAGAGCAATTTGAGGAGGTTTTTGAACGGAAATGGATTGCGCAATCTGTCTCAGACAGTGAGGAGTATTTAAACGCGGGAACCATTCCGTAAAGAATGGTATACGCGAATTGTACCACCCATAGTAATTGCCGACTTGTATCAGGACCAATGCGATGATGGGCAGAGAAAATAGCGGCAAAAACAAATAAAAATAGGAAATGATAAAATCACTGGCATTCATTAGTCCAAGTGTAATTGAGGGAAGCTCGGTTCCGAAATCTAAAAAGATCTTTTTAAATTTCGGAATGATCCAATACATGATAAAGCCGACAATCAGAAATTGAACAGACACAACCATCGTCAAATAAAGAAAGATAATTGAGAGATTTGAGTTTTCAGATACGTGTTTTAGTTTCTTTGTAGATTGAACGGCAGCATCCCGCAGGGCAATTCCCAGACTATTACTCACTTCTCCAATGCGCACTGCCACAATTGCCGACTGGGGGACCAGTCCCGGTGTTGTTGACAGGGCATCGGAAAGTGATTCGCCAGAGTAGAGTCGACTGCTCAAAAGTTGGACCTTTTCTCGATACTTTCGTTTCTGGGTGAGCGAATACGTGTCGAGTTCTTCTGCTATCGGAATGTTTTTTTCTACACATAGCGCGAGTAGCCAAAGTAGTTCTGACTCATTGGCCCGTTTCGAGACGGAAATGATGTTCAACACAGATCCAATAATCACAAAGATCAAGAATACCAGGGCAAATGAGAGTAATACCGAGGCAGCTAACAGCAATGCCGGTGCAAATAACAGTAAAGGTAATCCCAGTACGATCCAGCCTAACACGCGTGTTTTGTGTATCTGGTTACGCAGTGATTCAGGAAGTTCATATTCGTCTTCTTTGTTTAGCGCAGAAGCAGAGAGATAGCACAGATATTCCAGATAAATTGTAAGGGAGAACAATAGTGAGATTGGAATTACAAGAAGCATAGTTCCTACACCAGAATGTTGACTCGTGCTTAATATCAAAAAACTGCAGGCAATGAAAATCACACTGCAGGCAATCATGAAAATAGTAAAGGAAACCCAACAGGCTTTTAGTAGTGGGTTGACACCCTGATGCCCAAAATCATTAATTCTGCGCGCAAGAAGAATCGAAGAGATTCCTGCAATAGGAAAATAGACAAAGAATGCCAAACTAATAATTAGACCTAGTGCATCCACAGATGAAGCAGCTTTCTGACGATAAAAAAGTGGTTATGAGAGATCATTGAGTAGTCTTATTAAAGGTAGATAGACTGCCACGATTGGCATACCAATGCTGAATATGATTCCGATTAACACAATTGGTTGCAGAGCAAATACAAATGTCCCCGTCTTCATGTTTGCTTTGGCCTGAAAGATATTACTACTGGCACGTAGCGAATCAATAAAAATATCCGGGCGATCTTGCCATCGAAAAATGTGTATAAAGTTTTTGGAGAAATGGGGGATTTCAATCGAAGCGTCCGATAAATTAAATCCTTCCTTCGTTCGTTGTTTCAGTAATTCACAGCCAGCAATTAAGTTTGGATCTTTTGTCGTTTTGGCGGCTAATTCAATCGCTTCAGGCAGTTTGATTTTGGCCTCAATGATCGTAGCCAGCATCCGGCAAAATAACGCAATAGATGTATAATTTAAAATACAGCCCAAAATCGGTATTTGATTAATCAGGCGTCGACGTATTGCCTGCATTTTGAACAAGTCAAAACAAAACCAGATTCCTGCAAAACTAAACATCAGAATTGCTAACATCGGTAAACCATAGGCAACAAGAAAATCTGAGATATGCATTGTCAAAATTGTGATCCCGGGAAGTTCTGTTCCGAAGTCAAGAAAAATAGAACGGAAACTTCTGACTACAGATATCATTAGAAAATAAAAAAGTAAAAAAGTACCCAAGGCTAATACACTTGAGTAAAAAAGCGACGTCATGATTTTATGTCGCGACTGCATCAGAAGTCTTTGGCTTTCGATATAATCTTCAATGATGGGTTCCAGTTGCTCAGTTTTAGCACCTGCTCTGATCAGTGATTCCAGGTTATGCGGAACATGTTTCAGGTGACGGGAGAAGCTTTCTTCTGCAGTCGTGCCCTGTTCCAGCTCTAAGGCAATTCTCTGAAAAGTTTGAGCGAGTTTTCTGGATGAAGTTTCTTCAGCCAAAGTACGCAAGCTCGCTGAAAGCGGCATTCCATGAAAATTGAGTTGGGAACTTTTGGGTAAGTGATCAATAAATTCGGTTTCAGGATTCCATGCTGTCTTGCCATACTCGGCTAGTTGATCACTTGAAAACTCGATGGCTTCTGAAACTTCAGTAGTGTCGGAAGACGTACTTTCCTCATTAGAACACAAATCCAAACGAACAACTTTCAGGCTTTGTTCCATCAGCTTAATACGCGCTGCTTCATCACTTTTTGCTTGCACGAAACCGTTCTGTTCCTGACCATCATTGCCGATGCAGCTATAAGAATATCGATTCATTAGGTCGTGGGGCTCCCCAACATCTTTAATATTTCAACGAAGGGGATAAACACAATGAGTGTATAACAAGCGGTGATACCACCGGCTACTACAATCAGTAGTGCGACGGGTATGATACGTTTAATCCAATCAATGCGATTTAACACGCGCGATCGATAGACCCGTGCTATCTCGGACATGATCTGGGGAAGATGGTTTTGATGAGTTTTTTCCACCACCATCAATTTCATAAAGTCCGGAAACTGTTTGCAGGATTGAATTCCTTCTTTGAGTGAAGTCCCGCGTTCCAGGAGTCTAGAAAGAGAGTGCGATTCTGTAATGATTATTGTGTTTCCTGTTGATTCAGCTGCCAGTGTGAGAGAATCATGCAAGGGGACATCATAGGATAGCAGGATGCCCGACATTTCGGCAAAAGTCGAATAATTCATTTCTCGAACTAAAGTCTGATAGCCTGGTATCCAGCCATAGGCGACTGTCGAAAAGAATTTACCGATGAAGGTTTCATTTTGTTCTCGAGGTGTAAGAAATGAGAATCGGCTGGTTTTCCAGCTGATGAATAATAAGCATAGTAACAAGGGGACGATCAGGTACCAGCTTTGGTAGAATTCGAAGAAGGCTGAAACAGAACTCATGAGCGGAGTACTTTCCAGCTGGAACATTCTGTGCACGACCTGCAATTCGGGAAATATGATAAAGCAGACAAACAACGAAAGTAAAAATGCCATAATGAGTACAAAAGCTGGGTATAGTAAGGCGTTTCCGATTTCCTGGCGTAGCTCCATCCGAGAACGTGAGAAGGATGTGTAGGCCTGCAAGGCTTCTGGAAGTCGCCCCATTCGCAACCCAGACTTAATCAACGAAACGTACGAGATGGGAAGTGTTTTCGACTCCTGGTCGATCGCATCTCCCAAAGTCTCCCCTTGCTGGACCCTTAAAGCGAGTTGTTCTATAAATTGGTGCGAATCTTTTCTCAAGTGCTTCGCCGCATTCCGTAGCCCTTCATCTAAAGGGATTCCTGCACGAATCATCGCAGAAAGCTCATCATTGAGATCGGCCAGATTTTCTGGAGAGATTTTCTTGAGCCGGATGGAGTCAGGATTAGTCATTCGTCTTTGTATCTCGGCATTTATTTGAATCGTTTTGATGAAGTGGTCTTGCGTTCATTGTAATCTCGTTTGCAATGAACTGTCATGGATTACCTTGATTTTTGGGCAATTGAACCAAAGAAGCTTGATCAAGCTCCAAATTCATTTTCCAGCTCTTTTACCTTCTATGAGAACTCTTACTGAGGCGTTTTTGTTTAAAAGATTGAAAAAGTCCTGTTTTTTAAATCTTGTCGAAGGAAAATCCCTGTGGGAAAAGCACAATCGTTGACCGGTCCGTAGGATTACAGTTTACAGATTCCTGATGGCATATTAAAAAAGGAAACTATTTTTTAGTGAGTTTAATCGAAAGCAATCCTTGAACAGTCCTTGCGAAACAAGTGATGGCTGTCTTGAATTCCCCATAATCAAACGTGTCGTAGTGTCACAAATTCAAATCAGGAAAGTTCCTCTCGTATGATTCGAACAAAAATAAAGTCAGCATTAAGTTCAGCTCAACCAGGAGAAACAATCAAGGTGTCCGGTTGGGTCCGCACGCGCCGTGATTCCAAGAGTGGTTTTTCCTTTGTTGAATTAAACGATGGCAGCTGTATGACCAACTTACAGGTCGTCATTGATCAGAATGTTCCGGATTATGAAGCCATAATCAAGGACGTTACAACGGGGGCCAGTATTTCTGTGACAGGAAAAGTAAATGAATCACCGGGTAAAAATCAACGAATTGAATTACACGCAGAATCTTTTATTTTATACGGCACCGCAGACCCAGAAACTTATCCACTACAGAAAAAACGACATAGTTTTGAGTTTTTGAGAGAGATTGCACACTTACGCCCTCGAACGAATACCTTTGGGGCAATTACGCGAGTTCGTAATGAGGCGGCTGCTGCGATTCACCGTTTTTTTCAGTCCCGCGGATTTGTTTACATTCAAACTCCCATTATCACGACCAGTGATTGCGAAGGGGCAGGGGAGATGTTTCAGGTTACAACACTCAACCTGGAACGCCTGGCTCAAGTTAAAACAGAGATCGATTTTTCTCAGGACTTTTTTGGTAAACCAGCTTCTTTAACAGTAAGTGGGCAGCTGGAAGCCGAAATATTTGCAACCTCAATCGGAGAATGTTATACCTTCGGCCCCACTTTTAGAGCTGAGAATTCGAACACATCCCGTCACCTGGCAGAGTTTTGGATGATTGAGCCAGAAATGCCTTTCTGTGATCTCCAGGATAATATGGCGCTGGCGGAAAGTTTTGTCCGGACAGTTATTGGAGATGTACTTGAAAACTGTTCAGAAGATATGGAATTCTTTAATCAACGGATTGATAAGACAACACTCGAAACTCTGAGAAATATCACAGACAATGAATTCGTCCGAATTACTTATACGGAAGCGATCGAAATCGTGATGTCCAGCGGCAAGAAATTCGATTACCCCATTGAGTGGGGAAGTGATATGCAGTCAGAGCATGAACGATTTTTAACAGAGGAACACTTCAAGCAGCCAGTCATTGTTTATAATTATCCGAGAACGATCAAGCCGTTTTATATGCGGTGTAATGAGGATGGTAAGACCGTTTGTGCCATGGATGTGCTGGTGCCGGGGGTCGGCGAAATTATTGGTGGGAGTCAGCGTGAGGAACGTTATGATGTTCTGATTGATCGGATGAAAGAGGGGGGATTAAATCCGGATGATTATTGGTGGTATACTGACTTGCGTAAATACGGCACAGTCCCACACTCCGGATTTGGATTGGGGTTTGAGCGTCTGATTCAATTGATCACTTCAATGACCAATATTCGCGACTGCATACCATTCCCCAGAACTCCAAAAAACGCGGAATTTTAAGCATCAATCACAGGTAGCGAAAATTCTCTGTTATTGCTGCAGCAAGTGTTGCTTAAACCATTTCACAACGGCTTGACTGGCGCGGGTTTTATCGTCGCCTTGAAAGCCATGAGCCGCATCCTTAATGACCAATAATTCTGCAGGTACTTTTTGCGCCTGGAACTGTTTCATGATGTTTTCACTGTGACTGATGGGAACGAGCTTGTCCTGATCGCCATGAATGAGTAACGTCGGCGGGTCATCCTGCGTGACATGTAGCACAGGAGAAAAATCATCTGCCAGGTCAACATCAAACTGGAGTGCTGGGAAGCGGTGATAATAAGGAGATTTTTCGTCCACAAATTCGCGCAGGTCTGTCGGAGGGTAGTAGGCGACGACGGCGGCCACCCGATCACTGCTTTGCAATACGATGTCTTTTTCTTTCGGGTTTCCTTCATCTGAAGTTGTTCCCAGGACTAGTGATAAATGACCGCCGGCACTCCCGCCCCAGACACCCAGCTGATTGGGACGAACTCCATATTCATTTGAGTGTAGTCGAATAAATCGCACACTGCGGCGAACATCATCCACGACCTCTGGAATGATAAATTTAGGACTACTGCCATGCCTGACGGAAAAAACAGTAAATCCTTCATCAAGTAAGGGTTTAAACCGGCCTACCATGTTTTTAGGATCCGTCCATTTCGAATACCAGCCACCGCTAACCATAAACAGGACACCAGCCCCATTCGCCTGCTTCTGAGGTTGGTAAACATCAAATGTCAGAGCCATTCCAAATTTATGGCCGTAGACAACATCTGGTGTGATTTTTATATCGTCGTCAGCGCGAGAAGCGTGAATGGGGATCAAGAGGGAAGTGAGTATGGCTGCAATGAAAACGATTTTCATGTTCTTGCTCCAAAGTAGAACGTAGTCGATTGGCATTAGTGAACTTTACCATTTTCTGTTCAGATAAAAACAGATCAGCAGCCATAGATTATCTTGACGGGGGCACGCCAAAGGCAAGGATGATGATTGGTTTTCAGGCTGAATGGTAAAATAAAATGAGCAAAGTCTCCGCAGGGTAATTGAGATGCGCGATGAGTGATGCCTGCGACACCCAAATCATTCTTCAGGAGTTTTGATTGAAATAGATGGTGAAGTGTTTGGCAGACTGTAGAGACGGTGCGATGATCAACTTTGAGCGGGAAAAGCGAACTCGTGCTCAGCAAACAAGTATTGAAACTGATTTAAAGCGGGCAATTGATCAGGCTCGCGTTGGAATAATCCGTCCCTATGTCAAATTTCAGTGGCCCGCAGTTCAGTTAGATGAATGGCAGTGGGACATACTCGCATCACTGTTCGATCCCACAATTCGTCGCGTTTTTGTCAAGGGAAATACAGGGTGTGGGAAAGGGGCCGCGGCCGGAATCGCCTGTTGTATTTATTTTCATATCTGGAGCGATGCCAAAATAATCATTACCCGTGATTCCATGAAAATGGCGCAAAAAATTGCATTTGCGGAAGTCGATAAATGGTGGCGGGAGATGACAATCAAACCTCCAGGAACACTACAGATATCTGGTGTGTACGATAACAAGCAGCATTCGATCACGTTGGCCAATCCACAGCACATCGAGGGTTTTCGAGGATCTCATTCACCACACGTCCTGTTCTGGTTTGATGAAGCCACGGCACCGAATCTGGAAGATAAGTACAAACTGGCAAATACACAGGCCAAAAAGTTTCTGGCACTCTCAAACCCTTCGACTCTATCCGGGGCTTTTCGTGATGCATTTCCCATAGTTGAACCGGATAAAACCCAAACGATTCTCGATCAATATGGTAAAACTCGTTGTATAACAGTCAGTGGTTGGGAATGCACGAATGTCAAAGAAAAGTGTCTGGAGCAGCCTGTTGCACCTTTGGGGGGCATCGAAATTTCGGGAACCTTTTACCCGCACGGTGCTCCGATCTCGAAAACAGACTTTGAACAATGCCAGCCAAGAATTCCAGGGCAAACTTGTTACGATGAGTTTATGGCTTTGCTGCATGATTCAGATCCACTGATTCGAAATGTTTATGCGCTCGGCAAGTTTCCTGATCAAGATCCTGACAAGCAGGTGATTCTGCCCGAATGGCTGGTTGCACCAATTAAATTCTGGGGACGATGGAATCAACTCTGGCTCCGTGCCAGTCAGGGACATCATCCATTGGCTATCAAGATTTTGGATCAGATCCTACCTGTGGAGGGATTTGGACTGGACGTCGCCGCTTCCCGCTATGGAGATACTTCTGTATTAGCAGTTGGAGGGCGATATGGAATTCGTGCCCTCCATGAATGTCAATTTTCTGATACGCAACAAACAATGTGGTGGGTTTTGGAGACAGCACTTTCTTATGGAGTCGACTTGCAACAGGGATCTGTTCCGATCGCCATTGATTGGGGAGGTGGATATGGAAATGCAGTGGGAGATCCATTGAAACAGCGAAATGTGCACGTCATCGAAGTTTATGGGAATGCAACCAGCGATTTGGACACTCAAAAATATGCCAATAAACGGGCAGAACTATATGGTGAAACCGGAAGACGACTTGACCCCGCTGGTGACTTCCGCATGATGCCGTTTGGGCTACCTGATAACGAACGATTAAAAGCTGAGTTAATCGCTCCTGCAAAAATTTATTCGGGCCATGATGGGGAAAAGTACTATATCACCCCCAAAGGCCGCCGAGGGGCTGACGAAAACTTTATGGGAAAAACCTTGCGTGAGATACTCGGGCGATCACCAGACCGGGCTGATGCGGTCGTCTACTGCCTGTGTGCATTACGAGATCAACGTCGACGTCGTCTGATCGTCGCTTAATAAACGAAAACAAGTTGAAAATTCGATACCGAATTTTCAGTGGAACAGGAATGACTAATTATGTGGAACCCGTTTAAGCAACTCATGACACGTTTTAAAACCAATCGATTTGCAGTTGCGTTGCGAGCAGTGTTAGGCGCAGGGCAGCCCGGTTCCTGGAGTAGTGATCATCGTCAGGAATCGGAACAATACACTGGTTGGACTTTTGTGGCAGTCAGAGCGATTTGTCTGCAGGCCATGCAGGCTTCTGTATTTGTTTATGATGATTCGGTCAATGGATCAAAACAAAAACGAATGCAGCGGAGCATTCAGGAAGAATCAGGATATGGTCAGACGAAAAGTTTATATGCAGGAGAATACGGTGCTTCGGTCCCCCTTCCGAATGATCATAGCTTATGCAAAATATTAAAGCAGCCAAACCCTACTCAGTCGGGCGCTTCGTTTCGTTATGAACGCGTTTTACAGTTGCAACTGACGGGCACAAGTATCGTCTGGAATGTGCCCAATAAATTTGGCAAAACTGTCCAACGGTATGTGATTCCGACCGCAATTGCGACGCCGGTTCCACCAGCCGATGATTTGCCGGAAGGCGGCTATAAAATACAGGCTACATCATTGCGGCACTATTATGAAGCATCCGGTAGTATCTTTACAGATTCAGGGGCATTTCATCAGGTTGCCGGCAAAATTATTCCACTTGCTCAATTGCAAATTACACGTTGGCCACACCCAACCTATAAGGATGATGGGCAGTCGCCTGTCAGCGCTGGTGCCAGATGGATTGATTCAGCAAATCAGATCGATGCCGCGCGCTGGGCGCAGATGAATAATGGCGCTGACCCCTCTATCGTGGTGACTTGTGGGAAAGGCATGAATCCGACTAAGGAAGAGCTCGAAGCAGCAGCTGCCATGTTTGAACAGAAATATGGAGGAACGGAAAATACAGGGAAGGCGATCTTTACCACTGGAGAGCAGGTTGTCGCGCTGACGGCAACTCCCAGAGAGATGGCGTATAATGAGTCGTTTGTGCAATTCAGAGATGCTATTTTGGCGTTACATGGTGTGCCCGGAATTGCAGCCGGTATATCTGATGGAGGCAGCTATGCTGCTTTTTATGCGAGTCTGAAGCAGTTCATTTCGCTCACAGTACAGCCGATTTTGGATTTGCTAGCGGAAGATGATACCGAGCGCCTGGCGCCTCAGTTTGGCAATAATTTAACCGTGGAGATCGAAGCGACCCACATAGATGATCCTGATATACTTGAAAAACGTCTGGCAACCGATATCCAGGCGCAGATTATCAAAGTCGATGAATTGAGGGCAATTCGCGGACTACCTCCTCTGGGAGCCAGTCAAGGTGGCGATCAATTAGTCAGCCAGGAAAAGCAACCTCAACTCTCGCCCAACATACAGGAAAATGACGATGCCAGTCATCCTGTTTTCCCTGAGGGTAAAACGATGCTGGATTCCGCAATGCTGAACTCACGGAATCAACTGGCAGGTCATTCCAACGAATAAAGAATTTGCTAAGAAGTCAGCTTTTTATTTTCGAAACAGGTAATCAGATAGCTGACCAGGGAGCCACTTGCGATATTTACAGTGACTGCTGCGATGGGAATCCATTGAAAGCTAATCGGATCTAAGTCCGTTGGCTGGAAATTAGGGACAAAAATAGGTCCGGAGAATGCGATCAGGACGGCGGTTGTTGTTCCCAGTACTGTGCCGACCAAGACACCTGCGGGTCTGGCAAAGGGAACAAACAGAGCAAAAAAGAACAGGCAGAAAATCGGTGTGGTCAGCAGGTTTGCTGTTTTATTTGTGACGGCTGTAATATTCCCCGGTATGTTTCCCATGACAGAGCTTGTCATCACCACGATTGCACCAATGCCAAACGCGAGTAGCCTTGCAGAAAATATATGTCCTCTTTTCGTCTTGGGCTGGCGTTCAAAACGATCGAAGAAATCAGTCATCACGACAGCGGTGATAGAGTTCACTCCCGAGTCGATGCTTGACATGGCAGCAGCAAACATGGCTGAGACAACACAACCTGAAATCCCCACAGGCAGGTGGTAAGCGATATAATGCGGGAAGAATTTGTCAGCATCTTTTTTGAGGTCAATTCCCGCCGGGATTTCATTCGGAAATTCTTTGAAGTACCCCAGTAGCGCGAAGCCAACCATTGCGAGTGTCAATGATACAACAACAGAAACAGTCAATTGAATGGCCAGTGATTGACGGGCCGTTTTGGCATCTTTCGTTGACATAAATCGTTGTACGGAAACTTGATCACCACACGACGTGGCAACGTACCAGATTAAGATTGATAGAAATGTGCCTACATAAGTGACCCGTGTCGACGGATCAAAACTGAAAAATGGCTGTGTATCCCAACTTTCGTCCCACTGAGTTGGGAACCAGCTGAAGCCACCCAGATGGTAAGTGATGGTTGCGATGACCAGCAACGCGCCGCCGAACAAGAGGATCGTTTGGATTAAGTCGGTAATCACAACAGCCCGTAATCCTCCCAGGGATGTGTAAATGATAGCGACCAGGCCAGTTCCCATTACGATGTAGGGAATCCATTCTTCACCAACATTGAGCATCGTGGTAATCGCTTTGGCCGTTAGATAAACTAATAACGACATCCAGATTAATCGCAAGCAAATAAACATGATCGCCCCCATCAAGCGAATACCCAGGCCCAGTTTATCCTCTAGTAGTTCATAGGCACTGGTTACACGTTGTTTCATATAAACCGGCAGCATGACAAATCCGACGATGATAAAGATAAATGGCATCGCTAGATCTTTGACCAGATAGACTGGGCCTTTACCAAGAATTTCTCCCGGGGTCGAGAGATAGGTAATTGTGCTGAGCAGTGTGGCGAATAAAGAGACCCCAATCAAAATGGGGTTCATGTGGCCGCTTCCCACAAAGTATTCTGAGGTATCTTCTTGTCCCCTGCTGAAATACCAGCCCAAAAAAATTGTCGAGACGGCATAAAAGCCAATGATGACCCAATCCAGGGGGTGCAATCCGGTATTCAGAGGCAGCGGATCCGGAAGGGATTCTGCCGCTGAGAGGGGACGTTGCAGGAAGAAGATGCTCAACAGAGTCAGATAGAATCGTATCGATTTCAAAATACTGTTTCCTACTAAATTTACGCAGAGAATGACAATGGTTTGCCTTCCCTGTTGATTAGCGAGCAGAATTAACACCCAGTATGCTGATATCACGATTCGATTTCAATTCTGTAGTATCAAAGTACGTAGTAAATCAGATGTATCTCTACTATGCTTAATTCAATACCGCAGACCTGATCTCAGGGGGCGATCGAAAATTGTTCTATTCATAATTCAAGAAATAATAATGGCGATGTCGACGAACAAAAAAATCCACTTCAGTAAAAAAAGAACATGGAGCCACGATTTACCAATTAGTTTTCTGATGCAGCAAGGCGTAGAGAATCCGGGGGTTCTCTCCTTAGCTGCCGGGCTGGTTGACCAGAACAGTTTGCCGGCTGAGATCACAAAGCAGGCTTTTGATGATCTCTTTTCAGATCCCAAGACTGCGAAAGAGGCATTGCAATATGGAACAACTGCAGGATCATTGGCATTACGGTCACATTTGCTGAAACATTTATCCCGTCTTGAACAAAAATCCGCCGAAGAATTAGGGATCACTGTTGATAACATGATTGTTACCACAGGTTCTCAGCAGTACCTTTCATTACTGGGGGAAGTATTGCTTGATCCAGGTGATATCTGCCTGGTAGCAGCTCCAACCTATTTTGTCTTTCTCGGAGTTTTGCAGGGACTAGGTGCGCGAATCGTTTCTGTCGAAACGGATGAATTTGGAATGCGCATGGATTCACTTGAAGCAACTCTCGACATGCTGGAGGCAGAAGGGCAATTACATCGAGTTAAGATGATCTATCTTGTGAGTGATTATGAAAACCCGTCTGGTGTTTCTCTGGCGCTGGATCGTCGTAAACAGGTTGTGGAAATCGCACGATCCTGGTCCAGACAACAGCGTATTTTTGTTTTGGAGGATTTGGCGTATCGTGAACTATGCTACGATGGTCGAGTGGCTCCGAGTATCAGAAGTTTTGATACAACGGGAGAGACCGTGATTTTGACTCAGACTTTTTCGAAGAGTTTTTCACCGGGTTTAAGAGTGGGCTTTGGTGTTGCTCCGGATGAAGTTTGTGCAGCAATACGAGATAAGAAAGGAAATGATGATTTCGGTTCAACAAATTTGAGTCAGCATATTTTAGCCACGGCCTTTCGTGAAAATCTCTACTATGACCATGTGGAAAAATTAAAAACGGTTTATCGCGCGAAGCGGGATTGTATGCTACAAGCCGCCGATCTTCATTTTTCAAATATTCCTGACGTGCATTGGGTACATCCGAAGGGGGGGTTGTATGTCTGGATGACATTGCCTGAAAGAATCGAAACAGGGTTCAATAGCCCCTTGTTCCAGAAAGCAATTCACGAAGATAAGGTTATGTATGTCCCCGGCGAATTATGCTATGCCATCGATTCAGGACGAGGCGATACCGAACAGCCTCCCGTTCAAAAGAATCATATGCGGCTGACGTTTGGTGTACAAAACCTGGACGGGATTCAGGAGGGTATGAAGAGGCTCGCACACGCAGTCAAGTCCTTATTGTGAAATAGATTAGAGCTTGTTTGTTGAGACAGTGGGCATGGTAAATAGCTCCTGTGTTCGGAAATCGACTCAAGTGAGTTTGACGGTTGTGCCGATAAGGCAGGCAGGGTTTTGTGGTTTGTTTTTTGATAATAGCACTGATTGCTGTATTCAAATATGGTTCTGATATGAAATCACAAAACAATACCTCCAGGATTTCCTCTAAGAGCAAGAAAATTAATGGGCATTTGTGATTCCTGCCATTCTGGGTGTTGTCGATCTTTCGCAGTCCCGATTTCTGGTGCGGACATTCATCGCTTTACCCATCATGAGAATAAGGCGTTTTGGGATTTTGCCTGTCGCTGGGAAGATTCCGAAGGTTTGATTTCACGTAATCTTGCTCCGCATTTCTTTTTTGCTGATGATCCGACTGTTCCTTTTGTGGTTTGTTTAAAACACATACCGAGTGTCTCATTCCCGGGAACAACCAAGTGTCGCTTTCTGACAGAATGTGTACCAGATGAGGAACACCCTAAAGGATTAGGTCGCTGCAGTATTTATGGAAGTCGTCCGCATACCTGCCGTAGTTTCCCTGCGAAATTAAACGATTCCAATGAACTGGCAATTCTATACGAAATTCCCAGTAATGGTCGGAATGGGGAAGCAGCCTATGACTTATGTCCTCGGCAGTGGAATGCTTCCGATTTAGAACCAAATGATACGATTCAGAGTCTGGTGCTCGCCCAATATGAAATGACATATTTCAGCAAAATTGCAGCGATTTGGAATCAGACCCCGGGCGAATGGAATGATTTTCCGGAATTCATCGATATCGTCTATTCAAATCGAATCACTTCAGGACCTCAAAGTAATTCGGATACTGCTCAGGACTCGGAACCGGTTCGCAAAGCAGCCTGAGTATGTCTTTTGTTGCTGTCCCAATAAGCTTTTGTCCTGATTATCTCAGAGAAGCAATTTGAAACGATCAAATTGCTGAGTAACAAATACAGGCCTTGTATTTGGGCCAGCTATTCCAAGATCTGGTTTTTCTGTTTTGAGCCAGTATTCTCTTCTGCCTGCAATCATTTGTGCTTTTTTCAAAGTCAGGAAATCGGCACAATAATTCTCATCGGCAGGCTCTAACGACCGCTTTCAGTTAGAAATAAGTGAAGATCAAGAAGCTCTTCGGTCATAAAAAATCAAAAAACGGTTTTCTATCAGCTTGACCAGCAGGTCCCGAACCTTAAAACACTGCCCTGTCGCAAACATGATTTTGTTTCTTTCCGGGGCATACTGTGAATACAAAAACAATACCCAACTCGCTGCTGGCTGCTCTCAAACATCGGCAGAAAAAAATTGGCACTTTCTGCAGCATTGCTGGGGAGTCCTCTGATCTTTCTTTGACGTGTCAAACACAGCCTATGGTCGACGAGCAATTAATGTCGGCACGTGCAATTATCAATACCCCGCGTGAGGATCGTGAAGGGGATATTATCGTACCCCAGGGCGTCCAGCTTGAAAATTTCCGAAAGAACCCAGTCGTACTTTGGGAACACGGACTAGGGGAACTGACACGCCCGATTGCCAAGTGTCAACATCCCGATGGCCGCTTGGCATTAGAAGTGAAAGAAGCACATATTTCAGCAACTTCTTACTTCACGGAGAAATGTCTGGAGTCTGTGCAAATATTTCATCTCATTGCGGAAGGACTGGTAAGGGCAACATCAGTTCGGGCGGTTCCGATCAAATCATTT
Source organism: uncultured Gimesia sp. (assembly GCF_963976445.1). Lineage (GTDB taxonomy): Bacteria > Planctomycetota > Planctomycetia > Planctomycetales > Planctomycetaceae > Gimesia. The sequence continues at coordinate 54,841 of NZ_CAXBKP010000006.1, read as the reverse complement.
ACTCGCAAAACATCGAATGATGGGGTTGGTATTGTTCTTGAGGAATGGGAACTAATTGAATGGTCTTGGGGGGCATTGGGAGTGAATCCTGATGCAATTGCGAGAACCATCGATCGAGGGACGATTGAAGGTCGCCAAATCATGGAGCCTCTTTTGAAATCGCTTAAAGCAGTTCTTCCTCCCAAAAATCAAACGCTGCCTGGCTGGACGCCCCCTGCAAAATACCAGTCACCGAAAAATACTCTCGAAATACCTACAGGTCGAATACATGACAAGGAAAAAATGGGCCGTCATATTCGTCACAAAAATAAATCCGTGAAAAAGAAAAAGGTGAAGCCGTCTGAAAGTAATGATGGAGACCAACTCAAAGCAATCAACAAAAATGGTTCCGTATCTGGTAACCCAGAATACCCCAGTGAATTGATCCCGTTGGGTGCACAAGTATTGAATTCCATTCGAGATTCAATACTGGACTTGGTGTCAGGTGTGAATTCCACAGCCATTGTGCTGGAAAACGAACACGTGAAATCCTATTTGAAAACGTTCCTGCAATCCCTTGAATCAGAACGTAACTCCTTAGAGAACTTATATGCACAGAACTATGCCCATTTGAACTGTCCTGTCGAAAATAAAGCTGACAATCATAGGAATGACTTCTTAAGTAAATTAGCGACTCAACCTGCAAAACCCTGTCCGGACTCCGGAACGATTAGCCATCAAGAAGACTCTGACCAGTACAGACATTTGAAATCATTGTCCCAGTCACAGAATTTAACCCTTCAGCAACGGCAGGTCGTAACGGAAATTTTAAAACATGTAGAACCTGTTCATCAAAGTCGGCCCACTTTCGATCAATCGAAACTTGAGCAGAATGTTGAAACGCTTTCTCAAGCAGTCGAAGAGTTACAGCAAAAATTGTCTGACCTTTTACCTGCCTGAAAAAAATGTGATCAAAAGCAAAACACGAAAGAAGAATGTCCAGAAATTCTGGGGAAATGATCGATTTGTCGAAAGACAAAAACTATTTGTAGAAAGGGCATTTTTATGTCTGAAACATTGGAAGAAAAAGTGAAGTCTCTCTCAGCAAACATTGAAAACCTGACGAAAAGTGTTGATCAGTTAAATGGTCCTGATATGAGTGGGATTCACCATGACTCGCAGGGACGGTTATCCAGTTACTGGGAAACAGATGAGAGCCAAACGAATCAAATCTCATTCAATAAATCCCATTCCAAAAGTTCTCGAAGTCTTCCTGCGGGCTATAAACCATTTTCTGAATTTCAATCGTTTGGTGAGTTTATTCGATGCGGTTTTAAAGACCGAAGCGAAGTCATCGCAAAGACTAAAAAATCATGGGGTATGTGTAAGGCAATCCAGGGAATGTCGGAAATTGTCGGCGCGGATGGTGGGATTGCCATCCTGCCGGAGTTTCATCAGGAAATCCTGACCCGCATTTACCAAAACGATATTTTCAGCCGGACAGATCACTATCAGGTCGCTGGAAATAATATGACATTTCCAACAGATTCAGAGACAAGTCGAGCAGATGGAGCACGAGCAGGAGGGCTGAGAGCTTACTGGGTAGGTGAAGGCGATCCTCTGACTGGCAACTCACCGAAGCTCGGAGAAACAACGCTCAAACTCAATAAACTGGCAGTCCTGGTTTACCTGACTGAGGAGCTGATAAATGATAATGGCATGGCTCTCGAATCATACGTCAATAAAAAAGTGACGGAAGAAATGGAGTTCATGTTAGGTGAATCCATCTTTAATGGGAATGGTGTCGGGAAACCCCTGGGCCTGATGCAATCGGCGGCACGTGTCACTGTTCCCAAGGAGGCCGGTCAAGCCGCCAATACGGTCGTTGCAGAAAATATTCTCAATATGTGGAGTCGGATGAAGGCCTCTTCGCGTATGAACGCAGCCTGGTTCATCAATCAGGATACGGAACCACAACTCCATCAGATGAGTTTAGGTGTGTCTACAGCCGGTGGTCAATTAGTTTACATGCCTCCATCCGGATTGTCTGGTGCTTCCTATGCAACTCTCATGGGACGCCCAGTGATTCCTACCGAGTTCAACGAAACTCTGGGAACTGAGGGAGATGTTCTGCTGGCTAGTCTGGATGATTACATCACGATCAGTAAAGGGGGAATCGAACAGGCTGAGTCGATGCATGTCGAGTTTCTGACTGATCAGTTAGCCCTGAGGTTTATTATGCGAATTGATGGCAAGCCTTGGGAGACTCAACCATTGACTCCCTATAAAGGAACAGCCACTCAATCCAGTTTTGTCACCCTGGGCACCCGGGCTTAGAGACTAATTCAAACAGAACGGATTTTGTGATCCTGAAATCCGTTCTCTAGATTCCAATTCTGTTTTTAAATCGAGAAGGAACTCATTTTATGTTCAATAAAGAATTCTTTGAAAGTCACGATATCATTCCTGCCTTCATGCCCGTCGATCTGTCAACGACTACTAATGCTGGGGACCGCATCAATCTTCAGAGCTACGACCGTTGCATATTTGTATTGATGGCTTCCATCGGGACAGCAGGTGACGATCCTGTGATTTCAGCACAACAGCACGATGCGGCTTCATCAGGTAATTCGAAGGCACTGGATTTCACGCGGATTCGACATAAAGTCGGCGCAACTGATATAGACGCCGTAGGCCAGTTTACTCTGCTGAAACAATCGGCGGCAGCTAGTTTAGATACCGCCACAATTGATGGGGCAGAAAACGAAATACTGATTGCCATCGAAGTCTTGGCAGAAAATTTAGATTCTGAGAATGGTTACACATTTGTTTCATTCAATGTGGCAGATGTCGGTGCGAATTCACAGGTCGGAGCAGGCTTTTACATTCTGCAGGGGGCTGATTACGTCAATGAAGTCAAGCAGTCTGCCCTTGCATAAAGATGAGTTAACTTTCGATTCAATTCTAAAATTGCTGGCTGGAATACATACGGATGAAATCAGAATTAAAACAAGTAGACAATAATTCGAAAATCGATTCCTTAGCAGAGCAGATCTTTATTCGTATGTGTGTCACAAGTCATCATGGTTTTGATGCAACGCACTACGTGAAAAAATCTTATGAATTGGCAAAGGTTTTTCATCAACACATGGATGTCCTAAAAAAGGCATCAAATTCAAAGAGCAACTCTGTAACAAAGAATGTGCCTGGGAACCAACCTCTTTAGCGAGTTCCTGACACGAACTTTAAAGCAGTCCAATGCTTTGTATGTGTAGAAAGTAAGATTCACAATGGCTTTGACAGACGCCGTAACAATCAAAACGCTTTTGGGTATCAGTGACACCTCACTGGATACGGTGCTGGCTGTATTGATTCCTCAGGCCGATTCGATCATCAAAGGGTATCTCCAACGGGAAATCGAACAAGCGACCTATACCGAGTATTACAGCGGCAGTGGCAACCAGGTGATTGTTCTCAACCAAACTCCGGTGCAGTCGATCACCTCAGTCAATGAGGACTCAGACGGTTACTTCGGGGATGGCACGGATGCTTTCCCCGCCACGTCGTTGTTGTTTGAGGGAACGGATTATGTGCTCCGAAAGGATGACGCCACCGCAACAGAGGTGAGTAAAAGCGGCATTCTATACCGGATCGGGAAAGCCTGGCCGCGTCCTTCTTCACGGTTACGCGGACAGCTGTCGAGTGCTCCCGGTTTGGGGTTGGGCAATCTCAAGGTCGTCTACGTTGCTGGATGGGCCACAGTGCCCGCTGACATTCAGTTCGCAGCAAATAAGCTGGTGACTTCCATGTTGGAATCTATCGATGCTGGCGGACGTTTAGAATCTGAATCCATTGAAGACTACTCATACACCCTTTCAGGTGCTGAAGCGGCAGGGAAATTCCTCGATTCTATCAAGGGCTCACTGTCTCGCTATAAGAGGGTAGTGATCTGATGGTATCCATACACCGATTGAACAGGCTGTATTTAATAATGCCGGGAACGGAACCGATCACAATCACGACAAAGCGGGGTGTGAATAACGACATGACCACGACACAGTCTGTCTCACATGCCTGGATACGGGATATCTCCCGGGATGACGTGGAGCGGGGGTTAGTTTCCTCAGCAACGGAGGGGATTATCTGGAACATTCCCAACGTCTTACTGGCTGGCAAAGAAATCGAGACAGGGGACACGATTACAGATTCGAACAGCGTGGTCTGGACGGTGATGTCTGTTTCTCGCGTCAGATTACGAACCCACTGGCGTTGTATCTGTCGGAGGGAAAAATGACCGCGATTCTGGAAACGATCCTGACGACCGTGAAAACGCAGATTGAGTCTTTGGCTTTGACTGATATCGTCGACGATTCGATCATCATTCAGAAAGTGCCCAGTACACAGAATTTTACCAGTGCCGACTTTCCGGCCATTTTGATTGCACCAGGAACACCAAAACATAACCCCACATTGGGAACGAATTTAAGAGATCAGATCGAATATCAGGTGGGTGTATTTATCGTCGATGCCGACGAGCAGAACCAGACTTTAAATCGGGATAAGTATCTCACCTGGTACCAAGAAATCACCAAGAAGTTCCGCACACCACGCTTGTCGGGTGTGGCTTCAGTCGTCAACAGTTATGTCACCCCCGGAGCGGTAGTCGATCCGAGTTGGTTTGAAGTGGGGGAGTATCACGCAGGGATGATCCTGTGGTTTGTTAGTTGGGAGTCGAGAACGTGACACATGAAATCGAAGTGAAAGATACGGAGTTCCTGAAGGTCTCCACAAATCAGTATGGCGGCTTGAGATTCAAAACGAAGAACGAGGCCGATGCCATTAAGATGTATGCCGAGCAGATCAGCACGGGCCGGAAATCATATACAGCGAAAGAAGTACGGGCGCTGTCCGGATTTAAAGTAACTACAGTCAAGGATGTGACGCGATGTCTAAAACCATCACCATCGAAGAACTCGGAGACTTCCTCACCGGAGTCGTCGACAGTTTAGAGAAGCCGCAGGCAGCGGGTGTGCTGGCTGAGTGGAATGACGAGCTTGCCGGGGATCTGGCCGAAAGCATTCTGAGCAGCAAAACCCCCGATGGTAAAGGCTGGGCACCATTAAAGTATCCGCGACCAAAGGGACATAATCAGGGAACACGGCCGTTAATTGATACCGGGGCTTTGATGAGAAGTGTTGTCTCCGATGGGACCGGACACATTGAAATCGTGACGCAAGACTCAACGACATTCGGCACCAGCATTGGTTACGCGGGTGTTCATCAGTTCGGATTGAAAAAGAAAAACATCCCGCCAAGACCCTTGATGGGTATTCCAGATAAAAGCTTAAACACAGCGGAAGAAATGCTGTCACACCACTTCATCACTGTTATTGATGCCATTTAATATAAAGGATTAAGTCATGACATTAGGAATCGGAACATTTACACGAGTGGCGATCGATTCAGCATTGCCTTTTGATACGAGTTCGATCCCGATTGAAATCGTTGGAGCTGAATCATTGGTTGAAACTCAAACGATTGACGAAACCGGTGGGACTACTGGGACCACAGAGCACATCTCTGAGCGAACCAGATTGGGGCAGAAACGCTGTTCAGGGACAATTCAAGTGCCTGCCAGTCGTTTGGCCCTCGACACGCTTCTCCCGTTGATTCTGGGGGCAGCAGAGAGTTCGAACGTATTTGCTCTTGCGGACACTCTCCCCGAGTTCGTCATGATGATCGACCGAGATGAGAAGGTCTATACTTACTCAGGTTGCCGGATTGCCCGCGCTACCTTCTCCGGGTCTTCCGGGCAAATGGTAATGATCGGACTCGACATTGAGGCCGAAACGGAAACGGAAGGAGATGCCGGTACATTCCCCGCGCTAGAAACGCCAACAGAAACGCCGTATCGGTTTGAAGATGGTGTGCTGACCTTGCAAAGTTCAACACGCGAGTTCAACGAATTCAGCCTGGTCATTGAGAACCAACTCGACACTGAGCGATTTGAGAACAACCTTACGCGAGTGGATATCCCGCTTCTTGATCGCATCATCACATTGGGTACCAATCACCCTTGGAGTACGGCCAACCTGGACCTGATCAAACAGGATTTAGCGGGGGCCGGTGGTTCTTTGGTACTGACAAATACTGAATTGAGCAGCAACGTTCTCACATTTACCCTCGGAGCAATTCAGTATCCGACGAAAACACCTGGTACGCAAAAGGCTCAGGTTACACGGTTACCTCTAGAAGGTATGGTTCGCAAAGTGGGAACTACAGCTAGTCTCGTTGTTACCAACGCCCATGCTTAATTAAAACTCAAAAATTTAACTTTAAATGGAGAAACAAAACGATGTCTCAGGCCAGAGCATTTATACCAGACGGCTACACACAGGATTGTCTAATTAATGAATTACCCGGTATTCACGAAGTTGTCCGTTTCAAGTTTCGGCCCGTTTTACCGGAGCCAATACGGGCTCTGATGCATAGCTATTTTGACAAATCGGCGAAACAGCAGGGGGATATCGTCAATCAAACACTCATACGCCAGTTAGTTGAATGGGATTTACGCGACCACGAGAGCGAATCGGTTGCTTTAACAGTTGAGAATCTGCAGCGTATCAAGAAGCCTCTGAAGGATCGCCTCTTCAATATCGTGACCTGTTACGAAGCGGGCGACGAAGCCGAGTCTGCGAAGGTAGAAGAGCAGGGAGACGCTCTAGACTTTGATAAAATTCTCTCTGGTGAAGCCGACAGCTCGGTCAAGTTTAGTCTGCAGGAACAAGATGCAAAAAACTAATAAACGGGGTAGGGTTGATCGTGCTCTATCCCCATTTCTGCAGCCGCGATTGTCAGCATTGCTTGAAATATGAGTACAACGAGCAGACCGGCGAAGCAGTTAAGTTTCACGGAAAACCAGTACCGCGTCATCCGAAAAATCCACCACTCTGCCAAACTCCTGCTGGATGCCCAAAAGGGGCACCAAACAAACTAAATACATTAAGCGTGAAAAACATGCAAGCTTATATCCATTACCTCGAATGTAAGGCGGTTGGCAACTTTCCAGATGACCCAATTGTCAGAATGAACGCGCGGCTAATCAAAAGTGTAATCGATCAGGCGGTTGAGAAAAAACGAATCGATGAGTTAATTACTCTAATGGGAGTTCGAAGTTAGGTCATGATAGCAGCAGCCGAAGCACAACGTAATATTGCGATCAATCTTACAATGATTGCTAATCCCGGAAATCAGGCAGTTGTACAAAAGGAAGTGAAGCAGATTCTGGCTGCGCAACAAACCATCACAAAGGCCGCGATAGAAGGAGCATCTCTTCGTTTGAATTCAATCCTTGATGAGCTTAAAAAAGGCAATCAGGCTTTTCAAGAATTTGTCAAATCGACAGAAGCAGCAGAGAAGAAACGAGTTAAGCAAGTCAAGAAGTCGAATAAAGAGATTGTGGATTCCGTCGACACGATGTCAAAAAAGTTGGAAGCTGCAATTATAGGGAGCACTAAGAAGTATGAAAAATTACAAAAAAAACAAATTAAACAATCGAAAAAGAATAATAAAGCTCTTGTAGCCACCATCGAAGACATGGCAAAAAAGACAGAATCCATTTTGGAAAAAATGGAGAAAAAAATTACTGAGATTACCGAAAAAGAGTCGCAAAAAAGGAAGAAGAAACGAGAAAAAGAGACGGGTCATGTTAAAAAACTGGAAAAACTGAATCGGACTAAAATCGATTCATACCGCAAGGCAACTGAGGCTGGTTTAGGTGCTTTGCAGGGGACGATGGACCTTGCCGAAGGTCTGGCAAATATGGGACTGATCAGTGAAGAAAGCTTCAAGGAGTTCGAACAAGGCTTTCAGAAAGTTGAAGCGGGATTTAAAGCTCTAAAAGGCTTTACCGAACTGGTCTGGAAGGGACGTGAGGCTCTGGTTGCAATGAGTGCGGCAACCAAGGCACAAGCCGCTTCGAATGCGTTACTCTCAAATAGCAATTATCGTACTGCTGCTTCTCAAACAGTAATGAAAACGGCAGCGGGGGCTGCTGGAGTAGGCGGTAGCGGTGCCGCAGGACTGGGCGCGGTTGGTGTGGCCGGAACAGGCATAACCGTAGGGAGTGCGGCTGCTGCCGCTGGAGTCGCTGCAGGTATTGCTGCTGCTGGATTGGTTGCGTTTGAAGGGTTTCAGGCTTTACGGCGCGGTATCTTCGGGGCTAGTGATTCTACCGAAAGTTTCGTTGGCGCAATCATGTCGTATCGTGAAGCCGCCAAAGAGGCAGAAGAGTCAACGAAGCAACTCGAAAAAGCATATAATCGACGGCGAGAGCAGGAAGAACAACTGGCAATACGAAGCCAGGTAGACTCGAGACAATTCGCAGGCCGGCAGACTGCACGAGGTTCGACGGCATTAGTTCGCCAAGTCGAGTTTGAGATCAGCGGTAATAATCGTGACTCAATCAAGGCTGTTAACGAGCAGCGAGAACAGGCAATCATCGCCGTTCGTGAAGCAGAGGAAGAGTACCAAGCTGTATTGATTAGGAATCAGGAGCTTTTCAAGCTTGGTCAACCGCAAGACGAGGCGGCCAGAGTGCGCACTGCCAAGAATCTGGAGGATGCTGGACAACGTCTATTGGCCAAAGACCGTCAACGCCTGCAGGTGTTGCGCGATCAGAAGCAAAATGCAGAAGATCAATTAAAAACGATTGACCAACAACAGAAGTCCAAGGAAGCTCAGATTGGTGAATTGAGCAGACCCAGGCGGAAGCGTTTCGAAGAATTAACGGAGAAGTATAACCAGGTTGGTCCGCAGGGTATGTCAGGCGTTGAAGTACGCCAGTTAAAGAGGTTTGGCCCTCTCGGTAGCAAAATGGTTACCGAGATACTAGCACACAAAGGGAGAGAGGCTGGTGGCGTAGAATTACTGCGAAAATCAGGGAATCTTGAAGCTGAAGACAAGGCGAGACAAAAGAATCAGGACACCATCAACCGAACCAATGACGCTGAAATGAAATCGGCTGTTGATAACACAAGGGCAAGCGCAAAGCAGCAGAAGGTGGCTCGGGCTGGACGAATCGAGGCAGAAGAGCGGTCCGCGGCTGCACAAAATGGAAAGTCACTCCGTGCAAAAATAAAAACGGATAGAGATAATGCAGAGCCTGAAACCACAATTTTTAATGAACTATTCAATAAGCCATCACGAAACATCCCTAAAGAGATTTACAATAGTGGATTAGCCCCACGAGTAGCAGAAGCGACAGTTTCTCCGCTGCTGTTTATTAATCGATTAATTTCAGACCGCATTGGACAGTCGATTAGTGGTGGCGAGGATCAACCACAACTAGACCTGCAAGGATCAATATTCAGACAAAACAACCCCGAGCGTCCTGCGGTCAATAATCAGAACGGAAATCGAAACCCCCAACGCGCCGCAGGTGAAGCCGTAGACACCATAACCAAAGAGTCCATTGAAGTCACGCAATCACTCAAGGTGGTACTTGATGCGGTCGCAGCGAACCTTGCTAAAATGCGTGAGGCGATGGATAACCACGAATTAGTGAAGGGGAGTTACAACAAATGATCTTCTCCTACGGCAATTACCAGCACGCCGAAAACGAAGTCACCGTCAACATCAATATGCGTGGTTTAGAGAACCAGACTGGCTACGTATACGGCGTAGCTGAGACGTGGGTGATTACCGGGATCTTACAGGCCGACTCGCTTGCAGCTCTGTTGGCAAAACAGTCGGCTCTTCAATCAGCCTATCAGCTTCAGGATCAGAACGTACTTTGGCGATCTGGGAGCGATGTAGTTTACCAGATCCAATCCAGCCAGACCCTCTATGGCGTGCGAGTGGTGAACCCTCCCAGCTTTGCCCAAGGCGCAGCTCCAGGGGAACTGGTCAACCGCAGGCAGTATCAAATCACACTCGAAGCGGCGTACCTCTTTGATATCGCAGCGGGAGGAACCATTGCCGATCCATATATTTTGGATTACGAGCAGTCGCTTTCGTTTACCGGAAATGGGGGTCCGACATTCGGCCATCTGCCAACGATTACAGGTTTGCATCAAAAGCAAATTCTAACAGAGTCAAGCATCGTCACATGCCAGCAGTCCGGCAGTAAGGTGAGTTTAAACGCTTACGCAATACCAGACCCACCGCTTGAGCATTTGGCAGATTATGAGAAGCAGGATCGCCGAGTTTTCCGGCAAGGCAATCCCCGCAGAATCAATAACTATGTGATCGAATACCCGATCTTCTGGACATACACATTCGAACGGAATCAACCGTTCCCAACGGCTACATAAAGGAGTAGAGTCATGGCTTCACATATTTGGATCGGGGGAGCCCCCGAAGTCCCACAAGTAGACTCAGTCACTATTCCAGAAGACGTGGATGAGGGGCAGATCTTCACGGCGTCAATTGGGTTTAAAAATTTGACTTACGTTTTCCCTGCAGGCCCGACTAGGCTGAGTGTCTCAGAGGAAATTGTGGCGATGTGGAACGCTTCTCTGATTCCAGAGTTTGCGGAAATCGTGGCATCCCTCGGGTTAGATATAGAGGGTAATCCCGATGGAACAGTTAAATTGACTGCAAGAACTGCTGGCAAGCCGTTTATTGTTACTTTCGTTTTGGGTGCTGGAACAAACGAAATTCAAACAGTCACGCTTGGAAATGCTCCAAGCGGTGGAACGTTTACGTTGACCTATGCTGGTCAGACGACTGGAAACATCGCGTACAATGCCAGTGCAGCAACCGTCGATTCTGCATTGGAGACGCTGTCAAATATCGGATCGGGGGACGTCACAGTTACAGGTTCCGACGGAGGACCATGGACTGTCGAATTCACCGGAGCCCTGGCCGCAGCTAATGTCGCTGATCTTACCGCAGATGCATCAGGTCTGACAGGAACCAATGAACAACAGGCTGTCACACTTAACTCAGCGACTGGTGGAACATTCACGTTGATCTATGCTGGTCAGACGACTGGAAACATCGCATACAATGCCAGTGCCGCAACAGTCGAAACCGCATTAGAGGCGCTGTCGAATATCGGATCGGGCAATGTATCCGTCGCTGGTTCTGATGGCGGTCCTTATACGATCACATTTATAGGCACGCTCGGATCAACCAATGTGAACCTGATTACTCTGAATGGAACAAACCTGACAGGAACAGTTGCCGCTTCTATTTCAGAGACAACATCAGGTGCAGGCGGCGCGAGTGAGATCTGGCATCTGAGCATGTATAATCAAAGTTGCCTTTCCGGATCAGCGCGAATAGGAGGAAGCGTTAACGTAACGTCTGGAGCGTTTACGATTCAACTACAGGCCGGTTCTAATACTGTAATGCAGACGGGGCCGATCGCATTCGACGCGACTCCTCAGGAAGTGATGGATGCATTTGAGGCGACTGATTTTGGCAAAGCTGTCGGTGGGGAGTATCCTCTTTGTTTCGCAGTTAGTCATCAGGAGTCATTGGGCTCGGGGAATTTATCAGATGGCAATGATTATCTTCTATGGTGGCATCCAGTAGTGGGGGGGGCATTATCAGGTTACACCTTAACTATTGACAGCACGTCTCTGGTGGGTGGGGTCTACGCTGAGTCCGGGGTGGGAGGCTTGGGAGGACTTACTGAAGCTGAGCCAACTCTATTCACTTCATTCTACATTAATGTCAGCGGTGAGGAGACGGGAGACATTCCGCACAATGCTTCGGCGGCTACAATCCAGGCATCACTTGAATCGCTCAGCAATGTCGGTGTCGGAAATGTGACTGTCACAACCTCAAGCCCAAATCCGCTCGATACATACGACCCGTTTGTATTGAGAATTGCATTCGTTGGTGATCTGGCCAATCAAGACACCGGACTGGTGATCAACATCGCAACACATAATACTGGAATCGGAGGAATTGAAGAAGACGAGTTTTACACCACTATAGGCAACGCCGGAACGGCAGAAGTTCAAGAACTGTCGATCACAGGATCACCATCATCAGGAACATTCAGCTTGACCTATGCTGGCCAGTCGACGGGGAATATCGCGTACAATGCAGATGCCGCAGCTGTGCAGTCCGCACTAGAGGCATTAAGCACGATAGGGGCAGGTAACGTTATCTGTTCTGGTGGAGCACTGCCGGATACACCGATTGTGATTACATTTGCTGGCGAGCTGTCAGGTGTCGACCTGGATGATATTGAAACTCCAGACGGAGTCGTGCTTGAGACTGTTCAGGGCAGTAATACGCCGAGCGTCGGGATTGCGACATTACAGGAGCCGCTTGACTTTTCAACGGTTACAGTCAGTGAAGGTCCGAATCACTGGGATACTTCAGAGAATTGGAACCTGAATACTCTGCCGGTTAACGGTGATACGGTTTATATCAGCGACACCGACACCAGTATTTTGTACGGTCTCGACCAGAGCGCGGTAACTCTGGCAGCCCTGCACGTCGAACAAACATTCTCTGGCACAATCGGGCTACCTCGTCTCAATTCATCTAGAGCGACTTCGTACTTCGAGTATCGGGACAATTATTTACAAATCGGTGTTACAAATCTGTTCATAGGAGATAAAGAGGGTGACGGATCGGATCGTATCAAAATCGATTTCGGATCTGTTCAGATGACTTCCCTGATTACTGATTCAGGTGATGGACCTGATGGAAACACCCCGGCGATTCTCTTGCTCGGAACGCACGCAAATAACGTGATCAATATTAACCGTGGATCGTTGGGTTTGGCTTACTACCCCACGGAAGTTTCAACGATCGCTACGTTACGTCAAGCGTTCTTTGATGACTCCGCGGATGACACGAATGTTTATCTTGGGTCTGGTGTGACAATCACCGACATTGTCAAGACTGGGGGCGTTCTTGATATCAATTCAGCAACAACCACATTCAAACAGACGGCCGGAACAACCACGGTTCATTCCGGGGCACATGCCGCACTCAATATTCTGGCCGGTCTGCTGAATTACAATTCTACGGGCGCACTGACTGTCGCGAATATCTCTGGCGATACCGTCCTGGTATTTGATCAGGACGCACGACCCAAAACTGTTACGAAGATTAACAAGTACACGGATGACTCAGAAATCTATGACGTATCAGGTAGTATCGTGAACCCCATTATTGACCTGCATAAATGCGGCGATCTGAGCACGCTCAATATGGGTCAAGACTTCAAAGTAACAATCGGAGCCACAACGTAATGCCAGTTGCAAACACTACGGATTATGAGAGTGTTGGGTCCGTCATTTATCCGGGGATCAAGCAGATTGTGAGCGCATCTTATTCGCGTTCGCATGGAATCACTCCGGATGTCTGCCAGATTGAAATGGCTCCGCAAACACTGGATGCCAAAGATTCTGACTATGTTCCCATCGAGCCGGACGGGTATTTACTGTTTCGCTTCGACACTGCCAAGACGGTGACGGACGGGAATGGCATCAGTTCCACAACCAATAAGCGAGTCGAAATCCTGATGCAGAGCTGTCGTCCTGACAAAGCGTCTGTGAGACGTTCTGCGACTTCGATTAATTGGACGATACCCATTTACGACAGGCGTTGGAAATGGAAATTCGGCTCGTTCTCAGGTCACTGGAATATCAAGAAAAACGGAGTGATTGAAAAACGTAAAGAGAAAACGCCTCGTGAACTAGCCGACATGTGCCTCGATGCCATGCGGGAAACCAACTACGAGACTAAAGCCCTTGACCAATTGGAGAAGCTCAAGAAGTTACCCTACCGTAAACAGGTTCGTCCTGAAGTCCACTGGGATCGCATTCCCCCAGCACAGGCATTGAACGAGTTGGTGACGCCTCTGGGGTACCGTGTGTGTCTGGGATGGGATGAAGTCGTACGAATCGAGAAATTCGGCGAAGGTGCATTTCTCCCGACCTCAGACCTGATGTCAGGAGGCTTTGACGCGCAACTCCCAGAGAGTCCCGACTCAATTACAGTACTGGGTGGGATCACGATGCATGAAGCCATGTGGGAACTGGAAGCAGTGGGGCTCGATCTGGACGGGGACTGGCGACCGATCGACTATTTAAGCTATGCACCTCGGTATAAGGGGGAAGTGGACTGGAGAAGAACACAGCCAGGCGTATTCGACGAGCTGAAACAACGATTGGAAGATGTCGAGGATAATCTGAAGCCAAAAACAGACCTGGAATACCGTAAACTCAATGAGCAACATGGGCTTGCCACGAGCACCGTTTATCGCTGCTACAGGCTAAAGTATCCGGTGGGCACAGATGAGGGATTCAGCAATAGAACAAAGGTTGACACACTGGGAAAGTTATTAGGTCTCGCCGTGGATTTTGGTGCTCGTCGTGGTGATTCGGGATACGATAAGCTTGCAGCCGATTACGAGGAAGCCCGACGTGAGCTGTTTAAGAAAGCGGAACCGGTGATACCAGGTCCCCAAATAAAGAACCCGCGCACAGGCAGGTTGGGTGATTACAAGCTTGAAGGGTTTGAACAGGTTCTCCCTTGCTTTGAAACCCGTGCGGAACTCGCCATCGACTCCTACACTGGTAAGTTGATTCGTAAGCCAGTGGAAGTGACAGGTATCTATTTTGATGATAATAAAGCCTGGAACGTCGATAGACCGGACACGAAGAAGATTGACGGAACCAAAGTCTCAGTCATGCCTGAATTGGGAATCATCCGATTCAGTGAGCCGATCTTTAAATACCAAAAAGGCAAGATAAATATAGATGGCGAGACGAAGATACAGGAACTTACTTACCCTGCAGACTTGCGGGTTTTGATTGCAACGCCTCTCAAGAATCTAGCCGGAGAACCAGCTCGCTATGAGCATCGAGAAGAACTGTCTCCGAAATACCGCACGAAACCGGCAAAGCTCCCCAGTGGCCTGCAGGGGAACCCGCGTAAGCAGCCAAGAGGAACTGATACCAAAGTCATAATCAAAAAAGAAATTGTTCAGGCGTACCAGGCACAGTATGAGACCAAGAAGAATCCACAAGGGAAGGTAGAGACAAAGCTGGTTAAGGTTGTTGATAATGCTGACACAGAAGAGTTGGAGAAACAGGCTCTTTCCGCGATCGATGTTGAGAATATCAAAATCTTTACCAAAGACTCTGGCTCAGGGGTCTATGCAGGATTAAAGAAAATCGACCTTGACGGCGCGATTCAACAAGTGGCAATCACGCGAACCACATCCGGTGGGATGACCACCACGATTGCCCGCAATACGGAAGTGAACATCTATGTTCCGGACTTCGACGAACGGCAAAGAAATATTGCATTGAAAGAGATGATCAAAAATCACAATGAAACCGTTGATAAAACCGAACAAGTAGAGCCGAAGGACAAGTAATGTTGAATCCAGCAATCGAAAGCCCCGGTGAGTGGTTTAGCTGCCTCAATGTCGGCGATTACTATGAAGACGAAGATGATCGTCGTAAGGATAAGGAATTGGTGATTCCGGGGTTCTCGATCGTAGAAATCGTCGGTATTCGGAAGATTAACGATGATCACTTCGTGCATGAAATCAGGCTAAATCGCCAGCGCACGAACTCAGGGTACGAAGTGGATTCTAGCACAGTCGGATCAAGTTCAAATCAAGCCTTCACAGGACCTGGTGACTTATTAATAAACCATAAAGGGCGGATTAAATTCAGCCCTGCAATGTGCCGGTTTACCGGGAACGAATCTGATACAGATAAGATCTATGGTCGCTACAAAGCACCCGAGCGAAACAGCGGAAAATATACTCCTGCAGAGTACGACGAATTCGAGTATCAAGAAAGGATCTTTGGTGCGGGCGTTCGCGCGCAGTTGCTCGGCTCTCCGGATGGCTCACTAAAACTGCCTTCGACGGAAGACGATTCTGATCAGCAATTCATTTCTGGTTGGGACGTGCTGGGCGTTTACAAATACAACACCGGCGAGAAAACGAACGGGAAAAAAGACGACGACGACAAAACAAAAAACTTGCTTGTGATGGTGTCGCCAGCGGTATCAGCTCCACCAGCCAGCGTGGTGTTTCTGACGAAAGAAGCCATAACAAACCAGGCATTCGAAACTGGGTCAGTCGCTGTGGACTTACTGGAATATGTGAATCCCCGGTCTGCGAATTGGAACCACAAGTTTCTGCTGGAATTCTCTGGCGTTTTTGGTCATGAATTCGCATTCGAAATCCGCGACGGCTCCGGTACGTTCGTCGGTCCATTTTTGATTTCATCAGACGGAACTGATATTCAGGCAGCGCTGGAATCATTGTCATGGGTCGGTAAAGGGAACGTGACGGTCCGCACTCCAGGTCAGCGGACAGGTCGATTCATCATTGAGTTTATTGGAGATCTCGCTGGGATTCGAGTAAACGGACTGTACTGGCAGAGAATAATAGAGATCGGCACTCCCCCCGCAAACCTGCTCGGCGGTGTTCCAGAGGTTCCACCAATCACATTGGTCGAGATTGTTGAATACGACTACCGAATCAAACCGGGTACACATCGCGTTCAGATTACACCAGCGTCGAGGCCGATGTCGCATTACCAGAGATGGTACGGCACTGGCTACGGCGGGTACGGGTACGGTTATAACTACGCCTACGGTTACTATGGTGGCGGTGACTACGGTTATTATGGCGGCTGGGGCGGTGGACCGTTGGGGTATTACGGTGGGAATTACTACAACGGCTACGGCTATTTCGACCAGTATAACAATGGTTATTATGGTCCGAATGGATATAATTCCGGTTTTTTTGCAGGTCCATTCGAATACGACATGGACGGGAACCATATCGGACCACAACCGAACGTATTAGATAGTCAAGGGAACCGGATTCCAAACACGAACGCTTACAACTCATCGGGTTACAATGAAGCTGGGTTCGACAAAGACGGGTACGATCCAGCGGGATTTAATTCTAACGGTTTAAACGCCGATGGTGACACATGGGCCTACTATGGCGTGTGGGGGCATCTCCACTCAGGGAATGCAAGTCACGACCTTGACCACCAGAATGATCATGGAATTGTAAACAATCGCGTTGGAAACGTTTTTCAGCATACAGCTGCAGGATCGTTTGGTATCGCGAACTGGGTTGACGGCGGCGGGTATGTCGTTACCGAATTAGAACAGAGGGAATTCTGGATGGATGTAACAGAGGGCAACGTCTCCAGAGTGACGACTTACTAGATTTCAAAAGGCTATAAAATGCAACGCGAGACGGATTCGCTATCACATTGTTTACGGCAATTCAGGCAGTTTTCTAATTCAGAAGTCTCAATAGATCAATTCACTACCAGAATCAAAGGCTGCGAAAGATGTCCGCGCAGAGCAAATACGCGATGCCTGGTCAACAATTCGAACTGTGCGGACCATGCAAAACCTTTGGAGAATCACTGCCCTGTGTGGGTAGGACTGGCTCCCCCGTTGATCCCTGCACCAGAGACACCTCAGACGTTCAGTCGCGGGCCTTGTGATCATCGATCACCACACCAGGAACCAACACGCGCGCCGGTAAAGAAATTGGCTTGCGTATCGTGCCTGTTCAATCCGCTGGGTGATCCCCGGTTGACTGACAACGCGCGGCAGTTTCGCGGAAAAATTAGTGAGCCGGTGATTTTTGTTGAGCTGTCTTTTAATGGCAAGTTTCTTTTTTCCGACTCAATCCAGGTTAACGCTGGTGCAGAAAGTAAGTACATCTGGCAAAAGGAACGGCTTCTAAACATCGCCATTGCGTCACTGCCTGATGATGTTGATGCTGTCGCAATCATTGATTCTGATTTGCTGTTCGAGAATCCCAACTGGTACATTGAAACAAAACGGAAGCTAGAAACTGCTGACGTGGTTCAAATGTTCGAGAACGTGAAATATTTAACCACTGCCGGCAACGTTGAAACGAAAGTCACGGGGTTTGTGAACAGCTCAAAATCTCAGCACGGTCTGCCTGGTGGAGCGATCGCATTTCGGAAATCGCTGAGCGGTCCCAATGGGATTTACGAGAGATCGATTCTCGGCGGCGGTGACGGCGTTATGATGCGTGCCTGGGCTAATCAGGGACTGAGGATTGTGAGCACGTCAGGAGACGTCCGACATCTCTATCATGGGGACTACAAGAATCGGCAGGCGATCAAGCGGTATGATATTCTGAAGGCTCACAATTTCGATTTCGAACGCGACATAGAATCAACTCCAGGCGGTCCTCTCTCGTGGATGCCAGGAAGTAGGGAAATGAAAGGAGCTGCTGCGAAGTTTTTCGGCGAGAGAGCGGGAATGAGTCTCGAAGAAAATTCGCTGTATGACATCGACGTTTTTATTCCGTACCACAGGAATTTGCATCTGGTCACACAAACAGTCGACTCCATCCTCTGGCAAGCAGGAGTAAAACCGTTTATTCATCTGGTCAATGACTGCTCGCGTGAAGATGACGCGCCACTGAAGGAACGCTACGGCCATCTGGGGAATGTCGCCTGGTATAAAACAAAAAGCAACTGCGGGCCGTATGCGATCGCGAATAGCTTGTTTCACCACATGAAAACGGATGTGATTGGGATCGCTGATTCTGATGATATCTATATGCCGCACCACTTCAGGACCGCCATTGATGAGCTTAACAGCACTGGTTCGCATGTCTGGTGTAGTTCTATGATGCAGTTCCTCAATCCACTGCAGGAGCATCACGAACGCAACGTCAATAACGTGAAAAAGAACCCGCTTATTAAATCAGGCATCCTTATGAAGAGTTGTCGTTCTCCCAGAGTGATCAATGCCACAATGGTGATTCGCAAGTCAATGTTCGAATCATTGAACGGGTTTGATGGCCTCTTCTTCTGCGGAGCTGACACGGAGTTCACACAGCGGCTACAGGTACCAAGCCGTTCGAATCCGAAAATCCATTTCAACAAAACTGTAACATCCATGAGAAGGATTTGTACCAACAGTTTGTCAAACTCTCAGGATCGGTTTGGGTATCAGTCTGGAGAACGCAAGAAAATCTTGGATGCAACGAATGAGCGATTTGACGAATGGGAAAGACTTGGGGAAATCGACCCGACAAAGTACGGTAATTTAAAACAACAGGCCGATGTACTTGAAAAACTGGTTGTGATAAACAAGAGAAAGTCGAAGGTCTATGCTTGCATGACGACGATTCCCCGTCGTATTTATGCATTGGAAAAGGCGGTTGATTCACTGCTCCCACAGGTCGACCAGTTGTATATCCACTTGAACGATTTTCATTATGTGCCGGACTTCTTAAAAGATCCGAGGATTCAACTAGTGTTTGGGACCAATGAATTGATGTCCTGTCCGAAATTCCTGTGGGCCGATAAACTGAATGGGTACGTTTTGACCTGTGACGATGATTTTATTTTCCCGCCGGATTACGTGGCAAAAATGATCGAAGGAATCGACCGACATAAATGTTGGATCTGCGCGCACGGGTCAAAGCTCGACGAACAGCCAATAGAGAACTACTACCGCAATAGAACGGTTTACGACGGCAAGGGGGAAGTGAAGCAGGATATTTATGTTGATGTGCCTGGGACCGGTTTGTCTGGCTTCCACACCGACGATATTAGGATATCAATGGACGACATCAACCTGCCAGGCATGGAAGACATAGCGGCCTACATCCACACATACAATCACTCTTATAAGGTGGTTGTGATTGCACATCCTGATAAATGGCTCGTCGCTTCAACACATGGCAATGATAAAGGATTGTGGGGCGAATCGCGTTTTGACGGGCGAAAAGAAACAGTGGCGATCAATACTAGGGAACTGTGTGATGTACCAAATTAGAAACCTGGAAATTCACGCAAGCTACTCCTGCAACCTGTCCTGTAAAAGCTGCTCCCATTTCAGCGATCAGCAAATCGGTAAGAACGTACCACTGGAAGAGATCGCAAGCCAGATGATGCAGTGGAGCGGGCGAATACAGCCTAAAATGTTTTCAATCCTGGGCGGTGAGCCTGCGTTGAATAAGCAGTTGGTTCAGATTGTGCGGGAGTGCCGGAAGCAGTGGCCGTTTTCTAAATTGAGACTGATATCAAACGGGTTTTACCTGAAGAACCATCCAGAGCTACCGCTTGCCCTTCAGCAGGCAGAATGTGACTTAGAGGTCTCAGTGCACCATGGCGGCGAGGAGTACACAGAGAAGTTGAAGCCGGTTCGTGAGCTGCTTGCACAGTGGAGTTCACGATACAATTTTGTTCTTAAATACCGACCATCTGCGTCAAAGTGGCGAACAACGTTTGAGGGATCTGGTTCCGAAATGGTGCCGTTTAACGACGGGAACCCGGAAGAGAGTTACAAGGTTTGTGTGGCGAAGAACTGCCCGCAAATTCACGAGGGAAAGATCTGGAAGTGTCCCCAGTTGGCTTATCTTGGTATGGTCGATATAAAGCATCAACTCAGTGAGGAGTGGCAGAAGTACCTTTCGTACCGACCCCTGTATCCAACCTGCTCTGATGCAGAGCTGCAGCAGTTCTTTGAGACGAAAGCAGAGCCAGCTTGCGCGATGTGCCCGTCGTGTCATCGTCACTTTGAAATCCCATCACCGTTGAGGATTTAGCGGTCCATCTCCAACGGAATTATCTCAGTTTAAGTTTGGAGCATTCCCAACACAGTATTTTGCCCACACGAATTTCACTTCCACAGTTCTCGCACCTATCGTAAACGATCTTCTCATGAGGCTGCTTGGGAGCTTCAACCATCCCTGTGCCTTCGCAATGTGGGCACGTCTTCGTTGACGGTTCCTGAAATGAGGTAATCGCCATTGCGCTGAGACCAATGACGATGGTGATAACGATATAAGACTTCACCAGACTGACCACCTTTATTTCTTTATGGCCTGCACGCAAGGATGATTCATGTGTGTACTATTTCATCAGCGCACATGATTTAAATAGATGCCCAATGGTTTAGGTGAATTCTTTTCAAGAAATAAATGACGGAATCCTGTCCGGTCTCTCATCGTTGAAGCCGACGACAACAACCGCTTTGTCTTCCGTTGAGACAGGACAAACTGGCTTCGAGCGAAACTATTCAAGCACCTTACAAGGTCTTTCAGCAGAATTATATTCTTGGGATATTACGTATCACTATTGGTTGAAGAGAGGGCCACCAATAGATCACTTTGATTCACCGACTCAAAAGTTAGTGTGAGTACAATACGTCGGTTCTCAATACATACTTGATATCTTCTCCTGTGACCGGAATTCCAGAATGCCATAATTCGTGGGCAAATAATAAACAGTATCCTGCCTGAGGTTTTATTTTGATCTCGTTTTTTCGAAAGACAGTTTCACCACCCTGTTCAACAGTGTTTAAATAGACAAGCATTGTATATTGTGATTCAAAACCTTGATGGTGTTTCCTGCCATCTTTGTGCATGTTAAATTTTTGTGTCCCTGTATAACGGTAGAATCGGATGAAAGGGCTTAAACCGACAGCTTTGCTCTGATTGTTTTCTGGTAAAGGATTGTCTTTTAGCGTTTCCCATAAATTATCTGCTATCTGTTGTGATTCGATGTCGGCTCGTTCATTGGTTCGGATTTGATCGATCTGTTTTCGGGTCCCGTGCACGTCAACATCTGCAGGTTGAAATCCGAGATACTCGCTGTAATTAATATAATTCGTGCATTCTTCGGCAGTTAGAAAATGTTCGATGAGCAAGATATCTTTTTCGATTTTGATGGTCATTTGAAGTCACATCCTCTCAGTTGGTTGACTCGTGGCAATCGTAAAGGCAAAGGGGGTAAAATGAAAATGTCAGACGTATCTAGATTATTTCCCCTACCTGACAGACACAAATCGATGATGCGCGATTCATTTATGGTAACGATCAGAACTAGAGTGTGTATTGTCTGTTAGCGAATCACTTAGGTATGTCAAAACTTAGGAATTGATTCCGATTGGGAAAAGAATTCCGTTGGCGTGCTCTAGTTCAACAAACGGTGATCTTTTAAGATGCCAGCATTTGTTCTATAGAACTCGTTGCGCAACTTTCACTCAGTGATAGTACATTGGTGATCACAGGGGCTATAAATACCCGGTTTGGAGGATTACGAGTAAGTTTGTTGTTTCGCAATCATTCAATGAAGTTCCACTCAACAGCCTAAATCAAATTCCAGCCTTTGCGGTATTCGCGGCGGATGTACTGATCGGATTCCGGAGCGTTGGTTGCCTTCATGGCCTGGGTGTCCCAGTGGAGTTTTTTGCCTGTGCGATAGGCGACGTTGCCCAAGTGGTTGGCTTCGGTGAGCAGACCCGCATATTCGAAGTTGCAAGTGGTTGGTGCACCGGTTTTGCAGGCATGAATCCACTCGGCGTGATGTCCCAATGATTTAGGGATGAACGGTTCAGGACGTTTGAAGTCGGCGAATTCTTTTTCCGGCAGCAGAACGTGTTTGCCATAATCGGTCAGCAGCATGCCCTTTTCGCCAACGAATAAAACGCCGCTGCCCCACTGAGGAATTTTGCCTTCTTTCCAGAGTTTGGGTTTATTTGTGCCCTGGTACCAGCCGACGGTGACGGGGGGCATATCGCCGCGTTGACCATATTCATAGACGGCCTGCATGGACGCTGGGGCGATTTCTTTTTGAATCGGCGGACCTTCCGCTTCGATGGTAAGCGGGTAATCCAGCTTCAAGGCCCAGAAGGGTAAGTCGATCCAGTGACTGCCTAAGTCCGACATGGTGCCGTTTCCAAAATCCCACCAGCGGTACCATTTGGGGCCAGGGAAATAAATGTTGTTGAAAGGACGTTCCGGCGCGGGCCCCAGCCAGAGATCCCAGTCCAGTCCTTTGGGAACTGGATCAGAATGACTCGGGCGTTTATCCGAATAGACAATATCCTTGGCCTTGCGAGCTTCTTCCTCAGAGGAATGCCAGCCCCAGGCGCGGGAGACCCAGACGTGGGCTTCCTGTACGGGGCCGATGGCACCGGATTGAATCAATTCGACGACGCGGCGGTAGTTGTCACCGGCGTGAATCTGCGTTCCCATCTGTGTGGCAACATTTGCTTTGCGGGCTGCTTCGCGGATGACGCGGGCTTCCCAGACACTGTGCGTGAGTGGTTTTTCACAGTAGACATGTTTCTTCAATTGTAGTGCTGGCAGGGTCGCGAACGCGTGTGTGTGCTCGCATGTGCTGACGACGACGGCATCAAACTTGTCAGCGTGATCGTAGACCTCGCGGAAATCTTTGAACTGTTTTGCTTTGGGATGGTTCTGGGCTGCGCGGAACAGATTCTGCTCGTTTACATCGCAGAGTACGGTGATATTTTCTGAAGAGACCGACCGCAGATTGCTGCCACCCCGTCCCCCGGAACCAATGATAGCGATATCAAGCTTTTCATTCAGGTTGGTGCCACGCACGATGGCAGGCGCGCCAAAACCAATGGCTGCTGTAGCAGACGCTGATGTTGCCAGAAATCGTCTACGGTTCATTGAGGAATGAGTTTTGTCCGCTTTGCCGGGTTGATTTTGCACAGTGAGCCCTTCACATCTGATATATCAAATTGCCATCAAGCCATGAATGTGATTACTTAACTATCTTTAACTATGGCAAGATGGGCGAGACATGGCAAGACAAAAGGTAGGGCTCACGGAAAATCTCGACTGATCACAGCTTAGCTTCTGAATCAAATTCCTCGGAACACACCGGGCAAATGCCTGTTTCAGACATGCCGCCATTAATATAGTGACGTTGACAAGTGCTGCAGACTCCGATTTGACCGGGATATTCTTCCAGCAGGTTCAAGTAGTCAATGATTTGTCTTTCGATCTCAGGCACACCGCTGAGTGACTGACTGAGATTGATGACTTCGTGAATCAGTGCTTCAGTTTCCGTCGGGTAGGCTGTCTGTTGTTGATCAGGCTGTCTGCTGCCTCGCGAAAGTTGGCGGGTTCGTGTATCTGCTTCGACCGACCAGAGATGCCCGGCTCGCCAGAGTCCTTCGCTATCCTGAAGTAAAAAGACTTCCACCCGATTCATCTCTGGCCCGGTAACAGGAATGCGGACAATGCTCGATTGGCCTGCCGTTGAAGGAACGCGTGGTGTTTGCTGCGTCTCTTTTTTTTCGTGATTGGGTGAAACTTCCTCTGCAGATTCAGATTCCGTTTCTATTTCCTCTGCTGGCACGGTTTCGATCACAGTAGCGAAGGACTCACATAGCTGGTGTATTAATTGTGTCTGTTGTTTTCGGAATGTATTTCTCTGCCGTTTAGTTTGTTTCAGCTGGCGGCGGAGTTGTTTCAGCGAGTGTTCTGTGTGGCTTAATTGCGGAGCGAGTTGTGTTAACCGTTGATGGATATCTGACATTGATTGCAGGTCGTCACATTCAAGAGCACATTCCGCTTGTTCCTCAAGGGAGTCGAGTGATTCCCCCCGATGCCAGCGGCAGTAAGCGGTGCGCCAGAGGTGCCAGGCACTGGTGTCGAACAGATACGGATTCTCTGTAATCGCTGCTTCTGCTTCATACGCGTTAATGGCTTGTTCAATAATCGCCTCCTGGGATTCGCCCGCTAATGCACCATTCATTTCCAGCAGCTCATTTTCCATGAACTCAGGCAGCGAGGTGAATATCTCCCGATATTCATCGTCGGCATCGACGCCCGCGTTGATCCAGGTCTGTAATTCCTCGCGCTGGTCGGGAGAGAGTTGTGCGACGCGGTCCTGACTGAAATCGATATCCCATTCAGCGAGTTGACCGCTAATCGTGCGGCAGGCATCGGAAACAAAATCTGATTGTGGTGACTGGTTTTGCATAGACGTAAAATCCCTGTGTTTTAAAGAATGATGGATAAAAAACGTGAATTGCGCGATCGAACGGTCAGAGACAGTGAACGGCGTAGGTTGCAGTTCCCTGTTGGCATTGTTTGAGAGCGAGTTGTGCGCCCTCTGTCAAAATGGAGACGGGCAGATAGTCTCCCAGAATCTCGATGGAAACTTCATCGGGCAGCAGGAATTCCCGTTTCGATACGGAAGTTGATCCATAAGGGACAGAGATGGTATCTGCGGTAGATGAACTTTCCAGTTCCGCGAGGGCCTGTTGCTCTGCATGTTTCAAATCTTCCCAGGCTTGTTCTGCCAGTGAGAACGATTGATGGCATTTGACCGTTTCATTGTGAAGGGATTCCATGTTTTGCATGGTCTCCCGCCAGCCTGCGACTGCAGCTTCAAACGATTGGGCCATTGAAAGACAGACTTCTGCTTCTTCCAGATCACCCTTCAAGCGTTCCATTTTTGACTTTTCCTGGTTCAGTTTGCGCGACAGATTTGTGATCTGCTGCTCCTGATCGTGCAACAGTTCGTTACATTGTTTGACATCGGTTTCTGCTTCAGCCGCTGCCAAACCTTCATATTCATCTTCGATCGTCAGCAGATTTACATAACTGCGTTTCAATACTTCGGGAAATTCTGATTGCCGTTCATTTGCAGACGTTTCTTTTTTTGAATCGGTTCCCGATGCATTTGAAAATGGTAAGAAACGGGAGTTCTCATTGTTTTCAGATACGTGATCCATGCCTGGTATTCCCATTGGTTTTGTGGTTATGAATTCAGATTCCGTGTGATGCGTTTTCGTAGAGAGAGCGGCTGTGTTTTATGTGCGACCACTCTTACAGATCTTTGCGAAGTTCTCCCATCGTGTCAGGGGCGATCAGTTCCAATGTGACGCTACGCTCTTCCACGCCGACACAGCCAATATAGATCTCGCCTAGGCAGCCGGCTTCTCCGGGGGTGAGCGTTAAAAACTGAGTGACTGGTTCTGCAATCAAAGTAATACCGCGCGAGAGATAGTGATCGCGTTTGATCCAGCCTTTGCGTTCCAGTGCACGCAAGTGACACATGACGCCATTCGAAGAGCGGATTCCGAATTGCTCTCCGATTTCCCGTACTGTGGGGGAAAGACGCTGTTGTGTGATTTCCTGCCTAATGAAGGAATAGATGGCGTGTTGTTTTTCGGTCAGTTTTTGTCGGCTGGGTGCTTCTGTTGCTTTCATCTTTGACTCCCTGGTTAAGTGGTGAATGCTGTGCGTTACGTGAGGAATTATAGCGGCAAAAAAGCGGTCTCTTTTATTCAGAAGGTGCCTCAAAACAGTGAAAAGACGAATGCTGCCAGTTGCCGCAAATTGCCGATTTTTGGCGCCGTATTCCGATCCGTGTCGCCGGAAAAAGATGTGTTTTATTTATTTTTTCCGCACGCGAAATCCAAACAGGTAGTCGACATGATAAATTGAGAATGAAACGGCGCGACGAATTCATCACGTCAGTCAAACAGCGGCGTGTGTGGAATTTCACGGTACGAAATTCAGGCCAGGAAACCGGAAATCTTCAGATTCCCGTTTGTGAGTATTCTTTACTTTGTTTACAATATAAAATCTTTAAAGCACTGACTTCCTGATTCAGCGTCGCTAAAAGCGATTCTTCCCCTGCCGATATAAGGTACTTGCCGTGAATCAACCACTGCCTCGCATTTCCGTTTTGAGTTGCTCGCTCACCTTGTTACTGATGAGTATTGTCGACTCCGGATTGACCCGGGCAGAAGATCTGCCTCGTGTTCCCCCAGGTTTCAGTATTGAGCGTGTGACCAATAGTGAGCTGACGAAATACCCGATGATGGCGGGCTTTGATGATCGCGGTCGGTTGTTCATCGCGGAAAGCTCCGGAGAAAATACACGGGCTCCTCAATTGATTAAAGAGCCGAAAAGTATGATCCGCATGTTAGAAGACCGGGACGGCGATGGCCACTTTGATAAGAGCACGGTTTTTGCCGACAAGCTGACGTTGCCGATGGGAGCATTATGGCATGAAGGTTCCTTGTACGTAGCAAGCCCTCCGAATATCTGGCGGCTTACCGATGTCGATGATGACGGCGTGGCGGATGAACGAAAGATTATTGTCGATTCCTTTGGGTTCTCCGGCAATGCGGCCAGTATTCATGGTTGTTTTCTTGGACCGGAAGGCCGTCTGTATTGGTGCGACGGTCGACATGGTCATGAATTTAAAGACAAGTCCGGCAAAGTGAGCAGCAAAGGTCTGGCAGCGCGAATTTTCTCTTGTAAGCCAGATGGCTCTGACATCGAAGTCTATTGTGGCGGTGGCATGGATAATCCCGTCGAGATCGATTTCACTCCCGAAGGGGAAATGATTGGCTCGGTGAATATTCTGATGACGCGGCCCCGTGTGGATTGTCTGGTACACTGGCAGGAAGGGGGCGTCTATCCGCACTTTGAAGACTGTGTCGCGGAATTCAAACGCACGGGAGATCTGCTGGGGCCGATTACCCGATTCGGACACGTCGCTGTTTCCGGCATGTTACGGTATCGTTCCACACAGTTCGGACCAGAGTACGAGGGGAATATCTTTACCTCTATCTTTAATACACATAAGGTGGTCCGTTCGCAGTTGGTGCGCAACGGTGCGACGTATGAAACGAAAGAAGAAGACTTTCTGGTTTCGGATGATCCCGATTTTCATCCAACTGATGTGATTGAAGACGCGGATGGCAGTCTGCTGGTGATTAATACGGGAGGCTGGTTTCGTATCGGTTGCCCACAGTCTCAGATTTCCAAACCCAATATTCATGGTGCCATCTATCGGATTCGAAAAACAGGCACGCCGGCGATCAAAGATCCTTACGGGTTTGCGTTGGACTGGAGTTCGCTCTCTCCCCATCGAAAAATCCAGCTCTTAAATGACACACGGCCGCTTGTTCAACAACAGGCGATTGAAGTATTAGCCCAAGCCGGAGATCTTGCAGTTCCTCGGCTTGCGAAAGTCGTCTCTTCGCCCGCTGGTTCATTTTATAATGATACCAGCAAGCGAAACGCGATCTGGACACTAACGCGGATCGGTAGCAAGAAGGCCCGAGCAGCGATCCAGAAAGGCCTGGTTTCTTCTGAGACAGTGCAGATGACGTCAGCCAAAAGTTTAGGGTCACTACGAGATAGTAACTCACTCGCAGGCTTAGTGCGTCTGGTAAAAGATGGAAAACCCGCGGTGCAGCGGAATGCTGCGACGGCGTTAGGCCGCATTTGCGAAGCGGGTCATCGTGATGCGATTTCAGAAACTGATTTGCAGGCTGTTGTGGAATCGCTATTCCATACCATGAAGACGGGATCGCCGGATCGAACTTTGGAACATGCTTTGATCTACGCATTGATTCGCACGGATCACCGGGATCTGGTATTGGCTGGTTTGAGTGATTCGAGCCCGGCGGTGCGCCGGGCTGCTTTGATTGCCCTCGATCAAATGGATTCCGGAAATCTGACGCGCGAACTGGTTACCCCGTTACTGGATACCGATGATCCCGCGCTCCAGAAGGAAGCACTTACCATCATCGGCGAACACGAAGGCTGGGCCGGTGAAACATTGAGTCTACTCAAAACCTGGTTGAGTGATGAAACACTGAGTGAAGAACGGGCAGCCGTGCTGCGAGGGTTTTTGATCGCTCAATCAGCGGATCCTGAAGTACAGGCTTTGATTGCGCAGTCATTGACCGGTTCTCAAACATCGAATTCCGCCAAGAGTATCTTACTGGAAGTGATTCAACGTTCCGCTTTGAAAGAATTTCCGGTTGCCTGGCGAACTGCGTTGGAGCAGACGTTGAAGACCGCGCATCCGGATTTGCAGATTTTAGTTGTCCGGATTGCGCAGACGCATGATCTGTCTGTGTTGAGCGAATTGCTGAAGTCGCTGGCTCTGGACTCGAAGCAGCCTGCGACTTTGCGGATTGAATCGCTTTCAGCCATCGGTTCTCAGTTGAAAGCCGTCGATCAGAGCACATTTGATTTTCTGATGTCGCGGATGAGTGAAGAGTATCCACCTTTAGATCGTCTGTCGGCAGCACGGGCACTTTCCGGATTACCACAATCGACAGACCAGTTGATTCAACTAGCAAAGCAGTTGGATGCACCAGGGCCTCTGGCGTTACCTGTATTGCTGAGAGCTTATACGAAGAGTAACGATGAAGAAGTGGGGCTGGCGCTGATTACAGGATTGAACGGTTCATCAGCTGCAACCAATCTGTCCGCTGATGAACTGGCGAGTCTGTTACAAAAATATCCGGAATCGGTTCAACACGCAGCAGCTCCGTTGCTAAAAAAACTGGGCGTCGATCTGGCGCAGCAGAAAGCTCATCTAGAATCGCTGAAACCTTTGTTGACAGAAGGCCGGATTGAGGAAGGCCGAAAGATTTTCTTCGGCAAGAAAGCCGCCTGTGCGGGATGTCACACCGTCGAAGACCTGGGTGGGAAAGTCGGCCCTGATTTGACACGAATTGGGGCGATCCGTACGGGAACCGACTTGCTGGAAGCGATCGCATTACCCAGCGCGAGTTTTGCCCGCGGGTATCGTTCCTATCTGGTGGTGACCGATGAAGGCAAGATTTATACTGGTGTGATCAGTCGTGAATCAACGGACATGGTTTACCTCAGAACAGCCGACCTGTCGGAAGTGCGGATTGCCCGTGATGAGATTGATATGATGAAAGAATCGCCGATATCCATCATGCCGAAAGGGCTCGAAAAGCGTCTCACATCTCAGGAAATTCGGGATTTGCTTGCGTACCTCCAGAACCGTAAGTAAAGTGGAATTCAGAGACTCATTCTGAAATTTACTTACCGTTAAAGGTTGCGCTATGCTTAATGGTTCTGTCGTGTTACGTCTACTGTTCTGTTTGACCCTGATTTTGAATCTGTTCTTTGCCGTGGACACGCAGGCTGCGGAGAAGCAACAGCGGCCCAATATTCTGTTCGCGATTGCCGATGACTGGGGTTGGCCACATGCGGGTGCGTATGGCGACCCGGTAGTTAAAACGCCGACCTTTGACCGCCTGGCGCGGGAAGGTGTCTTGTTTCAGCACGCATATGTATCGTCTCCTTCCTGTACGCCTTCACGGGGTGCGATCCTGACGGGAAAATATCATTGGCAGTTGGAAGCGGGCGCCAACCTGCACTGCATTTTTCCGGACAAATTTGAAACGTATCCGGAAATTCTCAAGGCCCACGGTTATCGCGTCGGCCATACTGGCAAAGCCTGGGGACCCGGACGTACGGAAACACGTTCGCGAGAACTGGCGGGGAAACGCTATAAAAACTTCGAGAACTTCATGAATCAGCGAGACGGCGAAACACCATTTTGTTTCTGGCTCGGCAGCAGCGATCCCCATCGACCATATCAGGCTGGCTCAGGTGTGAAGAGTGGCATGGATCTTTCAAAAATCAAGCTGCCTGCCTGTTTTCCTGACGCAACGGAAGTGCGCAGTGATGTTGCCGACTATTACTGGGAAGTGCAGCGATTTGACAAACTGGTTGGAGACGCGCTGGCGTTGCTCGAACAAAAGGGAGAATTGGAGAATACAATTATTGTCATGACCGGCGATCACGGGATGCCTTTCCCGCGCAGCAAAAGTTGTCTGTACGATACGGGGACTCGCGTTCCTTTGGCGGCACGCTGGCCTGCAAAAATTCCAGCGGGGCGAAGCGTAACCGATTTTGTGAGCCTGATCGATTTAGCACCCACATTTTATGAAGCCGCCGGGGTTACGATTCCCGCTGATGTCACGGGACGTAGTCTGATGCCTGTTCTGTCGAATTCGAAGTCAGGACGCGTGACTGCAGAGCGGGGTGAGATCTATTTCGGTAAAGAGCGGCATGTCCCTTCACAGGAAGCCCCCGATATGGGTGGCTATCCCTGCCGCGCCGTTCGCACGGATGACTTTCTCTATATTCATAATTTCCGTCCTGATCGCTGGCCGGCAGGAACGCCCGAGTATCAGAAAGCCACAATTCCCGGGACCTGGTATGGCGACTGTGATAATGGGCCGACTAAGACTTATATGATTCAGAAAAAAGACAAAGATGACAATCATCGCCGACTGTACGAACTGGCATTTGGTAAACTGCCCGCGGAAGAACTCTATGATCTGCGGAACGATCCTGATCAATTGAAGAATGTCGCGCAGGACGCGATGTATCAAAAGGTCAAAACGGAGTTAGCGAAAAAAATGCACCAACACCTGATCGCCACACACGATCCCCGCGAACTGGGACAGGGAGATGAACTGGAACAGCATCCCTATTTAGGTGGCGGCCCGAAGCATCCGAGCCTCGAAGTCAAACGGAAAAAACGAGGGAAGAAGAATCAAGTGAAGTAAGCTTACTAGAATGTATGGTGCGCATGGACAGTGTTTCGGTCGCTGAACGAAAGTTTGTCATTGCGTATTTCTTTGGAAAACGATTCTAGTACCTGCTATGCCAAACTCTTTGTGATGGAATGAGATACGTGTTGATTCCATAGATAGATTTGCATCAACGGGCATTTAGATCATGTTTTTTCTTGTGCAACACCCATTTTAGATGGATGACTGTAGCGATTATTCCGATTAGGTAAGTACGGCTTCTGGCAGAGCTGTTTTCGTACGCAGTATTGAAAGTTTCGTTTCAAAAGTGGAGAGATAGACATGAGTGGTATTGGATCAATCAATAGTAGTCCTTCTATCTATCAGAGCATTCAGTCTTCACAGGGTAATTCGATCGAGGAGCCCGAAGCAAAAGGTTCTGGTCGGTTTGAATCACGAATTTCTAATATACTGCAGGAAGCTGGAGTTGATACGGATACTGCCGAAGCACTCAAAGAGGATCTGAAGGCGCTTTTCGAAAAGATCCGTTCTTCAGGTGGGAAAGAGCCAGAGGATTTGAACTCAGCAATTGACTCGATCTTCGAAAAATATAACTTGGATGCAGAGGACATTCTCGGGGCTCGCGCCAGTCAAGCGGGTTTCGGTGAGTCAGGTCAAGAAACATCTGGTGCTGCATCAACTGTTTCCAGTTTATTGGAAACATTGTTTAGCCAACAAAAAGAAAGCGGCGCACTCTCCGCAGATTCTTTGCTCGACGGCTTGATGGGGCTTGATGCGGTCGCATAACCAATATTACTCCTAGCTCAGCCTTGAATAGATCTGGCAAAGCAAGGAGTCGTTTTTTGGGTTGTAGATTACGATGAGATAGGTGCCTTGTCAGACAGGTAGTCGATGACCTGCTGAATGCTGCCAAAGGTGACGGGAGAATTCTCTGTCATTTGCACATCATAATTATTGTCTGCACTATCGTAAAAAATAATGACTCTGTCTGGTAATTCGTAGACGATCCAATAACGTTCCCGAATGTATTTTGGTTCTTTAATCTGGGATTCGCGCAGGAGTTGCTTCATAGCGGATGCACGACAGTCCCGACGTTGCGATTGAACCACTTGAAAAACATGGAATGGATGGTAGGAATAATCGAAGGTTTTATTGCACTGCGGACAAGTGAGAACAGGTAGTTGGTTTCTACATACCTGGAGAACCGCATCGAGTTCTTTTTCACAGTCTGGGCAGATACCATGAAATCCGGGCGCGTGTTTTGGTTTCGAAAAAGGCCACATATTGCTAGCAGATTCTTTCACAAGATTGCGCTGTCATGTTCGACTGATTGATTCGAAGTAGATGATCTTTCAGGGACGCATCAAATTCTAACCGGTGTTTCAAGTAGTGACTAGAGCCGGATCTTTTCTTATATCATAGTGTGATGACAGAGTCATCGTTTAGAGTGTCTCTCGCTCGAATGACTCTCAAAGAACTCGTTCGTCACTTGAATTGCTGCACCACCGGCGGAGCGGAATGTATTGCAGTTTATTTCCAGGTCGTCTAACAACAGTGCGTCACTGAAATCCAGGGAATGGCGGTTAAGCCAGTCTGCGAAAAAATACTGTGGATTTTCTCTTTTCAAGACGTGTTGTTCGCTGGAACAGAGAATGCCGTCAAACAGTTGCGCAGTCGCAGTAAACGAGTTTGTTTTACTTTCAGCAGGTTGAGTCAATTGTTGTCTCTGCTGTCTTGCTCGTTGTATTGCTTCATGAAAACAGTCCATGTTGTCGGTTGCAAGGACGATGCCTGTACCTGCTTTTTGTGCTTCCTTTAAAAACTGAATCAACGGGCCATTGGTACGCATGAGTTGGCAGTCCTCGACTAGTTTTCGCTGCAGGTAATCATGGGGGAATTCTTGACCCAGTGGGACTTGCAGACGATCTACGATTTGGTTTGCGTTCAAATCTCCCCGCATCCAGTCGCGTACGAGATCGTTTTTTTGTGTGAAGAGGGTTTCTGTCGCGTCTGATAGTTGCTGATGCAGAGGATGCCACTGATTGTGGAGAATCGAGATCCAGAATGGATCGCGCGACAAGACGCCATGCCAGTCGATCAAGATGACTTTATCCCACAACGGCAATCCTGGCTGGATCATTGAATTGCCTCCTGACTGTTACCCTTTTTCCTGATCCAGGTTTTTGGGTTTCTGATTAGGACGTTGATCCGTTTGCGCTGCCTGATAGAGTTGCTCGATGAATTCATCACTCATGCCAGTCTGTATTCGACCTTCGCGATTAAATGTGTCGCCGATTGAAAGTGCTGCTCTGACAGGCCAGTGCAAATGTTGTTCGTACGCTTCCCAGTCGGAGAGGTGATCGGGCTTTAACTGACGAAGCCAGTGTAAGCCGAATGCAACATGTTGGATTTCATCGCGGTAGACCACTTTCATCAACGCGGCACTGCGCTGGTCGCCCGCGTCGAGAAAATACTGTTCGAACTCTTGTGCATGATCGAGATTGCGGCCTTCGAAGGTGAGCGGGAGACCGGCCAGATAGTCGAGTACGCTTTCGTAGCTGAGGGCCTTCTTCCAGATATAACAATTCACAGGCAGACTACCGAACTCGAGGCCGAGTAGCGAGGCGCGTTCTTTATGCATACGGGTGTGGCGTTGTTCGTCGGCCATGATCGTGCACATCCCCTGACGAAACTCGGTGGGAGCATCGGGGAACGCGCACAAAATGTAGGCCATCACTTCCAGTGCCTGTAACTCATGATTGGCCATAATGTGATGCGCCAGCGCCCGTTTGTCTTGTTCGACCAGCGCGGACGGTTTCGGCATGGCAGGTGCGGTGCGGGGTGGTGCGAATTGCAAATTAGCAGGACGCCCCGGTTCCTTGATGCGTAACGGTTCGCCGGGTTGTTCGTCTGTGAGCGTTTCGGGAGCAGCGGTCAGCTTTTCGTCCAGTGAGTCGCTGAGCAGGACTTGTTCTGCAAATTCGCGAATTTCCATAGAGGCGTTAATTCGTCGTAGAAGGATTGAATTGAGCTCGAAACAGGGCGACACAGCCGATGACTTTCAGTTCTACGTCAGTATAGCGACTGGCGAGCTGAGATTGTAACGCATCGAGGCTGTCTGCAGAGTTACTGAAGATCTTTTTTTGATTGTAAAACTGCATTAAACGCTTTGCGGCAAGACCTTGGGGAACTCCCTCGTGCAGAATTGTAGAGCCGGAAATGATCGCACCCGGATTCAGCCAGGGGGCGAGATGATCAAAGAGTGTTGCTTTGGATGTTAGATCGCCGGGCAGACAATGCAGCAGATAGTTCAGACTGACCGAGTCGAACCGCTGTGGTGGAGTGGGTAACGGCTGCAGGATATCGGCCTGATAGACTTCGGGGGTATAGCGGCTGGCGCGTTTGGCGGTCGCTTCCAGACTATTGGGGTTCAGATCAAGCAGGCCGAGTCTGACTTTAGAATCCGGAAACGTGCAGTGTTCAAGATAGAAGCCGGTGCCTACGCCAACATCCAGATGATTGCTGGTCAAATTTTGATTCAACCAGTGCAGGATATTTTTTGTACGACATTTCCAGATCAGAGAATTCGAAATTCCCAGAACCCAGAGATCATAAATCGACAATAATTTTTTTGAGTAGACCGCTTGACCGGCGATGCTATCTTGAGAGGCAGTATTCATGGTGAGAGTGTAATCGAATGCGTCTCGTTTTTGAATCCCATTCAGCCGGTGGCTCTTACGAGAAAGCCGCCGGGCAGCCGTTTGACCACTTTTCGCATTTCCAGAATCGTGAGTGTGGACAGGATGCGCGAAGAGTCGAGGCTACTGGATTGAATGATTTCATTGAGATGCTGTGGTTCGAGCGTCACCAGATTCAGGATGTCCCGTTCGAATTCGCTTAATACGAGTTCACGGGGAGTATGCACTTCACGGCTTTGGGCCGTCATCACAGGGGTTTTGACAGGGCCAAGTCCTTCCAGGATGTCTTCCACGCTGCGGACCAGCATTGCGCCGTCGCGAATCAGGTCGTGACAGCCGGCACTGGCGGGGTGATCGATGCGGCCGGGAACCGCGAAAACTTCGCGCCCCTGCTCGTAAGCATGACGCGCGGTGTGGAGCGCGCCACTTTTACGTCCGGCTTCAATCAGAACGACCCCCATCGAAAGGCCGCTGATGATGCGATTGCGTTGCGGGAACAGGCCGGCGACCGGAGCCTGATCAAGGGGGAATTCGGTGACGAGTGCACCTTGATTGGTGACTTGCTCTGCTAAGTTTCGATGTTCGGGCGGATAAATGTGTGAAAGACCGGTGGCCATCACAGCAAGGGTTCGGCCGCCCGCTTTGAGTGCGCCCTCATGAGCGGCGCGATCAATGCCGCGTGCCAGTCCGCTGACGACGGTGATGCCGGACCGGGCGAGGGCGCCGGCGATTTTTTCTGCCTGCTGTAAGCCGTAGTGGGTGCATTTGCGCGAGCCGACGATGGCGACCGCCAATTCGTCTTCTGGCAACAAGCTCCCTTTACAGTAGAGCAAAGAGGGCGGGTCGGGCATCTCTTTCAGCAGAGAAGGATAATCGTCTGCTTCCTCAGACAGGATCTGATAGCCGAACTCGCGACAGCGTTTGAGTTCGTCTTCGGCAGTGGACTTGGCGGAACGATAACAGATCGCATCGGCGAGTTTCTTACCGATGCCGGGAACATTTAAAAGCTCCTGCCGGGGCGTCTTTAAAATCTGGGAGGCGGTACCGAAATGTTCCGACAGGATGCGACGGAGACGCGGCCCTACTCCGTGGATCAGATTCAGTTGGATCTGATCGAGAAGCGGTTGTTCTGATTCAGGGGGGCGATCATCCATGTTCGGAAAGGCCTCAGTAAAAAGGGTTGATTCACGAACGTACATGCTCTCATAAAAGATATGAAAAAACAACTAAGATCGGAGATCAATCTTGGGGAAGCGGTAGCTAACGCTTGACAGCGACCGCGGTTTGCCTCTAAACACAAGGCACACCAAAGCACACTCAGTAAAAGGTCAAGCTTATGCTGGACAAGATATTTTTCATTTTTGCCTGCATCATCATTCCGGTTTTATGGGGAGTGATTGTGAACTGGCTCTTCAATCTGTGGCAGGATCGTTCGAACAATAATTCGGACGATGACTATATTTTCCCCGACTATCAAATCTGAGGCGGCACGCGGATGGGCTTTGGATTGATCGATTTTTTAACAATTTCTTTAGCCGGAGGCCTGATTGGTTTCCTGGCGGGAATGTTTGGTGTGGGGGGTGGGTTTCTGCTGGTTCCCATCTTGCATATTGTGTTAGGGATCAAGATGGAATTGGCAGTCGGTGCCAGTGCCTGTCAGGTATTGGGACCGGCGACGACTTCGTTACTGGCCCGAAAAATCAAAGTCCGGGATTTATCTTTCCCACTGGTGATTACCGGAGGTCTGTTCTTAGGAGTCATTACCGGGACAGGGATTCTGGAACATGCGAAAGAATTAGCGGCAATCAGCATTAATGGTAAGACAATCCGCGTCGCAGATTTTATTGTTCTCGTTGCCTATTTCGTGATGTTGGTTAGTTTGGGAATTTTGTCTCTACGAAGTGCCCGTCGTTCCGATTCCGAAATCACCGGAGCACTTTTGAAAGATCGTTTTCAGCTCCCTCCGCTGGCAAGTTTTCCCGGTTTATTTGAGGGGAAACTTTCAATTCCTTTGATTGCCTGGTTCGGACTGGGGTTGGGTTTGATCTCCGGTCTGTTGGGCATCAGTGGTGGGATTTTGTTATTGCCGATGTTGATTTTTGGATTGGGAATTCCCACGCATCGGGCGATTTCCTGCAGTCTGGTGATTGTCTGGATTGTGGCATTTCAGTCGACAGTGGCACATGCCTGGCATGGAAATATCAGTATCGCCATTGTGATCGCGCTACTTTTGGGGGGGACTGTCGGTGCTCGCCTGGGGTCTGATCTAAATGCCCGACTCAAAGGCCTGCAGTTGAGACAACAGTTTGGCTGGTTATTACTGTCGGTGGCTCTTATGATTGGGGCGCGTCTGGTGTTTTTGCTGGCCGGATAAAAAAATAGCACAAGAGGAGAGAATCCAATGGCAAACAAATCCATCCTGTTCTTAACGGGCGATTATGTCGAGGACTATGAAATCATGGTTCCATTTCAGGCGCTGCAGATGGTCGGCTATCAGATCGATGTGGTGTGTCCAGATAAAAAAGCGGGGGACATCATTCGGACGTCGATTCATGATTTCGAAGGAGATCAGACTTATTCCGAAAAGCGGGGCCACAATTTTACGCTGAATGCGACCTTTGCGGATGTGAATTCCGATGATTATACCGGGCTGTTGATTCCCGGCGGACGGGCACCGGAATACATTCGTCTGAATGAACGTGTCTTGGAGATTGCGCGACAGTTTTCTGAAGCTGATAAACCAATTGCTGCAATCTGTCATGGATTACAGTTACTGGCCGCCGCCGGTGTGCTGAAGGGTAAGAGCTGCACGGCGTATCCTGCCTGTGCTCCTGAAGTGAATCTGTCGGGAGGCACTTATGCCGAGACGCCCATTGATGGCGTACACGTGGATGGAAATCTGGTTTCCGCGCCTGCCTGGCCTGCACATCCGCAGTGGCTGGCGGCCTTTCTGGAAGTACTGGGAACGAAAATCGAGTTGTAATCCACGTTAGATCATGAGTTATTGAAACTTTCTGTATTCGGAGAAACGCTGATGTCTTGTTGTTCTCTCAACTGGTCTACGATTGGGGCAGCTTTGGGTGGTCTAGCTGTGATTCTAGGTGCGTTCGCCGCACATGGAATCGATGGTTATTTTGCAGAAAAATACGAAGGTCAGGTCAAAACGGTTGCCGGCGTGGAAGTACCAGCGGCGCAGAAATATATGAATGATTTCAAAACCGGCGCGCAATATCAAATGTATCATTCACTGGCGTTATTGATGGTCGGTTTTGCTGGACTGACTTCCCAGAAGAAAAAACTGTTGAATACTGCGGGCTGGTGTTTTCTGCTGGGGATCATTTTTTTCTCCGGCAGTCTTTACGTTTTGACACTCAGCGGTCAGACTTTCTGGGGAGCAATTGCGCCGATTGGAGGCACGTTGCTCATCGTGGGCTGGTTTTCCCTGGCAGCAGGAGTCTGTTGCTGTGGCGGCTCCGCTTCCGATGTGGTGACCGGTCCCGAAACTCCTTCCTCAATATAATGCCATCGGCGCGTGGCTTATTTTAGAATAATGATTGGAAACGATCATTCCCACCTTACTTTCAGGATTGATGAACCCATGCTGATTTTTGATGCCCACCTGGATATGGCCTGGAATGCTTGCGAATGGAACCGTGATCTGGAATTACCAGTTACGGAAATTCGGAAATTCGAAAGGCAGTTCGAAAACATTACCCCCGGCGAAGCAACTGTTTCGTGGCACGCGCTCCGTAAAGGGGGCGTGGGAATGACGATTTCCACGTTGCTGCCTCGATTGCACCGCAAAGATGCGGCGATGTCGCACTTTCAGTCACGCGAAGCCGCCTATGGAGTGGCGATGGGCCAACTGGCTTATTACCGGGCGATGGTTGCTAAAGGCGTTTTGAGAGAGATTCCAGACAGAGCCACTTTGCAGAGTCATGTTGCGGAGTGGGAAGCCCATGAAGACGCAGCACGGGCGGACGGGAGTTCGATTCCCATTGGTTTTATCTTGAGTATGGAGGGCGCACCGCCGATTCTGTCTCCGGGACAGATTAGCGACTGGTTTGACGCGGGACTACGGATTTTAGGACCCGCGCATTATGGTCCGGGCCCTTATTGTTTTGGAACAGGCAGCACAGGGGGACTCAAAGAGGAAGGCCCTGCTTTACTGAAAGAGATGGATCGGGTCGGGATGTTGCTGGACGTGACTCATCTGGCAGATCAGTCGTTCTGGGAAGCACTGGATGTCTATCAGGGGCCAGTACTGGCGAGCCATCACAACTGTCGTTCGCTGGTAGACGCAGATCGTCAATTAACGGATGAGCAAATCAAAGCGTTAATTGAACGGGGCGCCGTGATTGGTTGTGCCTTCGATAACTGGATGATTAAGCCAGGCTGGACGATTGGTGTCTCTGATCCGGCGACGACTTCGATGGAAGACATTGCCAACCACACCGATCACATTTGTCAGTTGGCGGGAAATGCAAAGCATTGTGGTATGGGGACGGACCTGGATGGTGGTTTCGGTAAGGAGCAGACGCCGCACGATCTGGACACGATTGCCGATCTGGAGAGATACATCGGGATTCTGGAGAAGCGGGGCTACAGTACGGAAGATATTCAAGGTATTATGTCTCAGAACTTCATCAACTTCTTTATGAAGGCGTTGCCTCAAACTTCTGCCTGACACGGGCTTACACTCAATAATTGATTCGCCGTATCTTATTGATAAACAATAGGATACGGCGTTTTTTTGTTTTGTGAGAAATCTTTTGAAAATGTTTCAAGATTGATGTGTGGCTGGCGAATAACTGACAGTGACGTGGCCGATCGGTTTGGCCTACTGTTCCGAATCGAACATTTGTTGTACTGAGAGGGAGTCTGGACAATGGTATTTATGTGTAAGAAATTTGTGATAGGTGCTGCAGTGCTGGCCACACTGGGAACCTTCGTATTTGGCCGTGACGTTGTGAGCTATGTGAAGACGGCCGGGAACTCCGTGAGGCAGGCGGTCAAATCTGAAGTCCCCGTTGATTTTGAAGTGGATCGGGCGCGCAAGATGGTGGAGGATCTGGTTCCGGATATCCGGCGCTGCATGCATGTGATCGCCGAGCAACAGGTGGATGTCGAATCGCTGCAGAACGAGATTCATGAATCAGAGTTGGCGATGAAGCAGCAGAAAGAGGCAATGTTTACGCTACGTTCTGACCTGGAGTCTAATGACACCGAATTTGTGTATGCGAGTCGAACCTATTCCAAAGATGAAATTCGCAACGATCTGGCACAACGGTTTGATCGATTCAAAGTCGCGACAGACACCGTCAAGCGTAACACACAGATTTTAAGAGCACGCGAAAAAGCGTTGGATGCCAATCGTGAGAAGCTCGAAAACATGCTGTCTGCCAAGATGGACATGGAAGTGCAGATCGAACAACTGGATGC
This sequence comes from uncultured Gimesia sp., assembly GCF_963976445.1. Classification (GTDB taxonomy): domain Bacteria; phylum Planctomycetota; class Planctomycetia; order Planctomycetales; family Planctomycetaceae; genus Gimesia. Next base: position 14,582 of record NZ_CAXBKP010000006.1, on the reverse strand, counting down.
ACGCTTGAAATCGGTCCAGGCTGCTGAGACTGTCAGTAATCTGGAAATTGACAATTCACAACTCACACGAGCCAAGAGTCTGATTAAAGATTTGAACAAGCAGCTTGATGTGAAAGAAAAACTGCTGGATGCCGAAGGAAAATTCACCGGCCTGATTCCCGTCGATACGAAAGTGGAAGAAAAACGGGATGTCGTCAAGCAAATGGATGAGTACTTCAAATCGAAGACTGGCGATCGAGTCGCTGTTCAATAAGTAGTTTTCAGATGTGGAGATGATGCATTGGCGCGCGTGGTGGCAGGTAGTTTTCGTCCCTGGGCGAGGCTGCCTGCCCCGTGCCAGTTTCACGTCAGTCAGGAAACAGCATGATGATTGGCGAAAAAAATTGATTCCGGTAGACCAATCTGGGGAATCATACGTTAAGATAAAGAGTCATACAGCCTGTCACTTCGTTTGAAATCAGATCCGTTCTCAGGAGAACAACCTTGGGCTTTTTTACTTCGTCTTCAAAAGATTCTCAGCAGGCTCCCGCAGCGAAATCCGCCGCCGGTTCGAGCTATCTGTTGTGGATTGACGGGGTAGGAACCTATCTGGTGTATTTGCAGGAAACAATGCGCATTGGTGGCCCGGGTGAGCCGGGAACCGTTGGTGGCCTGGGGTCGGCTTGGGCGGATTTGTCATTGCTGGCAAACCTGTCCCGGCACCATGCTTCAATTGTGCGTTCCGGGGAGAGCTATTACCTGGAAGCAAAGGCCCCTGTTTTTTGTAATCAGCGTGCTGTGAATGATCGCGTCTTGCTCACCGATCAGGCAGAGCTTAGACTGAATACAGATACCGTAATCACCTTTCGTCAGCCAACTGTGCTGAGCGCCACTGCCTGCCTGGAGTTGACGAGTCATCATCAGCCTCAACAGCGACTGGATGGCATTATTTTGATGGCGGAGACGTGTTTGCTTGGTCCCTCCAGTGAGAATCATGTCGTCTGTCACAATTGGCCGGGAACGGTCATTTTGTATCGCCAAGGCGATCAGATTTTGTGTCGTTCGAAGTTGGAGATTTATGCGAATGAGGAGTCTGCTTCTGAGGGAGCCGCGTTAACCCCGGGTTCTCTGGTCAGTGGACCTGAATTGCGTTTTCGTTGGGAGGTAGTCAGTTAAACGAATTGGGGTTTTACTCGCGCTAATCAGTTTGTGTCGTTAAGAAAGTGAAATTCATGGATTCAGCGATATTTGGACTGCTGATATTGGCAGTGGTTGCTTTCATGATCTTGCAGTTGGTGATGTGGATCTGGATGCTTGTCGATTGTCTGCAAAACGAACCATCGACCGGTAATGATAAAGTGGTCTGGGTACTCTTGATGGTATTCCTCGGAATTCTAGGATCGATGCTCTATTACTTCATACGTCGTCCCCAGCGAATAGATCAATTGGGACAGTAGATAAAAACTAAACGTAGCCAGGTTGCTCAGGGGCGATGTACTTTGAAACGGAATATTGATACGAATGAGGAGTCTGCTTCAAAGGGAGCTGTGTTAACCCCGGGCTCTCTGGTCTGTGGACCGGAACTGCGTTTTCGCTGGGAGGTCGTCAGTTAAACGATTTGGGGTTTTACTCGCGCTAAACTAGATATGTTATTATGGAAATTGGATTTATGTTTGGAATCTTAGAGCTGTTGTTTGTATTACTCTCGGTTGTCATTGGTGTTTTGGCAACGGTATTTTGGGTCTGGATGCTGATTGACTGTTTGAAAAATGAACCGTCGATGGGCAATGATAAAATAATCTGGGCTCTTGTGATTGTGTTCCTCAGTTATCTCGGAGCCATTTTATATTACCTGGTTCGTCGTCCAGAACGAATGAAACAGACGGGACAGTAAATTCGAGGTCTAATGGATTTTGTTATTGGAATTTGTTATTGGAATTTGAATTATGGCCTTATTAGTCGGCCTGATGTTAACGGTCATCGGATTTATTCTTTCGGTATTAGCGTTTGTGCTTTGGGTCTGGATGTTGATTGACTGTCTGAAAAATGAACCGTCAGATGGCAACGACAAAATTATCTGGGTGTTAGTGATCATTTTTCTGAATGGGATTGGCGCTTTGATATATTACCTGATCCGACGGCCTGAGCGAATCAAACAGACGGGCCAGTAGATTCAGAGAAATAAAATGATCCAAAGTGACTTTGCGAACGTTCTTAAAATAGTTAACAATCAATCATGGCATGTGTGAGAGTACACGCGTCAACAGCAGTCATAAATTGTTTGCCGTACAACAATTACGTTGTTTAACGGATGGAATGAACCATGAAATTCACCTTTGCACCAGAATCGAAGCCTTTAGAAGGATTTACGATCAAGCGCGCCATCGACCGGGGTGGATTTGGTGAGGTGTATTATGCACTGAGCGATTCCGGCAAGGAAGTGGCGTTAAAACTGCTGCAGCAGAACATGGATATTGAGTTGCGCGGCGTGACCCAATGTTTGAATCTGAAGCATCCCAACCTGGTGACAATTTTTGATGTCAAAACAGACCGTGATGGTGACCACTGGGTGGTGATGGAATTTGTGTCCGGCCAGGGTTTGGATAAAGCCTTGCATCAGTGTCCGAATGGGATGCCAATGGAGCAGGTGCGGTATTGGCTATCGGGTATTTCAGAAGGATTGTCTTATCTGCACAGTCGCGGACTGGTACACCGGGATCTGAAGCCTTCGAATGTATTTCGTGATGGTGAGATCATCAAAATTGGTGATGTGGGCTTGTCCAAGTTTATCTCTCACAGCAGACGGAGTGCGAATACTCAGAGTGTGGGCACGGTGTATTACATGGCGCCCGAAGTAGCGCGGGGACGTTACGGAAAAGAAGTCGACGTGTATGCAGTCGGGGTAATGGTTTACGAGATGATTACCGGCGTGGTTCCCTTCGACGGGGAATCGACGGCTGAGATTTTGATGAAACATCTTTCCGAAAAGCCGGACCTGAGTCGTTTGCCCGTTCATTTGCGGGCTGTCTTGGGGCGTGCATTGGAAAAAGACCCACACAAACGCATCCCCGACATCAAAGCCTTCAAGCAGGAATTTGAACGGGCTCTGTTTCAGCGTGAGACGGTTACGGAAATCCCCGACGCTTCATTTGAAACCTTCGCGGCTGTCGCTGACCCGATACAACATTCGGATGGGGTGAGACAGACCTCTCGTGTCTCGAACAATCAGAGTTATTGGGAGCATACCTGGCTATTGGGACCTGCGATCATCCTGATGCTGTTTCTTCTCGGGCTGATGGGAGCCACGATGGCAAGTCTGAAGGTCGGTTTGCCGCTCTTCCTTGGTCTCGTTCTAATGATGCTTTTTTGTGGGGGCATTGTCATGACAGGTGTGTTCGGGAAGTGGTTTTTTACCAAAGGGCTTACATTTCTGATAAAAGGCCCGCCTCCGATCAGTGATCTTTGGGACAAAGAAAAGCATCACCGTGCGGATACGGCTTCCAGAGAATACCGTGAACAAGTACTGGAAGAGACGCGGATTTTCAAAGAACAGGAACGACAAAAAGCGGAAGCAGAGCAACGTCGGGTGCAGGAGCAGCATCGCAACAAACGCTATTATCAACGATCACTGACACCGCGAACCCCACGATCCATTTCACCTCAAAGTCGATTGTATGATTTATCGGTCTCGATGGTGAAAGCAGTAATCTGTACGCTGGTGATCATGGCGGGGATTCTCTGTTTTACTGATGGAGCGATTTCCAAAGGTTTCTGGAGTGGCACTGACCTGGCTCCTTTTGCCTTATTGACGTTTGGGACATTGGTCGCGGCCTGGAGTATTTTGGTTGTTGCAAAACTCACAGAAGGTAAGACATTCGATAACAGCACTCGCCGGATTATCTGGATGGCGACTGGTGTTATTGTGGGGGCGCTGATTTATTTAATTCAAGTAGATGTCTTAATGACTTCTATACCTGCGTCACATGATATGCAAATGGGATTGAGGCCGCTGTTTAACGTGATCGGCCCTTATTCATTGACTTTAGCCGATCGCCAACCAAGCTTGATTGCCTATGTCATTTTCTTTGGAATGCTATTCTGTTTCCGCCGCTGGTGGTGGCACGCTGATTCGTTTCGACCGCGAAAATTCAAGATTACGTCAGTTCTGTTTACGGTATTTATTGCTTACGTGGTCACAGCAGTCTGGGCATTTCCCGTGGTTGCTGCGGTAAGTTGGGCCGCCATTATTTCAAGTGTGGTTCAGCTTTCTGCTTCGTGGATTCCTGCAGAGCAACGAGTTGTTGAGATAAAGGGGGCGAAACAATGAACGCCGCACCAATTGAATTCAAATGGGGCCTGCTGTTGCTGATCGTGTTAATTCTAGTTCCTAGCTTCCTGTTCATCGTTGCCAAATTTGCTCGAGGTTTCTCGTTCGGGAGTTTTCTGGCGCTGATGGCTGCAGTGATTGCAGGGGGAGTACTTTTAGTTTTGCTGGCAGTAGTACTGCCGGTGGTGGTCTACCAGGAGCGCAGGCAGTCATCTGCAGTCTACCAGAAGCACAGTGAACCACCTGCAGGATCTGTGTTAGAAACTCCAATTCCAGCCATCGTTGATCGTCCCCTGCTACCACAAGATTCCTTTTCAGAAGCACCTTTAGTGGCTCGCAAACCATATGATCCCAAAGCAGAAATTCCGGTTCCTGCGGCAGTACAAGAAGGTCATACGTTGGAATTGTTACCGGATTGGGTCGTGTCCGGATTGGAAAACACGAAACAGAATGAGCATAATTTATTAGAATCGAGCAAGCCCGTTTTTCAGTCAGGGTTATTCGCGACGCGCGAAGACGCACTCTATGATGCGTTGTCAAAAGCCATGGAACACCTGCAGGCGAATCTGATGCTGAGATATCCACGGTTCAAAATCAATATGTGGAAGCTGAATCCGGATTTGCTGCGTCATACGGCATACCGAAGAGTATATTATCAGACTGTCGAACATGATTTCGGCAATGTTCTGAAATCCGGTGAACCATTCAAGCAGGATATGTATCGCGCCTATCTCGAAGTGGAAGATTCGCCTCCCGTGCGGAAGATGCTGTTCACGAAATGGAGACAGAATATTGGGAATGAACGGGTCGCCTGGCTGGGAGGTGGCTTTGGCCTGATGACATTACTGTGTGCCGGAGTCGCCGTTTATTTGAGAGTCACCCATCATTAGGCTACAATATAAGGCCTCTTAGAAATTTCTCAACTCAAAGCAGTCTGTGATTCATTCATGCCGATCGATGAAGCCGACCAACTTCTGGTCTCTCAAATCAAAGCCGGTGACTCTGACGCCTGGGCCGAGTTAATTGCGCGGTTTGAAGGCCGCCTGCTGGCGTTTGTGAATAGCCGTCTGCGGAATGCGGCGAGCAGCGAAGACGTCGTTCAGGAAACGTTTCTGGGGTTTTTGATCAGTCTGCCCAATTATGATCCTGCAACTCCTTTAGAGTCATTTCTGTTTGCGATTGCCTCTCATAAGTTGACGGATTTGCTCCGTAAGCAGGGCAGGCGGCCCACGATTCCTCTGTTTCCGGACGAGAAGGGCGAACGGGAAAACCATCGTGAGCCGGCAGGTCATGCACGAGTGGCATCCAGCCTGGCGCGAAGTAAAGAACGCAAATCCAAAGAAGAGCAGATCATTTGTGAGAGCCTGCAGGAATTAATCTTATCCTGGATCAAAAATGGGGAGTATGAGCGGCTGCAATGCATTGAGCAGTTGTTTGTTTCAGGGAAGGCGAATAAAGAGGTCGCATTACAGTTACAGATTTCAGAACAGTCAGTCGCCAACCATAAGCATTTTGTGGTCGGGAAATTAAAAGACGCGATCAAAACTGCTCAGATTCATGATGCCGATTTGCAGGGACTGGGATTGTCTTAGTGTCGGGCGACTCAGATCCCCATTTCAGAACAGCGCAGCAAAAAACCTCGCCTGATCATCGCAGGGCGAGGTTTTTGTATTTGTGGGTCGTACGCGACCGGCCACATCAAATTAGAATTTGATGTGCTTGCGTTTGGCCTTGCGTGCTTTGGCACTGGCAGGACGACGACCGTGATTTGCTTTTTTCAGTTTACGTTGTGTTTTTGCCATGACTTTATCCTTTATGGTCTTCGAGATTTTCAAATCAAGACCACATATTGACTGATGAGGTCTGCAGAATGTTATCGGTATTGGGCCGGGTATTCTAGTCGAAGACTGCGATGAAAAAAAGCCAATCGGTTGAAAATCACTGGTTTGCAACGGAATTCTTTCCAATTCTCTCGAAATTTTGACCTAAAAACAGGATAGTCCGACTTTAGGTATGTGGACTGTTGTTCTGATTCTGGTTAGCATGGTGAGGATCAATTGAATACTGGACAAAATAAGCGTTAATTGGAACTGAAGAAAATCCTCATGCTGGCCAAGCTCTTTACCTATTCTTTATTTGGCATCGACGCCAAGCCGGTCGAAGTGGAAGTTGATATCTCTCCGGGGGCGATGCCGAAAACCATTTTGGTGGGGTTGGCAGAAGCAGCGGTGAAAGAGAGCACGCATCGGATTGAACGGGCTCTGGTGAATAGCGGGTACAATCGCCCCATTGATCGAATTGTGATCAATCTTTCGCCCGCGGATCTCCCCAAGGATGCCGCTTCGTTCGACCTACCAATTGCCTTAGGGCTGTTGACTGCCAGTGGGCAGCTCGCCTCGGATCGGTTTCAGGATTATGCGGTCGTGGGAGAGTTAGCCTTGGATGGCACAATTCGTCGGGTTCGCGGCGCGTTATCGATGGCCATTGCGGCGCGCGAGCAGGGCAAGCAGGGAATCCTGGTCCCCGTTCAGAATGCTGCGGAAGCAGCCGTTGTCGAGGGGCTGGATGTATTTGCTGTGGGCACACTGGCAGAAGCCGTCGGTTTTTATACAGGAAATTTGCCGATCGAAGCAGTCGAGTTTTCCTGGGAGAACGCGCTGGATGAACATGGTCAGTACGAAATTGACTACAGCGATGTTAAGGGGCAGGAATATTCGAAACGGGCGATCACGGTCGCTGCTGCCGGCATGCATCATTTATTAATGATCGGGGCGCCCGGTACCGGCAAGACATTGCTGGCTTCGCGGTTGAGTACAATTTTGCCTCACCTTTCTCAGGAAGAGAGTTTAGAGACGACGCGAATTTACAGTGCGATGGGGCGTTTATCCAACAATCAGTCGTTGATCATGCTGCGGCAGTTTCGTACGCCTCATCATACGATTAGTGAAGCAGGGCTCGTCGGAGGAGGATCCACGCCGGCACCTGGTGAGATCAGCCTGGCGCATAATGGTCTGTTATTTTTGGATGAGTTACCCGAATTTAATCGACGTACTCTGGAGGTACTCCGGCAGCCACTCGAAGGAGGAGAAGTCACCATTTCGCGCGCGATCGGCAGTGTCACATTTCCCGCGAACGTGATGTTAGTTGCAGCGATGAATCCTTGTCCCTGTGGTTATCTTTCTGATCCACGGCGAAAGTGTTCCTGCAATCCCATGCAAATCGAGCGTTATCTTTCCAAGATCAGTGGTCCGTTGCTGGATCGGATTGACATTCACATTGAAGTTCCTCCAGTACCGTTTCGGGATCTTTCGGAAAAAACAGCGGGCACAGACAGCACGACGATGCGGGAACGGGTTTTGGAAGCGCGGGAGATTCAGTTCCGCCGTTTTCAGCAGGAATCGGCTTCACACAACGGTCGAATGACGCCGCGCCAGTTGAGAAAATATTGTCAACTGGCTGCCGATGCAGAGGCGTTACTGAAATCGGCGATGGAAGAAATGGGACTTTCTGCGCGGGCGCATGATAAAATATTACGCATCAGCCGAACGATTGCTGACTTGGATCAGAGCGACCAGATCACTGCATCGCATATTAGTGAAGCCATTAATTATCGTACGCTGGATCGGCAGTTTTGGTCTTGAACCGTCTTATTTATTTGCTGGTGCGGTTAGCTGAGGTTCTTCAGTATGATTTTCCGGCTCTGCAAGTTGCGAGATCGTCTCCAGCAGTTTTTGTTTATCGACGGGTTTAGTGGCATAGGCATTACAGCCAGCGTTGAGACATTTTTCCATATCGTTTTTCATGGCGTGGGCGGTGAGTGCGATAATTGGCCCTGAATAGCCGGCATCACGTAGTTTTCGGGTCGCGGAATAACCATCCATCACAGGCATTTGCATATCCATCAAGATGAAATCGTAAGGCTGATCGTTTTCCAAAGCAGCCATCGCCTGTTCAAAACCAATCTTGCCGTTATCTGCCAGCTCGACCTGCATGCCTTCTTTTTTCAACAGAAACGAGATGAGGCGTTGGTTATCGAGACCATCTTCCACGATGAGAATCCGGCTTGAAGAAAGATGGCTGTTTGAGTTGAGCACATTTTCATCTTTGGTTTCAGTCGAGATTTTCTTGATGGCGTTCTCGTCCAGTTGCAGCAGCCGAATTCCTTCCAGTGATCCGATATTGACTGAGATCGTGAAGGTACTGCCTTCGTCGATGATGCTGGCAACGTGTATCTTTCCCCCGAGCATTTCAGCCAGTCGCTTTGAGATCGCCAAACCCAGGCCGGTGCCACCATATTTTCTGGTTGTTGAACTGTCTGCCTGTGTGAAAGGCTGATAGATTTGAGCGAGAGCCGTTTCTGAAATTCCGATACCGGTATCAATGACTTGAAATTGAAGTTGTGGGAATCCATTTTCCGTGTTGATGGTTTTGATACGCAATTCAACGTGACCGGTTTCGGTAAATTTGATGGCATTACCAAGCAGATTAATCAGAATTTGCCGCAGACGAGTGGGGTCAGTGACGATGGTTTCCGGGATTGGATTTTCAAAGGAGATAATGATTTTAAGACCTTTGGAATCGGCCTTGACCTGCATGAGTGATGCGATGTCTGAAATGATTTCCTGGGTGTTGATGCGGACCTGTTCCAGTTCAATTTTGCGGGCTTCGATTTTTGAGAGGTCGAGAATATCATTAATCACTCCGATGAGAAATTCACCATTACGTTTCACAATGTTGGCCGCTTCAACGTCCTCTTTATTTTGAAGATTGCCGAGCAGGATATCGGTGAAACCCAGAATGGCCGTCATGGGGGTCCGGATTTCATGGCTCATATTGGCCAGGAATTCACTTTTTGCTTCACTGGCTGCTTCCGCCCGTTTGCGGGCTTCGTTTAAAGATCGCTCATATTCTTTACGTTCGCTGATATCCTGGATAATGCCAGTAAAGATTTCCCGATCTGCCAGGACCACGGAGCTGACGGCGAGTTCTGCCGGAAAAGTAGACCCATCATTTCGCTGCGCCACGATTTCCTGCCGGGATCCGATGGCCCGTACCAGCTGTGGGTTGAGGTCCCCCTCGGCGTATTCATGTTGAATATTCTGATGTAGAGGAGGGATGAGCAAATTAATGTTTTGCCCGACGACTTCGTGGTTCAGATACCCGAATAGATGTTCTGCGCCCAGATTAAATTCTTCGATTCTTCCTTCCAGGTTGATGGTAATGATCGCATCCATCACATTATCCATGATCGAGCGATATCGCAGTTCGCGATCTTTGACATCGGATAACAGGATTTCCTGCGCATCCAGCACTCGATTGTATTGATGGCCGACGATTCCTGCTTCGGTGTAGTTATCTGCTTCTGCCCTTAAGGAATTGTCACCATTTTCGTGGGCAATCATCGTTTCCAGCAGACTGTGTAACTCGGTAGAAGCACCGTGTTCCGCCACATTCAGTCCAATTTTTTCATCTTCAACAGTCACGCGAATTGGCATGAAGCGATTCAGGATTGACATGAAAACCCAGATGAACCCGAAGGTCCAGATGAAGCAGACGGCAACACCGAGTGCTTGAATTCCTAACTGATGTATGCGGGAGACGCCGTCTTGAAATAACTCGACATCTGCAAACAGAGCTACCGCCAAAGTTCCCCAGGCTCCGGCAAAACCATGTACGGGAATCGCTCCCACGACATCGTCGACCTTAAATCGATTTTCTAATAGAGACAAGGAGACCAGCATGACAATGCCGGCGATGCCACCGATGAGCAGCGCGCTGGGATACGACACCGCGTTGCAGGATGCTGTAATCGCAACGAGTCCTGCCAGTGACCCGTTAAAAATCTTTTCGACGGAGATTTGTTTCGATGAGATCAACTCCCAGGTGAGAGCACAGACTCCCCCTGCAATCCCTGCCAGGATTGTGTTCAGGATGATCGAGGGCACTTCACCATTCAAAGCAAGTGTGCTTCCGCCATTAAATCCAAACCATCCAAACCAGAGAATTAAAAATCCCAAAGCGGCCAGAGGAAGATTACTGGATGAGAATCGCGACTGGTTGAATTTTTTGGAAAACCGCCCCGTGCGCGGGCCGAGTATCAGAACAGCAGCCAGCGCAGACCACGCACCGACCGAATGCACGACACTGGAGCCAGCAAAGTCAATGAACCCCAGTTTTCCGAGCCATCCCGCCGGTGCTCCAGAGATGTCTTTTGCCCAGGCCCAGTGTCCAAACAGAGGGTAAACAACAGCGCCAATGCCAACTGCCAGGATGAGATAGGATCGGAAACGCATGCGTTCGGCAACAGCGCCGGACGAGATGGTCATTGCTGCGCCACAGAAAACAAGTTGAAATAAGAAAACAACGGTAGGCCAGTGCGCGGGGCTGTTGTCTTCGAACGCAAATTGTGACGTTCCGATCAATCCATAGTAGGAACTGCCGAACATTAAGCCGTAGCCGAACAACCAGAAAATCAAAGCGCCGATGAAAAAATCCACTACGTTTTTGGTAGCCACGTTAATGCTGTTTTTTGATCGAGAGAGACCAGATTCCAGACAACAAAAGCCAGCCTGCATCAGAAACACAAGACTGGTACAGGTCAGCACCCAAATTGTATTGGTTGTTAACTCATGGGACATTTAACGTGAGGCCTTCAAATGATAACTGGTGAATCACAAAGCGCTTGGAAGGATCGTTCATCTTTTAAAAACAAGAATTTTCAAACTCTACGTTGGGATTGAAGACAGTCAAAATATAATTGAGTGAAACCCCTCGAATCTTGGTTGGTTGATTCACATTAAGCTTTGATAGGCATAACGGGGCTAATCGGTAGGATTGGAATGTCGGCTAGATTTGATCCAGTCGCTTTAATCCGATTGCTTTTGTTGCGGATATGGGGGAAACGCGTGTGACGCTGCCTTCTATTAGCAGTGTCACAGAGTCGATTGTGTCGTGTAGCAGACTCAGGTTGCTGGTGCTTCTATAGAGAGTGGATTGGGTTGTTCCACGGGCGGGAAAATACCCGGTGCATTATTGTGATACCATTGTTCTAACACCTGCAACCACTGTTCTGACGTTTTTACGGCGATAAACGCTTTGCGAACCTCAGTTCGCTGGGGATGGAGTTCGGAATAATAGATGCCGAACTTGCGCATCGTATTGCAGACTTTTTTCTCTCCATAAAACGTGCGTCCCAGTTCAAAATGTTCGGTGATCACGGCTCGTTGTTCGTGGATATCCGGCGGGGAGATTGGTTGATCGCGGAGCAGGTCAGCCGTTTGCTGAAAGATCCAGGGATTACCAATTGCACCGCGGGCGATGGAAACGCCATCGACGCGCGTCATGTGGAGCATATCGATACAGGCCTGCGGCGAGAACAGGTCGCCACTGCCAATGACTATTTTGGAGCCTGCGTGCTGTTTGACTTGTTTGAGAAATTCCCAGTTACTGGGGCCGACGTATTTTTGATGTACGGTTCGTCCATGCACGGTGATCGCAGCCAGCCCGCGTTCATAAGCGCCATCAAGGATGCGAAAAAAATTGTCTTCCGATTCTGCGGTGTCGTCGATGCCTCGTCTCATTTTTAAAGTGACGGGAATCTGATCGGGTACCACGTCTCGCACGCGGGAAATAATATCCAACGCGACTTCTGGCTGACCCAGATGATAGCCTCCCCGACAGCGACTCAGAACTTTTTTGACAGGACAGCCGAAGTTGATATCGATCACATGAAAGCCAGCTTCAACCAGCCTTTGTGCGGCAGGTCCGAAATCTTCCGGCTCTGAGCCCATCAGCTGACCACCGACGGGAAATTCGTCCTGATGACAGTACATCATCGAGTGCTGTTTACCTTGTTTCGATTGCACGATCATGCGGTCGATCATGACTTCACAGAGGGTATAGGCGGCGCCTAGTCTGGCAGCGATCACGCGCATCGGGTAATCGCTATAACCGCTCAGCGCTGCTTGAAATAACGGCGATGGCAGTTGATAGGGGCCTAAAGAAACAGCAGGAATTTGATTGACGGACATACTTTTGTATTCGACTTATGTTGTTGAAGTATCGGGACTCAGCTTGAAAATGAATTCGGCAATTCACTGGTCTGCTGTATGTTATGTCTAGAGATACACCGAATGCAATGCGGTTGTCGTACTGTTCAAAAGGTTGATGTGCCTATTGGGACAGGTCTCCATTCTCTGCTGCCCAAATAGAGAGCAACAGTGATAGCGCTTACATCTATTATTCAAGCATCCGGAATTCTGAACACGCCCCCAATTTTTCAAGCAAAAAATTTATAAGGTTGTTTAATAACGGACAATATGTAAAGAGACACCCTCTGGACCGGATCAGTTTCAACAGTTGGCACACCGCTTGCTAATTAGAGAAATACTTATCTTGTTTGTTCGCCATTACAGCCTGATGTCTGGCGGTGCTTAATGCCAGTATCTGATCAAAGGTCTCTGTTTTGGCACAATCCATGTCATGATTTCTTTTATTACTTGAGGAGATTTCTGTGTCTTTACCCATCCATCGTAGAAAAGGGTTTACGCTCATTGAGCTGCTAGTGGTGATCGCCATCATTGCTATTCTGATTGCCTTATTACTTCCTGCAGTACAGCAGGCGCGTGAAGCAGCCAGAAGATCGACGTGTAAAAATAATCTGAAACAGATTGGATTAGCTTTACATAACTATCATGATACACATCGGGTGTTTCCTTACGCTACCGCAAATCCCGGTACGTGTGACGCAGGCACTGGTGCTCTCGTCACGAACCACACTGGTTGGCTTTATCTGCTTCCCTTCATGGACCAGGCACCATTATACAATCAGTATAATTTCAGTGCTGCTTCCGGAGATCGCAGGGATACGGCCAATACTTCCAATCCTCTGGCCGGAGGGGGAGCTGTTGCCAGCGGAAATGCCGTGTTAGGAACTAACATTATACCGATTTTGATTTGCCCTTCTGATGATGGTGGCGCACGTTTCGCTCCTGCAAGTTCCGCTTATGGAACAGGTGCTGCCAACTCCGCCCGGACCAGTTATGGCTTCAGTGTGACTAACGCACATGATACAGGCGGCTGTAACTTCTGGACTAGTGAAGGCAAGACGGCGCGAGCCATGTTTGGCATCAACTCGAACTGCAAGGTTCGTGATATCAAAGATGGAACAAGTAATACGGTTGCCGTTGCTGAGACGACTCTGGATGTCGATGACGGTGAATGCCAATCATGGGCTGCCGCCTCACATGTGGGATTGGGAACCAATTTGAAATCAAGTCGTGGAATCAATGAGTTTCGTTGTTGTACTTGGAGGTCTCCTGCGATGGCTCAATATCAAGCAGGACGACTTGGAGAATGGGGAGACCCAGGTAGTACACATGTTGGTGGCATGCATGTTTTGATGGGGGACGGAGCTGTGCGGTTCATCAGCGAAAATATTGATGCAACCACCCGTAGCAATCTAGCGAACATCGCAGATGGAAAAGTAATCGGCGAATTTTAAGTAACAGCATGAATGAGTCTGTATTCCCCGCGGTGAAAATCCGCTCAGGGGATGCATTTCTCAGGTTGTGTGTTCGATCTACTGAGCTACTTAATGTGATGGTCTCTTGTTATCGCTTACTACTGATTCACAGAGATCAGGTTATGCGTTGAAACGTTCTTACTGAAAGAAGAGAGTATGCTGAAATCGAATCGAAATCTTGCGATTATTTTAGTGATGATAGGAATGATGACTGGTTGTAGTAGTCACTCTCCTGAGGTACCTGAAGTATTAATTCCGGTAACAGGAACAGTAAAACTTGACGGGAAGCCAACAGCGAACATTACTGTCATCTTTAATCCCAGTAATAAAACGGGAGGGACAGGCGGTTATGGTGTGACCGACAACCAGGGAAAATATGCGCTGACACACCGCAGTAATCAGTCTGGTGTTGAAGAGGGAGAATATATCGTGACCTTCTCGAAAATAGGACTCCCCGATGGTAGTCCTATTCCAGAAGGGAAAGATGCAGCTGATGTGGGAGCGACTCAATTACTCCCGGAGAAGTTCACAAATCCCAATCGGGAGATGAATCTTACGGTGGCGACAGTAAGCGCGCCAGGGGGCACGCTCGATTACGAGATTTCATCAAAATAACTCGTTCGGTGTCAGGCTAAATATTCAACAAAATACACTACTCCCTTAAGCTTGGCAAAAGAACGGTCTTTATGAGACCGTTCTTTTTATTGTGCGTCAGGCATGACGCGCAGCGTCAAGACCTGACGCTGTCAACCG